>CAWGVY010000003.1:0-592332 GCA_963826185.1 uncultured Actinomycetes bacterium | reverse complement strand
CTCGGCCAGATCGATCGCATCGGGCGACGTCCCCAGGATCGTGAAGCCCTCTTCCTGCAAGGTCCGGGCGAGCTTCAGAGGCGTCTGCCCTCCGAATTGAGCGATCACGCCCACCGGCCGTTCGGCCTGACAGACCGCGAGCACATCTTCGGGCGACAGCGGCTCGAAGTACAGCCGGCTCGACGTGTCGTAGTCCGTCGAGACGGTCTCGGGGTTGGAGTTCACCATCACCGACTCGAACCCCGCCTCTTCGAGCGCGAACGCGGCGTGGACGCAGACGTAATCGAACTCGATCCCCTGTCCGATCCGGTTGGGTCCGGCTCCAAGGATCACCACGCGGGGCCGCTGCGCCTCGGTGACCTCGGTCTCCTCCTCATAGGTGGAGTAGTGATACGGCGTGCGAGCAGGGAACTCGCCACCGCACGTGTCGACGGTCTTGAACACGGGCGCGACCCCCAGCGCCTCGCGATGGCGGCGCACCGCCGGCTCGGTCGCGCCCGTGAGGCGAGCGATGCGAGCGTCCGACATCCCGATCCGTTTGGTCTCCCACAGATCGAGCGCTGAGAGGGTGTGCAGTGGACGACCGCGCACCTCGGCTGCCCGCTCCACCACCTCCGCGATCTGATCCACGAACCACGGATCGATGCGGGAGATCCCGGCGATCTCATCGACCGAGTGACCGAGGGCCAGGGCGGTCTCGATGCGGTGGAGCCGGTCCTCGGTCCCGTCGGCGAGCGCCGCCAGATCTCCTGGCGTCGGATCGCGGCTCGGCTCGCCCCCGAGGTCGAACCCCGCCCGCTCCATGCCGCGCCAGGCCTTGCCCAAGGCTTCCTTGAACGTCCTGCCGATCGCCATCACCTCGCCCACGGACTTCATCGTCGACGACAGCCGCGGATCCGCTTCCGCGAACTTCTCGAACGCGAACCGCGGGATCTTGACGACCACGTAGTCCAAGGTGGGCTCGAACGAGGCCGGGGTTTCGCCCGTGATGTCGTTGAGGATCTCGTCGAGGTGGTACCCCACCGCCAGCAATGCCGCGATCTTCGCGATGGGGAATCCGGTGGCCTTCGACGCGAGCGCGCTCGACCGAGAGACCCGCGGGTTCATCTCGATCAGCACCTGACGGCCCGTTGCGGGCTCCACAGCGAACTGCACGTTCGAACCGCCCGTCTCGACCCCTATCGCACGGATGCAGCGGAGCGCGGCGTCGCGCATCTGTTGATACTCGCGGTCAGTCAAGGTCTGTTGGGGGGCCACCGTGATCGAATCCCCGGTGTGCACCCCCATCGGGTCGACGTTCTCGATCGAGCAGACGATCACCGCGTTGTCGGCGGCGTCGCGCATCACCTCCAGCTCGAACTCCTTCCACCCGGCGATGGACTCCTCGATCAGGACCTCCGTGACGGGAGAGACCTCCAAGCTCCGGGCCGCGAGCACCGTCAGCTCGTCACGGTCGGCGGCGAATCCGCTCCCACCCCCGCCCAGCGTGAAGGACGGACGGACGATCAGAGGGAACCCGATCTCCTGACCGAGCGCCACCGCCTCCTCCACCGTGTGCGCGACCCCGGCCCGGGGCACGTCCAATCCGGCCTTCAGCATGGTGTCTTTGAACCCGCTTCGATCCTCGGCGCGGTGGATCGCGTCCAGGCCGGCCCCGATCAACTGGATCCCCAGCCGCTCCAGGTCTCCCGACTCGGCGAGCGCCACCGCCACGTTGAGGGCGGTCTGGCCGCCGATCGTCGGGAGCAGCGCGTCGGGGCGCTCCCGCTCCAGGATCCGAAGGACCGAAGGGGGTTCCAGCGGTTCGATGTAGGTGCGATCGGCGAACTGCGGATCGGTCATGATCGTGGCGGGGTTCGAATTGACCAGGGACACCCGATAACCCTCGGCCCGCAGGACCTTGCATGCCTGGGTGCCCGAATAGTCGAACTCGCAGGCCTGGCCGATCACGATCGGCCCCGACCCGATCACCAGGATGCTGCCGATATCGTCACGCCGTGGCACCGGCACCCCCCAGCAGCTCCCGGAACTCCTCGAACAGGTATCCGGAGTCATGCGGCCCGGGAGCCGCTTCGGGGTGGTACTGCACCCCGAACGCCGGCACATCCAGACACCGGAACCCCTCGAGGGTCCCATCGTTCAGGTTCCAGTGGGTCAGCTCCACCCGGCCGAAGTCCGTGGCCGCGATCCTCTCCCCCTTACGTTCCCAGCCCAGCGGATCCACCGCGAACCCGTGATTGTGGCTGGTGATCTCGACCGTCCCCGACCGGAGATCCTTCACGGGCTGGTTCACGCCTCGGTGCCCGAACGGCATCTTGTAGGTCCGGCCCCCCAGCGCCAGACCCAACAGCTGATGCCCCAGGCAGATCCCGAACACCGGGACCTTGCCGAGCAGGTCGCGCGCGGCCGCGATGCCGTAGGTCGTGGCAGACGGGTCGCCGGGGCCGTTCGACAGGAACACGCCGTCGTAGCCACCGCGAGCCACCTCGATGGCGGGCGTCTGCGCCGGGAAGACGGTGGTCTCGATACCCGCGGCCGCCAGCGACCGCAGGATGTTCCGCTTCATCCCGAGGTCGAACGCAGCAACCCGAAAGACGGACCCCCGATCCGAGCTCGCGGCACCGACTAGAGCCTCCGCCTCGTACGGCTCCGACGACGAGACCGTGCGGGCGAGATCTGCCCCCGCCATGCCGGCCGTCTGCTGCACTCGGGCGACCAGCGAGGCCTCATCGGTGTCGACCGTGGAGATGGCGGCGCGCATCGCCCCCCGGTCCCGCAGCCACCGCGTCAGGCGCCGCGTGTCGATCCCTTCGATCCCCGTCACGCCGGCCTCCGTGAGCGCCTCCTGCAGGCTCGCTTCTGCCCGCCACGACGAGGTCCGTCGTGAGGCCTCCCGCACGGCGAATCCGGCCACCTGGATATTTCCGGATTCGCGATCGACCCGATTGAGGCCGTAATTGCCCTGGTGCGGATAGGTCATCGACACGATCTGGCCGGCGTAGGAGGGATCGGTCAGGACCTCCTGGTACCCGGCCATCCCTGTGTTGAAGACCGCTTCGCCGAAGGCCTCTCCGGGCGCGCCGAACCCCGTTCCCCGGAACGCAGAGCCGTCTTCGAGGACCAGGAGTGCCGCTGGTCCCCTCACCGGGTCGCCTTACCGTCGGCGACGGTGAGGTCGCCGTTCAGCATCGTGAAAAGCACCCGCCCCGTCAGCTCCATCCCGAGGAAGGCGGAGTTCCGGGACTTCGAGGCGAAGGGCGCCTCGACGGTCCACGTCTGGCTCGGGTCGAACACGACCAGGTTGGCGGGCCGGCCCACCTCGATCGGTCCTCCGTGGCTGGTGGCACCCAGGATCCGGGCCGGGGCAGTCGACAAAGCCTCGAGCACGCGAGGGAGGGGGGCGATCCCGGGGGTCACCAAGCTCGTGATCGCCGCGGCGAGGGCGGTCTCCAGGCCGATCGTCCCGGGCGGCGCCTGATCGAACTCCGCCTCCTTCTCCTCCACCGCATGGGGAGCGTGATCGGTGGCGATCGCATCGATCGTCCCGTCGGCGACGCCGCGCCGCAATGCGTCACGATCCTCGGCCGAGCGGATCGGCGGATGCACCTTGCGATCGGTGTCGTAGGTGCGCAAGTCGTCGTCCGTGAAGGTGAGGTGGTGAGGCGTGACCTCGGCGGTGACACGCACACCTTCATCCTTCGCGCGTCGGATCAGCTCCACCGACCGGGCCGCCGACAGATGGCAGATGTGGATCCGGCCGCCCGTCATCCGGGCGATCGCCAGGTCCCTGGCGACGGCGACCTCCTCCGCCTCGGCCGGGCGACCGGCCAGACCCAGCGAGGCCGAGTTAACACCCTCGTGCATCTGGCCGCCCTCGACCAACGAGGGGTCCTCACAATGCTCCGCGATCACGATCTCGAAGGGGAACGCCTTGGCGTAGGTCAGGGCGTTGCGGAGCATGCGCGCCGTGGGGACGTAGGTGCCGTCGTCGCTGAAGATGCGCACCCCGGCCTCCACCATCTCCCCGAGTTCCGCCAGAGACGTGCCCTCCTGACCCTTCGTGATGGCCCCCACGGGGAAGACCTCAGCCAGCCCGGCGGCGGCCGCCTTCTCCAAGATCTCCGCGACGATCCCGGCATGGTCGATCACGGGCTCGGTGTTCGCCATCGCCGTGATGGCGGTGAACCCTCCGAGGGCGGCCGCCCGGCACCCGGATTCCACGGTCTCCTTGTGTTCGAACCCGGGCTCGCGCAGATGCGTGTGAAGGTCCACCAGCCCCGGCGCCAGCACCATGCCATCGCAATCGATCGTCTCCGCGACCGTGTCGAGGCCCGAACCCACCGTGACGACGACACCCTCCTCGACCAGGACGTCGGCGACCCCGTCATGCCCGGTGGCCGGGTCGATCACGCGTCCTCCGGCGAACAGGATCCGCTCAGCCATCCAGGACCGCCTCTCCCCCGCCTCCGAGCAACAGGTACAGCAGGGACATCCGGATCGCGATCCCGTTCGTCACCTGCTCCTCGATCAGGGCTTGGGGTAGGTCGGCCACGTCGGAGTCGATCTCCACCCCCCGGTTCATGGGGCCGGGGTGCATGATCACGGCGTCGGGGGGCAGCATCCCGGCACGCACGCTGGTGAGACCGAACAGGCGGTTGTACTCCCGAACGCTGGGGAAGTACTCCAGCCGCTGGCGCTCGTTCTGGACGCGCAGCATGTAGCACACGTCCAGCTTCGGGATCACCGAATCGATGTCGTAGCTGACGGTGACCCCCCACTGCGGAGCGTCGGGGGGGATCAGCGTGGGTGGGCCGATCAGGGTGACCTCCGCCCCCATCTTCACGAGGCCGAAGCTCAACGACCGGGCTACCCGTGAATGCAGGACGTCGCCGACGATGGCCACGCGGAGGCCGTCGAGCCGGCCCAGCTTCTCGCGCATCGTGTAGAGGTCCAGGAGTGCCTGGGTCGGATGCTCGTGGGTCCCATCTCCGGCATTGAGCACATGCCCATCCACCCAGCGCGTGAGCTGCAGGGGCGAGCCGCTCGAGGAATGCCGGATCACGATCGCGTCGGCCCCCATCGCCTGCAGCGTGAGGGCGGTGTCTTTCAGACTCTCGCCCTTGGACACCGACGATCCGCCCGAACTGAAGTTGATGACGTCGGCCGACAGCCGCTTCGCCGCCAGTTCGAAGGAGATCCTGGTGCGGGTGGAGTTCTCCATGAAGAAGTTCACGACGGTACGGCCGCGGAGCGCCGGCACCTTCTTGATCACACGCGTCCCCACCTCGCGGAAGGACTCGGCGGTATCCAGGACCCGTACGACGTCCTCAGCGGTGAGGTCGTGCATCGACAACAGGTGCTTGTTCATCGCGCTTCCTCCACGACGACGGCGTCCTCACCGTCGAGTTCCGCCACCAGGACCCGCACATCGTCGGCGCGCTGGGTGGGCACGTTCTTGCCGACGAAGTCCGCCCTGATGGGTAGTTCACGATGCCCCCGGTCGACCAGCACCGCCAGCTGGATCCTGCGCGGTCGACCGAGATCCATGAGCGCATCCATCGCCGCGCGGATCGTGCGACCTGTGAACAACACGTCGTCCACCAAGACCACCGTCCGGCGGGTGATGTCGAATCCGATCCGTGTCTCGTGGACCTCGGGCGCCTCGGCCTTCATGCCGATGTCATCACGATAGAACGTGATGTCGAGCACGCCGACAGGTACCGCGGTTCCCTCGATGCGTTCGATCTCGGCCGCCAGTCGGCGGGCCAGGTCGTCCCCGCGGTTCGCGATGCCCACCAGGGCCAGGTCCTCGGCTCCCTTGTCGCGCTCGATGATCTCGTGGGCGATCCGGGTGAGCGCCCGGCGAACGTCCTCGGCGTCTAGGAGCTTGCCCGTCATGAACGAACGCCTCCTCGGGCGTGCGAGGAGGCGCTGCAGTTGTGAGCCATGTTCCGCTCCCTTCCCGGCCTCACGGGACCGGACTTAAAGGGGAAGTGCTTCATGGAAAGAATAGCACCGCCGTGGAAGGAGACCCTCCCACGACCTCCAGCGGAGCCTGGCATACGCCGATACCCGGTCGTAGACTGTCTGGGTATCCCCGAACGGAAGAAAAGGTGGTCGTGCCCCATGGACTACGGGATCGTCGTCGTCGTCGCCATCGTCGTGTTCGGCGTCGTGTTCGGAGCCAAGAAGATCCCCGAGATGGCCCGTTCGGTCGGTCGTGCTCAGGGTGAGTTCAAGAAGGGTCTGAAGGAAGGCACCACGCTCGAGGCCGACCCCGAGCCCGAGGCTCCCGCCAAGCCCTCTGAAACCACGCCCGACGCCTAGAGCGCAGCCGCACCCCGGTCTCGCGCGATCCTCCCCAGGATCCCGTTCACGAACCCGCGAGACTCGTCCGAAGACAGCTCCGCGGCCGCCTCCACCGCCTCGCTGATCGCCACGGAATCCGGCACGTCGTCCGATAGGTGAGCTCGAACACCGCCAGTCGCAGGATCGTGCGGTCCAGCGCGGCCATCCTCGCCACGGTCCACCCCTCGGCGTGCTCCTCCAACAGCAGGTCCACGTCCGGCTCCCTCTCGGTGACCCCTTCCACCAACTCGAGCGTGAAGGGCACGATGTCGTGACCGGCCTCAGCCCACCCACGCACGACCTCTTCCGCAGGCCGATCCGTGAGGTCGGCCTGGTAGAGGATGTCGATCGCGGTGCGCCGTGCATCGCGCCGGCTGGTCACGGTCACGCCTTCACGCGCTCGATGTAGTCCCCCGACCGGGTGTCCACCTTGATCCGCTCCCCCGCTTCGACGAACAGCGGCACCTGCACGACCACCCCGGTCTCCAAGGTGGCGGGCTTCAAGGCGCCGGTCCGCGTGTCGCCCTTCACGCCTGGGTCGGTCTGGGTGATCGTGAGGACCATCGAGGCCGGCAGATCGACCGCGATCGGGACCCCTTCATGAAGAGCGATCTGCGCCTCGCCGCCTTCCGTGAGATAGCTTGACGCCTCGTCCATCACCGTGCTCGGAACATGGATCTGGTCGTAGGTCTGCAGGTCCATGAAGACGTAGTCGTCCCCGTCGGGATACAGGTACTGGTAGGTGTTGCGCTCCACGATCGCCTGGCTCACCTTCACGCCCGCGTTGAACGTACGCTCGATGACGGCACCACTGAGGACGTTACGCAGCTTCGTCCGGACGAACGCGCCCCCCTTGCCGGGCTTGACGTGCTGGAACTCGATGACCTGGAACAGGGTGCCGTCCAGCTCCAGGGTCATGCCGTTCTTGAGGTCGTTGGTGGAAACGCTCACGCGTTCGTCAGCTCCTTGCGGTCGGCTACAGCTCGATCAGTTCGCGGGTGGCGGTGCCGATCACGCGGCAACCGTCGTCGGTCACTTCCACCATGTCCTCGATCCGGACGCCACCCAACCCGGGGAGGTAGATCCCGGGCTCCACGGTCACCACGGCACCGGCGGGTAGCACCTGGCCGTCGTCCACCCGGCCCAGGCGGGGACCCTCATGGATCTCCAATCCCACCCCGTGACCCAGCCCGTGGGAGAACGCGTCCCCGTACCCCGCGTCCTCGATCACCCCGCGGGCCGCACGATCGACCTCGATGCATGGCACTCCAGCGCGGACCGCGTCGACGCCCGCCTCCTGCGCTTGCCGAACGATGTCGTGGACCTTCCGGAGCTCGGCCGCGGGAGCGCCGAACGCGACCGTCCGCGTCATGTCCGCGTGGTATCCGCTCCACAGCGCGCCGAAATCCAGCTTGATGACGTCCCCCTCCTCCAACCGGCGGTGGCCCGGTTCGTGGTGGGGCTCCGCGGCGTTCTCCCCGAAGGCGACGATCGGTTCGAACGCCAGGCCGTCGGCGCCGTCCCGGCGGAGCAGACGCTCCAACTCCAAGGCGATGTGTCGCTCGGAGCGGCCGACGGCGAGGATCTCGAGCACGTCGTCGAAGGCCTCGTCGGTCGCCTGCTGAGCGCGCCGCAGCATGTCCAGCTCCTCCGGGTCTTTCACCCATCGCTGGCGTTCCACCACATCCTCCGTCGCGACCCACTCGACCCCGGGGATGCGCTCACCGAAACGATCCCGCTGGCGCACCGTCACCGCGTTCGCGTCGAAGCCGAGCCGGCGAACGCCCAGGACCTCGAGCCGTTCGCTCAAGGCAGCCTCGAATGACTCCACGTAGGTGACTCGATCCATGTCGGGGACCTCGTGGCGCGACTGCTCCGCGTAGCGACCGTCCGTGAAGAACACGCTGGGGCCCGACGCGATCAACGCCTGCCCGTTCGACCCCGTGAACCCCGTGAGGTATCGCACGTTGGGTAGGCGCGTCACCAGCAGGGCGTCGACCCGCAGATCGGCGAGCCGGGCAGACGTATCGGTGCGTCTCAGCTGGTGATCCACTGCATCGCCTCCAAGGCCAGATGATAGCCACCGGCCCCGAGGCCTACGATCGAGGCCCGGCAGGCGCCCGCCACCACGGATCGATGGCGGAACTCCTCGCGGGCATGGATGTTCGACATGTGCACCTCGACCACGGGAAGCCCGCACGCTTCCACCGCGTCGCGCAGGGCGTAGGAGTAGTGCGCCAAGGCCCCCGGGTTGAGCACGACGGCCGCCGCGCCGTCGGAGCCGGCATCGAGCAGCCAGCCCACCAGATCCCCTTCGTGGTCGGACTGACGCCACTCGACCTCGTGTCCTTTCGATAAGGCGGTCGCCTCCACCTCGCTCATGATCTGCACGAGGGTCGCGGATCCGTAGACGTCCGGGTCGCGGCGGCCGAGGGCTCCCAGGTTCGGGCCGAACAGGTACAGGACCTTCATGCCGCCGCTCCCATCGTCTCCAACACCGCGCGCACCTGGGCCTCCGGAAGGTCATCCACCACGATCGGCCTTCCGACGTCCTTCAGCAAGACGAACCGGACCGCGCCGTGGTACTTCTTGTCCATCCTCAGCGCCGACAGGATGTCATCCGCCGGGGGCAGCTGTCCGTGGGTCTCCAATCCCAGGGAGTTGAGCAGGCGCGCGGTGCGGCCCACCAAACCGGGCTCGGCGATGCCCGTTGACTCGGCGAGCCGCGCCGCGAACAGCATCCCGACCGCGATCGCCTCACCGTGGGTGAAACCCGCGTATGCGTCCAGGCGCTCCAGCGCATGGCCGAGCGTGTGACCGTAGTTCAGGATCAGCCGGGCGCCCTTGTCCCGCTCATCCTGAGCCACGGCGGTCGCTTTCGCCTCGACGCACCGGCCCACGACGGCCTCCATCATTTTGGGCTCGCGCTCCAGGATCGGGGCGGGATTGGCCTCGAGCCGGGTCAGGAGATCGAGGTCGAGGGTCAGCCCGTACTTCGCCACCTCGGCGAGTCCCGACCGGTAGGCGCGATCGTCGAGCGACCGCAGCGCTCCCACATCGGCCAACACGACCCGTGGCTGCGCGAACACCCCCACCAGGTTCTTGCCCTCCGGCAGGTTCACGGCGGCCTTGCCGCCGATCGCCGCGTCCACCTGTCCGGTGAGCGTGGTGGGCACCTGCACCAACGCGACCCCGCGCATGTACGTGGCCGCGACGAACCCGGCGATGTCGCCGGTGGCACCCCCGCCCAGGGCCACCACGACGTCGTCGCGATGCGCCTCCTGCGTCGCCATCTGATGAAGCAGGGCCCCGTAGACCTGGAGCGTCTTGGCCGCCTCGCCGGCGGGGACGCTCAAGGGAACGATCTCCAGTCCGGCGCGCCGCAGCCCGGTCCCCAGGCGCTCGGAGAACCGAGCCGCCACCGTCCGGTCCGCAACGACGAACGCCGCCTTCGCCTCCGGGAAGGGGGGCAGATGGTCGCCGGCGACATCCATGACCCCGTCCCCCACCACCACGTCGTAGGACCGGCCGGGGATCGGCACGGTCACGCGGACCAACGAAGCTCCTCGACGATGCCCTCAGCGACCTCCGCGGGCGACCCGCTGGCGTCGACCACATGAGCCGCGAACTCCCGGTAGAGCGGCTCACGCGACGTCAGGAGGCGATCCAGGTCGCCCTCCTCCCGGATCAGGGGCCGATCGGCTCCAGGAGCCACGCGTGCCCGCAGTTGTTCGATCGGCACGTCGAGGTAGACAGCGACCCCCGTGTTCCGCAACGTGATGCGGTTCGCGGGCTCAAGGACCACCCCACCCCCACAGGCGACGACCGACGGGTCCTGCGTGGAGGCCTCCACCAAAGCGGCGGCCTCCAGCGCCCGGAAGTCCGCCTCCCCGTCCGATGCGAAGATCGCTCCCACGGACCGCCCCTCGCGCCGTTCGATCTCGGCGTCTAGGTCGATGAAGGGCACGCCCAAGCGGCCGGCCAGCTCGCGACCCACCACCGACTTCCCCGCACCCGGCATCCCCACCAGGTAGACGATCACCCCACGGTCTCCATGTACGCCTCCAGGTTCCGGGCGGTCTCGCCCAGGGAATCCCCGCCGAACTTCTCCAGGACCGCGTTCGCCAGTTCGAAAGCCACCACCGCCTCCCCCACAACGCCGCCTGCCGGCACCGCACAGGTGTCCGTCCGTTGCTTGATCGCCACCGCCTCGGTGCGCGTCGCCAGATCCACGGTCCGCAGCGGCTGCGGGACGGTGGAGAAGGGCTTCATCGCCGCGCGCAGGCGGATGGGCTCGCCCGTACTCATGCCCCCCTCGATCCCTCCGGCCCGCGCCGTCGCCCGCGCGACCCGGTCCCCCCGGAGCACGATCTCGTCGTGCGCCTTTGATCCCGGACGGGCAGCCGTCGCGAACCCATCCCCGACCTCGACGCCCTTGACCGACTGGATACTCATCAGCGCCATCGCGCATCGCGCGTCGAGCTTGCGGTCGTAGTGGACGTAGGACCCGAGCCCGGGTGGCGTCCCGAAGACGATCACCTCGAAGACGCCGCCGACCGTATCCCGGGCCTTGCGCAGACGGTCGATCTCGGCCACCATCCGCCCCCCTACCTCGACATCCAGGCATCGCACCGCAGAGGCGTCGATCGCCGCCTGATCTTCCCGCACCGGCGTGCGAGCCCGCGCGGGGAGCTTCACCGAACCGATCTGCACCACGTGAGAGATCACGATGACGCCCAGCTCGGCGAGCAACGCCTTGCAGAGCGCCCCCACGCTCACTCGGGCCGCCGTCTCTCTGGCGCTCGCCCGCTCCAACACGTTGCGGACGTCGTCGAACGCGTACTTCTGGGCGCCCACCAGATCGGCGTGTCCGGGACGAGGACGGGTGAGCTTCTTGGAGGGGTCGACGCTCCCCCCCACCCCCATCAGCTCCCGGTACTTGGCGTCCCACTCCTGATTGGGGATCGTGATCGCGATCGGCGATCCCAGCGACGCACCGTGGCGGACCCCCGTCAGGATCTCGAAACGGTCACGCTCGAACGACTGGCGTCCGCCGCGACCGTGGCCGTGACGGCGCCGAGCGAGTTCCTCGGCGATGGCCTCGGGTGCGATCGGGACACCCGCCGGCAAACCCTCCAGGACGGCCACCAGGGCCTTCCCGTGGGATTCGCCGGCCGTGAGCATGCGCAGCACCCGCACATCATAGGGAACGGCTCCGCGGGCCCCCGCCGGGCCCGGACGGAGCGAGGGCGGCCCCATAAGGAGCCGCCCTCGCGAACCGGCGACCGCTCCCCCCGTGGGCGGCCCGCCGGGCCCTTCGCGCTCCCGCCTACTTCGGCGATGTCGCGCAGAGCGCGAACTGCTGATCGCCGTACAGGAACGAGGCGCAATCACCCGAGACGGATCGAAGTTCGAATCGTCCGGCATCGAAGGAATCCCCCACAGCGGGGTTGTAGACGTGCCCGTCGACCTCGACCTGTGCCATCTGCGTGCCACCGGGGGTGGTGAAGACATCCAGCAGCACGACGGTGTGGCCGTCGATCACGGTGCTGGACCCCCCGCCCGGGACCGTGGGAGGGGTGGTCGTTCCGTCCGTGGGAGGGGTGGTCGTTCCGTCCGTGGGAGGGGTGGTCGTTCCGTCCGTGGGCGGGATGGTCGTTCCGTCCGAGGTCGACGTGGTGGTCGTCGGCGCCAGTCCCGGCGGGATCGAGAAGGGATCGCGGGCGCCCGCGAACACCGGCACCCCCGTGGGGCTGGTGGGCGGCGCCGTCTGGCTGCCCGAGCCCGACGGGACCGTCGTTGGGCCGCTCGTCGTGGGTGCCCCCGAGCTACTGCCAGGCGCCAGAGGCGCGAAGGACGGGCCCGCCACCTCATCGCTCTGGGTGCTGTTGAAGACGAAGAACGCCACCAGCATCACAGCCATGATCACCCCTCCGATGATCAGCGTGCGTCGGTCGCGTTGTGAGAGCGGCATGGGTCTCCTAGGTAGCGGGGGTTCCCGGCGCGGTGGTGGTCGTTCCGGTGCCGGTCGTGGGTCCGGGCACGGAGTTCGGACCGGCACTCGTGTCTGTGGTGTACAGCGTCACCGTGGTCTGCATCTCCAGGTCCGGGATCGTCGTGACGGACTCCTCGCCCGATGCCGCGATCGTGGTGCTGGTCACCTTCGCGGCTCGCGGCAGGGTCTCGAGGTTGTAGAGGAACTCCACCTGCGAGAAGTAGGTCCCCTTGGTCGACACCACCACGACGATCTCGGACAGACCCGTGTCTTCGTTCAGGAGCGGCGTTCCCGGTGTCATCGTCACGACGGAGACGGCGGCCTGCGACGCGGCTCCTGTGATCTGCCGGATGATGCCAGCCTCATCGGCCGTGGGCGGGATCCTGTTCTCGACGTCCTGGATCGTCTGCTTGTTGGCCGGGGCCTCTTCCTTCGCCTGGTTCAGCGCGATCAGTTGCGACTCCAGGGTGCTCTCCCGAGCTTCCGCGGCTGTCAGCTGGTCCTCAGCATCGGCCACCTTGTTGCGCTCCGGAACCAGGAGGAACATGAAGAGCAGGACCGCCAACGCGAGCATCGCCGCGCCCACCACGATCGGTCCGCGCTGCCTAAGCACCGGCGCTCGCCACCTTACCGCGTGGGGTTTCCGCTTCGGCTGTGAGGTCCGTGCCGATCGTGTAGGCGACCAGCCCCGTCTCGGGTGAGCGACCGAGTGTCTGCACCCACGGGTTGGCCCAACCCTTCACGGTCTCCATCCGATCCAGGAACGTCGCGATCGTGTCGAACGAGGCCGCGTTGCCGTTACCCGAGATGGCTCCGATGACCCCGGTGGGCGTCTCGGCCGTCGTCGCCGTCGCCGTCGTGTCCTGGGAGGTGGCCGTGAGCTGGACGGCGAGGTCCGTGAAGTACACGTCGCTCGGGATCACGCGAGACAGATCCATCAGCTGGCTCGCGAAGGACACCTCGCCGGCGTAGGCCACGCTGAGCAGCGCGGTCTGCTCCTGCGCCTCGGTCTGGAGATCGGCGTACTTCTGCAGCGATGCCACCTGCGCTTGCAGCCCTGCGTTCGTCGTCTCCTTGTCCTCGATATCCCCGTTCACGCTGCTGAGGTTCTGGACCTGCATGAAGTACAGACCCACGATCACCAGGAGCACGAGTGCGCCCACGGCGGCCACGAGGCCCGTCAGCTGGCGGAACCGCTGCGCCTTGAGGACGTCCGGCGGGAGGAGGTTGACCTGGCTCATGACTTGTGCCCCGGGATCGCCAGGCCGACCGCGGCGCTCAGCACCGTCTCGGCTTCCGCCAGCGCCTCCGGCGAGAGGGTCAATCGCGACTCGGCACGCTGGAAGACCTCGCCACGCACGACCTCGATCGGGATCCGTTGGCGCGCCAGGTCCATCAGACCTTCGAGCTTCGAGCCGCCTCCAGTGATGATGACCCGCGCGATGTTCTGCCCCTCGGCCTGCGCCGTGTAGAACTCCAGCGAGGAACGCACCTCATCGATGAAGCCCGAGGCCCGCTCCATCGCCACACGGCGCGCCTCCTGCGCGTCCGGCGCCCGACGTTCTTCCTCCGCTCCCGCGTCGTCCGCCGTGTCGGCCTCGATATCGACGTCCTCACCACGCTTCAGGTGCTCCGCGATGTCCGGCTCGACCCCGAGCGCCCGCGCGATGGCGACCGTGACGATCGCGACCGCCCGACGGCAGGATCCGCACGAACCGGGTGGTGCCACCTGCGTGCACCACGATGCTCGTGATGTGGGCGCCGATATCGACGACGGCTTCCTCGCCGTCCTCCTCCAGATCCATCCCCACCCCGGTGGTCCCCACGGAGCGGACGATGGCGAACGGCACGAGGTCGAGGCCCAGGGGTTCGAGCTTGGCCTGCGTCGCGGCGCTGACGAACAGGTCCACCATCTTCCGCTGGGCCGCGACCAGGAGCATCCGCAGCATCGTGCGGTCGTCGTGGTCGAACTCCTCGATCGGGTCGAAGTCAATCACGGCCTCATCGACCGACATCGGGATGAACTCCTGGACCTGGAAGCCTAAGGACGCGCGCAGTTCCTTCTGAGGCATGTAGGGCAGCGCGATCTCGCGTACCACCACGCGCTGGTTGCCCACGCCCATGTACACCTTCCGGGCCTTGAAGTCCCCGCGCTGCCAGAGCTCCCGCAGGACGCCGGCCACGACCTCGGGATCGCGGACCTCGCCGCTCTCGACGGCGCCCGCGGGCAAGGGAACCTGGGCAGCGTGGATGACCGCAGGCTTGTCTCCGCCGACGATCTCGACGGCGCGCACAGCCGTCGAGCCGATGTCAAGGCCGATCCGGCCCCTGGCCACTCCCGCTCTCCGTCTCTACCCCGGCGCACGCGTGGCCGCGCGGACCGGTTCGGCCCGCTCGCCCCGCGTCCGAGCAGGCACGTCGCGCCCACCCCGGGGGTCGTTCGTCACACAAGGAACATCAGTCACTTCAGTCACATCTGTCCCTATAGGCAACTTCTGTCGCTTGGGGCAACTCACGATTCATCAGGCGATAGGGGTTGTCAAACATCCTCACCGCGAAACTTCGACGGCCACCCAGGGGCGCTTGAACCCGGTGCGACGCAAGCGGAGGGCCCCGACGGACCCCGCGGGGTCAGGTGACCGCGTCGAGGTAGCGCGAGGCGAGCCAACCGCCCCAGATCACCGAGACGAGCGTACCGGCCGCGATGTAAGGCCCGAACGGGATGTGGCTGGTGCGTTTCCGGCCCAACAGGAGGGCGACGATCCCGCCCACGCCACCGAACAGGATGGCCACGCCGGCGGCCACGCCCACGAACCGCAGGCCGAGCGAACCCAGCACCAGGCCGATCACGAACCCCAGCTTGGCGTCGCCCATCCCCATCCCCCGTGAGATCAATCGCGATCAGGAGGAAGGCCCCCCCGTACAGGAGGAGACCTGCCCCCGCGCGGGCCGGATCCAGAGGGGCCACCGACCGCCCATCCGGCGACCACGGCCACGGCGAACACGACAACGCCGGGTAGGTGATGCGGTTCGGGATCTTGTGAAACTCGGATGTCGATGATGAGATCGACGGCATCAGGACCCCGTCCAGAGCGCACAACATGACCACGACGTAGATCGAGGCGTGCGCCAGGGCCGTGGCCGCGAAGACCAGGGCGGTGAAGGCCTCCATGATCGGGTAACGAGCCGAGATGCGCTCCCCGCAGTTCCGGCACCGGCCGCGCAACAGCAGGTACGAGACCACGGGGATGTTGTCTCGGTTGCGCGATCGGCTTCCCGCACCCCGGGCATCGAGAGCGCGGCGCGACGATCGACTCGTGCTCTGGGCACCCGGTCGATCACGACCGTCATGAAGCTTCCGACCGCCAGACCGAACGACGCCGGCGACGACGACGAGCGAACGCGGTTTCCATCGGTCGGCGATCCTAGCCGGATCTACGGCGCGTTCCAGGCGTACGCGGCGCTCTGCTCGATCCAGGTGACGATCTGCCACGCCGCGGCCACCGGGTTGAGGAACTTGGGCGGCGACTGGTACTTCAACCGCTGGTCGTAGTTGTAGTTCTTCCCGTAGCCCGAGCTGTTGATCGTCCCGACGATCCCGCGGTACTTCTGCGCGATCGCTCCGTTGATCGTGATCGAGCCCAGGTTGTCCTCGCCGTAGGCGTAGTTCTGCACGCGGAACGAGTGCGCCACCGACAGGATCGCCGCCTGCGACGACGGGTTGCGGAGGGCGGTGGTGGAACCGGGCAGCTTCATGTTGCAGTAGTCGTTCCCGCCACGGGTCACGATGGCCCCGTCGCACCACGTTGGCGTCCCCGAGGTCACCTTGTCCACCGGGTGGTAGATCTCGACGTAGTTGTTCGCGACCAGGCCCAGCAGGTCGCTGCCGCCGGTTCCGCCCTGGTACGTGACGTTGCCGATCAGGTCGATGTTGTTGTCGGCCGCGATCGTGAGTCGCCCTTGAGCGTGCCCTTCAGGAACACGTCGCCCGTCGTGCAGGAGATACGTGCGTGATGTCGGACTTCTGCGGGTATCCAAGAGGATGCTGGACGGTCGCCGTACCGGCCGAGGAGCCACTCGCCAGCTCCGTCGAGGTGATGCATGACGACGAATAGTTGGGGTCGGTGCTGGCCGACGGCACGTTCTGGACGTAGATCACGCCGTTGGTCGGCAGGGACTGCGTGGCCGGCGAGGCCAGGGTGCCGCCGAGGCAATTGTTCGGGTGGTGGCGCTGGCCTTCGTGAACGGGCTCACGACGGTCATCGTTCCGTTGGAGTTCAGCGTGATCGACGTCGGACCGGTGAACAGGCAGCCTTCGCCGCCCAGGCTCTTGTCGGCATCCGCCTTGATCGACACGTTGTTCGGCGGCATCGTCAAGGGATCTGAGTACTTCGGGTCGCCAGGCTTGAACGACGGGCTGTTGGTGCAGCTCCCGTTGCCCCGCCACCGGTTGCCGCTCGTCGGTTGGTAGCTGGTCGTGACGTTGCCCGTGAACGTTGGGCTGCCGCAGATCAAGATCGCGTCGTTCGAGTGCAGCGGACCGTTGATCGTGTCCACGGAGGCGAAGTTGATGTCGGTGCACGAGGTGTCGCGGCCGGCGTAGTAGTACTCGGCACAGTTGGCCTGGGCCCACGCGCACGATCGTTGCTGTTGCTCGGCCGTCGGGTACGCGGCCGGGTCGGTCGTCTCGTAGTCGGTGAAGTACAGGTAGTCGATGAACGCGCGCCGGCGGAGCGTCGCCTGGATCGTGCGCGTCGCGTTCTTCGAACGTCCGGTCGACGTCACGATGATCGCTCCCTGGGTGGCCAGGAACGACGTGTTCGGTCGTGTACCGGAACTGGGCGTTGCCCCCGGAGCTCGGCACGTTGGTCCAGGTCGTGAACGCCGTGTTGCCGTCGGGGGGCAGGTTCGTCGAGGAGTACAGGTAGTACTGCTCGTTCTCGTTCAGACGGAACAGGTAGTCGTCCAGGCCGGCCTCGGCGGCCGACAGCGCCGCGTTCCAGTCCTGGTCCCGCCGGGACAGCGGCTGCGAGCCCACGGCGTAGGAGATCGAGCCCGGCCACGATGCAGCAGCAGGATCATGGTCACCAGCAGCACGGTCACCATGACGACGCCCTCTTCGCCGTCACCATCGTCTGCGGACGTCGGCCAGTTCATCGTCTCGGCTCACCTCGTCGGCTCACGTGCTGTGGGATCGGGTTGTAGTCGACGTTGGGGAGCCGGACCCGGTTGACCAGGGTCGTGTACGGCACCGTGTAGTTCGTGCTCTGGCGGATCGACAGCCTGACCCCGACGGCGTTCACCAGCAGGCGGTTCGCGGCGATCAGCGGGGTGCGAGGTACTCGGGATCGCCGTGGGCGTTCCCGTTGCGTCGTCGTAGTAGTAGGTGAACACCGGGCGAGGTCGTCGGGTTCGCGATGTACTTGCCGACCAGCCGCGTCGTGTAGGTCCCGGTATAGGTGCAGGTCGGCGGCGTTCCGCCTGCGTCCGCGGCCAGCGATCTGCTCCTTCAGCACCGGCGGGTTCGCGGCCGTGTCGACGTACAGGTGCACGACGTCGGGGCACGGGGTGGGGTTGCCGGCGGTGCAGGGTGAGGTTCGCGTAGAACCACACCTCGGTGTTGCCGGCGTACGGGGCGGTGTTCCCGAACCCCGGAGCCGGCACGCCCGGTCACGTCGAACGGCGAGGTGGTCGACGACAGCCGCGCCGCCGTCCGGAGATCCTTGGTCGTCGGCGTCCATCAGGATCCGGGCTTCCTCCAGGTTCTGGAGGCGGTAGCTCTCCCCCACCGAGGCGTTCTGGATCGAGACCAGGCTCCCGGTCACGAAGCCCAGGATCACGCCCAGCAGCGACACCACGGTGATCAGCTCGACGAGCGTCACGCCGTCTTCGCGCTCGAACGGCTTCATACGCGCGGCGCAGCCAGATCGAGCATGGCCGGCTCACCATGAGATCGTCACCGTCGGTGCGGGGCGCAGTCACCGGGTTCAGCGTGCAGCGTCCTGGAACGTGGTGCTGGTTCCGGCGGCCGAGATCGTCCACTTGCCGTACGGCATGGCCGACCGTGCCGGTTCCCGGCCGCGTCCGTCGTCCCGAGCGAGTAGACCTCGCCCGCCGGGCACTTGGGATCGACCGTGACGCCGGCGGGCACGACGTGGGTGGCGGTGACGGCGACGTTCGTGCCGCGCGGCGCCCAGGGTCGTTCGGGTCTGGACGGTCAGGGCCGGCATCGTGACGACGCCCGAGCTGGTCCCACCCGGCGTCACCGAGATCGGCGCCGTCCGGCTTGCACCGACGTAGTACGGGCCGCCGGTCGGCTTCACGCCCTCGGGGTCGGCGTCCGAGCACGAGCCGGCCCAGGTCTCCCAGCCGTCGGTGTAGGGGAACAGCGAACCGATCGTGCGGGTCGTGCCGGTTCCGGCGACGACCTTCACGCCGGTCGGCAGGATGTGGGTGTTGCCCAGCGAGACCGGGACACCGGGGCTCGTCGGGCAGCGGCGCGCCGCTCGGAGGCGTCGCAGGGTCAGGGTCAGGGTCGCCGCCCGGTCGTACTGGAACTGGATCGAGGTCGTGCCGCCCACCTGCACGGTCGCGCTCTGGGTCGGCGTGGCGACGCCCTGGTCGCTGACGTAACCCGCGCCCGACCGAGGCTCACGGTGTAGGTGCCCGACGTTCTCGAACGCGAAGAAGGCGCAGCCATCGGACGTGGTGCTCTGCGTCTCGCCCGTCTGGGTGAGCGAGACCGCGACGTTCTCTGACGGCAGCCCTGCGGCGTTCTTGACCGACACCGCGATGTTCCCGGTGTTGGTCGTCGTAGGTCCCGACCGGCGGTGTCACGACGGTGTTCGAGGTCGGGGCCTTGACCCCAGCCATGTTCGTCCATGTCACGCTCACGTCGACGGACAGGTAGGCCGGGTCGGTGCCCGATACGGTCTGGCAGGCGCCCGATGGTCGCGCCCGCGCTGACCCACGCCGTCTCTCGTTTGATCGTGTAGCGCACCGCCGTCGATCGTCTGCGTGGTGAGTGACCTCGTCCCAGCGGCAGGTCCGTGAAATTCGTGCTGCGGACCGTGTCCATCTCCTGCGACGCCAGGTTCGCGGCGATCGAGCGGTTGCGGTTCTGCCTCGTGAGGTTCAGAGAGCTCGCTCATCGACACCAGCACGCCGGTGATCACGATGCCGAAGATGAAGATGCCGATCACGAGCTCCACCATCGTGAAACCGTCGTCGCCGCTCGCACGCCGGGGGATCTCCAGGAGGAGCCGGCGCCGTCGGGGAGTTGGATGTGCGCGCATGGTCATGTCCCTACAGCTACGCGTCGGCACATCGGGGGACGGACTTTAGGGCGAATGGCCCAGATACCGGGGTGAGTAGAGATCCGGGTTCCGCCGCTCAAGGGAACTTCGTTCCTGTGGTGTTTGCGAGCGCCCAGGTGCCCGTGCAACTCGCGGCGGTGGAGGTGGAGAAGTACCAGGTGCGGGGCGTGTTTGCGGCCCCCGTCCCACCGGTGGCGGCGACGTCCTTGATCGAGGAACTCCGACCGCTCGCCGGGATGCCGAAGGGGCGGCCCGTAGGCCGCCCCTTCGAACGTGATGCTGTGGTGCTGGCTTACGGGAAGGCGTTCGCGGCAGCGCCAAGCGGCGGTGCCGGTGCACGTGCCCGAGCCGTACTTCGTGCCCGTGGACGGAGAGTCCGAGATCCAGTAGCAGGTACCGGATGCCGACATCCGAGCCGCAGCCCACGTGCCCGTCGCCGCTGCCGGCGCGCTCACGCTGATGCTGGCGGGCCGCGGTGCCCGACACGCATGTCGGCACCGGTCGAGACCGAGGTGGTACCGGCAGCCACGTAGCACAGCGACGGCTCAACGGTCACGAGACCGGTGGCGCTCGAGTCAGCGCCCACGTACGAGCTGTTGTCCGTGTACATCGTCTTCGCGGCCACCAGGGCGTTGCGAAGATCGGACTGCGCCGCACGGTTCTGCGCCCGGGTACGGGCACCGAGGAACGTTGGCAGTGCGATGGCGATCAGGATGCCGATGATCAGAACGACCACCATCAGCTCGATGAGGGTGAATCCTTGCTCCTCATCTGCACGCTTCATGAAGCGCTTGAGCATCTGCCTTCGCCTCCTTTCCATGTGTTCCTGCGCACCCCGTTGGCGCGCGTTCTCTGATGTTGTCGGTTGCAGTCCGGTGTTCCTGAAGGGACCAAGACGGAATCCCTGTCCTCCGGGACCTACCCGATCCGGGTAGAGACGCCCGGAGACGACCGAACGACCCAGGCCATACCGAGCCGGGTCGTTCGAGCGCGTCTCGCCTGCGGCGTAGGGTCACTTGACCAGGTTGATGATGTTGAACATCGGCATGTAGAGCGCGATCACGGCAGCGCCGACGCAGCACCGATGAACGCGATCAACAACGGCTCGATCAACGAGGTCAGCGCGTCGACCGAGGCCTCGACCTCCTGGTCGTAGAACTGCGCGACCTTCTCGAGCATCGTGTCGACCTGACCGGTCTCCTCACCCACCGCGATCATCTGGACGACCATCGGCGGGAACACCGAGTGCTTGCCGAGCGGTCGAGCGATCGACTCACCTTCGCGGACGCTGGCTTGCACGTCCTCGACGGCCTTGCCGATCACCCGGTTGTTCACCGTCTCCATCACGATGTCCAGCGCCTGCAGGATCGGCACCCCGGCGCGCAGCAGCATCGAGAGGGTCGTCGAGAACCGTGACAGCGCCGTCTTGTGGAACAGGGTGCCGAACACCGGGACCCGGAGCTTGAACGCGTCGACCACGCGCACGTCCGTTGTCCGTCTTCTTGAAGCGCCGGAAGAAGAACCGCGCCACGAATGCCAGCACGATCAGGATCCAGCAGTACTTCTTGAAGATGTCGGAAACCATCAGCAGAGCGCGCGTAGGTAGAGGCAGGGTGCCGCCCAGCTGCGCGTAGATCGTCTTGAACTGCGGCACGACGAACAGCAGCATCGCGGACATGATCAGCGTGACGAGACCCGACGACGGCGACCGGGTAGGTCATCGCCGACTTGATCTTGCCGCGCAGGTGGACCTCCCGCTCCAACATGGCGGCCAGGCGGAGCAGGGTGTCGTCCAGCGAACCGCCGGTCTCACCCGACCTCACCATCGAGACGTAGAGGTCGTTGAAGACCTTCGGGTGCTTCTGCATCGCTCCGGAGAGCGACGCACCCTGTTCGACGTCGCCGCGGCACAGGGTCAGTGTCGTGGCGAGCGTGGGGTTCGAGGTCTGATCCGACAGGATCGTGAGCGCGCGCAGGATCGGCAGACCCGAGTTGATCATCGTGGCGAACTGCCGGGAGAACACGGACAGGTCCTTGAGCTTGACCTTCTTCGCCTTGATGTTGATCTCGAGGTTGAGACCCTTCTTCTCCTTCCCCACCTCGAGCGGGGTGTAGCCCTGCTCACGCAGGCGCTGGAGGACGAGCATCTCGCTGTCGGCCACCAAGGTGCCGGTGATCAGGTTCCCCGAATGGTCGCGGACCTTGTACTGGAACGTCTGGGCCATGGGTTCCTCCTACATCCCGCCCATGGAGCTGCCCATCATCGACGTGTCGTAACCGTCGCTGAGCCCGACGCCGGGGATCGATCCCCCGATCAGGCGCTGGAGCTCCTCAGGGTCGTGGCACCGCTCGAACGCCATCTGCTGCGTGATGCGATGCGACTTCACGTGCTGCGCCAGCGACATGTCCATCGTCTGCATGCCGAAGCGCCCGCCCGCCTGCATGGATGAGTAGATCTGGTGCACCTTGCCCTCGCGGACCAGGTTGCGGATGGCTGGGGTGGCCACCATCACCTCACACGCAACCGCACGGCCCTGGCCGTCCGCGGTGGGGATCAGCTGCTGGGTGACGACGCCCTGCAGCGTGGTGGACAGCTGGACCCGCACCTGCTGTTGCTGGTGGGGCGGGAACACGTCGATGATGCGGTCGATCGTCTGGGGAGCGTCCTGGGTGTGCAGCGTCGCGAAGACCAGGTGGCCGGTCTCCGCGGCCGTGATGGCCGTGGAGATCGTCTCCAGGTCACGCATCTCACCCACCAGGATCACATCGGGGTCCTGCCGCAGCACGTGCTTCAGCGCCTGGGCGAACCCGTGCGTGTCCGCTCCCACCTCGCGCTGGTTCACGATGCAGCTCTTGTGCTTGTGCAGGAACTCGATGGGATCCTCGACCGTCATGATGTGTCCCCGGCGCTCCTGGTTCACGACGTCCACCAAGGAGGCGAGCGTGGTCGACTTCCCCGAGCCTGTCGGCCCGGTCACCACGACGAATCCGCGAGGGAACCGCGCCAGATCCGCCACCACAGGCGGCAACCCAAGCTCGTCCACGCTACGGATCTCGAAGGGGATCACGCGGAAGGCGGCGCCCACCGAATCCCGCTGTTGGTAGACGTTGACACGGAACCGCGCACGACCGGGCAACGAGTACGACATGTCCAGCTCGAGCTCCTGCTCGAAGCGCTCCCGCAGCTTCTGCGGAAGGATCGCGTAGATCATGCCCTGCAAGGCCCTGGGCGACATGACCGGGAACTGCTCCATGCGCTCCAGATCGCCGTGCACACGAGCCACGGGAGTCGATCCCGCGGTCAGGTGCAGGTCCGAGCCCTCCAGGTCCAACAGCGCTCCGAGGAGTTCCGGAACCGGCACCTGGACGTCGCTCTCTTCTTCGGTCGTCATGCTCATCGTCACTTCACCACCCTCGCTACTTCCTCGATCGAGGTGATCCCCATCCGGACACTTCTCCAACCCGTCGTCGCGGAGCGAGATCATGCCTTGCTGCAGCGCGACGGTTCTGATGGCTTCGGCAGATGCACGCTCCACCGTGAGCCGTTCGATCTCTTCCGACATCGGCATGACCTCGTACAGGCCCATCCGCCCCCGGTATCCTGTGTTCGAGCACGCCGCACATCCCGTGTGGCGGAAGAGCTCTTCGATCTCGGCCCAGAGCCATTCCGGGTAGCCAGCCTGCTCCAGCTCGGATTGCTCGGGTTTGTAGGCCTCCTTGCATCGGTCGCAGAGCACGCGCGCCAGCCGCTGAGCCACGACGCAATCGATCGCCGAGGCTACGAGGAAGGTCTCGACCTCCATCTCCGAGAGGCGGGTGATCGCGCTCGCGGCGTCGTTCGTGTGGAGCGAGGAAAGGACCAAGTGCCCCGTGAGCGCCGCCTCGATCGCGATCGTGGCGGTCTCCTTGTCGCGGATCTCTCCGATCAGCACGATGTCGGGGTCGGCGCGCAGGATGGATCGAAGCGCGCTGGCGAACGTCAGCCCGGCCTTCGGGTTCACCTGCATCTGGTTCACGCCGTTCAACCGGTACTCCACCGGGTCCTCCACGGTGATGATGTTCTTGTCTTCCTCGTTGAGGATGTTGAGCGTGGAGTACATCGTGGTCGACTTCCCCGAGCCCGTCGGACCCGTGACCAGGATGGCGCCGTAGGGCTTGCGGAAGGACCGGGCGAAGGACTTGTACGACTCCTCCAAGAAGCCCAGGTCCTCCAGGGCGAGCAGCGCGTTGGACTTGTCCAACACACGGATGACGACCTTCTCGCCGAACACCGTGGGAAGCGTGGCGACACGCAGGTCCAGCTGCTTGCCGCCCACCTTCATCCCGATGCGTCCGTCCTGGGGGATCCGCTTCTCCGCGATGTTCAGGTCGGCCATCACCTTCAGCCTCGAGATGAGGCCCCCTTGGATGCTCTTGGGCGCTGCGGGCATCGGCTCGTGCAACACGCCGTCCACGCGGAACCGGATCCTCACGTTCTTCTCGGCCGGCTCGATATGCACGTCCGATGCGCGGTCCCCCACCGCCTGGGTCATGATGGCGTTCACGAGCTTCACGATGGGCGCATCCTCGAGGGCGGCCTCGATCTGCTCTTCGCCGTCGTCCATCGCTTCTGCGGCCACGGTGGCGAGGGCTTCGACCTGCCCGTCCATCCCGGCGTACTTCTGGATCGCACGCTCGACGTCGGCCGCCGTGGCCACCAGGGGCTGCACGTCGCGGCTGGTGATGGTGCGGATGTCGTCCAACGCGTAGACGTTGGCCGGGTCTGACATCGCGACCAGGAGCTTCCCGTCGCGTTCGCCGATAGGGATCGCGCGGTAGCGGCGGGCGAGCGCCTCGGGCAGCAGCGTGGTGGCGGTGGGATCGACCGGGTACTCCGAGAGGTCGACGAACTCCAATCCCACCTGCTCGGCGAGGGCCCGCACCAGGTCCCCCTCCTTGATCATGCCGAGGTCGATCAAGGTGCGACCCAACGACTTCGGGGTACGCCGATGCTCTTCAAGCGCGGTGTCGAGTTGCTCAGGGGTGATGAAACCCTGCTCGATCAGGATCTGGCCCAGCTGTTTCGACTTGCGCTTGACCGTGGTCATTCGGCCTCGGTGTCCGTTCGGTCTAGGTCGTCAGGAACTAGCTTCGTCATCGCCCATGTCGACCTGAAGCAGCCCCGAGAATTCTTGGGCCAGCAGGACGCGGTCGACCTCGGACTCTTCTTCCTTCCTTCCTTCATGCGAGGAGACCAGGCGTTTCGGCTCCTTCGAAAGGGTGGATGGCGGCGGCTCGGAGCCGCTCTCGTCGTGTCCGTGAGCGGGGTCGTGAGAAGAGGTCGCAGGCTCCTTCGCGACCCCATCGCCGACACCCTCGTTCCCGCTCACCTCCGCGGGCGTGAGAGGCGGATCCCGTCGCGACGGACCCGGTTGCTCCTCCGTATGGATCTCCACGACCGCCGCGGCCGGCGCGGAGACGTCCGCCATCGGCTCCGGCGTGGCCTTGGCGGGCGGTGGGTGCAGGGAGGTTCGTGGTTTCCCTGACGGAGCCGCGGGCGCGTCGGGCACCTTCAGGGTGTCGCGGCGGGTGCGGGCCTCCTCTGCCGAGAGGAGGATCTGATCGAGCTGGTCGACCAGGATCCCAGGGCGGCATCCGGCCTCCGCGATCGCGAACGCCGCGTAGGTTCCCCGTTTGACGTAGGCCCAAACCTGGTCGGTGAACTCCACGAAGCTCTTGTCGGCCTCACCCAAGGCGACGAACTTCAGCCACGCCGGCTTCGCGAGGGTCTCGGCGTCATCCGGGAACGCGCCCAGGACCAGCCCGTCCCGGGACAGGATGAGGCAGCCTCGCACCTCGCGGACGCTCAACGAGATCCGCTGCGCGAGCGCGGAGAAGTCGTCCATCTGGGTTACAACATCGACGTCCGGCCGAACGCGCTTGAGGTCGGCGGTGAAGTCCTACGAGCGCTCCGCCAATGCCCCGAGGGCCGCCGCCGACATCAGATCCAGCGGCGGCGGGGTCCCCGTCCACAGTTCGAACGAGAGCGCCGCCTGGTGGAGCAGGAGACCGAGGCCCCCGAACGCGGTCACCCCCGCAGCCCGAGCGGTCGTCTGCAGGGGTGTCACGGCCGGATCGTAGAGCAGGTCGACCACCACCATGTCATCGCGAAGGGCCGGCATCGGGAGGTGTTCGCCTGCGGCCCCCACTGGTGTGGCGTTGACGATCAGGTCCACATCCGCTTCCTGTGCATCCTCCATCGGCACCACCCGGAGGGTCGCCCCGAGGCCCTCGGCAGCCGCGGCCAGCTCCGAGGTCCGACGGGGGTCGCGAACCGCCACCGTCAGGGAGTCCACGCCACCACGGGCGAGCGCCAGGGCGGCCGCCCGCGCCGCCCCCCCCGCGCCGAACAGCAGCACCCGGCGGCCCTCCGGTTCGAACCCCGCATCCCGACGGAGGAATCGGTCGAACCCGGGAGCATCCGTGTTGTGCCCCACGAGCTCGCCCCCGTCAACCACGAACGTGTTCACCGCACGCAGTCGCTCCGCGTCCTCGGAGAGGCGATCGGCGAGCTCCGCGCTCTGCGTCTTGTGCGGCATCGTGATGTTGGCTCCGCGGAACCCGAGAGCGCGCAGACCCTCCAACGCAGGGACCAGAGCATCGGGCAGTACGGGAAGCGGGACGTACACCCAGTCCAGTTCCATCGCGCGGAATACCGTGTTGTGGATCACCGGCGACAAGGAGTGAGTCACCGGCCAGCCGACGATCCCCACCACGTGGGTCGCCCCCTGGATCGGGGCCGGGCCGCTTCCCTCATCCAAGGCACTCGGCCTTGTTCTTCAGGAAGGTGTGGTAGTCGACGCTGAACCGGTGGCCGCCGCCCCCGCACGCGACGTAGTAGAGGTATCCGACGTTGGCGGGGTCGAGGGCCGCCTCGAGCGAGGCCAGGCCGGGGCTCGCGATCGGCGTCGGGGGGAGCCCGGGGTTGAGGCGCGTGTTGTACGGGCTATCGATCGCGAGATCGGCGTCCGTCAAGCCGTCACTGGGATCGGGATCGATGTAGCCCACCGTCGCGTCGATGCCCAGCGTCATGCCCTCACGCAGGCGGTTGTAGATCACCGCGGAGATCAGGGGCCGATCCTTATCGATCATCGCCTCCTTCTCGATCATCGAGGCGATGATCACCACCTGGTAGGGGGTGACGTCCAACGACGCCGCGCGGTCCCAGGGCAGGTCCTTCACAGCGGCCTCGAACTGGTCGAGCCCGGTCGTGATGACATCGTCGGCCGTGGTCCCCTTCTTCGGATAGCGGGTCGTCTCGGGCCAGAGGAAGCCCTCCACGGTGGATGAGCCGACCGGGAGGTAAGGCTCGAGCGCAAAGCGGCCGCTTTCCGCCGCGTCCAAGAACATCTTCGTCGGGATCCCCAGGGCCTCCTGCGCTGCCTTCGTCACCTGGGTAAGGCGGTAGCCGGGCGGGATCAACAGGTTGATCGTGGGGACCTTCTTCGGCGGCGTGGTCAAGGTCACCATCACCTCGTCCAGGGTCATGGCGGAGGTGAGACGGTAGGTGCCGGCGCGGATCTGGGAGGCCCTCCCGGTCCCACGCATCAGCAGGTTTCCGACGAAGCCCCCGCAACGGATGATCCCCGCGTCCGCCAGGTCCGTCACGACCCGCTCGGCGCTGGCTCCCGAGGGCACCTCGAAGGTCACCTCCTGGACGGGCCCGGCGGGCGGCTCCTTGCAGCTGCGGTAGTAGCGAGAGGCTGCCGCCACGCCTCCCACCAGGACCAGGAAGGCCACCAGGAGGATGAACAGCGAGGTCTTCCGGGGGCGGTCCTTTTCGTGGCGGGCGGCGCGTGTCGCGGTGGGTGGGTCCTGCATCGGTCCCCGAGGATACCGGGACACCCCTGGCCGCGGGCATTCAGCCCTGCATGTCCAGCCACGATTGCAGGATGACCGTGGCCGCCGTCTGATCGACGACCCGCCGGCGGTCCTGGCCCTTGATCCCCGCCGAGCGCAACCGAGCCTCCGCCTCGACCGTCGAGAGCCGTTCGTCGTGCAGCGAGACCGGCACCGGCACGGCCGCCCTCAGGGCGTCGGTGAACCCTCGCGCGTGATCCGCCGCCGGGCCGTCCTCGCCGGACAACGAGAGAGGGAGGCCGACGACGACCACGCCGATATCCAGCTCTTCTACCAGGGCCGCGACCGCGCGGAGCTCCCCGGGCGGCTGGCCGACGCGGATCGTTCCATGGGGAACGGCCAACCGGCGGTCCGGATCGGACACGGCCACGCCGATCCGTGCGTCCCCCAGATCCAATCCCAGCACGCGGCCAGCGGCCGGCGGGTTACTAGTCTGACCCATACTAGTGGGCGTGGAGCAGCTCGGCCAGTCGCGCCGGGATCCCTCCGAGTGCCACGGGGACCGCCGCGCCGTCCTTCCCGCCGGCGTTGGCCAGGATGTCCTTGCCGCCGGCGCCTCCACCGATCACGCTCGCAGCGGTTCCGAGCAGTTGAGGAGCCGTGATCCCACGTTCGACCGCGGCACCCGACACGGCCGCCACCAGTTGCGCACGGCCACCATCGCCGCTGCCCAAGACCACCGCGGTTGGACCCTCGATGCGGTCCCGGATCTTCTGCGCCAATTCGCGGAGACCGCCCGCGTCCTCACCACCGAGCTCCGACACCACGAGACTCACGCCGTCGACCACGACCGCGGCGTCCACCAGTCCTCCTATCAGCGCGTTGCGATCCCCCGCCTTGAGCTTCCCGAGTTCGCCGCGCAGTCGCTTGTTCTCCTCGACGATGCGGCGGGCATGGTCGACGGCGGACTCGGGATCCTTCCCTCCGATCGCCTCGACGAGGCCACGCAACAGACGCCGCTCGGCGTTGATCGCCGAGATGGCGTCGGGGCCGACCAGGGCCTCGACGCGGCGCATGCCCGCCCCGATCGACCCCTCGTGCAGGATCCGGATCACGGCCACCTCGCCCGTGCGACCCACGTGGGTGCCGCCGCACAGCTCGCGCGAGTAATCCCCCACCTCCACCACCCGGACGACGTCCCCGTACTTCTCGCCGAACAGCATCGTCGCTCCGAGCGCCTTCGCCTCATCCATCGATGTCTCGAAGGCGCGGATCTGATCGTCACGGGCGAGGAGCTGGTTCGCCTCGAGCTCGGCGCTCTCCAGCACATCGATGGGCACCGCTGCTGGATGGGGGAAGTCGAAACGCAGGCGTCCCGGTGCAACCAGCGACCCCGCCTGGCGAGCGTGATCGCCCAGCAGGTGCTTCAGCGTCCAATGCACGACGTGCGTCGAGGTGTGCGACCGCGCCGTCGCCTCGCGCCGCGCCCGGTCGATCTCAGCTTCCACCTGGTCCCCGGTGCGGACCTGGCCCGCCTCCACCGTCCCGACGTGCATGATCGCGGCCGGGCCGGCCCATTGCGTGTCGGAGACCCGCACCACGCCTTCGGGCGCCCGGATGACGCCTTGGTCGCCGACCTGGCCGCCGGCCTCGGCATAGAACGGCGTCCGATCGAGGAAGACGCGGACCTGCTGACCCTCCTGGGCATCGGCCAGTTCCACGTTGTCCTCGTCGAGCACGCTCAAGATCGTGGCCTCGGCCTCTGGTTGCGCGTACCCCACGAACTCGCTCGGTGGGACCGCACCCGCATCCAACCCGATGGCGACCTTCTTCGCGGCGCGGCGAGCCCGCCAGCGCTGCTCCTCCAGCAGCTCCGCGAACCGGTCCGCATCCACGCTCAGCCCCGCCTCCGCGGCGAGCTCCTCCGTCAGTTGCAGCGGGAACCCGAACGTGTCGGACAGCTTGAAGGCGTCCTCGCCGGTGACGCGTCCGTGCTCGGCGCGGCCCTTCGCCGACTCGAACAGGGTGAGCCCTTGGCGCAGCGTGGCCGAGAACCGTTCCTCCTCCGAGTCCGCTACCTGGCGGATGAACGCCTCGTTCTCACGCAGCTCGGGGTAGGACTCGCCGAAGGTGAGGACCACGCTGTCGATCAGAGGATCCATCACCGAGCCCTCGATCCCCAGGCGACGGGCGTGTGACACCACCCGGCGGAGCATCCGGCGCAGGATGTACCCGCGGCCCTCGTTCGATGGCTGCACGCCGTCCGCGATCAGGAACGCCGTGGCGCGGCCGTGCTCGGCGATCACCTTCAACGAGACGTCGTCGCGTGCGTCGTGACCATGCGTGTGTCCGGACCGAGACTCCGCCACCTCCAACATGGGCCGCAGCAGGTCCGTCTCGAAGACGTTGTCCACGCCCTGCAGCAGGGCGGCCACGCGTTCAAGCGAGGACCCGGTATCGATGTTCTTCATCGGCAGCGGCGCTACGACCTCGAACGCTGCATCGACCTGCTCCTGGATGAACACCAGGTTCCAGATCTCCATGAACCGGTCCTCGTCGACGTCGGGGCCGCCCTCCGGGCCGTACTTCGGACCTCGGTCCACGAAGATCTCCGAACAGGGCCCCCCCGGCCCGGCCGCGTGCGTGTGCCAGTAGTTCGCCAGCTCCCCGTCGGCGTCCAGCTTCCCGCGCCGAACGATCCGATCGGGCGATAGCCCCACGCCGTCCACCCATGCGTCGACCGCCTCCTGATCGTCACGGTAGACGGTGGCCCACAGCCGGTCGTGCTCGATGCCGTAGCCCTCAGTGATGAGTTCGTGCGCCCACGCCACGGCCTCGGCCTTGAAATAGTCGCCGAACGAGAAGTTCCCGAGCATCTCGAACATGGTGAGGTGCCGGTCGGTGTGCCCAACGTTCTCGATGTCGTTCGCGCGGAAGCATTTCTGCGAGCTTGCGGCACGAGCGAACGGCGGCGGCGCCTGCCCCAGGAAATAGGGGATGAACTGGTTCATGCCCGCGTTCGCGAGCAGCAGGCCGGACTCCGGGGGTGGGATCAACGACGAGGACGGGACGCGCTTGTGCGCGCGCTCCTCGAAGAACGCCAGGAACAGCTCGCGGATCTGGTTGCCTTCCACGAGCGGAAGTCTACCGGCCCCCTATGGGGCGGCCGGGGCGTCGGTGTCGCTGTGGCGCTCGGCGAGTTCGTACCTGCTCCGCAGATCGGATTCACGATCCGCCATCGCGCGTTTGCCTTCTTGGATCGACTCGCTGAAGAGCTTGCCGAGGTCCATCACGCCGCCCTTCGCCTCACGAGCGAGGGTCTGAGGCGCCACCCGTTGGGCCTGTTTCTTCGTCCAGCGCCCGGCGAGGATCGCTCCCGTGGCGCCGGCGCCCAGCCCCAGGGCTACCCAGAACGCCCGCTTCATCCCTTCCGTCCGCCCTTGCTCTTCTTGAAGCCCTTCCGCAGACCCGCGCCGAAACTGATCACCTTCACCAGCGGGCTGGCGGCGGCTTCCTGAGCCAGGCCCGACAAGGTCTCCACGCGCCCCACGATCTCGGTGGCCGAGATCAACATGGTGTCCACGCGGTCGAGCTCGCGGTTCGCGCGCTCCACCGAGCCCTGGACCTCCCTCAGGAGGGGCACGGTCTCCTGGCGGAAGGCGTCGATCGTCATCTTGGTGCTCTCCAGCACCCGGAAGGTGTTGAGCAGCACGAAGATCAGGAACAGCACCAACAGGCCCCAGAAGCCGGAGATGATGAGCAGGGCCGTATCGCTGCCGGTCGCCAGGAGCGTCATGTCGGGTTCCTCCGTAAGGTCGCGGTGGGTCCGCGTAGCTTACCCGGACCGGGATGGCGGCCGGGAACCCGGGGTCTGGGGGTCGACGTCATCACCCATCCCCGAGGGCTCGTAGTACCGCTTCCCGCTGAACGCCGCAGGTCGGTAAGCCTGCTCCACCCGATGCTCGGGGTAGTCGTGCGGGTACTTGTACCCCTTGCCGTGGCCGAGCTGACGCGCCCCCGGGTAGTTCGCATCACGCAGGTGCAGCGGCACCGGATCCGACGATGGCGCGTCCTCCAGGGCCCGGGAGATCGCCGTCACGACGCTGTTCGACTTCGGAGCGGTGGCCAGATAGATCGTGGCGTGGGCCAGGTTCAGGCGTGCCTCGGGCAGGCCCACGTGTTCGACGGCATGGGCGGCCGCGGTCGCAACGACCAGCGCCTGCGAATCGGCCATCCCGACGTCTTCGCTGGCGTGGACGATCAAACGCCGCGCGATGAACCTGGCATCTTCGCCGGCCTCGAGCATGCGCGCGAGCCAGAAGAGGGCGCCGTCGGGATCCGAGCCACGGATCGACTTGATGTACGCGCTGATCACGTCGTAGTGGGCGTCGCCCTGACGGTCGTAGACGATCGCCCGCTGCTGGACGGCGTCGGCCACGATCTCCATCGTGATCTCCGTCATCCCAGCGGCCTTCGCCGCCTGAGCGGCGGCCTCGAGCCCGGTGAGCGCCATCCGGGCATCGCCGCCGGCAACGGTCACCAGGTGCGCGAGCGCCTCGTCGGTGGCGCTCACCGCCAGCCGCCCGAGCCCTCGGTCCGGATCCTCCAGCGCGCGGATCAGCAGCGTGCGCACGGCGTCATCGCCCAGAGGCTGGAGCCGCAACAGCAAGCAGCGGGAGAGCAACGGGCTGTTCAAGGAGAAGTACGGGTTCTCGGTGGTGGCACCGATCAGGGTGACCGTGCCTTCCTCCACGGCTGGGAGCAGCACGTCCTGCTGTGCCTTCGACCATCGGTGGACCTCGTCGACGAACAGCACCGTACGGAACAACCCGCCCTTCGCACCCGCCATCACCTTGCGGGCGTCGGCGACGCCGGAGGAGACGGCCGACAGCTGGATCAGCTCGGCACCGACGGCGTCGGCCAGCAGGTGGGCCAGGGTGGTCTTCCCGGTGCCGGCAGGCCCCCACAGGATGATCGAAGGGAGGTTCCCACCGCTCAGCACTCGGCTGAGGGCGGTCCCCTCCCCCACCAGGTGTCCCTGACCCACGAACTCGTCGAAGGAACGCGGGCGCATCCGGGCGGCGAGGGGCTGATCGCCCACGTTGACCCCTACGTCCAGCCCAGCACGGTGTCGGGGCGGATGACCAGCAGGATGCGGACCTGCCCTTCTACCGGCTTCCAGGCCTCGCCGGTGTATCGCCGCGCCAGATCCTCCATGTGTTCAGCGGCGCCGTCGGCGGTGATCTCGACGACGGTGCCGCGCATCGCGACCGGCGGATGGGGATGGTCCCGATCGTGGATCGCGACGCCGACGCGCGGATCGCGGCGGACGTTGTCCACCTTGACGCGACCGTCCGCGGTGTTCAGCAGGATCATCCCGTCACGGGTGTCCGCCCACAGCGGAGAGACGTGCGGTGAACCGTCGGGCATCACCGTCGCCAGGTACGCCAGGTTCGGCGGTCCGAACAGCGAAAGCTGCTGAGGGGTCAGATCGGTCACCTCAGGCCTCCTTCGGGGGTTCGATCGTGCGGAGGCCCAGATCGCGGAGCTGCTCCCGGGCGACGGGCGCGGGCGCGCCCGTGAGCGGGTCGAACCCGGAGTTGGTCTTGGGGAACGCGATCACCTCGGTGATCGCTTCCACCCCCGCGAGCAGGGCCACCACGCGGTCCCAACCGAACGCGATCCCACCGTGCGGGGGCACGCCGTAGCGGAACGCCCGAAGGAGGTGACCGAACTTCTCCTCCACGTCCGGCTCACTCAGCCCCAGGATCTCGAAGATCCTCCGTTGGATGTCCGGGCGATGGATCCTGATGCTTCCGGAGGAGAGCTCCCACCCGTTCAGCACCAGGTCGTAGGCCTTGGCCTTGGCCGTGTCCGGTTCCAGGTCGTCGTCCGCGGGCGCCGTGAACGGGTGATGGGAACTGGTCCACCGCCCCTCCTCCTCGTTGTACTCGAACAGCGGTGGATCCGTGATCCACAGGTAGGCCCAGTCGATCCTCGGGGATCAGATCCAACCGCGTCGCCATCGTGCGCCGCAATCCATCCAGCGCGACCGCCACCCGATCGGGCTTGTCGGCGACGATCAGGATCAGATCACCCGGCGACGCCCCCGTCGCCGAGCGGATCCCCTCGACCTCGTCCGCCCTGAGGAACTTCTCGACCGGCGACCTCAGGCCGTCCTCCTCGACGACGACCCACACGAGCCCCGCCGCGCCGCGCCCCTTCGTATCCTGGATCAGGCCGTCCAGCTCCTTGCGGCCCAGTCCCCCCCGCCGGGGGCGACGATCGCCTTGATGCGGCCGCCAGCCGTCAGGACGGTGGCGAACGCGTTGAATCCCGTGGTGGCGAACACCGGCGCCAGATCCACCAGCTCCATGCCGTAGCGCAGGTCCGGCTTGTCGGACCCGAACCGCTCGATGGCCTCATCGAACGTGAGGCGGGGGAACGGCGTCTCCACATCGCCGCCCGCCAGCTCGTTCGTGAGCCGGGCGAACAGCGGCTCCATCTCGCGGAACACGTCCTCCTGCTCCACGAACGACATCTCCACATCCAGCTGGGTGAACTCGAACTGCCGATCGGCCCGCAGATCCTCATCCCGCATGCAGCGAGCGATCTGGTAGTAGCGGTCCTGGCCCGCCACCATCAGCAGCTGTTTCAGTTGCTGGGGCGACTGTGGCAAGGCGTAGAACGATCCGGGGGTCAACCGGGAGGGAACCAGGAAGTCGCGCGCCCCCTCGGGCGTGGAGCGGGTCATCATGGGGGTCTCGACCTCGAGGAACCCACGTCGGTCGAGATAGTCGCGCGTGATGCGGTTCGCCTCATGGCGCAATCGAAGGCGCCGTGTCATCTCGTGCCGGCGAAGGTCCAGGTATCGGAACTCGAGGCGGAGCATCTCGTTCGGTTCCGTATAGTCCTCGATCTGGAACGGCACGGTATCGGCCTCGGCCAGCACCTGCAGTTGCGTCACGGCGATCTCGACGTCGCCGGTGCCGAGCTCGGGGTTCCGCATCCCTTCCGGTCGGGCGCGAACCCGACCGAGGACGCGGACGACGTCCTCACCACCCAGCGACTGGGCTGCCGTGTGCGCCTGGGGGGCTTCCTCAGGGTGGAACACCAGCTGCACGACACCTTGCCTGTCCCGCAGGTCGATGAAGGTGATGCCTCCGTGGTCACGCCGATGGGCCACCCAGCCGCACAGGGCGACCTCGATGCCCTCCTCCGTCATGCGCAGATCGCCGGCCGCGTGCGACCGCATCGTTGTCCGCATGTCCGTCATGGCGGCGACCCGACATCGGTCCGGCGGCTGAGGCGGTGGACGATCTCCTCGGAGGCCACCGTCTCCTGCTCGCCGTCGGCGAGACGTCGGAGCGTCACGGTCCCCGTGGAGAGCTCCTCCGAGCCCAGGATCGCCGCGAACTCCGCGTCGGCACGATCGGCCATCTTCATCTGGGCCTTCATCGGACGGTCGCCGAACGCCGCGCCGGCCGACACCCCTGCCGCGCGCAGCTCCGCGAGCAGAGCCTCGGCGGCGCCGCGTGCGTCCAGGCCCACACCCACCACGAAGCACCGCACGCCTCCCCCCCGAACCGGGATGGGTGTGCCCTCCCCCTCCATCGCCAGGAGCACGCGGTCGAGCCCCATCGCGAAGCCGACACCCGGGGCGGCGGGACCGCCCAACTCCTGGGCGAGGCCGTCATAGCGTCCGCCCGCGGTCACCGTGCCCGCCTTGTTGGCCGCCAGCACACCGGAGACCCATTCAAACGCGGTCCGCGTGTAGTAATCGAGGCCACGGACCATCCGCGGATCGAGGGTGTAGGCGACCTCCGCTCGGTCGAGGCCTTCCCGCACAGACGCGAAGTGTGCCGAGCAGGCGTCACAGAGGTGATCGGCGATCGTCGGAGCGGCCAGCACGAAGTCCTTCCCGCCGTCCACCTTGCAGTCGAACACCCGTAACGGGTTCCTGCGTAGGCGATCCCGGCAGTCACGATCGAGTTCTTCCAGGTGTGGTTCGAAGTACGCGATCAGCAGCTCACGATAGGCGGGCCGGCAGGTCTCGTCCCCGATCGAGTTCAGGAGCAGGGTGAGGTCCACCAGCCCACGCTCACGCAGGTACCGGTCGCCGACCGTGATGACCTCGACGTCGGCCTGCGCCTCGGCCACACCGATCACCTCGATGCCCCATTGACGGAACTCACGCAAGCGACCGGCCTGCGGCCTCCCATGCCGGAACTCCGTGGCGATGTAGTAGGCCTTGAACGGGTTGGGCAGCTCCTGCGCATGCGAGAGGTACGCACGCATGACTCCGGCCGTGCTCTCCGGACGGAGCGTGACCGAACGATCGCCCTTGTCGCGGAAGGTGTACATCTCCTTGGACACGACATCCGAGGTCGCGCCCGAGGTCCGCTCGAAGAGCTCGGTGGACTCGAAGGTGGGGGTCTCGACGTAGCGGTACCCGAACGTCGACGCCATGTGGACCGAGGCCCTGTACAGGGCGAGCATGGCCTCGGAGCGGGGCGGCAGCAGGTCGGCCGTTCCCCGCGGCGGCGTGAGCTGGGTCACCGGAGCTCCGCCAGGAAGGGGTTCGTGGCTCGCTCGCGACCCACGGTCGTGTCGGGGCCATGGCCCGGCAGGACCGGAAGGGCGTCGGGCAACGTGAGGAACCGGCGCAGGCTCGCCCGCATCGCGGAAGGATCGGAGTTCGTGAAGTCGGAACGACCGATCGAACCAGCGAACACAAGGTCGCCGGAGAGGACCCACGCGTCTGTGCGGAAGATGCAATGCCCCGGCGTGTGTCCCGGCGTGTGCATGACCTCCACCGTGAAGCCTGCGAACGTCAGGACATCGCCATCGGCGATGGTGCGCAGGTCTTTGGCCGGAGCCACCGGGTTGGCGAAGCCGGCGTTCCACGCGGGCTCATCGGTGAACGCCACTGCGTCGGCCTCGTGGATGTAGATGGGCACGTCGCCGGCGAGATCGCCGGCCTCTCCCACGTGGTCACTGTGGGCATGCGTGGCGAGGACCCCCACGGCTCGCTTCCCGGCTGCGTCCAGCAAGCCCTGCACCGCCGTGGGTTCGAACCCGGGATCGACGACGACGGCGTCGTCGGAACCTTCGGCGGCGAGGAGCCAGCAGTTCGTCCCGAATGGATTCCGATCGAAGACCTCGAGCCACATGAGGCCACATGCTAACGGAGCCTATCCCGGGCGATCCCCCTGGATATGGCCCTGGGGACCTGCTCAGTCGAACTGGACGAGCCCGATGATGTTGCCCTCGCTGTCCTTGAACCAAGCCGCACGTCCGACGGGTACCTGGGCGATCCCGTCAACCGTCTTCAGCGTCGGGTGGTCGTACTCCTCGAACACCACCCCCCGATCACGCAGTTCGGTGACTTCCTCCTCGATGTCGAGGGTGGTGAACCCCATGGCGGTGTTCTCCGCCGTGCCCGACGAGGGGGTCGGGAACAGCAGGAAGGCGGTGCCCTCCCCGCAGCGATAGGTGGCCCCGCTTGGCGTCACCTCGGCCGGTTCCATCCCGAGTTTCTCAGCGTAGAACGCCCTGGCGCGATCGAGATCGGCCACCGGGATCGTGCAATGAACACGTAGGTCGGACAGCATGATCGACCCCTTCCCTTCGTCGCCGTCCATCGTGGGGGCGCTCGTCCACCAGCGTCAAGGCCGTCGTCGGAAGTCACCCGCGTCAAGGATCAACGTCACCGGTCCGTCGTTGATCAGCTCCACGGCCATGTCGGCTCCGAAGACACCCCGACCCACCCGGACGCCGTGAGCCTCGATCGCGCGGGCGAACGCCTCCACACGCTGGGCTGCGATCTCCGGAGCGGCGGCGTCCGTCCACGAGGGGCGGCGACCCTTGTGCACGTCCCCATAGAGCGTGAACTGGGACACCACCAGGACCTGGCCGCCGACATCGCCCAGAGCTCGGTTCATCTTCCCCGCATCGTCGGCGAAGACACGGAGATTGACGACCTTCTCGGCGAGACGCTCGACCTCGTCATCGGCGTCATCAGCACCGATGCCCACCAGCAGCAGGTATCCGAGGCCGATCTCGGCCACCGGCCGGCCCTCCACCGCCACCGACGCACGGCGAACGCGCTGGAGCACGACCCGCATCAGCAGCCAACCCTAGCTCGGGACGACCCGGTATGCGTCGAACACGCTCTCGACGCGCTTGACGGACGCGAGGACGCTGGAGAGGTGCGCGATGTCCGCCAACTCGAACGTGAATCGGAGCCGCGTGATGCGATCGCGCCCGGTGGATGAGGTGGCCGACAGGATGTTCACATGGCTGTCCGACAGGACGGTGGCGACGTCGGACAGCAGCCGCGTCCGGTCCAGGGCCTCCACCTGGATCGCCACCGTGAACGAGGTCGGTTTGCCCTCGGCCCACGTGACCTCGATGAGCCGCTCGGGCTCTTTGCTGAGCGACTTCACGTTGGGACAATCCGTCCGATGCACGCTCACACCCTGACCTCGGGTGACGAAGCCGAGTATCGCGTCGCCCGGGACCGGCGTGCAGCAGCGTCCCAGGCGCACCCACACATCGGGAAGTCCCTTCACCATCACGCCCTGCCCCACATCGCGAGGGGCGACACGTACCGGACGCGCGAGAGGGACCTCGGTGACGTCTTCCTCGGGACCGGAGACGCTGCGCGTGAGGCGGGCGACCACCGACTGCGGCGACACGTGTCCCTCCCCCACCGCCACGTAGAGGGATTCAAGATCCGGATATTTGAGGTCCGCCGACACCGACGCCAAAGCGTCCTCCGTGGCGAGCCGCTTGATGGGCAGGTTCTGCTTGCGCATCAGGCGCTGCAGCGCGTCCTTGCCGTGTTCCATCGCGTCCTCGCGCCGTCCGCGAGCGAACCATTGGCGGATCTTGTTGCGCGCGCGGGGGGTGGCTACGAACTGCAGCCAGTCCTGTGATGGGCCTTCACCCTGCGCCTTCGATGCCAGGATCTCCACGCTGTCGCCGGTCCGAAGCTCGTAGTCGAGCGGCACGAGCTTGCCGCTCACCTTCGCCCCGATCGTTCGGTGTCCCACGTCGGTGTGGATCGCGTAGGCGAAATCGACGGGCGTGGCTCCCTGCGGGAGGTTCACGACGTCGCCCTTCGGGGTGAAGACGAAGACGCGACCGCCGGACAGGTCGATCTTGAGCCCCTCCATGAACTCCCGGGGGTCGGCCATGTCCTTCAGCCACTCCATCATCTGCCCCAGCCACGCCATGTCGGCCGCCTCGCGGGCCTGCTTGCTCCCCTCCTTGTAGCGCCAGTGCGCCGCGATGCCGAACTGGGCCGTGCGATGCATGTCCCGGGTGCGGATCTGGATCTCCAACGGCTTGCCTCCGGGCCCCACCACCGAGGTGTGCAGGGACTGATACATGTTGGACTTGGGCATCGCCACGTAGTCCTTGAACCGGCCGGGTACGGGCTTCCAAAGGGCGTGGACGGCGCCGAGCGCGGCGTAGCAATCCCGCAGCGATTCGACGGCGACCCGGACGCCGACCAGGTCGTAGATCTCGTTGAACTCCTTGCCGCGGATCACCATCTTCTCGTAGATGGAGTACAGGTGCTTCGGACGGCCGTCCACGTCCGCCTTGATCCCGAGCTCTTTCAGCTTGGTGCGCAGGGCGGTGGTGACCTCCTCGATCAACGAGGTCCGCTCGTCCCGGCGGGCGGCGACCAAGCTCGCGATCTCGCGGTAGGGCCCCGGATGCAGGGTCTTGAAGGACAGATCCTCCAGCTCCCATTTGATCTCCTGGACGCCCAAACGGTTGGCGAGAGGGGCGTAGATCTCGAGCGTCTCGGTAGCGATCGCTCGCTGCTTCGCAGCGGCGAGGCTCTCCAGCGTGCGCATGTTGTGCAGTCGGTCCGCCAGCTTGATCAGGAGCACACGGATGTCGCCAGCCATGGCCACGATCATCTTGCGGACGTTCTCGGCCTGCTGCTGTTCGCGGGAGCGGAACTGGAACCGGTCCAGCTTGGTGAGGCCGTCGACGATCCGGGCGACCTCTTCGCCGAACTCGGCCTCGATCACCTCCAGGGTGACCTCGGTGTCCTCCACCGTGTCGTGCAGGAGCGCAGCCTCCAGCGTCGTGGTGTCCAGGCGCAGGTCTGCCAGGATCCCCGCCACCGCCAGGGGGTGCTCGATGAAGTCCTCCCCGCTGATGCGCTTCTGACCCTCGTGCGAGCCTTCGGCGAACCGGAAGGCCGCGGCCAGCGCCTTCGCGTCCGCCCTGGGGTTGTAGGTGCGCACCTTCTTCAGGAGTGGCTCGACGCGGGAGGGTGGGCCGGGGTCGCCGCGTCGCAGACGCGGGATGGGGAGGCGGCGCCCACGTGGCTCGGCGACATCGGGCTCGGCCGGCTGCCCGGCCAGCACCTCTCGGTCCGTCTCGCCCACGTGGTTGACCTCCTCCCTTGAGTGTACGGAGGCCGGGGGGGGTTCAGTAGTGGATCAGGGTGTGAACCTCATGGTCGCCGAGCTTCGATCGGCCGTCCAGGAAGTCCAGCTCGATCAGGCAAGAGATCCCGCAGACCTGCCCCCCGATCTGGCTCACGAGCGATGCCGCCGCGTTCGCGGTCCCCCCCGTGGCAAGCACGTCGTCGACGATCAGCACCCGCTCCCCGGGGTGGATCCCATCGCGGTGGATCTCGAGGGTAGCGTTGCCGTACTCGAGCGCGTATTCCTCACCCAACGTGACCGACGGCAGCTTCCCCTCCTTGCGGATCGGAACGAACCCGGCGCCGAAGTGGTACGCCACCGGCGATGCGAGGATGAACCCGCGAGCCTCGATGCCCACCACCTTGTCGACGTTGCCGCGGCCGAAATGCACCACGATCAGATCCGTGATGGTGGAGAACGCGATGGGGTCGGCCAGGACGGGGGTGATGTCCTTGAAGACGATGCCGGGCTCCGGGAAGTCCGGAACGTCGCGGATCAGGCCTTTGATCTCATCGATCTCCACGGTTTACCTCCGCTTCTTCTTGGCGGGAGGGCGTCGCTTGCTCTTCGGACGAGGCCGCGCCGGCCCGGCCTGCCGTGCCGTGGCCCGGGCGGCGGCCGCCTCCGAGGTGCGCGTGGCCCCGGAAGCGCCGGCGCCGGCGGTGGCTACGGCCTTGTCGGCCTGGCGGCTCCGGCGCGCCTCCAGCTGTTGGTACCGCTTCTCGCGGCCCTTCAAGATGGTCAGCACGGGGGCGGCGATGAAGATCGAGGAATAGGCTCCGATCGTCACCCCGACGAACATCGCGAACGCGAAGTCCTTCAAGGTGGCTCCCCCGAGGAGCAGGAGCGAGAGGATCGGGAGCAACACCACCAGGGATGTGTTCACGGAGCGCATCACGGTCTGGTTCAGCGAGAGATCGACCACGCCGTTGTATCCGAGCCTCGAGACCAGGGCCGTGGACTCGGTGTTCTCCTTGATCTTGTCGTAGATCACCACGGTGTCGTAGAGCGAGAACCCGAGGATCGTGAGGATCGCGATCACGGTCTCGGGCGTCACCTCACGCCTCGACAGGGCATAGACCCCGGCCGTGATGAGCACGTCGTGCACCAGCGCCACCATCGCGCCGATCGCCATCTTCCATTCGAATCGTACGGAGATGTAGGCGGTGATCGCGAGGAGGACCACCACCAGTCCTTGCAACGCCTTGCGGGAGATCTCCTTCCCCCATGTCGGCCCGATGTCCTGGATGTTCACATCGCTCGACTGGATCCCCGCCTGCTTGGCAAGCGTGTCGATAAGCGCCTGCGAAGTGCCGTCGGCGGTGAGGGTCGTGGTGCGGATCTGCACCTGCTGGCCACCGTCCACCAGCTGGACCTCGGCGTCCGCCCGCCCGTTCTCCGCCATGATCTGCGAGACCTGCTGGGCGGTCACGGCCCGGGCGACCGTGTAGTCGATCTCGGCGCCCCCCTCGAAGTCGATCGAATAGTTCAGACCGATGAACACGAGCCCGATCAGGGACAGCGCGATCAACACCCCCGAGAAGCCGAACCACACGTTGCGCCGCTCCACGAAACGGATATGCGGGATCGTGTGACCCCGGTACGTCGCGACCATGTGGCGTACGTTCATGCGTCCCCCGGTGCGGTTACGGCGACGATGTCATCGGGCTCCGGCTCGCCCGCCACGCCGCTCGTCAGGCCGAACCCGCGCAGGTTCACCAATCGCTCGTTCCGGGCGATCAGGAAGACGGTGGGCCGCTTGAAGAACCACACGACGAACAGGTCGAGCAGGGTCGCCACACCCAGGGTCAGCGCGAACCCACGGACGGAGCTCACGGCGGTGAGGTACAGCACGACAGCGGCGATGCCGGTGACGATGTCGGCGGCCACGATCGTGCGGTATGCCCGCTTGAACGCGGGTTGCACCGAGGCCCGCGCGGAGCGGCCGCCCCGCACCTCGTCCTTGAGGCGCTCGAAGAACACGATGTACGAGTCCGCGGTGACACCGAGGGAGATCACCAGACCCGCGACCCCAGCCAGGGTCAGGGCGTACCCGAACTCGATGCCGGCCAGTGACACGAGTGCGAGCGCGAGGATCGCCCAGATCGACATCCCCAGCCAGGCGACGATGCCCAGGAGCCGGTAGTAGAAGAGCAGGTACAGGAACAGCAGGATCAGTCCCACGAGACCTGCCACGATGCCCTGCTTCAGCGACTCCTGGCCCAGGGTGGGACTCACCGTCTGGACGGACTGACGCGTCAGTTCCACCGGCAGGGCACCGGCGTTCAGGACGGTGGCGAGGTCCTTGGCCTCTTGTTCGGTGAACCCACCGGTGATCACACCCCGGCCGTCCGTGATGGGGTTGATGACCCGCGGAGCGGAGATCACCTGCCGGTCCACCACGATGGCGATCTGGTTCTGCGGCGGGGCCTGGCTCACCGCCGCGGTGGTGGCGTCCGCGAAGGATTTCGCGCCGTCACTGTCCAGCTGGAACTCCACCGTCCACTCGGTGATGGCCTGGGTCTGCGTCCCCCGACAGGACAGCCGTCGCCTTGGTGACCTGGTCGCCGCTCAGCACCACGGGCCCGAGCCGGTATTTCTCCCCGGACTGACCCAGGTAGACGACCTCCTTGGGATCCAGCGCCTGGTACGAGCATCCCTTCGTGGCGCGTTGCTTCTCCGTCGCGCACGTGACCACCGTCGTCTCATACGTTGGATCGCCCGGAGCGATCACCGCGAGCACGGGACGCTGCTCCAGGCGCGCCGTCTTGCCGATCACGGACAGCAACCGGTCCTGACCCAGCCGGCGTTGCTGTTCATCCGCGGCCTCCCGGCTGATGAAGCAACCCTGAGCCTGCCCAGCCGAGCTCGTCACGCAGTACTGGTTGGAAACGTGCTTGACCTGGATCGCCGAGAGCGCCGAGGCGGCGGCGTCCTTCGACGCCAGCCCGCAGGGCAGCGGCTGCGCACCGTCCTGGTCGAGCTTCGAGAAGGCCGTGGGGGCCGGGGTCGGAGAGGCTGATACAGACGGCGATCCGGAGGATGACGGCGAGGGGGTTGCCGATGGCGACGGCTCGACGGTGGGCGACGAGGCCGCACCGTCGGGTGCGACGCAGTACGTGTTCTCGGTGACGACCGTCGCGGCCCCGTCCTTCGCGTCGTTCGCGGCCTTCTTCGTCGGGTAACACGCGAGCTCGGTGCCGGAAGCATCCGCGATGCAGAAGGTGCCTGCGTCGCCGGCGGGCGACGGACCCGAGCTGGGCGTCGCGCTCGGCTCCGTCTTCGGCGCCACGGTGTACGTCGCCAGCTGCGCGTCGGCCTCGTCCTGGGTGCTCAGGCAGTCGCCCAAGCGGGTCCCCTTCGGGTCCTCGATGCACACCTCCGCAGGCACGGTGACCACCTTCAGCTCCGCCAGGGCCGATGACGCTGTCTCCGGGTCATCGGCACACCCATGGTTCGTCTCCGCCGGACCGACCAGGCAGTCCAGGTCGGCCGCTCGTTCATCCACGGTCCCGTTCGCACTGCCGGGGATCTGGACGTCGATCGTGGTGCCGGACAGGAAGATCTGCGGCTCGCCGACGCCGAACGCGTCGACGCGGTTGCGGATGTTCGTGAGGGCCTGCTCCATCACGTCCTTCGGCGTGGCGGCCGGAGCCGACAGGATCACCGAGACGCCACCCTCCAGATCGAGCCCCAACTTGGGCGCCAAGGCACCCGTGAAGAACCCGATCAGGGAGGCCACCACCAGGATGCCGACGAAGATGATCGAGGCCCAGAGGCCACGGGTTCGCTTCACGCGAGCTCCGCGTCGTTGATCACGAGACGGAAGCGCGCGTCCAGGCACGCCGCGGCATGCCGGCACATCTGCATACGCCCAAGGAAGATCTCGAAGTACTCCATGACCTGGCTGATCTGCGTATCGATGGTCAGTTCGAGGCTGACCGTGCGAGCGTCAGAGTCTACCCGCAGGAACGACTGTTCCACGGCATGGTTAACCCGATCGTGGATGTCGAACTCCACCTGCCCGGAGCGCCGCACCCGGCTGCGATGCACGTCGGTCTTGTCGGCCAGGATCACCGCTGCCGACACGGCTGACACCGCGGTCCCCTCGGTCTCCTCGTGGTTCGCGATCGCGGCCACGATCGGCATCAGGTCCCGCCCAGGCACCGTGTCGCGCAGGGCCTGATAGGTGAGGATGGCCCCCGTCTGGCCGTGCGTGTCGCGCGCCAGCGCGTTCCCCACGTCGTGCAGGTAACCAGCGACCGAGGCCAGATCGGCCTCGCGCTCGGTGAACTCGAGCCGCGCGAGTACCTGATACGCGATCCTGGCCACCAGGTTCGCGTGGCGGAACCCATGCTCGGTGTATCCCATGGCGGCCATCACTCGGTCCGCCGACGAGATGAAGAGCGACAGCTCCTCGTTGGTCTGGACGTCCTGCAGGGTGACACCGGGGGCTTCTTCGCCCTCGGTCGGGAGAGGAGGAGCGGCCTCGGCGTTCAGGGGAGACTCGAACCCGTCGGAAGCGCTCACCGCTCCTGGACGGGCCCTTGCTGCTCGCCGGCGTCGTCGGCGTCCTCGGACCCCTCGTCGTCGGCGTCCTCTTCGTATCCCTCATCCTCGTCCGCCAGCCGGCGGCCGATACCTGCCCGCAGCAACCTGATCTCGATGCCCTGCGCGATCTCGACGGTGACGGTGCCGTCCTCGTCGTCGATGCCCGTGACGGTCCCGAAGATGCCGGAGGTGGTCACGACGTCGTCGCCAACCTGCACGCTGCTCAGCAATGCCTGCTGCGCCTTCTGACGGCGCTGCTGCGGACGCAAGATCAGGAAGTAGAAGACGCCGCCGATCAAGACGAGCGGGATCAACGCACCCGTGAGCGGATTGCCCTGCGACTGTTGGGCGATGAGGGAGAGCATGGTCACATCCTTGGGGTGTCGGGTCAGGTGCCGCGGCCTGCGAGTCTACAGGGGCAGGGTGCCGGGCGCCGTGACACCCAGGTGCTGATAGGCGCGCTCGGTCGCCACCCGACCGCGCGGCGTCCGCTTGAGGAACCCCAGCTGGAGGAGGTAGGGCTCCACCACGTCCTCGACGGTGTCGGGCTCCTCGCCGACGGCCGCCGCCAGGGTGGACAGACCCACCGGCCCCCCGCCGAACTTCTCGACGATCGTCGCCAAGATCGCGTGATCGAGGCGGTCCAATCCGAGCTCGTCGACCTCGAACACCACCAAGCCGTCGCGAGCGATCTGCCCGGTGATGGCCCCTTGATGGCGGACCTCGGCGAAATCGCGCACGCGCCGCAGCAGTCGGTTCGCGATCCGAGGGGTGCCGCGCGACCGCCGCGCGATCTCGGCCGCTCCCTCCTCGTCGGTCCGGACCCCCAGGATGCCCGCCGATCGCCCGGCGATCTGCGTGAGCTCCTCGACGGAGTAGTAGTCGAGACGGGGCGAGAAGCCGAAGCGTTCGCGAAGGGGAAGCGTGATCCGCCCGGGACGCGTGGTGGCAGCCACGAGCGTGAACCGCGGAAGTTCCAGGCGGATCGACCTGGCCGTCGGGCCCTTGCCCAGCACGACGTCCAGGTTGAAGTCCTCCAGCGCTGGGTACAGGACCTCTTCGACCGGCCGGGGCATGCGATGGACCTCATCGACGAAGAGCACGTCGCCGTCGCTCAGGTTGGTGAGGATGGCGGCCAGGTCGCTGGGGCGGTCCAGGGCCGGTCCTGACGTCGGCTGGAAGCCCACCTCCATCTCATGAGCCACGATCTGGGCCAGCGTCGTCTTCCCGAGCCCGGGCGGGCCGCTGAACAGCAGATGGTCCACGGCTTCTGCGCGCCGACGCGCGCCGTCGATCAACAGCGCGAGCTGCTCCTTCACCCGCTCCTGCCCGACGAACTCGGCCAGGGTCCGCGGGCGCAGGGCGACGTCGAACTCGCGATCCTCCGGATCGACCGTTGCGGCCTCGATCAGGCGATCGTCGTCCACGCTCTACCGTCCCGCCTTCTGCAGCGCTTCGCGGAGCAACTCCTCGACGGGGCGGCCGTCGGGCTCGAGGCCCGCGAGCGCCTCGCTGGCCTCGGCGGGCGTGAGCCCCAGCGACACGAGCGCCTCTCGTGCGTCGGCGAGAGGTCCCTCCGCCGGCAGGTCGCCCTCGCCGCCCAAGGTGTCGCGCAGGTCAAGCACGACCCGCTGGGCCACCTTCTTGCCCACGCCCGGCACCACCGTGAGCGCCTCCGCATCCCCTGAGGCCACCGCCCGCCGGAGGGCTTGGGACGCCATCGCCGAAAGGAACGAGAGCGCCATCTTAGGCCCGACCCCGCTCACCCCGGTCAGCAGGTCGAACAGCTGTCGTTCGTCCGCCGTCGAGAACCCGTAGAGGATCATGGCGTCGTCACGCGCCACGAGCCGAGTCTGGACCCTCGCCACGCGGCCGACGGCCGGGAGCCTTCCCACGACCGAGGTCGGGACGGTGACGTCGTAGCCCACCCCACCCACGGCCAGCACCACGCGATCCGCGGACTTCTCGACGACCTCCCCCTCCAGGAACGAGATCATCGCGCCGCCGCGCGCGCCGCGGCTCGCAGACCGGCACCCGCCAGGTGCGTGATGGCCACGGCGACCGCGTCCGCGGCATCGGGCTGGGTAGGCACGTCGCGGAGACCGTGTACCCGGACCAGCGCCGCCCGCACCTGCTCTTTGTCGGCGTTGCCCGCTCCCGCAACGGCGCTCTTCACCTGGGTGGGGCTGTACTCATCCACGACGAGCCCAGCCTCGGCCGCCGCCGCCATCACCGCGCCGGTGACCCGGGCCACGGTGAGGGCGCTCACCTGGTTGCGGTTGAACGCCACCCGTTCGATCGCCACCGCGTCGGGATGATGGCCGTCGATCGCCTCGCGCACGGCCACCACCAGAGCGCGGAGCCGCTGAGCCTCGGCGTGTCCGGACGGCGTGGTGACGGTGTCCGCCCACACCAGCGAGGTCGTTCGATCGCTCCGCGCCACCACGGCGAGGCCGAGGCGGGCGATACCGGGGTCCACACCGAGCACGCAGGAATCGAACATCCGTTCGCCCAGTCTAGGGTCGGCCCGGGACCGAGGCAACCACGCCGCCCGCTACAGCGAGGCCATGATCTCTTCGGCGATATCGAAGTTGGCGTAGACGTTCTGGACGTCGTCCAGCTCCTCCAGGGCCTCGATCAGGTTGAGGACCTGTTTCGCCTCGCCACCGTCCACGGCGATCGAGGTCTGGGGGATCATCGTGATCTCCGCGGATGCCACCGTCACCCCGGCTCCCTCAAGGGCCTTCTGGACGCTCTTGAAGGCGTTCGGCGCCGTGACGATGTCCCAGGAGCTCTCCGAGTCGTGAAGGTCCTCGGCTCCCGAATCCAGGGCGAGGTCGAGCAACGGATCCTCGTCCGGCGCCAGGTCCTTGTCCACCGTGATGAGCCCCTTGCGGGTGAACATCCAGGCCGTGCTGCCCTGATCGCCCAGGTTGCCGCCGTTCCGCGTGAACGCGTGGCGGATCTCCTGGCCGGTGCGGTTCCGGTTGTCGGTGAGCACCTCGATCAACAACGCCACCCCGCCGGGCGCGTACCCCTCGTAGTGGAGCTCCTGGTAGCGGGCGCCGTCGGACAGATCGCCCGAACCACGTTTGATCGCTCGCTCGATGTTGTCGTTGGGCACCGAGAAGCTCTTCGCCTTCTCCACCGCGGAGGCCAGCGTCATGTTCGCGTCGACGTTGCCCCCGCCCTCCCGCGCGGCGACCTCCACGGCCCGCAGAAGCTTCGCGTACATGTTCGAACGCTTGGCGTCGGTGGCTTCTTTCTTCCGTCGGATCGTCGCCCACTTGGAGTGACCGGACATCTGCTCGACTCCTCTTAGACCTTGCTCAGCATGTAGGCGTGCAGGCTCGGATCGCCCACCAGCTCAGGATGGAATGATGCCACCAGGAGGTTGCCTTCCTCCAGCACGACCGGCGAGCCCTCATGCGAGGCCAGGACATGCACCTCGGGGCCCACGTCGCTGACGCGCGGTGCGCGGATGAACACACCCCGGACCCGGTGATCGATCCCCTCAACGTCCAGATCGGCCTCGAAGCTCTCCACCTGCCGACCATACGCGTTGCGCTGCACGCCGATATCCATCAGCCCGAACCCCGCCGGTCCATCCTGGACGCGGGCGGCCAGCAGGATCATGCCCGCGCAGGTCCCGAAGATCGGCATGCCGGCCGCGGCCCGATCGCGGATCGGCTCCACCAGGTCGTAGGCGCGCGCGAGCTTCGCGATCGTGGTCGACTCGCCACCGGGGATCACCAGACACGCTACGTCGGCGAGGTGTTCGGGAAGCCGGACGTCGACCGGGGTAGCGCCGGCGGCGGCGAGGGCCAGCCCGTGCTCGCGGAAATCGCCCTGCAGGGCGAGGACGCCGGCCTTCACCTGCGCTCCCGCGACTACCAGCCGCGATCTTGGAGACGCGTCTCCAGCGAGGCGATCTCGAGCCCCGCCATCGGGTCGCCCAGCCCGTGAGAGACCTTGGCCAGGACGTCGGGGTCCTGGAAATGGGTAGTGGCCTCAACGATGGCACGCGCCATGGTGGCCGGATCGGCGGACTTGAAGATGCCCGACCCCACGAAGACACCATCCACGCCGAGCTGCATCATGAGCGCGGCGTCGGCGGGGGTCGCGAGCCCGCCGGCCGCGAAGTTCACGACCGGCAGCCGCCCGAGCCGTGCGACGTCGCGGACCAGGTCGACCGGTGCGCCAAGCTCCTTGGCCGCCGTCACATGCTGCTCGGGTCGCAGGGTGGTGAGCTCGGCGATCTGGGTGAGCATGGTGCGCTGGTGAGTCACGGCTTCGACCACGTTGCCCGTGCCGGCCTCACCCTTCGTGCGGATCATCGCGGCGCCCTCGGCGATCCGTCGCAACGCCTCGCCCAGGTTCCGGGCGCCGCACACGAACGGCACCGTGAACGCCCACTTGTCGATGTGGAACTGCTCGTCGGCGGGGGTGAGCACCTCGGACTCGTCGATGTAGTCCACACCCAGCGATTGGAGGATCTGCGCCTCCACGAAGTGCCCGATCCGGGCCTTAGCCATCACCGGGATAGTGACCGCCTCCTGGATCTCCTCGACCTTGATGGCGTCGGCCATGCGGGCTACCCCGCCGTCGCGGCGGATGTCCGCGGGCACGCGCTCGAGCGCCATGACCGCGCAGGCCCCGGCGTCCTCGGCGATCCTCGCTTGCTCGGCCGTGGTGACGTCCATGATGACGCCACCTTTCAGCATCTCGGCCAGGCCGGACTTCACACGGAACGTGCCGGTCTCGCGCTCCACGGCAGATCCCTCCTCAGCAGCCATCAGGGCCTTGAGTGTACCGCCGGCGAACGCCCGGCTTTGGGCTACTTACCGAAGGTGATCTGGGCGTCGAACATGCCGGTGGGTGCGAGCTCCACGAAGGTTCGGCCCGGCTCGAGCGCGATCTCATCGCCTTTCTTGGTCTCGAAGATCGTGAGGTCCCCGTCGGTGGGCCGTGACCATGTGCCGACGATCAGCTTCCCGCCGCGCAGGATCCACGCCTTGCCCGTGCCCGTCACCGTCACCTCCGGCGAGGGATACCCGGCTACGTCGGTGATGGTGCTCTCCGTCGTGGCCACCTGCTGGATCACGACGTTGTCGGTGGATATGGCGGAGCCGTCATCCAGGGTCATGGGCGACCCATCCAGATAGCGGACCCAATGACCTTTCTGCCAACGCCACTCCGCCGTGGCCAGGCCGGAGAACACGATCGTCGCCGAGGCAGCCTTCTTGTTGGGCTTCTGGATGTCGCCGTAGGTGAACACGGGACTGGGGGCCGATTCACCCTTGTCGCGTTTGACCCCTGCCGCCCAAAGCTTGCGGGTGTTCGTGAAGAGGTTGTGCGGTGCCACGCGTGTCCCGTCCCGTGTGAACGCGGCCGCTGGATCGCCCTCGGTCATCATCACCAGACCGGCCTCGCGAACCGTGTTGACGACCTTCGGGGCCCCGCCGCTGAATCCCATGAGCGGATGGCGGCTGAACTGCAGGAGGATCTTCGGGTCCGTGGTGCGGGCGCTCCGCACCGGGCCCACACGGACGGCGTCGCCGCAGTGGTACACGGCGATGAACCGGGTGATGCCCCCTTCCACGACCTCCTCATAGACGATGTCGGCGTGGTTCAGCCCGCTGAGCGGCTGAGCATCCGGTGTGTTCTCGACCTTCACAGCGAGGACCGGGCGGTTGGGAGGCTGCCGGTCGCCCGGGAGGGGTGCCCCCGTGAGCGGACACGTCGGAGGCGCTTCCTGGCCGGTGATCTTCCTGGCGAGGCTGGAGATGACCGGAGGCGTGTGGCCGGTCAGCGCCATGGCGCCGACACCGGCGCCGAGGACGACGGCGGCCGTGCCGCCGGCGACGAGCGCCTTGCCGCGTCGGGTGAGTGACAAGGTCGAGAACCTCCTCAGGGGGCTCGGATGGGTTCAGGTGTGGGTTCCAACATGGGGAAGGTCCCCTGAGGGGACCCAGGTAGGGATGCTAACGGCGGATCCGGGGGGCCTCAAACACCTGGAGCCCATCTCTGCCGGAACGTCACATCTCCTTCAGACGGCGGATCCGCTCCTCGATCGGGGGGTGCGTGGAGAACAGACGCTCCATCCGTCCGCTCCCCTCGCCCGGGATGCGGGAGGGCTGGGCGAGCCACAGGTGCGCCGTGGCGTTGTTCGCGGATCGCATCGCGTGGGGTGCGTCTCGGATCGTCGTGAGGGCATCGATCAGTCCGGGCGGATACCGCGTGAGCATCACCCCCTGGGCGTCCGCCAGGTACTCGCGGTTGTGCGACACGGAGAGCTTGATCGTCTGGCCGGCCAACGGCGCCAGCGCCATCAACGCGAACCCGATGCCGAACACGACGAGCTCCACCACCCCGCCTCCGCCGTCGCCCCCCCGGCGACCCCGGAACCCTCCCCACAACCACGAGCGCATGAAGAACTCGGAGAGGAGCACCGCGGCGCCGACCAGCGTCGCCACCACCGTTCCCAGCAGCATGTCGCGGTCCACGACGTGCGACAGCTCGTGTCCGATCACACCCTCCAGTTCGATGCGCGACATGATCGCCAGCAGGCCCTCGGTCACGGCCACCGAGGCATGCTCGGGATCGCGTCCGGTGGCGAACGCGTTGGGTGCCTGCTCGGGGACCACGTAGATCTTCGGCTTCGGGATCCCGGCCGCGATGGCCAGACCCTCCACGATGTTGTGCAGCCGAGGCTGCTCCTCCGGCGTCACCTCGCGGGCGCGGGTCGACGCCAGGACCAGACGGTCGCCGTAGAGGAAGGAGCCGATCGACATGGCGATCGCCACCGCCGCCGCGATCGCCAGGCCCCACACCCCGAGTCCGAAGAGGTAACCGATCGCGGCCCCGATCGCCGCCACGAACAGGATCGTGAGCGCGACGAGCAGCACCGTCTTGCGCTTGTTGGACGCGATCTGCTCGTACACGGCGGCTCTAGAGATCCACCTGGACCGGACCCCGCACCACCGGTTCTTCGATGTTGAAGAACGCGCGTGGCTCGAAGTGTGAGACCCCGGCGACCAGGCTGGAGGGGAAGGACGCGATCGCGGTGTTCAGCTTCATCACTTGGTCGTTGTAGAACTGACGGGCGTACGCGATCTTCGATTCGGTGCCGGTCAGCTCCTCTTGCAGCGCCAGGAAGTTCTCGTTCGCCTTCAGGTCGGGGTAGTTCTCCGCCACGGCGAGGAGTTGTCGCAGCCCGACCGTGACCGCGTCCTCGGCGCTGGCCTGGTCGTCCACCCCGGCTGCGTCGATCGCTCGGGCGCGCGCCTGCGTGACCCGCTCGAAGACCTCGCGCTCGTGCCGTGCATACCCCTGGACCGTCCGCACCAGGTTCGGGATCAGGTCGTAGCGCCGACGCAACTGCACATCGATCTGGGACCAGCCGTTGTCCACGCGGAGCCTGAACCGGACCAGCCGGTTGTAGGAGAACATCCAGGCTGCCGCCAGCACGATCGCGATGCCTGCGAGGATCCAGACCACCTGCACGCGGGCTATCGTACCGACGCCGGGCCTGCGGACACGGCTCTGTCATATCGCTCCCGCACCTCCGCACCCACGACCGACCAGTCGAAGGTCCCCGCGCGTGCGCGGCCCGCCTCGCGCAACCGTCGGGCCAGCTCAGCATCCGCCAGGATGCGGGCCACCGCATCCGCCATCGCCTCCGGGTCCCGCGGCGGCACCAGCACGCCGTCGATCCCATCGCGGATGACCTCCCGGTATCCGGGGATATCGCTGGCGACCGTGGGCGATCCGGCTGCCATCGCCTCCACCAGGACCACACCGAAGCTCTCCCCTCCCACCGCCGAACCCAAGAAGAGATCGCAGGCGGCGTGGATGGGCGGCAGGTCCACGTTGGGCACCGAACCCAACAGCGTGATCCTGGACCGCAGATCTACGGGGAGCGGATCCACCGCCGATCGGTCGGGCCCGTCGCCGGCCACGATCAAGCGGAGGTCCGGGCGGTCGGTCGCCACACGGGCGAAAGCCGCCACGGCCGTCGGGAATCCCTTGCGCTGGTCGAGCCTCCCCACGAACAGGAGCTTGGTGCCGGGTCCGAGGTCCGCCGGCTCCGCTCGCATGAAGCGCTGCACGTCCACGCCGTTCGGCACGATGTCGAACCGACCGCCCAGACGCGTCTTCGCGACGCGAGCGGCGGCCTCGGACACCGCCACCCGGACCACGATCCTGCGGGCGACCCTCCGAAGGAGCGGGGCCGCCAGGTCGTACAGACGCGAGCGTGTGGCCCCGCTGTGGAACGTGGCCACCACCGGTGCGGTCGCTTCGAGCGTCGCCCACATCCCCGTGCTCGGGGACATCGGCTCATGGACATGGACCACATCCGCCCCGAAACGCTCGAGCGCGCGACGAACCGCCGACCTCGCCCACGGTCGAGGATCGATCGGGGCGTTCGACGCGTTGTACGGGATGTCGATCGGCCGCCCCACGGACCGGACGTAGGGCTCGAGGGCCGCCGTTCGCACCGGAGCCAGCACCACCACCTCGTCTCCCCGATCCAGCAGGTATCCGGCCAACTCGCTGACGTGCGTCTGCACCCCACCCGGGTCGTCCCAGGCGTAGGGGCAGGCGAGGGCCACTCTCATGGCTCCCAGCCGGCTTGGAACATGTGCCAGTCGGGTGGGGAAGCCGAGATCGCGTCCTCGAAGCTCCGCGCCATCGCGATCGTCAGGCACCTGACATCCGTCTTGCGGTTGCCCGACAGCTCGACCGTGAGCGGGCGGCTCATGGTGCACCGCCATCCGTCCCGCGTCTCGTACACGCCCGCCACGATCAGCGGGGCACCCGTCGAGATCGACAGGAGCGCGGGGCCGGCCGGCAACCGCCGGGTCCGGCCGAACATCTCCACCTCGACCCCGCGCCCGGTGAGGTCCCGGTCGGCGACCAGCGCCACCGCGCGGTTCTCCTTCAACAGCGATGCAAGCCGCTGCCCCACGCCGCCGTCGTCCAGGCCGATGATCTCCATCCCAAGGGCCTGCCGATGCTCCAGGAACAGCCGGAACAAACGCTCAGGTTCGAGCCGCTCCGCCACCGAGACCAGGCTCTGGCCACGGGCCATCAGCCAGCGACCCGCCACGTCCCAGTTCCCCATGTGCGGAAGGGCGAAGATCACGCCGTTACCGCCCTCCTGGGCCTCGGCCATGTGCTCCTCACCCTCCACCACGAACCGACGTTCCACCTCGGCGTCGTCCATGGTCTGCGCGTGGAACGCGTCGTACCAGAACCGCCCGTACCGAACGAACGCCTCGCGCGTCGAGAGACGCACCAGCGGATCATCGACCGGTCGGCCCAGCACCTGGGCCTGGTTCGCCGCCACGGTGGCCCTGACGTTGGGCAGCATGCGCTCGGCCACGCGGCCGGCCCACGTGAACACCTGCCTCCCCGTGGGCTCCGACAGGGTCAGCCCTAGCCACGCCACCAGCCGATATGCGTAGTAGGCGAACCGCTGCTTCGGCGTCTCCTCGCTCACATGCGCTCCTCGCGGGCGACCTGGGTGGTCCGGACGAGGGCGGCGAGCGCCGAGAGCGCGGCCGCGAGCCATAGGGTCCAGGAGAGCCATCCGAACGCCAGCCCGGCGGTCACCAGCCCGTAGCGGACGCCGCGGGTGACGTGGCTCTCCTCCACCGAGTACGACAACGACGCCCCCCGTGCTCGAACGTAGGAGGACAAGAAGCTCATGCACAGGGCGATCAGCGCGGCCGCGGCGACGGATGGCTGAGGGCCCCGCGCCACCCACGCGATCGAACCCAGCACCGTGGCGTCCCACGCCCGGTCCAGCAACTCGTCCAGCATGCGGTCGGTGGGACCGCCGGCACCATGGTTCGCGCGATGGCCACCGATCAAGAGGAGCAGCGCGGACACCCCGGCCGCGACCGCCGCGGCGCCCGGCTCCCGTGCCACGATCAACCAGGCCGCTCCCACCGCTGACAGGGCTCCCAGGATCAGGATCGAGCGGGTGATGGCGGTGCCAGGCGGTTGGCGTTGGAACGAGATCTGGAGTCGTTGGAAGCGAGACATCGGGTCCGCGCGAGCCTAACAACTTGAGTAGGATGCCTCCCTACCTCGGGCCGAAGGAGCGGCGGCGTTGAAGACCTACGACGCGAAGGACATCCGAAACGTCCTCTTGGTGGGGCACGGAGGCTCCGGCAAGACCACGCTGCTGGAGGCCATGCTCTTCACCTCGAGCGCGCTGACCCGCATGGGCACGGTGGAGGACGGCAACACGGTGTCCGATCACGACCCCGACGAACAGCGCAAGGGGATCTCGGTGTCCCTCAGCATGGCGCCGATCGAGTGGAACGGCGTCAAGATCAACGTGCTGGACGCGCCCGGCTACGCGGACTTCATCGGCGACCTGCGCTCCGCGGTTCGGGCGGCCGACGCCGTGATCGTGGTGGTCTCGGCGGTCGACGGCGTCGAAGTGCAGACCGAGACCGCGTGGGAGCTCGCGGTGGAAGCAGGGCTCCCGCGGGCGATCTTCGTGAACAAGCTGGACCGGGAGCGAGCGGACTTCCAGAGCACCCTGGACCAACTCGTGTCCGCGTTCGGGAACCAGGTGGCGCCGTTCGAACTGCCGATCGGCCAAGAGCACGAGTTCGAGGGTGTCGCGGACCTGCTCCACGAGAAGGCGGATCGATATCCGTCGGGCCCCAGAGCCGAGGAATCCGACTGGCCGGAGGACATCCATGCACTCGCCGACCCCGCCCGCGAGAAGCTGATCGAGGCCGTCGCCGAATCGGATGACGCCTTGATCGAGGAGTACCTCGAGGAGGGAACGCTCCCCGAGGAGCACATCGTGCAGGGGGCCAAGGACGGCTTCGCGAACGCACGACTGGCTCCGGTGATCGTGGGATCGGCGGCGAAGGCGATGGGGATCGACCGGCTGCTGGACTTCATCGTGGAGGAATTCCCCTCGCCGGTCGAGCGTGGCGCGATCGCCGTCGTCGGCAAGGGGGGTGACGAGGTCCAGCGCGATTGCGACCAGAAGGGGTCGCTCGCCGCGTTCGTCTTCAAGACGGTCTCCGATCCCTTCGTCGGACACATCACGATGTTCCGCGTGTTCAGCGGCACGGTGCGGCCGGACTCCAGCGTCCACAACGCCACCCAGGGCACCGACGAGCGCATCGGCCAGCTCTTCACGCTGGTCGGCAAGGAACACGAGACCGTCTCGGAGGTAGCCGCGGGCGACATCGGCGCCGTCGCGAAGCTCCAGCACGCGCACACCGGCGATACGTTCAGCACGAAGGACGCGCCCGTGCAGCTATCGACACCGGAGATCCCCGAGCCGCTCCTGGCGTACGCGATCTCACCGAAGACCAAGGGCGACGAGGACAAACTGGCCACGGGCCTGGCCCGCATGCGCGAGGAGGACCCCACGTTGCGGGTCTCACGCAACGAGGAGACACACGAGACCGTGATGTCGGGGATGGGCGAGGCCCACCTGGAGGTGATGATCGAGCGACTGCAACGCAAGTTCGGCGTGGCGGTCAGCACCGCCCCGGCCAAGATCGCCTATCGAGAGACGATCCGAGGCAAGGCGAAGGCGCAGGGACGTCACGTGAAGCAGACCGGTGGCCACGGACAGTACGCGGTGTGCAACATCGAGATCGAACCGTTGCCCCGAGGCGAGGGCTTCGTCTACGAGGACAAGATCTTCGGCGGCGCGATCCCGCATCAATTCATCCCCTCGATCGAGAAGGGCATCGTGAAGACGATGGCCGATGGGGTGATCAGCGGGAACCCGATGGTCGACGTGAAGGTCACCCTGGTGGATGGGAAGTTCCACCCCGTCGATTCCTCGGATATGGCCTTCCAGGTGGCGGGCTCTCTGGCGCTCAAGGATGCCGTGGAACAGGCCGGAGTCGTGCTTCTGGAACCGGTCGTGAGCCTGGAGGTGGTGGTCCCCGATCAATACACCGGCGACGTGATGGGCGACCTGAATGCGAAGCGCGGGCGCATCGCGGGGATGGACCAGCTGGGCGGAGGGAAGCAGCGGATCCGGGCGACCGTGCCTCAGGCCGAGGTGGCGCGATACGTGATCGACCTCCGGTCGATGACGGGAGGGCGGGGAGGGTTCTCGATGACCTTCGACCACTACGAAGAGATGCCGCCACAACTGGCGCAGAGGGTGATCGACGCCTACCAGAAGGCGCGGGAGGAAGCCCACAAGCGCTAACGTCGGGTCGTCAAGGCTTCGACGCCTGACGCAGGAACGGCAAGATGGCGGCGTCGAACGCAACGGGCTGACGCAGGTTCACCACGTGGTCGGCATCCTCGATCATCACCGGAACCGCGCCCGGTATGCGGGATGCCAGGATCTGGCCGGCCTGGTTGATCTCCACGATGTCGTCCGCACCGGTGATCACCAGGGTGGGCACGTCGATCTCCTCGAGACGGGTGATGGCCGGCGGATCGGCGGCGATCTCCAACCCCGACTCATCGAGGGCGAAGTTCTGCGCGTTGTCCAGGGCGATGCGTCGGATCGTAGCCCCCGCTCTGTCCTCGGTCCCCAGGGGCGCCCAGATCTCCAGGCACAGATCGGTGGCGAGCTCGAGATCCTCGGCGTCCAGGGCGGCACCGATCGGTTCCCAGATCTTCTCCCACTTCTCGTCCGACCACTCGGATCCCGACACCCCGGCGGCCACGGTTACCAAGGCCCAGACCCGGTCCGGGTGGTCCAGCACGAAGTCCACTTCCGTGCCGCCGCCCATGGAGCACCCCACCAGCGCGGTCCGCTCCACTTCCAGCGCGTCGAGCACCCCCAGCAGATCGGCGGGGTGTGAGAACGGCGCTTCCGGAAAGTCGGATCGCCCGTACCCCCGCGCGTCGTAGCGGATGACGCGGTACCCCTGCTCGGGCCAGGTCGCGAACTCCCGGTCCCACGTTCGCAGATCCCACAATCCGGGGTGCAGCAGTGTCACCTCGGGACCCTCACCCGTCTCCTCGTAGTACAGGGGTCCTCCCGGCGTCTCGATGTATCCCTCGCTCATGCCTCCCCCTCTTCGAACAGCGGTGCCAGGACCCGGTAGGTCTCGTCCAGCAACTGGGGGAGGACGCGGGTCTCCCCGACCACCGGCATGAAGTTCGTGTCTCCTCCCCAACGCGGGACGATGTGCCAGTGCAGGTGCTCGGGGATGCCTGCCCCGGCCACGCGCCCCAGGTTGAGGCCCACGTTGAACCCGTGAGGTTCCGATGCCGTAGTCAGGGCCCGTACCCCGCGCTGCAGGAGCGCCTGGAGCTCGCTCCCCTCAGCGGGCGTGAGGTCCAGCAGCTCGCCCGTGTGCCTCGTGGGCAGCACCAGCAGATGACCCGGGTTGTAGGGATACTTCGCGAGCGCCACGAAGGCGAGCTCCCCCCGGCTCAGGATCCGCTCACCCTCTCCCTCCTCATCGGGCGTGCCATCCAGGAGCGCACAGAACACACAGCCTTCCGGCTGCGCGGGGTCCTTGTGTGACTGGAGGTACTCCATCCGCCATGGGCTCCAGAGGCGATCCATCACGCGAAGGTGGACTGCTCGAGGCGACGGTTGTCCGCTTCGTCGGACAGCACCTCCAAGAGGTGGTCGAACCCGATGTCCGTGTGTTGGTCGCCCGCGCGATCGCGGACCGTGTAACGCCCCGACTCGATCTCGCGGTCGCCGATCACCAGCGTGTACGGGACCTTCTGCAGCTGGGCGCCGCGGATCTTCTTGCCCACGGTCTCCTTCGAATCGTCGATGGACGCACGCAGCCCTGCGGCCCTGGCGCGCTCCGCCAGTTCCTCCGCATGCGCGACGTGCCGATCCGACACGGGAGCCAGGCGCAGTTGCTCGGGAGCCAACCACAGCGGGAACGCGCCCGCGTAGTGCTCGGTGAGGACGCCGAAGAACCGTTCGACCGACCCGAAGAGCGCACGATGGATCATGATCGGACGGTGCAGGGTGTTGTCCGCACCCGAGTACTGCAGCTCGAACAGCTGTGGGAGCTGGAAATCGACCTGCACCGTGGACATCTGCCACGTGCGGCCGATCGCGTCGCGGGCCTGCACCGAGATCTTGGGACCGTAGAAGGCGCCTCCTCCGTAATCCATCGCCAGGTCCAGGTCCATGGCCTCGGCGGCCTGCCGAAGGATCTCGGTCGCCTCCTCCCACTCCTCTTCGGTCCCGACCGCCTTGCCCTCGGGACGGGTGGACAGCTCCAGGTAGAAGTCGTCCAGGCCGTAGTCGCGGAGGAGGTCCAGCACGAACGTGAGCAACGATCGGAGCTCCTCACCCATCTGTTCCTTGGAGCAGAAGATGTGGGCATCGTCCATCGTGAGGCCCCGCACGCGGGTGAGCCCGTGGATCACGCCCGACTTCTCGTAGCGGTACACCGTTCCGAATTCGAAGAGTCGCAACGGCAACTCCCGGTAGCTCCGGGTCCGGCTCTTGAAGATCAGGATGTGGAACGGGCAGTTCATGGGCTTGAGGTAGTACTCGGTGCCGCCGTCCAACTCGATCGGGGGGAACATCCCTTCTGCGAACCACGTGAGGTGTCCCGAGGTCTCGAACAGTTCCGACTTCGTGATGTGGGGCGAGTACACGAACTCGTAACCCGCTTCGTCGTGACGCTTGCGCGAGTAGTCCTCCATGAGCCGGCGGACGAGCCCGCCCTTAGGGTGGAACACGGCCAGGCCCGAACCGATCTCGTCGGGGAACGAGAACAGATCGAGCTCGGCGCCGAGCTTCCGGTGGTCGCGGCGCTCCGCCTCTTCGAGGCGATGGAGGTGGGCGTCCAGATCCTCCTGGCTCGCCCAGGCGGTTCCGTAGATCCGCGTGAGCATGGGACGGCTGTCGTCACCCCGCCAATACGCTCCGGCCAGGTGGGTCAGCTTGAAGGCCCCCAGCCTCCCGGTATGCGGAACGTGGGGCCCCATGCACAGATCCATCCAATCGCCGTTTCGGTACACGGAGACGGTCTCCTCGCCCGGGACCACCTCACCCTCCGCCTCCTCCAACCCCTCGATGATCTCCACCTTGAACGGCTGATCCGCAAGGCGGATCTTCGCCTCGGCGCGTGGCAGCTCCTCACGCACGAACGGCTGGTTCAGCTTCGCGATCTGGCGCATGCGCCGGTCGATCTTGATCAGGTCCTCTCCCGCGATCGACTCGGGAAGTGAGAAGTCGTAGTAGAAGCCGTCCTCGATCGCGGGGCCGATCGCGTAGGACGCGCCTGGGAACACGTCGCACACCGCCTGCGCCAGCACGTGGGCCGTCGAGTGACGAAGGATGTGCAGCCCGTCGGGTGAGTCGGGGTTCACCGCCTCCACCGTGACGTCGGCCTGCGGCACGAACGAGAGGTCACGGAGCTGGCCGTCCACCCGCGCCGCGATGGCTCCTTTCGGCAGCGCAGCCCCCACCGGCTCTCCCTCAGGGAGGTCGGTGAACGTTCCGTCGGACAGCGTCAGCTTCGGCATGGCGGCCATGATATCCGCCCATCTCCACGGCCCGAGTCGCCGATCCCGCTATCGCCTCATTCGTAGGCGATGGACGCCAGCACGTCGAGCTTGGCCGCCCGGCGCGCGGGCCAGATCGCGGCCACGACCCCCGCCAACCCGGCGAAGGCCACGTAGATCAGGAGCTGACCCACCGGGATCGCCAGCTTCGTGACGCCCTCGGATGCCAACGCTTGCTGCAGCGCCCAGCCGAAGAGGACGCCGATCGCGATCCCCAGCACCGCGCCTAGCACCGCGATGATCACGGACTCCCAGCGGATCATGCGTTTCACCTGGGTCCGGCTCATGCCCACCGCTCGCAGCAGTCCCAACTCACGCGTACGTTCGAAGATCGACAGGCCCAACGTGTTCACGATCCCGAACAGGGCGATCAGGATCGCCATGGCCAGCAGCGCCGTCACCAAGCCGAGCAGCTGGTTGATGAACCCCGCCTGCTGATCGCGGAACGCCGTCTGGTCTTGCACCTCGATGTTCCCGAAGGGCTTGGTCACGCCTTCGATCGCCGACTGCGCGGTGGCCGGATCGGTCTCGGGTTCCAGACGCACCATGGCGAACGTGTCGAGCTGCTCCGTGAAGTACCGCTGGTAGGTGTCCAGGGAGATCAGGTAGTCACCCAACAACTGGTTCTGATCGTAGACCCCGCCGATCGCGAGCGGCGCCTTCCCCGTCGAGGCGAAGGCCGCGGGGACCGTGTCCCCCACCGTCCACCCGTGGTCGTCGGCCACCTTGGTGGACACCATCAACTCGCCCCGGTCCAACGAAGCCGTGGACCCCGACGCCACCCCAAGGTTGGTGACCTGCTCGACCGTCGCCGGATCGACCGCGGTGAGGAACTGGGTGGAGCCATCGACCCGGAAGTCGGCTTGGCGGAACTGCGAGACCACAGCCACGCCCGGCACCTTAGCCACCTGGGCCGCCACGTCGGGACTGAACTGCGTGAACGTCGACGTGGTGAGCGTGAGATCGGCCTTCAGCGTGTCCGTGAGCGCCGCGTCCAAGGACGCCTTCAGCGACGCGGACAGGATCGTCACCATGGCCACCAGACCAAGACCGATCATCAGTGCCGAGGCCGTCGAGGCGGTCCTGCGGGGGTTCCGCATCGCGTTCTCGCGGCCCAGCTTGCCCTGGATCCCCAGACCCCGAATCGGTCGGCCGATGGCGCCCGCGAGGGGACGGGCCAGGAGCGGCGAGAGGATCGCCACGCCGATGAAGGTGACAGCGGCCCCGAGCCCGGTGAGCGAACCCGCGTTGGACGATCCTCCGAACAGGCCGTAGACGAGGGCCGCGGCGCCCAACGCCGTGACCAGCAGACCGGCGATCAGCCGCCGGCCTATCCGGCCCCCTGCGCCGGTGTCCTGGGATTCGCGCAACGCCTGGATCGGAGCGACGCGAGCCGCGCGCCTGGCCGGGAGCACCGCCGCCAGAACGGTCACGATGACGCCCAGCAACAGCGCGACGATCACGGTCCGGGCCTCCAGCTGGGTCGACGTGCTCGGGAGGTCGATCCCGAACCCGGCGAGGAGCCCTTGCAGGCCGATCGCTATCCCGATCCCTGCGACGATCCCCAGTCCGGAGGCGATCAGACCGACCAGGAACGCCTCGCCGATCACGGACACGAGGACCTGGCGGCGGCTGGCGCCGATCGCCCGGAGCAGGGCAAGTTCCTTCGTGCGCTGCGCGACGATGATCGAGAAGGTGTTGAAGATGATGAACCCGCCCACGAACATCGCGATGAACGCGAACACCAGCAGCACGGTGCGGAAGAACCCCAACCCCTCCTTCAAGGCGTCTGATTGTTCGTCGGCCACCGTGGTGCTGGTGACGGCCTCCACACCGTCGGGCAGCGCGCGCTGGACACTCGTGCGGAGCGCCCCCGGGTCCACCCCCTGATCCGCCACCACGTCGATCTGGTCGAAGACGCCCTCCTTCCCGAGCACTGCCTGCGCCGTGGTGGTGTCGAACAGAGCCAGCGTGGCCCCCCCTAGGTTGTCGGCGGTTCCGAACCCTGCGATCCCGACGATCCTGAACGACCCGGGCGGGCCCTGGAACAGGATCCGGATCGTGTCGCCGACGGCCAGGTCGTACTTGGTGGCGGTCGCCGCGTCCACCACGACCTGGTCGGGACCGCCCGGCGGGGTCCCCTGCCTGAGCTCCAGGCTGCCGTTCGTCTCGCTCCAGTTCGTGCCGATCGTGGGCGGGCCGACCGAGCCGATCACCTCACCATCGCCCGGGTTCACCATCTGGGCGTACCCAGAGACGTCGCCCGAGGCCGAGGCCACCCCGGGCACGGCCGCCACCGTGGGCAGCAGATCTTCGGGCACCGGTTTGCGCTCGTCGGAGCCGCCCCCACCCCCCGGACCGGCTGCGGAGGGGGCGAACGCCGATCCCGATCGCACCACGACATCGCTGCCGGAGGCGGCCTGCGTGAACAGCTGATCGAAGGCGGCGTTCATCGTGTCGGTCAACACGAAGGTGCCCGCCACGAACCCGACACCGAGGACGATCGAGAGCGTGGTTAGGAGCAGCCGGAGCTTCCGGGCGAACAGGCTCTTCAGAGTGGCGCGCCACACGTGAGGATCAGCCCTCCAGCGACTTCAGCCGATCGAGGACGCGATCGGCCGTCGGCTCCCCCATCTCGTCGACCACGAGGCCGTCGGCGAGGAACACCACGCGATCGGCGAAGCTCGCCGCCACCGCGTCGTGGGTCACCATCAGGATCGTCTGCCCGTGGACCCGTACGGCCTCTCGGAGGAATCCCAACAGCTCCGCACCGGATCGCGAATCGAGGTTACCCGTCGGCTCATCCGCGAAGACGATCGCCGGGCGGCTCACCAAGGCGCGCGCTCCTGCCACCCGCTGCTGCTGGCCCCCCGAGAGCTCGCTCGGCCGGTGACTCAGGCGATCGCGGAGCCCGATCGTGTCCACGACCTCGTCGAACCACCGCTGGTCGACGTCGTCGCCCGCGATGTCCATCGGCAGCGTGATGTTCTCTGCAGCGGTCAACGTCGGCACCAGGTTGAAGGCCTGGAAGACGAAGCCGACGCGGTCACGCCGCAGCTTCGTCAGCTGCTTCTCCGACAGTGCGGTGAGGTCGGTCTCGCCGATCAGGACGCGGCCGCTCGTGGGCGCGTCCAGTCCGGCCAGGCAATGCAGCAGGGTCGACTTCCCCGAACCCGACGGACCCATGATCGCCGTGAACCTCCCCTGCGCGAAGTCGATCGTGACGCCTCGCAGCGCCTCGACCGACGCAGCGCCCTCGCCGTAGACCTTGTGCAGGTCCTCGGCGCGCGCTGCGGTGGATGCAGCGGGGGGTGTGTCGTCGGGCGGTTCCGTCACCGGGTCCATCGGTCTCCTTCCAGCGTGGCGTTCGTCACCCTACGAAAGGGACGCTCTGACGACACGGCGATCCGATGGACGATCAGACGGCGCGTTCGACCATGGTGTCGACACGGTCCAGGACGGAAGCCGCCACGGACTCCCATCCTCGCTCGATCGAGATCAGGTGGCCGTGCCCTGCGACGGGCAGGTGGTCGGCACGATAGCGGGCGGCGAGCTTCGGCTGGATCGTCGGCGGTGAGATGTGATCGTGCTCGGCCGACACCACCAGGACGGGACGATCCACGACGTCGGCGGCGACCGCGATCGCGCCGGTCGCGATCTGTCGAGCCACGCGGCCGGAGTCGGGGATGAACATCGGGAACCACCGGTCGCGCTCGTCCGCCGACATCGCGTTCATGATCATCGCCTCGGTATCGGCGCGGTTCGGCAGCATCGGACGGTTCGCGACCATGTCCGGGAGGTAACGCCAGGACCGGCGGAGGACGGGAGCTGACAGCCCGACGATGCCACGAGGCGGAACGCTCGCCAGCAGCACCACGGCGCGGACGCTGGGGTCGCCCGCGACCATCTGGGTCACCAGTCCGCCCATCGAGTACCCGACCACCACCGCAGGCCCGACGGCGGCCAGCACATCCCGGAGGTCCTGAGCGAAGTCCTCCAGCCCGACGCGTCCGATGTCCTCGACCGGTCGGCTTCCGGCGCGGCCCCGGAAGTTCGGCGCCCACGCGTCCCATCCCCGGGCGGCGGCCACCTCCAGCCAGTCCCGGAAGATCCACGAGCCGGCCCACAGGCCGTGCTGAAACACGATCGGGAAGGGACGGAGCGATCGCGTGGGAGCGACGTGATCGCAGACCAGATCGCCGATCCGCTCCTCGATCACGGGTCCTCCCTGGGTTGGGTAGGCGCGGCAGGTATCAGCTTGCGACCTCACGCGTATGAGGCACGCCTTCAACGTTCCAATGTCTGCCGGAGTCTAGCGACGTCCGTCTCACTGGGTTGGGGCCAGCGTTCGGGATGTCCCTGAGCGGACTGGGCCACTGGGTTAGCGGTGCCGGCGGTACCGCAGCTCGACGATCCCGTTGCTGGAGGCGGTGCTGGAGACCAGGTCGAGTCGGTAAGACTTGGGGACGCCGTCGAACAGCCGGGTGCCCTCACCCGCAACGTAGGGGAACATGCTCACCTGGAGCTCGTCGATCAAGTCGAGCTGCATGAGCGACCGCCAGAGCGTCACGCCGCCCCAGACCACGATGTGGCCGTCGCCGCCCTGCCTGAGCTTGTCGATCTCCTCGGCCGTGTCACCACGGGCGATGGAGGTGTTGGCCCACTCGGCATCCTTCAGGGTCCGGGAGAAGACGACCTTGCGCCCGGCGGTCAGGATGTCGGCGAACGGGTGGTCGGTGGCCGTTGTTGTCATCGCCGCGGCGATGGCCTCGTAGGCGGTGCGGCCCATGACGTGCGCGTAGGCGCTCCGGAGGAAGTCGAGTTGCGCCTGGTCGTCGGGCTCATTGTTTTCGGGCAGGCTGAAACAGAACTTCCAGAACTCGGTGTCCTCGTCGGCGAGAAGGCCGTCGAGCGAGTAGTTGAACACCGTCGCGATCAGCTTGCGCATGATCAGATCTCCATCGTCTCGGGGACACAGTAGGTGACGAAGCGTAGCCGGGACCTCTCGAACGCACACTCGATGCCGGCGGCGCGTGCGTAGGCTGGTGCCATGTCCGAGCCGCGCCTCTACACGTTCGCGGAACGCCCCGACCTCATGGACCACCTCGGCGAGGTTACCGAGAGCTCGTGGCCGGAGTTCATGCTGCACACCAACGTGGCGAAGGAGCTGTGGCGGGAGCTGCGTGCTGCATTCCTCGACTTCCAATGGGTGCTCCACGACGAGGAGGCGGACGAGGTCGTCGGACTCGGTAACAGCGTCCCGCTGTCCTGGGATGGGGAAGTCGGACACTTGCCCGATGGGTTCGACGCGGTGTTGCAGACCAGCGCTTCGGCACCACGCCGACGGCGTTCGGCCGAACACGCTCTCCGCGTTGCAGGCCACGGTCGCCGTGAAGCGTCGCGGCCAGGGCCTGAGCGGCCTCCTCATCCAGACGATGCGCTCGGTGGCCGGCGCTCACGGGTTCGAGCACCTCATCGCTCCCGTACGACCCACGTGGAAGGACCGGTACCCGCTGGTGCCCATCGAGCGGTACATGACCTGGCGTCGCGACGACGGTCTCCCGTTCGACCCGTGGCTGCGGCTACACGAGAAGCTGGGAGGGCGGATGCTCGCGCCATGTCCGGAGTCGACCCGCATCCTTCGCGTCGGTGGCCGAGTGGGAATCGTGGACCGGCATGGCATTTCCGGAAAGCGGCGACTACGTCGTGCCGGGAGCGCTGGCGCTGGTTCGGATCGACCGCGAACGCGACACCGGCGAGCACATCGAGCCGAACGTGTGGGTCCGTCACGATCCGCTACCGCCCTGAGCCGATCGGTCGGCGCGTCCAGTGGGGCGTGACTCGCGCGCCGTCTACGACGTGTGCACGGGATAGCGCAGGTGCGTGACGCCCACACCGGCGACGACCGTCGGATCCCCGAGGACGACCGGTGTGTTCGCGAGGTGGTCGAACAGCGACACCCCCGAACCCAGCAACACGGCAGCCAGATCGACGTGGATCTCGTCGAGCAGCTCGGCGTCCAGGCACTGCTGGATCGTTTGGGCGCCGTGCACTCCCACGGACTTCGGGCCAGCAGCCGATCTCGCTTGAGCAACGGCGCTTTCGATGCCGTCGGTGACGAACTGGACCGTCGAGCCGGGCCGTGGCCAGCCTTCGGGCACCTGGTGGGTGACGATGAACGCGGGCACATCCCACGGGTGCTGGCCGCCCCAGCCGTCGGCGACCTCGAACGTGCGCCGACCGGTGAGCATGGCACCGATCTCAGCCGTCAAGCCCCTCAGGTGCTCGGAGCTCGGCGCCGAGACGCGGAACGTCATGCCCGATGTCCCGCTCGCTGTGGGGACCTCGACATCGCCCGAGAAGTACCAGTCGAACACTTCGGCGACCCCGTCGTTCGCGTCGGCGACGTACCCGTCGAGAGACATCGACATGAGCGCGACCACCTTGGTCATGGGGCAGCTCCTTTCGCGACAAGGGCGCCGGCTAAGAGGTTCCCGCAGGTCAGCCGGTGGGCGCGGCAGGTTTTGAACCTGCGACCTCTCGCGTGTGAGGCGAGCGCTCTCCCGCTGAGCTACGCGCCCGAGAGCGAACCCACGATAGCAAGTCCGAGGTGACCGGGGAAAAGGGACGGCGGCACGTGCCCGCGTCGTGCCGCCGTCATCGCCCAGGCACGAGGGCCTGGCCGCTTTGAAGGACACGGCAGTGTGGCACGCTCACGAAACATCCGCAAGGTCGATGAGGGCGCTGCGTCGGCTCCTTGCATGGCCTTCTCGCCCCCCAACCCGTAGCCTGTGCATCCTCGGGGGAAGCTCTCTTGATGGAAGGAGTATCCGCAGATGGTGCCGGCTGATCGCTCTTGGACCGCGGGCGTTCGAACGACCCTCGTCGCCGCTCTGGGCGTGGCCGCCTTGGTCGGCGCGCTCGTCACGCCGTCCGCGGGTGCCGCGGCGCCACGCACGGGCCGCGAGCCCGCCCACAGGCTGAGCCCCCGCCTCGCCACCTTGAGTGCCGCAGCGTTGCGGACGGCGTCGTCCCGCCGTCAGGCGCGGGCGTTGAGCCTCCCGCGCAGGGGCCCACTCAGCCTCATGCGCGACGGTGACGGCGTTCTCGTGGAGATCGAGACGGTGGGTGGCACGGGGCGAACCGAGAGAAGCCTCCCCTCCTTGGGCGTGCGGACCGTGCATCGCAGCGAGCGCTATCGGACGATCACCGCCCTGGTGCCGATCGGCTCCCTGCACGATGTGGCCGCGCTCCCCGACGTGGACGTCGTGACCGAGATCCTGGCTCCCTTGCTCAGCGGTTCCCTGGGGGCGGATGGACGCGCCGGTGCACCCCGCTGTCCCAGCGGCTCGGTCGTGTCCGAGGGCGATCGGCAGTTGCGGGCCAAGAAGGCACGGTCGGCTTTCGGCGTCGACGGGTCCGGGCAGACCGTCGGGATCTTGTCTGACTCCTTCAACCAGTCAGCTGGCGCCCACACGCACGAAGGCAAGGACGTCAGGACCGGAGACCTGCCCGGATCGAAGAACCCGTGCGGCTTCACGGCCCGTACCGAGATCCTGGACGACTCGTTCACTAGTGGGGGGATCGACGAAGGCCGAGCGATGGCGCAGATCGTGCACGACCTGGCGCCGGGAGCCGACCTCGCGTTCGCGACCGCGTTCACAGGTGAGAAAGCGTTCGCCGACAACATCCGGGCCCTGGATGCAGCCGGGGCCGACGTGATCGTGGACGACGTCGTCTACTTCGATGAGCCGTTCTTCCAGGACGGCATCGTCTCGGGTGCGGTGAACGACGTGACCGCCGACGGCGTGACCTACGTCTCCGCCGCCGGCAACGAGAACGTCACGTTCCGCGGCCACCGTGTGGGCTCGTGGGAGGCGCCCGCCTTCCGCGCCACGGGCTGTCCGAAGATCGACCCAATCACCAAGGGCGTCTGCATGGACTTCGACCCGACGGCCGGAAGGGACAACGGCTGGGGCCTGAAGCTCCCTCCAGGTCGAGACTTCATCCTCGATCTCCAGTGGGCGCAACCGTGGTACCTGGCCAACATGGCGGACTTCGACCTCTACGTGATCGACCAGAAGAACCGCGTCGTGGCCGACAGCACCGCCGACCAGCCGTCGAGCCACAAACCGTTCGAGGCCCTGTTCCATGCGAACCGAACGGATCAGCCGCAACACTTGCGGATCGTGATCAACCGGACCGGCGGTGGCTCACCCCGGCTCAAGTTCCTGTTCTCAGGCGGAACCGGGATCCGGCCCGAGTACACGCGATCGAGCCATGGCGATGTGATGGGACCCACGATCTTCGGTCACAGCGGCGCGGCCAACACCCTGAGCACCGCGGCCGTGCGCTACGACGACTCGAGCCGACCCGAGTTCTTCACCTCGCACGGGCCCGTCACCCTCTACTACGGCCCGATCAACGGGACCTCGCCGGCGGCTCTCCTCGTCTCGCCCGACGTCGTGGCGAAGCCCGACGTCGCGGCCACCGACGGGGGCGTCACCACGTTCTTCTACCCACCCCCCGACCACGGCGACTACCGCTTCTACGGGACGTCGGCGGCGGCTCCCCACGCGGCGGCGGTGGCGGCGCTGTTGCTGGATCAGACCCCGTCGTCCACGGACGACGAGATCAAGACCGCCATGCGGGACTCGGCGGCGCCGGTCGGGCACTTCGGGAAGTTCGCCGTGGGGTCGGGTCTGGTGAACGCCTTCAAGGCGCTCGGCATCCTGTAGGGCCCGCGTTGCCCTAGCTCCGTTTCGCCGTGCAGAGGATTTGAGCCTCTGACGTCTCCCGTGTCAGGGACCAACGGCGGCTGGCCACGAGCCCAGGGTCGCGCTAATCGGGGACGGGTATCGCCTCTTCCCAGAGTTCGCTGTATCCAGGGTCCTGGCTCACGGTTTCGATCGCGTCGATGCGACGCATGACCTCGCCGATCCCAGGATGTGCCATCCACTCCTTTTGCTCACGTTCGCGCGTCGCCAGGTCCGGATAGTCGATCTCCAGACAGAGGTCATTGAATCGCCCCACCGCTCGTGTGAAGAGCGTTCCTTGTGCCCAGCCCTGGGAGGCGCACAGCTTGTTGACTTCGTCGACGAGGGCGACCGCCTCGTTCCACCCATCGATATCCACGACCCTGAAGACCTGTCTTTCCCTGAACACCGGAACCCCCCTAGCAGCGTGCGGGCGAGAGAACCGAATGTACGCCCCGCGATGCGGAGGGCGCAAGGTGCGTCGACGAGCGCGACGCGGTACTCGCGAGGACAACGATGGACCCTCTACAGTGCTCACGCGAGCAACGCGACGTTGCCACTGCCATTGGGCAGCTGATCCGAGAACTTGCCGATGAGGACTCTCAGCGGCTTCATCTGAGTCGATCGAATGCTGAAGGGAGAACACCCTACCGGCGCTCGCGTTCGGCCCCAGTAAGCTTCCGCGATGGACGCCAGCGCGATCCCCGAGTCAGCCCGCCAGGAGCTTCTGACCTACCTCTCGGCGACCCCAGCCGACCGAGCCCGGATCATCGCTGAGATCACCAAGCGCGACCCGACCCTCGCCGACCTGCTCGCGGACCTGGAAGCTGACGCGGATCTCCGAGGCCGCTTCGAGATAGCCCTGTTGGCCGCACACGACGCCTCAGGAGGCTCGCCGGACCGCTGGATGGGGTAGCCCCAAGCCCGTGGACACTCCCGTGGGGTCCAGGCCTGCCCACAGGCTCCGAGCCTCCTAGGGGTCCCCCGAGACCCCTCCCAGGCTCACCGGGGCTAGCACATCGGCTGACAACGACATGCCTCCACGACCGTACGCTCAGCGGTGATCGAGCACCTGGTGCGGTTGCACCAGCTATCCACTACGACGCAACGTGACCACGTCTGTCGATCGGGTGGGCGCCCTCCGGGTGGTCGCAACCAGGCTCGCCAAGACTCGGCCACGATGTACAGGCTGGATCAGCCTGGGAGGCAGAACTCGGACTCTGACCTGGGCTTTTCCTGGTGGCGCTAGAGGATGTGAACCTCTGACCTCTTCCGTGTCAGGGAGGTGTAAGGCAAGCGCCTGAGCTGCACCTTCGCAGTTGAGAGGCGATGCGGGATGTCACAGAAGTACCGCTGAGCACCGTTGGGTTCGGTCGGCTCCTTGACTAGGTGTTGACCATGACGGGTAGCGGTGGACATACGCGAAACCTTCAATCTCCCAGTTGGCACCGTTCGGGCTTGGGACCCAAACGGTCTTGAGCGGTCATGGACGTGACGGGCCCCGGAGCGTGCACGCACTGGTTTCGGTTCCGCAAACGGTCGCCTTCGCGGGAGAGAGAGCAAGCCGCCGCTCGCGCGTCGTCCTCATAGGCCTCAGCCTCAGACCGCGGCGGCGTGCGCCCCGGCGCGTGGGGGCCGCCGCGCGGGGAGCGCTCAGTCGTTTGGGGGCGCCCGGCGATTTCCTACGCCTTGGGAGCAAGGAGTCGCTGGATTCGCTTCACGATCGGACTGTCGTCGAGTTGTGCGGTCACGTGACCGTTGGAGGCAAACCGACAGCCTGATGCTGACACCGTGACGAGCAGCACGTCGTGGTTCGAGTAGCCGAGGAACAACCCGTAGGTGGGCCCGAAGTCGAGGGGACAAGCGAAGCTCTCGCCGGGCCGGACCTCCTTCAGCCCGTTCAACTCATCCGCGAACCACACCACCGTCTTCTCGTTCGTGACGGCAACGCGCCGATCTCCGAGGCACACCACCAAGGTGACCGGGTTGTCCGGTACGAGCGTTCGCTCCTGCCCGTGGACCCGGTTGCGGCGAACCCGCGTCGAGAGATCCTTGGGACACGTGTCCGGGATGGGCGAGTAAGTCGGCGTAGGTGAGGCGACGCTTGTCGGCGGACCCGGAGACCCATCCACCGTGACCTGGGACGACGATACGGGCCCACCGGTACACGACACGGTGATGAGCAGCCCGACGCATGCGATGAGCAAGCGTCTACCCATCTACGTGCATCATGCCGCTTCGGCCGTGCTCCGTGACTTTGCTACTGCTCCGTCGCGTCACTAGGGGTCGCGCTCTCTCCATCATCCGTTCTGACGCTATGTGCCGAGGATTAGTTCCGCGTGACCGGGGGATTGCACACGCGCCCTAGCACCCGCGGCCACACTAAGACGTCTACGTGGAGCTTTGTCGGCAGATCAGGAGCGCGGGACGTCGGGTTTCGACGTGAAGGCGAGTCCTGAGAAGTGAGTACGGGGGAGGTCCTCAGCGATATCGTTCAGTCGTGATCCGTCCACTCGACCCTAGCGACAGCACGGCTTGTGATGCGATCGTCGCGTCGCTGCCCGACTGGTTCGGGCTAGAGGAGGGTATCCGGGAGTGCGCGGAAGCAGTGCGGACCCAACCGGGGCTCGTCGCGGAGGTCGACGGCGAGGTGAGCGGCTTCTTGACCATTGCTCGCCCATATCCTCAGACCCCGGAGATCTCTTGGCTGGCGGTCCATGCTCGCGATCGTCGACGGGGCATCGGCCGAGCGCTGATCGCGGCGCTGAGCGACCAACTCCGAACCCACGGCGACCCACTCGTGCTGGTGAAAACCCTCTCCGACAGAACCGACCCCGGGTCGGAATACGCCGAGACGCGCGCCTTCTACCTGGCGATGGGTTTCGTGCCAGTGGCAGAGCTGGATCTTGATCCTCCTGATCCTGAGAACCCGATCCAGCTGCTGGCGATGACTCTCTGACGTCCGCACGATCCCCGGCTTGAGGTTTCTTCATATGTCCCGATCGGCCACGCGCCCCGGCGTGGACCGCCGCCGCGCCGCTTCCTGCCCCAGCAGAGATGGGCGTCGCCACCGCGGTTACCTGGGCAAAGTGACCTACTTCACCACCCGGTACAGGTGCCAGAGGTCCGGGACGCCCTTCAGCTCGTGCTCGCCGGCGTCCTCGAAGCTGAGGCCGGAACCCGAAACCAGGTCTCTGACCGTTTGAGAGACCAGAACCTCGGACGGGGTCGCAAGCGCCGCGATCCTCGCGCCGACATTCACGGCGATCCCTCCGATCTTGCCGCCGATCGTCTCGACCTCGCCCGTGTGCACCCCGCCGCGTATCTCGAGCCCGAAGTCTCGAACCGCTTCGCAGATCGCCTGTGCGCACCGGACGCCGCGCGCGGGGCCGTCGAACGTGGCGAAGAACCCATCGCCAGCCGTGTCGACCTCGGTCCCGCGGAACCGGCCGAGGAGCGCTCGGACGGCGCCGTGATGACGATCGACGAGATCGCCCCAGCCGCGGTCACCGAGCTCCGCGGCCTTCGCCGTCGACCCGACGATGTCGGTGAACATCACCGTCGCGAGCACGCGATCGAGGTCGGTCTCCTCGTCGCCGACCTCCGCCACGAACCGCTCGATCTCGACGAGCAGCTCGTCCTGGTTCCCTGCCCAAAAGAAGTGGTCGACGCCGGGGAACGAGACGAAGCGTGCGCCGTGGATCTGATCCGCCATCCACTTCGTCTCCTCGGCGGTGAAGATGAGGTCGCCGTCGCGGGCGAGCACGAGCGTCGGGACGTGGATCGCCGGCAGCGCCGGGCGGATATCGATCCCGCGGTTCATCCGCTCGAGCGCGATCGCAGCTCCGGGGCTCGCGGCGTGACGAAGGTAGTCCGCGAGCCAACCGATCGTGTAGTCATCGTTCGCAAGCGTGGGCGCGGCCCAGTCTCGTAGTTCTTGCGCCGCGAACTCCCGCGTACCCCACATCTGTTCGATCTCCTCGACGTAGCGCTCATGCTGCTCGTCGGTGGGTACAGGGAACGGGTAGTCGATCGTCGGTCTCCAGCATGCGCTGGTCCCGAACAGGACGAGCGCGATGGTCCGCTCCGGATACGTCGCGGCGAACAGCGTGGCCATCGGACCACCCTCCGAGAAGCCCATCACGATGGCGCGCTCTGAGCCGACCGCGTCCATGACAGCTCTCGCGTCATCCATCCGGACCTCGAGAGACGGGAGCCGATCGTCGGGCACGCGGTCGGAGAGTCCCGTACCGCGCTTGTCGAAGAGGATCAACCGTGAGAACGCTGCCAGCCGGGAGAGGAATCGCGCGAGCGTCGGCTCTTTCCACATCAGCTCGATGTGGGTGGTCCAGGCCATCACGAAGGCGATATCGACCGGACCGGTGCCCACTGTCTGGTACGCGATGTGAACACCATCGGCGGTCTTCGCGTAACGGGTCTCGGGGATGTCCACGCTCGCATCCTTCCCCGGATGGGACGGTGCCGCAACTGGGCGTCCCGGAGCAGAGAAAGGGTTGCCATCGGCGGAGCCTAGGCGAACGCCGGAGCCTGAGCTCGGATGGAGCGTCGTTCAGGACTCGTGGGCGGTAAGGCGTTCGTCCGTTGGTGGGCGCTAGAGGATTTGAACCTCTGACCTCTTCCGTGTCAGGGAAGCGCTCTCCCCCTGAGCTAAGCGCCCGAGCGCCTCATGATACCTGGGCCGGACTAGACTCCAGCCTCCTGGCCAAGATGTCTACCCCGCCTCCTTCCCGTCGCGGGACCGGACCGGCGCGTACGCCGGACGAGGTCGCCGCCCTGCGAGCTGCTCGACAACGCATGTATCGGCGACGGCGGGTACTGGCGTTCCTGATCCTGCTCGTCGCGGTGGGGCTTATCGCGTCGGGTTCCGTGGCGGCCGTGCGGGCCTTCACGTCCGACTCCAGCCCAGAGCGAGCGGGCTCATCGACCAGCCCATCCCCCACGGTGGCTTCCGCCCGCGATCGCTCCGTCACTGCCGCAGGATCGCTCGGCGATCCCGCCACCGAGGACGCATGCACGCTCCTCACGAGGGCGCAGATCGGCGACGCCTTCGGCCGAAAGGTCTCCGGTCCGTTCGCGACGTACCCCTTCTGCCAATGGTTCATCGGACGCGATGCATTCGTGGCCGCGGGCGTTCGACCACGCACCTCTATCACCGACGTGCGCGACGCCACCACCGTCGTGGATGAGGCTCCCGGGGTCGCCGCCGACGCGTTCTTCGGGAGCGATCGCCATCTGTACTTCGGCGATGCCGACACCACCTACTGGGTGATGTATCAACGCGTGGGCGAGTTCACGGGCATCCGCGAGGCTGAGCTCGAGGGATTGGCGGGCCAGATGCTGGCGGCGGCCGGCTCCCTCAAGCGTGCGGTTGTCCCGTCGATCGCGCCCGCCGCTCCGCCCTCACCGGCCCCACCGATGCCGAGCGTCAACGTGCAGGACCCCCTGCGGATCTGGTTCGGGGGCGACTCGCTGGCGGCGGGTCCGACCTGGGCGTTCTTCGAACTCACCAGCGATGATCATGAGCTCGCGGTGACCCCCGAGTATCAGGTGGGCACCGGCTTGGTCCGCGACGACTACTTCGACTGGATCCGCCACGGGGCGGGGGTGATGGCCGGTCTCAACCCCGACGTCGCGATCTTCATGTCGGGGGCGAACGACAACCAGGCGCTCGTCGTGAACGGCACCACGCATGCCGTGGGCGAGCCGGCCTGGACCAAGGAGTTCCGGCGACGGGTCGGAGTGATGATGGACGTCCTCACGGAGACAGGGCGGCCGGTTATCTGGGCCGGGATGCCGCCGATGCAGAACCCCACGCTCGACCATGGGATGCAGGCGGTGAACGCGGCCTACGAAGCCGAGGCGGCGGAGCGACCTCTCGTGACCTACATCGACACGTACGCCCTCTTCGGAGGCGAAGGTGGCATCCACTACACCGACCGGAAGCGTTTCCACGGAACGGTCCAGACGGTCCGTCTCTCCGACGGCATCCATCTCAACGGAGTAGGGAGCACCGTTCAAGCCGACGCGATCCTCAGGGCGCTTCGCGGGCTGATGGCCGGATAGAGGCGGGGACCGGAATCGAACCGGTGTGCGAGGCTTTGCAGGCCTCTGCCTAACCACTCGGCCACCCCGCCAGGTGGAAAGCCCGGGCTGGCCGGGCGGCGTCACCGAGTCTACGCGATGCCGTAGGAACGGCTGCTTCACCCGCCTTGACCCATCCCGAGGCGAGGGCCTGGACGGGGTCCGCTGTGACGACTTCGCGTTACGTCACCGTGAACGCTGTTCGCATCCCGTTGTGGTAGTGCGAGATGACCTCGCCGCCTTCCTTCTCCTCGATGTTGCAGAACAGGACGTAGTTGCCGGCTTCCAGGTTCACCGTGAGCGTCTCGGTCTTGCCCACGGGGATGTCCTCCACCTCGTCGACCGGCTCGATGCCCTCGCCCTCCTCATCGACCGCCCCGCTCGCCACCGTGGGGAGATCGGTGGGTTCCAGATCCGTCTTGACCACGACGAACTCGTGCACGTCATCCGGACCGATGTTCGTGATCGTGAAGGTCACCTCACCGGCCGGGGCCGTCGCCGGGACGACGCTGACGGCGAACTCCTGCAAGGTCACATCGACGGATCCGTCGGCCGCGGCGGACGTCGCAGTTGCCGAACCAGCACCGGTTCCGGAGTCCTCGTCGTTGTTACAAGCGGACAACGCCGCGGCCAGCACGACCACCGACACAGCCGCCAACATACGGTTCCTCACATACATACCCAAGCCCCCCTCGAGTGTCGTTGTCGCACATCGCTTCGGTGAGCGCAACTCCGCGCTCCTCCCTACGTCAGCGAGCGGGCACCTAGTCTCAGCCAGATCCGGACCTGAGGAGGACGAGAAGGGATGGACAGATCGCTCCCCGATCCGGTGGGTGTCAGACTGCAGACCGTGAAACCATCCCGTGCCATCGCGGTTCTCGGAGTCGCGGCGCTCGTGACCACCGCGTGCAGCAAGCCGAAGGGCACGATCGCGGGCCACTTCTATCGGGTCGGCGGACCTCCCCCGGGTCTTCCGAGCCCGATGCCGGGAACGATCTACGTATCCGGGGAGGAGTCACCTGTGACCGCCGGACCCGACGGCAGCTTCTCGGCCGTCGTCCCAGTGGGCACCTACACGCTGTCGGGTCGAAGTCCCCAGATCAACGACGGCAACGACCTCTGTTACGCCCGCCGTTCGGTCACCGTGAGAGCGGACGCCGTCGCGAAGGTGGACGTCATCTGCGACGTGCCCTGAGCTCGAAGCGTTGGCGGAGGTTGCATGACTCCGCGACCCGCGCTCCGGGTTTGACTCCCCCCCATCACCCTGCCAAGGTCGCGAAGCGATACGACTATTCGCTGGGTCTTCCGGGTCGTGTCCAACGGGGGGAAGTTGTGGTCGCAGCTCCGCGTGGTGAGCCACTTCTCGATCAGATCGACTCGGCCGCCACAGCCCCCGATCGCGGGCCCGCACCGCGAAGAGGACCATGTTCGCCATCTGTGCCGCAACGCTTGCCTCGGTGCTCTCAGGGCTGCCGGCTCCCCGGGCGCTAGGCCAGGAACAGCCCAACATCTGATCATCCTGACCGACGACCAGCGAGCGTCGGCCGACGGGCTCTCGATCATGGACGACCTCCAACGGGTCTACGGTTCGGGTGGCACGTACTATCCGAACGCCGTCGTCACGACTCCACTCTGCTGTCCGTCGCGCGCGTCGATCTTCACTGGACGTTACGCTCACAACCACGGCGTCAAATCCAACAACGGCAATCCGCTCGATCAGACGACGACCATGCAGTGCCGTCTCCTACAAGACCTGGGCTACAACACAGGACTCACCGGCAAGTACCTCAATAGCTTCACTGGCACACCGCCTTGTTTCGATCAGCTCGCCGTGAACACGGGCTACAAATCTCCCACGGGCCAGTACGGCACCACCTACGTGCAGAACAAAGCCATCGAGTTCATGAGGACGTTTGAGTCCGACGATGCGACCCCGTGGCTGCTATTCGTGCACTCGTATGCACCCCATCCCTCGCCGATACCCGAGGCGAAATATGCAAGAGCCTTCGTCTCTCCGTGGCAGGACACACCCGCCAACACTGAGACCGATCTCAACGACAAACCGCCCTGGGTCATCAAAGAAGCGGCCAGCAACTCCAAGGCGAAGATACAGGCAGAGCGGATCAGGGCGATCCGAACGCTCTATTCCGTGGGCGACCTCATATCTGCTGTCTTCGCCGAGGTCGATGCGCTCGACGAACAGAACACGCTGGCATTCTTCTTTTCTGACAACGGCTACGCTTGGTACGAACACCAGCTCTGGCACAAGGGACAACCCTACGACGATGTGGTTCAAGTTCCCTTCTTTGCTCGGTGGCCCGGTCACATACCCGCGGGCGCGACTGATGGCCGCATCGTGGGCAACACCGATGTTGCTCCCACCGTCTATGAAGTGCTTGGTTACGCGCCACCCAACTACATACCCGATGGGCGGTCGATCCTGACCTCCGATCGCGACGTGATCCTGACTGAAGGGTTCGGTAGAGGGTTCGCATCTTTGTGGACGCCAGAGTGGATGTATGCCGAGTACAAGGACAAGTCCTTAGAATTCTACGGCCCGCACGATCCATGGCAGCTGGACAACGGCTTCAAGACCGGCGATCCACCGGCCAATTCGATCGAGCTGCATGATCTGCTGCAGTCATACAAGGCCTGTGGCGGGGTAGCCTGCCCCTGAAGCGGTCCAACGCAGGTGATCCCCGATGGACCCAGACGTCTGGCTTGAGGGCTCGACATCCAGGACCTGGAGGTCGCTGTCGCGAACGCTCTGGGTACGCCACCACGTGGACCCTGCCGTTGCGTCGTGAGGGGTCGACCCCTAGGCTCAGCCCTCGATGCTGGCGTGTTCCTCTTGCGGTGCCGAGAGCCCTGAGGGCTTCAACTTCTGCGGGAACTGCGGCGCTTCCCTCAGCACCCCCTCACCCCGGCCGATCGCCGAAGAACGCAAGGTCGTCACCTCGGTGTTCTGCGACCTCGTCGGGTTCACGGCCGCCTCCGAGTCGGCCGATCCCGAGGACGTCGACCGGATGCTGAACGCCTACTTCGAGGTGGCCCGCAACCAGATCGAGGGGCACGGTGGGGTCGTCGAGAAGTTCATCGGGGACGCCGTGGTCGGAGTCTTCGGGATCCCGGCCGCGCACGAGGACGACCCCGAGCGCGCCGTCCGCGCGGGGCTGCGACTCATCGAAGACGCGGAGGAGCTCGCGGGCGTGGGGGGCGCCCCCCTCCGGCTCCGCGTGGGGATCAACACCGGGGAAGCCCTGGTGCGTCTGGGCGTCTCCGCCACGTCGGGTGAAGGGTTCCTACGGGGCGACGCGATCAACACCGCCTCCCGGATCCAGTCCGTCGCTCCCGAGATGGGCGTCGCGGTCGGGCTCGCCACGTACGAGGCCACGGCCGCGCTCTTCGAGTACGAGGAGCTGGACACCGCGAAGCTGAAGGGCAAGGCGGAGCCGGTGCGTATCTTCCACGCGCGGAGTCCGCTGTCCCACGTCGCCGATCCCTCGAGAGATCACGACACGCCGTTCATCGGTCGGGAGATCGACGTCGCGCTCCTCAAGGGCATCTTCGCGAAGGCGGTGGCGGCCGACACGCCGCAGCTCGTGACCGTGGCCGGCGAGCCGGGCATCGGGAAGACCCGTCTGGTCGGGGAGCTGTATCGGTACATCGACGACGAGCCCTACCTCATCAACTGGCGCCAGGGTCGGTGCCTGCCCTACGGCGAGGGGATCACGTTCTGGGCCCTCGGCGAGATCGTGAAGGCCCAGGCGGGTGTCCTGGAGTCGGATGCCCCCGAGGCGGCGACAGCGAAACTCGATCTCGTCTTGCCCGAAGGCGAGGAGCGCGGATGGTTCCGCCAGCGGCTGCTGCCGCTCCTGGGGATCGAGGCATCGGCGCCGGCCGAGCGACAGGAGCTCTTCACCGCGTGGCGCCGGTACCTGGAGCACATCGCGGAGCAGCGCCCGACCGTCGTCGTGTTCGAGGACTTGCACTGGGCGGACGACGCGATGCTCGAGTTCCTGGAGCAGCTGGCCGACCTCGCCGAGGGGGTCCCGCTGGTGATCGTCGGCACCGCGCGCCCGGAGCTCTACGAGCGCCGGCGGAACTTCGCCGCGGGCCTGGCGAACGCGAACCGGATCAACCTGGCGCCGCTGTCGGGCGCGGAGACCGCGCGCCTCGTGTCCGCGCTCCTCGAGACCACTGTGCTTCCGGCCGAGCTGCAGCAGCCGGTCCTCGACCGGGCGGGTGGGAATCCGCTCTACACGGAGGAGTTCGTCAGGCTGCTCAAGGACCGCGAGCTCCTGGTGCGGAAGGGGCCGAGCTGGGAGCTCCGCGAGGACGCCGACATCGCCCTCCCAGACTCGGTCCAGGCCTTGATCGCCGCACGGCTCGACACCCTGTCGGCGGACCCGAAGTCGCTCCTGGCCGACGCCGCCGTGATCGGAAAGGTCTTCTGGGCCGGCGCGCTCGCCGAGATGGGCGATCGGAAGGTCGACGAGGTCACGGAGACGCTCCGGGAGCTCTCGCGGAGGGAGCTGGTGCGGCCTTCACGGCACTCCTCGCTGGAAGGTGAGGCCGAGTACGCGTTCTGGCACGTGCTGGCACGCGACGTTGCATACGGGCAGTTGTCGCGGAGCTCGCGCACGGCGCGTCATGTGGCAGCGGCGCGGTGGATCGAGTCGAAGGCCTCGCAGCGGGTCGAAGACCTGGCGGACGTGCTCGCTCACCACTACGGCACCGCCCTCGACCTCGCGCGGGCGGGAGGCCTGGGGGACGAGGCGCGCGAGTTGGAGGAGCCGGCGCTGCGCTTCCTCCTGCTCGCTGGTGAGCGCGCGCTCGGGCTCGACACCGCGGCCGGCCTCGCCTACATCGAGCGCGCGCTCGAGCTGGCACCCGAGGGACACCCACAGCGTGCCACCGCGCTGGTCCTTTTCGGCGAGGCCGCGCTCGATGCGGGCCGCTACGTCGAGTCCGAGGCCGCGTTGGAGGCTGCGATCGCTGCCTACCGGGAGGCCGGGGACGACGCCCGCGCCGCCGGCGCGATGCTCAAGTTGATCCAGCCCGCGCAGACGCTCGGAGAGTCGCGCGCCTGGTCGCTGGCACCCGACGTGCTCGCGCTCCTCGAACCGCTCGACCCCTCGGCCGAGTTGGTGGCCGCGCTCACGGAGGTCGCCGCCGACGAGGCCCTGCAGGGCGATCACGCGGCCGCCATCCGTCACGCGGAGCGAGCGATCGAGCTCGCCGAGGACCTGGGTCTCCCCAAACCCGCTCGCGCGCTAGGGTACCTGGGCATCGCCAGCGCTCACCTCGGTGATCCCGTTGCGATCACCCACTTCGAGGAGGCGATCGCGCTCGCTACAGAAGCGGGGCAGGGACGAGAGGTCGCGCTCCTTCACAACAACTTCGGCGTGAGCCTTCTCGACTTCCAAGGGCCGTCACGAGCGCTCGACGTCATGCGCGACGGGGTGCGGTTCGCGAACGGGATCGGGAACGCCGCGATGGCGGATGCGCTGCGAACCACCATGGCCTTCTCGCTGACCGACGCCGGGAGGCCCAACGAAACGATCGCGATCGCCGCGTCGATGGAAACGAGGCTCGCGGAGATCCGCGACGTGTTCGACCTCTACAACTGCCGGTTCGCGAGGTTGCGGGCCCTCGTGCTCTTGGGTCGCGCGGAAGAGGCCGCCGACATCCTCGGGTCCCTCGAATCCCGATCTCGTGACGCGGGCGACACCAACTCGTTCACGGCAGGGCTCGGGAGCGTGACTGTGGCCCGCGGCGCCCTCGGCCAGGCCGATGCGGCGATCGCGCTCATGGAAGAGCTCGCGTCCACGGAGGACGTGGCGAGCGACATGTACTACCTCAGCTTGCTCCCGGCGCTCGTCCGCGAGGCGGTCAGGCTCGGGAACTCGTCCGTGGCCCGATCGCTCGCAAGCGGGCCCGACCCGTGGACCCCATTGATGGAGCACGCGCGAGCGGCGGCTAACGCGATCCTCGCGGAGGAGAGCGGCGATCTCGAAGGGGCAGAGGCGATGTACGCGGACGCCGCCGCTCGATGGGAGGCATTCACGGTCGTCCCGGAGCAGGCGTTCGCGCTCCTGGGGCAGGGTCGGTGCCTCGTGGAGCTCGGACGGCCCGCGGAGGCGGAGCCGGTCCTGCGCGAAGCTCGCCGGATCTTCCAGGAGGTAGGGGCGTTGCCCGCTCTCGCAGAGGCGGACGAGCTGCTTCGGCGCTCAAGCGCGAGGACGTCCTAGCGTTCCTCAGAGGAGGACGTACCTCGAAGCAAGCGCGGTTGATCCGATCCTGAGCCGCCAGAGGGTAGAAGGGAGGGGTAGAACGAAGGCCCCGGCGGCCGTCTCCGGCTCGGAGCCTAACGCTTCCGCAGGTGACTTTCTCTTGCCATGAGTCGTTCCTGCCCATTGAGGACCAGTAGACAGGCCAACCAGCGCAACCGATCAAGATAACTGTGTCGCCGAGCGCGTCACACATTCGTCAGAACTCCAGCCTGCCAGCGTGGATCGTCTCGCATATCCTTCATCGGGAGTAGCCAACTGTTCGGAGGCAGCCATGAGGGAATCCTGGGAGCTTCTGACCGCGGGACCGCCGGATGCGGATCGATCGGTCCTGCTCCTCCCTGGCGGAGCCAACGCGGCCCGCTCGTTCAACCTCGTGATGGCTGACCCGGCGCTCTCCGGTGTTCGCTTGGTGGCCACGACGCTGCCGGGCATGGCAGGCGCGCCTGTGTCCGAAGACGTGTCCATCCCCGCCCTGTCCCGTCGGGCCGGGGAGCTGGCCAAAGAACACGGGTGCGACGTGGTCGTGGGCTTCTCCCACGGCGCGACAGTGGCCCTGGACATGGTGCTGTCACGGCACTTCCAAGGCCCGGTGGTGCTCCTCGGCATCAGCTTGACGACTGAGGATGAGGCGGCGTTCTTCCGCGCCGTCGTACGGGCGTCGCAGAAGGTGGGCAGGTGGCCGATGGCCGCCCTGCTCCGGCTCATGCCACTGATGGCCAGATCTGCCAAGACACCTGAGCTGCACAAGAAGGAACTGATCGAGGACTTCAAGCAGAACAGAGCCAGCGATTCGGTTCTGGCGTGCGTCGAGTACCTCGACTACATCGCCGAAGACCGGGACTTCGCCGCCGCAGCTGGCCGCGTCTGGCAATCCCGTGTGGGTGGTCCACGCCGAGAAGGGGGACGGAGGCCTCACCGACGCCGAGCGCGCCACACTCCAAGCGGCTCCCAACGTGACCCTGGTGACGATTCCCGGCTCGGTGTTCCTCCTCCCGGACGAGGCTCCGCAGAAGACCGCCGCAGTGATCGCAAGCGCTCTATCGCAGGCGACCTGACTGTCGACACGTTGAGCGTGACTAGTCGACCTCAGCCGGTCACTTTGCGCGATGGACGCTCAGCGCCAGTTATCGACCCACCGGATGCGGCGTCCAGGCAACATCCGACTTTCGGCAGATCCGGTAAACATCGCCCCCGGCACAGCGAGGTGGCGCAGGTGCATCTCTTGCTCGATCCGGCCGCGACCACGTAGACGCCGTCCGGCTGACGCACCACCGTGAGGCACGGCGACTCCAGACGGAACCGCGACTGGTTCGTCGAGAACGAGGCCGTCGGAGAGCAGCGTCTCGCGCAGCTTATCGACGTGGCGCGACCGGAGCTCGGTGAGCCTCACGTCCCCGATCACGTCGGAGATGTATCTACGGATGCCGTAGGAATCGCGGGCATGAGGGACCTCATGCGGGCGCCACGAGGAACAGGTACCGCTGGTCGGACGGAGACACCTCGACCACGTTGCGAACCCGGACTGTGACCCGAACTGTGACCCAAAGAGGCCCTCTCCCCGAAGGAAAGGGCCTCTGACCTGGAGCGGACGACGGGATTCGAACCCGCGACCCCCACCTTGGCAAGGTGGTGCTCTACCAACTGAGCCACGTCCGCATGCGGTGCCGAAACATGCTAACCCCGGCCTCAGGCACCTTCAACTGCGACGTCCCCGGTCCCCGGGATCCGTGGCAGCGGGGTCCTCAGGCGCGGCCGGTCGACCCGAATCCTCCATCCCCGCGATCGCTCGGGGGCAGATCCTCGACCCAGATCGGTGTCAAGCTGGGGAGCGCCACGATCACCATCTGCGCGATCCGATCCCCTTCCGCGATCTTGACGGGGTCTGTCGGGTCCAGGTTCACGACCGCGCACACGACCTCGCCGCGGTAGCCGGCGTCGATCAGTCCGGGAGCGTTCACCAGGGTGAGGCCGTGGCGCGACGCCAGGCCGGACCGGGGCAGCACCAGGCCGGCATGCCCGTTCGGGATCGCTACCGCGAGGCCCGTGGGGACCATCGCGCGCTGGCCCGGCTCGACGATCAGCTCCACCGTGGACCGCAGGTCCAGGCCGGCGTCGCCCCGGTGTTGGGAGGAAGGCAACTCCACGTCTGGATCCAGGCGCTGGAACGGCAGGTCCATCAGGCTCGAGGCTCCACCAGCTCGATCCGGTTCCCGAAAGGGTCGCGCACATGGCACCGATGGAACCCCTCGAGCGGCACGTCGTCGGTCACGCGATAGCCCGCCGCCTGGATGCGTTCGCGAAGGGTCTCCAGGTCATGCACGAGGAACGCGGGGTGGGCCTTGACCGCCGGCGTGAACGGCTCTTCGATGCCCAGATGGACCTCAAGGGCGCCGTCTCGGAACCATACGCCCCCCCGAGGCGCCAACTCGGGGGGCTTGGGGACCTGTGTCAGGCCGAGGATCGCACCGTAGAAGCGGATGGCGGCGTCCTCTTCGCCCGGCGGCATGGCCAGCTGCACGTGGTGCATCCCCAGTAGCCGAGCTCCGTCGCCTCCCACAGGACCAGGCTACCGGGCGCTACGAACAGCCGCTGGTGCTGCCGCAGCTACCGCACACGTAGCAGGAGCCCGCGGGCTGCATCTTCGAGCCGCACTGGTAGCACAGCGGTGCGTCCACGACCTTCGCGTTCGGCTTCTCCGAAACGTCGATCAGCATGGGTCTCCCGGACGCATCGTCGTTGGCGGCCGGAGGCTCATCGTGGTTCCGCTCGTCGCCGGCCTCGAGTTGCATGGCCTCCTTGCGCTCGGCGATCGACCGGATGCCCAGCCCTTCGCGGGTCTCGGGCGGCAGGTAGTCCAGCGCTAACCGGCGGAACACGTAGTCGATCATGGACGTCGCGAACCGGATGTCCGGGTCATTGGTCATGCCGCTGGGCTCGAACTTCGTGTTGATGAACTTCGACACGTAGGTCTCCAGCGGCACCCCGTACTGCAGGCCGATCGAGACCGCGATCGCGAACGCGTCCATCACACCCGCCAGTGTGGAACCCTGCTTCGAGGTCTTCAGGAAGATCTCGCCCAGCCCGTCGTCGGGGTAAGAACCGGCGGTGATGTAGCCCTCGGCCTCGCCCACCTGGAACGACGTGGTGGTCGAGGGACGCGACATGGGCAGGCGCTTGCGGACGGGGTGGGCTCGCTCGGCCGGCTCGGCGGCTTCGGCTCCTCGCTTCTTGTCGGCAGAAAGGGGCTGGGCCACCTTGCAGTTGTCGCGGTAGATCGCTACGGCCTTCAAGCCCAGCTTCCATGACTCCACGAAGAGCTGCTCCACCTCTTCGACCGTGGCTTCCTCAGGCATGTTCACGGTCTTGGAGATGGCGCCGGATATGAACGGCTGCGCCGCGGCCATCATCCGGACGTGCCCCATGTAGTGGATGGGTTGCGCACCCATCGCGGTGTCGAAGACGTCGTAGTGCTCGGCGTCCAGGTGGGGGGCATCCATCACGGAGTTGTGCTCGGCGATGAACGCCACGATGTCCTCGATCTGGGCGGGCTCGTACCCGAGCTTCTCAAGGGCACGGGGCACCGTCTGGTTGACGAATTGCATCGTTCCTCCGCCCACCAGCTTCTTCGTCTTCACCAGCGCGAGTTCGGGCTCGATCCCGGTCGTGTCGCAATCCATCATCAGACCGATCGTCCCTGTAGGCGCCAGCACCGAAGCTTGCGCGTTGCGGTACCCGTGCTCCTCACCCACGGCCGCCGCCTCGTCCCACGCCTGGATCGCCGCGCTGAGGACGCCCTCTGGGACGAGCTCGGGATCGATCTGGTCGACAGCGGCCCGATGCTTGCGGATCACCCGCTGCATGGCGTCGGCGTTCGCTCCGTACCCATCGAAGGGGCCCATCACCTCGGCCATCCGGGCAGAGGTGCGGTACGCGTGACCCGTCATGATGGCCGTCAGCGCGCCGGCCCACGCCCGCCCGGCATCCGAGTCGTACGCGAGGCCGCGTGCCATCAACAGCGCGCCGAGGTTCGCATAGCCGAGGCCCAGCTGCCGGTAGGCCCTGGCGTTGGCGCCGATCTGCTCGGTGGGGTAGCTCGACTCGCCCACCAGGATCTCCTGGGCCGCGAACATGATCTCCACCGCGTGCCGGAACGACGCGATATCGAAGGAACCGTCGTCGTTCAGGAAGGTCATCAGGTTCAGCGACGCGAGGTTGCACGCGCTGTTGTCCAGGTGCATGTACTCCGAGCACGGGTTGGACCCATTGATGCGACCCGAGGCCGGGCACGTGTGCCACTCGTTGATGGTGGTGTCGTACTGCATGCCGGGATCGGCGCACTGCCATGCGGCGTCGGCGATCTGTCGCATCAGCTCGCGCGCGCGCACCGTCTCCACCGTCTCGCCGCTGGTGATGGCCTTCAGCTTCCAATCGGCATCCGTCTCGTAGGCGCGCATGAACTCATCCGTGACCCGGACGGAGTTGTTGGCGTTCTGGTACTGGATCGAAGCGCTGTCCTTGCCGTCGAGATCCATGTCGAAGCCGGCGTCACGAAGGGCCCTGGCCTTGCGCTCCTCGTTCGCCTTGCACCAGATGAAGTCCTGCACGTCGGGATGATCGACGTTCAGGATCACCATCTTGGCGGCACGGCGGGTCTTGCCACCCGACTTGATCGTCCCGGCCGAGGCGTCGGCCCCGCGCATGAAGCTCACCGGGCCCGAGGCCGTCCCGCCCCCGGCCAAGGACTCCTTCGAAGAGCGGATCCTCGACAGGTTGATCCCCGAGCCCGATCCTCCCTTGAAGATGGTGCCCTCTTCGACGTACCAGTTGAGGATGGAGCTCATGTGGTCGTCCACGGCGAGGATGAAGCAGGCCGAGCACTGCTGGGGGGTGTCGGGCACCCCCACGTTGAACCACACGGGTGAGTTGAACGCCGCCCGCTGGTTCACGAGGAGCGAGCTCAGCTCCTCCGCGAAGACCTGGGCGTCGTGGTCGGTGGCGAAATACCCGTTCTTCTGACCCCATCCACGGATCGTGTCGACGACGCGGCCGACGAGCTGGCGGACCGACGACTCGCGCTGAGGGGTACCCAGGGTGCCCCGGAAGTACTTCTGGGCCACGATGTTGGTGGCGTTCTGCGACCACGAGGCCGGGAACTCGACGTTGCGCTGTTCGAAGGCGTTCCCGCCCTCCTTGTAGTTCGGGATCACGGCGTCGCGCGTCTCCCATTCGACCTCGTCGAACGGATGCTGCCCCTCGGTCGTGAAGTACCGCTCGAACGTCAGGCCGTCACGGATGACCTCGACATCGCCTTTGCTCGTCGCCACCAGTTGCCCCTCCTTACCGGTCCGTGGGGAAGAACCACACACGGGGAATTACAAGGGCGTGATTGTCGCCCGCTCAGCGTCCCACGTCAAGGTATCAAACACAATTGCTTGGGCCATCATTCCACGTCTGCCACTATATCTAGTGGTTCGCGAAGGATCGCCCGAGGTTAGCGCCGGCGTCGTTTCGCGGGCTCTTTCTTCTGTAGCGAGACCAGTTCTTGCTGGAAGTCCGAGATCTCCTGGAAGTCCTTGTAGACGCTCGCGAAACGGATGTACGCGACCTGGTCGAGCTTCGCCAGGTCCGCCAGAACGGCCACCCCGACCTGTTCCGAAGTCACCTCCGGGCCCTTGCGACGCATCCGCTCCTGCACGTGATCGACGAGTCTCGACACCTGTTCGGGCGTAACGGGACGGTTCTTGATGGCCTTCATCACGCTGTCGGCCACCTTCTGACGGTCGAACGGATCCTTGGTGCCGTCGCGCTTGCGCACCACCAACCCCACGTCCTCGACCCGTTCGAAGGTGGTGTAACGACGACTGCACACCGAGCACTCGCGCCGTCGACGGATGGTGGTCCCGCCGTCGGCGGGCCGGGAGTCGACGACCCGATCGTCGTCCGCGTTGCACCAGGGACATCGCATGAGGGACGCCACAACATCTTGTGGCGGCGCGAACGCTACCCGCGCCGTGGATGGGCGTCAACGTCCCTGGCCGGGGTCGGTGGCCCGCGACGGCTCAGCTCGGGACCACGAGCGTCTGACCCGGCATCAGCGCCCCCGGATCCACCCGGTTCGCTTCCATGATCACTTGGACGAGGGGGCGAGGGTCCTGCCCAGGCGCCACCGAGCCCGCGATCGACCACAGTGTGTCTCCGGCCTGCACCACGTAGGTCCTGCGCACGACGGGCTCGAAGGTCGGCTCGCCCACCGCGTGGGCGAGCGGCCCGAGCGCGGCGATCGCCAGGCTCACGCCGATCAGCGTTCCCACGATGCGCCGGCGGCGAACGTATGTTCGATGCATGGGTTCATGCTTCCCGAACACGTGTTCGGTGTCAAGGGGTGACTCGAACATATGTTTGCATCCCTCCCCGGCGGCTGTTAGCGTCCGTTCCTGACCTCAAGGAGGCTAGTGACCATGTCTGACACGCCCGCCATCACCCCTCGCCAGCAGCGCATCCTGGACGTCATCGATCGCACGGTGCGCGACCGGGGCTACCCCCCCACGGTGCGGGAGATCGGCGAGGCTGTGGGGTTGACCTCGTCATCGAGCGTGCACGCCCAGCTGGCCAACCTCGAGCGGAAGGGCTTGTTGCACAAGGACCCCACCAAGCCGCGGGCCGTGGCGTTGGATCGACCGAAAGCCGACGCGGTGACGGTCCCCTTGCTGGGCCGGATCGCGGCGGGCGCGCCGACCTTGGCCGAGGAGCACGTCGAAGAGTACGTGGCGGTCCCCCACGGCTTCGCTTCCGACGCCGCCCAGCATTTCGCCCTCTCCGTGAAAGGCGATTCGATGATCGAGGCGGGGATCTTCGACGGAGATATGGTCGTGGTGCGCTCCCAGGACCACGCAGATGACGGCGACATCGTCGCGGCTCTCCTTCCCGGACCGGCGGAGGACGAGGCAACGGTCAAGCGCTTCGGTCACGACGGAGCCCGCGTGATGCTGATCCCTGAGAACCCGGCCCTGGAGCCGTTCGAGATGACGGACGGCCGTGTGCTCGGACGCGTCGTCGCCGTGCTGCGCAAACTCTGAGGGGTATGCTCCCGGCGACCCATCGCCGCCGAGGAGCCGCATGTCCACCACCAAACTCGAATCGCAGATCCGGTCACAGCCCGAGGAGCTTCGTCGCCTCCTCGACTCCCCCCAGGTCCACGAGCAGGTTCACGCGGCGGCCCAAGGTCTGCACCGCGCGCACCGGATCTGGCTGGTCGGCACGGGGACCAGCTTGCACGCCGCCGAGCTGGGCGCGGCGATGCTCCAGGAAGCCGGGCGGGCCGCTCAGGCGGTCTCCGCTATGCACTTCGTCGACTGGGCCCCGGTGGTCGGCCCCCAGGACGGGGTGATCGTGATCACCCACACCGCCGAAACGGCCTACGCGCTGGCGGCCCGTGCCACGGCCTTCGCTGCCGGGCTCTCGGTGGTCATGATCTGCAAGCGCGGCGCCGGGTTCCCCGACGCGATCGAAACCGTCGAGAAGGAGTCGGCGGAGACCTACACCGTGAGCTACACCACGGCCCTCCTGGCGCTCGCGATGGTGGCCCAACAGTTGGGCGCTCACAGCTTCTCCCCCGACACCCTCACCGACGTTCCCGACGCGGTCGCCGACGCGATCGACGCCTCCGGCACGCAGTCGGTGCCCGCCGACGCCCGAGCCATCGTGTTCACCGGGGCCGGGCCGGCCGCGGTGACCGCGCGCGAGGGGGCGCTGAAGTGCCGCGAGGGTGCCCGCGTCCTGGCAGAGGGCTACGACGTGGAGTACCTGCTCCACGGCTCCGCCGTGCCGCTCGACGAACGCGACCACCTGATCACGATCACGCCGCCCGAAGCGGACGGGTTCGTCACCCAGATCGGCGAGGCGGCCCGGGCCGCGGGCCTGGGCGTGACCGACCTCCACGAGCCCTGGCCGATGCCGCTGCTCCTGGCCCAGATCGCCCTGACCGCGCGGCTCCAGTCGCTGGCGCTCCGGTTGGCTCAGGAGCGCGAACAGGACCCCGACGTTGTGATCACCGGGTCCTGGCAGCTACCCGCCCTCTGGAGCCACGGAGCTCCCCCGGGCTGATCGGGTTCGGATCTAGGCGCCGCGCCGGCGCTCCGTTCGCACGAACACCCGCACGGCAGCGAGCTCTCGGAGCCCAACCCTCGCGTGCACCCACGTCCCCTCCTCGTCGTGGCGGGTGGACAGGACCTCCGCATCGCGGTAGAGGCGGGCGACCAGATCCTCACGGGCGTAGGGCACCATCAAGGTCACCTCCACGGGGGGGTGCGGCAGGGCCTGCTCCACCGTTGCCAGCAGCCCTTCGATCCCCTCACCCGTGAGGGCCGAGACGGCGACGGAGCCCGGGTGCCGCCGGGCCAGCCGGGCGCGAGCGCTGCCGCTGATGAGGTCCACCTTGTTCAGGACCAGCACCTCGTCGATCGCCCCGGCCCCGATCTCTCCCAGCACCCGGCGGACGGCATCGATCTGCTCACCGACGTCGGGGGAGGACGCGTCGGCGACGTGCACGATCAGCTCCGCGGTGGCCACTTCCTCCAGGGTCGATCGGAACGCCTCGACGAGATCGTGCGGCAGCTTGCTCACGAACCCTACCGTGTCGGTCACGGTCGCTCGACGCCCTCCTGGGAAGCGCATCCGGCGCGTCGTAGGGTCCAGGGTTGCGAAGAGTTGGTCGGCCACCAGGACCTCAGCGCCCGTCATCCGGTTGAGCAGGGTGGACTTCCCGGCGTTGGTATATCCGGCGATCGCCGCTTGGGGGATCCCGCTGTCCTGGCGGCGGGCGCGTTTCGTGTCGCGGGTCTTCGTCAGCCCCTTGATGTCACGCCGCAGCTTGGTGATGCGCCGACCGATGTGTTGCCTGTCGACCTCCAGCTTCGTCTCGCCGGGCCCCCGTGTGCCGATCCCGCCGCCCAGACGGCTCATCGCCTCACCCCAGCCCCGCAGCCTCGGCAGCAGGTAGTTGAGTTGGGCCAGCTCGACCTGCGCCTTACCCTCTCGGCTGCGGGCGTGCAGGGCGAAGATGTCCAGGATCAGCGCCGTTCGATCGACCACCTTCACCCCCAAACGCTGCTCGAGGGATCGCAGTTGACCGGGCGTGAGCTCGTGGTCCAGGATCACGGCGTCGGCACCGGTCCCGTGCACCGTCGCGTGAAGGTCCTCGAGCTTCCCCTTGCCGATGAAGGTAGCTGGATCGGGTTCCGCTCGGCTCTGGATCACCCGCGCCACCGGGTCGGCGCCCGCAGAGTCCGCCAGCGCGGCCAGCTCGTCCAGGTCCTCGTCGGCGATCCCCGGTCCCACCCCCACCAGGACGGCGCGTTCGCGCACGGCCGGACGCCACGTTGCGGACAGGGGCGATTCCAGGACCTCGCGTTGCCGGTCCCGTTCGCGCGTCGGCGCTCGGCGCTCAGGCATCAGCTCATCGCCACGCCGTGCTCACGCAGGAGCTCGTTGAGCCGCACCTTGTCGTCGGTCGCTTCCGTCCGGTACCCGATGATCAGCCCGCATGGCAGGCCGAAGTCCCCCGCGGGGAACCCTTTCGGCCGCGAGCCGGGGATCACCACCGCCCGCGCCGGCACCTCGCCCCGGTATTCGACCGGCTCGGCCCCCGTGACGTCGATCACCGGTGTGCTTGCCGTCAGCACCACGCCGGTCCCGATCACCGCCTCCCTGCCGACGCGCACGCCCTCGACGATCACGCAACGCGAACCAACGAAGGCGCCGTCCTCCACGATCACGGGCGACGATCCCACCGGCTCCAGCACCCCCCCGATGCCCACGCCGCCGGACAGGTGTACATCGGCGCCGATCTGTGCGCACGAGCCGACGGTGGCCCATGTGTCGACCATCGTGCGCGGCCCCACCCACGCGCCGATATTCACGTAACTGGGCATCATCACCACGCCTGGCGACAGGAAGGCTCCGTACCTGGCCGTTGCGGGCGGCACGACCCGGACCCCTGCGTCCTGGTACCCCGTCTTCAACGGGAGCTTGTCGTGGTATTCGAACGGCCCCACCTCGGTCGTCTGCAGACCACGGACCCGGAAGTAGAGCAGCACCGCCTCCTTGGCCCAGTGATTCACCCTCCACGCGCCATCGGCGTCGGTCGGCGGATCCGCCACCCTGATCTCCCCGCGATCGAGGAGACGGATCGCCTCCTCGACGGCCTCCACGTCGGGCGGCGCGTCGGGCGACCGGAAGCTACGCTCGATCCGGCCCGCGAGGTCGTCCACGCTCATCCGATCACTTCCCGGCTCAACATCCCCTCCAGGATCCCCACCGCCCGCTCGCATTCCCCTTGCGTCGGGACCATCGCCATCCGTACGAAACCTTCGCCTTCGGGTCCGAAGAACGATCCCGGCGCCACGATGAGACCACCCCGCTCCAGCAGACCCAAAGACCAGGCGAGCGAGGTCTGCTCGTGTGGCACCTTGACCCAGAGGTAGAACGTCGCCTCCGACCCCGCCACCTCCACCCCCGTGGCGGCGAACAGATCGAGGAAGACGGCACGCTTCGCCGCGTACCGTTCGCGGTTCTCCAGGACGTGGGCCTCATCCCCCCACGCGGCGACGGACGCCCGCTGCACGAACTCCTGCGGCGTCACCCCCACCGCGGGCCGCAGCCGCTTCAGCGCCCCGATCACCTCCGGATCGCCGGCGACGAACCCGCTGCGATATCCCGTCATCGAGGATCGCTTGCTGAGGGTGTTCAGCACCACCACGTTGGTGAGATCGTCGATCTGCAGCGCCCCAGGGGGAGGTCCGGAGCCGAACCACAGCTCGCTGTATGCCTCGTCGCATGCCAACAGGAACCCATGGCGCCGGGCCAGGGCGGCCGCGCGTCCGAGATGCGCGAGCGGCGCGACGGCGCCGGTGGGGTTGTTCGGGTAGTTGAGCCACATGAGCGCGGCTCGATCCCAGGTGGCGGGGTCCACCGACCCAAGATCCGCCAGGAACCCGTCATCCGCCCGCAGCGGGAGCCGGAGAACGTCGCCTCCTGCGAACCGCGCCCCCCGCTCGGGGATCGGGTAACCGGGGGCGGTCGTGACCACGAGGTCCCGTCCCTCGGCCGGATCGAGGGTGGCTTGCGCAAGGCTGAACACCAGCTCCTTGGACCCAAGCGTCGGCAGGACCTGGGTCTGCGGATCCACGTGCACGTCGTAACGTCGCGCGATCCAGTCGGCGATCGCGTCGCGGAACTCGGGGAGGCCCGCCGCTCGAGGGTACGAGGAGACGGGCTCCATGGCCGCCGCGAGCGCCTCGCGGATGAACGGAGGCGTGACCTCCCGCGGGTCCCCCACCCCGAGGTCGATCAGCTCGCGCCCCGCCGCCAGCGCCGCGCGCCTGCGATCGTCCAGCGCTTCGAACGGATACGGCTCGATGTTCCGGATGCCGGGAGACAGATGCGGCATCTAGCCCGTTCCCCCAGATGCATCCTCCCGCAGGAAGATCGTCAACACGTCGTACGCCCGTTCCAGGGCCGCCACCTCCACGCGCTCGTCGTCCGTGTGAGCGTACTGCGGCGCGCCGGGTCCGAAGTTGACGGCGTCGACGCCCGCGGAGGCGAATTCCGCGACAGGGGTCCAGGCCTGCTTCGACTCGACGACCAGATCCCCGGCGACGCGCAGCCGTTCCACCAGCGGGTTGTCGACCGACAACCGGCCGGGCGGAGCGTTCCCCTCGACCGTCACTTCGACCGCGTGTGATCCCAACAGCTCCCGCAACCGAGCCTCGGCCTCATCGGGGCCATGGGTGGGCGCGTAGCGGAGGTTCACCCTGGCGGAGGCGCGATCAGGGATCACGTTGCCCGCGATGCCACCGTCGATCATCGTCACGCTCACGACCTCGCGGAAGCGCAGGCCGTCGATCTCCACGTCGCGCACGGGCAGTTCGGTCAGCGGGGCCAGGGCCTGGACCAAGGTGTGCACCGCGTTCTCCCCGAGCCAGGGGCGGGCGCTGTGGGCCGAGCGACCGGTCGCGGTCACGGTGGCGTTGAGGTTCCCCAGGCACCCCATCTGCAGACGGTTGTCGGTGGGCTCCATCACGATGGCGAGATCGATGGCTCTGGCCCAGGGAGCGCGCTCGAAGAGCGGGAGCAAGGCGCTCTGCGTGATCGGGAGCTCCTCCCGGCCGAAGAACAGGAACCCGACGTCGACCCCGGAACGCACCCCTCCCGACGCGAGGGAATCGGCCACTTCCAGCATCACGGCCAGCGACCCCTTCATGTCGGACGCCCCACGACCCCGCACCGCCGAACCGGCGATCCCGGCCTCGAGATCGCCGGTGACGGGCACCGTGTCGACATGGCCCGCCAGCACGACGAAGGGCGCGCCCGGCCGCCGGATCTCCGGCACCCAGAGCAGCACCGTGTCGGCGTCGTCGGCGACCTCGAAGGTCGAGGGTCGCTGACCCCGGATCCACCCGAGGACCTCCGCCTCCTGACCGCTCACCGACGGGATCCGGATCAGGGCTAGGGAACGCGAGGCGAGCCGGGTCGCACGTTCATCACCCGATCCAGCAGGGACCGTCACAGTGAGCCCGGATCCACGACGCCATCGAACACGTGGGCCACCGGGCCCCCGAGCAGTACTTCGCCATCGGGCCGGCGGTCGACCTCCAGCGTCCCGCCTCGGAAGCGCACGTCGACCCGTGCCGGAGCGAGACCTGCCTCGTTCGCCGCCACCGCGACCGCGCACGCGCCCGTGCCGCAGGCGAGCGTTTCTCCCGCACCACGCTCCCACACGCGCACCACGATCCCGTCGGGACGTAGCTGCGCGAACTCCACGTTCGTGCGCTCAGGGAACAACTCGTGCCGTTCCATCACGGGTCCGATGTGTTCGACGTGGAAACGCTCCGGATCGTCGTCGACGAAGAGCACCAGGTGAGGATTGCCCATCGACACCGCCGTCGCCGGTACGACGAGGCCGCCGCCGACATCGAACGGCTGCCGCTGGAACGTCTCCCATGCGGGCCCGTGCATCGGGATCGACGCCCGCGTCAAGCCCGGGGTCCCCATAGACACCGTGGCGCCGACCGCGCGTCCGTCCTGCACGACGAGCTGCACGTGCCGCACACCGGACACCGTTCGAACGTCGAACGCCGACTCCTCGACCAGCTCGCGATCCAGTAGGAAGGCCCCCAGGCACCGCAGCCCGTTGCCCGATACCTCCGCGGTGGATCCATCTCCATTGGTGAGATCCATCCCGAAGCCGCCTTCGGCCGCATGGAACACCCGGATCACTCCGTCCGCACCCACGCCGAACCACCGGTCGCAGAGGGAGGAGGCCTCGATGGGCGTCACGACACGATCGCCGTGGAGATCCTCGATCAGGATGAAGTCGTTCCCCGCCGCCTGGTACTTCGAGAAGGTGAGCTCCGGGCTCACGCGGCCCCCAGGTACGTCCGCAAATCGTCGAGGACCTCCATCGCGCCGCCCAGGCCCACCTTGAACCACCGGATCCGCGGGTCTTTCCGGAACCAGGCGCGCTGCCGCCGGGCGAGGTTCCTCGTGCGCTTCATGGTCTGCTCCGCGGCGTCGGTCAGGCTGAGCCTACCCTTCAGGTGCTCGGCCAACTCCGCGTAGCCGATCGCTTGCGAGGACGTGATCCACCCACCGTAGCCAGCGTTCATCAACGCCCGGACCTCCTCGACCCAACCCAGGTCCATCATGCGTTCCCACCGCAGACGGAGACGGTCGGTGAGATCGTCGGACGCCAGCTCGACCCCCGCGCCACGCACCGCGCCAGCGTCGTATCGGCCCAGACGCGTGGAGAACGTGCTGTAGGGACTTCCCGTGGCTGCCGCCACCTCCAGGGCGCGGACGGTACGGCGGCCGTTCCCCGGTTGGATCTTCGCCGCGGCCGGGGGATCCATGCGGGCCAGACGCTCGTGGAGTCGCAGGGGCCCCACCACCTCCAGCTCGTGCTCGAGCTCGAGCCGCGCCTCCGGGTCTTCGCCGGGGAACGCCAGGCCGTCCACGACCGCACGGAAGTACAGACCCGTGCCCCCTGCGAGCAGGGTCCGGCGGCCCCGCGATCTGATCCCATCGATCGCCTCTCGAGAGAGTGATTGGAACCGAGCGGCCGTGAAGCGTTCCGACGGCTCCACCACGTCGATGAGGTGGTGCGGGACGCGCGCGCGCTCGGCCGGGGTCGGCTTCGCCGTCCCGATGTCCATCCCCCGGTAGACGAGCATCGAATCCACGCTCACGACCTCGGCATCGAGCTCGCTCGCCAACGCGATGGCAGCCTGGGACTTCCCAGATCCGGTCGTGCCCACCAAGGCCAGCGGCACCTCCCGCACGTGGGGCGCCTGCCTCACACGGCGACGGTGGCGTCGTTCGACACCAGCTCTCCGGTGAGGTGGTGCGGAGCCGCATCGACCACCCGAGCGAACACGAAGCTCCCTGGGTCGACGTGCTCCCCCAGATGCACGATCCGGTTCGTCCGCGTCCTCGCCTGGGTGGACGGGCCCTTCTTCCCCTCGCCTTCGACCAGGACCTCGAACGTTCGCCCGAGCTGGGCCCGCGAACGCTCCAGCGAGATGGACTCCTGCAGCTCGACGAGCCGCTCGAACCGGGCCTGCACGACCTCGTGCGGGACCTGGTCCTCGAAGGATGCCGCTCGGGTGCCGGGGCGAGGCGAGTATTGGAAGAGGAAGGCGCTGTCGAACCAGGCCTCGTCCACCAACGCCATGGTCTGCGCGAAATCCTCCTCCGTCTCGCCGGGGAACCCCACGATGACATCGGTCGACACGGCGACCCCGGGGATCGCGCTACGGATCTGGCCCAGCCACGACAGGTAGCGATCGCGACGGTACGAGCGCCGCATCGCCTTCAGCACCCGGTCAGAGCCCGATTGGAGGGGGAAGTGGATGTGTTCGCAGACCGCCGGCGTCTCGGCCATCGCCTCGATCACGTCGGAGGTGAAGTCGTGCGGGTGCGGTGAGGTGAACCGCACCCGCCGGATCCCGTCCACGCCGCCGACCTCCCGGAGCAGACGTCCGAAGAGAGGCTGCTTGGACGATCCCGGAACCGACACGTCGCGCCCGTAGGTGTTCACGTTCTGTCCGAGCAAGGTGACTTCGACCACCCCGCGCTCGGCCAGTCCCTGCACCTCCGCCAGGATGTCCCCCAAGGCACGGGAACGTTGTGGTCCCCGGACCAAGGGCACGATGCAGAAGCTGCACGCGTTGTCGCAACCCGGAGCGATGGACACCCACGCACGGAACGGGTCGTGCCGGGCGGCCGCCAGGGGGCCCGGGAAGGTCTCGGTCACCTCGCGCACATCCATCTGGGGCCCCTCGGATCCCGACCGCTCCAACAGCTCCAGCAGATGCGGCAGCGCGTGGGTCCCCACCACGACATCGACCCACGGCGCTCTGCGTTGGATCGCGCCCTGATCCTTCTGCGCGAGGCAGCCGGACACGACGATCTTCAGGTCGGGGTTGCGCTCCTTCACCGGCTTGAGGTGGCCCAGGTTCCCGTACAGCTTGTTGTCGGCGTTCTCGCGGATCGCGCAGGTGTTCAGCACGATCACCCGCGCTCGACCGGGGTCCTCGGTCGGCGTCATGCCGTCACTCATCAGCAGCCCGGCGATGCGCTCCGAGTCATGCTCGTTCATCTGGCACCCGAAGGTGCGGATCAGGTAGGGGCGTTCCACGTCATCGAGGGTAGCGGAACGGGGCTCTGAGACGGCGCTCGCTCACCTGGCGTACTCCGTGGCTCGGGTTTCCCGCACCACCGTGATCTTGATCTGACCGGGATACTGGAGCTCCTCCTCCACCTGCTTGGCGATATCCCGCGCGATCACCTGCGCCTGGAGGTCGTCCACGTCCTCGGGCTCCACCATCACCCGCACCTCGCGGCCCGCCTGCATCGCGAACGTCTTCGCGACGCCCGGATGGGCGGTACAGATGCCCTCGAGCCGCTCAAGGCGCTTCACGTAGGTCTCCAGTGACTCCCGACGGGCACCGGGACGCCCCCCGCTGATCCCATCCGCGATCTGGGCCAGCACCGCATGGATCGAATGCTGCTCGACCTCCCCGTGGTGCGACTCGATGCAGTGGACGACTTCCGGGTCCTCCTTCATCCGCCGAGCGATCTCGGCGCCGATGATCGCGTGTGATCCTTCGACCTCATGCGTCACGGCCTTCCCCACGTCATGGAGGAAGGCCCCACGCTTCGCGATCGTGGGATCCAGGCCGATCTCCGTGGCCAGAGAACTGGCGATGAACGCGGACTCCACCAGGTGCTTGAGGACGTTCTGACCGTACGAGGTGCGGTATTGGAGGCGGCCCAACAGCTTGATCATCTCCGGGTGGATATCCGTGATGCCCACTTCCGCGACAGCGTCCTCCCCCGCGCGCTTGATGCGTTCGTCGATCTCGCGGAGCGAGCGCTCGTGGATCTCCTCGATCCGGGCCGGATGGATCCGCCCGTCGGCCACGAGCTTCTCCAGCGTCATCCGCGCGGCCTCCCGCCGAACGGGGTCGAAGCACGACAGGACCACCGCTTCCGGCGTGTCGTCGATGATCAGGTTCACCCCGGTGGTGGCTTCGAAGGCCCGGATGTTGCGGCCTTCACGGCCGATGATGCGACCCTTCATGTCCTCCGAGGGCAGGGCGAACACGCTGACGGTGGACTCCGCCGTTTGCTCCGAGGCGACCCGCTGGATCGCGATCGTGACCACCTTCCTGGCGCGCTCCTCGCCCTCCTCCCGGGCGCGTTCCTCGATCTCGCGGACCTGTGACATCGCGGCGCGCTTCGCGTCATCGACCACCTGGATCACGAGCTGGTCCCTGGCCTCGCTGGAGGTCATGCCGGCGATCCGCTCCAACTGCGCGCGATGGAGCTCCGTCGCCTTCTCCAGTTGGGCGCGGACGTACGTGAGCCGCTCGTCCCGCTCGTCCAGCTCGATCCCTCTGGCTTCGACCTTCGCACCCCGAACCTTCAGATCGGCCTCCGCCTCCGCCATGCGGCTCTCGAGACGGCCGAGCTCCTCCCGACGGGTCTTCAGGTCCTCATCCAGATCGCGCCTCAGCCCGGCGATCTCGTCCTTGGCCCCAGCCAGGGCGCGCTTCGACGCGTCATCGGCCTCCCGCTCGGCATCCAGGAGCGTCTTCTGGGCACGAGCCTCGATGCTCTGTGCGTTGGACGCGGCCATCGTCCGTCGAACCAGGTATCCGGCGGCCGCGCCGACCGCCAGGGCTGCGATTCCAACCAACAGGGGGGTCATGGTTCCTCCCTACACGTATGAAGGTGTGAGGAGAGGATTTCCGAACGTCGATCCAGGAAACGTAGGGCGCGGCCGATCTAGGGAGAGCGATACGCGCGGGTGCGGCGTCCCCCCCGCAGGGCGATCCTCCTGGTCATCGTCTGGTCGTGCACGGGCCGTCGGTTTCGTCGGATGTGGTTTCGGAAATGTTCCTCTCGTGTTCACGATGCTACGGCCGCACGCACCCCGACACAAGACTCCGATGGGCTACTCCTGGCCCACCTCCACGTCCAACGCCTGCCTTGCCGCCCGTCTGGCGACGTCGGGGTCATACCCCCTCCTGAGCAGGAGCGACGTGATCCTGGAGAAGGCTTTCGCCGGCTCCACCCCGTGGAGCCGCCGGGCACGCGAGTCCGCCAGGTCCTGGGCTCGGGACGCTTCCCCACCGTCCCCCTCCGCAGCGATCGACGCCGCCAGGTCCGGCGCCACCCCCTTCCCGAGCAAGGCGCTGGTCACGGCGCGCCGCCCGGCCTTCCGCGAGCCGAACTGGTACGCCGCGACCTGCCTCGCGAACGCCTCGTCGTCGATCAAGCCGACAGCCTCGAGGCGGCTCAGTTCCTCCGCTACCTCCGCCGGATCGAACCCGGCTCGACCCAACCGGTCCGCCAGCTCGCGGCGGCTGCGTGGCCGGACCGCCAGCAGGCCCAGGGCCCGCTCGTGGCAACCCTTCGGGTTCTTGGGGGAGCGTCGGGGGGCAGCCACCGCCGCTACGCGTCGGCCTTCTGCTGGGCCTTGGCCTTTCCGGCGGCGGGAGCCTTCTGATCGTCGTCCTCCAAGACCAGGTCAGGAACGATCTCGATCGGGGTCTCGTCGCCTTCCTCCCCGAACGCGGTCAGGCCAACCGCCTCCCGGATCTTGCGTTCGATCTCGTCCCGGATGTCCGTGTGCTCGGCGAGGAAGGCACGAGCGTTCTCGCGCCCCTGACCCAACTGCTCGCCCTCGTAGGTGAACCAAGCGCCGGACTTCTTGATGATCTCGAGGTCGACCCCCACGTCGATCAGCGACCCTTCCTTCGAGATCCCCTTGCCGTACATGATGTCGAACTCGCACTGACGGAAGGGCGGGGCCACCTTGTTCTTGACCACCTTGACCCGTGTACGCGAGCCAACGACCTCCGTGCCGTCCTTCAGGTTCTCGATCTTGCGAACGTCCAGGCGCACCGAGGAGTAGAACTTGAGCGCGCGGCCCCCCGGGGTGGTCTCGGGAGAACCGAACATCACCCCGATCTTCTCGCGAAGCTGGTTGATGAACAGCGCCGTGGTGTCGAACTTCGACAGCGATCCCGACAACTTCCGCATGGCCTGCGACATCAGGCGGGCCTGCAGGCCGACGTGCGTATCGCCCATCTCGCCCTCGATCTCGGCCCGTGGCACCAAGGCCGCGACCGAGTCGATCACCACGATGTCCAGGGCGGCGGAACGCACCAGCATGTCGGCGATCTCGAGGGCTTGCTCGCCGGAGTCCGGCTGCGACACGAGCAGCTCGTCGATGTTGACGCCGAGCTCACGAGCGTAGGTGGGGTCCAGGGCGTGCTCGGCGTCGATGAAGGCGGCGATCCCTCCGTTGCGCTGCGCCTCGGCGATGATGTGCAGGCTCACCGTGGTCTTGCCCGAGCCCTCCGGTCCGAAGACCTCGACCACGCGCCCACGAGGGATCCCTCCGACGCCCAAAGCGAGGTCAAGGGCGAGCGACCCCGTGGGGATCACGGTGAACCCGGCGCCGGCCGGATGATCCCCGAGCTTCATGACGGCACCTTTGCCGAACTGCTTCTCGATCTGCTGGAGCGTGACATCGAGCATCTTGTCGCGGTCCACATCCCCCTCCTTCTGACCCACGGTCCCTCCGGCGGGGAGGTGCCGACGGACCTCGATCCCTGACGGTCCGCGGAGGTTAGCGAGCGGGTCTGACATAACTTACACCCCTGTCATTCGGACGATGAACGGCCATCAGGCTACCCGAACGTGTGTTCGGATACAAGGAGGGTGTCTCATCCCCCGAACGGGTAGCGATCCACGACCTCGTACCGAGGTGCGGGCTGTCCAAGGTCGCTCCGATACAGGGTGAGGGCATCGACGGCGAACGCGTCGCCGCTCAACTCCTGTTCGACGAAGGTATCGGGCAGGACCAGCGGAGGATCGCTGCGAGCCACGGTGAGATGGGCCCTGAACGGCCGTAGATCAGCGGAGAACTCATCCTCGAGGGCAGAGCCGACATCTCGAGCCAGTTCCTCGAGCCGACGGTCGGGGTCCTGAAGTCCGACCCACAGGACGCGCGCGTGCGCGCGGGTCGGGAAGGAGCCGAGGCCGCTGACCGAGGTCCCGAACGGGGCCGCTCCAACGGCGACAGCACCCAGTCGCTCCCCGACCCAGGGGACCAGATGGGGGGAGGTGGCTCCCAGGAACGCCAGGGTCACATGCCAGTTCTCGAGCGACAACCACCGCGCCTCCGGGAAGGCCAGGCGCCACGGCGCCAAGGCCTCCCAGACGACCTTCCTGACGGACTCGGGGACGTCGACCGCCACGAAGAGGCGCTGGGGCTTGGCCTCCGGAGGAGACGCGCGATCGGGGGACACGATCGGACCCGTCAGATCGCGCGATCGGACGACGGCAACGGAAGGCCCTCTAGGTGGCGACGCACCATGTCGAGCGCGCCCTGCTCCGCCCACCGGCGGACCTGATCCCGCTCGCCCGACGACACGTAGCCTCGGGTGTGTCGCCCGTCATCGGCATCGAGCGCGAGCCAGACCGTCCCGGGTGCGGCGCCGCCGTGGGGCTCGGGCCCGGCGGCGCCTGTCAACGCCAGCGCGACGTCCGCATGGAACATCCGGCGGGCGCCTGCCGCCATCTCACGGGCGCAGGCCTCGCTCACGACCCCGGGGCCCTCGAGGGTGGCACGCGTGACCCCCAGGAGGTCGTGCTTCGACTCGGCTGTGTAGACGACCGCGGAGCCGCGGAAGTAGGCGGAGGCGCCCGGGACGCTCGTGATCCGCGCGCCGACGCTCCCACCGGTCAGGGACTCCGCGCAAGCTAGGCTCCGATCCGCGGCGGCCAGGAGCCGTCCCACCGCCTGTTCCAGGGTCTCGTCGTCCATGGTGAAGACCACATCGCCCAGGCGCGAGCGCACCTGCGCGGCCAGCGGGGCGATCAAGGCCTCGGCGTCCTCCGGCGTCGCCGCCTTCGCGGTGAGCCGCACCTTCACCTCCCCCGCCGATGCCAGGTAGGCGATCGACGGGTTCGGCGAGGCATCGAAGAGATCGGTCACGAGCTCTGCCACCCGTGACTCGCCGATGCCCGAGCATCGCAGGATGCGGGACCGCACGACCGAGGGCCCGACGAGGGCCGCCAGCTCCGGCAGGATCGTGCTCTCCATCATCTCGACCATCTCGGCCGGGACGCCGGGCACGGCGTAGATCCGCCGCCCCCCGGGGCGCTCCGCGATCAGCCCTGGAGCCGTCCCGAGCTCGGGCATGATGTAGCGCGCGCCGTCGGGTACGTCGGCCTGGCGGAGGTTGTTCTCCGGCATCGGTCCACGACCGAAGCCGGCGAAGCGCTCCCGCAGATAGGCCTCGATCCGCGCGTGCCGGACCATGGGGGCGTCCATCACCACGGCCAGGGCATCCCGGGTGATGTCGTCCTGGGTGGGTCCCAACCCCCCGGTGACGATCACCACATCGGCCCGGTCGCAGGCCAGACTTAGCGTGGCCACGATGCGATCGAGGTTGTCGCCAACGACCTGGTGATAGAGGACATCAACGCCGATCTCGGCAAGTCGGTCGGACATCCATCGCGCGTTGGTGTTGGCGATCTGGCCCAGGAGGAGCTCCGTGCCGACGCCCACGACCTCGGCCCTCACGGCGAAGTCGTGGCCGACCCGGGGGCCGAGGGCGGCGTCGAGGAAGGGATCGAGGTCACCTCCGAGGCCACGAAGGTGCGGGTCCACGCCTCACCCGGAGTACCCGGCACCCCATAGTCCACTCCCCCCACCACCACCTGCACTGACCCGCCGTCATCGAGCTGAAGGGTGAGGTCGCGCTGCGCATGGAAGGAGAGCTGCTCCCCCGACGACATCCGGTAGCTGCTGGGTACGCCGTCGACCGTAGCGGTAACGCCGGTGGCGACCTGAGCCACCAGGACCGCATCCACCGCGATTTCGCTCGATGCCACCGAGGGCGTCGCGGTGCCGATCGGGGCTGGCGCCGGCGTGGCGTTCTGACGTGAGAGCAGCCCGAACCCGATCAGCGTCACCACAACGACGGCCGCCGTCACCAGGAGGAACCGCTGGTTGTCCCGGATCCGGGACGCCGCGATCATCCGTTCCACCCGACCCAGACCGCCGGGTGGGGGTGGCGGGGCGGGGTCGGCCATCGAACGTGCGTAGGCAGCGATCACCTTGTCGGGGTTCAGCCCGAGGAACCCTGCGTACGTGCGTAGGGAGGCGCGAGCGTAGACGTCGCCCGGCAAGGAGGCGAAGTCCTCGTCCTCCAACGCCGCCAGCTGGTCGGCGCGGAGCCGGGTGCCACGGCCGGCCTCCTCCAGCGAGAGACCGCGGTGTTCGCGCGCCTTCCGGAGTGCGGGGCCGACTCCGATCATGTCAGTCTGCATCGCTTCGCCGCCTATGGGGTCCTGGGCGATGATAGCTGGCCGGCCGATAGACTCCCCCACCATGGATCGTCCCCAGGACGTGCTCACCGTCGTGGTCGAGATCCCCAAGGGGTCGAGGAACAAGTACGAGATGGATCACGACACCGGCCTCATCTTCTTGGACCGGATGCTGTTCACCTCCATGCAGTACCCCGCCGACTACGGGTTCATCGAGGGAACGCTCGGCAGCGACGGCGATCCGCTGGACGCGCTGGTGTTCGTGACGGAGCCCACGTTCCCCGGGTGCCGGATCCGGGTCCGGCCTGTGGGGTTGTTCCGGATGCAGGACGAGAAAGGGATGGACGAGAAGATCCTGTGCGTTCCCCTGCGCGATCCCTCGTGGTCGCACATCGCCGACCTCGCGGGTCTGCCGTTGACCCTGTTGAACGAGATCGAGCACTTCTTCCAGGTCTACAAGGATCTGGAAGGACACAAGGTGGCCACCGAGGGCTACGAGGATCGTTCGAGCGCCCTCCGCGTGATCACCGAAGCGTTCGAGCGCGAAGCCGCTCACACCGGCCCGCCCGGCGCATGACCGCGCGGCCCCTCCAGCGAGGCAGCCGCGTCCATCTGCGTCATCCGGCCACGGGCGATCGGGACGGGTTCCTCGAGCGGGTGCGCGCGAGCCGGCGGCTCCACCGTCCGTGGGCCTGGCCGCCGGATACCGCCGAGGCCTTCGAGACGTTCCTCGATCGGGCGGGTGATCCGACGAGCGAGACCCTGCTCGTGTGCCTCAACGACGGGAAGGAACTGGCCGGGGTCTTCAACCTCTCCCAGATCGTGCGCGGGCCCTTCTGCAGCGCCTACCTGGGGTACTACGCGTTCGTGCCGTTCGCCGGGAGGGGGTACATGCGCGAAGGGCTGCCGCTCACCCTTCGTCACGCGTTCGGGGCTTTGGGCCTGCATCGGGTGGAGGCCAACATCCAGCCCGGGAACCAAGCATCCATCGCCCTGGCGCGTGGAGCCGGGTTCCGCTTGGAGGGGTTCTCCCCGCGGTACCTGAAGATCGGCGGGCGCTGGCGCGACCACGAGCGCTGGGCCATCTTGGCGGAAGACCTGCGCACGACCTAGGCCCGAGGCCATCCGGTTACCGCCTTCCGCCCGCTGCGCGGCCCCCGGTCGGGGGACTACGGTTCCCCTAGATAGGGGAGGGCTGGAGCGGATGGAGTCAGATGTGAGTGGAACGACGTGGGAAGAGCTTTCGCCGCTCTCGGCGATCCAGGACACCGTCACCGAGCCCAACAGCCTGTCCGTGGGACCCGTGAAGTTCCTCCTGGTGTCCGGGCAGTTGGATGACGGGCGCTGGGGTCTGGTGGGCGCGTACTGGGTCACGATCGATGGCGACAGGGGCGGGTTCGTCGTGGCGCCCACCGCCATCTGGTCGGGCAGCGAGCTGGTCCGCAGCTACCGGGGAGCCCTCCGACGCGGCTGGGACGAGGACTCGATCTACGCGTTCTGGCGAACCCAGGTGGGGATGTCGGGCAAGCTCATGATCGACCCCCAGCAGCATGCGGACACCTTGTTCCACGTTGCCCGACGGGTCGGCGCACTGTAAGCAGCACCGCCGTGGGTCAGGCGCTTCGGCGTTCGTCCCACTCGTCGGGGGTGAGCAGCACATCGCGCGCCTTCGAGCCCTGCGACGGGCCCACGATCCCCTGTTCCTCCAGCAGGTCCATCAGGCGTCCCGCCCGCGCGAACCCCACCTTCAACTTGCGTTGGAGCATCGAAGTGGAACCCAGCTGCGATCTGACCACCAGCTCTGCCGCTTGGTTCAGCAGATCCTCGTCGTCGCCCGCGCCTTGGCCCCCGGCAACCAACTCGGCCTCGGTAGGTGGCAGCCCCAGTCCCTCGATGTGCTGTTCGTAGACCACCTGGCGCTGCGCGCGGATGAACCCCGTGACCCCGTGGATCTCGGCCTCGGTGACCCAGGCCCCCTGGAGGCGTGCGGGTTTCGAGGCGTTCGCCGGCGCGAACAGCAGGTCGCCGTGGCCCACGAGCTTCTCGGCGCCGTTCTGGTCCAACACCACCCGTGAGTCCGCCTGGCTCGAGGTCATCAACGCGATACGCGACGGGATGTTGGCCTTGATCAGGCCCGTGACCACGTCGACGGATGGACGCTGCGTAGCGACCACGAGATGGATCCCCACCGCCCTGGCCATCTGGGCGATGCGGCAGATCGCATCCTCGACGTCACGGGGGGCCACCATCATCAGGTCGGCCAGCTCGTCGATCACGACGACGATGTAGGGCATGTGCTCGTATGCGTCCTCGTGGCCGACCGGCAGGCGAAGCGTGCCCGCCTTCAGGCCCTCCTCGTACCCATCGATGTCGCGCACGCCCACCGCGGCGAGCATCTCGTAGCGCAGCTCCATCTCGCGCACGATCCACTGGAGCGCCTCGGCGGCCCGCTTCGGGTGCACGATCACGGGGCTGAGCAGGTGCGGAACCTCAGCGAAGTGCGACATCTCCACACGCTTGGGATCCACCAGGACCAGGCGAACATCGTCGGGGGTCGTGCGCATCAGGATCGAGGTGACGAAACAGTTGACCAAGCTGGACTTCCCCGCACCCGTCGCGCCCGCGATCAGCACGTGCGGCATCGTGGCCAGGTTGACCAACTGCGCCCGACCGTGGATGTCCTTGCCCAACGCCACCGACAGTGGGTGGGTCTCCTGCTTGGCCACCTTCGAGCGGAGGATGTCGCCCAGCATCACGAAGTCCCGGTGCTTGTTCGGCACCTCGATCCCGATCGCCGATCGGCCGGGGATGGGCGCGATGATGCGCACGTCCGGCGTCGCCAGGGCGTAGGCGATGTCGCTCGAGAGGTTCAGGACCTTGTTGACCTTCGTCCCGGACGCCACCTCGACCTCGTACATCGTCACGGTGGGACCTCGATGGGCGGCCACGACCTTGGCATCGACCCCGAAGGTGGAAAGCGTGTGCCCCAGCGCCTCCATGACGTCCGTCTCGTGGGTGCCGTCGTTCGTGGACGGGGGCGCGGTTCGGAGCAGGTCCAGCGGCGGGAGTTGATACGGGCCGCTGGAGGTCGTCACGGTGCGGGCCCTCGCTGCCCTGGCCGGGGTGGGCTCCTCCTCGACGGGGGCCGGATCCAGCTCCACCGGTGGATCGGGGATCTCCGGAACCACCACCAGGTCCTCGTGGAGACCCAGCGCCTCCAGCATCGACCGCTTCCGCCGCGAGGGCTCCTTCGCGGGCGCCGGCTCGTCCGGGACCTTCACCACGAGGGCGGCGCGTTCGGCGGAAGCCTCGCGGCTCTGCTCCCGGAACGCCTTGGCCCTCTGGTGAAGCGAGGAGAACGGGGTGCCCGTGAAGATCAACACCCCGAGGGCCGCGAGGCCGGCGCAGATGATGCCGGCGCCGATCGGCGAGACGACCCTTGACAGGGGGTAGGCGACCAGCGCTCCCACCATGCCGGCCGCCTCGGACAGGCCGGTGAGCTTGACCGTGCCCTCGTACGGGGCGAGGGGACTCGGGTTCCCCCCCACCAACGAGAGGATCCCCAGCACCCCCAGCGCCATGGCCATGAACCCGATGAACATCCGGACGCGGGCCTCGGGGGCCAGGTCGCGCAACAGCACGACACCCCAGTACACGCCGATCACGGGGGCGGCGACGGCCGCCGCTCCGAACGCGCCGTACAGGAGCCAGGCGATCCCGTGCCCAACCGGCCCGGCCGCATCGAACCACACGCCCAGGACCGCCAGCAGCGCGAACACCACCAACCCGATCCCGGCAGCATCACGCGCATGCGGGGAGAGGATCTGCCGGGTGGGCGTCCGGGGCGCCTTCTTCGGGGCTGGCTTCTTCTTCTGCGCCGGCTTGCGTTTCGCCGAAGCCTTGCGGCCCCTCGATGGCTTGCGGATAGATGAACGACGCGACGCCGAACGTCGCGACGGGGAAGTCTTCGTCGCCATAGAGCCCTAAGCATGACGGGTTCCGCCCGCGCTTCAAGTAAGGCGCTGGGCTATCCCATCAGGCCTACGCGCTCATCAGCTTCATGTTCGGCGTTGTGAACTATCGTGAGCACCCGCGGGCCGGGGTGATCCTGTTCGGAGGGAGCGCGCCCCTGGGCCTGCTCAGGCCGCTGATCGTGGTGAACCCCTGGGTGGTGCTGGTGGATGTGGGGATCATCCAGTGCATCCGGATCGACAGCGACCGCACCGCAACGGAGGAAGCGGCGGCGCCGATCCAGTAGCCACGACGAGAGCCCCCATGCCGACTACCCGTGCATGAGCCAGCGGGCAGCCTCGATCCTGTTCGGGGATCACCTGATCGTCGATCGCCCACGCCAAACGCCCAGGGACCAACGCGAGGCGCACGCCTCGACGATCCCGGGAGTCGATCGAGTCACTCCGGGCCCTCGGCGTGACCTCCGCAGCCACGCGAAGCCGGGGTGGGAGCTCAGGCTCGACACGGGGATGTCACCACACGTCTCCAGGACGCCAGTCGCAGCTGATCGGAGCCGTCAGATCGAGGGCCGCTGTCGACGGGGTCAGATGCACCATCACGGAGCCGTCCTCGTGGGGGGTCGGCTCGCGGTCACCGCTCGGGTTGATCACCGACGTGGGTCCCAGCCAGGTGCGCCACCCCGAGCGGAGGTAGAAGGCGTGGACCCCTGTGCCGAGCGCGCCCAGCTCGTAGACGTCGCGGATGAACGTCCCCGCCTCATGCATCACGGCGGTGCCGAGGCCAGCACGCTGCCGCCTGGGCAACGTCGCCACCGCCTCCACGTAACCGGTGGCCAGCTCCCGCCCGCCCGTTCGCAGAACCCGCGGGACCACGGAGGCGTGGGCGACGACCTCGCCGGCCTCCATCACCAGGAAGTGCTCCCCGCCGAACGCGTGGTCGAAGTCGTCATCCGAGAATCCGTCTTCGTGGCCGAACGCCACGTCACAGAGGGTCCGCAACGAGGCCCGTTCGCGCTCGGTCAGGTCGCCGCTCGGGGACCGGCGGACGCTGATCAGGCCCTCAGACCTCCATGACGACCGGGAGGATCACCGGCTTGCGCTGGGTCACCTCGTTGAAGTACCGGCCCAGGACGCGGCGGATGTTCTGCTGCAGCGCCGAGGGGTCGATCACGTCGGCCTGCGCGGTGTCTTCGATCGAGGCCATCACCCGGATCCGCGCCTCCTCCAGGATGTCGGATGAGGTCTCCTCGTAGACGAAGCCGCGGTTCACGATATCGGGACCCGACACCAGCTCGCCCGTGCGGGAATCCACCGTGACCACGACGACCACGACCCCGTCACCCGCCAGTTTGCGGCGGTCACGCAACACCTCACCGCCCACGTCGCCGATCCCCAGGCCGTCCACGAACGTCATCCCGGCCTGCACCTGATCCACGATCTTCACCGACCCCCCGACATCGACCACGTCGCCGTCTTCGCAGATCAGGATGCGGTCGTGCTGGATGCCCACGTCGGTGGCGAGCTTCGCGTGGTGCTGGAGGTGTCGGCGTTCGCCGTGGACCGGGATGAACCAACGCGGACGCACGAGCGAGAGCATCAGGCGCAGCTCGTCTTGCGCACCGTGGCCCGATGCATGGACCGGGTCAGCGGGCATGTGGAAGACATCGGCGCCCGTGCGGTACAGGGCGTCGACCACGCGGTGGATCGAGGGCTCGTTGCCCGGGATGAGGCTCGACGAAAGGACGACCGTGTCACCTTCCTCCAACTTGACCCACTTGTGCTGGCGGCTGGCCATCAGTGACAGGGCCGAATACGGCTCCCCTTGGGAGCCCGTGCAGATCACAACGACGCGACCGGGATCGAGCGAGGCGACCTCCTCGATGTCCACGACGTCGCGGTCGTCCACGTTGAGCAGGCCCAGCTTCCGCGCCTGCGCCACGCTGTTGTGCATCGAGCGGCCCAGGAACGCCACCACCCTCTCGTTCGCTCGTGCCCCGTTCACGATCTGTTGGATCCGGTGGATGTGGCTGGAGAAGCACGCCGCCACCACGATGTTCGGTGCGTTCTCGATGATCCGGGCCACCACGGGTCCCACGCTGCGCTCGCTGGAGGTGTACCCGGCCTCCTCGGCATTGGTCGAGTCCGACAGGAGCAGATGGACGCCCGCGCCGCTGGCCTCCTCCGCCAATCCGTGCAGGTCCGTGGCGCGACCGTCCAACGGGGTCTGGTCGATCTTGAAGTCCCCGGTGTGCAGGATCGTGCCGAACGGTGTGTCGACGGCCACCGCCATGCCGTCAGGGATCGAATGGGTCACCCGCAGGAACCGCATCGTGAACGGCCCGACCGAGGCTCCTTCGCCCGGTACGGCCGTGATCAGCTGGCATCGGTCCGCGACCTCGTGCTCCTCAAGCTTCCCCTGGAGGAGTGCGAGGGTGAACGGCGTTCCGTAGACGGGGATGTCGCGGATCTCACGGAGCAGGTACGGCAGCGCACCGATGTGATCCTCGTGTCCGTGCGTGAGCACGATCGCCTCGACGCGGTCCGCGTTCCGCCGCACATAGTCGAAGTCCGGCAGGACCAGATCGATCCCGAACATGTCGGCGGAGGGGAACGACAACCCGACGTCGACGATCAGGATCCGGTCGTCAAGCTCGATGCAGGCCATGTTCCGGCCGACCTCGCCGACGCCTCCGAGGAAGACGACCCGGCAGGATGCGGTGTCAGAGGAGACCGGCATCCTCCAGCGCCTTGCGGACCCGCTCACGCTCTTCCACGGTGGCCGGCACCAGCGGCAGGCGAGGCTCGCCCACCCGGTGACCCAACAACTCCAGGGCCGCTTTCACCGGGATCGGGTTCGACGTGATGAACAGGGCGTTGAAGAGCGGGCTGAGGGACTCGTGGAACTTGCGAGCGGCGGCGATGTCACCCGTTTGGATCAGCTCGATCATCTGACGGATCTGGGGGCCCACCAGGTGCGACGCCACGCTCACCACGCCCACCGCGCCCAGGCACACGTAACCGAACGTGGCCCAGTCGTCGCCGGAGTAGACCTCGAAGTCTGGGACCTCGGCGATCAAACGGCTCACGCCCTTGAAGTCGCCCGTGGAGTCCTTCACGGCCACGATGTTCGGCTTCGCGGCCAACTTCAAGAGCGTGTCGTGCTCGATCCGCGTGGCGGTGCGACCAGGGATGTTGTAGGCGATGATCGGCAGGTCGGTGGCATCGGCGACACGCTCGAAGTGCGCGACCAGCCCGCGCTGCGGCGGCTTGTTGTAGTACGGGGTGACGACCAGCAGGCCATCGGCGCCCGCGTCCTCGGCGGCCTGCGTGAGCTCCAGGGTCTCGGCCGTGGAATACGTACCCGTGCCGCAGATCAACTTGCCGCGGCCACGTACCGCCTCACCGACGGCCCGGAAGAGCTCGGCCTTCTCCTTGTAGGAGAGCGTGGGGGACTCCCCTGTGGAGCCCGCTGCCACGATGGCGTCGGAGCCGTTGTCGAGCAGCCGAGACGCCAACTCCTGGGCCCCGTCCAGGTCCACGGCGTGGTCGTCGCGGAACGGCGTCACCATCGCCGTAACCACGGATCCGAACCTGCCGGACGTGTGGCCGGTCATCGCCAGTTCCCTCCTATCGCCACCGTGGGGCGGTGGTCACGTTGGGCCCTATGCTAGCTCTCCATGCCCCGCATCTACACCAGGACCGGCGACGACGGGACCACCGGCCTCCTGTACGGCGGCCGCATCTCGAAGGCGGACCTGGCCACGGAGGCGTATGGGACCACCGACGAGGCCGTGGCCGTCCTGGGCCTGGCCCGCTCGCTGAGTGACGACGACACACTGCGCGAGAACCTCTTAGCGTTGCAGCGGGAGCTGTTCGTGGTGGGCGCCGATCTGGCGACGAATCCCCACGAGCGAGCCAAGCTCACCGAGGAAGTCTCCCTGGTCACCGAGCGCATGGTGAAGCGGCTGGAGCACCGCATCGACGAGCTCGTGGCCCAGCGCCCGTTGCCGGACACCTTCATCGTGCCGGGGGCGAACCCCTCCAGCGCGGCGTTGGATGTGGCGCGCGGCGTGATCCGCCGCGCCGAGCGTCGGGTGGTCGAACTGGAGCGAGCCGAACGCGAGGTGAACCCCTATGTCCAGCCGTACCTCAACCGGCTCAGCGACCTGATCTTCGTGTTGGCGCGGTGGCAGGCGGGCGAGAGCGAGCCCGTGAGCCGACCCGGATGAGGCGGCCTAGGCGGATGGACTGGCGCCGGCCTGAGGCACCGGAGCGAACGCCCCGTAGTTCTCTCCCCCCAGGGACAGCACGATCAGCCCAGCGTTCTGACTGGTGATCGAGTCGGGGAAGGTCACCGCGAAGGTTGCGTCTCCTCCGTCGGGGACGGGCGCGCCGTTCGCGACCTTGGCGTCGACGCGCACCCCCTTGTCGTTGATCACGTAGATCGTCGGGGCCCCCACCTCGGCACCGGATCCGTTCTTCACGTCCATCGTTGCCGAGCTGCCGTCCATGACCAGCGTGGCCGTGATGTTGTTGAACGAGTACCGGTACTGCCCCGGCCTGAACGTCACGACCACGTTCGAAGCGACCGGTGCGCCGGATGGCGTGGTCGGAGAGCCCTTCGGCTGTTCGTCACCCCCCGTGCATCCCACCGCCAGCGCCATGACGATGACCAGGAACGCGGGCATGGCGGTTCGACGAAAGGTCTTCACGGCTGCGGCATGATACGAGAACCGCGACGCGAGGAGACCGGGAGAACATGCGACGAATCGAGCTACGACGCCACGCTCGCCGCGACCCGAACCTGGACCGGCTCTCTCCCGAGGGAAGGGCGCAGGCCGAGGACGTGGGCCGGGCGGCGTCGGCCACGTATGACGTGGTGTTCGTCTCACCCGCCGAGCGCGCCGCCGAGACCGCTGCATGGATCCTGCGGGGAGCGGGTCAGCAGCTGCCGGACCATGCGGTGATCCCGGGCCTGGCCGGCAAGGAAGCGAGCGGCGGGAGCCCGGAAGGCATGGCTTCGGGCGTGCGCGCGCTGTTGGAGCAGGTCCCGGAGGATGGTCGGGGACTCGCCATCAGCCACACGCCTTTCGTCGAACGCGCGGCGTTCGGCCTCACAGGGGACGAGGTCGATCCGTTCGCCGAGTGCGAGGGCATCGTGGTGACGGCCCTGGACGACGGAACCGTGACGGTGGTCGAGCTCCGACTCAGCTGATCTAGTCTGACTCGGACTAGAAGTGCAGGGAACACCAGGGCGAGGGATCCGAGGCGAACGTCGTGTCGGCACGGGCCAGGGCCCCTTCGGTTCGCTCCGTGACCTGCCCGGCACGATGCAGTTGCCGGAAGGTGGACCCACCCAGATACACGGCCCCCAGATCGTTCACGCTGCAGGCGATATCGACCTCGTCATCGCTCCGCTCACATGTCACCGATCCCTGCTGGATCCGCAGACGGTAGCGACCGTCGTTCCAGGGGCAGAAGTCGTCGCGCACCTCGAACACCAGGCTATCGTCGCGGGCGTAGGAGCGTGCGGTCAGGGCGGCCGGCACGTCGACCAACCGCACCCACAGCCCGTCCAGCACGGTCAGCCGGAGCTGGCGTGGTTCGGCCAGCAACCAGAGGAGCTCCTCGTCCACGGGCCGGCTCCAAGCGTTCACCTTGTGCACCAGATCGATGTCGAAGACGTATCGCCACATGTCGGCGGTCGCCTGTGGCGTCGCGGCCATGAGCTCGCGGACCGTGAGCTCCAGCCGCGGCAGGGAGTCCGGCCACTCGTGTTTCACCTTGTAGACGGCGTAGGCGTCGGCCACGCCCTCGTCGTCCTCGTGCACCGCGTAGAACCAGGGGTGTTCCTTGTCGCGCTCCAGCTCCGCGAAGCGCCACTCGAACCATCGGTCGTCCAGCTCGATCATGCCCGGCCGCGTGGGCACGACCGCGTCTAGTACGGGCCGCATCCGGGGCAGCGCGTCGCCGCGCGGGAGCAGCCGGACCCGCCCAGCCGTCCGGTAGCCGCGGACGAACGCCGAACCGGTCGTCTCCAGGTTGAGCTCTGTCGCGAAGCTCCCCAGCCCGTATCCGAAACGGCCGTAGATCGCCCCCTGGGACGCATAGAGCGCAGCGAGGCACTCTCCCCGAGCGCGGATATCCTCGAGTTGCGTGCGCATCAGGCTGGTGTTCACCCCTCGGCGGCGATGGCTGGGGAGCACACCGACAGCGGTGACGCCGGCGGTCTGGACCTGGGCTCCGCCGGGCACGGTCATCCGGTAGGTGACCGCCGCCGCGCATCCGACGACCGCGCCATCCTCGAACGCGGCATGGTACCGGTCGATCTCCGCGATCGTGCGCTCGAGCTCCAGCTCCTCCGGAGTGATCGTGCCGCTGAACGAGCCCTCGAGCGCCCGCGCGAAGGCGTCGAACTCCTCGGCCGAGATCGTGCGTATCTCCAGGTCCATGCGCATCAGCCTACCTGGGACTCACGGACCGTTCGGGCCAAGACCCTCGAAGACGTCGCCCAGGATCGGCGCGTCGGGATCACGTTCGGGCCACGCCTGCACGTACGTCTCCCACGAAAGGATCTGCTGGGTCAGCCTGTCGGGCAGCCGGATGTCCTGGGCCTGGGTCGCATGCTCGTGCAGAGCTGCCAGCTTGCGAGAACAGACTTCGGTGCAGTTGACATCCACGGCGATCGTCTCGTCGTCGACGCCGCGCGGTTGGTACGGCTGCTTGGGATCCATGGCTGGGTAGCCGCTCTCCACCAGTCGTTGGTTGAACCACTCGAGACGCGATCGCGGCAAGCTGTTGTGGAGGAGCCGGCGGAAGCCGGTGCCTTCCTCGGCCCGGAGGCGATGGAAGGCCTCGTCGGTCACCTCGCCGACCCGGATGTGATCCGGGTGCCCGGTGATGCCGTCCGGCCCGAAGGTGACCACCACATCGGGTCGCTCCTCGCGCAGGATCTGGGATACGCGCATCACCAGTTGCTCGACCTCGACATCGGCGAGGGACCCGTCCTGGCACCGCAGGAACTCGTGCCGGTGGGGGACGCAACCCAACGCGCGCCAGGAAGCTCGGTCCTCGCGCTCACGAACCTCGCCGAGGTTCTCGGGGGTCGCCAGCGACGGATCCGCGATCTCGCCCCGCTCGCCGCTGGTCACCAGGATGAGGGTCAGTTGGAACTCGGGGTCCTCAGCGTGCAGAGCGGCGGTCCCCGTCACCCCGAACGTGTCGTCATCCGGATGCGCGACGACGGCGGCGAGCCGTCGGCTCACCCAACCTCCAACAGTGGGTCCAGTCCGACGGTCAGCCCAGGTCGCGACCCCACCGCCTTCACGGCCAGGAGCACGCCCGGCATGAACGACGTCCGGTCCGTGGTGTCGTGACGGATCGACAAGGTCTGGCCCATCGCGCCGAAGATCGTTTCCTGGTGGGCGACGAGGCCGGGGAGGCGAACCGAGTGGATCGGCACTTCCCCCCGGTCTACCCCGCGCGCGTGGGCGATCCGCTCCGCGGTGAGGCGGGCCGTGCCGCTGGGGGCATCCACCTTCTCGGGATGGTGGAGCTCGACGATCTCGGCGTCGGGGATCACCCGGGCCGCCTGTTCGGCGAAGCGCATCATCAGGACGGCTCCCAGGGCGAAGTTGGGCGCGACGATCACACCCACGTTGACCTGGTCGGCCCAACCGGGGTCGACGGTGAAACCTGTCGTGCCCACCACGGCGTGCAGTCCGTTGGCGATGCACCAGTCCACGTGCTCGCGTGCGAGATCTGGACCGGTGAAGTCCACGGCGACCTGCGTCCCGGCATCCAGCAGGGTTTGGAGTTCGGTGGAGGCCACCACATCAGAACCCTCGAGGCCCAACAGGACCTCTAGGCGCTCGCCGGCCGCCGAACGGGAGACGGCGGCGACCAGCTCGAGCTCCGGATCGCCGTGGACCGCGCGGCAGACCTCCCGGCCCATCTTGCCGGTGGCGCCGACGACGCCCACACGGATCACGCCGCGGAGCCTTCCTTGAACGCCGACGCACCGAACGGCCCGACCACCGTGAGGGTCATCGGTTGCGACAGTACCCGCTGTGCGACGTCGCGCGCATCGTCCAAGGTCACCCGCTCGATCCTGCGCAACGACTGATCTACCGTGAGGATCTCGCCGTGGGCGATCTCTGACTTCCCGAGCCGGCTCATACGGCCGCCGGGGTCTTCCAGCGACAGGACCATGGATCCCTTCACATGGCCCTTCGCCCGTTCGAACTCCTCCTCGGTGAGCCCACCGTCGGCGACATCCGCAAGCTCCCGCCGAAGGATGCCGATCACGTCGTCGGCCCGGCTGGGCGTGGTCCCCGCGTAGCACGAGAACAGGCCGGCCTCCGTGTACTGCGCGTGGTAGCTGTAAACGCTGTAGGCGAGACCTCGCTTCTCACGCACCTCCTGGAACAGGCGCGAGGACATGCCGCCACCCAACGCCGTGTTCACGATGAGGAACGCGAACCGGTCCGGGTCCGTGCGAGCGAGCCCGTTCGTCCCGAGGCAGATGTTCGCCTGCTCGGTCTTGCGTCGCTTCACCAGCCGCCGACCCGACGGCCCCGGCGGGCTGCCGCCCTCCCGCAGGTTCCGCTTCGAAAGCTGGGTGGGGCGGAGAGCACGCCCCGTGCTCATCCGTCGGTGCAACATCCGCACCAGGTCCTCGTGACGGAGGTTGCCCGCCGCGGCGACCACGAAGTTCCCCGGGACGTAGTGCTTCCGGTAGAAACGACCGACCGACGTTCGCGTCGCGGCCTCGATCGTCTCCACGGTCCCCAGGATGGGGCGGCCCAGCGGGTGGGCAGGCCACAGCGCCTCGGTGAACAGGTCGTGCACGACGTCTTCGGGGGAGTCGTCATGCATGTGGATCTCTTCCAGGATCACCTGACGCTCGCCGTCGAGGTCAGCCGATCGGATCTCGGAGTGCTGCAGCATGTCCGCCAGGTGGTCCACCGCCATCGCCAGATCGCGGTCCAGGACGCGGGCGTAGTAGCACGTGTATTCCTTCGCGGTGAAGGCGTTCACGTCACCGCCCACCGCATCGAAGTCCTGAGCGATCTCCTCAGCGGTCCGCGTCTTCGTGCCCTTGAAGAGCAGGTGCTCCAGGAAATGGCTGGACCCGCTGATCTTCGGCGCTTCGTCGCGCGAGCCCGCCAGGACCCAGATGCCGAGGGAGACGGAGCGGACGCCGGGCATCCGCTCCGTCACCACCCGGAGGCCCGAGCTGAACTCGGTCCTTCGGATCGGCACGGTTACTCGCTTGCCGGCGTATCGCCGGAAGGCGCAGGAGTCGTGGGCTGCTCGCCCCGCTCGTCGCGGAAACGACGGCCCCGCTCGCGCTCACGGCCCCCGCCACCCCCGCGGCTGCGGTCGCGATCGCGCCCGCTTCCGCCACCACGGTTTCCGCGGTCACGCCGCTCGCCACCGCCCGACTCGTCGGCCTGACCTTCGGGGATGGCCCACTCCTCGCCCACCGGCTTCAGGCTGATCTTGCCCTGAGCGTCGATGTCCTCGACGAGCACCGTGAGCTTGTCGCCTTCCTTGACGGCTTCTTCGACGCTGCTGAGTCGCTTGCCGCGACCCAGTTTCGAGATGTGCACCAGACCGTCGCGGCCCGGCACCAGGTTCACGAACGCACCGAACGTGGTGGTCTTCACGACGGTGCCCTCGTACTGCTCGCCCACGAGCACCGGCCGTGGGTTCGCGATCTCGTCGATCATGCGGGCTGCCTCGTCAGCACCCTCGCCCCCGACGCTGGAACCGATGAACACGGTCCCGTCATCCTGGATGTCGATGTCGGCACCCGTCATCGCGATGATCTCGTTGATCCGCTTGCCCTTGGGGCCGATCACCTCGCCGATCTTGTCGACCGGGATCTGGATGCTGATGATCCGAGGCGCCTTGGGGTTGACCTCATCGCGCGGGGCCTCGATGGCGGCCTCCATCACGTCCAAGATCGTGAAGCGGGCGTCCCGCGCCTGCTTCAGGGCTTTGGCCAGCACCTCCCCGGGGAGCCCGGTCACCTTCATGTCGAGCTGGATCGCCGTGACGAACTCGCGGGTGCCGGCGACCTTGAAGTCCATGTCCCCGAGCGCGTCTTCGGCCCCCAGGATGTCCGTGAGCGTCACGAAGGTCCCGTCCTCGGCGATCATGCCCATCGCGATCCCGGCCACCGGCGCCTTGATCGGCACGCCGGCGTCCATCATCGAGAGCGTGGACCCACAGACGGAGGCCATGGAGGTGGACCCGTTGGACGAGAGGACGTCGCTCACCAGACGCAGGGCGTAGGGGAACTCCTCCTCGTTCGGCACCACGGGGATCAGGGCCCGTTCAGCGAGCGCGCCGTGGCCGATCTCGCGGCGGCGTGGCGAGCCCACGCGGCCCGTCTCGCCCGTCGAGAACGGCGGGAAGTTGTAGTGATGCATGTAGCGCTTCGTGTCTTCCAGGTCGAGCGTGTCGATCATCTGGGTCATGCGGAGCATCCCCAGCGTGGTGATGTTCAACACCTGTGTGTCACCGCGGCTGAACAATGCGGAGCCGTGGGCCCGCTTCAGCACCCCGACCTCGGCCGACAACGGCCGGATGTCGGTGGGCGTGCGCCCGTCCAGGCGGATCCCCTCATCGATCACACGCTTGCGCATGACCGTCTTCTGGAGGTGCTTCCAGGCGGGACCGAACTCCCCCGCCCGGGCGGCGGCCTCGTCGCCGAGGGCTGATGCCACGTGGTCCTTGGCCTCGGCCTTCAGGTCATCTAGCTTCGCCTCGCGCTCGGCCTTGTCAGGCACGATCGCCTCTTCCAGGCGCGCCTTCGCGAAGTCAGAGACGAGCCGGTAGACGTCGTCACCGTACAGGGGGTTCGGCTCCCAGGCCTTGGGCGTTACACCCACGGCGTCGATGAACTCCCTCTGGAAGTCGAGGAGCTCGTCGATGGCCGCCTTCGCGGCCTCCAACCCCTCGGCCACGGTCTCTTCCGTGGGCGCGCTGGCGCCGGACGCCAGCAGATCCCACGTGTTGTCGGGCGCCTCGCCCTCGATCATCAGCACGTCGATCACGCCCTGGTCGTTGCGGCGACCCGCCACGACCATGTCGAAGGTGGCCTCCTCGACCTCCTGGAACGTTGGGTTGATCACCCACCGGCCGTCGAGCAGCCCCATGCGCACGGAGCCGACCGGGCCGTCGAACGGGAGTCCGGCCAGGCAGGTGGCGACGGACGCTGCGTTCATCGCTGGGATGTCGTAAGGGTTCTCCCCGTCGACACCCAGGATCGTCATGATGACCTGGACCTCGTCTCGGTACCCATCCTTGAAGGTGGGGCGCAGCGGACGGTCGATCAGGCGGCAGGTGAGGATCGCCGTCTCCGACGGCCGGCCCTCACGCCGGAAGAAGCTGCCGGGGATCTTCCCGGCCGCGTACATCCGCTCCTCGACGTCGATCGTGAGCGGGAAGAAATCGATCCCCTCACGGGGGTTGGAGCTGACGCAGGTGCCGAGCACCTGGGTCTCTCCGTACGTGACCATGACGGCCCCGTCGGCGAGGCGAGCCATCCTGCCCGCCTCGAAGGTCATGGTTTGGTTCCCGATCTTTCGGGAAAGGGTGGTGGTGGCCATCGGCCGTTCCTCCTTGGGTTCGTTCAGAGCGCGGGCGGTCGCCACGCGCACATGGGGAGGTGGGTTCAGCCGATTCTCAGTGGTGGGCTTCCGAGCGATACCGATGGCATCGATGCTCGGAGGCTCGCTACTGATAACCGACCGCGGGTGGTTCCCACCTCCGGGTCCGGTCAGTGGGTCGTTCGCATCACTCCTTGCGGCCGGGTCCCCGAGGGGCACCCGAGCCGGTTGCTCGCGTCAGCGACGCAGACCCAGGCGCGCGATCAGCGCTCGATAGCGCTCGATGTCCTCGTTGCTGAGGTAATCGAGCAGCCGACGCCGCCGGCCCACCATCTGCAGAAGGCCGCGGCGCGACGCGTGGTCGTGCTTGTGGGTCTTCAGGTGCTCGGTGAGGTCCGCGATACGCTTCGTCAGCACCGCGATCTGAACCTCGGCCGACCCGGTGTCGCCCTCGTTGCGGGCGTACTCCGAGATGATGCCCTGCTTCTCGTCTTTGGTCAGTGTCGTCATCCAGTCCCCAAGGCTACCAGCAGGAACGATGCGCCGACGCGAGGGCATCTTCCCACCGACGACCCAAGGTCCACCGTTGCCTCCATGGCCCGCCCCCACCATGGTTCGCCAGGATGAGGAGCGGCCCATGCCTGGGGATGCGTTGCAGCGAGGAGCGATCCACGCTACGGAACCACCCGACGGCCGCGAGGTCGGCGATGAAGCCCACGATGCGGTCGGCGAAGCGGCGCACCGTCCGAGTCTGGCACGGGGCCGCCGGGTAGCATCGGCAGATGGCTGTCGATGCAAGGCGCCTGCGCGCGGCGTGCGGCCTCGTCGGGCCGGCAGCGTTCACTGCGGCCTGGATCGTGGGGACGGCGCGACAGCCGGACTATTCCCTGATGCACGAGCACATCAGTGGCCTGGCGGCTCCCGACGCAAGGACGCCGGGCCTCATGACCGCCGGGTTCCTCACCCTGGGCGCCTGCACGGTCGTGTTCGCATCGGAGCTGGATCGGCGGCTCGCGGTCGGCCCTGAAGGCTCCGGTCCTGGTCCGGCGCTGATGGGAGCCTCGGGACTGGCGCTCGCGACCGCCGCCCTCTTCCGACGCGACCGGATGTCGAATGAACCCCCGCCCGATGAGGAGAGCAACCGGCAGTCCTGGCGCAACGACCTGCACGACGCAGCCTCCGTGGCAGGGAGTGTGACCGCCACCCTGAGCCTGCTGGCGCTGGCGCGCCGGTTCGCGGGCGACCCCCGGTGGCGGGGACTGGCCTTCCCGGCGCTGGTGACCACGGTGTCGGGGAGCGGATTGCTCGCGTGGTTCGGCCGAGACGTCGTTCGGCCCGGCAACGGGGTGGTGCAGCGAGCGGCGGTGTCGCTTCCTTTGGGGTTCATGGCGCGGCTCGCCTGGCGCATGCTCGGGGAGCTGAAGGCTCCTCCTACTCGGTGACGATCTCCCGGGTGCGAGCCACGTCCTCATCGATCGCCGCCACCAACGCGTCCACGTCGTCGTACTTCACCTCGTCGCGCAGCCGCGCCCAGAACTCGACGCCCAACGGTGCGCCCCGGAACTCATCACCTTCGTAGTCGAGCAGGAACGCCTCCACGTGCAGCGGCTCGACTCCGAACGTCGGGTTCGTTCCGACATCGATAGCCGCCAGGTACCGTCGACCGCCGTGGTGGGCCATGCCGGCGTAGATCCCCTGGCCCGGCAAGAGCAGTCGCGGCCACGTCCTGAGGTTCGCCGTGGGGTAGCCAAGGCCCCGCCCGCGTCCGTGACCGGACACGACCTCGCCGTCCAGCACGAAGCGCCGGCCGAGCGCCACTCGGGGCCAATCAAGATCTCCTTCGGCCAGGGCGTCACGGATCGATGACGACGACACGGTCCTGCCGTCCAACTCCACCAGGTCCACCCCCTCCGCCGTCAGACCGTGGGGTCGGCCCAGAGTCTTCAACGATGCCACGGTGCCCGCCGCCCGGTGGCCGAAGGTGAAGTTCGCGCCCATGACGGCGTGCTCCGCGTGCACCCCAGCCACCAGCACGTCGTCCACGAAGCTCTCGGCGGGGACCTTCGAGAACGGGAGGGTGAATCCCAGCACCACCAGGACGTCGAGCCCGAGGTCCCCGATCAGCGCGGCCTTGCGCTCCACGGTCGTCAGCAGTCGCGGCTCCGTCCCTGGGGAGAGGATCTCGCGAGGGTGCCGATCGAACGTGATCGCCACGGAGCGGACACCCCGCTCGCGGGCTCGCGCGACCGTTCGGGCGAGCACGGCTTGGTGACCTCTGTGCACGCCGTCGAAGAACCCGACCGTCACCACCGAGGGACGATCGTCCAGGGGAAGCGCCTCAAGACCTCGAACGATCTGCACGGCAGGCAGGGTAGTCGACGCGGCCCCGCGCCTACCGCGATCGCGGTTAGGGTTTGCGCGATGGCTCCCCGCAGACGGCACACGGGCGTCGGGATCGTCCTGACCGCGATCATCCTGCTCGCGTCGGCCTGTGGACGCGCGACCGCCCTCGATACTTCCGCCCTCGATGACGACGCCATCACCGTCGGCTCCTTCAACTTCCCCGAGAGCATCCTGCTCGGCGAGATCTACGCGCAGGCGCTGGAGGGAGCGGGCTACCGTGTGGAGCGGCTGTTCGATCTTGGGTCGCGGGAGCTGGTCGTCCCGGCCCTACAGCGCGGGCTGGTCGAGGTTCTCCCTGAGTACGGCGGCAGCGCGCTCGCCTTCATGGGGGGAGCGCCCACCGCCGATCCGGACGCGACCCACCTCCGCCTGCTGCCCGCCGCCGCCGAACGAGGGATCACCGCTCTCGATCCCGCGCCAGCGATGGACCAGAACGGCTTCGCGATGACCCGCGAGCGAGCCTCGGAACTGGGCGTGCAGACCCTGAGCGACCTGGCGCCCATCGCCCATGAACTGACGTTCGCCGGTCCACCCGAATGCCGCGACCGCCCCCTCTGCCTCCAGGGCCTGCGAGACACCTACGGGGTGCGGTTCGGCACGGTGCTGTCGCTGGACACCGGCGGGCCCCTGACGGCGGCGGCGCTCCGTGGGGGGCAGGCGGACGTCGGCCTGCTGTTCACCAGCGACCCCACGTTCCGCTCGGACGACTTCATGCTGCTGCGCGACGACCGGGGGTTGGAGCCCGCGGACGCCGTGACACCGCTCGTTCGTGAGGAGACCCTGCAGCGTTTCGGCGACGGCGTGGGGCAAGCGCTCGACGCCGTGTCCGCGCGGCTCACCACCGACGACCTCCGTGAGATGAACCTCCAGGTGGCCCAGGGATCGCCGCCCAGCCGGGTGGCGCGGGAATGGCTGGCCCGCGCGGCCGCCCTTGGATAGGGTCCGGCGAGGGGGGACGTAGGTGGAGACCGAAGACAGGGCCGGCGGGGTCGAGCCCGCGATCGTCACGACCGGGGCGGGGCGAGGACGTAGGCGGCGTCGGCCCTCGGGCGAGGCACCCCCGCTCCCCCGCAAGCTGGGCCGTAGCGGGTGGTTCTGGCTCCTCATGGTCGCCTACCTCGTGACCGTCGTGCTCGGCGTGATCTTCTTCGAACCTTTCGCACGGATCTTCGAGCGTTGGGACAACATCCGCCTGCGCTGGATCACGGACCTGCGCACGCCGTGGCTGACCCACGCCGCGGTTGGCGTGAACGCCCTCGCCTCATCCTGGTCGATCCGGATCCTGCGGTGGGCGATCATCCTGGCGCTGATCGTCTTCCGCCGCTGGCGCCACCTCCTGGTGTTCCTGGGTGCGGTGATCTCGATGGAGATCTTCACGTACGCCGTCTCGGTCTTCATCGCCCGGCCCCGGCCGATCGGGATCCAGATCCTGGCCGGCTGGAACGGCTTCTCGATGCCCTCGCGCCCGCTCGCGAGCCTGGCCATCACCCTGACCGGCATCACCTACACGTTGGCCGTCCACGGACGGGCGCGCAACGCCATGAAGTGGGTCATGGGGATCTGCCTCCTGATGGTGGCGTTCGCCCGCGTCTACCTGGCGGTGGACGCTCCCACCTCGGCCGCGTTCGGAGCCATCTTCGGCGTCGCCGTCGGGTTGATCGCCTTCCGGTGGTTCGCCCCGAACGACATCTTCCCCGTGTCGTACCGGCGCGGGAAGGCAGCCCACCTCGATGTCTCGGGCGCGCGCGGACAGGCGATCGTGACGGCGGTGCAGGAACAGCTGGGCTACACCGTGCTGGAGGCCATCCCGGTGGGCCTCGCCGGCTCGGGGGGGTCCACCCCCCTTCGCCTGAAGGTGGCCAGCGGGGGGGAGGAACCCGAACACTACCTGTTCGCGAAGCTCTACGCGAAGAACCACGTGCGGGCCGACCGCTGGTACAAGCTGGGTCGCACGATCCTCTACGGCGCCCTGGAGGACGAGTCCCCCTTCGGCACGGTCCGTCGGTTCGTGGAATACGAGGACTACGCGCTGCGGCTGCTGTACGACCTGGAACTTCCCGTGCCCGAGCCCTACGGGATCTTGGAGATCACCCCGGAGCGCGAGTACATGATCGTGATGGAGTTCTTCGACGGCGCCGTCGAGATCGGCGAGGCCGAGATCGACGATCGGGTGATCGACGAAGGGCTGCAGCTGATCCGCACGATGTGGGATGCGGGGGTCGCCCATCGGGACGTGAAGCCCGCGAACCTGATGGTCCAGGACGGCGACCTACGCCTGATCGACGTGTTCTTCGTGCAGGTGCGTCCATCACCGTGGCGGCAGGCCGTCGACCTCGCCAACATGATGATGGTGCTGGCCCTCCGTTCGGACGCCCCCACGGTCTACCGCCATGCCCTGCAGCTGTTCAGCGAGGACGAGATCGCCGAGGCCTTCGCGGCCACCCGGGGCGTGGCAAGCCCAACCCAGCTGCGATCGATGATGAAGGACGACGGGCGCGACCTGCTCGCCGAGTTCCGGGAGCTCGCCCCTCCGCGGCCACCCGTGGCCATCCAGCGCTGGAGCTTCCGTCGCGTCCTGCTGACAGCCGGCGTGGCGTTCGCCCTCCTGCTCGCGATCGGGTTGCTGGTGAGCAACTGGGCGGTGTTCGCGTGAAGAGGGTGGGGATGATCACCGCGCTCGCGTTCGTCGCCTACGGTCTCTCGGGCTGCTCGACGGGGCGCGACCTGCCCGCCTGCGGTCGCGAGGAGCGGTCGATCTTCATCCTGGAGGCCCAGGCCGTGCCTTCCTCCACCCAGCTGCCATGTATCGCCGCTCTCCCGCCGGGGTGGAGCTACGGTGGGTTCGCGATCCGCAGCGGCCTGGTGCGCCTGTGGCTGGACTCCGATCGAGCCGGCATCCACGCGGTCCAGGTCGACCTGACCACCACCTGCGACATCAGCGACGCCGTGGAGGTTCCCTCCGCGCCCGACGAGTTGCTCGCCCGCAGCTATCAGGCGCCCGAGAGCCTGACCCCGGCGTTCACGGGAGCCCGCTATCTGGTGTTCCGCGGCGGGTGCGTCACCTACCGGTACGCGTTCCAGGCGGGCGCTCCGGCGACCTTGACCCTGGAGGCCGACGGCGCACTGAGCATCATCCCGCGATCGGTCGTGGTCGACCGCGTTCAGCGGGACCTGGGTCTGTCGCTGTGCGGCGCGGGCGCGCCGCCATGTGAGGGGTAGGCTCGCCCGATGCTCGTCAACCACCGGCGTGCGTTCTGGTACGCGCTCGCCCTGATCGCCGCCTTGACGTCGGTCTTGATCGCGGTCGGACGGCACCCGGTGTCGGCGGCACCATTGACCACCGTCCCCTTCGTGGGACGGCTCGACCAGCACACGTACGACTGGATGGGCGAGATCCGAAACCCTGTGTTCACGGGCCTCTTCCGGTTCCTGAGCTGGCTCGGCGGCGGCCTCGTGACGATCCCGATCCGCGCCGTCGCGTCGATCATCCTGGCGATCCGGCGGCGGTGGCGCGCGTTCTCGGCGTTCGTACTCACCTGGGCCGTGTCCGAGCTGGCGATGACCTGGCTCAAGGTCTACTTCCACCGGGGCCGGCCACCCGACCCGATGGTGATCATCAAGGGGTATTCCTTCCCCTCCGGGCATGCCGTGGCCGGCGCGGCCACCGCCGTGGCCCTGGTCCTGGCGTTCTTCCCACCGGGCCCTCGCCGGCGCAAGTGGGAGTGGATCGCTGCCGTGTTCGCCTTCGTGATGGCGTTCTCGCGGGTGTACCTGCACGCGCACTGGCTCTCCGACGTCGTGGCAGGCGTGCTGTTGGGCACGGGGATCGCCGTCGGGTCCGCCGCCCTGGTGACCGAGGTCCGCGACATCTACTTCCGGCGCAAAGAGATCCCGATCCCCCACGCGCTCGAGCAGGCCGGCGGAACCTAGTCGGAGGCCGCCTCACCCTGGGTGCGGATGTAGGTCTCCAGCGGATCCTCCTCGGGCGTCGGCTTGCGCCAATCTTTCTTCCCCCGCCAGATCAGGTAGGTGAAACCTCCGATCGGGATCTGGACCCCGTACGTGAGCAGACGGAACAGCAGGATCGCGGCCACGACCTCGGGCTTGAGGGATTCCGGCACCAGGGCGGTGAGACCGCCCACATATCCCAGGTCGATCACGCCGACGCCGCCGGGGGTGAGCGGGACGGCCGAGAGCAGCCGGCTGAACGAGAACACCGCCAGCACCTGGACCGAGGAGATGTCCTGCTCGCTCACGCCCATGTGCCGGAGCGACAGCAGCAGCACGAAGTACAACGCGAGCTGGCTGAGGATCGTGAAGAACGTTAGTCGGATCCACCGGTGACGGACCAGCCCGATCGTGTCCTGTCGGAAGCGGGCGGCACCGTCAGCCCAGTGCAGCTCGCGCTTGCTGCGGAACGCCTTGAGCATCGGCGTCACGATCCCTTGGAGCCCCTGCCCCACCCGGCGGGCGAGCCGTTCGGAGGAGAAGATCGCGGCCAGCAGGCCGACCGCGATCGCCAGGACGATCACGCCCACCACGGCCGCGGTGACGTAGGCTGCGCTGCTCTGCCCGGCGATCACAAGGAGCGCGATCGAGATCACCGGCAGCGCCAGCTTCGTGAAGATGTTCCACAGACCCGTGACGCCCACGTACAGAGCGGTATCGGTCCCGGTGAACCCCCACGACTTCAAGATCGTGTAGGTCAGGCCGACCGCGATGGCCCCCCCACCCGGAAGCGTGTTCGCGACCGAGGTCGTGGTCTGCGTCAGAACCGCCGCGTGCCACAACCGGAGACCGGGCAGCGCTGCCATGTTCGCCCACCAGTACGTGAAGAGGTTGAACACCATGGCGGCCACCAGCGACGCTGTCTCCAGCGGCGTGAGGGTCTTCATCGCCTGCCAGACGTCCGAGTAGTTCGCGAACTTCGGGATCGCGTACGCGAAGATCCCCACGACGATCACGACCGACGCGATCGCGCCCAGGATGCGCTTCAGGTTCTTGCGGGACGAAGTCGCCGGCGGTGTGGCCGCGGCCGCTCCGGTCGGCGCTGGATCGGTCATCGGTGGAGCTTAGCGGCGTCGCCGCGGCCGCGCCTCGTGGGCTAGTCTCCCCGCCGATGGACACCACCCCTGACCCGCCCACCGCGGATCCCCCAGAGCCGCCGGCCCCCGAACGGAAGCCGGTCGCCACGGACCTGCTGCCCCCGCCCGCACGTCTGGCCAAGCGCCAGCGGAGACCGTCTGGCGATCCTCCTCCGCTCCCCCGCGAGTCCAACTCGTTGAAGTGGTTGTGGGGGCTCATCGGCGTCGTGCTGGTCGGCGTGATCCTGGCCGCGCTGATCGGGACGGAGGGCTTCCACCGGTCCGGAGAGAACGTTCTGAAAGGGTTCGCGGACCTGCGCACGCCGACCTTGACGACGGTCGCGAAAGCCATCGCGCTCATGGCGTCGCTCGGCGCCGTCCAGATCCTGCGGTTGCTCTTGGCGGTCGTCCTGGTGATCTACAAGCGTTTCCGCCAGCTGGTCGTCGCCATCGCGACCTTCGTGGTGGTGGACTTCGTGGTCCAGGTCCTCCTGCTCACCGACCGTCCTGTGCCCGGCGTCAAGCCGCTGATCGATGACGCCAACTACACCTTCCCGTCGTGGCGGGTCACGGCCTTCGCCATCACCGTCTTCGCGATGGCGGTCACGCTCGCGCCGGCGGGACGCGCGCGCAAGCGCGCGATGTGGGCGGCCTGGACGACGGTGATCCTGGTGATCCTGGCCCGTCTCTACCTTGGGGTGGACTACCCCACGAACGCGATCTACGGAGCGGTGCTCTCATGGGTCCTCGTGGAGGGTCTGTTCCGATGGTTCGTGCCCGATGAGGCCTTCCCCGTGAGCTACCGGCGGGGTGGGAACGCCGCCCACCTGGATCTGGGCGGCCGGCGCGCGGTGGCCGTGAAGCAGGCCATGGCCGACCAGTTGGGCTTCGAGGTCGTCGATATCAAGCCGTTCGGGCTGGAGGGTTCCGGAGGCTCATCCCCCCTCCTGATGACGATGGACGACGACTCGAGGCTGTTCGCGAAGATCTTCGCCACCAGCCACGCACGTGCCGACCGCTGGTACCGGATCGGCCGCACGATCCTGTATGGCAAGCTGGAGGACGAGACGCCGTTCGGCGCGGTGCGACGACTGGCGGTCTACGAGGACTACGCGCTGCGCTTCCTGGCGATGAACGGCGTCCGTGTCGCCGAGACCTACGGGGTGATCGAGCTCACGCCCAACCGCGAATACATGCTGGTGACCGAGTTCTTCGAGGACTCGAAGAACCTAGGGGACTCCCAGATCGACGACGCGATCATCGACGAAGGACTGGGGTTGATCCGCCAGTTCTGGGACATCGGGGTCGCTCACCGGGACATCAAGCCGGCGAACATGCTCGTCCAGCGCGGCCACCTGCAGCTGGTCGATGTCTCAGGTTTGGAGATCCGACCCTCGCCCTGGCGTGAGGCGGTGGATCTGGCGAACATGATGCTCACCCTGTCGTTGCAGTCGACCTCCCAACGCGTCTACGACCGGGCATTGCGGTTCTTCAAGCCGGAGGAGCTCTCCGAGGCGTTCGCATGCGCCGTGGGCATGGCGATCCCCACGGAACTCTCGGGGCGGTTGAAGCACACGAAGGAGCCCGTGATGGACGAGCTGAAAGCGCTTGCGCCACCTCATGCGCCGGTCTCGATCCAGCGGTGGAGCCTGCGGCGGATCGGCCTCACCGTCGGCGCCGTCCTCAGCGTGATCATCTTGAGTTGCATGGCCGTCGTCTCGCTGTTCGCGGGCGTGCGCTAGGGGCGGACCGATGAGCTGGGACGAGGCCTTCGCGAGCCGCTACGAGGAATGGTCGGCGCATATGACCGAGGACGTCTCCTTCTACGTCGAGCTCGCGCAGGAGGCGGACGGGCCGCTCGTGGAGCTCGCGGTCGGCAACGGGAGGGTCGCGATCCCGGTGGCGCTGGCGACCGGGCATCCAGTGATCGGGATCGACTCGTCGCCCGGGATGCTCGAGCAGGCGCGCGCGGGGGCCGCGGACGCGGGAGCGGAGCTCGACCTGCGCGAGGGCGACATGCGCGATCTGGCACTCGACGTTCCGGCGGCGCTGATCTACTGCCCGTTCCGTGCCCTCCTGCACCTGCGGACCTGGGCCGACCGCCGCCGCACCTTCGAGCGCGCCGCCGCCTCGCTCAGGCCGGGCGGGCTCTTCGCCTGGAACGCTTTCGCGTTCAACCACAGCATCGCAGTACAACTCGACGGCGTGCACCAGGACCGGCCCGTCCCCCACACCAACAGGTACGCCGTTGGCGAGAACCGGATCGACATCGTGCTCGACGGGGGCGCGACCAGTTCCTTGTGGTGGGCGACGAAGAACGAGTGGCTCGGCCTCCTCGACGTGGCCGGCTTCGAGGTGGAGGCGCTCTACGGCGGCTTCGCCGGCGAGCCCTTCGACGACGACAGTCAGGAGTACGTCTTCGTCGCCCGCCTCAGATCGACAGGATGACGAGGGGGCGGCCTTTCGGTCCCTCGTCTTCGTACACGCCGATGAGCCGACCCTCAGGCGCGAACGCGGCGTAAGGTCCGGCGATGCCGCTGGGACCCAGGATCCGACCGTGGCCCGCCGCCACCGCCTCCTCGGGATCGAGGTCGACGCGCGGGAGGTGTCCCACCGCTCTGTCGATGGCGAGAGGCCGGCCAGGGTCGTCGGGCGGGGCCGCGGCGCTCACATCGAACGGCCCGATCGCGGTGCGGCGGAGCATCGTCAGGTGGGCGCCGCAGCCGAGCGAACGGCCCACGTCAGAGGCCAGCGCCCGGATATAGGTCCCGCCGCCGCACACGACGCGGAAGTCGGCATGGCTTCGGCGCATCGCCACCAGGTCGAAGGTGTCCACGTGGATGGGCCGCGGGGCGGCCTCCAGGGTCTCGCCCTTACGTGCCGCCTCGTACAGCTTGGTCCCGCCCACCTTCACAGCCGAGTAGGCGGGTGGACTCTGGAGCGAGTCCCCCAGCAGGCCCCGCATCGCCGAACGCACGGCGTCGTCGGTGACCTCGACGGAGGATTCCGCCGTCACCTCGCCGTCAGCATCCAACGTGGCGGTCTCGATCCCCAGACGCATCGTGCCCTCGTAGGTCTTCGGGAGATCGCCCAGGAACCGCAGCAGCCGCGTTGCGCGCCCGACCCCAAGTACCAGCAGGCCCGTCGCCATCGGGTCCAGCGTTCCCGCGTGTCCCACCTTCTTCGTGTGCAAAGCCCTGCGCACCATCGCCACCGCGTCGTGCGAGGTGATGCCCCCGGGCTTGTCGATCAGGAGGAGCCCCTCGGGCTGAAGTGGGTCGGGCTGGGTCACGACGGGGCGGGCACGCCGCGCAAGGCGAGGGTGAGCCGCGCCACCGTCTCGGCCGGCCCGTGCGCGGAGGTGTAGCCCGCGGCCAGGCGGTGGCCACCTCCCCCGAACGCCGCCGCCACCGTGGCCAGGTCGTGGTCGCCTCGGGATCGGACGCTGACCTTGAATCGGCCGTCCCGCTGCTGCTTGATCACAGCCGCCACGTCCACGTCGCGTGCCGTGCGGATCACGTCGATCAGATCGTCGGTCTCGGTCGCCCGAACGCCCGCCGACTGGAGATCCGCCTGCGTGAGGTACGTCCAGATCAGGTCCGCTTCGGGCTCGTAGATGATCCTTGACATCGCGGTGCCCACCATGCGCAGGTACTCGCGTCGGTTGTCTTCGTAGAGCGCCTGTACCAAGCGGGTGTGGTCGAAGTCGTGCTCGCGGAGCTCCGCCGCGATCCGCAGCGTCTCGGGGGAGGTCGCCTCGTACTGGAACCGGCCCGTATCCGTCACAAGGCCGGCGTACAAGCAGAGCGCGGTCGTGTCCGGCATCTCGCCACCCATCACCTTGAGAAGCCGGTACACCATCTCGCACGTCGAGGATGCCGCGGGATCCACCAAGGGGATCGTGCCCAGCCCGTCGTTCGAGCGATGGTGATCGATCCAGATCACCTCGCCCGCACGTTCCACGGCGTGGCCGAGCGCGACCAGCCGGTCGAACGATGCGCAATCGCACGTCACCATGACGGCGGGTTCCTTCGGGAACCGCGATACCGGCACCAGGTCCTCGGATCCGGGGAGCATCGCGGCCCACCTCGGTGGATCCAGCGGCTCGTTGGGGAAGGAGCACACCGTGTCGGTGCCGCGCGATCGGAGGAACGCCGACAGACCCAGCATCGACCCCAGGGCGTCGGCGTCGGGGTTCACATGGCAGGCCAGCGCCACCTCGGGTGCGCCCTCGAGCACCCGCGCGGCCGCGGCGAAGTCCGGCGCGGTCACTCGGTGACCTCCGGATCGTGCAGCTGCGCCAACAGAGCGTCGATACGTCGTCCCTGCTCGAGGGTGACATCCTCCTGGAACTCGAGCTCCGGCAGGAACTTCAGCCGGACCTGTTTCCCGAGCGCGCTCCGCAGGTGCGAGGTGGCCGAGCGCAAGGCGGCCCGGGTGCTAGCACGCGCGGCGTCGTCCCCATAGCTCGTGTAGTACACGGAGGCGTGCCGCAGGTCGGGGGTCACTTTGACCCCAACCACCGTGACGAATCCCACGCGGGGGTCCTTCAGCTTGGGGATCTCCTCGGCGAGGATCTCACGGAACTCCTCCCCTACGCGCTCGGTCCGGGGTCCTTGCGTCATATCGTTCAGCCTACCCGGCTCCGCCTAGTCGTCCGCGTAGTGGACCGATAGCTCGGTCCGGATCACCTCGACCTCGGCACGGCGCTCCACCAACTTCTCGACCTCATGCAGGACCTTACGCAGGTGGTACTCCTGGCCGCCTACGGCCGCGACGCCGATCGCAGCTCGCTGCCACAAGTCGTGGTGGTCAACCTCGGCCACGCTGACGTTGTGGGTGGATCGCAAGGCGTTCGTGAGCGACTTCACGACGTGGCGCTTCTGTTTCAGCGAGCGGCACCCCGGGATACGCAGATCGAACCGTTCCAGAGCGACCAGCATGAGCTCAGATGGTGCGGGCGAACTCCTCGATCTCGTAGGACTCGATCACGTCGCCATCCTTGATGTCCTGGAAGTTCTCGATACCGATGCCGCACTCAAACCCCTCACGGACTTCGGAGACATCGTCCTTGAACCGGCGCAGGGATCCCACCTTGCCGTCGTAGATCACCACGCCGTCGCGGATCAGCCGCACCTTGCCGTTGCGCGGGATCACACCGTTACGCACGTAGCAGCCGGCGATCACACCCAGCCTGGGCACCCGGAACGTGGCGCGCACCTCGGCCTCGCCAAGGACCTTCTCGCGCTCCTCGGGCTTCAGCATGCCCGACACCGCCGCCTTGATGTCGTCGATGGCGTCATAGATCACGCGATACAGCCGCACGTCGACCTTCTCGTCCTCGGCCAGATCGCGCGCCGCCTTGTCCGGCCGGACGTTGAACCCGATCACGATGGCGTTGGAAGCCAGGGCCAAGCGGATGTCGTCCGCGGTGATGGCCCCCGCCGCGCTCCGAACGATGTTGACCCGGACCTCGTCCTGCGGGAGCTTCAGCAGGGCGTCGGCAAGTGCGCCCAGCGACCCTTGGACGTCGGCCTTCACGATGAGGTTGAGCTCGGGGATCTCCGAACGCTCCTGCTGTCGAAGGAGGTCGGTCAAGGTGGGCGGCCGGGTGGTCACGAGCTCGGCCGAGCGCACCTTCGCCTCGCGCTCGGACGCGATGTGCCGGGCTTCGCGTTCGTCCTCGACCCCGCGGAACTCGTCGCCCGAGGCCGGGACGGCGCTCCACCCCAGGATCTGCACGGGCTTGGACGGCCCAGCCTGGTCCACGGGGTTGCCGTTCTCGTCCTGCATCGCGCGGATCTTGCAGTAGGTGATGCCGCAGACCAGCGCGTCGCCCACGTCCAGGGTGCCCCGCTGGACCAGGACCGTGGCGACCGGACCCCGTCCCTTGTCCAGGTGGGCTTCGATCACGGTCCCACGCGCCCGGCCGGAGGGAACCCCCTTCAACTCCTCCAGATCGGCCACCAGCAGGATCGTCTCCAGCAGCGTGTCCAGGTTGGTCTTCGCCTTGGCCGAGACATCCACGAACTCGTTCGTCCCGCCCCACTCGGAGGGGACCACGCCCTGCTCCACCATCTGGGTACGCACCCGGTTCGGATCCGCCTGCTCTTTGTCGACCTTGTTGACCGCCACGACGATGGGCACGCCGGCCGCCTTCGCGTGGTCGAGCGCCTCGATCGTCTGCGGCATCACGCCGTCGTCGGCGGCCACCACCAGCACGGCGATGTCGGTGACCTGGGCACCGCGTGCCCGCATCGCGGTGAACGCTTCGTGACCCGGCGTGTCGATGAAGGTGATATCGCGCTCGCCCACATGGGCCTGGTACGCGCCGATGTGCTGGGTGATCCCCCCGAACTCCCCGGATACCACGTCCGTCTCGCGGATCGCGTCCAGCAGCTTGGTCTTCCCGTGGTCGACGTGGCCCATGATCGTCACCACCGGAGCCCGCGGCACCAGCAGCGACTCGTCGATCTCCTCTTCCTCCTGCGCGTCCTCCTCGAAGAGCTCGTCCTCGATCCCGACGATCTCGGACTCCAGACCCAGGTCGTCGGCGATCAAGCCGATCGACTCGTCGGACAACGCGGAGGTGGCGGTCACCATCTCGCCTGCCATGAACAGGATCTTCACGATGTCAGCCGGCGACTTCCCCAACTTCTCGGCGATAGTCTGCGGCGTGGCACCCCTGACGACCTGCAGGACGTTGGAAGGCGGCAGGGGCTCCACCGCCTTGCGGGGCCCGCGAGCCAAACGCCCGCGCGCGCCGGCAGCCACCCCCTCGGGAGCCGCCACGGGCGCAGGGGTGGAAGGGGCGGCCACGGGTTCGGGGGGTGCCGCAACCGGTGCCGGTGCCGAGGCCGCGACGGGCGTTGCCTCGCCGTTGGTGGCCGGCGGAGCCGGGGGCGCAGCCTCGACCACCGCGGCTTCCGCGGCCTTGACTTTCGCTTTCAGCTTCCGGGGTGCGGGCGCCGGCTCGAGCACCTCCCGTCGCTTCGGCGCGGACCCGGTGGCCTTCCCTCCGGAAGCCCGTAGCCGGGGCACCAGATCCTCGGGCACGCTCGATGAAGCGGACTTGCCGCTCACACCCATCTGCTCGAGGGACACCAGCAACTCCTTGCTGGTGACGCCCAGTTCTTTCGCCAGTTCGTGAACCCTCAACGCGTCTCCACCTGCTCGATCTCGTTCCTAAGCCTAACCAGTTCACCTGCACCCAGGCCCGTACGCAGCGCCCGGGCGATCGCCGTTCCCCTGAACGCGGCCTCGACGCAGGACACCGTGGGATGCACGTAGCATCCGCGACCCGGAGCCGTCCCGGACGGATCCAGGACCACCGATCCTGCGGGCAACCGCGCGAACCGCTTCAGCTCGTCCTTCGACGACGTCGCGCGACACCCCACGCAGGTGCGCGCGGGCGCCACCTCACTCAGCCACCGTCTCCGAGGCCGCCGGTGCCTGCTCCCCCTCCGGAAGGACGGTCGCTTCGGCTGCCGGCTCGGGCTCGACCGCCGGTGCCTCGACCACGTTCACCGGTGCCTCCACTGCAGGGGGCTCAGCGGCAGCGGCCGTCGCACGCGCCTCGTCCGAGGACTGTGTCTCCGACTTGATGTCGATACGCCACCCGGTCAGCCGTGCGGCGAGCCGCGCGTTCTGACCCTCCTTCCCGATCGCCAGCGACAGCTGGTAGTCGGGCACGATGACCTGCGCGGTCCCGGTATCTGGGTCGGTCCGAACCTCCTTCACCTTCGCGGGCTGAAGAGCGTTCGCAACGAGCTCACCGGGGTTGTCAGACCAGGGCACCACGTCGATCTTCTCGCCGCGGAGCTCGTTCACCACCATCCGCACACGCGATCCCTTCGGCCCAACGCACGCACCGACGGGATCCACCCCCGGCTCGTTCGAACTCACCGCGATCTTCGACCGATGGCCGGGCTCTCGCGCCACGCCGCGTATCTCGACGATGCCCTCTTCGATCTCGGGCACCTCCATGGCGAACAGCGCCTTCAGCAGGCCGGGATGGCTCCTGGACACGACGATCTGGGGGCCCTTGGTCCCTCGCCGCACCTCGGTGATGTAGGCCTTCAGGCGCTCGCCGTGCCTATAGGGCTCCGATGGAACCTGCTCCGCCTGCGGCAACAGCGCCTCCACCTTGCCGAGGTCGAGCAGCGTGTACCGGCGCTCCTGTTGCTGCACGATGCCGGTCACGACATCTCCCTCGCGCCCTGCGAACTCCTCGTAGGTCATCTCGCGCTCGGCGTCACGGAGCTTCTGGAAGATCACCTGCTTCGCGGTCTGGGCTCCGATGCGACCTTTGAACTCATCGGTGACCTCGACCTCTTCCTCCGACAGCACCTTCATCTCCAGGTGGGGCTCCTCGCCCTCCTCGGCCGCCGGAACCTCGATCTCTTCCAGTTCCTGCTTCCACATGCGCAGGTCCCCGCTCTCGGGGTCGATCACGGCGCGGAAGCCCACGAAGTCATCGTCGGCGGTGGGATTCTCCTGCTTCCACCACGTCTTGTAGGCAGAGGCCATGGCCTCCTCCAACCCCTGGAGGATCGTCTCGAACGCGATGCCCTTCTCCCGCTCCAACTCGCGGAGCGCGGCGATCATGTCTTGGTTCATGCGCTGCTCCTCTTCAATTCGGCGTCCCAGTCAACGACCGTTCGCGCCGACGCAACGTCGGTGTGGGGCACGCGCACCTCGCCGGAGTCCGTGGCGATCGTGATCGCCTCTTCGTCTGCCGCGCGCAGCGTCCCCCGATGGGTCGTCGACCCGGCGAGGGGCGCCGTGGTCCTCACCTTCACCCGCTGTCCGATCACCCGGTTGAAATGAGCGGGCCGGGTGAGCGGCCGCTCGATGCCGGGCGACGAAACCTCCAATGCGTAGGGGCCCACGTCGAACCCCCCCGCGTCCAGGGCCCGAGAGGCCTGTTGCGCCAGCTCGGACAGGGTGTCCAGGTCGACGCCGCCGTCTCGATCCACGACGACTCGCAGGACCTTGCGGCCGGACTCGCGGGTCAAGACGACCTCGACGATCTCCAGGCCCTCGGCCTCGATACCGGGCCTGACCAGCGCTTCCGCGTCCATGGCCCGACCCTCCCTTTCGAACGAAAAGGTGGGCGCGAGCCCACCTCCGGACACACCTTCGGTTCCCTGTGAGTCGCCAGTATAGCTCGCCCCGTGAGGGAACGACCGGGCCGCAGCGGTGTCAGGGGGTGGTGCTCAGCAGCGCAACCGCGGCCTCAGCGGCACCGGCCAGGGGTGCCTGGCTCCGGTCCCCTGTAGCGCGAACCTTGAGGTCCGCGGTTCCTCCGGCGACGCCTCGTTTCCCCACCGTGACCTGCACGGGATAGCCGATCAGGTCCGCATCGGCGAACTTCACCCCGGCCCGCTCGTCGCGGTCGTCCAGAGCCGCATCCGTGCCGAGGGCGAGGAGCTCTCGGTAGACCCGCTCGGCCTCGGCCGTGACCGCGGCCTCGCCGGGGTTCGCCACGACGACCAGGACGCTGAAGGGGGCCAGGGCCTGAGGCAGGCGAAGCCCGTCTTCGTCGTGGAACTGCTCGGCCGCGGCCGCCAGGATGCGGGAGATCCCGATCCCGTAGCAGCCCATCCAGTACGCGTCCTCGGTGCCGTCCTCGCGCACGAACCGGGCCTCGAGCGGTGCCGAGTACTTCTGCCCCAGTTGGAAGATGTGGGCCACCACGATCGAGCGGTCGATGCGAAGCGAACCACCATCCACCGGGCAGGCGTCACCTTCGCGCAGAACGACGAGGTCCTCCCATGCATCGACCCGGAAGTCGCGGGCGACGTTGGCGCCGCTCACGTGGTGGTCGGCCTCGTTGGATCCCGTCACCCAATCCCGCCCACCGCGAACCGTGTGGTCGGCGTAGATCATCACATCCTCGTCGAACCCCTGCGGCCCCACGTACCCCTTGATGAACCCGAGCCGACCGAAGTCCTCACCCTCGAAGGGCCGCACGGTGGCGGGGAACACCAGCTGCTCCAGCTTCTCCTGGTTGACCTCTCGATCGCCGGGCACCAAGACGGCGGTGGTCCGCCCACCCACGTCGAACATCACGCACTTGAGCGTCTGCGAAGGATCGACATCCAACAGCGCGGCGAGCGACTCGATCGTGGGCGTGTCCGGCGTGTGCAGCTTCGTGAGGTCCCGCGTGCCCTCCCCGGCGGGCTCGGGAGCGCGCGGCCGGGCCGCCTTCAGATCCGCGATGTAGTCACCGTTCTCGCACTCGACGATCAGGTCCTCTCCCACCGCTGCGCGAGCCATGAACTCGTGGTTGATGCCCCCGCCGATCTGTCCCGCCTCGGCCTCCACCACCACGTGGTCCAGCCGACACCGATCGAAGATCCTCCGGTACGCGTCTAGCATCACGTCGTACGACGCCCGCATACCGTCCGCATCGCGGTCGAAGGAGTACGCGTCCTTCATCAGGAACTCGCGTCCCCGCAGCAGGCCGTACCGAGGACGGAACTCGTCGCGGTACTTCCATTCGATCTGGTAGAGGTTCACCGGGAGGTCGCGGTAACTCGTCAGCTCCCCCGCCACCAGAGGCGTCACGACCTCCTCTTCGGTGGGACCTAGCAACATGTCGCGGTCATGGCGGTCCTTCAGCCGGAACACCTGGTCGCCGTACAGCTCCCACCGTCCTGTGGCCTTCCAGGGCTCGGCGGGAAGCGCGATGGGCATCCGGATCTCGATAGCGCCGGACGCGTCCATCTCCTCGCGGATGATGGCCTCGATCTTCCGCATCGACCGAAGACCCATCGGCAGCGTCGTGTAGATCCCCGCCGCCACCTGGCGGATGTAGGCACCACGCAACAGGAGGCGGTGACCGGCGACCTCGGCGTCGGCCGGGTCCTCACGCAGGGTCGGGACGAACGAGCGGGACAGGCGCATGAGCCCAGAAGGATACCCGCGGACGGACCGCCCGGCGGGTCAGGAAACGATCGCCACGCTGTAGTCGCGACCCCCGGCGACCTGTTTCCCGTCGGTGAGCCCCGAAACCTTCACCGGGGCGATCCGCCGGGTCGTCGAGCCATCCCCGAGCTGCCCGAACTCGTTGTCTCCCCACGCCCACACCGTCCCGCCCGCTTGCACGGCCAGGGTGTGGAGACGCCCCGTCCCGATCGTGACGATGTTGGACAGAGAGGTCACCCGGACCGGTCGGGTTCGCCCCGTCCTCGTCCCGTCGCCGAGCTGACCATAGGAGTTCTGGCCCCAGGTCCAGACCGTCCCGTCCGACTTCAGGGCGACGCTGTGATTGGCTCCCGCGGTGACCTCCTCCACCCCGGTGAGGCCGCTGACCTGCACGGGTGTGGTCCGGTTCGCCTTCGTGCCGTCGCCGAGCTGACCGTACTGGTTCCATCCCCAAGCCCAAACGGTGCCGTCGGACCTGATCGCGAGGCTGTGATCGCGGCCTCCGGCGACGAACACCACGTTCGTGAGGTTCTTCACCTGCACGGGGGTGGTGCGAGTGGTCGTCGTCCCGTCCCCCAGGTTGCCGTACTGGTTCCATCCCCAGGCCCAGACCTTGCCGTCTGAGGTCACCGCCAGGCTGTGATCTCGGGCGCCGGCTATCGCCACCACGTCCGTGAGGCCGGTGACCTTCACCGGGGTCCTTCGGTTGGATGTGGATCCATCCCCCATCTGCCCGTACTTGTTCCAGCCCCAGCACCACACGCTGCCATCGCTCTTCAGGGCCATCGAGTGGTAGTGACCGGTGGCGACGTCGATCACGTTCGTCAGCGCGCTCACCTGGACCGGGGCGTTGCGGTTCGTGCTCGTGCCGTCGCCGACCTGCCCGTAGTTGTTGTGTCCCCACGCCCACACCGTCCCATCGGCCCGCAGCGCGACCACGTGCTCGCGGCCACCATGCATCTCGGTGACGTTCGAGAGTCCCGAGACCGAGGCCGGGGTGTGATGGTCGCTGAAGGTGCCGTTGCCGAGTTGGCCGTCGGCGTTGTCTCCCCATGCCTGCATCCCTCCGGGGGATACCGCATACGAGGGCGCCGCCGTCACCGAGAGGGCGACGAGGGCAGCCGAGGCCACGACCACGAACCGGACGAACGAAGTACGGGTTGCACGAGATGCATGCATCGGGGGATGCGCCTCCTGCCGTCGACGACGAACCGAACCCTATACCGGCCCGGGTTCCACGTACAGGTCGGAGCCCGCCGTTGACGTCCGCCAGAAGGACCGGGAGAATCCGACCATGCGGTCACGAGGATGCAGCTGGGTCTGGCGTCGGGAGGTTCCGAGCCCGCCGTCGCCGCGCGCCTGAAGGAACGACCACCGCACCGAACCGACGCCCCGGGCCGACGGCCGGGGCGTTCCTCATGTGAGGGAAGGAGACGATCCGTGGATGCACCGCTGAAGGTCAGCCCGGACCGCGCCACCTTCGATGCGCTCGCCGCGGAATGGCCGCTGGTCCCAGTCTGGACCGAGGTGCTGGCCGATATCTCGACCCCCGTGGGCCTCTTCCCGTCGGTGGCCGGCGACGGCCCCGCCGTCCTGTTGGAATCGGTGGAGCGTTCCGAACGCTGGGGGCGCTACTCCTTCGTCGCCGGGGACCCCGCGGCTCGCCTTGTGGCCGATGCTGAGGGCGTCCACGTCGTCGACGTCGCCCGCGACGGGTTCCCGATCGCCGAGGCGTCGCGACGGCTCCCCACTCGCGAAGCGCTCAAGGCCGTGGCGAGAGGTCTTCGAGCCCCGCGAGCCGAGGGACTCCCTCCGCTGACGGGAGGTCTGATGGGCTACCTGGCGTACGAGGCCGCGGCCTTGCTCGACGGCCATCCCGCACCGCACGCCGACGCCGCACCCTGCCCTCCTATCGGGCTGCTCGTCATCGATCGAGCCGTGGTGTTCGACCACTGGCGCCAGCGCCTGATCCTGGTGGCCCACGTGCCGCGGGGCGCCTACGGCGCCGGCGTCGAAGCGCTGGAGGCGCTCGCCACCACCGTCTCCACAGCCGCTCCGCCCCCACTTGCGCCGGCCGGCACCACGGCGGCCGACGTGCCGGGCGAGGCGAACATGGCCGACGAGGACTACCGATCGATCGTGACCTCCTTCAAGGAGCACATCTTGGCCGGAGACATCTTCCAAGGGGTTCCCTCCCGGCGCCTGACCTTTCCGGCCCCCGGCGGCGCGCTCCCGATCTACCGCCGCCTCCGGGTGTCCAACCCCGCCCCGTACATGTTCCTCCTGCGGATGCCCGGCATGGAGTTGGCGGGATCGTCCCCCGAGCCGCTGGTCCGCGTGGAGGGCCGCAGGGTGTCGGCGCGGCCGATCGCGGGCACCCGCCCTCGCGGTCAAACCGAGGTCCGCGACCGCCTCCTGGAGCACGAGCTGCTCGCCGACCCGAAGGAGCAGGCCGAGCACGCGATGTTGGTCGACCTTGCTCGCAACGACCTGGGCCGGGTGTGTCAACCCGGCACCGTGGGGGCCACCGAGCTGATGGAAGTGGAGCGCTTCACGAAGGTGATGCACATCGTGAGCACGGTGGAGGGCGATCTGCGCTACGACATGGAGCCACTGGACGCGCTCGCCGTCACCTTCCCTGCGGGGACCGTGACCGGGGCACCCAAGCGCCGCGCGATGGAGCTCATCGCCGAGCACGAACCCTCACCACGCGGCCCGTACGCGGGAGCGGTGGGATACCTCACCTTCGCAGGGGACCTGGACCTGTGCATCACCATCCGCACGGTCTCGGTGACGAACGGGCTCGCGACGGTGCAGACGGGTGCGGGCGTCGTCGCCGAATCGGATCCTCAAAGGGAGCTCGACGAAACCAAGGCCAAGGCGGCGGCGCTTATCCCCGCGGTCGCCCCGGAAGGGGAGACATCGTGATCCTGGTGGTGGACCACTACGACTCATTCACCTACAACCTGGTCCAGCTGGTCGAGAGCCTCGGGCATCCGACGGAGGTCGTGAAGAGCGATGCCGAACCGGCCGAAGCGCTGGCCGCCCGCGCGCCGTCGGCCGTGATCCTCTCGCCTGGTCCGGGACGCCCGGAGGACGCCGGGTGCTTCACCACCCTGCTGGAGGTGCTCTCACCTGAGACGCCGATCCTCGGCGTCTGCCTGGGGCATCAGGCCCTCGGCATCGCGCTCGGGGGCACGGTCGCCCGAACCGACCCCGTCCACGGCAAAGCGTCGCTCGTCTTCCACGAGGGCCACGGGATCCTCGAAGGGCTCACGGATCCGTTCGAGGCGGGGCGCTATCACTCCCTGGTGGTCACCCGCGCCGACCTGCCGGCGGACCTGGAGCTGACCGCGTGGACCGACGACGGACTCGTGATGGCCACGCAGCATCGATCCCTTCCCCGTTTCGGGGTCCAGTTCCATCCCGAGAGCATCCTGACGCCCGAGGGTCCGACCTTGATCCGCAACTTCCTCCGGCTGGCAGCCTGAGCCCGGAGCACGTCGCTTCCACTCCGGGATAGGGTGAGGACCGCTCGACCGGATGGAGGTTCGCCATGGACGAGAGGCAGCAGCGGTACGTCGATGCCCTGGCCGCGTTCGGGGCCAAGGTCCACGCGGTGAAGGCAGAGCAGTGGACGAACCCCACCCCGTGCACCGAGTGGAACGTCCGCGCGCTGGTGAACCACCTCGTGTACGAGAACCTCTGGGCTCCCGAGCTGTTCGCTGGGCGAACGGTGTCCGAAGTCGGTGAGCGCTTCGACGGAGACCAGCTCGGAGACGATCCGGTGACCGCCTGGGACCGATCGGCGGTGGGGGCCGAGGCGGCCGTCCGTGACGGGGGGGCCATGGAACGCCTGGTCCACCTGTCGTTCGGTGACGTGCCCGGGGCTGAGTACACGTGGCAGCTGTTCACCGACCTGGTGGTCCACGGCTGGGACCTGGCGCGAGGGATCGAGGCGGACGACACCATCCAGGCCGACTGGGCGGAACTGATATACGCCGACATGGGCCCGCGTGAGGACGAGATCAAGGGTTGGGGGGTGTTCGGCGACAAGGTCGTTGCCCCCGAGGGCGCCGACACCCAGACGAGACTCCTTGCGGTGATGGGACGGGTGCAGTAGCTCAGCTGGGCGCAGGGCAGCCTGGCCCGTACGCGAAGGCCGCGCTGCCGGGGTCGATGCGGCATGCGGACTCGTCCACGGCTTCGAACGCTGATGCCGGGATCGCCTTGAGTTCATCCATCAAGTGGTAGGTCCAGTGGCCGTTGACCTCGCCCTGGAAGTACCAGTCGCTCCCGTTGTCGGCGACGATCAATCCGTAGCGCTTGAAGGCCAGCACGATGACCCGTGCGTGCGGGCTCAGTCCCTTCATGGGGAAGTCGGCCCTGAGGCGGAAGCGCGCACCCATCGGCGGGCACTGCGGGTCGCTCACCCCCGCCTCGTGGCGCGCAGGCCACACGTAGGCGTCGGTGGTGCAGTCGGCGGTGAGGCGGATCGCGTGGTGGATCGCACCCGCCTTCACCTCGTTCCACCGCACCAGGCCCGGGAAGATGGGGAGCCCGGCGGCGTCCGCGCTGGTCCAGCCGTCGTGGCGAAGGTCGTTCGCCTTGGGACCTTCCAGGTGGAAGATCGCCCCACTGCCGGCACGTGGGTGACCACCGTTCCACTGAGCCCCGAAGAGCTCGAACAGGACGCAATGCCCCCGGGTGACCATGATCGCGTGCCGGTCCGACCCGCCCTCGATCGTGGTGTGTGCGTCGAAGGGATAGGGTCCCTTGTCGCTCTCCCGGGCGTAGGTGAAGTGCAGGTGCGTCCTGCGATGGTGATCCCCCACGACGTCGAAGGGGATCCCGTAGTGCGGGGGCCCGAAGTCGGGGTGCAGATCCGTGCTCGCGGCGTGCATCGCCTGCTTCCACATGTCGCTCTTCGCATGCACGGGCAGTCCAGAGACGTCCATGTTCCACACGTTGTCGGCGGGGAAGACGCTGCATCCGGTACCGGGGACAGGCGCTCTAGGGAGGATCCGCGCGGCCACCGAGGTCGGCATGAGGGAGGCAAGGCACGGCAACGACAGCACGGCCGCAACGAGCAGCACCTTCGATCGGGTCATGGCACGAGTATCGGCGCGCAGAGGGTCGTTCGTTGAGCGCCGTCCTGGGTTCGGTGCTGGATCGCTCAGATCCCGGCGGTCACCGAGCCCGGGTCGGCGGCCACCTTGTCGGCCGCCACCTTCCTGGCCTCCGCCAGCAGGGCATCCACCAGTTGGTCCTCGGGGACCTTGGCGACGACCTCACCCTTCACGATGATGAACCCCAATCCAGCGCCCGACGCGATCCCGACGTCGGCCTCGCGGGCCTCGCCCGGCCCGTTCACGACGCACCCCATCACCGCCACTCGCATCGGCACGGTGAACTTCTCGTTCTCGATCGCTGCGTTCACACGCTGTGTGAGCTCCAAGACGTTGACCTCGGCGCGCCCGCACGAGGGACAGGCCACCAGGTCGAGACCCCGCTTGCGCAAGCCGAGTGACTGCAGGATGGCGTTGCCGACCTTGACCTCTTCCACCGGATCGTCGGTAAGCGACACGCGGATCGTGTCGCCGATCCCCTCGGCCAGAAGGGTGCCGATCCCCACCGCGCTCTTCACCCCGCCGATCGGCATGGGGCCAGCCTCGGTGACCCCCAGGTGGAGCGGGTAGTCGCAGGCGGCGGCCAGTTGCCGGTAGGCCTCGATCATCACGCGGGGGTTGGAATGCTTCACGCTGATCTTGATATCGACGAAGTCCTCGTCCTCCAGGATGTGCGCCTCGTTCATCGCGGATTCCACGAGGGCCTCTGGCGTGGGGCTCCCGTACTTGTCCAGCAGATCCTTCTCGAGGCTCCCCGCGTTAACGCCGATCCGGATGGGCACCCCTCGGGCCTTAGCCTCTCGAGCGATGAGCCGCACCTTGTCCTGGTACTTGATGTTGCCGGGGTTGATGCGCAGCCCCTGGATCCCGGCCTCCAGTGCGGCCATCGCGTACTTCCATTGGAAGTGGATGTCCGCCACGACGGGCACCGTGGACTTCGCCGCGATGGCCACCAGGGCTTCGGCATCTTCCCAATGCGGCACCGCCACCCGCACGATGTCCACCCCCGCCGCCACCAGGGATGCGATCTGCTGCAGGGTGGCGTTGATGTCCGCCGTCTTGGTGGTGGTCATCGACTGGAGCGAGACGGGGGCGTCGCCGCCGACCGGGACGGAGCCGACCTTGATCTGGTGGGTGGGGCGACGAGCCTTCGACATGTGCATCCAGTCTACGGAGGGACGGAGCGCCGGCGTGTCGCTACGCCCCGAACACGTGGAAGGTGATCCGCCGTTCCTTCGGCTCATCCATCTCGAACAGGATCAGCCGCTGCCAGGTTCCGAACGCGGGCTGGCCGTCGACCACGGGGACGGCGTGGGAGGTGGCGGACAGGAGCATCGACTTCACGTGCGCATGCCCGTTGACCCGTTCATCGGGGTTCAGGTTCTGCGTGCGGACCTCCAGGTCATCATGCTGGTAATAGACGCCGTCGTGGGGCACGAGGTCCGTCATCTGACGGCGGAAGTCTGCCATGGCGCCATCCTCCCACTCGTTGATCAACAGGGCGCAGGTGGTGTGCTCGCAGAACGCGATGGCGGCTCCCTCGGTCACGCCGGCGTCCTTCACTGCACGCTGGAGCTCCTCGGTCACGTCCAGGAACGCGTAGCGCTCTGGGACGGCGACCTTCACGGTGGTTGTGCTGGACTTCACGGCTCCCTCCCATCGTCGGTCGCTGGGGCGACCGGCAGGTCGAACGTGAACACACTTCCCCTGCCGAGCTCGCTCCGGGCCCGGATATGTCCTCCGTGCGCCTCCACCACCGACCGTGCGATCGCCAGACCGATGCCGGTCCCCCCATCCTCCCTGGAACGAGCGCTGTCGACCCGATAGAAGCGCTCGAACAACCGGGGCAGCGCTTCGTCCGGGATGCCAACCCCCGTGTCGACCACGCTGATCTCCACGGAGCCATTCTGCCGATGCGCTTCGACATGCACCGCTCCCCCCTCGGGGGTGAAACGCACGGCGTTGTCGATCAGGTTGAAGAGCACCTGATGGACCCGTTCGGGGTCGCCCTCGATCGCCGGCAGATCGTCCGGCACCTCGCTGGCGACCGCCACCTTGCGGTCTGACCTGGCCACGTCGATCTCCGACACGACCCGTGTGACGAGCGGCCCCAGGCGGACCTCCTCACGTTTGAGCGGCACCTCGCCCGACTCCAGCTTCGACAGATCGAGCAACTGCTCCACGAGACGTCCCAGGCGCTCCGATTGCGCCAGCATCACCTGCAGGGTGGCGGGATCGGGCTGTTCCACCCCGTCCAGCAGATTCTCCAGATGCGCCCGGATCGCTGTGATGGGTGTCTTCAGCTCGTGGGAGACGTTGGCCACTAGGTCGCGCCTGGATGCCTCCAGATGCTCGAGCTCCTGACTCATCCGGTTGAACGCCACGGCAAGCTGTCCCACCTCGTCCCGGCTGGACGTGACGATGCGCTGGCTGTAGTCCCCGGTCTCCATCTTCTTCGCGGCCTCCGCCATGTCACGCAAGGGCTGGGTCATCCCCCGGGCGAACCATCGGGCGAGCACCAAGGCGATGACGGCGGCGATGCTTCCGGCCAGCAGGAACTGCCACCAGACGCTCTGCAGGAATCCCAGGGTGGCCGATACCCGCCCAAGGAAGCCACGCGTCGGAGACGGTCGCATCACCGTGATGGCGGAGCCGTGCCGACCGAGCGGCAGGAACGCGTAGACGTTTCGGCCCACCACGCCCCAGTGCGGCACCAGATCGTCGAACATCGGGGGGGTCACCCCCAGGTCCGTGCCCTCGGTGGTGATCACGCCATCCGGTCCAGGTCCGCGCCGCGCCACCATCGTCTCGGGCGGGAGCTCCCCGATCTCCCCCAGCTCCACCTTGCGAGCCAGGCTGAGCGCGTCGATCGCTTCGGAGTCCTTGGGAGAGTTCCTGAGCGCGAAGCCGATCAATCCATAGGAGATGGCGATCGCAAGAGCCACCGCCACCACGATCGTCGACCCGAGCTTGCCGCGGATCGTGGGGAGCCGCTCGAAGGGGCGGGTGCTCACGTGGCTTCCTGGAAGGCGTACCCCACCCCGTGAACGGTCCGGATGAATCGGGGCTCGTTCCCGTCTTCGCCGAGCTTGCGGCGGATCCTCGCCACGTGCGAGTCGACCACGCGCCCGCCTGCGTAGTCGCGGTACCCCCACACCCGGTCCATCAGCTGTTCGCGGCTGAGCACCACGCCAGGATCGCGGGCCAACGTCAACAGGATCTCGAACTCCAGGGGCGTCAATTGCACCTCGTCGTCGTCCACGGTCACCCTGCGGCGGGTGGCATCGATCGTGAGGCCGTTGGCGCCCAGGGGTCCGTCGCTTTGCGGCGAGCGCATCCGCTCCATCCGGCGGAGGATCGCTTTCACGCGGGCCGCGAGCTCACGCAGGCTGAAGGGCTTCGTGAGGTAGTCGTCGGCCCCCACGGCGAAGCCGGCGACCTTGTCTGCCTCCTCGGTTCGGGCCGTAAGCATCAACACCGGCGTCCATCCCTCGCGCTGGATCTGCTGGCAGACCTCAAGACCGTCCATACCAGGAAGCATCAGGTCCAGGACCACCAGGTCCGGGCGATGCTCCTTGTTCAGCTCGATCGCCTGGGCTCCGTCGGCGGCGACCACCACGCGGTACCCCTCGCTCTCCAGCCGAGCCCGAACAGCCTCGGCGATCGCTTCCTCGTCGTCCACCACCATCACGGTCTGCTCGCTCATGGCGGTCATCGTATCCGGGCGGTGTTGCGCGGAGAACCGCGGGGTGTTGAGAACTTATGGCGACGAGGCCGCTGACCTGGGCAGATGTGCGCTACGGGATGGGGATCGGCTTCGTCACGTCCAAGAACACGGTAGCGGTCACGAAGACCGCGAAGAACCCCATCACCGCCACCGATACCGGGATCAGCTTGCGGATGTCGACCGCCCGGCCCCGAACCTTCTCGATCAACAGCATGGCCAGATGGCCGCCGTCGAACGGAGGGAGCGGCACCAGGTTGATAAGACCGATGAACACCGTCACGTAGGCGAAGAAGTACAGGATGGTGGCCCAGTCCCCGGTGGAGCTGGTGGCCCCCACCTGCTGGCCGATCCCAACCAGGCTGGCGGCGTCGGTGGTGTCTCGAGGCGCGTTCGTGAACAGCAGGCTGAACACGCGCCCGATCCCCTGCGGCCCGAACACGCGAACCATCTGGCGGACCGAATCCACCGCCGTGTAGCCGACCTCCTTCACGCCGTCCACCACCGAGGCCAGCACGCCGGGTTGCTGGTAGCCCAGGAGGATCCCGATCCGCCCGACCGTGACGTCCCCCACCTCCGCCAGTTGGGGCGTGATGTCGACCGTGATCACCTCACCGTCGCGATCGATCGTGAACGGTAGCGGCTCGCCCGAGTGATCCTGGGCTGCCGCCGTGGTGAGGTCTTTCAGCTGCTCCTGGGTCGGGTCGGTCAGCTCGCCGACCCGGATGATCTCGTCTCCGGGCTGCAGGCCCGCCACGACGGCGGGCGACGGTTTCCCGTTCAGGGTGGCGTCGACCTCGCCCACCACCGGCACCGTGCTGCGGGGGTTCCCGACCAGCATGATGAACGCCGAGAACAAGATCGCGGCCATCACGAAGTGGGAGCCGGGCCCGGCGAAGATGGTGAGCGCTCGCTGCCAGATCGGCTTGGACCCGAACAGCCTCGGGGTGTCCTCCGGCGGGTTCGTCTCGTACGGGCTCATCCCGGCGATCTTCACGTAGCCGCCGATCGGCAAGCCCTTCACACCCCACTCCAGCTCGCCGCGGCGCCGCGACCAGACCTTCGGCCCGAACCCGATGAAGTACTCGGTCACCTTCATCCCGAAGTACCGCGCCACCCGGAAGTGCGCCAGCTCGTGGATCGAGATCATCAGCGTGAGGAAGGGAAGGAAGATCAGGAGTCCGAGCGCGAGGTTCATGCGGGCCTTACCGTTCCTCGATGATCTCGGCAGCGCGCGCCCGCGCCCACCCGTCTGCGCGTTCGATGTTCACCACGGAGACCACCTGACCGGGATCGTGCTCATCGACCACGGTCTGGACGATCTCCACGACACGCGTGAGCGGGATCTTGCCCTCGAGGAACGCCATCACGGCTACCTCGTTCGCGGCGTTCATCACCGCGGGGAATGTCAGGCCGAGGCCGCCGACACGGTAGGCCAGGTCCACGGCGGGGAACGCCTCGCGGTCCACAGGCTCGAAGGTGAGCGCGGACTCGGTGAGCGGGAAGGACTCGACCCCGGTGGGGAGTCGCTCGGGCCACGCCAACGCGAGCTGGATCGGCAGCCGCATGTCGGCCACCGCCATCTCTGCCCGGATCGACCCGTCCCGGAACTCCGCCATCGCGTGCACGGCGCCCTCGGGATGGATCACTACGTGGATCTGGGAGTACTCCAGATCGAAGAGGTAGTGGGCCTCGATGACCTCCAAGCCCTTGTTCATCAGCGTGGCCGAGTCGATCGTGATCTTCGGTCCCATGCTCCACACGGGATGCTGCAGCGCCTCTTTGACCGAGGCCTTCGCCAGCTCGGCGCGTGTCCAGCCCCGGAAGGGGCCCCCGGAACCGGTGAGCACCACGCGCTTGAGGTCCTCTCGCCGCTCCCCGCGCAGCGCCATCGCGAGCGCGGCGTGTTCGGAGTCGACCGGGATCAGACGCTCGGGCTCCCCTTTGATCAGGTCAGTGACGAGCTCGCCGCCCACCACCAGGCTCTCCTTGTTCGCGAGCGCCAGCGTCTTGCCGCTCTGCAACGTAGCGAGCGTGGGACCCAGGCCGGCGGAGCCCACCAGGGCGTTCAGGAGCATGTCCGTCTCGGACTCCCGCGCCAAGGTCTCGGCGGCATCGGGGCCCACGATCAGCTCCACGCCCTTGAGGGTCCCCAGCTTCTGCCCGATGTCGCGGGCGGCGTCCTCATCGGCGATCGCGACGGCCGGTGGCAGGAATTCGCGGATCTGGCCTACCAGGAGCTCCTGGTTCCCGCCGGCCGCGGACAGGCCGACGACCTTGAACCGGTCCGGGTGACGGCGCACGACATCCAGCGCCTGCGTGCCGATCGACCCGGTCGATCCCAGGATCGTGACGGATCTCATGGCGTCAAGGGTACCCCGAGCTTCGCGCTAACCGGGTAGGCCCGCCGGGGGACGCTACGAAAAGATGACGCGGAAGAACAGGAAGGCCGCCGGGGCCACGAAGAGCAACGAGTCGATCCGGTCGAGGACACCGCCATGACCCGGCAGGGCACCGCTCATGTCCTTGATCCCGAGATCCCGCTTCACCAGGGACTCCGCCAGATCGCCGAACGTTGCGGCGGCCGCCACCACCACGGCCAAGACCAGGGAGTCGACCTTCAAACCCTCGAAGGGCGTCACGAACGAAGTGACGAGCGCCACCGACACGAACGCCGTCACCAGCGTGGCGATGATCACGCCCTCGATCGACTTCTTCGGACTGACGCTCGGAGCGAGGGGTCGGGGGAAGAACTGCCCTCCCGTCACCGAGCCGCCCAGGAACGCGGCCGTGTCGAACACGAAGGTGAGACCGATCACCGTGATGACCAACGACGTGCCGTCGCCCTGATCCAGTGTGACCAACAGGTAGCTCGCCATCAACGGGATCCACGCCACGTTCAACAGGGTCAGACCGATGTTCAACAGCGTGTCCTTCCGGTGGGCCGCGGGCACGGCCATGAACCACAGGAAGGTCGCGACCACCCCGAGCGCGAACATCGCCAGCACCGCGGGCTCGCCGTGGAAGTAGGCTCCCGCCATCATGAGCGCCCCCGTGATCAAGCCCACGGCCGTGGCCGGCTGCTTGTGGCGCCGCACCATCACGCCGTAGAGCTCGCCCTGGCCGAGCAGCACGACGGCTGTCGCCACGATCGCGAACAGGCCCTTGCTCAGCAACAGCGTCCCCAGTGCCACGCCCACCAGCACGATGCCGGTGAGGAACGCCGCGGGCACGTCGCGCTCATCGGGGTTGGGGCCACGGTGATCCAGGTCGGCGCCCACCTCGACAGAAGCCGACTCCTGCCAGCTCGGTCCCCCGAGCCCTTCCCCGCCCCCCACCATCACGGTCTGGGGCTCGTCCTCCGGCTCCCGCAGGTCGGCCAGGATGTCGCCTTCGACCTCCTCAGCCTCGGGTGAGCCAACCCAGGCGTCCCCGCCGTCGGGGGCGCCGACCACGACCTCGACCTCTTCCTCGGCCTCCTCGGGCGCGACCCCGAACGTGTCCCGCACGGAGCCGGCGAAGTGCTCGGTCGCCGCCTCGAGGTCATCCTCCGACGGTTCCTCATCGATCTCGGCCATCCCGCCGACATCGGTGGAGACCGCGGACTCCTCCCGGGCCTCATCCTCCTCGACCGTCGGCCACTCGGCCGTGTCCGTGTCGGGGCCGATGATGTCGTCGTCCGCATCCGAGGCGAACAGGCCGGGCTGTCCAGCGTGAGGATCAGGCGTCGGCTCGTCGACGATCTCGACGACCTCCTCTGCCACGACTGGTTCCTCGGGCTCGTCCACGTCGAGTCCCTCGATCGTCTCGATCACGCTCGTGTCGTACCAGGACGTGTCGTCGTCCTGGTCTGGCTCGGCCTCCGGCGCCCCTACCTTCGGCGGCTCGGGCATCGGTGCCCCTGAAGCTCCGGCGCCTTCGTTCGAACGCACCGCGACATGCTCCTCGCTCGGCGTCTCGCGCGCTCCTGCCGCGGCCGGTTCGTCCCAGTCCACGTCTTTGATGGGCGCGAAGAACTTGTCGAGGTCTTCGAACAGATCGTCGCCGTCGCGCTTGTCGTCCGCCACTAGACCTCCATGAGCTCCTGCTCCTTGTGGCCCTGGATATCATCGATCTCGGCCACGAACCGATCCGTCAGCTTCTGGAGCTCCTTCTCAGACCTGTTCAAGTCATCTTCTGAGATGGAATGCTCCCGCTCAAGCTTCTCGAGTTCATCCTTGGCATGCCGACGCACGTTGCGGACCGCGACCCGGCCGTCCTCGGCGCGCGCGTGCACCTGCTTGACCAGCTCCTTGCGACGCTCCTCGGTGAGGGGCGGGAAGGCGAGACGGATCACCTGCCCGTCGTTCGAGGGGGTGATACCCAGGTCACTCGTCTGGATCGCCTTCTCGATCGCACCGATCGCCGACTTGTCGAACGGGGTCACGGCCAGCAGCCGTGGCTCGGGGGTGGAGATGCTCGCCATCTGGTTGAGGGGCACCGGGGTGCCGTAGTACTCCACCGTCACCCGCGTCAGCACCCCCGCGGAGGCCCGTCCCGTGCGGATCCCGGCCAGGTCCTCCTTCAGGTGTGCCACCGCCTTGTCCATCTTCTCGGTGGCGTCCTTGAGGCTGGATTCGATCGTCATGGCCCTCCCCTGAGCCCGAGCCTAGTGCACCAGCGTCCCGATGGGCTCGCCCCCCACCACCCGGCGGATGTTCCCCTCCTCCCGGAGATCGAACACGATGATGGGCAGCTTGTTCTCCATGCACAGGGAGATCGCGGTTGCGTCCATCACCTGATAACCCTCTTTGAGCACATCCACGTACTCGATCGCGTCGAATCGCGTGGCGGACGGATCCACATGCGGATCGGCCGTGTAGACCCCGTCAACCTTGGTTCCCTTGAGCAATGCGTCGGCACCGATCTCCAATGCGCGCTGCGCCGCGCAGGTGTCGGTCGAGAAGAACGGCACGCCCAAACCGGCCGCGAAGATCACGACCCGACCCTTCTCGAGGTGACGTCGAGCACGCAGCGGCATGAACGGCTCCGCCAGCTGCGACATCGAGATCGCGGTCTGGACCCGCGTGGTGACGTGGATCTTCTCGAGGGCGTCCTGCAGGGCCAGGGCGTTCATCACGGTGGCCAGCATGCCCATGTAGTCGGCGCGGTTGCGGTCGATCCCAGGCGCCTGACGGCCACGCCAGATGTTGCCGCCCCCCACCACCACCGCGGTCTCCACCCCGAGATCCACGATCTCGGCCAGCTGCCGAGCCACCAGGGACGTGGCCTCCGTGTTGATCCCGTATTCGGTCTCCGCGGGGGAGAACGCCTCGCCGGAGAGCTTCAGCAGCACCCGTTTGTACGTGGGCCGGATCGTCGCGTCTGGCTCCACCATCCTTGCCGCCCCCCTACCCCACGTCCTCGCCGAGCTTGAATCTTGCGAATCGCCGCACCGCGACCTTCTCTCCCACCTTCGCCGACGTGGCATCCAACAGCTGCTGGATCGTCATGGCGTCATCCTTCACGTAAGGCTGCTCCAAGAGCACGATGCCCTTGAAGTACGCGCTCAGCTTGCCCTCCACGATCTTCTCGACCACGTCGTCGGGCTTCCCGGTCTCCTTCGCCTGTGCCTCGAAGATGGCCCGCTCCCGGGCGACCTCGTCCGCCGGCACCTGCTCACGCGAGACGAACCTGGGCGCGGCCGGACTCGCGATGTGCAAGGCCAGATCCTTGGCGAGCGCCCGGAACTCGTCCGTGTTCGCGACGAAGTCCGTCTCGCAGTTGACCTCCACCAGGACCCCGACGGTGTTGTTGAAATGGATGTAGCTTTCGACCAAGCCCTGGTCCGCCGACCGGCCAGCTCGTTTCTCGACGCCTGCTAGGCCCTTCTGACGCAACAGGTCGACCGCGTTGTCGAAGTCTCCGTCCGTCTCGACCAGGGCGTTCTTGCAGTCCATCATCCCCGCGCCGGTGGCCTCGCGGAGCTTCTTCACATGTTCGGCTGAGATCTCGCTCATGGGGGTTGGGTCACTCCTGGGTCACGGGGGTATCGGTGATCGCGGGGGCCTCCGCCTCCACGGGTTCGGCGACGACGCCGGGGCCGGCCGCCGGCTGCTCGGGCTCATCCGGCTCGAACACCGTGCTGACCGCGATGGCGGCTGCCTCCTCGGCCGTCGGGGTGTCGTCCACGGCGGCGGGCGCGGGAGTGGACTTCGCGGCTGGGGCGGCTGGCGTGCGCCCGGTCACACGCTCCACGGCCTCGTCCTTCGCCATGCCGTAGCCCTCCGCGAGGGCGTCCGCCAGGACCCGGGTCACCAGGTTGACGGCGCGGATCGCGTCATCGTTTCCGGGGATCACGTAGTCGACCTCGTCCGGATCACAGTTGGTGTCCACGATCGCGATCACGGGGATGCCCAGCTTGCGGGCCTCGTTCACCGCGATGTGCTCCTTCTTCGTGTCGATCACGAAGACGGCGTCGGGGAGCCGCTCGAGATCCTGGATCCCTCCCAGGTTTCGCTCGAGCTTCTCGCGCTCGTGACGCAGGCGGATGACCTCCTTCTTCGGGAGGTAGTCCATGGCCCCGGAGCGCTCCATCTCCCGCAGCTCTCGGAGGCGGAGCAACCGCTTGGAGATGGTCGTGAAGTTGGTGAGCATGCCACCCAGCCAGCGGTGGTTCACGAAGGGCATGCCCACCCGAGCCGCCTGATCCTGGACCACCTCTTGGGCCTGCTTCTTGGTCCCGATGAACAGGACGATGCCGCGGCGACGGCCGAGGCCCTGGACGAAGGCGTACGCCTCCTCGAGCCCCGAGAGGGACTTCTCGAGGTCGATGATGTAGATCCCGGAACGCTCCCCGTACAGGTACCGGTGCATCTTCGGGTTCCACCGCCGTGTCTGGTGGCCGAAGTGCACACCCGCCTCGAGGAGCTCACGCCTGGTCACGACCGGCATGCAACTCTCTCCTATCGTCTCGGTTGTCTGTCCTCCGCTCGGATCGTCCCGTCACCGGCCCGGCCTGTGGTGGCCCGGGACCCCGGCGATGCGGTCCCCGAACGTGTGAGCTCGGCGCCAAGGCGCCGGCGGAGGGCAGTCTAGCAGCGGCGTTGCGGGCGCGACCTAGCGCTGGAAGAAACCCCGACCCCGGGCCGCCCGTTCGGGAGCGTCGGGCACCTCGTCGGTCACCGAGAGGTAACGGAACGCGAACGTGGCCAGGAACACCACGTGGAGCAGGTTCGCGACCAGGACCAGAACCCAGGCCCAAACGGACGGGTTGACGCCGATCAAGCTGCCCGGCTTGGGGGCGGCCAGCAGCGCCACGGCCGGGATCACGTATAGGGCGGCCATGCCCAGGTTCCCCGCTCCCGGCATGCGGGCCGCACGGATCGACCGCGCGATGCACTCGGGCATCGAACGCCGTTCTGCTGCCGCGATCACGGGAGCGAACACGAAGAGGTAGACGCCCGCCACCAGCACGCTGACCTGCACCAACAGCCCGAACGCCGCCCCCAGGAGGGGACCGAGGAAGCTGGCCAGGGTCAGGAGTCCCATCCCGATCACGTTCACCGACACCGCGACGGGGAAGACCCGCATCGCGCCGACCCATCCCGCCTTCGAGATCCGATCGGTGTCCAGGACCTCGACGATCAGGGAGACGAGCACCGCCAAGACCGCGGCTCGGATCACCACGAATCCCAAGATCGCGATCAGGCCCCCCCGTAGACCGAATACGGCCGTGGCCAGGTTCAGGTCGAACCATGTGCCCACCGGGGGCAGCGCCAGGGCATTCACGAATCCCGAGAACGGTCCCTGGAACCCCAACAGGAGCACGCAGATCCACCCCAGGAGCGCGATCGCCACGGGCGCCACCACCAGCACCGGTGATGACAGGACGGCGACCGCCCCGCGCATCAGGGAGGTGCGGATCTTGGGCATCGAGCTGGCGCCCGGCACCCGCGGGGCGAACAGCGATCCCAGGAACCCGCTGCGCGGAGCGGGTGCGGTCTTCGCCGATGCTCCGCCGGCGCCGGGGTTCCGGTATCCCCCGGGCGGCCGCTTCTTCTTCTTGTTCTGGTTCGTCATGCGTCCTCGTCCTCGTCGACGGCCCACGGGTCCTGGACCTCGTCCGGTTCGATGGGGCGACCCTGTTCGTCCACCACGATGAAGGCGGGGCCCATGCGACGCGACAGCCAGCCGCCCACCACGATCAAGATCACCGTGAACGGCACCGCTGCGATCAGGAAGTTCAGGGCCAGACCACCGCTGTCCAAGACGGTCGGACTCACGACGTCGATCAGGGTCCCCGATGGATCCGCTTCGAACGCCACCACGCCGGCCTGGTCCCCACCGCGCACCCCGACGATCCGCTCAGGGGTCAATGCGAGCCCCCGCAGGACGGAACCGTTCGATGTCGATCGCCAGACCAGGTGTCCGCTGTTCACATCGATCGCGTTGAGACTGCCGTCGCCTGTGGCCACCAGAACGTGGGTTCCGCCCACCACCACCGGCGGGGACCGCAGGACCGACTGATTGAGGGCGAAGTCCCACGTGCGGCTGCCCGTGGCGGCGTCGAGCCGATAGACCTCCCCGAAGACGTCGACGACATACAGAGCGTCGTCGGTTACGGCGAATCCGCCCGTGAACAGCGGGGAGGTCAGTCGTGCCGTCCACAGGAGGGTTCCGCTCTCGGGATCGAGGGCGCGCACGGTTCCGTCGTTCAACCCCATGTATACGGCGGTCGCGCCGATCGTCGGAGCCGTGACGAGGGAGGCTGCGCCTTCGCCCTCCGAGCGCCATCGTTGCGATCCATCGGAGGTGTTCAGCGCGACCGCTGCCGGGCGTGTCTCACGGTCTCCTTGCACGGTCACGACGAGCTGATCCCCCGAAACGGCGATGGGCGTGGCGACGATCCCCCCGACCTGGACGGTCCACACGATGGACCCGTCCGCAAGGTCGATGGCATAGACGTTGCCGTCGTCATCTCCCACGTACGCCATGGTGCCGTCGATGGCTACACCGCTGCGGCTGACCGCCTTCAGCCGCACGGCATCGAAGATCACCTTGCCCGCCCGAGGATCGAACGCCTCCAGGTGCGAGTCGAACACCCCGGTTTCCGGGGTGGTGACCGACGGGCTCGCGGTGGGTGAGAGGGTTGCGCTGGTCGGTGGGTTGTCGCCGAACCCTTCCGTATAGACGACGAGGGTGCGTCCATCGATCGTCGCGAGCGCAGGTGCGGCCGACGGCCCGAAATCCCGCGCATGGCTCCATCGTTGCGCACCCGTCTGGGCGTCGAACCCCAGTACGGACTCTGGTCCGACGGCCACCACGGTCTGCCCGTCGGTGACGGGCGTCGACAACCCGAACCCGGCCTGGGGTCCTCCCGGCGCCACAGGCGTGGTCCACAGCTGGCGGTACGGCGGGCTGGGCGCCTCGCCGACACCGCTCCGTGCGGCATCGCCCTGCGCCTGAGGCCACGTGCCGTCCGCCTCTGCCCGGGCGCTCGCTGGTCCGGCGACGCCCGCCGATAGCAGCATCGAGCCCACGAAGAACCCGAGTACGACCATGCGTCGGCGGGCAGCGCTGAGCGGCGAGCGATGATGGGAGGCGTCCAAGGCCGGGCCATCCTAGCCGCTCAAGCATGCACCCCCCGGGGTGGCGGTCGCCGTCAGGCAGTCGCGACTAGCGGCGCCAGGCGGATCAAGCTGGCCAGGTCCAGCGGCCTGAGGTAGTCGAGCGGGTCCACGTATCCGCCGTCGAGTTTCACTCCCAGGTGCAGGTGCGGCGTGGACCCGTTGGGATGCCCCCATCCCGAGCGCGCCACGGCCTGGCCGACGACCACCGTGTCCCCCTTCTTCACGAGCAGCGCGTCCAGCCACGAGTAGGTGGAAGCCAGCCCACCGCCGTGCACGATGGTGAGGAACACGTGGCCGCCGACGCTCCCCGCGAACGACACCGTGCCTGATGCCGGCGCGTACACCACGGTGCCCTCTGCCGCCCCGATATCGATCCCGCGATGTCCCGAGCCGTAGGGCGAATCAGGAGGATCGAAACCCTGGATCACGGGACCGACCACCGGCCACCGCCAGTCGCCGGACGCTCGCGCCGGCGCCGAACCTGCCACCACGACGAGCAAGGCCGCAAGGACCAAGATGGCGGTGCGTCGCGGACGTCGATCCTTCACGCCAAGGACGCTATCGGAGCACCCTCGGGCCTGCCGTGATGGCGGTCACACCCTTCGGGCCTTCAGTCGACCTCCGTGAGCTGGCCGCGGAGCCCGCCCACCGCCTTGGTGTGGATCTGGCACACGCGCGACTCCGTGACGCCGAGGATCTCGCCGATCTCGGCGAGTGTGAGCCCTTCGAAGTAGTAGAGGGTCACCACGATCTTCTCGCGCTCACTGAGGTCATTGATGGCGGCTGCCAGCAGGCCTCGGGTTTCCTGGGACTCGACCCCTTGCGTGGGATCGATGCCCTTATCCGCCAGGGTGTCGATCAACGACACCTGCTCTCCCCGATCGGCCCCCACCGAGACGAGCTCGTCCAGCGCCAAGACCGACACGAACGAGATCTGCGACACCACGTCGTGGAGCTCACGCATCGTGATCCCGAGCCGTTCCGCCAGCTCCCGGTCGGAGGGTTGACGCTTGAGCATGGCCTCCAGGTCGGTGTGGGCCTTCTCGATCTCGCGAGCCTTGAAGCGGATCGAGCGCGGCACCCAGTCCATCGCCCGGAGCTCGTCGATGATGGCTCCCTTGATCCGCGGGATCGCGTACGTCTCGAACTTGTTGCCCCGGCCCGGTTCGAACTTGGTGAGCGCGTCGATCAACCCGAACATGCCGTAGCTGACCAGGTCGGCCTGCTCGACACTTGCGGGCAAACCGGTGGCCACCCGCGAGGCCACGTATTTCACGAGCGGGGCGTAGTGCAGGATCAGCTTCTCGCGGGCCTCGATCGACCCGTCGCCCTTGAACTCGTGCCAATGGCGCCCGAGCTCATCGTCGACGTGCGGGGGAACCGTGACCGTCGCCGGCTCAGAGGCTTTCGGCTTGGCGGCCGCCTTCGCACGCGGCTTGGTCGCCGTCTTCGTCGCGGTCTTCACGGGAGCCTTCTTGGTGGTCGCCACGTCAGGCCCTCGGGTGCGACCGCGCGTAGGCCTCGAAGAGCCGCGAGCGGGAGACATGCGTGTATCGCTGCGTGGTGGCCACGCTCGCGTGCCCCAGTAACTCCTGAACCGCTCGGATGTCGGCTCCCCCTTCCAGCAGATGCGTCGCATACGAATGCCGCAGGGTGTGCGGGGTGACCCGACGCCCAGGCAGCAGGGTACCGCTATATCGCTCCACCATCGTACGGATGTCCCGTTCGCTGAAGCGTTTCTTCCGCCGATTGAAGAAGAGGGCGCCCGCGCCCTCCGGAGCCATCAACGGACGCCCCGCCCGCAGGTATTCCCCCAAAGCCTCGACCGCGAAGTCCGACATGGGCACCTCGCGCTCCTTGCTCCCCTTCCCTAGAACCCGGACCCGGGCACGGTCCAGATCCACCTGCGCCGTCTCCAGGCCCGCCACCTCGCCCACCCGTAGACCCGATCCGTACAGGAGCTCCAGGACAGCTCCGTCACGCAGCGACACGGCGCGCTCGAGCGGCGGGGTCTCGGACGATGGATCCGGAGCCGGGGCTTCGGCCAGCGCCGCGGCCTCTCGGGGACGGAGCACGGTGGGCAGGCGGTTCACGACCTTCGGACGCCCGAGCAACGCGGAGGGATCGTCCGCGACGCGATCGGTGGCCACCGCCCACCGGTAGAAGGTCCGGATGGCTCCCACCCTGCGGGCGATCGATGCTCGGGCGTATCCGCGCGTGTGCTGCTGAGCCAGGAACCGACGAAGGAGCGGGTAGGTCACCTCCGTGAGGGAGGAGTCGCCGCGATCGAGGAAGACCGCCAGCTGCACCAGATCACGCCGGTAGGCCGCCACCGTGTTGGGTGACAGGCGCCGCTCCAGGGTTAGATGATCGGCGAACGCAGCGATCAACGCAGCGGATGCCGGGGGAAGCTCGGCGGTCACTGGGTCCTTTCAGGATGTCGGCCCGGGTCCCCTATCTATCAGCGCCCGGGTTGGGGTGCAACGATGTCGAGGGTCTCAGGACGGCCCGAGGGTGCGTTCGTACCGCCCGCCCGTTCCGCGGACGAGCCCTCTCAGCTCGAGCTGGATCAGGGCCGTCACGGCCTCGGGGATCGACAATCCGGCCTGCCGGGCGATGACGTCGGGGAGGCTGGGAGCGACCAACGCAGCGTACGCCCGGCCCTCGTCCGACGGCAGATCCGGCGGCGGTTCAGCGACGAGCCGACCAGCGACGCCCAGATCCGCGAGCAGGTCGTCGGCGCCTCGGATCAACGTGGCGCCCTCCCTGATGAACGCGAGCGGTGTCTCTGACAGCGGGCTCGTCACCGGGCCCGGAACGGCGAACACCTCGCGACCCAGGTCCAAAGCATGGTCGACCGAGATCCGCGAACCGCTCTTCCCGGTGCCCTCCACCACCACCAGCGCCCTGGCGAGCGCGGCGATGATCCTGTTTCGCGCGGGGAAGTGATGCGGCTCGGCCGGGAGGCCGGGCGGGTACTCACTCACCAGGGTGCCGGTATCGGCGATCTGGCGGATCAGATCAGCGTTCGACCTGGGGTAGGCGACGTCGATCCCGGATCCGAGTACCGCCACGGTGGGACCGGGAGCGTTCAGGGCGCCTCGATGGGAGGCACCGTCGATCCCTGTGGCCGCGCCGCTCACCACGGCGACCCCGGCCCCCGCGAGCCGCCGGCCGATGTCCTTCGCGATGTCGCGCCCGAGCGCCGAGCACTTCCGGGAGCCCACCACCGCGACGCGGATATCACCATCCCGCAACGGACGCCCTCGAAGGAACAGCCACCCCGGCGGATCGTGCAGCAGATCCTGAAGCGAACGCGGATAGCCGGGATCGCCCGGGGCGAGGAAGGTGGCACCCGTCGCCTCCGCGGCGGCCAGGACGGCGTCGGGATCGACCCGGTCGATCCACTCGCGGTCGAGATCGCTGCCGGCCCGGCCGGCCCGAACCTCCGCGACGCACGCCGAGGCCGTTCGCACCTGCCATGCCAGCCCACAGAGCTCTTTCGGCGTGATCCCTCGGAGCGACGCCAGGGTGACGAGCGCTCGGCCCTCGTCGGCACCCTCACCGAACCCCTCCGGCCAGCCCGGCGGGTGATCACCCGGCACGCGCGAGTTCCTCGTCTCCCTCGAAGCCCGTTCGGTACGAAAGGGCCTCCGCCAGGTGGTCCTCACCGACGTCCCCGACCCCCGCCAGGTCCGCCACGGTGCGCGCGACCTTCAACGCTCGGTCGAACCCGCGTCCGGTGAGCGCCATCGTCTCCACCGCGCGGGCGAGCAACCGCTCGGCGCTCCGGTCGAGGCGAGCTTCCCGACGAGCCACGGGACCCGGAAGATGCGCGTTGCAGAGGGCTCCCACGGGCGCGTAACGGCTGCGTTGGCGTTCGCGGGCCAACTGGACCCGCTCGCGCACCTCGCGGGACGACTCACCCGCCACGGAGCCCATGAGCTCCTCTTTGGTGAGCCGCGGGATCCGCAACCGCAGGTCGATCCGATCCAGCAGCGGCCCCGACAGCTTCTGTCGATACTGATGGATCCGGTGTTCGGGGCACCGGCACTGGCGCCGCTGATCGCCGTCGTACCCGCACGGACAAGGGTTCGCCGCCGCGACCAGGGTGAATCGGGCGGGAAACTCGATGGAGCCGACCGATCGCGTCACCACGACGCGGCCATCCTCTAAGGGCTGGCGCAGCGCCTCGACCGCGTCGCGACGGAACTCCGTGAGCTCGTCGAGGAAGAGCACCCCATGGTGCGCCAAGCTCACCTCTCCCGGGCGCAGGACCGTGGAGCCGCCGCCCAGGAGCCCTGCGGTGGAGACGGTATGGTGCGGCGAGCGGAACGGCCTCACTCGCAACAGCCCTTCGCCGGCGAGCAGTCCGGCCACCGAATGCAGCTGGCTCGCCTCCAGGGCTTCCTCACGGGTGAGGGCCGGCAGGATCGTCGCCAGCCTGCGCGCGAGCATGGTCTTGCCAGCACCCGGCGACCCCACCATCAGCAGGTTGTGACCCCCGGCGGCCGCGACCTCGAGCGCGCGCCGGGCCTGCGTCTGGCCGCGGATCTCGGCGAGATCGACCGAGGCCTCCCTTGCCGGGGGGATCGAACCCCGCTCGACGGACGGCGGCTGCCACGTGCCGCGGAGGAAACCGGCCACGTCGGTCAAGGTGGCCGCCCCCACGACGGCGAGCCCTTCGATCTGCGACGCCTCGAGGGCGTTCGCTGCGGGAACCACGACACCGACGAGACCGGCCCTGGCAGCGGCGATGGCCACCGACAAGATCCCGGGCGTCGGCAGCACCTCCCCTTTCAGCGAAAGCTCGCCCGCGAACGCCCAACCGCGCACGGCCCGCTCCGGGACCTGCGCGGTCGCGCCCAGGACCGCGACCGCGATCGGGAGATCCATCCCGGGCCCCTCCTTGCGGAGGTTCCCCGGAGCGAGGTTCACCACCACGCGGCGGAGCGGCCACTCCAGACCCGCGTTCTCCACCGCGGGCCTGATCCGATCGCGTCCGTCCTGGACCGCGGCACCGGGCAGTCCGGTGAACGTCAGCGAGGGCAGGCCCCGTCCGACGAACGCCTCGACCGTGACGAGGTGACCGCCCACCCCCACCACGGTGACCCCAACGGTTCGTGCGTACATGAGGGCCGAACGCTATCCCCGCGTACTGACACAGGTCTCCGCACCCGCTGCTAGCCTTCCGCGCGTGTCCGAGCGCTTCGACTGGAGTCCCGAGCCCGAGCTGATCGACTTCACAGATCCGGAGCGTTCGCGAGCGTCGTTGGAGGCGCTCGCCGACGCCACAACGCGCGAGGCCCTGGACTGGTTGTACGGCGTAGCGATGGTCCGCCCGATCCAGGGTCGGTCCTACCCCGAGGCGCGCAGCGACTTCTTCGGCGCGTCGAACCGACCCGCCGCTGCCCCGATGTCGCCGGTCCCCTGGCGCGAGGTCTTGACCGAGTTCCGCGAACGGGTCGCCCCGGCCACCTACAACGCCCAGCACCCCGGATCCTTCAGCTACTTCACGCCTCCCCCGTTGCCCATGTCGGTGGCCGGCGAGGTCCTGTCCCAATGGATGCAACAAGGGGTCGACGTGTGGCACGCCGGACCCATCGGTGCCTTCGTCGAGGAGGAGGTCGTGGCATGGCTCCGCGATCTGGTGGGGTTCGGTGACCAGGGATGGGGCGTCCTCAGCTCCGGCGGTGTGATGGCGAACCTGATGGCGTTGACGGTGGCGCGCGACGTCTGGCTGCGCAAGGTCCGCGGGCTCCCGGGGCCGCCGCGCGGAGCCGACCTGGAGGGCGTCCGTGTGTACGTCGGCGACCAGGCCCATTTCTCGATCGGCCGCGCGCTGGACGTGTTGGGCTTCCCCGCTGGGACCCTGCAGGTGCTGTCCACCGATGAGCGGTTCCGCCTGCAGACCGAGGGGGTCGCCCAGGCGGTCCGCAACGATCGCGCGGCGGGCCTGACGCCCATGGCGATCGCGGCCGTGGCCGGCTCCACGAACACCGGCTCGGTCGATGACGTCGTCGGCCTGGCGGCCGTGGCCGAACGCGAGTCGCTCTGGTTCCACGTGGACGCTGCCTACGGGGGTGCGGCGCGCCTGTCGCTACGTGACGCCCACCGGGTGCCGGGTCTGGAGCTCGCCGATTCGGTGACGGTTGACCCTCACAAGTGGTTCTTCCAGGCGTACGACCTGGGGGGTCTCGTCGTGAAGCGACGGGAAGACCTGCTCAGCACCTTCCACACGTCACCCGAGTACTACGCGTCGGCCAGCCCCGAGGACGAGCCGCTCAACTGGTACCAGTACTCGATCGAGGGCACGCGGCGACTGCGCGGGCTCAAGCTTTGGATGAGTTGGAAGCATCTGGGGACACGTGGTCTCGGCAAGCTGATCGAGCACAACGACGACCTGGCCGCCTACCTGGGGGCCCGCTGCCGGGTAGAGCCGGATCTGGAGGCGCTACCCGCCCAGCCCGAACTCTCCGTGGTGTGCTTCCGGCACCTTCCCTCCGGCCACGAGGGCTGGGATCCGGATGGGGCGGACGCCTATCAGGCGGCCCTGCAGCGAGCGCTGGAGGTGAGCGGCGAGGCGTGGGTCAGCATCACCACGCTGAGGGGTCGCACGTACCTCCGGGCGGGGTTCGTCAACTATCTGAGCACCGAGGCCGACGTGGACGGGATGCTGGTCGCGCTCCGGCGCCTGTCAGAAGGCGTCCTCGAAGAGCTCCACCTGCGCTGAGCCCGGACCTGCACGCACCATCACGCTGGCCACGTCGAAACGGATAGCGATCGGACGCGCACCGGTCGCCTGCACGAAGACCTCAGCCAGGGAGCGGACCTTCATGCGCTTACGCGCCGTCACCGCCTCCCATCCACCGCCGAAGCCGCTCCCGCGACGGGACTTCACCTCGCAGAAGACCAGGATGTCGCCGCGGGTCACCACGAGGTCCAGTTCGCCGATCCGGCAGCGCCAGTTGCGGGCGACCAGGCGGTAGCCGCGACGTTCGTACAGGCGCCACGCTGCGTCCTCGCCGGCGGATCCGAGCGTCTGGCGGACGTCCTCCACCGGGCGACCGTACCGGTCGCCACCGACACGCCTAGTTGTTCGAGGGGGTGTCCGGGATCGTGGTGGGCTCATCACGTCGGGCGAGCTCCTCGACGTTCACGTCGCGACGGGTCATGACGCGTACGGTCGCCACGAACCGGGCGGGGCGGAACATGTCCCACACCCACGCGTCGGTGAGATCGACCCGCACCCATCCACCGTCCATGTGAGAGATGTCCACCTTGTTCGCGAGGTAGAAGCGGCGCTCGGTCTCGATCACGTACGTGAACATCGGGAGCACATCGCGGTACTCGCGATAGAGCTCCAGTTCCCGTTCTTCCTCGAACCGCTCGATGTCGTCGTCGCTCATCATGCTCCCCACTCTCTCACGGCGGCGCGATGCGGGCTCGCGAGATCTGGACCATGGACGCTGACGGTAGCGACCCCGTCCGGGTCACCGACAGAGGTGCTGCCCAGGCGGACAACCTCTCTCCGTCCTGGCAGCTCTAGGGGCTCAACCGACGGTCCGCGAGAAGAGCGAACCCTGACCCACGCCGGCGAACGAGAGCCGGTGGATCGGGGTCGGGCCCAGGCGCTCCAGGGCCTCCCAGTGATCGGGCGTCCCATACCCACGGTTGTGTTCGAAGCCGAACTCTGGGTAGCGCCGGTGCATGCGATCCATCAGCCGGTCACGGGTGACCTTGGCCACGATCGACGCGGCCGCGATGCAGCTGCTCACCGCGTCACCCTTCTTCACGGCGAGGGTGGGCATCGGCATGCGGGAGGGCGCGAAGCCGTCGGTGAGGACGTAGTCGGGCTCGGGATCCAACGAGCAGGCGGCTTTGCGCAGCAGGGAGAGGTTGCATCGGTGGAGGCCGCGATCGTCGATCGCGGCCGGGGTGACCCGCACGATCGCGACGACCGCTTCCTTGGTGATACGTCGGAACGCTTCGTTGCGCTGGAGTCGCGAGAGGAGCTTCGAGTCCCGGATGCCCTCGCGATCGAAGTCCTGGGGCAGGATCACGGCGGCGGCGACGAGCGGGCCCGCCAACGCTCCCCTGCCCGCCTCGTCGACCCCCGCGATCCGCTCGAAGCCGTGCGCACGTAACGAGCGTTCGTGGCGCTCCAGGTCGGCGGCCGCGCTCAATGGACCCACCCCATGCGCGACGGCGGCCACACGATCACGAACGCCTTCCCGATCACCTTGTCGATCGGCACGTACCCCAACCCCTCGCCCGGTGGGAACCGAGAATCCCCCGATTCCAGCGGGTTGTCACCCAACATGAACAGCATGCCATCGGGAACCGTCTCCGGGCCGAAGGAGCGCGTATCGAGGTTGGGACTCAGGAACGGGCGGTCGACCTTCGCCCCGTTCACGTAAAGGTCGCCTGCCTTGATCTCCCAGGTCTCTCCCGGCAGCGCGGCCACGCGCTTGATGAAGTCCTCGTCCGCGGGCTGCGCCACGCCGATCCCCTCGCCTAGCCAGTGCAGGAAGCCCTCGATCGCGCCCCGCCCCGGAGCGTTGCCCGGATGCGGATCGGAGAACACCAGCACGTCCCCCCGGTGGATGTCTTGGAGATGGAGGCAGACGCGGCACACCAGGATCCGATCCCCCCGCGTGAGCGTGGGCTCCATCGAGGGGGACGGGATGTAGAAGGCCTGGACCAGGAACGTCTTGATCAGGATCGCGAGGACCAGCGCGGTTCCGACGAGGATGGGGACCTCGCGCCAGGTGGAGCGCCGCGTGGGAGGTTCGGGTCGTTCGGTGTCTTCGAGCGGATCGGTCCCCGACGGCCGCTCGGCCACCGTGTCAGGCCTCTACGGGCTCTTCCGACTCGTCGGTAGTCGCCGCGTCCTCGGCCGGTTCGGTGGTGTCCTCAGAGGGTTCGTCGGCATCATCGGCCAGATCGTCGATCTGTTCGGCGGCTGTCCCTTCGGCCTCGGCCGAGGGTTCGGCCTCGATCTGATCCTCGCCCTCCTCCTCAGGCAGTCCGTCGTCGGCCGCGGCGTTCGCTGCTGCGGCCTCTTCCATGGCGGCGAGCTTCGCGTCGTCGATCCGGCGCTCCTTGATCCGTGCCTTCTTCCCTCGCAGGTCGCGGAGGTAATAGAGCTTCGCGCGGCGAACGGCGCCGCGGGACACCAGTTCGAGCCTCGCGATCGACGGCGAGTGCACGGGGAACGTGCGCTCCACGCCCACCCCGAAGGAGATCTTGCGGACCGTGAAGGTCTCGCGGAGCCCACCGTTCTGGCGGCGGATCACCACGCCCTGGAACACCTGAACGCGCTCCCGGTTCCCCTCCACGACACGGACGTGCACCTTGACGGTGTCGCCGGGCCTGAAGTCGGGGATGTCCGTGCGCAGGAAGGGCTGTTCGATCAGATCGGTCTTGTTCATGGCAGCGGTCACCGAGTGTACCAGCGGGTCCTCACGGGTCTTCGACCAGGTCAGGGCGGTTACGACGGGTCTTCTCCCGGGCCGCATCCCGGCGCCACCGTTCGATCGCTTCGTGGTCGCCCGACAGCAGGATCTGGGGCACCTCGCGACCGCGGAACGTGCTGGGACGCGTGTAGTGGGGATGGTCGAGCAAGCGTGGGTCGCTGAAGGAATCGCGCCGATGCGACTCCTCGCTCCCGATCACGCCCGGGAGCAGACGGCTCACCGCCTCGATCAGCACCATCGCCGGCAGCTCGCCACCGGACAGGACGTAGTCGCCGATCGACACCTCCTCCGCGCCCAGCAGGTCGAGGACCCGCTCGTCGACGCCCTCATAGCGACCACAGATCAGGACCAGCGAGGGCTCCCCCGCCAACTCGGCCACGAGCGCCTGATCGAGCCGGCGGCCCGCCGGCGACAGCAGCAGCGTCCGACCGCGTTCCTCCCCCAGCGTCTCGACCGCGTCGACCACCGGCTGCGCCGTCATCACCATCCCGGGTCCGCCCCCGAACGATGCATCGTCGACCGATCGATGCGGGTCGTCGCTGGCATCGCGGATGTCGTGGACCCGGACCTCGACCAACCCGGCTTCGATCGCCTTGCCCAGGAGGCTTTCGCGCAGCGGGTCCTCGAAGAACCCCGGGAAGATCGTGAACACATCGATCCGCATGGTCCGAGGCTACCCGGCCCACCCACGCGGTTGCGCGCTCACGGACGAACGGCGAGGATTCGCGCGACCATGTGGAACCGCAGGACCGAGCCGGCATGAAGTACGCGGTGCTTGGCGCACTGATCCTTGCGGGGCTCGTGATCGCGCTCGATCAGCTGCGGCAGAGGCGGCGCCGGCGCGCGCGTCCCAACGTCTCTCGAGCCCTGGTGGCAGCGCTCGCCGTTCCGTCTTCGGCCGGGGTGAACACGCCGCTCATCGACGTCGGCGAACCACAGGGCGAGCCGGGCGAGCCGGAGGGCATCTGGCTCGATCTGATCGACGAGCTGGATCCTGGCGAATGGCGCCCTGAAACGGCCGAGGGGGTCGAGGTCCGCACGTTCCCCGTCCGCTGGGGAGACGACTACGCCATCATCGCGTCGCCCGATCACACTTCGCACTACCAGCTGGAGATCTGGGAGGCCGAGCTGACCGAGTTGATGGACGGCACCCGCACCGTCAATGAGCTGATCGTGGGCCGGCTCGAGGACGAGGGTCAGCTCGACGCGGCGGCGGTGGCGGGGCTGGTGGAGATGCTTCGGGTCGAGGGGCTCCTCGAACCCCAGACGATCGATGTCCGCAACCTGGTGGCGGACCGTCTCGACCCCGCTTCGCGGGGTCGCCGGAAGCTGCGGGAGTTCGCCAAGTCACTGAAGATCGGGTGGGAGGGCGCCGAGCGGTTCACGCAACGCGTCTACGACGGCGGTCTGAAGTACGCGTTCCGTCCGGTAGGCGTGGTCTTCTCCTCTGCGCTGGCGCTCGGTGGGCTCGCCGCGCTCATCGCGTCGATCACATCGCATCGTTTCCACCTGGAGCTGCGGGCCGCCCCGGTCGAGGTAGCGATCCTGGTCACCCTGTCGTTCGTCCTCACGTTCTGCCATGAAGAGGGACACGCCCTCGTGCTCGTGCACTACGGGCGACGTGTGATCTCGTCGGGCTTCATGATCTTCTTCGCCTCGCCGGCGTTCTACGTGGACGCGTCCGACGCGCAGATGCTGAACCGGAACCAGCGGATGCTGCAAGCCTTCGCGGGTGCCTACGCGGAGCTCGTGGTGGCTGGGGTCGCGTCGCTGGTGTTGTTCGCGTTCCCCGACGCCGCCTTCGCACCGCTCCTCTTCCGGTTCGCGGTGATCAACTACTTCGTGATCTTCGAGAACCTCATCCCGCTGCTCCGGCTGGACGGCTACTGGATCCTGTGTGAGCTGATCGAGGAGCCCGACCTGCGCGGCAAGTCCATCGCGTTCATCCAGCGGGACCTGTGGCATAAGCTGCGCCGCGGAAGCGGTGGGTTCACCTGGCAGGACGTAGGGCTCGGCCTGTATGGGATCGTGGGCACGATCTACAGCGTGCTCTCGATCTGGATCGGCCTGTATTTCTGGCAGCGCGTGTTCGGCGGGATCGTCGCGGACCTGTGGCACGGCGGTCTCGTCTCGCAGTTGCTGCTGGTGCTCCTGGTGCTGGTGTTCCTGGGCCCACTCGTGCGGGCCATGATCGATGGAGCCCGCGCGCTGATCAAGCGGCTCAAGGCGCTGGTCGCCCGCATCCGGTTCCGGTTCGAGACGAAGTGGCGGGTCGAGGCGGCCGGGTTGATCGACGACCTTCCAGGTTTCGACGACCTGCCGGAAGACGTCCTGTCGGACCTTGCGGGCCGCGTGCGACTTCGGACTTTGCCCCCGGGTCGCGCGGTGTTCCGCATGGCCGACCGCCCGGACGCCTTCTACGTCGTGCGTTCGGGCACGGTTCAGGTCGAAGATCAGGACCCCGAGACCGGCGACACTCGCGTGCTGCGGACGATGTCGCGCGGTGAGTCGTTCGGCGAACTGGGCTTGATCGGCATGGCCCCACGCCAGGCCGGCGTGCGGGCCCTCACCAGCACCGAGCTCTTCGAGGTGGACAAGGGGACGTTCGACCGGTTGCTGGCGAACTCGATCCACGCGCCGGACTTCGCTCCCACGATGCAGGCCTTCGCGGAGGTCCGCGCGCTTCCGCCGTTCCGTCTGCTGCCCACCGACAAGATCGAAGACGTACTCCGACACGGCAACTGGGAGATGTACGAGGCCGGCGACCTCGTGATCGAGCAGGGCGAGCCGGGCGACGCGTTCTACGTGATCGACTCGGGCCAGGCCGACGTCATCCGTGACGAGCGGCAGGTCGTGACGCTCGGGTCCGGCCAGCATTTCGGCGAGCTGGCGCTCCTGAACGACGCGCCTCGCAACGCGTCCGTGGTCGCCCGCTCCGCGCTGCGCACGTTCCGCCTGGACCGTGAGGGGTTCGACAGCGTGGTGGCCGATGACTTCCGCAAGGGGACCCCCGACCAACCCCGGCGACGGGACATGGAACACTAGGGCGCGAAGGAGGCAGCGTGGACTGTTGGCATTGCCGGAGGACCGCCGTGGGGACGTGCCGCTTCTGCGGGCGTGGGGTCTGCGAGGACCACGCGCAGACGCAGCCCTACGTGCTGGAGCTGTTCAAAGGCACCGGGCCGACGCGGGCGCTCGTCGTCGAGGACGCGCTGTTCTGCGGAGCCTGCTCGCCGAGGCCCGACCCCCTGGATCTCCCCGAACTCGACGAGTGACGTACGTCACATCCGAACCGTGACGCGCGACGCTGCTCGCCGTGACCAACGACACAGCCCCGATGTGACCCCGGATGCAGCCATCCTGTGGAACGCGGGGGGATGATACGGGCATCGAAAGGGACCCGAGGGGGGTCCGGAGCGAAGAGGAGGCTCGAGATGGCGGACAAGCAGATCCAGCCGAAGCGGCCCGAGGCCAGTGAGCCCGCCGCAGGCGCTCGCAAGATCGAGCGCGAGACCACGAAGAAGATCCGCGTAGGCGCCAAGAAGACCCGCGTCGGTGCGAAGAAGACGCGAGTGGGCGCGAAGAAGACCCGCGTCGGTGCGAAGAAGACGCGGGTGGGCGCGAAGAAGACCCGCGTCGGTGCGAAGAAGACGCGAGTGGGCGCGAAGAAGACCCGCGTGGGCGCCTGACACACCAAGGTCTAAGGTCGACGAAGACCTGCCTCGAGGGCCCGGGCTCCGCCCGGGCCCTCGTGCATGCTCCGGCCCAACGGTTCGCGCCGGCTCGAGCGGGCAGGTAGGCTCACGCCGTGGCGCGAACCGAGATCGACGCGAAGGCCCTGGCGCGGGCCATGGCAGCAACGCCCATCCTCCACGGGGTCCCCAAACGAGACGTGACGGCCCTCGCCGAGCAGGGCCGGCTCCATCGCTATCGGGGCGGGACCTACCTGTGTCATCAGGGAGACCCCTCCGACGACGTCTTCTTCCTGGTGGAGGGGCGGGTCGAGATCAGCTCGTTCTCCCCTACGGGGACACGCGTGCTTCATGCCACGGTGGACACCCCCCAGTTCCTGGGCGAGCTCGGCGTGTTCGGCGAACTCCCCCGAAGCGCCGACCTGCTGATGTTGGACGACTCCGACGTCTGTGTGCTGGCTGGGGACCCGTTCCTCGCCTTCGTCACCACCCAGCCAGCGGCCGCGCGCGAGCTGCTGGCCGCCCTGGCGAGGCAGGTGCAGGAGCATCAGTCGTTCGTTGACGATCTGCTGTTCCTGGACCTGAAGGGGCGCGTCGCCAAGCGCCTCCTGCAGATGGGCACGACGACGCTGGCCGAGCTCCCCGCCGACGGGACCACGATCCCGACCGTCACGCACGCCGACCTGGCAAGCCTCTGCGGTGGCAGTCGCGAGAACGTGACGCGCATCCTGAAGGAGTTCGAGCGGCGCGGACTCGTCAAGCGCGATGGCCACCGCTATGTACTGAAGAAGGTTCCGTCGCTCGCGAAGATCGCCGACCTCTAGCGACATACGGGCCATGGAGATCCCCGAGACCCACTACGCGAAGACGGTCGACGATGTTCAGATCGCGTACCAGGTCCTCGGCGACGGCCCGGTGGATCTGGTGTTCGCGCCGGGAACGGTGAGCCACGTGGAGATCGCATGGGAGGAGCCGAAGTGGGCGCGGTTCCTCAAACGGCTCGCTTCGTTCTCGCGCCTCATCGTCTTCGACAAGCGAGGCACAGGCTTGTCCGACCGGGTCACCGAGGCGGCCACCCTTGAGGAACGGATGGATGACATCCGCGCGGCGATGGATGCCTGCTCCTCCGAGCGTGCCGTCATCCTGGGCGCTTCGGAAGGCGCCACCATGGCCGCCCTGTTCGCGGCGACCTACCCGGAACGAACGGTTGGGTTGGTCGTCTACGGCGGCTACGCCAAGGGCCTGCCAGCCGACGACTATCCATGGGGTCCCAGCCGCGCCGAGCAGCTGGCGACGATCGAAGAGGTGCAACAGACGTGGGGATCATGGGACGCGGCTTATTGGGCGGAGTTCTCGCCGACGATCGCCAACGATCCCTCACTGATCGCCTGGTGGAACAAGCTGTTCCGCTATGGATCGAACCCGAGCGCTGGCCGCGCGCTCGATCTGATGAACATGGACGTCGACATCTCTCCGATCCTCCCCTCGATCCGTGTCCCCACCCTCGTCCTGCACCGGACCGGCGATCCTGCGTGCAAGTTCGAGGAGGGGCGGTATATCGCCGAACGCGTCCCTGGCTCGATCCTCGTGGAGCTGGACGGCGAGGAGCACGTGCCCTGGTACGGAGACGCCGAAGCGATCGTCCGGGAGATCGAGACCTTCACGAAGCGGTCGTGGCGTGAGATCGAGCCGGATCGGGTGCTCGCTACCGTCGTGTTCACCGACATCGTCGGCTCGACCGCGCGGGCTGCGGAGCTCGGAGATGCGTCGTGGCGGGAGCTCTTGGAAAGGCACCACGAGCTCGTTCGGGGATCGTTGATCCGCTACCGCGGCCGGGAAATGGACACAGCCGGGGACGGCTTCTTCGCCACCTTCGACGGCCCCGCGCGCGCGGTCCGGTGCGCAGGGTCGATCGCCGATGCCGTGCGCGATCTCGGGATCGAGATCCGGGCCGGCGTGCATACGGGAGAGGTCGAAACGATCGACGACAAGATCGGCGGGATCGCGGTTGCGATCGGGGCCCGCGTGGGAGCCTTGGCCGGGCCGTCCGAGGTCCTGGTCTCCCAGACCGTGAAGGACCTCACCGCCGGCTCGGGCCTGGCGTTCGAGGACCGGGGCGAGCACGAGCTCAAAGGAGTGCCCGACCGCTGGCGGCTGTATGCCGTCGCGGCCTAGGAGCCGCCAGGCTTCTCAGGCGTGGTCAACCCCGGGATGTCGCGCACCACGATGCTCTTCGCCTCGATGTCCACGTCGACGATCACGTCGCTGAGCGCTGGGATGAGGGTTTCGGCTCCGGCCTCGTCGACGGCCACCCACAGGTCGTTCGCGGGATTCGGGATCACCGAGGACACGACGCCCAACATGACTCCCGCCTCGGTGATGATCGTGCAGCCTTCCAGCTGGTAGGGCCAATACTCGCCGTCAGACAGAACGGGTAGCCAGGACTGCGGCACGGTGAGCAGTTGATCGCGCAGAGCGTCGGCGGCGGTTCGGTCGGCCACGCCGTCGAACGTCAACAACAGCCGGGTCCCGTGCTGGTGCGAACGGGCCACCGTCAACTCCCGACCGCTCTCCAAGAACAGGGATGCACCGGCCTCGAATCGATCCGGGTTGTCCGAACGAACCTCGACGGAGACCTCTCCCTTGAGGCCGTGCGACTTCGTGATCCGGCCGACGACGACGGCCGGCTCGTCCACGTCAGTCGACGATGTCGACCATCACCGAGATGTCCTGCCGCGTCGCCGCCGCCCGCACCACGGTCCGGATCGCCTTGGCCGTCCGCCCGCCACGCCCGATCACCTTCCCCATGTCCTCGGGGGCGACCCGCACCGCGTAGCGCATCCCCCGATCGTCCGGGGTCTCGGTGACCTCGACGGCCTCGGGATCATCCACGAGCTCACGGGCCAGGAACTCGACCAGGTCTCGCACTAGGACTCCTCTGCGGGAGCCTCAGCGTCCGCCGCTGCCGCGACGTCCACCTCGGGCGCGTCGGGCGCCTCCTCGGCCGGAGCGGCGTCGGCCGCGGCCGTTTCGGCGATCGCCTCTGGCTCGGCGACCTCCTCGGTCTGGATCGCCGCCACAGAGGCCGCGGACGACGCCGCGGAGGCAGCGGACTCGTCCGCCCCAGCCCTCGCAGTCTCACCTGCGGCCGCCTTCGCGGCCGCCTTCTTGGAGAGCTTCGGTTTCTCGGGCTTCGGCCCCTTCTGCGGCACGAGCTTGGCGGCGCTCGGCCGTTCGGCGACGAACGCATCCCAGATGCCCGTCTTGACCATCAGGTTGCGCACCTGGTCGCTGGGCTGGGCCCCCACGCGCAACCAGTGGAGCGCGCGCTCCTGATCGATCTCGATCAGGCTGGGGTCCTCCAACGGGTGGTACTTCCCGATGTTCTCGATGAACCGACCGTCGCGAGCCCTGCGTTGATCGGCCACCACAACGCGGTAGTACGGCCGCTTGTTCGCGCCCATGCGCCGCAGCCGGATCCTGGTTGACATCCTTCGTTCTTCCTCTCGTTACCGTCTGGGTCCCCGGGGTACCTTCACCATCCCCGGCATGCGCTTGCCGCCCATCATGCCCCGCATCATCTTTCGGGCGCCCTCGAAATCCTTGAGCAACCCGTTGACGTCTGCGGTCGTGACCCCGGACCCGTTCGCGATCCGCAGGCGGCGAGACCCGGAGATGATACCGGGATTCCGCCGCTCCTCCGGCGTCATGGACAGGATCACCGCCTCGGCCCTGCCCAGCTCACCCTCGTCGATGGCCTCGGCCATCTCCTTGATCTGGTTCCGGCCTCCGGGGACCCCGGGCAGCATCTTGAGGATGTCCCCGATCGGCCCCATCTTGCGCATCTCCTGCAGCTGACCCAGGAAGTCCTCCAGCGTGAACTGGTTCTTCATCATCTTCTCGGCGGCCTTCTGGGCCGCCTCGGTGTCCATGGTCTCCTGCGCCTTGTCGATCAGCGACAGGACGTCACCCATCCCCAGGATCCGCCCGGCCATGCGATCGGGATAGAACAGGTCCAGGTCGTGGGGCTTCTCGCCGATCCCCACGAAGTACACGGGACGACCCGTCACCGCGGTGATCGACAGGGCAGCCCCGCCCCGGGCGTCACCGTCCAGTTTCGTGAGGATGAACCCGGTCGTGTCGACCTCACGCATGAACTCCCGCGCCTGGATGACGGCGTCCTGACCGGTCATCGCGTCGCACGCCATCACCACCTGGTGGGGCTTCGTGGCCTCCTTGATCCGGCGCGCCTGCTTCATCATGTCGAGGTCGACGTGTAGTCGCCCCGCCGTGTCCACGATCACGACGTCGGCGTTCTGCCGATCGGCCTCCTTCAAGGAGTTCTTCGCGAGTTTCACGGGGTCGCGGCCCTCCGACCACACCGGCACGCCGATCTCGCGACCGAGCGTGCGCAGCTGCTCCACGCCAGCCGGGCGCTCCAGGTCGGCGCCGACCAGCAGCGGGCGCTTCCCCTTGTTCTTCAGGTAGGAGGCCAACTTCGCGCAGGCGGTGGTCTTCCCCGAGCCCTGCACGCCGGCCATCATGATCACGGCGGGGCGTTTGCTCCCCAGGTCGAACGGGGCCAGCTCGCCCCCCATCGTCGCCGTGAGCTCCTCGTTCACGACCTTCACCACCTGCTGGCCGGGAGTGAGGCTCTTCATGACCTCCTCCGAGAGCGAGCGGCCGCGGACGCGTTCCAGGAAGTCGTCGGCGACCTCCACCGAGACGTCAGCCTCCAACAAGGCCGTGCGCATGTCCGTCAGGGCGTTGTCCACCTGCTTGGGGTGGAGCTTTCCCCGCGAACGGAGCTTCTTGAATGTGCCGTCGAGGCTCTGGGTGAGGGTGTCGAACATGGTCGGGTGCCGGAGGGTCCGGGCGCGTAGGATTCTACCGGGGAGATCCGGGGAGATCGTTGGGGGGATCGCACCGCATGCCGGAACCACGCCTGAGCGACGCCGACCTGGTGGCCGTGACCAGCCACGAGATGCGTACGCCACTCGCCGCGATCCGCGGCTTCACCGACACGCTGCGACGGCGCCGGGGCGAGTTCACCGACCGCGAGGTCGGCGAGTTCTTGGACGTGATCGCACTGCACACCGACCGGCTCGTGCGGATGGTGGACGATCTGCTGGCGATGTCCCGTCTGGAGAACGGCACCATGACCCTGGAGCCGGAGCCGGTGTTGTTGGTCCCGTTCCTGGAGGAGGTCGTGGGGGACTTGGGCGAAGAGGCTGCGCGCGTGGAACTGCGCGTCAGCACCGACCTGCCGGCGTCACTGACGGCGGACCCCCTGCGTCTGCGCCAGATCCTCACGAACCTGCTCCAGAACGCGATGCGCTACGCGGACCCGCACGAGGCCGTGATCCTCTCCGCGGCCGGGACGGACGCTGGGGTGACGTTCGAGGTGATCGACCGCGGCCCGGGGATCCCAGCAGAGGAGATCGAACGGATCTTCGAGCCGTTCTTCCGGGGGCAGGGAGCCCGCAGCGGCGAGGGCGCCGGGCTGGGCCTGGCGATCACGCGCCGCCTGGCCGGTGCGATGGGTGGGGAGGTCGACGTGACCTCCGTTCCAGGCGAGGGCTCGACCTTCCGCGTCAGCCTTCCGGCGTAGCCAGGATCCGGCGGACCGCCGTCAGCATGTCGGCCGGACTGAACGGCTTCGAGAAGTAGTCGTCGGCCCCCATCCGTATGGCGCGCTCACGACCTTCCTGGCCCTCGGCGGTCACGATGATCACCCGCACGCCCGAGGTCGCGGGCTCCGACTTGAGCGACTCGAGGATCTCAGGCCCGCTGGAACCCGGCAGGTTCATGTCCAGGAAGGCCAGGTCCGGCGGAGCCAGGCGGATCGACGCCAAAGCGGCGGGTCCGTCGGCGGCTTCTTCGATCTGGAAGCCCTCGCCCTCCAGGACCAGGCGCATCGCCTCCCGCATCGTCGGGTGATCCTCGACGATCAGGATGCGCTCGCCGGCCACGGCGTCAGCCTGAGAGCAACCTGTCGGCGAACGCGTCCGCCTCGAACGGCCGCAGGTCGTCGGGCCCCTCGCCGATCCCGACGAAACGCACCGGAACACCCAACTCCTCGCGCACGGCCAGCACGATGCCGCCCTTCGCGGATCCGTCCATCTTCGTGAGGACGACGCCGGTGACGTCGACGGCCTCGGTGAACGCGCGTGCCTGCGCGATCCCGTTCTGTCCCGTCTGCGCATCCAGCACCAGCAGGGTCTCGTCGACGCTGGAGCCCGCCTTCTCGATCGTCCGTTTGACCTTGCCCAACTCGTCCATCAGAGGTTGCTTGGTGTGCAGGCGCCCGGCCGTATCCACGATCAGGACGTCGGAACCGCGCGCGGTCGCCGACTTCACCGCGTCGAAGGCCACCGCGCCAGGATCGGCCCCGCGCTCCTGCTGGACGAGGTGCGCGCCGGCTCGCTTCGCCCAGATCTCGAGCTGCTCGCCCGCCGCCGCTCGGAACGTGTCGCTGGCCGCCAGGCTCACCTGGTGGCCCTCGTGGGTCAGACGCTTCGCGAGCTTGCCGATCGAGGTGGTCTTCCCGGTGCCGTTCACCCCGACGACCATCACCACGCCCAGCCCGTTGCCGGGCAGCTGCAGACCCTCGTTGTCCCCCAGGGCCGTCACGATCTCGGTGTGGAGGAGCTTCGCGGGATCCGCCCCGTGCTGGTAGTCGGTCTTGATCCGCCCGACGATGTCCTTCGCGCCGGTGGGGCCCACGTCAGCGCGTACGAGCAGATCCTCGAGTTGCTTCCACGTGTCGTCTGATACCCCGCCCTTGAAGAGCGCCTTGATCTTCGAGCCCAGACCCTCGCCGCGGAAGACCCCGCCGGACGCCCCCGTCTCCTTGATGGCCGGCGCGTGCTTCTGCTTCGCTGCGTGTTCGGGCAGGGGATCACGCACATGACCGGATCCGGTGTGCATGTCCCGCTCCATGTCGCGGAGCTCACCCTTCTTCCGGCTCTGGACCATGAAGACGGCGAAGATGAGGAGGACGGCCAATAGCGCGAAGATGACGATGTAGAACATGGGCCGCAGGCTAGCCGAAAGGACCGAACTCCGGCAGCCCGGTCAGATCGACCAGCCCGACTGCCCGTCAGCTCAAGGCGTACATCCAGCGACCCGATGGGCCTAGGAACGCGAACGTTCGCGGGGGCGATCGTGGCAGGAATCCAACGTCATCGCGCACCGCGGCTCCTCATCATGGCTGCCGCCGCATTCGCCCTGACCTCCGCATGCATACCACACGCGTGGTTCCGTCCCTGATGAGGGACCGCCGTACATCATCGCGGAGGTCTCCATCATCGGCACGTGGGTTCCCTGCCAACAGCGAGGACTCGACGGGTAGCCGACCGGCGGACTACGCCCGATCGCCAACACTTGCCGCGATACTCTCCATCTCTCGATCTGAGATGTCGCCGTGTGAGACCATGGCGACTTCGATTCCCTGCAAGACCATGTCGATGCTTGACGTGCGGCCCCGACTTGGGTCCCCTGAGACGACAAAGGCGGTCGCACCGTTGATCTTCGTAACGACTCCTGGGACACCCTCGTCTTGTTGACTTCGGTAGAACTCCGATGGATCTCCGAGCTCCGAAGGCCTCAAGTAGACGAACAGTCCCGATTCGTATTTCAGTCCAACTTGAAGCGGGTCAGGCGAGTACCAGACGCCAGCTAGGGAAGCGTCGTTAGCGAGAGGGTCCTGCGGGCGGAAGAGTGGGAATCCCACTGCCTTCGCAGCCGTCTCAAGATCACTGGGCGTGCCGTTCGCGATGATGCTGCTACCCGGAGCAGGGATCGGTCCAGCTTGAACTGGAGCCGATCTCGGGGCCGTGCGCGATGCGACGAAGCCATACAAGACCAGGCCGGTTGCGATCGCCACGAGCGACACGAGGACAATGACCCGACCTGACCTCCGGGGTCGACCCGGCGCTCCCGTCATGCGCCCGTCCTAACTGACGTGCGGATCCAGCAAGACAGCGCGTGCGCAGGCAGGGCTGCTAGTGCCGCACCCGAACGATCTCCTGATCGCCCGCTTCTGTCTCTGCAAGTCTCAACACATCGTCCTGTTCGTGCTCCAGCCGCTGACACACCACACGCGTGGTGCCATCCTTGTTGAGGGAGACGCCGTACATCATCGCGGCGATCTCCATCGTGCGCTTCTGGTGGGTGACGATCAGGACCTGCGCGTCCTTCGCGAAGCCGTCCACGAGACGGAGGAAGCGATGCAGGTTCACGTCGTCGAGCGCGGGCTCCACCTCGTCCATCAGGTAGAAGGGTGAGGGGCGCGCGGTGAAGATGGCGAACAGGAACGCCAGGGCCGTGAGCGAACGCTCGCCGCCCGAGAGCAGGCTGATCCGCTTCACACGCTTGCGGCCCGGGCTGGCTTCGATCTCGATCCCGCTGGTGAGCGGCTCCGCCGGGTCCGTGAGCACCAGACGGCCCTCGCCGCCGGGGAACAGCTCCTTGATCAGCCGTTCGAACTGCAGGGCCACGTCCTGGTACGCCGTGGTGAACGTCTCCGTGATCTCCTGGTCGACCTTCGCGATGACCTCCAACAGATCGCGGCGCGCCTTGCGCACATCGTTCAGCTCGCGATCCATGAAGTCGTGGCGCTCCTGCACCACCTCGAACTCTCCCGTGGCCAGCAGGTTTACCCGGCCCAGCAGCCCGAGGCGCCGCTGCACCAACTCCGACTTCTTCTCCAGGGACTCCACGGAGTCATCCTCCGTGAGCGTCGCGAGGAGCTCCTGCGGGTCCTGCCCGTGACCTTCGGCGATCAGGCGTTCGCCTTCCCGGATCCGTCGCTCGATGTCGCCGCGGGTCCGGTCCTCCCCCTCGTACTGCTCGCGCAGCCCGTCCAACTCGGTGGACGCGTCACGCCATGACTTGTTCACGGCGGCCTCGGTCTCGGCGGCGGTCCGCTCGGCCCCCGCGGCGGCGTCACGAGCCTCAGCCGCTGCGGTGGCGGCGGCGTCGGCGCGGCTCGCGTCCGTCTCGGCGGTGGCGCGAGCCCGTTCAGCCTCCTCCAGGTCGGCGCGCAGCTGCACCGGGTCGTTGGCCAGGAGCTGTTGGCGCTCCTCCCCGAGCTGGGTGTGTCGTGACTCCATCGACCGGCGGTCGCGCCGCAGCGTCTCCACGGTCACGCGCTCCTGGATCGGCGGTTGGGGGGTGGGCGGCAGCTCGGGCAACGCGCCGCTCGCCACCGGTCCGAGCGCGGCGAGGCGTTCGCGCGCCGCGGCCGCCGCCTCATCCAGGACCCCCGCTCGCTGCGCCAGCAGTTCCTCCTCCTTGCGCATCCCGGTGAGGTCGCGCTCCAGCATGACGGTGCGCTCGGCGGTGGCGGTGATCTCCACGTCGGCCGCCTCGATCTGCTCACGCAGGAACTCGACCTCGCCCGCGATCTCGGCGAGACGCGCCTGCTTCGGTTTCAGGGTGTTGACGGTGGCGGCCAGGTCGTGCACCACCACTTGGAGCTCGGCACGGATCTCTCGCGCGCGGGCGTCGGCCTCCTTGGCGGTGTGGATCACCGAGGGCCCCACAAGGACCCCCTGTGGTGTCACGAAGGACAGGCGGGGATGATCCGCCTGTTTCTGGGACGCTTCCTCGACCGAGTCGGCCAGGTAGATGTCCTGGAGCACCGTGCTGGCGATACCGCGCGCCAAGGGGTCGGCGTGCACCACCGAGAGCAGGGTCCGCTCGCCCGCAAGGCCGGAGGGGACGGGTCCGCCAGAGGAGATCGCCAGGATCGCCCCGTCACCCTTAGGCGCATCTTCCAACGCTCGCACGTGTTCCTCGTACACCACGGCGTCGGCCAATGGGCCGAGCGCGGCCAGCAGGGCCCGTTCCAGCCCGGGTTCGACCCGGACCAGATCCTTGAGCAGGCCCACGGTCCGTCCCTTGTGGCCCTTCAGGAACCGGGACCCCGCCGTCTCCTCGATGTCCCGGCGTCGCGCCTCCAGCAGGTCCCGGCGGGCCTCATGCCGACGGCGGATGTCGTCGAGCTCCTCGACACGTTCCACCAGCCGGCGCCGCTCCGCCTCCAGCTGCGAGCGCTTCTCCGCCATGGGAGCCGACTGGTCGTCGAAGGTCTCGATCTCGGACTCCAAGCCCGCCCGTTCGGCCTCGACCTCGGCGATCCGCTCGCGCACCGACGTGAGCGAGGCGTTCAGGCGCTCCCTCTCCCGCTCGCTCCCCGTGAGCGAACGCTCCAGGGCCTCCACTTCGGCACGGCGCCCAGCCGCCTCCTCACCGATGCGGCGGCGCTCCTCGTCGATCCGGCGGCGCTCCTCCTCGGCCAGGCGGAACGCCGCTTCAGCCTCGACCAGCTCGCGTTCGCGGACCTCGAGGGCGGCGACAACGGTCTCCAGCTCTTCGGCGAGCTTCCTCAGGTCATCGTCCATGGCGTCGACGCGCGCGGCCCCCGCGGCCTGTGAGGCTAGCGCCTGGCGGGCCGCGGCCTCCTGATCCACGGCGGCTCGGAAGCGCTCCTGGCCGCGGGTCCGCTCGAACTGCGTCTGACGGAAGGCCTGTTCGGCGTCGGCCAGCGTTCTCGAGGCACTCGCGCGGGCATCGGCCGCGGACAGCACCTCGTCGTCCAGCGCGTCCAACCGTTCCCGGGCGGCCTTCCGCTTCTCCAGCCCCTCATCCCAGCCGGACTTCCGACGCTCGCGCTCGCGGAGCAGTGCCCGAAGGCGCGCCGCCGCCAGCTTCTGCGACAGCTCGTCGGCCTGCGCGGTGAGGGATTCGTGCTTCTTCGCCATCTCCGCCTGTTGACGCAGCGGCTTCAGCTGGCGCTTCAGCTCGGCGAGGACGTCCTGCAGCCGGAGCAGATCCTGATCGAGGCCACCGAGCTTGCGCTCGGCGCGTTCCTTGCGGCGGCGGTGCTTGGCGATGCCCGCGGCCTCCTCGATGTACTTGCGCCGGTCCTCGGGCTTCGAGAGCAGGACCTCCTCCAGCTGGCCCTGGCCCACCACGGTGTGCAACGCCCGGCCGATCCCCGTCTCCGACAGCAACTCTTGCAGGTCCATCAAGCGCACGATCTGGCCGTTGATGCGGTATTCGGACTCACCGCTGCGGAAGATCGTGCGGCTGACCTCGATCTCGACCATGGGGACGGGGATCTTGCCAGCCGTGTTGTCGATCACCAGCTTGACCTCGGCCATGCCCAGCGCGGGACGCGACGGCGTCCCCGCGAAGATCACGTCGGCCATGTTCCCGCCGCGCATGGCCCGCGCGCCCTGCTCGCCCAAGGCCCAGCTGATCGCGTCGACCAGGTTGGACTTGCCCGAGCCGTTGGGGCCCACGATGACGGAGACGCCCGGGATGTACTCCAGGACCGTCTTGTCCGCGAAGCTCTTGAACCCGCGGATCGTGATGGAGCGCAGGAACATCGGGCGCGATGGTAACAGGGATGTGATTCGCCCCATGGCATCTGGGCCGGGAAACCGTCAGCGCGTCGTTCGGAACCCTTCACGGCCCGTCGGGGCACGCGGCTCGACCTGGACCGAAGTCACATCCGCGTAGGGCGGGCCTTCCCGACACCAGGCCAGGATCGCTTCCACAGCAGCGTCTTCCCCCTCGAACTCACCCTCGACGCGACCGTCGTCGGTGTTGCGTACCCACCCGGCCACGCCCAGGTCTCGAGCTCGCCGGGCGCAGGAGGCACGGAAGAACACCCCCTGAACCCTTCCGCTCACGAGCACATGGACCCGGCGCATCGGGCTTCAGTCTGCCGCATCGACTCGATAGGCTGGCGTCGTGCCCACCTACGATGCCAACACCGCCCTCGTGGTGGTCGACGTGCAGAACGACTTCGCCGATCAGGCCGGAAGCCTGTATGTCGGCGAAGGCGAGCAGGTCGTGCCGGTGATCTCTGACGAGGTCCGCGCGGCCGGCACCGACGGGGGGCTGGTGGCCTACACGATGGACTGGCATCCGGAGCACACGGCGCACTTCCAGGTGGACGGGGGGATCTGGCCGGTCCACTGCGTCCAGGCCACGTGGGGCGCCGAGCTGCATCCCGACCTCCTGGTGAAGGGCGAGCTGATCCGCAAGGGTGTCGACGGGCAGGACGGCTACTCCGGCTTCAGCGTGCGCGACCCGGAGACGGGTGAGCGAGGTGCCACCACCCTGGACGCCCTCCTGCGCCAGCGTGGGATCGAGCGTTTGGTGATCTGTGGACTCGCCACCGACTACTGCGTGGTCGAGACCGTGCTGGACGCCCGGATGCTGGGCTACCCGGTGGAGGTCCTGCGCGCTGGGATCCGCGGCGTGGAACTGAAGCCCGGCGACAGCGATCTGGCGATCACCCGCATGCGCGACGCAGGCGCCGAGATCGTCTAGAGAGGGATCTAGTCTGTCTCAGACTAGTTTCCCCTCAGCTCTGGCACTGCGGACAGAAGTACGAGTTCCGCTGCGAGATCTTGACGGTCTGGATCGGCGTGCGGCAGCGTCGGCACGGCAGGCCCACGCGCCCGTAGACCTTCAGCTCCGCGCCGTACTCGCCCGGCTCGCCGAACAGATCGACGTAGGCCTCGTCGTCCAAGGTCGTGCCACGCATCTTGATCGCTTCCTGCAGGATCTCCTGGATGGCCCGGTAGAGGCGGCGCACCTCCTGTGAGGACAGGGTGTCGCTCATGCGGTCGTACCGGAGGCCCGCATGGAACAGGACCTCGTCCGAATAGATGTTGCCCAGGCCGCTGATGAACTTCTGGTCCATCATGAGCGGCTTCATCTTCGACGCACGCTCGGCCAGCAGGTACTGGAAGGTGGGCCAGGTGAACACCTGGTCGAGAGGGTCGATCGCCAGGTGCTGCAACTCTTTCACCTTGCCCAGGTCATCGGCCGCGGACACGAACATCTCGCCGAAGGTCCGGGGGTCGATGTAGCGGAGGTCGCCACCCTGTTGGAAGGTCAGCACGACGTGGGTGTGGGGAGGGAGCGCCACGCGTCCGGTGCCTCGCTGGAACCTGCCGCTCATCCCGAAGTGCACCACCAGGACATCGCCGGAATCCAGGATCAGCAGCAGGTACTTGCCGCGCCGTTCGACCTTCGCGATCTTGCGCCCGATCAGGCGCGAGGTGAAGTCCTTCCGCGTCTTGTGACGACGGATCACCCGCATCGCGTTCTTCGTGCCCTTGACCTCGGCCTCCTTGATCCGGCGGCCGACCACGTCCTTCTCCAGGTCGCGGCGCATCACTTCGACCTCAGGAAGCTCCACCTCTCGTGCCCCTCCCCTACGAGCCGGCTTCAGCCAGCCGTGCGGTGATGCGCTGGTGCGCCTGCCGCGCGGCCTGCTGTTCGGCTTCCTTCTTCGAACGGCCGATCCCGGTCCCCAGGGCCTCGCCGCCCAGGTACACCGTGGCCGTGAACTCCTTCTGATGGTCGGGCCCCCGCTCCTCCAGGCGGTACTCCGGCATCGTGTGGAGCGCCTGCGAGGCCAGCTCCTGCAGGATGGTCTTGTAGTCGCGATCGCCCTCGCCGCGCACGTACGCCTCCATGCGCGGGCGGAACAGACGCTGGATCAGCTCGGTGGCGACGTCCAGGCCCAGGTCCAGGTAGACCGCGCCGAACACCGCCTCGAGCGCGTCGGCCAGGATCGATGACTTGTCGCGGCCCCCGCTCTGCTCCTCCCCCTTGCCCAGGCGCACGAGCTGGCCCAAGCCCAGCGAGCGCGCCACCTCGGCCAGGGCCGTCATGTTCACGATGGCCGCCCGAAGCTTCGCGAGCGAACCCTCCGGCATCTCGGGGTAGGTGCGGTACGCCATGTCGGTGACCACGACACCCAGGACCGAATCGCCCAGGAACTCCAAGCGCTCGTTCGTGGTGGTGAGGCCGCGCTCGAACGCGAACGAGCGATGCGTCAGCGCCATCTCGCGGAGCCTCGGATCGCTGAAGCGCACACCCAGGGCATGATCCAACGCGTCGTCCGGCACCTCCAGCTGGGCACCGCTCACGGTCGTTACTCGACCTCGATCGCCTGCCGGCCGGCGTAGTAGCCGCAGTTCGCGCACACCCGGTGCGGGAGCTTCGGCTGACGGCACTGCGGGCACGCGCTGTAGGCGGGCGCCTTGGACTTCCAGTTCGCCGCACGCTTGCTGCTGCGGGTCTTGCTCTGCTTCTTCTTGGGAACGGCCATCGCGGTTCGTGGTCTCCTTCTGCTCAGTTGTCCATCTGGTCCAGCAGCACGTCGAGCTCGGCCCATCGTGGGTCGGTGCTGGGGTGGTTGCCCGGGCACTCCCCCAGGTTGCGGTCGCCGCCGCACACAGGGCACAGACCCAGGCAGTCGGGGCGGCACAGTGGGGAGAAGGGCAACTCCACCCCCACCAGGTCGCGCACCATCTGATCGGGCTCGATGAACCCCTCGGGGCCCAATGGGTAATCGTCGGCGTCGTCGTCCGGCGCGGGCACGAACATCTCCGTGAGCTCCACCGCGAAGGGCCGGTCGAACTCCTTGAGGCAGCGGGCGCATCGCAGATGCATCGTGCCGGTGAGCCTTCCGGATACCAAGATCCCCTCCACCACCGACTCGAGCAGCAGCTGGGCCTGCACGGGGGTGTCCTCTGGCACGCTCGCGAGCTCGGTGCCCAGCCCCTCCAGCGTGCCCTCCAGGTAGTGGTTCGCCGAGGCCCCGGGGTGGCCGATCAGCTCGCGGACGTCGATCGGGGCGAGCGTCACTGGGACTCCTCGTCGAAGAAGGTCGTCTCGGCGCGTGGCCTCGCGTCGGCGTTCGCCTCGCCGAACTCCTCTTCGGCGGCGGTCGCGGGGGCGCGCAGCCGCTCACGACCCAGCTCCACCGAATCCAGCGTGCGGGCGAGTCCTTTCGTGGCCGCCTGCGAGCCTTCCAGGATCTTGCGAAGGGCGATCTCGAACTGCGCGAGCTTGCCGTCCACGTAGTCCTCGGCCTCCGAAGACATGGCGTCGGCGCGGTCCCCGGCCTCGGTGAGGATGCGGTCGGCCTCCTCCTTGGCTCGCGCCACGATCTCTTCCTTCCGAGCCATCCGGAGCTGCTCCTCGCGGGCCTGATCGATGAGCTTGTCGCCCTCGGCGCGGGCCTTCGCCAACAACTCCTCGCGGTCCTTCACGATCCACCGCGCCTGCTTGATCTCGTCCGGCAGGTCCTCCTGCATCTGGTGGAGCATCTCCAGGACCTCGTCCTTGTTGATCAACACCGAGGAGGACAGGGGCATCGACTTCGCCTCCTCGACGAGCTCCTGCAGCTGCTGCAGACGGCCTGCGATATCCATCAGGAGCCCTCCCCTACACGGTCGACCAAGCGCTTCCTCACCGCGTCGGGCACCAGGCCCTCGACGTTGCCGCCGAACCGGGCTACCTCTTTGACCAGCGAAGATGAGAGGAAGGACCACCGGGGGTTCGTGGGCATGAACAGCGTTTCGACCTCGCCCAAACGGTGGTTCATCTGCGCCATCTGGATCTCGAACTCGTAGTCGCTCACGGCCCGCAGGCCCTTGACGATCACGGAGGGGCCCTGCTCACGGGCGTATGACACAAGCAGTCCCTTGAACGAGCCCACCCGCACGTTGGGCAGCTCCGAACACGCCTCCTCCAGCATCGAGACCCGTTCGGCCGCAGAGAACAACGGTTGCTTGGACGGGTTCTCGAGCACGGCCACCACCACGTGCTCGAACGTGGCGCTGGTGCGGCCGATGATGTCCAGATGGCCGTTCGTCACGGGGTCGAACGTCCCCGGACACAGGGCGGTCAGGCCCATCATGCCTCCTGGTCGTCTGGCCGGAACAAGGTCAGGAGACTGTCGCCGTAGCGCAGTTCCCTCGCGACGGACCAGTGTAGCGGAATGACAGGCATGGAACTCTGGCGCCCCCGGGTCAGGACCACCGTCCAGGCGGTTCCGGCCAACCACCCCCGCATGCAGCTCGCGCAACACCTCGTCCAGCTGCGGAGGTCCCAGCTCATACGGTGGGTCGCATAGGACCAGATCGAACGGCCCGGAGGCGCGGGGGGGTCCTCCCAGGTACGCGTGGGCGTCGGCCGCCACCACCGTTGCGCTCTGGACAACCTTGGCGCGCTCCAGGTTCTCCCTGATCGCCTTCAGCGCAGGCCGGGATCGCTCGACGAACACGGCGTGGTCGCCGCCGCGGGAGAGGGCCTCGATCCCCGTAGCCCCCGTGCCGGCGAACAGATCCAGCACGCGGGCCCCCAGGACGCGGGCCCCGAGGCTGGCGAAGAGCCCCTCTCGGGCCCGGTCGGACATGGGCCGGACCCCGTCGGGCACCGGGGCGAGCTTCGTGCCTTTGGCCGAACCGGCGACGATCCGCATCGGGTCAGGACTGGAACAGCCAGTCGATCGAGCGATCGAACCGAGCGCGAAGCTCGTCCAGCAACCGGGGATGCCCTTCCAGCTGCGGGTCGCGCTCGATCAAGGCGAAGGCCTGGAGGCGGGCGCGTTTCACCAGTTCCATGTCCTCGGCCAGACGCGCCAGCTTGAGATCCGGCATCCCCGACTGCTTGGTATCGAACAGCGTGCCCTCGCCACGCAGACGCAGGTCCTCGTCCGCGAGCTCGAACCCGTCGGTGGTCCGCACCATCGCGTCGATCCGCGCACGCGCCTCCAGGTTCTGATCTTCGGACTCGTCGAACAGGACGCAGTAGCTCACGTGCTCGCCCCGCCCGATGCGTCCGCGCAACTGATGCAGCTGTGCCAGGCCGAAGCGCTCCGCGTTCTCCACCAGCATCACGGTGGCGTTCGGCACGTCCACCCCCACCTCGATCACGGTGGTCGAGATCAGCAGGTCAGCATCGCCACCTCGGAAGCGGTCCATCACGGATCCCTTGTCCTTCGGGCGCATCCGCCCGTGCAGCAGGTCGACCCGCAGATCCGGGAAGACCTCGGTGGCCAGGCGCTCGGCCTCCGACCTCGGCGGCCTTGACCTGGGTGCGGTTGCCCTCGTCGATGGCCGCGCACACGACGAAGGCCTGGCGGCCTTCCGTCACCTGCTCACGCACCAGGTCGTAGGCGGCGGCACGCTCGAGCTCGGTCCGCGCGGCCCGGGTCTCGATGGGCCGGCGGCCCTTCGGCATCTCGTCCAACGTGATCGACGTCGAGGTCGCCGTAGTACGTGAGGGCCAGCGTCCGCGGGATCGGCGTGGCGGTCATGATCAGCACGTCCGCCTCGCCCCCCTTGCCCTTCAACGCCATGCGCTGATGCAGGCCGAAACGGTGCTGCTCGTCGACCACGGCGAGCGACAGATCCGGAAGGCGACGCCCTCCTGCACCAGGGCGTGCGTGCCCACGACCAGGTCGATCGAACCGTCGGCGATCCCCTCCACCACGCGGGTCCGATCCTTGCCGGTGACGGCGCCGGTGAGCAGCGCGTACGCGAGCGACGCCTCGGCCGGGTTCGCTTCGGGGTCCTCGGGCTCCGGATCCAGGAGCGATGCCTGGCCGTCATCGTGGGTGGCGACCGCGGCAAGCTGATCGAGGTAGCTGACCGCTCCCATCGCCCGCAGCAACCCGTCGATCGAGCGCAGGTGTTGGCCCGCGAGGACCTCGGTGGGGGCCATGATCGCGGCCTGGTGGCCCGATTGGATCGCCACCAGGCAGGCGTGAAGGGCCACCAGCGTCTTGCCCGACCCAACATCTCCCTGCAGGAGGACGTTCATCGGCTGGGCGCGGGCCATTGCGGCGCCGACCTCGGCCATCGCCCGCTCCTGAGCATGCGTGGGCTCGAACGGCAGGGTCGCGGTCAGGCGCTCGGTGAGCGCGCCCGTGGCCCGATGCGCCACGCCCTGCTGCTGAGCGCTCACCCGGTGCTTGCGGAAGGCAACCCCCAGCTCGAGCGTGAACAACTCGTCGAACTTCAGGCGTTCCTGCGCGCCGGCCAGCGCTCGATCATCGGCGGGGAAGTGGATGTCGCGGATCGCTCGGTCGTAGGAACCCAGGTGCTCGTGGTCGACGAGGTCCGAAGGCATCGGGTCGCCGACCTTCGGCAGACGGTCGAGTGCCAGGTGGACCAGCTCGCGGATCGTGCGCGTGGTGATCCCCTCCGAAGCGGGGTGCACGGGCGTGATGCGACCGGTATGGATCAGGTCGGCTTCGTCGCCGCGCAGAAGCTCGACCTCCTGGTTCGCCAGTTGGAGACGGCCCTTGTAGCGGTTCGCCACGCCCGAGACGGCCACCTCCTGGCCCTCGCGGTGGATCGACGCCATCCAGGGCTGGTTGAAGAACGTGAGATCGAGGTAACCGGTGCCGTCGTAGAGGGTGACGGTCACCATCGTCTGGCGCCGTCTCGTCTGGCGCTTCGCCACCTTCCGAACGCGTGCGATCACGGTGACGTAGGCGCCCAACTTCAGGTCGCGGATGGTCTGCACGCGTGAGCGGTCGATGTAGCGACGGGGGTAATGGTGGAGAAGATCGTCCACGCTCGCGATGTCGAACGCTGTCCGCAGGACCTCATGGGCCTCGGGCCCTTTCGAACGCGCACCCACGCGGCGGGCGGCCACCTTCGCGTCGATCTCGGCCTCGACGGGTGAGGTGAGCGTGAGTGGCATCGAGGGGTCCGTCATCTGTCAGCGGTTCTACCATGCTGGTGATGACACGCCGACCCTTCCCCCTGGCGCTCACGCTGTGCGTGGTGAGGTGGGCGCCTGCACCCGGTCGGCGTGCGCCGGGGCCGGCCGACCCGTCCGGCGCCCTCGAACGACGCGATCGTGGTGGCGACCGGTCGCGCCTATCCCCGGGACGATCGACGAGCTGCCCGTCACGGACGTCGAGGGGTACCACACCTTGCTGGAGGCGATGCACGGGACGCCGGTGGTGGTGAACGTCTGGGCGTCGTGGTGCGGGCCGTGCAAGACGGAGGCGCCCATCCTCGCGGCCGCCGCTGCCGAGCACCGCGACGTGCAGTTCCTCGGGGTGGACGTGCAGGACGCACGCGCGGTAGCGCCGAGACGTTCATCGCCGACCACGGGCTCCCCTACCCCAGCCTCTTCGACCCGCCGGGTGCGATCCGGACGGACCTGGGTGCATCGGTCCGCCGGCCACGGTCGTCTACGACGCGGACGGCACGGTGGTCGGCCACGATCCCGGGCGAGCTGTCCCAGCGAGGCGCTGGACGAGGCGCTCGCGAAGGTGAGCTGAGCGATCCGAGGTCGTCTGGTAGCCTCGTCGGGCGATGGCAGCGACCTGTGACATCTGTGGCAAGAAGCCGTGGTTCGGCAAGTCGGTGACGTTCTCGCACAAGCGGAACAACCGCCGGTGGAACCCGAACATCCAGCGCGTCCGCGCGCTCGTCAACGGCACCCCCAAGCGCCTGAACGCCTGCACGTCCTGCATCAAGGCCGGCAAGGTCACCCGCATCCCGCACGCCTGCACGTCGGCCGTCGAGTCTGCCTGACCGCGCTCAGGTCGCCCCATCCGCCGATCGACCACAGCGCGTCCACCGGTCCGATCCCGCCGCCCGATCGACAGCGCGTGACCGGATCGCTTCGGTCAACGAAGGCCTTGCCCGCCCGCACCGATTCCTCGCACGACGGCCGGCCGCAGGGCCGAGCGAGGCGCCGCGATCGCGGCGCGCAGCGTGCACCCGGTTCCGTGCGTGTGGGGCGTGTCGATCCGCGGCGCCGAGATCCATCGTCTCCCTGCGCGCCGTCGACGAACAGGTCGGACGCCTCCTCCGCGGCCTCCGAGATGGCCGCCCTTGACCAGGACCGCGCGTGGGTCCGAGCGCAGGATCGCGCTCGGCCGCCCGGCGCATGTCGTCGGCGAGTCGCACCTCGAATCCCGCGAGGCCGCGCGGCCTCGGGGAGGTTGGGCGTCACCAGCCGTCGCGAGCGGCAGGATGTCGGACTTCAGCGCGTCGACCGCGTCCGGTTCCAGCAAGGGGTGACCGTGCTTCGATACGAAGACCGGGTCGACCACCAGGTTCGGGATCCCGGTCTCCGCGACCGCCTCCGCGACCGCCTCCACGATGCGCGCGTTCGCGAGCATCCCGGTCTTCGCGGCGTCGACGCCGATGTCGGTGACCACCGCGCGGATCTGATCGGCGACGAGCGCGGGCGAGAGCGCCTCGTAACCGCTCACGCCCCTGCGTGTTCTGCACGGTCACGGCCGTGATCGCGGTCATGCCGTAGACCCCGAGCGCGCTGAAGGTCTTGAGGTCCGCCTGGATGCCCGCGCCGCCGCCGGAGTCGCTGCCCGCGATCGTCAGGGCGCGGGGGCGCGGACCTGAGCCCCTGGTCCTCACGCGAAATGGTCCCATCCACCGGCCTCGAGCCGGTGCTCGGACCCGTCAGGCTCCACCGCCACGGGCCCCTCCTCGGTGATCGACACCGATCACGGTGAGCGCCACCCCGAACCCGTCGCGCAACTCGGCGGCCACGGCCGAGACGGCCGCATCGTCGGGCAGGGTGGCGATCAGCTCGTAGTCCTCCCCGCCGCGCGCGCGCCTCCTCGAGGGTGGCCGCGGGCGCCACCGGCAGGTCGGCGAGGTGGAGCCGGACGCCGGCCCCGCTCGCGTCGCAGAGACGCAGGAGATCCATCTCGAGCCCGTCGCTGAGCGTCGATCATCGCGGTGGCGCCGTGACGCGCCAGCACCTCCGCCTCCCCGACGCGTGCCTCGGGCCGGAAATGTCGCGCGATCGCGGCACGCTCGTCGTCGTCCCACATCTTCCTCAGGCGGCACAGGCGCAGGCCGGCCGCCGCCGCGCCGAGGGAGCCGGTCACCACCACCTGATCGCCGGGCCGCGCGCCCGACCGGAGCACCGCGTGCGCTGGGGGCCACCTCGCCCGTCACCGTGACTGAGACCGTCACCTCCGTGCCGTGCGCGAGGTTCCCGCCCACGAGCCACAGCGCGTACTCATCGCAGGCTTCGCGCATCCCGCCGAACAGCTCCATCATCCACGCGGCGTCGACCTGGTCGGAGAGCGTGAGCGCGCATACGGCGGCACGCGGCGATGCGCCCATGGCCGCGATGTCGCTCACGTTCACGACGATGGCCTTGTAGCCGAGGTCGCGGGCCGAGGTGAGCCCGCGGATGAAGTGGGACCCCTCCACCAGCGCGTCGGTGGTGAGGACGAGGTCGCCCGCACCCGGCGCCACCACCGCGGCATCGTCGCCCACGCCGACCCGGACCTCGGGTCCCGCCCCCGAGAGCACCTTCCGGATCGCCGCGAGGAGCTCCAGTTCGGAGATGTCCATCGTTGTCCGTTCCGTACGACTCGCATCGACCGTGTGCCACGGCCCGAGGGGGCCTGAACGGCGTTCGATAGACTCTAGCGTACTCCCGACTGTCCAACACGCGGCGATGCCGCGATCCCCTGCAAGGAGGCCAACCGTGGCAGAGCTCCACGTCAACCCGACGCCCGAGGAGACTCCGGGCGTTCACCGAGGAGATGCCGGAGACGCGGCATCTCCGAGTTCGGGAACACCGAACACCCAGACCCAGGTGCTGTCACGGAGCGCGGCCAGCACCTACGTCGTCGATCGTGCCTCCAGCGGCAAGACGATGACGCGCGAGGACTACGACATGATCGCGGCGATGCAGGACGCCTACATCGCCGAGCACGACATGATCCAGATCGACGGCTACATCGGGAACGACCCCGACATGCGCACCGCGGCCCGACTGCTGATGGAGAAGCGCTACGCGAACATCGCGGGCATGCAGCAGAAGCTCTACTTCGAGCGGAACGACGGTGCCGAGCCGGAGGTGCAGGGTGATCTACACGCCCGGCCTGGTGGCCGCCGGCTACCCCGACGACCGACTGATCGCCGTGGACCTCGACCACAACGTCACGCGCGTCCTGAACTCGGACTACTTCGGTGAGTCCAAGAAGGGCGGCCTGCGGATGTGGAACAACATCGTGTACGACAAGGGCGGCCTGGCGCTGCACTCGGGCCTGAAGGTGATCCCGACGCCGCACGGCGACAAGGTCTTCATGATCCTCGGCCTCTCGGGCACCGGGAAGACCACCACGACGTTCACCACGCAGAACGGCTCCAAGCCCGATCCAGGACGACTTCGTCGGCCTGATGCCGGGCGGGCACGCCTACGGCACCGAGAACGGCTGCTTCGCGAAGACGTTCGGCCTCGACCCCGACTTCGAGCCCTCGATCCACGGCGCGGTCACCAAGCCCACGGCCTACCTCGAGAACGTGTACATCGACGACGACGGCACGGTCGACTTCTTCAACGAGCACTACACGAAGAACGGGCGCGCGGTCTTCGAGATGACCGACCTCGCTGTCCTTCGAGGATGCCCGGAACGTCGGCACGGTCGACTACCTGCTGATCCTGAACCGGAACGAGAACATCATCCCGGGCGTGGCGCAGCCTGAACCAGCGAGCAGGCCGCCGCGTACTTCATGCTCGGCGAGACCACCGGGACGGCGGCCGGCGGTGCCGCCGAGGAGGGCAAGTTCCTGCGCGTGCCCGGCACGAACCCGTTCTTCCCGCTCCCCCACGGGCTCCAGGGCAACCGCATGCTCGAGCTGCTCGCCTCGCACCCGATCGAGACCTACCTGCTGAACACCGGTCGCGTGGGCGGCAAGGACGGCGACGACCGCTCGAAGAAGGTGAAGATCCCGCACACGTCGGCGTGCGTGAAGGGGATCGCCGAGCAGACGATCACGTGGGACGACGACCCCGACTTCGGCTATCAGGTCGCGACCGCGGTCCCCGACTTCGACGACGTCGAGCTGCTGCAGCCACGCCGCCTCTACGAGCGACAGGGTCGCATCGACGAGTACGAGGCGCTGGTGGAGCGGCTGAAGGCGCGAGCGCGTGGCGCGGCTCCAGGAGTTCCCCGAGCTCTCCGAGGAGATCATCAAGGCGGTCGGCGATCGCACGGATCGATCGGACGGGGGGCGGGGGGCACGTCGACGCCCGGCGTCCCGACGTGATCAGGACGTGATGGCTTCGCCAGCAGGCGGCGGAACCCGGAAGCGCCAAGCGCGAGGAAGCACCGCCGTGTAGGCCACGCTCACCATCAGCCCGTGCGCATCCCTGCCCAATCGACCGGGAACCGGAACAACCCGATGAAGGCCAGCCAGCCGTTCGTCGGCAGGTAGGGATGGATCGCAGTCGAGGCTGGGGATCTGTCCCAGGATCTGGCTGGCGATCGCGATCACGATCGTCGCGACGGCCGCGCCCGGGCCCTGAATCGGTCCGCGTGGAGATGAACAGGCCGATGCAGGTGATCGCCCGACACCACGGCCACCATGTAGAGCGCCGTTCCCCCGATCCGCGCAGCAGCCCCTCCGCCCACGCGAGGGTGGTTCCCGACAGGGTCGGCATCGGACTGAGGCCGAACACGATAGCGCCCGCCACCAGCGCCGCTCGACCAGCGTGACCCCGACGAGGAACGCCGAGCAGGGTCATCGCCGAGGCGTACTTCGCCAGCACCAGGCGCGACCGCCGCACCGGACGCAGCAACAGATAGCGCAGCGTGCCGGCCTGCGCCTCCCCCGCGACGGCGTCGCCGGCGAACAGCCCGGTCGCCAGGGGAAGGAAGAACGGCTGCACGACCGCGAGCCCGGTGAGGGCTGCGTACAACCCGCTCGTGGCGATCTGGAACAGGAACGGGGGCGCGTCCTCGGCCGCCTGCGGCTGCGGGGGCGACACCTTGATCGCGAGGACGATCACCGCGGGGATGCCCGCGATCGCCGCGGCCAGCAGCCAGGTCCGCCAGCGATGGAACGCCTTGCCGAGCTCAACGCGGTACATCGGCGCCCTCCACCAGGTGCAGGAAGACGTCTTCCAGGCTGTCCGACTGCGGCGCGAGCGGCCCGCACGCGCACCCCGGCCGTCACCAGGGCGGCGTTCAGCTCGGCCGGCCGATGCCCGTCGCGAGCGTGACCAGCAGCATGCCGTCACCGCTGCGCGCACCGCCGTCACCGAGGAGACCCCGCGGCAGGCGCCGCCGCCACCGTCCGAGCCGTGGCCGGTCGTCCACCTCGACGCGCACGCGTGTCGGTCACGCCGCGAAGGGTCGGCCGGCGGGCCGTCGGCCACCAGTCGGCCTTGCGCCATCACCGCCGACGCGGTCGCACATCGCCTCGACCTCGGACAACAGGTGGCTCGACACGAAGATCGTGATCCCGCTCATCCGCGAGGCGGCGGAGCAGCAGTGCGCATCTCGCGCATCCCGGCTAGGGTCAAGGCCGTTCGTCGGCTCGTCGAGCACCAGGAGCTCGGGCTGCGCCCATGAGCGCCAGCGCCAGCCCCAGCCGCTGCCGCATCCCCTGGCTGTACGCCTTCACCCGCTTGCCCGGCGGCCGCGGCCAGCCCGACGGTCTCCAGGACCTCGTCGACCCGTGCCAGTCGGGCGCGGGTGTCTCGGGCCGGCCTCCGCCCGGCCCGCGCGAAGTACTCGAGGTTCCGACGACCGCTGCAGGAACTTCCAGAATGCCGGCTCCTCGACCAGCGCACCCACGCGCGCGAGCGGTGCCCGGTCGGGACGCACGGTGGTCGCCCAGCAGATCGACCTCACCGGCAGTGCGGCAGGATCAGGCCGAGCGCCATGCGGATCGTGGTGGTCTTGCCGGCACCGTTCGGGCCCAGGAACCCGTAGAGCTCGCCCCGTTCGACACCCAGGTCGAGCGCGTCGACGGCGCGCGACGTCGCCGTAGCGCTTCGTGAGACCCCGCGTGGCGATCGCCGCGGTCACGCGGCGGCGTGAAGCGGCGCGTCCGAGCGTCGGCCCGGAGCGTGTCGATCCCCACGAACCCGAACAACAGCCACGTGTCCGTGCCGTCGCCCACCTGATCGCCGACGCGAGCGGCCCCGCGTATGGGAGCAGCATCGCGGCCTCACTCGGGAGCGGCCCGTTCAGTTCGATCGCGACCCGCGTGTCGAAACCGGAGCCGAACGTCACGGGAGGGACCCGCGGGGCGAGCATCGGAGGGGTTCCGTGCGGCTTCGCGAGCCCCGTGGGGTCCATCCGCGCCACGGTCGCACCCGGCGGCGGCCGGAAGGTGAAGACCGAAGGATCGATCGCATCGAACGACACCGAGGTGAAGCCGACCTCGATCGCGGCATCCTGAGAACCCTTGGGGATCACCTGGAACCGCAGCGGGAGCCACGACTCCGCGTCGATCGCGATGGTGATACGACCGATGAGCGTCATGGCAGAACGCGGGGTCAGCACCAGCTGGTAGACGGGCCTGCCGGCCACCGTGGCCGTGCCGTCGACCGACACGTCTGCGTACGGGGCCAGCGCCTCCAGGGCTCCGCCGGCCGCCGCCACGACGTCCGCGTGGGCGGGCACGGTCGGGTCGCCCGCGATCGCGGCCGCCCACGGACCGCGCGCGCTGGTCGCCTGTCGCAGCGCCGCTCGCACGTCCTGGAGATGAAGCTGTCTCGCGATCATGCCGTCGGAGTCCCACGACCACGCCTCGCGGCGGTTGGCCACCAGATCCTGCTCACTGAACCCGAAGATGTGGGCGATACGGATCCCGCCGGGAGCGTGCCACACCTTGTACGTCTGGCGACCCAGGAGGGTCGTGAGCTGCCCACCCGCTCCGCCGGCGAGATCCGTGGGCAACTCGGGGAGCCCGACGTCCACGGTGGTCTGCACCTCCCCGGAGATCGTGAACGGCTGCGCCACGGCGCTCAGCGCGTTCGCCAGCACCCGGTCCGCCGGCATCGACGGCAGCGGTGGCGAGGGGTCGGCGCGCACCGCGACCCCGCCGAGCACCGCCAGCAGGGTGGTGGCACCGACGAGGATCGCGATCAACCGGGAACGGGTACGCAACGCCATGCTTTCTGTTGTAACACCGAACGCCGCGAACGCACGAGAGCGGCGACCCCGACGACGCAGGTTCGTCACAACCGCGTCACAGCCTCAGCGGGACGTGCGGCGCCCCAGGAAGAAGCCGGCCACGAGCTGCAGGCCCGCCAGGGCCGCAAGGACCGGCAACAGCCACCGGTACTGCGCGGCATCGTCCGTGAACGCCCGGCCCTGCGTGTCGATGCTCGCGTACAGGGCGAAGAGGCCGCTGAGCGCGAACCACAGACCCACGCGACCCGTCACGAACAACGCGTACAGCACGTTGTCACGCAGGTCGGAAGTCTCGAACGGGCGGCGGATCCAATAGATCACCGAGCGGATGCCCATGCCCAGGAACACCACCGCCAGAAAGATCTCGAAGACCTTCATCCCACGCCCAGCGCCGACCGCACCTGCTCGTCGGTGACCTGCTCGAACCGCTCGTACCATTCACCGACGGCGCGGAGATGGACCGGGGTCTCCGCCACGATGCAGAGGTCGCATTCCTCCGCGAGACGGTCTTCGATCCCTGAGGGTCCGACCGGCGCTGCGAACACGACACGTTCGCTGTCAGCCGCTCTCGCCCACCGGAGCGACGCGATCGCCGTGGCACCGGTCGCGACGCCGTCGTCCACGATCACGGCCGTCCTCCCCGGAGCTCGACGGGAGGACGGTGACCCCGATAGTTCGCGGTGCGCCGTTCGATCTCGCGCTCCTGCGCCTCGACCTCGGCATCGATGTACTCCGGACTCACCATCAACGCGCGGACCGTGCGAGCGTCCACGACCCGCACGCCGGGGGCCACCGCTCCGATCGCGAGCTCTGGGTTGTCGGGGGCGCCGAGCTTGCGGGGCACGACGATGTCGAGCGGCGCTCCCAGGGCGGTCGCCACGGGCACCGCCACGATCACGCCGCCGCGAGGGATGCCCAAGACCACCGCCGGCGGCTCGACGCGGGGCTGCACCAGGCCGGCCAGCCTCTCCCCCGCATCCACGCGATCCCGGAACACGCATCGATGATGGCACGCAAGGGGACGCGTTGCGCCGGTCGCGGCCACGCGGCTAGCATGGGCGCTCCTCGAGGACTCCGGGAGGTCAAGGTGGTGCACGCGTACATCCTCATCCAGACCGAGGTCGGCAAGGCCGCCGCGGTCGCGAACGAGGTCCGCGCGATCGGCGGTGTGGCTGAGGCGGAGGACGTGACCGGCCCGTACGACGTCATCGTGCGCGCGGAAGCGAAGACGGTGGACGAGCTCGGCAAGTTGGTCGTGGCTCGCATCCAGGCCGTCGAAGGCATCACGCGCACCCTCACCTGCCCGGTGGTGCACCTCTAAGAGCCGGGCGGCTCCAGTTCACGCACCGAGGTGCCCTTCGCACGCTCAGCGTCGTGTCGCTCCACCGCCAGATCCAACAACCGTTCGATCAGGTCGGCGTAACCGAGTCCGCTGGCCTCCCAGAGCTTCGGGTACATCGAGATCGACGTGAATCCGGGGATCGTGTTGATCTCGTTGATCCATACGTCGTCGTCGCGGACGAAGAAGTCGACCCGCGCCATCCCCCAGCATTCGATCGCCCGGAACGCCGTGACCGCCATCCGCTGGATGTGCTCAGTCATGTCGGGCTTCAGGTCGGCGGGGATCCGAAGCTCCGCGCCCTCAGCGTCCAGGTACTTGGCGGTGTAGTCGTAGAACTCGTGTCCGCGAGGCACGATCTCACCGCAGACCGAGGCCACCGGGTCGTCGTTTCCCAGGACGGCGCACTCCACCTCTCGCACGTCCTGCAGACCCTGCTCCATCACGGCCTTGCGGGCATGGCTGAAGGCCTCCTGCAGTCCGGCGTCCAACTCATCGGGACCGTGCACCTTGAGGATGCCCACGGATGAACCCAGGGTCGCCGGCTTGGTGAAGAGGGGGTAGCCGAGCGCCTGAGCGCGCGCCGTCACGCCCTCGGGATCCTCGAGCCATTCGGGTTCGCGCACCGCCTCCCACCGAACCAACGGCAGGCCGGCCGCTCCGAAGAGCACCTTCTGCACGGCCTTGTCCATCCCCACCGCCGAACCCAACACGCCGGCGCCCACGTACGGCACGCCCGCAAGCTCCAGCATCCCCTGGACCGCGCCGTCCTCCCCCATGGGTCCGTGCAGCACGGGGAACGCCACGTCGATCGGCTCCCGCGAACCGTCTGCCGCGACCAGCTCGCGATCCGCTCCCTCCACGGCGAGCTCCACCACCTTGCCGGCGTCGTCGCTCACCTCCGGCATCCGGCCGCTTTCGCCCGGCAGGGCCGGCGGGTCTGCCAGCAGCTGCCAACGGCCCATCTTCGTGATGCCGATGGGCACGACCTCCGTACGGTCCGGATCCAGCGCGTCGATCACCGAGCGCGCCGAGATGCACGAGATCTCGTGCTCGGCCGAACGCCCTCCGAAAAGGACGGCGACCCGCCGGCGGCGGCCGCTCACACCTTCTCCAGCGCGCGCTCGACGTCCTCCAACAGGTCCGCCGCATCCTCGAGGCCCACGCTCATCCGTACCAGGCCATCGGCGATCCCCGCGGCGCGGCGCGCAGCGGGATCCATCTGCCGGTGCGTGGTGGAGGCGGCATGACCCACCAGCGTGTGCGTGCCACCCAGGCTCGTGGCGATCCACGCCAGCTCCAAGGCATCGCAGAAGCGCATGCCCCCGTCCACACCGCCGGCCACCTCGACGGCGAGGATCCCCCCGAACCCGCGTCCGTCGAACTCGCGCGCCGCCACCGCGTGCTGTGGATGCGACGTGAGGCCGGGGTACCAGACCCGATCCACCTTGTCGTGGGACTCCAGGAACCGAGCCAGCGTCATCGCGTTCGTGCCGTGTCGATCCATCCGCAGCCCCAACGTCATCAGCCCGCGCATGCAGAGCCACGCCTCGAACGGCGCCATCGTTCCGCCCAGGTCGATCGCGGCGTCGCGCAGGCGATCCCGTCCCTCCTCCGAGGTGCACACCACGCCACCGATCAGGTCGTGGTGGCCCCCGATGAACTTCGTCGCGGAGTGCATCACGTACTCGAAGCCGTAGGCGGCCGGGGCGCACAGGTACGGAGACGCGAAGGTGTTGTCGACCGCTGCAGGCACCCCGGCGTCGTGGCAGAGGTCACCGAGAGCTCCCAGATCGGCCACGGTGACGTTCGGGTTCGCGATCGTCTCGACGTAGAAGAGGGATGCGCCCGGGAGCGCCGCGCGCACGGCATCCTGATCGTGCGGCGCCACCGTCTCCACCGCGACACCGAGCCGGGGCAGCAACGTCTTGCACAGGGAGTGCACACCGCCGTAGAGCTCGGTGCTGACCACCACGCGGCCCCTGACGAGACCGTGGACAGGAAGATCGTGGAGGACGCCGCCATCCCCGAGGCGAAGCCGAACGCCGCTGCCGTTCCCTCCAGGTCCGCCATCTGCCGTTCGAACGCCTGCACGGTGGGGTTGCCGTATCCGCGCGAATACGTGTAGCCCGGCCGCCGGAAGCTGATCGTCTCGGCATAGTCCTCCGACGTGTCGAACCGGAACGTGGACGTCTGGAAGATCGGGACGCTGGGGGTCTGCTGGTCGACGGCTGGCATGCTGGATCCGTGCACAGCACGGGTCTGGAAGCCCCTTCCCCGCTCCTCCGCCATGATCGGCAGCCTACCCGGCGTCGACCCACCAGCGCTGCGGATAGCGTGCCCGCAGGTCCTGGGCGACCGTCGTGATGGCCGCCATCACCTGCGCCGTCATCTGGGTGAGTGCGTCATGATCGTTCGCCTCGTCCTGCCGTTCCGTGAGGTCGATCGGCTCACCGACCTTGACCCACACGGGCCGGCCGTACCGCAGGCTCCCCCTGCCGGACTTCTGCCACACCGCCTGCGATCCCCAGCTCGCCATCGGGGTGATGGGCACGCCTGTGGATAGCGAGAGACGCACCGCTCCCGTCTTGCCCGCCATCGGCAGGCCGTCGGCCCGCGCCGTGACCGTCCCTTCCGGATAGATCACGACCACCTCGCCGTCGATCAGGGCGCGCTGCGCCCTCAGCAGTGGGGTGTTGTCCCCCGTACCTCGACGGACCGGGATCTGCCTCGCACCGTTCAACGCCCACCCCACGACCGGGATCCCGAACAGTTCCTCCTTGGCCATGAACCGCGGTCGTCGACCGGCTTTCACGACCGCGTAGGCGTTTGCGAGCGGATCGAGATACGAGGTGTGGTTGCACGCCAGGATCGCGGGGCCCGATCGAGGGATCCGATCCAGATCCTCGAACCGCCACTCGAACCACACCGAGAGCGGAGGGATCACGGCGAAGCGTGCGGCGTGGTACCAAGGCTCGGCCGGCGTGATCAGCCCTCCTCGCGGGGACGCAGACGCTTGAGGAGCGCCCAGGCGGCGGGTAGGAGCCCCGCCGCGGCAAGCAGCTTCAGCGTGTCGCCGATGATGAACGGGTACAGGCCGGCTGCGAAGGTCTCCTCCCACCCGACCGCAAGCACACGGTGCAGCCAGGGCAGCGCCACCGCGTAGATCACCACGGAACCCAGGAACATGGCGCCGATCGACGAGCGGAACGTGCGATCCATCCACGGCGCGAGAGCCACCCCACGAGGACGGACGCCAGGACGAATCCCCACAGGTAGCCACCCGTCGCCGAGGTGGCTCTGAGCACGTCCAGTCCACGGCATGCGTGCCGTCCGGGTTGGCGCAAGCACCGGCAAGCCGACGACGGCCCACGCCAGGTAGAGGATCACCGTCGAGGCCCCCAACGCCGGACCGTAGGCGGCTCCCACGAGGAGCATTCCCAGGGTCTGTCCCGTGATCGGGACCGGCGTGAAGCCCAGCGGGATGGAGATCTGTGCGAGGCCCGCCAGGAAGAAGCTCCCGGCGACGGCGCACACGATCTGGAATCCCAGGCGTGCTCCGGCACGTGAGCGGGGCGGTGCCAGGGTGAGAGCGATGGTGGTCACGGTCTCGAGCCTCCCGTTCCGACGGCGCACGTGGCGGACAGGTCGTGAGGGTACATCGCCCGGTGGGCTACCCTGCCCGGGTGCGCGTCATCGCTCTTCCCGTCAAGTCGCTCGCCGAGGCCAAGACCCGCCTGGGGCCCGTGCTCAGCCCACTCGAACGAGGCGCCCTGACGCTGGCCATGCTGGAGGACGTGCTCGATGTCACGCTGGTCCTCAACGGCTGGGAGACCTGGGTCATCTCGCCCGACGAGGCCGTGCTGGAGATCGCGCTCGGTCGCGGCGCCCACGGGATCCGCGAAGACAAGCCGCCGCTCGCGAGCGCCGTCCACCAGGTCGAGGAGGAAGCGGTGGGGCGCCTAGCCGACGCGTTGGCCGTGCTCCTGCCGGACACCCCCCTCGTAACCGAACGAGCCCTCACGCGCGCCTTGCACACGCTGGGGCCCGTGGTGCTGGCTCCTTCGACGGACGAGGCCGGCACCAATCTGCTGGTGCGCAGACCGGCGAACGCCGTCGGGGCTCGGTTCGGGACCGATTCGTATCGGCGCCACCTGGAGGCCGCCGCCGAGGCCGATCTTCCCACGAGCGTGGTCGAGATCCCCGAGCTCGCGTTCGACCTGGACCTGCCGAGCGATATCCTCACGGTGTTGGAGTCGGGCAAGCCCGGACGGACCCTGGAGGTCTGCCGCGATCTGGACCTGGCGTCGCGCCTCCCGACCCGCGCGTGAGGAGAACGGCTGTGGCTCAGGGAACGATCAAGGACTACGACGACCAGACGAAGACGGGGTCGCTCCTGATGGACGATCGTGCTGAGATCGTGATCGACGCCTCGTCGATAGGCGATCCGGCGATCCGCACCCTCAGGCTGGGCCAGCGCGTCAAGTTCGACCTGTCCGAGGGCGAGGCAGGGCAGGTCGCCCGCGACCTGAGGATCGTGACGTTCGAATAGAGGCTAGCGATCGTTCGAGGTCGCCAGGACCTGCTCGCGGAACTCCTTGCCCGGCGTGAACGCCGGAAGGTCACGCGCAGGAACCACGATGGGCACCTCCGGACGGCGTGGGTTCCGCGCGATGCGTTCGTTGCGATGCTTGCGCTCGAACGTCCCGAAGTCCGCCAACGTCACGCGCTCCCCGGACACGACCGAATCGCGGATCGAGTCGATCGCCGCATCGACCACGCGGCCCACGTCGGCCTTGCTGAGCCCGGTCCGTTTCGACACCTCGGCGATCAAGACGCCCTTGTTCATCGTGACTCCCTCCCGCGCGCTTCAGGGCTCCTGCGCCCCACCGTATCCGCGGGCGTGACGCTGGTCAAACGCAGGTGGCGGTGCGACCATTGCCCGATGAAGAGGATCCTGGCGGTGTCGCTGTGCCTCGTCCCGCTCAGCGTGTCGTGCATGCAGCCGCCGGTCGACCGACCGCTGCAGCGTTACTACGATCCGAGAGGGTTGTTCAGCGCGGCGCTGCCTGTCGCCAACGAGGTCACGATCTCCGAGCCGGGAGAGCTTGGCCCCGGTGTCGATCTGCTGTCGGGGATCACCTCCACGGTCCCGGGCTCATCGGCGCCGGCACGCACACGGTTCGGAGAGCAGCCCGACCAGTCGGTGTTCCTGGTGTGGGCGGTCCGGTCCGACAGCATCACGTCGACGCAAGATGTGGTCGACCTGCTGGGGACCGACCCCAACATGGATGTGGAGACCAAGCAGGGGTTCCAGTTCCCCGACGGCGACGGCACGTTGGTCGCCGGAACCTACACCTCGGATCAGGGTTCGTTCGGGATCGCCGGAGGGTTCATCGAGAGCGACGGCGTGGGCTACGCGGTGCTGGAGGAGTACCCGGAGGGCCAGTGGACCTCCCAGCAGTTCAACTTCAAGGAGATCCTGCACTCGTTCCGGACCCAGACGCCTCCCGGGACCGACACGGTGACCCTGGGCGCCGCCTGAGCGTCCCCCGGTGTTCGGTTAGCAGCGCTGGTTCGTGACGCCGGGTAGTCGCATCATGGGTAAGTGGAACTCTTCGATGTCTCGATGCTCGCAGCACCGGTCGGACTGCTGCTCGCCCTCGCGGCGTCGATATGGGCTCGCCACCTGGCGCCCATCGGGCTGATGGCAGCCGGCCTCCTGCTAGGTGGACTGGCGGGCCGACTCGCATTCGGGTGTGCTGGCGGATCCGCCCCAGGGGGTCGGATACGGAAGCGAGTTCGAGGGCTACGATTGGGTCCTCGGGTTCGCCTCGGTCGGAGCTCTGCTGGGCGCGATCGTCGGAACCTGGATCGCGGCGCGACGCCCTCGAGACCAACGTCCTAGGCGATGAGTACCTCGGGGCCGGGTGTCCACGGGCGCGTACTCCACCTCCTGACCCTTGTCCCGACATCCAGCACGCGGTAGAAGAGTTTCGGTGGCTCACCGGATATTGATCGGGATCGACGCTGACGTGTTGCTTGACGGTTGGCTGCGCCGACGCTGGGATCATCCCTGACCGTGCCTACGGACTCCGCTCCATCTTCATCGCCGACCCCTGCTGATGTGTCGGAGGAATCCTCAAAGCCAGACCCTGACCCCCCTACACTATCCAGGGTGGTCGTCGCCCATAGGCTCGACGCCGCAATCAAGAAATACGATAGGGCCTTCGTTGACTACCTCCGTGTCTACAACTCCAAACCAGAGCGCCTGCGTGCAGTCGGGCTGCGGCTGGTCCATATCGACCACGCCTTCAAGGGATGGGTGGCCCTCGCAAGGAAGGCGATTGCCGCGCATGTCGTACACGTCGAGGCGACCACGTTCTCCAAGTACGTGTCTGCCTTCCAGCGGTGGCTCCACAACCAGTTAGTGGAGAACCAGCTGTTCTTCGACTGCTTCAGCGCCGCGAATGGCACGGAGGGACCTCCACCGACATTGGCGGACTGCACGAGCCTCAACCCGGCGCTGTTCCGCCTTGGGATCAGGTACGCAACCGTGTTGAATACGTTCCAGCGGCTACACCCGGAACTCGCCGACCTCGTTCCCAACGTGGCCTCGACCCCACGTCCGTCCTGGATGGTGCTGTGATCTCACGCTGGCTCGATCACCTGCTTCGGACGAGGGTTCGGGTCCGTGGCTACAAGGTGAACGAGGCGGAGTCCTCAGATAGACTCGATCTCGCCTGGGGTGCCATCCTTGCAGAGCTACCAACACCTAGAGTCATCCATGGAACGGGTAGGAGTGCAAGGACGAGGACGGCACGAAAGCCCTGGTCAGACACGGTGGCCCGTGGTGTAACGGTAGCACGGCTGACTCTGGAGAAGACCCCCGGAGCGGTGTGCTACAACGCGAAAGCGCTGTTCACGACCAAGCGAAGTCCACCGAATTATCTGTTGTGGACGTTGATCGCCGGACCCTTGTATCGGACGAGGGTTCATGCGAGTCGCGAGTCAGCTAGCGTGCGGCGTGGCTACGCGGTGCTGGAGGAGTACCCGGAGGGCCAGTGGACCTCCCAGCAATTCAACTTCAAGGAGATCCTGCGCTCGTTCCGGACCCAGACGCCTCCCGGGACCGACACGGTGACCCCGGGCGCCGCCTGAGGGGTCCCCACCGGCATCCTCAGATCGTGAAGCGGCCCGGACCAGAGCTTTCCGCTGTTCTCGCTCTGACCTGGACATCCCCTCTCGTTCTCACAGATGAAGGTCCAGAGGTCGGATCCCTCAGCGACCCAAGAGGAACGCGCTCGATCCGGGCCTCCGGGGTGGCCTAGATCGTCGGATTGCGCCACACTCCCGACCAGCTCATCGATCGGAAAGGTGCGACAAAGGTGACGGACGATGCACCGGCAGCGGAGCGGGCGTGGGTACACATCATGGTGTCCGTCTTGGGGGCGGTCGTGACCGCTTCTGTGCTCGTTGCGCTCTACTACCTGCTCCCCCTCGACGACCTGTCGGGCGCCTCCGCGGTCTCAGGGCTCATCAGTGGGGATCGTCGTCTTCGTGGCTCTCATCACGTGGCAGGTCTGGAGGGTGGTTCCGCGGTCCGACCATCCAGGGAGCCGCGCTCTTGAGGGATTGTTCGTCGCGGTGCCGCTATTCATCCTCCTGTTCGCGACGACCTACTACCTCATGGGTCGGGCCGAACCCAAGGATTTCACGGAAGTGCTTTCGCGCACCGACGCGCTGTACTTCACAGTGACGAAAGTGTTTCGACCGTCGGGTTCGGCGACATCTCACCTCAGGGAGAGACCGCCCGGCTCGTCGTCGCTGGTCAGATGATCCTGGACCTGATCGTCCTGGGCGTAGATCGAGTCGTTGCTCGGGGCCGTGCGACGCAACAAGGAGCGCTCGGCGAGCCAGAGCGGTGTGCGATGAGTGACAAGGACCTACTGGTGGTCCTCGGAGCTTCTTACGACAGCCTGGCCGACGCCGAGGCCGACTGCGAGGCCGTGAAGGCCAGGTACGACAAGGGTGGGTCTCGCGGTCGGTGCGGTCGCCGCGGATAACTTTCCGGGGATCGGGCTGGCGCCGGCGTGGGCGCAGCAGTGGGCGCGGGGTCGGCGCAGTGACCGGACACATCAAAGGGGGGATGAGCAACAACGACCTCAAAGGGCTTGGCTCCCTGCTGGACAACGGCAAGCCGGCCTGATCGTGATCTACGCGACGAACATGGCCGATCAAGTCGCGGCGAGCATCAAAGCGCAGAACCGAATTCGTCTCCGACGCGATCGATGCGGACGCCGACGAGTTGGCCAAGCAACTCAAGGCCACGGAAGGAAGCTGAAGTCGGCCGCGTCAAGCAGTATCAGCGAACCCTGGACGAAAGGAGATACCGCGTGGACATACATCGCCCACCTAAGCGGCAACGGTCTGACAAGTGGCGGTTCGGCCTGAGGGTGGTCGGCATCCCGTCGGTCGTCATCCTCCTCATGGTCGCGGCCGTGGGGTGCAGCGGGAGCGACGACGATGGTGGAGGCGCGAGTACCGCCACCTCCACCTGGGTGCGCTGAGGCGGCCTCCCTGAAGGCGTCCGTCACGACGCTTACGAAGGTGGAGCCTCTGAACGACGGCCTCGACGCCCTAAAGGCCGCCGCCGCTGACGTGAAGACCGACCTTGACGCCACCGTGTCTGCGGTGTCTTCGGAACTGCAGCCCTCGGTCGATGAGGTGAAGACCGCGTTCGGCGAACTGGAGTCGACGCTCGGAGGCATCTCGGACGCCGGTAGCCTCGGTGCGGCCGCGACGAGAATCGGCACAGAGCTCACGCAGCTGGGTACTGCGCTGACGGGCCTCTCGACGGCCATCGATCAGGACTGCTAGCCCGATGGCGCGGACCGGCGTGGCCCGAGGATCGGGTCATCCATGAACCTCCGGCGGATCGCAGCCGCAGCGGCCATCCTGTTGGTCGTTGGCGTGGCCGTCCTCACGGTCACTGCGATCTCCGGCGAGGTCGCCCGGGTGCTCGGCCAGCTGGCCCTGTTCGCGGTCGTGCTCGCGGCAGGGTGGATGGTGGTGTCGCGATCCGGATCAGCGCGCATCCTCGGGCTGGTCGTTGCGGTCGCGGCCATCGTCGCGATCGCGCTGCTCCAGGCCGGCGGTCCCGACGCCGACCTGGTGTCACTCGTCCTAGGATTACATCGCCGTCGTCGCGGCCACCGGGCTCGCGCGGTACGCGATCGGCACGACCACCCCGAGCTCTCCAGGCGGGGGATACGCCCGGGACCCCCGTGGCAGCGGCGACGAGCGGCGTCCTGTTCATGAACCTCAAGTCGGGTGGTGGCAAAGCTGAACGCTTCCATCTCGTCGACGAGTGCCGAGCTCGAGGATCGACCGTCGTCTTGGAGGCCGGCCAGGACTGGGTGTCGATCATCCGGGAGACCGCGCCGAAACACGACGTGGTGGGGATGGCGGGAGGCGACGGATCGCAGGCGCTCGTCGGAAGCATCGCCGCAGAGCTTGACCTCCCGATGGTCGTGGTTCCGGCCGGCACGCGGAACCACCTCGCGCTTGACCTGGGGCTGGATCGCGACGATGTGGTCGGGGCCCTCGACGCCTACGGAGCCGCCGTCGAGCGTCCGATGGATCTCGCCGACGTGAATGGCAACGTGTTCGTGAACAACGTGTCGCTCGGGGTGTACGCGGCCATCGTGCGGTCGCCGAGTATCGGGACGCGAAGGTCGACACGACGCTCACGGCCCTCCCAAAGTCTTCGGCCCGGGGACGAAGGCCTTACGACCTGCGCTTCGAATCCCCGAAGGGACGACATGAGCGTGCACACCTGATCCAGGTGTCGAACAATCCCTATGGGGAAACGGCAGGAGGGCTTCGGGAGCCGGCCACGGCTCGAACACGAAGGCGGCTTCGGGATCGTTTCGCTCATCATCGAGGGCGACCACGCCATGGCGCAGTTCCTCGCCGCCCTGTCGACCGGTCGGCCCAACCGTTTCGAGGGGCTCGAGTCTTGGGCGTCCCCGGCCTTCGAGGTGTCGTCGGGTTCACGGATCGAGGTCGGCCTGGATGGTGAGACCGAAGTGATGGTCCCGCCGCTCCGATTCTCGATCAGGCGAGCGCCGGTCCCGGTACGTCTGCCGAAGGCAGCTATCGGCTACTTGCCCGCCGCGCGTGCGCTTGGCTGCGAGGGCAGCGACCGAAGCGCTCTGGGCAGTGCTGCTCGGCAGGACCATCGCTCGGCCACCTTGAGCGGACATCGGAGGAACAGGAGGAAAGTCGGTGAGGATCGCGACGACGCTCGGATTCGCGGTCGCGTTCACGATCGACGTGCTTGACTGAATCGCCGGCCACGCAGGGTCGATGTCGAACGACTTCCAGGAGAACGCTCGCTGGCTGCGCGATGCGCTGGGCCGGTCGCCGCAGGGGTGTACTTCGCTGGAGGTTGTGGAGGCGCTCGGACGAATCGAGGCTGACCGAGTGCCCAGGAGGCGTCCTCTAGGGTCACAGGGAGCAACCGTACGGAGTCCCCATAGGATCCGATCGTCTTCGGCGTCAGGTTCTTCGCGCGGGCGTACGGCGTGAAGCTGCCCAAGGCCTCCCGATAGACTCCAGGCCTGCCCGGGGTGGCATTGGCGCCGAAAGCCCTGGTCAGACACGGTCGCCCGTGGTGTAACAGTAGCACGGCTCATTCTGGATCAGTTCGTCTTGGTTCGAATCCAGGCGGGCCAGCCACGGTCGAACGTGCACGGACGCGGGCCCTCGGACCCACGTGCCTACACCTTCGGGCCCATGGATCCGCAGTAGATCGTTGCCCTTCACTCAGGACCACGTTCAGGGAGCTCGCCCTCCTCGGGACCCGCCTGAGGCGGCAGGACGCGAGGCCGAAGCCCCCATGATGGTGGCTGCTGACCCCGCCGCCGATCGAGATCGCTCCTCGAGGGAGGCGGAATCGACGCCGGCGCCGCGGCGCTCCGATACGGCCGCATCGAGGCCTACGTACTGGCTCGACACAGCGAACCAGCACGGTCTACGGCCGGAGCACGTCGGTCGGAGGCGTACCAGCTCGGCTGCGGCCGACCCTGAGCTCCTTCGGGATACCTATGGGTTCCCTCGCCCAGGGATGGGTCAACACGGGCTATCGAGCAGCGCTACGTTTCAGCGTCCCGTCGCTTCCTGAGCAGCTCGACCCTTGGTACCGGCTCGGCTTCCACCAGATGCGCGTCGCGACCAGCGATCCGCGAAAGACCGGGCCCAGAACCGATACCGGTTGCCGACGAGCATCTCGATCCGGCGCAGGGTCGGGCGCTCGAGACCTGGAGGATGCGGTCCGCGTCGATCTTCCTGATCTTCGAGCACCGACGCGGCGCTCGCCGTCCTTCGGACTCCTGGACGACGACGCCGACGTGCGTGGAGCGACGCGCGGACTCGACCCGCACCCTGTTCGACGAGGAGATCGAGCGGTACTTCGTTGCGGAACGTGACGGCAGGGTCGTAGGTGCACACGACGCTGCTGATCGCCGAGCCGCAGAGTTCGAGCTACCCGGCCCCGCCCTGGATCTCACGTCCACCGCCGTCGATCCCCGCCCAGCGAGGGCACGGCATCGGCTCGGCGCTACAGACGGCGCACGTGCTCGACTGGTCCGCGGCCCACGGCTGCCCCGTCATGACGACGAGCTGGCGCGTCTTCGAACCTCGTCGCATCGCGATTCTGGCCCGCACGCGGCTTCCGCCCGGTCTATCACCGGCTCCACCGGTTCGTCGGGCGTGGGCTGGACTAGCTGATGGCGAAGTAGGCCACGACGACCTGCTGGGTCGCGGGAGCCGTGAGCCAGACGGTGAAGCTGTCGTCGTCGACATCGCGGCTCACCCGCTTCAGCGTGCCTCCCGTGCGTCTGCAGCGTGGCCAGCACCTTGGTGTTGGGCCACACGTCGAAGTCCAGGTTGCACCGAGCCAGACGCCTTCCCCGCGGGATCCTGATCAGGCCCGCCGTGCTGAAGGTCACCTGACCCTCCGCCTCCAGAGCTGTGGGCCCGCTCGCGCTCACGCCGACGGAATCACCTCGGGCATCCACCCCGACCGGTCCGAAGGCCTGCACGCCGTTCTGGAGCCATGGGCTTCGAGACCGTCATCGCCGCTGGACACCACGCCCTGGTCGACGCCGTAGAAGAAGCCTCCCGCGTCCGAGCCGTAGCCTTCCACGGCGGCGATGAGCCCCGGGTCGAAGGCGTACTCGGGGTTGGTTACCCCCACAACCCCAGGGTCACCCTGCACGGCGAAACCGCTGCCCCCGGAACCTTGCCGTAGTCCAGGTTCCAATCGAGGCTGGTCGACTTCGCGTCACCCGAGCACTGCCTGTCGTTGACAGACCCCGAACAGTTATGCCGGCCCAGCAGCACCGGAGCGCCCGTCGTCCCCTGCGCGATCCCTCGCCACGACCAGCGATGCGATCGCGATCGCCGTCATCGCCCAGACTTTTTTGTTCATCTGCCCCTCCCGTTCGGTCAGCGAGCCCATCCTTGGTGCAACGATACGCTGGCGCTCCCTCGGCCGCCGGGTCGGATCGGGCGGCTACTTCTTGAAGGGGTAAGGGTTCAGGATCAGCGGCGGGATGGGGTCCTGGGAGAAGTCGAACGCCTTAGCCAGGTCGCCGAGGATCGCGACGTCTTCGCGAACCGTGGGGCGACTATCCGGCCATCCGTCGGTCTTCGGATCGATCCGACGGCTCCGTAGGAAACGGTCTTCGATGAGCTTCAGGTATGCATCGAAGGACAGAGGTCTGACTGTCGATCCCCTGCTTGACGAAAGGGCTGATCACGATGCCCGGAACCCTCAGTCCCCAACCGTTCTCATCCACGACCGGCGGCTCCACGTGATCATAGAAGCCTCCCCAGTCGTCCCAGGTGATGAAGATCGCGGTGTGGAGCCACTGATCGCGAGGACCCTGCATGATGGAGTTGACGACCTGGGTCACCCAGGACATGCCGGCGGCGATCCTGTCGGGTGGATGCTCCCCTCGGTCGGTGACCGGCATCACCCACGACACGGCCGGGAGGTTGCCGCTGCGGGCCGCGTCGAAGAACTCGTTGTTCGGTCGCACGTTGTCGAGCTGCCCCGTCACCTTGACGCTCTGGAACCCGGGGAGCGGGTTCTGGACCGGCGCGGTCTCGACGCCGGAGACCTTGCCGCATGGCGGAGAGATGCACGTTCCCGGGCCCACGAAGTACGCCCAGCTGACACCGTGCTGATACATCAGCCACGTCACGTCGCCCCACACGTACGGCCGCGGGTCGCCGAACGCAGGCGTCCAGATCTTCCCCTTGTCGGCGTACTCTCCGCCGGGGAACTTCTGGTCCGAAACGCAGCTCATGGGGTCGTTCAGATCGGGACAGTTCGCCGACCAGCCGGAGACGAGGAACAGATGTGACGGCAGCGTCCACGAGTCCGTGGGCGCGAACATCCGGTCCTCCAGCTGATAGCGCTTCGCGTAGGCCCAGTAGTTCGGTATCTCCTTCGCGGTGTGGTAGCCCATGATGTCGGGCTGCCCCTGAGGGCCGGGCGTGGTCTGGGGGCAGGGTGGTTCCGTGGGGTGCTTCTCGCAGCCGTTGCCGATCTCGCGGAGGGCCCGCACGAACCCATCCATCTTCCCGCCGTTGATGTCGATCTTGGATGCGTCCTGGCCGTGCGGCCCGCCCTGGTCGTACTGGTTCGTGTCGTGATACGGCCGGTGACAGCCGCCCTCGGGGTCCGGGAGGCACACCGTTGGGACCCCCCTCGCGTCCGTCGGGATGCCGTTAGCGCCCGGGAAGGTCCCGAAGTACTCGTCGAAGGACCGGTTCTCCTGGACGACGAAAACGAAGTGATCGATGTTGCCGATCCCGTCGTTCGGGTCGATGGGGCGACTGGGGTCGGGCAGTCGGGCCGCGTTCGGGGGGTTCGTCAACGGTTCGGTATCCACCCCCTGCGGCGCGCCGGCCGGATCGATCGGGAAGTCGTCGGGGATCGGGAACGGGACGGCCGAAGCCCCGGAAGACGTCGGAGCCGACGACGTCGAGCCTGCTCCGCTGGGCGAGGGGGCTCCGCCGCTCGACGTACAGGCCACCGCGATCACCGCCACCATGAACAACGCCACCAGCGGGAGCCAGCGGGAACGGCGCGAGCGGTGGAGGCGGGTCACGGCCGGGCATCGTACCCGGGTGGCATGGGGGTCGCCAGCACCGCGGATGACCGACAGATCTAGGGGCGCGGATCGAGGATCAGCGGCGGGATCGGGTCCTGCGTCCAGTCGAATTCTTCGGCCAGGTCCCCCAACCGCTTCGCGCGCTCGCGCACGGACGGTCGCGCATCGGGCCAGCCATCGGTCTTGGGATCCAGCCGTTGCCCCCCGAGGAAGCGGTCTTCGATCAGCTTGAGGTACGCATCGAACGACAGCGTCTGATGGTCGACGCCCCCTTCGGCGAAGGGGCTGATCATGATGCCCGGAACCCGCAGCCCGTAGCCGTTGCCGTCGATCCGGATCGGATGCACGTGGTCGTAGAAGCCGCCCCAGTCGTCCCACGTGATGAAGATGGCCGTGTGGAGCCACTGATCGTACGGTCCCTGCATCACGGCGTTGACGACGCTGGTGGTCCATGCCTGCCCGTTGCCGATGTTCTGTGGCGGATGCTCGCTCTTGCTGTACGCGGGCATCACCCACGACACCGCTGGGAGCTCGCCCGTCTTCGCAGCCTCGAAGAAGTTCGCCTGTGGCTGCACGTGGTCCACCTGATCGTTCGCATGGACGGTGGCGAAGGCCGGCAGCGGGTTCTGCAGCGGGATCGTCTCGCTGGGGTTCTTCTGCGGATCGCAGGGCCAGTGCAGGCAGCTCTGGGGACCCACGTAGTAGCCCCAGCTCACGCCGTTCTGGCCCAGGAGCCACGTGATGTCCGCCCACGCGTACGGCGGCGGCTCACCCTTGGCCAGGGTCCACCACTCCACGGGCTTGCGCACGTTCGAACGGCAACTCATGCCGTCGGTGGGATCCTTGCATATCGCCGACCACGCCGAGACCAGGTACAGGTGGGCCGGCAGCGTCCACGAGTCCGAGGGCGCGAACATGTGGTCCTGCAGCAGGTAACTCTTCGCGTAGGCCCAGTAGTTCGGGATCTCCTGGGCGGTGTGGTAGCCCATCACATCCGGCGTCCCGTAGGGTCCGGGATCCGACTTCCGGCAGTTCGTCTTGTTGGGATGCGCGCGGCAGGCGTTGCCGCCCTCCACCAACGATCTGACGTAGCCATCCATCTTCCCGTGGTCCACGGAGACCTTCGAAGCCTTCAGGTTGTGCGGACCGCCGGCGTCGAACGTGTCCGTGTCGTGGAACGGCCGGCGGCACCGCGATGACTCCGGATCCGGCATGCAGACGGTGAAACGCCCCTGTGCGTCGGTGGGGATGCCGTCGGCGCCGGGGAAGGTCCCGAAGTAATGATCGAAGGACCGGTTCTCCTGGACGATGAAGATCACGTGGTCGATGTTGTCGATGCCGGCCGCGGGATCGATCGGGTCGATCGGCGCGCGGTTGTTCGCTTGAGCCGATGGGTCCCGCAACGCGGTGCCGACGGCCACGACGACCATCAGCCCGACCACCCAGCGGAGATCGAGCCGAGCCAGCCTCACGTCTTGGACGACGGCCCGGTGGGGGTCGGGTCCAAGATGAGGGGGAGATCGGAGAGCGGTTCCAGTTGAACTCGCTCGAGAGGTTCGCCAGGCGGTGGGCGTTCTCCCGCACCGTCGGCCGGGCGTCGAACACGCCGTAGAGCTCCATCAACGTCTTGGGGTTGAGGCGTTCGCCGCCAAGGAACCGATCCTCGATCAGCTTGAGGTACGCGTCGAACGAGTACGTCTTGTGGTCGATGCCGCCCTTGGCGAACGGGCTGATGAGGATCCCCGGCACGCGGATCCCGTAGCCGTTGGGATCCACGTGGATCGGCTGCACGTGGTCGTAGAAGCCCCCCCAGTCGTCCCAGGTCAGGAAGATCGCCGTGTGCAGCCGCTCCTGGGCGGGCGAACGCATCACCGCGTTGATCACCTTGGTGCTCCACTCCACCCCGGGGCGGAGGTCGTCGGGCGGGTGCTCACCCCGATCCATCGTCGGCATCACCCATGACACGGATGGCAACGTGTTGGCGTGAACGTCGTCGAAGAAGTCCGAGTGCGGCCGGATCCGCCCGAACTGATGGGTGTCGGCGATCGACTGGAACCCGGGGAGCGGAGCCTGGCCGAACACCGTGGTTCCCTCTCCCCATGGTGGACAGGGGGGCCTGACACACGTGTTCTCGCCCACGTAGTAGGACCAGGACACGCCGTGCTGGAACAAGAGGTATGTGATGGGGGTCCAGTGGTACGGCCGGGGCGCGCCGTCCCGCGGTCGCCAGTCGCCGCCGGGCTTGTCGCAGATCCGAGGTACAGCTCTTCGCCGTGAAGCGCGGGCAGGAAGCCGCCCACGCCGAAACCAGATACAGGTGGGACGGGAGCGTCCAGCTGTCCGCAGGAGCGAACATGTGGTCCTGCAGCATGTAGCGCCTCGCGTAGTGCCAGTAGTTCGGGATCTCCCGCGCCGTGTGGAACCCCATCAGATCTGGGGTGCCATCGGGCCCGAGCGTCGCCTTCAGGCATTCGCCGGCGGGATGGCCGTGGGTGCACGGGGTGCCCTGCTCGTAGAACATCTTGATGAAGCCGTTCATCTTCCCGCCAGCCACGTCCCCCTTCGACGCCTTCTGCCCGTGAGGGCCGCCGATGTCGTGGAAGCTCAGGTCGTGGTACGGCCGGCGACAATGGCCCGCCCTGGGGTCCGGGATACAGCTGGTGAACTGACCCTTCGCGTTGCGCGGCAACCCCCTCGCGCCCGGGAAGGTCCCGAAGTAGTGATCGAACGACCGGTTCTCCTGCACGATGAAGATCAGGTGGTCGATGTTGCCGATCCCCGCAGCGGGATCGATCCCCGGCGTGACAGCTTTCTCGGCAGAGGCCATCACCGGCACCGAAGCGGCGGCGGTGGCGCACAACGCCGCCACCAGGCCCAAAGGCAGGAGTACTCGAAGCGAACGCTTCATCGAGCCGGATGCTACCGGTCGGGGGGGACGAACGCATCTCTGGACGCAACACTCGTACCATGAGCGCCACCGGCCGCCATCCGCGGCCCACCGGAAGGAGGCCGACCGCGTGAGCGCTACCGAAGCACCTGACCGCTTCCCCGTCACCCTGATCCCCGGCGACGGCATCGGGCCGGAGTGCGTCGTCGCAGCCCGACGGATCGTGGAGGCCACCGGCGCGCCGATCAGCTGGGAGGACGCAGAGGCGGGGGCCGAGGTCTTCAAACGGGGCATCGCATCCGGGGTCCCACCCGAGACCATGGATTCGATCGCGCGGACCCGCGTGGCGCTGAAGGGACCGCTGGAGACGCCCATCGGCTTCGGCGAGAAGAGCGCGAACGTGACCCTCCGCAAGCTGTACGAGACCTACGCGAACGTGCGTCCGGTGCGCGAGCTCCCGGGCGTCACCACCCCGTACTCGGGACGGGGCGTCGACCTCGTGATGGTGCGGGAGAACGTCGAGGATCTCTACGCGGGGATCGAGTACATGCAGACCCCCGGGGTCGCGCAAGCGTTGAAGCTGATCAGCGTGAAAGGTTCGGAGAAGATCGCCCGGTTCGCGTTCGAGTACGCCCGGTCGGAGGGTCGCACCAGCGTCGCGTGTGCCACCAAGGCCAACATCATGAAGTTCTCCGAAGGGACGCTCAAGCGCGTCTTCGAACGTGTCGCGCCCGACTACCCGGAGATCGAGTCGTGGCACGTCATCGTCGATAACTGCGCGCACCAGCTCGTGAAGCGACCGGAACAGTACGACGTGATCGTCACCACGAACATGAACGGCGACATCCTCAGCGACCTCTCCTCGGCGCTGGTCGGGGGCCTCGGCTTCGCGCCCTCGGCGAACATCGGCAACGAGGTGGCGATCTTCGAAGCGGTCCACGGATCGGCGCCGAAGTACGCGGGCAAGAACGTGATCAACCCCACCGCGGTGATCCTGTCGGCGGTGATGATGTTGCGCTACCTCGAACTGTTCGAGGAGGCCGCCGCCATCGAGCACGCGGTGTTCGTCACCCTCGAATCGGGGGTGCTCACCGGCGATGTGGTGGGATACGACATCGGAACCCCGACCACCGCCTACACCGACGCGATCATCGGGAACCTTGGGAAACGGACGGAGAACTGGACGATCCGCGAGCATCGGTCCCTGGTCCTGCCCGAGCTCTCCCCCGACCCCGACTACGTGAAGCCCACGTCGCGAGCCGTGGTCGGTCTGGATGTGTTCGTCGAATCGCCCCTATCGGCCGCCGAGCTGGGCGCTTCGTTGATGGAGCTCACCCAGGACACGCGGCTGTCGCTGAAGATGATCTCCTCCCGCGGCACGAAGGTCTTCCCTCCGACCGGAGCCATCACCGATACGCTGGATCACTGGCGGTGCCGGTTCATCATCAGAGAGAGCCCCGGCGACCTGCCCGACGAGGACGTCAACCAGCTGTTGGCGAAGATCAGCCGCCGTCACACCTGGATGCACATCGAGAAGCTCCAGGAGTTCGACGGCGAGCTCGGGTTCACGCGGGATCAGGGCGAGAACTGAGATGAGCCAGATCGCCCTGCGTCCGATGGCGCAGGAGGAGTTCGAGCCGTACGTCGCTTGGAGCGTCCGGGACTACGCAGAGGAGGTGCAGCGCAACACCGGCGTGGACGAGGCGGCCGCTCTCCGGCGAGCGGAACGATCGTTCCACGAGCTCCTGCCCGACGGCCTCACCACCCGGGGCCACGAGCTCCTCATCGCCGCCGACGATCGGGGTGAGAGGATCGGACATCTGTGGGTGGCCCGTCAGGAACGTGACGGTGTTCCGGTCCTGTGGATCAACGACATCTTCATCGAGGCCGCCACGCGGGGGAAGGGATACGGGCGCCGACTGATGGAGCTGGCCGAGGAGCGGGCTCGGGAGCTCGGCATCCGGAGGATGGAGCTGAACGTCTACGGCGACAACGAGCGGGCACGCCGGCTCTACGCGTCGCTCGGGTACGTGGAGATGAGCCGCCAGCTCTACAAGGACCTCGGACCGGCCTGATCCCGACCGGCGCTGGGGTTCCTCATCCTGTCGCCTCAATGTCCCGCGGCGCGAGGACGATACCCCAGGCATGACTGAGGGTCGCCGGCTGCAGCCGGTCGTCGAGGCGTGACCATGCCGAACCTGATCCTGCCCATCGCCTCGGTGCTGGTGTTGGCGGGAGGGTTCTTCGCGGTGCGGGGCTGGCTCCGGCGCCGGAGGTTGGTGAAGCGATACGGCGCCGAAGCGGTCGGGCGGCCCAAGATCCACTGGCGTGAGCGCTTGCCGGTCGCGCTGATCCTGGGAGGTCTGCTCTGCATGGTCATGGCGTTCACACAGACCCATGTCACCCGCCAGGCCACGCACGGGACCGTGATCCTCACGATGGACACCTCGCACTCGATGACCGAGGACGACATCGCGCCTACCCGGCTGGCCGCAGCCCGAACCGCCGCGCGAGCGTTCCTGGACGAGCTCCCGGAAGGGTTCGACGTCGGTGTGGTCACGTTCGCGGGGCGGCCCAGCGTGCTGATCCCCCCCACCGCCGACCGGGTCGCCGTATCGACGGCGCTCGCCGACCTTCCCGTGACCAAGGGGACGGTGATCGGCGACGGTCTCAACACAGCGCTGGATTCGATCGCCGATCGATGGGACGCGCAGGGAGTCGGTCCCGCGGCGGTGCTCCTGCTCTCGGACGGACAGGACACGGGCAGCGACGTCACGCCGACCCAGGCGGCGGAGCGCGCCCAGCGGATGGGGATCCCCGTGTACACCGTGACGCTCGGGAAGAGCGACAGTGACGCGAAGGGGATGGCCGACCCGATCCTGTTGGCGCAGATGGCCGACGCCACCGGCGGCAAAGCTTTCACCGCCGACACCGCGAACGGCCTCACCCAGGTGTACGAGGAGTTCGGCTCCACCCTTTCGGTCGATCTCGCGATCCCCGGCTCGGCCACCCTGTGGGTCGTCCTGGCGGTCGCGATGGTCCTGGCGGCCGGGTTCGTCCTGCTCATGCCCTCGGAAGGACACCGGCGCCGTCCGAGGTCCCGTGCACGTCCGCGCGTGGCGGGCACCCGCTGAGCCTCAGCCGATCTTGGGTCGACGGTTCATCGGCCACGCTCGGAGGGCGAAGAGCTGCACCAGCCCCGCCTGATCGATCGCCGGCTCCCCGTCGTAGGACCCGATCCCCCCTTGGGTGAACAGACCGGACGCTGGATCGCGGGCCGTGCTCCACGCCCGCTCCAGGTAATCGTCGAGCATCGGGAACAGACCGTCGACCGGAGCGCCAGATGCATCCAGCGCCAATAGGTTGCGGAAGCACACGGCGTTGAACACCGGCGGTTGCCGCCACAGCCGGTCGTGGGATCGCAGGAACCGGAGCGCCGCCGCGGCGGTGTAGTGGCCTCGCTCCGCGAAGTCCGTGTCCTCCGTGGCGATCCACCGCAGCAGGTGCGCGCCGGCCGCCGATCCCTGGTTGTAGCTCCATACGGCCGGCTCCACGTGTCCACGTCCGTCGATCCGGTCGGCATAGAGCCCATCGGGCCGCCGCAGGTTGGCGTCGAGCCAATCCATGCTCCGCTCCGCGAAAGCCAGTTGGTGGGGATCTCCGGTGATCAGGTGCACACGCAAGGCCAACTGCGCGGCGGGAGCGGTGGCGCAGGTGTTGCGGGACCGTCGCTTCTCCACCCATCGCACCCCGCCCGCCGGATCCTCGCCACGCCGGACGAACCCGAGTGTGCGACGAGCCTGCCGCAGGAATCGCTCCTCACCGGTCTGCAGGTGCAGCTGCGCATAGACCAGGCCGATCCAGGCGTTGTCGTCGTAATAGCGGCGCCTGGCCCCCGGCGTGGGTGAGAACCCGTGATCGTCGGGATCGCGGTACCGCCGCAGGGTCAGCAGCAGCCCCTCGGTGTCGCCGCGATCGCCGTCGATCGCCCAGAGATCGGCGGCTGCGGCCAGCGCCTGACCGAGGGGCCACACCGCCGCGGGCTTACGGCGGCTGGGGCCCTCACGCAGGACGATGGCGCCGTCGTCGGAGGTCGAGCACGTCCGCAGCAACGCCTCCCACGCGCGGTGGGCACGTCGCGCGAACGGGTCACGACCGAGCTCTGTCAGGGTCTGGTCGACCTTGCTATCCTCGCGAACCGAGCCGGTTCTCGGCCGCGGTCCCATCGTCTAGAGGCCTAGGACACCACCCTCTCAAGGTGGAGACACGGGTTCAAATCCCGTTGGGACTACCCATCTGACCAGCAGGAACGGTTCCCAGAAAGGAGCCGTTGGTCGCTCTGGTCACACCCTTGGTCACACTCACTCAACCCCGAGGAGCCCCCGAAACTCGGCCCGCTCGCCAGCTTCGCGTTCCAGCATGTCATTGACTTGATCCGGATCTCCGAGCATCCCGACCGAGTGGTACGACATCTCGGTGTGATCGGGACTCCACCGGGGGGGACGTAAGGTTCCGACCATGGCGCCGTGGCCCGTCTTCGTCCTGGCCGGGGTTGTGATCGGCTCGCTGACCGGGCTGTTCGGCGTTGGCGGCTCATCGATAGCCACCCCGATGCTTGCAGTCCTTGGGGTACCCGGTCTCCTCGCGGTCGCCTCTCCGCTCCCCGCCACGATCCCGGCGGCGCTCGGAGCGGCGGGACCCTACATCCGACGGGGCGAGGCCAGGCCTCGCGCTGCCGGGTGGACGCTCCTAGGCGCCCTTCCGGCCGCCATCGTGGGGGCCTTGCTGTCGGACCTCATCGGGGGCCGGGCACTGCTCATCGCCTCCGGCTTGGTCTTGATCGTCGTCGGCCAGCGGGTCCTTCGGCCGATCGACCCGTCCGCCCGCGCGGCCGGCGGCGTGCGGCGCAAGAACCGCCTTCTGCTGGTTGCCGCATCCGAGGGCGTCGGACTCTTCACCGGGCTGCTGGCGAACGGCGGGGGCTTCCTGCTCGTGCCGATGTACCTGTTGGTCTTCGGACTAACGATGCGCGAGTCGGCCGGCACGAGCCTGCTCGTCATCTGCATCATGGCCATCCCCACGTTGGCCACGCACTGGGCGCTCGGTCACATCGACTGGGCGGTAGCTAGCGCCTTCGCCCTCGGCGCCGTCCCCTCCAGCTTCGCCGCCAGTCGACTGGCTCAGCACGTCGAGGGACCCCGCCTCCGTCACACCTTCGGCTGGTTCCTCATCGGCTCGGGGATCGCCTTCGTGCTTTACCGCATCCTGGGCGCCTGACCGGAGCGCCGGGCGCGCAGGCTCATAACTCGTGCGACCCTCCAGCCCCACGTCGGGCGATCGCGACCGCCTCGTCGCATGAGCGCTCGGTTATCCCGTCGCCGCGACGGCGTTCGAGCTGATGGGGCCTGAGGCTGCTGAAGCCCATGGGTGTGGAAGCCCCTAGGCAAGCGAGAGGAACAGCCGTTCGAGCTCGGCCGGATCCACGGCGCCTGGTCCATCGGGCTTGGCGAGGCAGCGACGCAGTCCGCTCGCGATGATCGCGAACCCGGCGCGATCGAGTGCGCGCGACACGGCCGCCACCTGGGTCACGACGTCTCGGCAATCCCTGCCTTCCTCGAGCATTCGGATCACGCCGGCGATCTGCCCCTCGGCTCGCCTGAATCGACGGACGAGCGCAGCGACGTCTTCGGTCTCCAGTCGCACCCCTGAGGCTGGTCCGGTCCCAGGAGCGCTCGGACGTGGTCGCGAGGGCGTCATCGTGCCCGACCCTTCGCTCGACTGTTGGCGGGTTCATCGGTGGCCCCCGTAGACCCGGCGGGCTTCCCCTCATCCACCTTGCGGTGGATCTCAACCATGTCGAGGTCGCGGACCGCGGCGATGAGCTGCTCGAGGGCGGGCCCGGGAAGAGCACCTGCCTGCTGGAAGACGAGAAAACCATCGCGGAAGGCCATCAGCGTCGGGATCGATCGGATGCCGAGGGAGCCCGCGAGCCGCTGCTCGGCCTCGGTATCGACCTTGGCGAACACGATGTCCTCATGTGCCTCGGACGCGGCCTCGAAGACAGGGCCGAACATCTTGCAAGGACCGCACCACTCGGCCCACACGTCGACGAGCACGATGCCGTGACTCGTCACGGTTGGTTCGAACGTGACTTCGCTTAGATCCACGGTGGCCACTGTTGACTCCTTTGGTCGGATGTATACCCCCTGGGGTATCCTAACGTACGTGTAGATCGATGCATTCCCCCGCTGGAAGCGGACGGAACTTCGCGTCGACCTAAACTGTGGATGTTCGCGAGCCCGGCTCCCGAACCTGGAGCCGCCACTCGCACCGACCAAGAAGGAGGTGGCGCGGTGGCGCCCAAGGTGCTCGTACTCGGAGGGAACTTCGCCGGACTCACGGCAGCCCTAAGCGTGAAACAGGAACTGGGCGACGACGTGGACGTCACGGTCGTCTCCAAGTCCGATCGGTTCCAGTTCAACCCCTCGTTCATATGGATCCCGTTCGGCAAGCGCAAGGCCAAGGATGTCGTCTTCCGCCTGGCCAAGACGTTCGAGTCGCGCGGGGTCGAGTTCATCCATGGCGATGCGACCAAGATCGACCCGACGTCCCAGAAGGTCGAGACATCGCATGGCCAGTTCGCCTACGACTACCTCGTGACCGCCACCGGTTACCTGAACGATTTCGACGTCCTCCCGGGCCTAGGCCCGCACGGGAACGCCTACTCGATCACGACCCTAGACGGCGCGGTCGACGCTGCCGAGGGTTGGGCTCGCTTCGTGAACGATCCGGGACCGGTCGTGGTCGGAGCCACCCAGGGCGCGGCCTGCTTCGGCGCGGCCTACGAGTTCGTGTTCAACGTCGCATACCACTTGAAGAAGCAGAAGTTGAAGGTGCCGGTCTCCTACGTGAGCGCTGAGCCGTTCGCAGGACACTTCGGGATCGGGGGGCTGCCGGGCGGAGAGAAGATGCTCCAGATGTTCTTCAAGCACACCAAGATCCAAGGGATCTTCGATGTCGCGATGGAAGAGATCGTGCCCGGAGAGATCCGACTCACCGACGGCAAGAAGATCCCGTTCCGATACGCCATGGTCGTACCGCCATTCGTGGGGGCTGACGTTGTCAACGCGAGCGGCCTTGGCAACCCAAAGGGGTTCATCGATGTCAGGGACACCTACCAAACCCTCGCTCACCCCAACGTATACGCGGTAGGTATCGCGGCGGCCGTGAACGCTCCGTGGCAGACCGCCAACGCCGTGGGGGTTCCGAAAACAGGGTTCCCCGCCGAGACGATGGCCCACGTCGCGGCGACCAACATCGTCTCCCAGATCAAGGGCGAGGACCCCACAAGGGAGGAGTCGTTCGCCGACATCCCCGCCGTGTGCATCATGGACGCCGGCAACAACGGCGTCGCGATCTTGGCGGACAAGATGCTGCCGCCGCGCAAGCACGGTGTGATGATCCCCGGCCCACAGAACCATGCGGCGAAGATCGCGTTCGAGAAGTACTTCCTGTGGAAGATGAAGAACGGCTACGTGAAACTGCCGTGAGCACCGAGGAGGCGCCCGAGATGGCTCAGATGACTGTGCGGCATGAACAAGGCGCTCGATTCACGATCAGGATCCGGGGACACGAGGTCATCGTCGACCAACCGATCGCCGACGGTGGAACCGACGCCGGCCCGACGCCAACCGAGCTGTTCGTCGGCGGGCTCGTTTCCTGCGTTGCCTTCTACGCGGGTAGGTTCTTCGACCGCCATGAGATCGAGCACGATGGGTTCTCTGTTGCCTGCGAGTGGGAGATGGCGAGGGAGCGCCCGAACCGCGTGGGGCGTATCGAGATCGACTTGGAGCTGCCCTCGGGCTTCCCCACCAAGCATCACGACCGCCTGATGGCGGTGGTTGAGCACTGCACGGTGCACAACTCCATGGTGCAGATGCCTGAGGTCCGGATCACGGCGCGGACCGTCGTCGAGGCCGCATGAGCCGTACTTGCGGGGCTCGGGGGCTATCGAGACAACGGCTCTGGACTTGTCGCCGGGATCGTGGCGGTGGCCACCGTTCCGCCGTCGTCCCCAGCCGTGAACTCAAGCGTGCCCCCCATCACCTCGACCAGCCTGGTGGCAGCGAAGAGTCCAAGGCCGATCCCCTTCCGAGAACCGTCGAGGAGGATCTCGGTGCTGAACGGATCGGATGCCAGTGCCAGCGTTCGCTCGTCGATCCCCGGACCACGGTCACGGATCTCGAAGACGAACAGCTCCTCCGATGGGCGGTCGACGTCGACGCGAACCTCATCTTCGGAGCCTCGAACCGCGTTCTCGACCAGATGTCGGAGCAACTGATAGAGGAGTTCGGGGTCCGCCTGGCAGGTGAGGGCGGGCCGGTCGATCTGGATCTTCACCCTCGACCACGGGTCGCGGATCCCGAGATGGTCGACCACGCGCGTGAGGAGTGCCCTGATCGAGAAGGTGTCCCAACGGAGGCCTCCACCGTGATCGTCCGTTTCCAGCACCGCGCTTACGGCCTCCACGAGATCCACCAGCCGTTCGGTACCGGAGCTCAACCCTTCGAGTAGGGGTTGACCCTCCTCCGATACCATGCCTCGACGCTCGAGGGCGTGTGTCGCTGCACTCACCACGGACAGTGGGGATCGGAACTCTCGCGACACCATCTCCACCATCGTCGCCTTGCGGAGCGCCAGATCGCGCGCTTCCTCCGCTAGCTCCAACTGCCGGTCATAGGTGGCCCGGATCCGCGCGGCGGCTGCCGCGCTGACCGCACCGATGATCACGAACACCACCGAGCGAGCGAGCCAGAGAGAGGGCGGCTGTGATGACTGCATCGCAACGTCCAGCGGCATGAGAGGTCCTGCGAGCAGCGAGGCAGCCACGCCTGCCACGATCCCACCCCTGTATCCGAGGTAGCCGCCCGCCAGGATGATGGGGAGGCAGAACCAGCTGGCCGCCAGGTGGGACACGCCACCGGCCAACCACGTCGCACTGTAAAGGACGACCAACAACAGCGCCACGACCAGCCCCGACGCGAACACATGTTGTCCGATCTTGGCCGATACCCGGCTGACCCAGGCGTGCCCCCAGCGCTCACTGAGGCTCGTTGCGTCCATCTATGGTCTATCGAACCCCTATCCCGCTGGCTTGACCCGAGTGATGCCGACCGAGTCCCCCCGGCCGTAGCTTCGAGATACGCTCGACGGGGCATGTCCGATCTGATTCCCCTCTCAAGGTGAAGACACGGGTTCAAATCCCGTTTGGGACTACCACCCTGCGCTCGCTGTCCAGCGTCAGGCCTCTGTGTCGGGTCGGTGCTCGATGGCCGGTTCCGAGTCGGGGAGTCGCGTGATCATGTCCGGATGAGGCATGACTTCGATCGTGTCGACCAGCTCGCCGATCTCAGGGAGGTGGGTGACCTCCTCGGACTCGGGCATCGCCCGGACCTCGGTCGGCAGCGATCGGTACCACACCAGGCCGCCGAGCCCCGCCACGATCATCCCCACCCCGCCCACGACCAGGGTGCCGCGCCCTCCCAGCCGCACGACGGCCGCTCCCGCCGCCACGAGCGTCACGATCTGCACCCCGTAGGCCACCGCTCCGTAGGCGGCGAACACCCGGCCCCGGTTTCGATCGGGCACCCGTCGAACGATGACCGTCTTCATCGGCACGGTCACGACCCCGTTCGCCGCGCCGCCGATGAAGAACATAGGTAAGGCCAACCACAGAGTTGGGAAGACCGCGGCGATCGTGACGGCCGTCCCCGCCACGACGCCGGCGGTCATCATCGCGGTCATGAGCCGGTCGTCGGGCAGGCGCCGCGCGATCCCAGCCGCACCCACGACCAGTCCGGCGATCCAGGCAGCGGCGAGCAGGCCGTATCCCCAATCCCCCGCTCCCAGTGCATCCCGCGCGAAGAACACCTCGGCGACGTTATCCATCGCACCGAACAGGACGATGGCGCCGAAGACCGTGAACGCCACCACCAGCAGCCGATCCCGTCCCACCAAGCCGATCCCGGCCCTGGCCTCGCCCTTGGCCCCCTCCTCAGAGCCCTCCGGATGCCGCCGTGTCCGCAAGGCCAGCGCGGAGATCGCGATCACGACGAAGGTCCCGGCGTTCACCAACAGGGCCACCTTCGTGCCGACCCCGGCCGAGATCGTCCCGGCCAGCACGGGACCGGAGATCATCCCCACGTACCGGGCGCTCTCGAGGTAGGCGTTCGCCGGCGTCACGTCTTCCTCGCCCACCACCGAGGGGACCAACGTGTAGATCGCCGGGTTCGCGACCGCCGCGCAGGACCCCAACAGGAACGCGAGCATCAGGATCGTGGGCAGGCCCGTGGTGAAGGCGAGCGCCACGGCGAGCACCGCCTGGATCGCCGTAGCGATCGCCAGCGTTCGCGTGGTCTCGAAGTTGTCGACGATGACCCCGGCCGCCGGGGCGAAGATCACGAGCGGCAGCAGGCCGGCCAACAGCAATGCGGCCACGCTGATCCCCGACCCGGTGAGGTTCGCCACCTTGATCGTGAGCGCGATCAACGCCAGTTCGTCGCCCAGTGCCGAAAGTGCCGAGGACGCCAGCAGGAGTCGGAAATCACGCCCCCGCATCGCGCCCCTCACAGTGCCCCGGATGCTATGCCGCCTGCGTCCCGCCGCACATCACCCTAGTGACCTACTCCGGACGCCACGCGCAGGCGTTCCAGGGTTCGGTCCTTCCCCAGCAACGCGAGCGACTCGGGCAGCGGAGGCGACACGTTCGAACCGGTGACCGCCGCGCGCACGGGCTGCCATCCCTTGGTCCGGTTGAGCCCCGCCGAGCCCGCAACCCGATCCAACGCATCCGCGATCGGCTCCGCCTCCCATGGATCGACCTCGCCCAGCTCTCGGAGCGCGGTCCCCAGGTACCCCTCCGGGGCCTTGGCGATCAACGCTTCGGCCTTCGCGTTGGGCGTGAGATCGTCGCTGAAGAGGAACCGCAGCAGTTCCACCGATTCGACGAGGGTCTTCATCCGCTCCTTGACTAGCGGCATGGCGGCCCGGAGCGTGGCGGGGTCCGGCATGAGACCGGCTTCGGTCAGCGGGTGGAGGCATCGCGCCGCCAGCTCGTCGTCGTTCATCCGCTGGATGTAGTGGTTGTTCATCCAGGTGAGCTTCTCCGTATCGAAGGCCGCGGGATTCGAGGAGACGCGGGTCAGATCGAACCCCTGGATCAGTTCCTCGCGCGAATGGAACTCCTCCTCGTCGGGCGCCGACCACCCCAGCAGCGCCAGGTAGTTCACGAGTGCTTCCGGCAGGTACCCCTGCTCGCGGAACGCCTGGACGCTGGTCGACCCGTGACGTTTGGACAACGGCTGACGATCCGCGCCCAGGACCTGCGGGACGTGAGCGTAGATCGGCGGGGTGCCGCCCAGCGCTTCGATCACGGCCATGTTCCTGGGCGCGCTGGCAAGGAGGTCGTCCCCCCGCACGACGTGCGTGACCTCCATCAGCATGTCGTCGACGGCTACCGCCAGGAGGAACACGGGTGACCCGTCCGAGCGCTGCAGCACGAAATCGCGGAGCTGGTCGGGGGCGAACCGCACCTCGCCCTTCACCACGTCGTCGACCACCCACTCGCGTTCGGGCATCCGGAAACGGACCACGGGAGTGCGGCCCTGTGCCTCGAAGGCGGCCCGCTCGTCGTTGGTGAGGTCCCGGCAGTGGCCGTCGTAGCCGGGGGGGTCGCCGCGCTTCATCGCCGCCTCGCGTCGCCGATCGACCTCGTCCTTCGTGCAGTAGCAGCGGTACGCATCGCCCTGCGTCACCAGCCGCTCGGCCATGTCGCGGTAGATGTCGCCTCGCTCAGACTGCCGGTACGGAGCGTGCTGCCCCCCGATCTCGGGCCCCTCGTCCCAGTCGATCGAGAGCCATCGCAGGTCGTCCAGGACGCCACGAAGGGCCTCCTCCGTCACGCGACTGGCATCCGTGTCGGCGATCCGCAGCACGAACGATCCACCGTTGTGACGCGCCCACAACCACGAGAAGAGCGCCGATCGTACGTTGCCCACGTGCAACGAGCCGCTGGGCGCCGGCTCGAACCGGCACCGCACCCGCGTCATCCCGCCACCGTGTTGGCCAGGGTCCCCACGCCCTCGACCTCGACCTCGACGACGTCGCCGGGGGACAGCTTGCCCACCCCTTCAGGGGTGCCGGTGAGGATCACGTCGCCGGGCAGAAGGGTCATGAACGCCGTGATGTACTCGATCAGGGTCGCGACCCCGAACACCATGTCGGAGGTCTGTGCCCCTTGGCGCACCTCGCCGTTCAGGCGCGTCTCCACGCGCACGTCGTTCGGATCCACGTCGGTCTCCACCCACGGACCGAGAGGACACGATCCGTCGAACCCCTTCGCGCGGGCCCATTGATCGTCGGTGTGCTGGAGATCCCGTAGCGTGACGTCGTTCGCGCACGTGTAGCCCAGGATCACCTGATAGGCGTCCTCCGAGCGCACGTTGCGGGCCAGCGCACCGATCACCACCGCCATCTCGCCCTCGTAATCGACCCGCCGGCTGATCGGCAGGAGCTGGATCGGCTCGTGCGGTCCGATCACGGCCGTGGACGGCTTCAGGAACAGCAAGGGCTCGTCGGGCACCTCCAAGCCGAACTCGGCTGCGTGGGCCGCGTAGTTCTTGCCGACGCACACGAGCTTGGACGGGAGGACGGGGGCGAGCAGCCGTACGTCGTCCAGGGGGATCTCCTCGCCCGTGGGGAGGGGATCTTCGAAGAACGTGCCGCGGAGGACACGCACGACCTCGTCTCCGGTAGCGACCGCTCCCGTGGCGATGCGGTCGCTGTGACGGAAGCGGACCAGCCGCATCCTCAGGACGAGGTGTCGTCGGGCGTGGCGGGCTCCGCCTCGGGCGTTCCCACCTCGATCGTCGACGTGCCACCGCTGGTGGTGGCGCCGCCGAGCGACGCGCGGATCGACGCCAGACGTTCGGCCGCCTCGCTGTCCAGCTGTGCCTGCTCCACCTCGGCCATCTTCGAGCTCACGGAGCCGGACCGCAGATCGGCCTCGCCCAGCGCCTTCGCGTACCGGGCCTCGATCTTCTCGCGGACCTGCACCGACCGTGGGCACGTCGCCCTTCGGGGACAGCTCGTCCATCTGCTTGAGCGCGGCGTTCATGCGTTCCTGCATCTTGGCGTTCTCGAGCTGCGACAGGAGCTTCGAACGCTCCGCCAGCGTCTTCTGCAGGGTCATCGCGTTCTGCTCGACCGCCTTGCGGGCGCCCACCGAGGCGGCCTCCGCCTGCTCCAGGAGCTGCTTCTGCTCCCGGGCCGTGTTCTCGTCGGCGACCAGCTTCATCGCGAACGCCTGAGCCGCATCTTCGAACTGTTTGGCCTCCGCCTCGTTGCCCGCTGCCCGGGCCGCGTCGGCCTTGATCAGGGCCTGTTTCGCGGAGCCCTGCATGCGCTCGACCTCTTCCAACGTGCGGTTCAGCTTCAGCTCCGCCTGTCGCTCGTTGCCCAGGACGGTGGCGGCCTGCTCGCTGAGCTCCTGGTGCCGCTTCTTGGCTTCCTCGATCGCCTGTTCCAGCTGGATCTTCGGGTCGGCCTTCTCCTCGACCTTGGCGCCGAACATCGCTCCCAGGTAGGCCCAGGCTCGCTTGATGGACTTCCACATGGTGGTCTATCCCCTTCCGTCCTCGGGGGTCGGACCCCCGACGCTACCCTCTCCCTCATAGGCGCTCAAGGCGCGGCGGGAGAGCTGCTCGGTCTCGGCCAGCCCGGAACGCAACCCCTCCAGCTCATCGGCCAGGGCCTCCAGCTGCTTCGCTCCCTCCACGGGGGAGGTGGCGCTCTCGGAGAGCGCCAGCACCTCGGCGAGCTGGGCCACCAGCCGCTCCAGGCCGAGCGCGCTCGACTCCAAGCGGGTCAACAGCGAGATCCGCGAGGCGCTCCAGCCTGCGGCCGATGTCGATCTGTTCGGTGACCGACTCCATCGACCGCTCCAGCTCTTCCCGGATGTCCGGATCGGTGGCGTTGCGGACCTGGACCTGGAGCCGCTCGGCCTCGGACGCGAGGACCGGTACCTGGATGCGCGAGGCCGCGTTCGTGGTCACCGACGCCTGGCCCGCCAGCCGTCGCATCCCGGCCAGGGTCTCGTCGGCCTGTGCGGCGATCGAGGCGCTGCGCTCGGAGGCCAGGCCCGAAGGGAGCGATCCCGCCAGCTCGCGGAACGACGTCACCGCCTCGGTGCCCCGTTCGAGCCATCGCTGCTCGAGCGAGCCGGGGGTCACACGCGGCGCGACCGCCGTGGCCCGGGATCCACGGCTCCCCGTTGTCACCGCGGCGTTCCCCACGGCGCGGATCGCCGCGACCGCTGTCCCCACACCCACCGCGAGGGGCGGAGGAACGCCCAACGCCCAGGCGATGCCCCCTGCCAAGCCACCCATGATGTAGAGCCACGGATCGCGCACCTCGTCCCTGAGCGTCATGCTCGGATCCTCGGGGACATCAGAAGTTGGAGATCACCGAGACGAACACCTTGGAGATCGTGGTGGGATCGGAGGCGTCGTAGACCGCGCCCTGGGATGCGTTGGCGATCTTGGTGAGCGTGGCCAGGTCCGCGTCGGCCCCGTAGGCGATGGCGAAGACACGGACAGGGATCTCGGAGTCGAGTTCGCGGAGCAGGCCATCCAGGTCGTCGTTCTCGTCATCGTTCACACCGTCGGTGAGCAGGACGATCCCGTTGATCCTGTCGGGATCGAACCCGGATCGCATCGCCTCCGCCGCGGCCCCTACGGCGGTGTAGAGCGGGGTGCCCGCCACCGGGCTCAGACCTCGGATCGCGGACTCGAGCCGCCCGCCCTGCTCGCCGAGCGGGCCTATCGGTACGAGCTCCTGATAGTCATTCCCTCCGGGGAGATCGCTGGAGAACTCCCACAGACCCACGTCGTCGTCGGGCGCGAACTGCGAGAGCGCGTCGATCGCCGCCTGTTTGGACAGCTCCAGCTTGCTGAGCCCTCCGACCCCCGACGGGTCATCCATCGATCCCGACACGTCCATCACGATCAACACCCGGGCTCGCTTCCGCAGGTCCTTCCACGACTTCAAGATCCCGTCGATCACGATCGGCGAGGGCGCCGGGAGGACGGCCTTGGGCTGCGAGGGAAGGAGCCCGTTCGCGGGCGTGATGTTGGATCCGGGCTGCCCCTCGAAGTTGCGGAACGCGTACTTCTGGAACCGTTGCTGTTGCTCCGGCGCCTGGACGTAGTCGACGAAGAGCTGCGCGGCCTGCTTCTTCGCGTCGGTCACCCATGGGGCCTCCAGCACCACCCAGGGGTGGTCGGAGATCAACGTGCCCTCCTTGGGATAGATCGCGACGAGCGGCACCGAGGGCTTCCCGTGATCGCCCAGCGTCAGGGGGTCGCCGGAGGGGTTTCCCTGGTTGTAGTCCCAGACGGACTTCTCCTCGATCGCCACGGCGGAGACGTAGCTGAGCCCGTGACCCTCGTCATCGGCTCGTTGCAGGTTGGACAGGAACGTCAGCGAGATATCGCCGTAGTGCACGACGGCCGACTCGACGCCGCGCACGAAGTCCTGGACCTTCGGCTGCCTGATCGTGCGGAGCGAGAGGTCGCTCGTGAGACCGGTGGCCGCGAAATAGGTCCCGATCAGGGAGTTGAGGCCCGGAGGTGGAGTAGTTGGGGTTGGTCTTGCCGAGCTTGAACGACCCCCATTCGGGGTGGCCGTAGGACCCCCATCCATCTGGGTCGTTCGCCAGCTTGAAGATGTCGGACCAGCCGAGCTGTTTCTGGGGCCAGCCCAGGACCTCGGCCATCGGCTTCGGCATCGCGATCACGAGCGGGCTGTAGGCGATGTGCGGGACGTCCTCGGGCACCAGGTCAGGCGAGTCATGGGCGGTGAGGCGCTGCTGCAGGAGCCCCACCCACGTAGATGATGCGGGGGTCCACACATCGGGGCGCGGGCCGTCCAGACCTTCGTCCCATCCACGCGCGAGCGCATCCATCGCGCTGCCCGAGGACTTCGAGGTCACGTCGACCGCGACACACTGCCCGTCGACCTGGGCGCCGGTCCGGTTGAAGCCCTCGGCGATCTGCGTGAGCAGGGCGGCCTTCTCCGACGACGCGGTCACCGCGAGGTGGAGGCAGTTGGTGAGGACGGGCGAAGAGTTCGGGTCGCTGGGGGGGTTGGTTTCAGGACCTGGTCGGCGCAACCACAGGATCAACAGCAGACCGACCACCACGGCGGCGATCTGGGGGATCCGCCTTCGCCATCGATCGTCCATGGGGTCCTTCTTCGCAGGGAGACGAGCAAGCGTACCCCTGCCTGCCACCGATTGCCGGGTAGGGAAACGAGCTGCGGCGGGCCGCTACCCCACCACGCTGCCGCCGGCGAACGTGGCTCCCACCTGCCGCCAATACCCGGCGATCATCTCGATCGGGGCCAGCGCGGCGAGCTCCTCGCCGGGCGCATCGTGAAGGGTCAAACTGGGGGTTCCGGCCCAAACCGGACCCAGCTCCACGTCCTGCGATCGCATCGTCACCAGTTCGTCCAGCGGCGCCGGCCGCGACGGGTCGATGTCCGGCATCCAGCGCGAATGCAGCATCGGCAAGGCATTGACGAAGCCGCCCGTCTCGCTGGGACCCGTGAGCGTCAGGGTGGCATCGGCCAGCCGGCGATCGTTCGCGGCCAGGGTGGCGCCGAAGGTCCCTCCTGCCTGCAGCCTGGGCCCCGCCCGGCCCACGGTCACCGGGCGGGTCAGCCAGATCGCCCCCAGCTTCTTGGGGTACCCCTGGTACCAGCCGCGAGCCAGCGCGAAGTCCTTGTCCACCCAGATGTAGACGCACCGCGAGTACGTCTCGGCGTCGAGCCGGCACCGGACGACGGCGAAGGTCTCCTTGTATTGGGACCGGACGGGGTCCAGCAGCTCGTCGCCACGGTCCGAGCACGACTGCCAGTCGGCCCAGATGATGGCGACCGCGCCGGGATCGTCCTCGGCGAGCTCAACGCCACGCGGGAGGAGCGCGGCCACGTTCGAGGGATCCGTGCGGTACTCGATCGTGAGGACGTCGCCTGAGTAGTGCCACGGTGGCGGTGCCACGATCGATGCGCGCCCTTCGGGCGACCGTGGAAGCATGAACCCCTGCAGCTCCGACACGGCCGCTATCCTACGCGTCGGGGCCACCCCACCGAGGGAGACGTATGGAGACGCGGCGCATCCTGCTGGACGGCACGGCCACCACCGTGACGCGGCATGGAGACGAGCTCGTCGCCCCGGACGGTCGGACCCTCCCGCTCGATGAGCCCGTCCACCTTCCTCCGGTCGAACCATCGAAGATCGTGTGCGTCCATCTCAACTACGAGAGCCGTCGGGCCGAGTTCGGCGCAACCCTGGGTGCCGCACCCACCTATTTCCACAAGCCCATCTCGGCCCTGAACGGACATGGGGGGGAGATCGTTCGACCGCCGCGCTGTCGCTACCTCAACTACGAGGGCGAGATCGCGATCGTGATCGGAGAGCGCTGCAAGCACATCGCTCCCGACGAAGCCGAGGACCACATCCTGGGCTACACGGTCGCCAACGACTACGGACTGCACGACTTCCGCGACACGGACGCGGGATCCATGCTTCGGGTGAAGGGATCGGACACGCTATGCCCCCTCGGGCCGGGCCTGGTGACCGATTGGGACTTCCACGGCAAGCGGATCCAAACGATCGTGAACGGGCGGGTCGTCCAGGACGGCAGCACGGACGAGATGATCTGGGACATGCACTACCTGGTGGCGGACATCGCGCGCACGATCTCCTTACTACCGGGCGATGTGATCCTCTCGGGAACCCCGGCCAACTCCCGGCCGGTGCAGCCGGGCGACGTGGTCGAGGTCGAGGTGGACGGGCTTGGGACCCTTCGCAACACGATCGTGGAGGGAAGCGTCCCGATCCGGGAGGACGTCGGCGCACAACCCTCCGCGTCGGAGGAGGTCATCTCCACCGCGTTCGGCGGCGACTGGGAGTTCCGGGGGATCCGCCCCCCCGAACGCGCCTGAGGACCCTCACCGGGACCGACCCTGCAGGAACGCGCCGACCAGCCGGTCGGCCCGCGCCTTCGCCTCGGCGTGGGATCCCCGCATCGCCGCCAGGATCTGTAGTGGATCGACGCCGGCGGTGCGGAAGTCGCTGTCGTCGAACGCCAGCCACGCCTCGACGATGTCGGCCGTGGCCTCGGGGTGGAACTGCACCAAGAGGTGGGCCCCCGAGCGGTAGGCCTGCGGCCCAGCCGGGGTCCGCGCGATCACGTCGGCGGTGGGGGGCGGCACGAACGTGTCGCCGTGCCACATGAACCACGGGCCGGCTGACACGATCGCCTCGTTCCCCGTGTAGACCTGGCGCAACCCGACCTCGGTGTCGGGTGCCTTCTCGACCGCGCCACCCATAGCTTGGGCGAACGCCTGCGCGCCGAAGCAGATCCCCAGCATCGGGATCTGAGCGTCGTCGGCCTCACGGATCCGCTCCAGGAGCCCATCGATCCACCCCCGCACCTCCTCCCCGTAGACGGACCACGGTGACCCCATCACCACGAGCAGGTCGAACCCGTCCAGAGGGGGTGGTGGGCCCTCATCCGCCAGGATGTGCTCCACCAGCTCGATCCCTCGTTCCGCCAATGCCTCCCCCACCAGGCCCGGGTCCGCCAGCCGCTGGGGCTTCAGGATCAGGGCCCGCATGGGGTGCGCGGGAACGGAGTCCGGGGTCATGCCGCCCTCTCGTGATCCGCCAGGGCTTCATCGACGACGCGTCGGGCGTTGGCGACGCCCCGGGGGTTCGAGGTGAGGTAGTACGGGATGAAGATCAGCGCGATGGACAGGGCCCAACCGCGGCCGCGCGTCCAGGTCGCATCGTCGATCGGCAGCGCCGCGCGGAACGCGTCCCGGGTCTCCGCCGCCAGGAGCTCCCAGGCCGCGATCAGATCGCATGCGGGGTCGCCCACGCCCAGTCCACCGAAGTCGATGACGGCGCTGAGCCGGCCCTGTGTGGTGAGCAGGTTCCCGGATTGCAGGTCTCCGTGGATCCACACGGGCGAGCGATGCCACTGCGGCGCCCGGAGGGCTGCGTCCCACACCGCGGTCACCGCGTGCACGTCGAGCGTGCCCTCCAGGGCTGCGATCGCGGCGCGGGTCTCGACGTCTCGCGTCGCTAGCGACACGCCGCGGGAGAAGTTGTGCGACCCCGGAGCCGGTCCGCCCGCGGGGTCGATCCGTTGCAGGGCGACGATGAAACGCGCAAGCTCGAGCGCGACCTGGTCTGCATCGGCGATGCCCTCCGGGGTCGCGCTCTCTCCTTCGAGCCAGCGGTAGACGGACCACGGCCACGGGTAGCCCTCGCCGGGCACCCCCCTCGCCAGCGGGACGGGGATCGCGAGCGGGAGATGCGGCGCCAGTCTGGGCAGCCACCGCTGTTCTTTGTCCACCTGCTCCACGGCCCGATGGATGCGGGGGAGTCGCACGGCCATGTCGTCGCCGAGCCGATAGATCGCGTTGTCGGTCCCGGAGGGCTGGATGGGCACGAGCGGGAGGTCCGCCCATCGCGGGAACTGCGAGGCGAGCAGTCTGGCCACCAGCGACACGTCGGTGTCCACCTCGTCCTCGTGCATCTTGCCAGGTGCGGTCATGCCCTCCCTCGATCCCGCGAACGACCTGCTTGCGCTAGGCGGAGCCTCCATGACCCCACAGGCGATCTGCCACCCGGGCCACGAGCTCGAGCTTGCGCCACTGCATGTCCTCGTCGATCTCGTTTCCGACCATCACGGACGCGAACCCGCACTGCGGGCTGATCGCCAGCCGATCGATGCCGCCTACGGTCCCCGCCGCCTCCTCCATCCGACGCATGAGGTCATCCTCGCGCTCCATCTCGCGAGTCTTCGAGCTCACGATGCCCATCACCATCACGGCTCCTTCACGCAGGTGGCGCACGGGCGCGAACCCCCCGTCACGTCCGAGGTCGTCCCATTCCACCAGGAACACGTCGTAGGGCAGACCCCCGAAGACGCGCTCGGCGACCGGCGCGAGCGAGCCCTCGCACATCCACGACGAGCGGAAGTTGCCGCGACAGATATGCAGACCCACGGTGACGTCGTCGGGGATGCCCTCGAGGACCGCCGTGTCGGCCGCGAGCGCCGTCTCCACAAGCCCCTCAACATCGTGCCCCTCCACCTCGAACCGCGCCGTCCACTGCGGATCGACGAGGTACGGATACAGCGGGAAGTCGAACTGGATGTAACCGGCCCCCGCGACGATCGCATCGGCAACCAACCCCCGTTCGATCTCGACCGCGTGCTCCACGAATGCCCCCAGCGACCCGTAGCCGCTCCCGTCCGGACCGGCCACGGTGGTGAGCGGGTGCGTGAAGATCGACGCCGCGGGGAAGGTGACCTTGAACGGGAACCCGTGCGCCGCCTCGTGCATGAAGGCGGCCTCGCGGGCCGCCGGCGAATCCGTGGACACGAGCCGGTCCACGATCTCGTGCACGTTCAGCTCCACGTCGTCTCCGCCATCGTTGCGGAAGCGCACGGTCTTGCCGGTCCGCACGCCCGACACGGCGTCGTAGAAGGAGTTCATGAACATCCACCGCCGGAACTCTCCGTCGGTGACCACGTCCAGGCCGCAGTCGACCTGCCGCCGGATCGCCTCCCGGATCGCGTCGTCCTCCTGCGCCCGCAGCGCGCTGCGATCCTTCTCACGCTCTTCATCCAGGATCGCGGAATGGCCGGGCTTGTAGAAGGACCGCATGGCCTCCTTGAGGTCGGGAGGGCGAAGGAGGCTCCCGACCGTTTCGGCCCGGGCCGGTGTCCGGGGCGTTCGTTCCACGTTCACGCGCTCCACCGTACCCACAACGAATCCGGAGCTCGGAACTCCCACCCCGACAACGTGACGGGGCGCTGGTCATCCAGAGCGAGCCCGGGCAGGCGGTCCAGCAGGACATCGAGCGACACCCGCGCGAGATGGCGCCCGAACCAGGCCCCCAGGCAGAAGTGGGTGCCCGCCGCGAACGCCAGGTGGGCCCCCTCCTTGCGGTGGATGTCGAAGCGATCGGGGTCGGTTCCACCGACGGGGGTCCCGGTTCGCCGACGACAGCACCGCGCCGATCGAGCGAGCCCGGCGCCAGCGTCACCCCGGCCAGCTCCGCCGCCTGTGTCGCCTGACGGGTCGAGGTGCCCACCGGACCCGCCCAGCGAAGCGTCTCCTCGACGGCGGCCTTCACAAGCGTCCGATCGTCCCGCACGTGCGCGAACTGCGCCGGCTCCCGCAGGAGCGCACATAGGGTCAGCGCGATCAGGTCGCGGGGTTCCTGCAGCCCTCCGGAGAGCATCAGCTTGGTGTTGGCGACGATCTGTGCACGGGTCATCCGTCGCCCCTCCTCCTCGTGATGCAACATCCACGAGAGCACCGCTGCCGTCGGGCTCGGTCTCCGAGTCGATCCAGCACCCGTTCGATCGCGGCGCCGAGCTCCGCGCTGGCGGCGTCGGCCGGTGCCTGTTTCGACGGCATCGCCCTCGAAGTTGGCGAGGCCCGGCATCAACCCTTCGTTCCAGTCGCAGGATGTCCTGCCACGGCACCTCGTGCGAGCCCGAGCATGAAGCAGCAGCGAACGGACGCGCATCGGATCGGCGTAGGTCCGGAACAGGTCGGTCTCGCCGAACTCGACGAAGCCGTCGACCAGTTCGTTCGCGAGCCGGGGGATCATCCCCTGCGTCCGCTCCTCCACGTCCCGCGGCCGGAACGGGGTCTCGGTCATGGCGCGGATCCACGCCTGCTCGGGTCCCTCCATCCCGAGCATGTTCACGCCCATCGTTCGGTTCAGCGTGGACGGATCGGTCGCGGCGGTGAACACCTCCGGCGTGAGATCGACCTGCGGACATCCTCGAACCGCGTCACCAGCCAGAGCCCCACCGCGGGCACCCAGCTGACGGGTTCGTCGTCTCGGAGCCGGGCGTAGATCGGGTAAGGGTCGCGTTCGAGATCCTCCAGCGTGATCCCCTCGCCGATGCTCATCGCCGCTCCCCACCCGCACGAAGGGGTATTTTGTGCCCGAACGATTTCGGCGCGCAAGCCGGGCGGGGCTCCGCTAGGGTCCGCACGAACACCCTTGGAGGGTCGATGGACATCAACGGCAAACGGCTCCGACTCCTCTACCCCGACGTCCACGGGCTGGAGCGCGGCAAGTACCTGTTCGGCGACGCTGGCGGAGTCGGGGCACGCGGCGTTCTGCGTCGGCGTCTACCCGCTCACCCACGATCGCGAGATCCTGATGGTGCCGCGAACCCAGTTCGATGTGGGGCTGCCACGACATCGACGTGACCTGGACCGCGGCTTCGCTCCGCCTTCGTGGGAGCCCGACACCGTGATCGGCATCGGCGACGTCACCTACGAGGGCGAGCCGATGCCGATCGATCCACGCCACGTGCTGCGGCGAGCGGTCGACGCGTGGCGTGCGATGGGCTTGGAACCGCAGATCAGCTTCGAACTCGAGTTCTACCTGATGGAGCCCGACGGCGGTGGTGGGCTGGCGGCCGGTCTCGTTGCCAGGCCACCGTGTCTACGGCACCGGGCATGTCCGTCGACCCGTCGGGCTGCGTGGACGACATGGTGAACACCGCGCTGGCCTGCGGCTTCCCGGTCGAGAGCTGGAGCAGCGAGTACGACGAATCGGCGTTCGAGGTGAACATCCGCTACGACGACGCGATCACCGCCGCCGACGACGCGTTCGTCTTCCGGCTGCTGATCCGCGAGGTGCGCCGAGCGCAACGGCAAGCTCGCCACCTTCCTGGGCCGCCCCCTGAACGACCGGGGCGGCAGCGGGATGCACGTGAACTTCAGCTTCCGCCGCGACGACGGTTCCAACGCGTTCCACGACCCGAACGACCCCGAGGGTCTCTCGGACCTGGCGCGGCAGTGCATCGGCGGGCGTGCTCGCACACCACGCGGGGATGGGCGCGATCATGGCGCCCAACGTCAACGCCTACAAGCGGCTGCATCCCGACATGCTGAACGGCTACTGGGCGAACTGGGGTCACGACGACCGCAGTGTCACGGTGCGGGTGCCGCCGGCGCGGGGCGAGGCCACGCGACTGGAGCAGCGGACGGCCGACGCCTCCGCGAACCCCTACCTGGTGGGAGCCGCCGTGCTGCACGCCGCCCGCTTCGGTGTGGAGGACGCGATCGGAGCTCAAGCCCGCCACAGCCGATCGGCGAGGAACCAGACTCCGATGTCTGCATCCCCCCGAACCTGCGGCCGCGCTCGAGGTGATGAACGCCGACGACACGGAGCTGGTCCAAGCCCTGGGGTCCGAGATCGTCGAGGCGTTCACGATCTTGAAACGCGGGGAGTGGGAACGCTACTGGGCGCCACCAACGACCCCGACACCACCGACGTCACGGATTGGGAGCTCCGCTACTACCTGCCGTACCACTGACGCCATCGGTACGGCCAGGAACCCGCACGAACCGCACGGGAGGCCTGATGCGGCTGGAAGGCAAGGTGGCGATCGTGAGCGGTGGGGGCACCGGTATCGGGGCTGCCGTGGCCCAGCGGTTCGCCGCCGAGGGCGCCTACGGTGGTCGTCACCGGTCGGCGAGCCGAACCGTTGCGAGGTCGCTGCAGACGACCGGGCGGTCTCGCGATCGCCGGCGACGCCAGCCGACCCGGCGCACGCGCCCAGGTGGTGGCACGCGGCGATCCGCGCGTTCGGGGGCATCGACGTCGTGGTCGCGAACGCCGGCATCGGGCTCGGTGGCTCGGTCGGCCGACGTCGTCGGACGAGGGCTGGGCCGCACCCTCGACGTGAACCTCACCGGTGCGATGCGCCTGGTCCGCGCCTGCATCCCGGCGATGATCGAGCGCGGTGGCGGCTCGATCGTGCTGGTGTCCATCGGTGCGCGGGGGTCGTCGGCGTCTCCGTCGAGCGCGGCCTACGGGAGCCTCGAAGGCAGGCGCTGATCTCGCTCGCGGCGTTCGATCGCGGTCGATCATGCCGCCGACGGGATCCGCGCGAACGCGCTGTGCCCGGGGTGGGTCCGGACCCCGATGGGGGATGACGACATGGACGAGCTCGCCGACGCCCGGGGGTTCGACCGAGAGGGCGCGTACGCTGTTCGCGACCGCGCTCGGTCCCGATGCAGCGGCCGGCGAACCCGAGGAGATCGCCGCATGCGTGCTGTTCCTGGCGAGCGACGACTCCTCCTATCGTGACGGGCGCGACCGCTTCCGGCGGACGGCGGCCTGCCTGGTGGTCGACCTCGGGGGCGTGGCGTTCGCGGGGTGTGTGGTCGAGCCGATGAGCTTCGACCACACGGGATCGCACAGCGTTCGTCACGGGGCCGGCTCGGGGATCGGGCGGGCGATCGCGATGCGACTGGCGTCGGAGGGAGCCGTCGTCGCGGTCGCGGACGTGCGGCTGGACGCCGCAGAGCGACACCGTGGCCGCGATCGTCGACGAAGGCGGGCGCGCGATGGCATTCGTCGTCGACGTGCGCGAGCGATCGGCAGGTCGAGGCCGCGCGCGACGCCGCGCTCGGCGTCGTTCGGGGCGATCCACCTCCTGGTCAACAACGCAGGCCTGGTGCGGATGTGCGCCGCTGGACGACCTCGAGGAAGCCGAAGTGGGACCTGGTCCTCGACACCAACCTGAAGGGCATGTACGTCGTGACCCGCGCGATCGCTCCCGCGATCGGCGACGCCGGCGGTGGCGCGATCGTGAACATGTCGACGATCGAGTCAGAGGTCGTCGTGTCGTCCCGGGCCACCCGCAGGTGCACTACAACGCGTCCAAGGGAGGCGTGAAGATGCTCACGAAGGCCCTCGCCGTCGAGCTCTCCCATCGGAGGATCCGCGTCAACGCGGTGGCGCCGGGCCCGATCGCGACGTCGTTCATCCCCGGCGGCGACCTACGCTCGCCCGAGGCCTGGGCGTTCATGTCGCAGCGTCTGCTGATCGACCGGGTCGGCGAGCCCGAGGACGTCGCCGCGGCGGTGTCGTTCCTGCTGTCGGACGAGGCGTCGTTCATCACCGGCGCGCAGTTGCCGGTCGACGGTGGCTGGCTCACCCGATGACCGCCCCTGCCGATCGACGCCCGCGCTGCGCGCCGACGACCTCGAGGAGGCCGGCATCCGGACGGTGATCGTGACCTCGGCCGACGTCACCGGACGGCTGGTGGGCAAGCGGTTCGCGGTCGACGTGTTCCGCCGACTCATGGATGAGGGCGTGCCGCTCAGCTCGTGCGTCCTGGGTTGGGACATGGACCAGTGGCCGGGTCCGGTCCAGGCGTACACGGGCCACCACACCGGATGGCACGACGTGCGGCTCGTGCCCGACCTCGACACCCTTCGGCCCGCCGCGTGGCTCGAGGCGACCGCCATCTGCGTCGCCGACTTCGTGGAGATGGGCCGCGACGACCTGGTCGAGGTGGCGCCCCGCACGATCCTGCGCCGTCAGGTCGAGCGGTTCAGCGAACGACCGGGCTCATCCCCCTGGTCGCGAGCGAACTCGAGTTCTCCCTCTACCGCGGCACCTACGACGACGCCCGGACCGAACGGCTACGAGACCCTCGGTCCCGACCACGCTCGCGCGCGCCGACTACACGGTGCAGGCCGGCGACCAGCACGAGGTCGTTCTTCTCGCGAGCCTGCGCGAGGCGCTCGCCGACTCGAACCTGGGTCCCTGGACCAGCCAGGTGGAGTGGGGGCTCGGCCAGTGGGAGATCAACCTGGAGTACCGACAGGCGCTCGAGATGGCCGACCGCCACATCCTGTTCAAGCTCGCGATGCGCGACCTCGCGGCCGCGAACGGCATGGCCGCGACGTTCATGGCGAAGCCGTTCGCCGACACCACCGGCTCGTCATGTCATCTGCACCTATCCCTGCTGGATGCCGACGGAGTGCACGTGTTCGGTCAAGGTCTCGACCGGGGACGACGCTCGCCGCCGCCGCTGCGTGCGGCGGTCGGCGGGGTGCTCGCTCGGGCGTCCGCACTGATGCTCTGGTACGCGCCCACGATCAACTCCTACCGCCGCGTCCTCGGGGCCGAGTTCTCAGGCAACGGGCTCAGCTGGGGGTATCGACAGCCGCATGGTCTCGTGCCGGGTACTGATCGAGGAGCCGACGTCGACCCGGCTCGAGTGGCGGGTGCCCGGCGCCGACGTGAACCCGTACCTCGCGATCGCCGGTCTGCTGGCCTCGGCGCGTGACGGCATCGACAGCGGTGCGGACCCCGGCGAACCGTTGATCGGTGCGGACTGGGAACGCGAGGTCCCGCCGCTGCCCGCCGACCTGGGTGACGCCGTCGACGCGTTCCGGGCGGCGCGTGGGTCATCCGAGACGTTCGGTCCCGATGTGCGTGCTCACTACGCCGAGGCGGGCCGCTGGGAATGGGAGGCGTTCCTGGCCCCCGATGTGGTGTCCGAGTGGGAGCGCCGCCGCTACTTCGAGGTGATCTGACACCCGGTTCCCGCCAGGTTGCCCGCCAGGTCGTTCGGTAGCAAAATATCTGGCGCCGCGCACCGGAGGGGAGGCCGCGCGCATGGGCGTGGTGCTCGGCGAGATCGACCTGGTGAACCCGGACAACTACGTCGAGCGGGTCCCGTTCGAGTGGTTCGACCTCCTGCGCCCGAGCACCCGGTCATCTGGCACCCCGAGCCCGACGCCCAATCACGGCTTCTGGGCCGTCACCCGCTACGACGACCTCACGGCGATCCACATGGACTGGGAGACCTACTCCAGCTGAACTCGGCGCCGTGGCGCTCGAGGAGCTGGACGACGAACAGCTCGACGTCCGCAAGTCGATGCTGGAGACCGATCCGCCGCGCCACACCGAGCTCAGCGCAAGGATCTGCTCGAAACGGTTCAGCGCCCGCGGGGTCGGGTCAGTACGAGGACTGGATCCGCGACGTCGCGCGCGACGTGCTCGACCGCGCGCTCCCCCAGGGCGAGTTCGACTTCGTGAGCCAGATCAGCCGCGACCTGCCGATCCGGTTCCTGTGCTCGATCTTCACCGTGCCACAGGAGGACGCGCCCAAGCTGATCTCCTGGGGCGACAACATGATCGCGAACCAGGACCCCGACCTTTCGGCCGCCGTCGTCGACAAGGTCGACACCGAGGCGTACCGCTTCTTGCCGTTCCGCTCCCCCACCGCGCTCGACGTCTTCGCCTACGCCGACGCACAGCGCGACCTTCGCCTCGCCGAACCAGCCGACGACGTGCTCCAGGCGCTGACGATCGCACAGTCCGAAGGGATGCTCAACGAGGCCGAGTTCCACAACTACTTCGGCGTCCTGATGATCGCGGGCAACGAGACCACCCGGCACACGATCAGCCACGGGATGCTCGCGCTGATGCAGCACCCCGAACAGCTCGCAGCTGCTGCGCGACCAGCCCGAGCTGATCCCCAACGCCACCGAGGAGATCCTGCGGTGGGCGACGCCGGTCATGCACTTCCGCCGGACCGCGACGCGCGACACCGAACTGCACGGCCAGCCGATCAGGCGGGCGACAAGGTGGTCACGTGGTACATCGGCGCGAACCTCGACGAGAGGATGTTCCCCGACCCCTACACCTTCGACGTGACGCGCACGCCGAACGATCACGTGACGTTCGGGCCCGGCGGGCCCCACTTCTGCCTGGGCGCGCACCTCGCCCGCCTGGAGACGAAGATCCTGTTCCAGGAGCTGATCCCCCGGCTGGACACGATCGAGCTCGCCGGGCCCGGTCGAACGCATCCGCTCGAACTTCGTCAACGGCATCAAGCGGATGCCCGTCCGAGTGACCACCCACTAGTCTGATACAGACTACGATCGCCATGACGGCTCGACCCAAGCTGATCCTGATCCTCAGCGAGAACCACACCTTGATGCCCGCCGCGTGACCTCGAGGGTCTGGTGCGAGATGGCGCAGGCGGCCGAGGAGGCGGGCTTCGACGGGGTGATGGTCAGCGAGCACGTCGTGCTGGGCGTCGGCGCCGACGCGGACGGGATGCCGGCGAACCCGCGTGACTACGCCTTGCCGGGCAACCAGGATCCGGCGACCCCTGGCCCTCGTCCCTGGTGCTGTTGGCGGCCGTCGCCGCGGTCGACCTCTCGGATCCGGTTGGTGGCCAGTGCCGTGATCCCGCCGCTGCGCCACCCGCTCCAGATCGCGAAGGAGCTCGCCGACCCTCGACCTCCTCTCGGGCGGTCGGCTGGTGGTCCAACCCACCGTCAGCTGGCATCGGGCCGAGTACGACGCGCTCGGAGTGCCGTTCTCCGAACGCGGGGCTCGGCTGGACGAACACCTGGCCGCTTGGGACCTGCTGTGGCGACTGGGTCCGACGACGTTCGAGGGCGCGTACTACCGGTTCGACGACGTGTAGCTCGAGCCGAAGCCCTTCCGACCCGAGGGCCCCCGTCTCTGGTTCGGCGGTCAGCGCCTGCACGACGCCCTGCTCCGTCGGCTGGTCCGGTACGGCCATGGGTTCAACCCCTTGGGCTCGACCTCCGACGAGGACCTGCACCGGCTACACGACGCGATGCGAGCCGCTGGACGGGCACCCGGCCGATCTCGAGATGGTGGGCGGCACGCGGGGCCGATTCACGGACGCCTCGACGGTCGCCGACCTGGATGAGGCGCTCGCCGCGATCCCGGGCCAGGTGGCGCGAGGGTTCACCACGATCTGCATCAAACCGAGCCAGTTCACCGACGATCCGGCGCAGATCCCGACGCTTCTGTCCGCGGATCGTCGAGCAGGTCGGATGACCTGACGGTCGGGGTCAGACTCGTGTCCACCTGGCGCGGTCATCCGTGTCGGGAGCCACCGCTCCGGAGCAGACGACCGCAGCATGGCGGCGAGCTGTCTTGCTGCTCGTGGGACCAGGTGCGCGGCCACCGCCGACCTCCTCCGCATTGAACTTCGGGAACAGCGATCTCGATCGTTCGTCGGCCGGACGGCCGTGAGCGAAACGAGCACCATGCGGCCGTCCGCCGCCGTCCTTGCGTCGCGTCGACGAACCCACGGCCCTCCAGCGTGGTCATCACGCCCGGTCGCCGTGGGGCGGCTGATCCCGACCGCCGCAGCGAACTCCCTCGCCTCCATCTCGCCCCAGACCCACAGCACCCACAGGCCCACGAACGAGGTCCACGACAGCCGGTCGGGGGCGAGCACCTTCGCCTCCATGTGGCGACGGATCGCGGCTGGAGCTGCGGAACAGGTTCGAGATGGCGCCCATGGCGCGGAAGTCCAAGGGCAGGTCGTCGAGGGCCTCCTGCGACCTTCCGCTCGGCGGGCAGCAAGCCGTCGGCGGAGCGGTCCGCGGGCGCCGCCGACGTCACGCGGCGCTCCCTTCCCGGCCAGCCGCTCGCCCAGCTCGCGCGCCACGTCCAGCAGAGCCAGCACGTCGTCCTCTGTCGTGCGGAAGTTGACGAAGCAGGGGCGCAGCCAGACCTCACCGTCGATCAGCGCCGACGACAGGTAGACGCGCCCGTCCGCTTGGATCGCCTCGGCGAGCGCCAGGTTGTGCGCGTTGACGTCGCCCACGTCTGGCGGCACGTGGCGCAAGGGCACGATCGACAGCCGTGGCGGCGCCTCCATCACCTCGAAGTCCTCGGTGGCCTGGGCCCGTCGATACAGCAACGCGGCTTCCTCGAAGTTCTGCGCGATCGCGTTGCGGAACTGTGCCGCCCCATGGGCACGGAAGGCGAGCCAGAGCTTGAGCGCGCGGAACGGACGCGAATACTCGAGCGTGGTATCCACCGCATGGAGCTCATGCTGCTGGTGGGGGAGATAGCCCTGCTCGTGGGCGAACGCCCGCGCCAGCGAGTCCGCGTCGCGCACCAGCACCACCCCGCACGCTTTCGGCAGGTAGAGCCACTTGTGAGCATCCACCGAACACGAGTCGGCGAGCTCGAACCCCCGGAAGTCGTCGGCGCGCGACGCGACCGCCGCCGCCGGCAGCCCGTACGCCCCGTCCACGTGGAGCCACACCTTGCGATCGCCGCACACCCTGGCGATGTCTTCGAGCGGGTCGATCGCGCCGGTGAGGGTCGTTCCCGCCGACGCGATGACGGCGATAGGCGTGATACCCCGGGCGAGGTCCGCATCGATCGAGTCGGCGAGCGCCTCGGGGCGCATGCGACGAAGGCCATCCAGGGCCACGGCGCGCAGGTTGTTGGAACCGATGCCGAGCAGCTCGACGGCCCGGGTGACCGAGTAGTGCACCTCCTGGGAGCAGTAGACGGCCACCCGGGCGCCTGCCAGGCCCGCCAGCCGGGAGCCCGGCAACGCTCGCTCGCGCGCCGCCGCGATCGCACTCACGTTGCTGATCGTTCCACCGCTGGTGAAAGCGCCTCCCGCTCCCGGGAAGCCGACGAACTCCGCCACCCACCGGACCGCCTGATCCTCGATCTGGGTGGCGGCGCGTGCATCGACCGCCAGGTTGATGTCGTAGGTGTGGGCGAGGAAGTCGGCCAGGGCACCGATCGGGAGTCCGCTGGACCCGATGAACGCGAAGTAGCGCGGACGCGCCTGCGCGATCGACTCGTCCAGGATGCGGGCCGCGTCGCCGAGCGCCTCCAGCGCGGAGGTGGCCTGCGTCCGGCAGGGCCGTCCCGAGGAGCTGCCGAACCCGATCGTCCAGCTGCGGCTCCTCGGGACGGAACCTGTCGAAGCTCCGCCACGCCGCGGCCACCAGGTCGGCCGCCCGCGCGAGGACCTCCTCGCGCGACGCGTCCAGGTGCAGCGGCCGATCCGGCTCGGTCATCCCGCGGCGCCCCGGATCCGGATCAGCTCGGCCACCCCCTCGTCTCGCAGATCACCCAGGACCTGGCTCGCGGGCTCCCGGCCTTTGACCGCCACCATGTAGATCAAGCCGATCACGCCCCAGATCACCGCCGCCCACGGCGCTATGAGCAATGGACTCGTGACCTTGTAGAACGAGCCGAAGATCCCACCCACGGTGATCGCCACTCCGAGGATCACCGCGATGATCAGCCCTGCCCGGTTCGGATCGTCCGCCAGGCCTCTGATGGCTCCGAGCGACATCATGAGGTACACGACCAGCAGGGCGAAACCGCCGAACGTGGCGCACCAGATGAAGATCGAGAAGTAGTGCGGGAGCCCCTGGCAGCGACAGAAGCGTCTCCGACGAACGGTCGGCGATGATCAGCAGGCCCTGGACCACCATCAGCAGGATGATCGCGCCCACGGGCGTTCCATGCTTGCTGACCGACGCCAACGGCGCCGGGCAGACGGCGATCCCTCGCCATCGCGAACACGCCCGCGCGTGGATGCCACCGCCGCGCCCACACCGACCGCGAGGATGTCGAACAACACCACCAGCAGCAGGATCTTCAGGATCGTCTCCGAGCCGAAGGCCGGAGCCGGGCGCCCCCAGCAGGACCAGCGCTGGGCCCGCCACGTTCGCCTCGAAGATCGCGTTGAGGTCGAACCCGTAACCGGCCACGACCACGTAGGAGGCGAGCAGGTAGAAGATCGACACCACGATCACCGAGAACAACACGGCTCGCGGGATGTGCTTCTTCGGCTCATCGGTCTCCTCGGCCAGGTTGGCCGCCGTCTCGAACCCCACGAAGATCAGGACGCCGTACAGCACGCCGAACAGGATGCCGGACCAGCCATCGGGCGATGAGCTGGGCTTGAACGCCCGCGCCACATCGTTGTCGGAGCCGAGCTGCACGATCACCGAGATCATGAAGATCGTGAACACCAGGACCGAGATCAGCGCCAACGTCAGCTGCACGCGGGTCGAGATCTGGACGCCGAAGTACAGCACCGCGAACAGGAGGACGGCCCAGATCACGTCCCAGACCCAGATCGGGAACAGGCCGTTGTCGATGCCCCAGGTGGGCAACAGGATGTCGTGGATGTAGCCGCCGATCAGCACCCCGAGACCGGTGGTCAGGATGATCGTCCCTCCGTAATAGATCCATCCCGCCGTGGCGCCCGCCATGTTGCCGAGGCCGTTCGACACGTAGTCGTACAGCGACCCGGCCGCATGGATCCGCTTCGCGTACTGGGCCACGATCCAGCCCAGCGCGAAGACGCCGATCGCCGCGACCAAGACCGCGAGCGGCGCTGCGTTGCCGGCTCCCTTGGCGGCCGCGTTGGCCCCCACGATCGCCGGGATGATGAACGCGGCGCTGAACACCGGTCCCATGAAGCCCACGGACTGAGCAACGACATCGGCCAACTTCAGACGTTTCTGGCCGAGGCGCTCGTAGCCCAGATCTTGTGACTGACCCTGTTGGTCCGCCACCGATCCCCCCTTTCCTTCCGTCCCTCTCCCGACCTGCGCCGCTAGGCGGCGGCGCCGGCTCCCGTCCATCCGTCGGCCGGCCGTTCGAACCACACGTGCACCTGGCCCGTCCCCACGGACGCTTCGTACTCGCTGAACCGCTCCCCCGGCGCCTGGCAGCGAGCGCCGCCCAACGCCGAGGCCATCATCAGGTAGTGCCCGAAATGCCCCTCCGGAGCCGCCTTGCGGTACTCGGGCATCCACCCGATGACTCCCGCGTGATCACCTTCCTCCATCATCCGCAGCACCCGCTGGTCCGCCTCGTAGGACTCGGTCCCCAGGATGTTCTCGGGTGCGGCCGAGCTCTCGTGCGCACGCAGCTCTCGGAAGGGGAAGAACCGGTGCGTCATGCCGCCGGAAGCCAGCAGCACGGCACGACGATCGCTCGCCCGGATCGCGTCGCCGATCAACCCGCCGAAGAGCAGGAAGTCCTCGGTGGTGCAGCATTGGTTGATCGCCACGCTGATCCAACGCGTGTCGGGATCACCCAGGTACGTCCACACGTTGATCGTCCCGTAGAAGATGGGGAGATACGGATCGTCGCAGGCCAGGATCCAGCAATCGTCGCGGCCCTCGGCCTGCGCCGCGATCAGGGCGGCGAGCTCGGGATCCCCGGGGATGTCGTAGGGGATCTGGTTCATCCCGCGTGGCAGCTCATGGCTGGTGAACTTCCCCTGGCGTCGGTCGGCAGCCGTGACGATGTGCTCGAACGTGGACTCCCAGTGGGTGTCGAACACGATGACCGTGTCGGGCTCGAGCCGGTCGAGGCATTCCGTCTTCATCCGCTGCAATCCAGGAACGAGCGTGATGTCCTGGCCGCCGTTGAGCTCCTTGCGCGTGTCCTCCGGCAGCATGATCGTGGGAACGTGCGCGACCAGGGCCGCGCCCACCACCTCACCCATCGGTACCTCCCCTGCTCAGTTCCACGGTGCCGTGCAGACGTTCTTCACGTCCGCGTAGAAGTCGAAGCTCCAGACGCCACCCTCGCGGCCGATGCCCGAGTTGCGGGATCCACCGAAGGGCGCTCGGAGGTCGCGCACGAAGAAGCAGTTCACCCATACGGTTCCCGCGACCAGCCGAGCGCTCACGCGTTCGGCTCGCTCGGGATCCCCCGTGTACAGGATGGCGGCGAGCCCGTAGTCGGTGTCGTTGGCAAGGGCCACGGCCTCGTCCTCATCGGAGAACGTCTGCAGCGTCAGCACCGGGCCGAAGACCTCCTTGGTGAGGATCTCCGATCCGCCGGGCGCGTCGACGAGGAGCGTGGGACGGTAATAGAGGCCGCCCAGGTCCTCGTTGGGTCCCCCACCCACGATGGCACGGGCGCCGGCGGCCTTCGCACGCTGCACGAAACCATCCACACGCTCGAAGTGCTCCCGCGTGATCTGCGGACCGATGTCCGTCGTCTCCTCGCGCGGATCTCCCTGGATGAGCGCACCCGCCGCGTCCGTGAACCGCTCCAAGAACGCGTCGTGTATCCCGGCCTCGATCAACAACCGGGTCCCGGCCAGACAGACCTGGCCGGCGTTGTCGAACTGGTTCACCGCCTGCTTCACGACGGCATCCAGATCCGCATCGGCGAACGCGACGAAGGGTGACTTCCCGCCCAGCTCCAGCGATACAGGCGTGAGGTTCTCGGCGGCCGCCTTCGCCACGAGCTTGCCCGTGGGCACCGAGCCCGTGAAGGCGATCCGGTCCACGCCCGGGTGCGCCGTGAGGGCCGCGCCGGCCTCTTCCCCGATCCCCTGCAGCACGTTGAACGCCCCGTCGGGAAGGCCGGCCTCGTGGGCGATGTCTCCCAGCATCGAGGCGCTTAGGGGCGCCCACTCCGGGGGCTTCAGGACCACGCTGTTGCCAGAGGCGAGGGCGGGAGCCACCCGCCAGGTCGCGAGCATCAGCGGCGCGTTCCATGGGGTGATGACGGCGGTGAGGCCCGCGGGATCCCAGGCGAAGCGCTCGGCGTGACCTTCGTAGTCCATCCCCTGGTCGTCGAGCTCCAGCAGCTGGTCGGCGAAGAACCGGAAGTTCCGGGCTACGCGCGGCATGACCGAGTGACGCATCGAGCGCAGGAGCGAGCCGTTGTCGCGCGTCTCGACGGCGGCCAGCTCCGGAACCCGCGCTTCGACGCCGTCGGCGATGCGATGCAGGGTCTCGGCACGCTCCTTCGGGGAGGCTGCGGCCCACGTCCCGAAGGCCGCTCGCGCGGCCTGCACGGCCGCGTTTGCGGCGGCGGCGTCCCCGCGAGCCACCTCGGCGATCGTGGTCCCGTCGATCGGCGAGACGGTGGGGAAGCTCGCCGATGACGTCACCCGTTCGCCACCGATCCAGTGGTCCGTGGCCACCTCGACGCCCTCGACCACGGCACGGCCTTCGGCCATGTCCCCTCCTCGCGGTTGGGCGCCTCGAACCACGCCCAGAGTCGTTCGCTCCCGAACGATATGGAGGGGCCGCGCGGGTGTCAAGACGCGGGTCAGGCGTCCTGCACGCGCTCCCAACCCTCCTCGTAGAGCTTCTCCGTGTCGGCGCCCAACGCCGCCGTGAAGGAGAGGCGATCCAGGACGTCAGCGGGCGGGAAGATCACCGGGTCGTTCTTGACGGTGGGGTCGAGCATGGGCACGGCGGCCTGGTTGCCCGTGTCGTATCGGATCACGTTGGAGTTCTTGGCGCTGACCTCCGGCTGCAGGTAGAAGTCCATGAACGTCAGGGCGTTGTCCAAGCTCGGAGCGTCCACCGGCACTGCCATCGAATCCACCCACCGAAGGGCTCCCGCCTCCGGGAGCACGAAGTCCAGGTTCGGGTTGCGCTCCTTCGCCTGCAGCAGGTCGCCGGAGTAGGCGTGCGCGGCCACCAGGGTCCCGTTGGCCAGACCGTCGCCATAGGTACCGGAATCGAACCCCCGGATCACAGCCTTCATCTTGATCAGCTGGTCGGTGGCAGCGTCGATCTCGGCGGGCGAGGTGGTGTTGGGATCGCTTCCCAATGAGAAGAGCGCCGCCGCGTAGGCATCGCGGATCTCATCGAGAAGGGTCATCTTCCCTTGGTACTTCGTGTCCAGGAACACCGACCAGTCGGGGGGCGTATCGAACACGGTGGTGTCGTAGCCGATGCCCGTGGTACCGGTGGCCCACGGCACGGTGTACTGGTTCCCGGGGTCGAAGCCTTCCTCACGGAACGCCGGATCCAGGTTGTCGATGTTCGACAGGGACGTTTCGGCGTCGATCGGTTGCAGGAGATCTTGCTCGATGAACTGCCGCACGAAGTTCTCGCTGGGCACGATCAGATCGAACGTTGAGGAGCGGCGGCCACCGCGCCGCGGCGACGCCGCCAGCACCAGGCGCGTGGCCAGCTCATCGTTCGACACGTAGGTGTGGTACGAGACGTTGATCCCGGTCGTCGCGGTGAAGTCCAGCAGCACGCTGTGGGCGATGTAGTCGGTCCAGTTCTGGAAGGCGAGCTGGTTGGTCTCCTTCGTGCAGGCCGCCAGCGCTGGGGCCAGCGCCAGGGTCGCGCCCGCCGCACCTGCGCGCGCCAGGAACTGCCTGCGCGTGAGTCCCCTCGTCGTCGCCCGCACCCGTTCCCCCTCAGCTGGCCAGGAACACCGGGACCGTGGCGTAGCGCGCCACCTTCTCCGAGACCGACCCCACAAGCAGTCCCTCCAGTCGGCCCAGACCTCGCCGGCCCATCACGATGAGGTCGACGCCTTCGTCCTCGGCGGTCTGCAGGATGGATTCGGCCGCCTCGCCCACCACCACGATCGCCCTGGCCCGATGGCCTCGGTCGATGAACAGCTGCGCGGCTTCCGTGGCCACCTCCTTCGCGTCCGCCTCCATCTCGATCCGCAGGTGTTCGACCTCCAGGATCCCCCGGCGGCGGATGGCCGACGGTGGATTGCAGGTCACGACCACGACGACCTCGGCGCCGGCGGTCCGCGCCACCAGATCCGCCCACGCCATGCCGACCTCCGAGCCGGCGGACCCGTCGACCGGCACCAGGATCCGATCGATGCTGCGATCGATGTCCGGGATCCTCAGCGGCGCTTCGTCCGAAGGCACCAGCGGATCGTCAGTCATCCTCGGCCTCCTGCATCTCCATCTGCTCCATGGCCGGGAATTCGTCCTCCGTCATCCCACGCCGTTTGCGGAAGTACCGGGCGATCGGATAGAGGATCGGGCCCGTCGCCAGGAACAACGCGGCGAGGCCGATGGACCGTGCGAACCCCTCCTCCAGCACCTGGTTGTAGATCGCGAACACGATGATCGCGAGCGGGAACACCACCACGGCGGTGATCCCGAGCCATCCGCCCGGGATCTTGTACGGTCGCTCCATCGTCGGTTCCTTGATCCGCAGGACCACCAGCGCGACGAACTCCAGCATCAAGGCGAACGCGTAGATCGTGACGTCGACGACCACCAGGCTCTGGAACGGTCCCAGGATGAACACGGAGTAGATCGCGCTCGACACCACGAGCGCCACCCACGGCGTGTCGTACTTCTTGTGGGTCTTGAACAACACCCTCGGCATGTAGCCGTCCTCGCCCATCACGAACGGTATGCGGGTCACCGACAGCAACAGAGCGGAGAAGAGGCCAGCCGCCGACACCAGCGCTCCGAACGCCATCAGCACGCCCAGCCAGTGCCCGCCGATGATCTCCGCGATGTCGTTCCATGCACCGGCCGTCCACTCCACGCCGTTCACCCCGACGACCGCGAGGCCGATGAGCACGGGGATCAGGTAGCAGAGCGTGATCAGGGGCAACGTGATGACCAGCGTCTTCGGATAGTCGCGCCGGGGGTTCTTCATCTCACCGGCCACCGTCGAGAGGCCGTCCCACCCCAGGTAGTTCCACATCACCACGAACAGCCCGAGGTTCAGCGCCTCCTTGATGGTCTCCCCGGGCAGCACGAACGGCTTGAGCGGGTTGTAGTGCATCTGGAACAGCCCGAGGATCGTCATGATCACGAACGGCGCCAGCACGATCACGCCGAAGAGCTTCGAGGAGTCCCCGATCAGCTTCGCGCCGCGGATGTTCACGTACGTGAAGATCCAGATCACCGACGCACCCAACAGCCATCGGGCCGCTCCGTTGTCGCGGAACACGGGGAAGAAGAAGGCCGAGTAGTCCACGAACAGCACCGGGTAGATCGCCATGTCGACCCAGCGTCGTGAGCCAGGACCACCAGCCCTCCTGGAATCCCCAGAACGGACCCATGGCCTTCTTCACCCAGAAGTAGAAGCCGCCCTCCACCGGCATGGCGGTGGCGAGCTCGGCCACCATCAGCGCCGTGGGCAGGCTCCAGATGACCGGCGTGAGGACGATGAGCAGGATCGCCATCCCGGCGCCGGAGGACCCCACCACGTCCTCGAGGCCGTAGGCCCCGCCGGACACGGTGAAGAACATGATGAAGACGAGAGCGCCGAGCCCGAGGGTGCGCCTGACCAGCCGGACATCGGGGACGGCAGGCTCGGGCGCCGTTGTGACCGCCATCTACCCCCCTCCGTGAATGGCCCTTGCGACGCAGGCATCCTTTCACGGGGCGCCGTCACCGAGCAAGTGGAGTGACCGACGGCTATCGAGGAGCGAAGAACGCCTCCAGATCTGGCGTGGCACGCCGGCGCAGGGCGACGGCGACCGACTGGCGTTCGAGCACCTGTTGGAGCCCCTTCGCCGATTGCGGGATCGGATGCGCCTCGAAGAACGCTCGTGCGTCAGCGGCCAGTTCGGGCGTGGAGAGGTACCGCACCCCATCGGCCATGCGGATCACGAGCGAGGAGGGGAAGCGTTCGCAGAGCTCGTTCCAGTGGGCCTTGATGAACGCCCAGGCCACCGGTCCGAGATCCCGCCCGATGGTGGCGTAGGCCAGGACGAACGGAGCGTTCTGGGTCCGGATCCCGCCATCGGTCGTGGCCCGCAACGTGGCCTGGAGCTGGTCCGCGTCGGGGAACATCGGTAGGGCGAACAGGTACCGGAGCTGTTCCTGGGGCGTGGGCGCCTCGTTCGACCACGCGACGAAGCGTCCGTAGTCCTCGGCGTCGCCGTGGTGGGCCACGACGCTGACCGCGGCGGCGGCGAGGGCGGCGTCGACGGGCTTGCCCGCGCGAGCCTCGCCTTCGAACTCCCTGGCCATAGCGGCCGCGTTGGGGTCCTCGCCCAGCACGCCCAGGCCCTGGAGGAGCGCGCCGCGCAGCGCCCGCATCCGATCCCCGTCGCCCTCCCGGGCCTCCCAGCCCAGCCGGTCCAACGCTGGGGCCACCAGTCGGCGGACGAACGCCCGGAGCCGCTCCCGCGTCTCACCTTCGACGAAGCGGTCGCACCAGCCGAGCCCCAGCAGGACCACCTGCCACACCGCCAGGTCGTCCTCGTCGGCGAAACTCTCAGCGAATCGCAGGAAGTCCGACGCGGCCGAGGCGCCCGAGGTGACCGCCCCCCACAGGTCGTCCACCAGGCCGTAGCGCTCCAGGGCCGACAGCTCGAACACGCGGTCGGCGATGGCCCCGCGCAGGTCATCCGCGTAATGCACCCGCACGAAGCTGGCGGCACCGGCGTTGGCGACGACAACGGCTCCCGCCGAGACCGGCGCACGCGCGCCACCCGGCTCCACGAGCACCGACCGCTCCTGACCATCGAGCTCGCGGATCCGCAGCGGCACGTCCCATACGGTGTCGTCCGCCGATCCGTCCGCGAGGAACCGCTGCTGCGAGATGACGACCTCGGCGTCGGCCAACGTGACGTTCAGGACCGGATAGCCACCCTGCCAGATCCACTGATCCATGATCCGGCGGACGGGCTCGCCCGGTGGCCTCCTCGATGGCATCCCAGAGGTCGTGTGTCTCGGTGTTGCCGTACTCGTGCTTCTTGAGGTAGGTCCGGATCCCATCGCGGAACCGGTCGGCGCCCAGGTACTGCTCGAGCATCCGCAGGATCGCGGCGCCCTTCTGATAGGTGAGGACGTCGAACATGTCGCTGGTGTCGTCGGGCGAGTGCACCGGGTACTCGATCGCCCGGGTACTGTGCAACGCGTCGACCTCCTTCGCGGCCGTGTTGTAGCGCGCGAACGCCGACCAGCGCTCCCAATCGGGACGCATCGCGTCGATCGTGAGAAGCGCCATGAAGGTGGCGAACGCCTCGTTCAGCCAGATGCCGTTCCACCAGCGCATCGTGACGAGGTTGCCGAACCACTGGTGCGCCAGCTCGTGCGCCACCACGTCGGCGATGTTCTCGAGCTCGGGCTGCGTGGCGTGGTCGGGATCGACCAGGAGCAGGGACTCCCGGTAGGTGATGCAGCCGGTGTTCTCCATCGCGCCCTGCGCGAAGTCCGGCAGCGCGATCATGTCCACCTTCGCGTCGGGGTAAGGGATGTCGTAGTAGTCGCGGAAGAATCGCAGCGAGAACACGGCTGCCTCCACCGCGAAGGACGCCAGGTGGGCCTTGCCCGGGACGTGGGCCACGCGCACAGGGATCCCGTCCACCTCCACTGGCTCGGTCAGCTCGAGCCGTCCCACCACGAACGCCACGAGGTAGGTGGACATCACCATCGTGTCGGCGAAGCGAACGCGGACCAGACCGTCGTCCAAGGCCTGGCGCTCGACCTCGGGGCCGTTGGAGATGGCCGCCAGCTGGTCGGGGACGACCAAGGTGATCCCGAAGACCGCCTTGAAGTCAGGCTCGTCCCAACAGGGGAACGCCGCGCGCGCGTCGTCCGACTCGAACTGGGTGGTGGCGATCGTGTGGGTGACGCCGTCCTCGTCCTTGTAGGTGGAGCGGTAGAACCCCTTCAGTTGGTCGTTCAGGATCCCGCGGAAGGCCAGATGCAGGATCCAGTCGCCGGGTGCGACGGGTTCGGCCAGCGTCAGGACGGCTCGCTGCGTCTCCTCATCCAACCGGACATCCGTGATGGCGATCCGCCGTCCGTCCTCATCGACCACCCAGCCGTCATCGATCGACAGCTCCACCGCGTTCACGACGATGGCCTCCACCGTGTCGTGCACCGTGATCACCACGTCCTCGGAGCCCGAGAACGTCGCCGCAGCCAGGTCCGGCTGGATCGAGAGGTCGTAACGGGACGGGACGACCGTGCGCGGCAGGCGGAACCGGTCGAGGGTCTGGGCGGTCTCCACAGGCGTCAGTCGTTCACGTAGGTGAGCCAGTCCGGGTACTTCGGGTTCTCGCCCTTGGTGGCGGCGAAGAACGCCGACTGCAGCTCCTTCGTCACTGGGCCGCGGTGGCCTTCACCCACGACGCGGTCGTCCACCTCCCGGATCGGCGTCAGCTCGGCGGCCGTTCCGGTGAAGAAGCACTCGTCCGCGTTGTACAGGTCCGTGCGGACCAGGTTCTCCTCGCGCACCTCGTACCCCGCGTCTCGAGCCAAGGTGATCACCGTGTTCCGGGTGATCCCGTCCAAGCATCCGGCAGCCGTGGGGGGCGTCGTCAGGCCGCCGTTGCGCACGATGAACACGTTCTCGCCCGACCCGTCGGTGATGTAGCCATGCTCGTTCAGCATGATGGCTTCGTCGTATCCCGCCTTGAGCGACTCCACCTTCGCCAGCACGCTGTTGATGTATTGACCGGTGGCCTTCGCGGCGGAGGGGAGAGAGTTCTGCGCGTTCCGGCGCCAACTGCTGATCTTGATCCGTACGCCGCGCTCGAGGGCTTCCTCCCCCAGGTAGGCGCCCCAGGGCCACACGGCGATCGTCACGTTCACCGGAGCTTCGAGCGGGTTCACGCCCATCTCTCCATACCCACGGAACGCCAACGGGCGCACGTAGCACGAATCCAGGCCGTTGGCCTGGATCACCTCCTTCGTGCCCTCCACCAGCGCCTCACGCGAGAACGGGATGTCCAGGTGATAGAGCTTGGCGCTCCGATAGAGACGCCGCAGATGCTCGTCCAGGTGCCACACCGCGGCTCCCCGTGACGTCTGGTAGGCGCGGATGCCCTCGAACACGCCGCTGCCGTAGTGCAGCGCGTGGCTGAGCACGTGGATCTTGGCCTCATGCCAAGGGACGAGCTCACCGTCCATCCAGATCGTCTCGACCTCGGTGATCGGCACCGTGAACCTCCTGGTGTCGGGGCGCTCACACGCCCGGTGGTGACTGCAAAGGATACCGGTTCGTCCGGGCACGGTGTCCGCGAAGGGCCGGTTGCGGATAGGCTTCCTGCGGAGGCCCGATGCGCGACCCACGTGACCCCGACGACCAGTTCGCCCCCAGCGAAGGTCCCACGCCGTCCGACGACGACGCCGACGTGGGTGAGGCCCTCGAGGAGTACATCTCGGAGATGGACCACTCGTTGGGGGTGGATGACCACACAACCGCGGAGGAGCAGCTGGACGGCGATACGATCGACGATCGCACCCGCCGTGAACAGCCCCAGCGGGTCCGGCCCCGCAACCGGCTCGACATCACGGACACCACCGTCGACGCGTACCACGACGAGGGCGCACTCTTGGCGAGCGAGGCAGAGGGGTTCGGACCGGAAGCCCCCGAGCAGGCCGCGATGCACATCCGGCCCGATGCCCCCGGAGCCGTCGATCACCCGGACGACTACGTGATCGACGAGGGCTCGTAGACGCGCCACGAGAAGTCGAAGGCGTACGGCCGGGGCTCGTCCAGGTCGCCCCATGTGCGTGTGGCCCACGCCTGCAGTTCGGGCAGCGCCGCGCCGATCACGTCCGTCGGGATCGGCCAGGTCCACGAGTATCGCTGCTCCCGGATGTCGTCGATGAAATCGCCGATCATGTCGACCCCGGCCTCCCGGATCGGCGGCAGCTCGCGATACCGGCGCCCGTGCACCTCCATCGCTCGATCCAGTGCGTCAGTGTCTCCCCAGTTCAGGCCGACCGGACGGATCGCGATCCCCGTGATCTCCGAGAACCGGTCCTTGATCTGTTCGCGCACGCCTCCGTAGTCTCCCAACAGCACGAGGAGCGGGCCTTGCGGTTCCACGACCCGGTGCATCTCGGCGATCGCCGACTCCCACGCAGGGATCAGCTGCAGGACCCAGCGCAGGTAGGCGCCTGAGAACGTGGCGTCGCCGAATGGCATCCGGGTGGCATCGGCCACGGCGATCGGCAACGGGGAGCGACCGGCCTTGCGCGCGAGCTGAGCCAGCATCGCGGCCGAGAGGTCGATCCCCACGACGGACATCCCCCGCTCCCACAGCCGGAGCGCCAACAGCCCGGTCCCGACGCCCACCTCCAGCACGCGGCCACGTCCGCCCAGCTCGTGCTCGAGCACATCGAAGGTGCCCGCCATCGCCTCATCCGACAGGCCCCGGGTGCGGTCGTAGTACGCGACGGCACGATCGAACGGGACCGAGCGCCCGCCGGCGGTCACGCTACGCGTCCTTTCACGAGACCGGGATGCGTTTCTCGGCGTCGACGAAGGGCAACGCGGCGACCGACGCGCCCCGGGGCCCCACCGGCGTGTCGAGCGTGAGATCGGTACCTTCGGCCATGTGCGTCGCGGGCACCCACGCGAACCCCACGTTGCGCTCGAGCCGCGGCGAGTACGCGCCGGCGGTTACCCGTCCGATCACGGTCCCGTCGGCGGAGCGCACCGGCCAGAAGTCGTTGAGCGCGCCTTCATCGCTCATGGGGTCGCCCCCGATGTCGATCCCCACCAGTTTGCGATCCACGCCTTCTTCGGCCAGGCGACGCAACGTCTCCTGGCCCAGGAACGGATCGGGCTGATCGAATTCCACAAACTTCTCGAGCCCCGTGATGTGCATCGGGGTGTCGCTCACGCGCATGTCGGAGCCGTAGTTGAAGATGCCCGCCTCGATGCGGCGCGCCTCGCTGGGAGCGATCGCGCGGATGCCGAAGGGCGCGCCCGCAGCCTCCACCGCGGCCCACAGATCGCCACCTCTCGTGCCGTCGCGGAGGTAGATCTCGTAGCCCACCTCGCCCGTCCAGCCAGTGCGTGACACGACCACGGGGATGCCGTCCACCTCGGCCTCCGCGCAGAAGTAGTAGCGGAGATCGGCCACGTCGTCGCCGAACAGTGACCGGATCACGTCCTTGGAAGCCGGGCCCTGGACCTGCATCGGCGACACGTCCGCCTCTCGGATGGTGACGTCGAACCCGCGGCCGGCGGCCACACCCGCGGCGAACAGCAGCGCATCGGAGTCGGCGAGAGCCAACCAGAAGCGATCCTCGGCGAGGCGGAGCAGGACCGGGTCGTTCACGATCCCACCTTCCGCGGTGGTGAGCAGGACGTACCGGCACTGCATCACCGCCACCTTCGTCAGGTCGCGGCAGGTGATGAGGTTGGTGAGCGCGAACGCGTCGGGACCCTCGATCTCCACGCATCGCTCGACGGACACGTCCCACATCGTGACGCCCTCGGTCAGCGCTCGGTACTCCGTGATGGGGTCGTCGTAGAGCGTGGGCAGCAGCATGTGGTTGTACAGGCCCCAGCTCTTGCAGCCCGCGCGTTTCGTGGCCTCGAAGTAGGGCGACTTGCGGTACCAGGGCTGGATGTAGAACGTGTACGTCTCTGAGGCCACTGGAGTCCTCCCCTTCGGTTCGATGGGTGGCAGGAGCCTACCGGCTGGAGTCCCTCGCCGGGATGCTCCTGCCGCCGCTAGTTCAGCGAGGGATCGTCCGGCATCAGGCGGAGCATGTCGAAGGCGGACCCCTTGCGACGCAGGACATCGTCCCACAGACGAGCTGGCTCAGGGTGGAACACATCATCGGGTCGCGCCGGCTCGACGATCCAGGAGTCCTCGTCCAACTCTGCCTCCAGTTGCCCGGCCCCCCACCCTGCGTAACCCGCGAACACCCGCGCCCGGCGGATCACGGTGGCGATGTCCTCGTCGGATTCCGGAGGCAGGAAGCCGATCGACCCCACCGCCAGGACCTCGGCCCTCGATGGGTCCACGAAGTCGGCCACGACCACGATGCCGTCCTGCTGCACCGGACCTCCCAGGAACACGGGGTCCTCGGCCTCCACCAGGCCGGCGAGCGCGGGCACCGCCTCGCGCACCGGGACCTCCAGTGAGCGGTTCAGCACCACCCCGACCGCGCCGTCGTCGTCGTGATGGCCGATCAGCAGCACAGTCCGCCGGAAGTTGGGATCGAACAGCGACGGGCCCGCGATCAGCAGCTGGCCGGTCAGTGGATCCATGGACCCATCATGCCAGCCCCGGGATCAGCTCTTCGCCGGGATCTCCTTCTTCGGATCTAGGAACGGGAGTGCGGCCACGGTGCCGGTCATCGGCCCGTGGGGGACTCGATCGTGATGCGGGTGCCGGCGGCGGACCGCTCGATCGGCACCCAGGCGTACCCCATGTTCACGTCGAGACGCGGCGAGTGCGACGCGCTCGTGAGGCTGCCGATCGTGGCGCCGTCCTCCACCACCGGCCAGAAGTCCTCGAGCCACATCGTGAGCGGCGCGCCGTCGATCGTGACACCCACGAGTTTGCGCGACGGTCCCTCCACCTGGGCGCGCCTGAGCGCTTCACGCGACACGACTTCGTTGTCATTGTCCAGCTCCACGAGTCGTTCGAGCCCGGTCACCTCGAACGGCGTGCTCGTGATGTCCATGTCGTTCCCGTAGTTGAAGATCCCGGCCTCCATCCGGCGCTGGTCGTTCGGCGCGATCGCGCGCAGCTCGAACTCCTCGCCGGCGGCCATGATCGTGTCCCACAGCCGGTCCGCGAACCGTGCGTCGCGCAGGTAGACCTCGTAGCCCAGCTCCGCACTCCAACCGGTCCTCGACACCACCACGGGGATCCCGTCCAGCTCGGTCTGCTTGTGCCAGTAATACTTCTGATCCGCCACGGCATCGCCGAACAACTTCCGCACCAACGGTTTCGAGCGAGGTCCCTGGATCTGGAGGGGCGACACATCCGGCTCCCGGATCTCGACGTCCATGCCGGCGAAGGCCTGCACCCCCAGCGCGTAAAGCAACGCGTCGGAGTCCGCGAGCGAGAGCCAGAAATGGTCCTCAGCGAGCTTCAGCAGGATCGGGTCGTTGACGATCCCCCCGTCCGGCGCGCAGATCAGCACGTACTTGCACTGCTCGGGCTGCATCTGCGAGAGATCGCGCGGGGTCAGCAGCTGCGTGAACCGCGCGGCGTCGGGACCGGTGATCGCGACCTGCCGCTCCACGGCCACATCCCAGAGCGTGACCTTCTCGACCAGGTGCCAGTACTCCTTCACGTCGTCGTCGTAGTAGGTGGGGATCAGCATGTGGTTGTACAGATCCCAGCTGGTGCAGCCGGCCTCAACGGTCTTCGCGAAGTACGGCGACTTCTTGTACCAGCTGGCGAAGTAGAACGGGAACGAGGTGTTGACCTGCTTCGTGTCGGCCATGCCGAGGACTATCCCTTCTTCTTGAGGAGGCCGCGCGCACGGTCCCTTTTGATCTGGCGAAACGCGTTGTAGGCCGGGATCCCGCAGACGCCGCCCCCGCCGTGCGTGGCGCTGGAGGCCTGGTACAGGCCCCGGATCGGGCTGCGGTAGTCGGCGAATCCGGGAGCCGGTCGCATGTGGAAGAGCTGTTCCGCCGATAGCTCCCCGTGGAAGATGTTCCCCCCCACCAGCCCCCATTCGTGCTCCATCTCGTAGGGCCCGATCACCTGTCGATGCAGGACCGAGTCCGCGAAGCCCGGCGCCATCTCGTCGTAACCGGCGATCACGCGGTCGGCGTAGGCCTCGAGCTCCTCGGTGTGCGGCTTCTCGCTCCACTCGTGCGGTACCCATTGGGTGAACAACGACACGACATGCTTGCCCTCGGGCGCGAGCGTGCGGTCCACCACGGTGGGCATCACGCCGTCGCTGAACGGCGCCGTGGCGGGGATCCCCGCCCTCGCCTGCTCGAAGGCCGTCTCCAGGTAGGCGATGGAATGCGCCAGCTCGAACCCACCCGTGAGGTCGGTGAGCTCCGGCATCGCCGTGAACACCGGCGCGCGGTCCAAGGCGCAGTTGATCTTCACCACCCCGCTGCGCGACTTCCAGCTCCGGATGTCGGCCACGAAGTCCGTTGGCAGCTCCGACGCATCCAGTTGCTCGAGGAAGGTGATCTTGGGGTGGATCGCCGTCACCACGACAGGGGCGGAGAGCTCCTCCCCGCCCTCCAACACCACGCCGGTGACGGCGCCGTCGCGCGTCAGGACCCTCGCGACACGCGCGTTCGTGCGGATCTCCGCACCGAAGGACCGCGCGCTGGAGGCGATGGCGTCGCTCACCGCGCCCATGCCGCCCTCGGGCACCGCCCAGTTGCCGAGATGCCCGTCTCCCACGTCCCCGATCGAATGGTGTGCCATCACGTAGCCGGTGCCCGGCTCGTACGGGCCCGCCCAGGTCCCGATCAGGCCGTTGAGCGACATAACGGTCTTCACCTGATCCGACTCGAAGAAGCGGTCCAGGATGTCCATGATCGACATCGTCATCAGGCGGGTGACGTCCCCGATCGTCTTCACATCGAGGCCACGGAAGCGCCACGCCAGCCGGAGCTGCTCGGCCAGATCCGCCGGTGCGCGGGAGCCGATCGTGGGCGGGATCGACATCAGGAGGGGGCCGAGCACATCCGCGAGTCCGCCGATCCACGCGTCCCACGACTCGATCGCGTCGGCGTCCTTCTTCGAGAACTGGGCGAACGAGTCGTGGTTGGCCTGCGCATCGTCCTCGTAGCTGACGATGCAGCGGCCGTCGGGGAACGGCAGGAAGTAGGGGCCCACCGGCGTCGCCTTGTATCCGTGTTTCGCCAACCGCAGGTCGTTCAGGATGGTGTCGGGCATCAGGCTCATCACGTAGCTCAGGGTGGTGACCTTGAACTCGGGGGCCTCCGGCCAGGGTTGGTCGGTGGCGGCCGCGCCCCCGACCTTGTGGCGACCCTCCAACACCACGGTACGAGCGCCCGACCTGGCCAGGTAGGCGCCCGCGGTCAGCCCGTTGTGCCCTCCGCCGATCACGATCGCGTGGTAGGCGTTGCTCATGATCCCTCCGCACGGCCCGCCGTCGGACCGCCGGGCTCACGCTACTCCTGAACGGTCATTCAGGGCAACCGACACCGCGCTGGACGAGCCAGCCAACCCACCTGTTCAGCGACCTGAACGAGGCTGATGCGTCGTTCAGGCCACCGGCGGGCTGACGACCGAGACGTCGCGCTCCGCAGACAGCTCATCGGCTGCCTCGGTTCCACGCATCCGCAAGAGGGGCAGCAGGATCAGGGTCGCAACCGCGGCGCCGATCCCGCCCAGCCGATAGACGCTCTGCGGATCGAGCCACTGCAGCACCGGTCCGGCCGCCAGGTAGGCCATCCCGAGGCCGAGCGAAAGCACGGCCTCGAAGGCCGCCATCGTGCGGCTGCGAACGGCGTCGGGGGTGCGGCGTTGCATCATGCCGTTCTCCGACACGATCGTGAGCCCGTCGCAGATCCCCATCGCCAGCAGGGCCCCGAGCACGACGGGGAAGACGGGGGCGATCCCGACACCCAGCGCCGCCAGCGCGATGCCGGCGGCGCCGCACACCATCCACACGGGCTCGGTTCGCGCGTTCATCCACCGGCCCGCGGCGGCACCCACCGTCGAACCCAGCCCCCAGCACGCGATCAGCAACCCGTAGCCCAGCGCGCCGGCGCCGAACGACTCCGCGAGGGGCGCGTCGGCGACCATCCCCATGCCCATCCCGACCACGAACACGAACCATGCGATCGTGAGCCTGCGAAGCACCGGCTCCCGCCACAGGTAGCGGGCACCGGCCGCCAGGCCGAGATGCTCCGCCTCGGCATCGGGAGTCTCACGCTCCTGGAACCGGCCCCGGACGCTGATCGTGAGCAGCAGTGACACCACGAACGTGAAGGCGTTGATGGCCCAGACCGCCCGCGGTCCGCTGAGAGCCACCAGAACACCCCCGATCACCGGGCCCAACGCGATGCCCGAATGCACACCCAGGGTGACCAGGCTGTTCGCCCAGGCGATGTCCTCGGGGCTCTCCACCAGGTTGGGGATGGCCGCCCGCGACGCCGAGAAGAACGGCAGCTCCGCGATCGCCGATCCGAACGCCAGGCCGATCAACCACAACGGGGAGTCAACGAACACCATCCCGATGAAGAACGCGCAGGCCACGGCCTCGGACGCGATCATGACGCGACGCCGATCGAAACGGTCCCCGAGGGCTCCTGTGAACGGCCCGAGGAGCCCCGCCACCCCGAAGGTGAGCAGCAGCGACAGAGCCTGGATCCATGGGGAATGGGTCCTGTCCCAGATCGTGAAGTTCAACGCCGTGAACGCCGCGGCGCCACCGGTCACCGAGATGAGGCGACCGACGGCCAGACGTCTGACGTTGGAACGAGGCGAGGTGTTCATGAAGCGGCTCCTTGCGGGGTGAACGGGGGAGGGGCTGGTGATGACCTACCGGGCAGCGGGCGCGGCGAACCGCGACCTCACGCTGCCGGCTGCACTGCCGGTCATCAACAGGATCCGCTTCATGGTCCGGCGAGTGTAGCATGCGTTCGTTCGCGCACGAACGATCCCCTGCCTACGCGGGAAGGGTGACGGTGCGCAGCTGGTGGGCGTCGATCTCGCTGGCCACGTGTTCGAGCACGGGCCCGGGAACCTCGGTGTCGACCGTCAGGCACATCAACGCCTCGCCGCCCTCCGCCCTGCGGCCCACATCCATCGTGGCGATGTTGATGTGGTGTTCCCCCAACAGCGTGCCCACCGTGCCGATCACCCCGGGGCGGTCCTCGTACGTGAAGAACACCATGTGTCCCGCGGGCGTGACTTCGATGTCGAAGTCGTTCACCTGCGTCACGCGCTCGTGATCCTTCGCAAGGATCGAGCCCGCCACGCTCACGGGACCCTCGTCCGTCTCGGCTCGCAACGAGATCGAGCTCACGTAGTCCTGCGACACGGTGGAGCGCATCTCGCTCACCGTCAGACCGCGCTCGCGCGCCAGCATCGGGGCGTTCACGAAAGACACCGGCTCGTGCACCGTCCGACCCAGGATGCCCTTCAGGATGCCGAGGGTCAGGACGCGCGTATCGGACTCCGCGATCCTACCCAGGTACGACGCCACGATCGAGCGCACGCCGCCCTCCGCCAGGCCCGCCACCAACCCGCCGAGCTTCTCAGCGAGCGGCACGAACGGCCGCACGATCTCGGTGACCTCGGCTCCCGCGGACACGTTCACGGCGTAGGGCACGAACTCGCCCTTCAACGCCAGCCGCACCATCTCGGCGACGGTGGTTCCGGCCTTGTCCTGGGCCTCCTTGGTGGACGCTCCCAGGTGCGGGGTCACGACCACGTTGTCGAGCCCGAACAGGGGGCTGTCGGTCGTGGGCTCCACCGCGAAGACGTCGAGCGCCGCGCCACCCAGATGTCCGTCCTCGACGGCCTTCGCCAGGGCGTCCTCATCGACAATGCCGCCGCGGGCGGTGTTGATCAGCCGGGCACCCCGTTTCATCAGGCGGAGCTCGTGCGCCCCGATCAGGCCCTCGGTCTCGGGCGTCCGTGGCAGGTGGATCGACACGAAGTCCGCCTGCACCAGCAACGCCTCCAACGACGGCATCGCGTCCACGCCCATCTCCTTAGCGCGCTCGGCGCTCACGTACGGATCGAATGCGATCACGCGCATCCCGAAGCCGGCCGCGCGCTGAGCCACCAAGGCCCCTACGCGACCCAATCCCACCAACCCGAGCGTCTTGCCCGCGAGCTCCACGCCCTCCCAGGCCGAGCGCTCCCATGCCCCCTGCTTCAGCGCGGCGTGCGCCTGGGGAACGTTGCGCGCCTGCGCCAGCATCAACGCCATCGCCTGCTCGGCGGCGCTGATGATGTTGGACTGCGGTGCGTTCACCACCATCACGCCCCGACGCGTCGCGGCGTCCATGTCGACGTTGTCCAGTCCGATCCCGGCGCGCGCGACGACCTTGAGGTCGCCGGCTGCCTCCAGCACCGCCGCCGTGACCTGCGTGGCGCTGCGGATCACCAAGGCGTCGTAGGGGCCGATCGTGGCGGCCAGGTCGCCGGCGGCCAGGTCCGTGCGCACGTCGACCTGGAAGTCCTTGCGGAGGAGCTCCAGGCCCGCCTCCGAGAGCGGTTCGGTGACCAGCACCCGCACGGGTCAGGCCGCTCCGGCGTCCAGGAAGACGGTCTCGGCTGCGCCGACCGCGGCGCCGCGCTTCACCGGATGGCCCAGCGCCTCCAGGGTCATCTCGAGCGCGGCCAGGCCCCGGATGATGTCCAGCCGGTCGAAGTACCCGAAGTGACCGATCCGGAAGACCTTCCCCTTCAGGGGACCCTGCCCGGGGGCGATCACGCACCCGAAGTCGCTCCGCATCCGATCCGAGATCGTGTCGGCATCGGCGCATTCGGGTGCGCGGATCGCCGTGACCGTCCAGTTGTCCTCGAGCCCCTCGCCGAACAGATCGAGGCCGAGCGCCTTCGCGCCCTCCTTCACGGCCCGGCTGAGCATCCGGTGGCGATCCATCGCGGCCTCCACCCCGTCCTGGAAGTACAGGGCGAGTGCGGCCTGCAGCCCTTGCATCACGCTGATCGCTGGCGTCCACGGGTTCTCCGGGTCGGGGAGATCCGCGAACCGCTTGTAGGTCGCCCAGTCGAAGTAGAAGCGGGGGTTGGTAGCCTCGCGGCTCGCCTCCCAGGCGCGCTCGGAGATCGCCACGAACGCGATCCCGGGGCTCGCGCTCAGTGCCTTCTGGCTGCCCCCCACCGCCACGTCGACGCCCCAGTCGTCGAACGCGAACGGCACGGCACCCAGCGAACTCACCACGTCCACGATCACCATCGCTCCGGCGCCATTGGCGACCCTCGCCAGGTGCTCTATCGGCTGGATCACGCCGGTGGACGTCTCGGATTGCGTCAGCAGCACGGCTTTCACGGGGTGCTCCGCAAGAGCCCTCGCCACGTCATCGGGGCGGACGCGCGTGCCCCATTCGTAGTCGATCGTGTGCACGGTGAGCCCGTAGGTCTCCGCCAGATGCTTGAAGCGATCGGCGAAGAACCCAGCCAGCGGCACGAGGACCTCGTCGCCTGGCGAGAAGCAGTTCGCGACGGCGGATTCGAGGCCACCGGTTCCGGAGGACGTCATGAGCAGGACGTCCCGGTCCGTGCGGTACAGCTCCTTCAGCCTGCCGGTGACGTCCCGCATCAGGTTCCCGAAGCCGGGTCCCCGGTGGTAGACGAGCGGGCTGCCCTGGGCGAGCAAGACCTGGGGCGGGATGGGGGTGGGGCCGGGGGCAAGGATGATCTCGGGCCTGTCCACTGCTGACCACTCCTCGACGGGTCGCGGAGGTCCCAGCGTAGCAGCGGCCTCGGAGGCTACATCCGAAGGGAGTGCCAGATGTCGTCGCCGCGGTCGATCAGGCTGTCGACCTGCAGATCGACAGGACGTTCACCCGGCTCGCGACCGAGCACCCGATCCAGGAAGCTCCGTTTCCCGCGCTTGCGGCCGACCGACCGCGCCACCCGATCCGCACGCGCTTCGCGGATCCGGCGCTGGAGGTTCAGGTCTCAGGTGGGATGCGCGATGCGCGGGTCGATCTGCATCGGCCTAAGCTCCCTGCGCCGGGACGAGGGTGCGCAGATCCACATCGGGATCAGCGAGGGCACTGGGGTCGGGGGCGATCTGGGCGCTGATCAACCCGAACGAGCGGCGGACGTCGCGTTTCCAGTCCACGCTCACCGTGGAGCGGACCTCCCCGTCCTCGTCCAGGAGGAAGGCGCAGAACGAGCGATCCTCGAGCGATCCTCGCACCACCATCTCCTTCCACGTCGGCGCGAACCCCGCCATCTGCACCTGCGAGTCGTACTGATCCGACCAGAACCAGTGCGGATCGGCGAAGACCTCCCCCGCCCCCAGCATGTTGCGCCCGGCCGTCTCCCCCATCTTGATCGCGTTGTCGAAGTGCTCGACCCGGATCGGACCGAAGACCGGGTGCTCGTGCAGGGCGACGTCGCCGGCGGCGAACACCCCAGGCACCGTCGTCTCGAGGGTCGGGCCGACCGGGATCCCGCCACCCTGGTCCAGCCCGGTGCCGGCCATGATCTCCACGACGGGCTCGGTTCCGATGCCCACCACCGCCACGTCGGCGTCCAGCTCGGATCCGCCGCTGGTGACGACACGCTCCAGGCGACCGTCCCCTTCGAAGCTGGCCACCGTGTCGTTGAACCGCATCTGCACCCCGTGGTCGCGGTGGATCCCCTCCAACGCCCGGCCGATGTCGGGCCCTAGGATCCGGTAGAGGGTGGTCTCGAAGACCTCGACGACCGTTACGTCGTTCCCCATCTGCCGGAGCGACGCCGCCACCTCGGCCCCGATGAACCCCATACCGACGCACACGACGCGGGCGCCCTTGGCCACGGCCGCCCGGATCTCCTCGGCGTCTGCGGCATACCGCAGATCGTAGATCCCTGGCAGGTCTGCACCGGGAGCCTCAAGGTGGCGGTTGCGGCTGCCCGTGGTGACCAACAACCGGTCGTACGCGATCCGGTCCCCGCCGGCGAGCACCACGGCCCCGTCCCTGGCGTCGATCTGCACGACGCGGCTCCCGAAGTGTGACTCCACGTCGTTGTCCTCGAACCACGACGTCGGGCGCACGAACGATGCCTCCAGCGGCTGCTCGCCGCGCAAGTACTCCTTCGAGAGCGGGGGGCGCTCGTAGGGTGGCAGGGGCTCGGCTCCGATCAGGACCAATCGCCCGTCGAACCCCTCGGCACGCAACGTCGCCGTCGCCGTGGCGCCCGCAAGGCTGGCTCCCGCGATCACGCAGGTGCCGATCGCGGCCACGGGCTCAGATGCCGATCTGGAGGTCGTCGCCTTCCACCCTGGCTTCGAAGGTGGCGATGGGCTCGGTGGCCGGTCCTTCCAGCGCCTCACCCGTCTGCATGTCGAAGACGCTCCCGTGACACTCGCAGGTGATCGACGTCCCCTCGATCTCGCCTCCCATCGACAGGTTGCACGCACGGTGGGTGCAGATGTCGCTGAAGGCGTAGAGATCGCCCTCCACCCGTGCCACCGCGATCTCGTCCCCGTTCACGACGAAGGCCTTCGCCTCGCCGTCCACGATCTCCTCCACCCTGCCGACCGTGACGAACTCCGCCATCCCAGCACCTCCCGGTGTGCGGACCCGCGACCCCCGCGAGCGCCGGACCAGCTTAAGGCCCGCGACGCAACTGTCGAAGAGGGGGCATGGCTCGCCTGCGCATGCTCGCTGTACCCGTGATCGCGGCGACGCTCCTCCTGGCCGGTTGTTCGAAGGGCAACGATGCGACCGCGGGCGCGACAGATCAGGTGGGCGGCTCGGCGGCGACCGGTTCTGCGACTCCAGGTGCGGGAGCAACCTCCTGGTCCGATGGCGCCGAGCCCTCCGGCATGGGCTCCGGTTCCGGTTGCGACGAGTCTGGCTCCGGCTGTTACGGCCCCATCCCCGAGGGAGGTGAGTCGAGCCAGAACACCGACGACGACCGGCGGGTCTTCGGCTTCGCCACGACCGATGAGGCCGAGCTCGCGGCGGCCAGCTCAGAGGTCTCGGCGCAGGTGAACGCGCTCGCCAGCGCGGCGGCCACCGGGAACCTGGATGCCGTGGAGGCCAACGCCCAGGGGCTGCTGGCCACCGCCGAACGGATGCAGCGCGACGCCGACCACGCCTACGCGCGACAGAAGCCCCTCCAGCCGGCCGATCCCGGGCTGATCAAGGCACGCGGGAACGCGCTCAGCGCCTTCAAGCTCACCGCCGACTACGCCCAGGCTGCGGTCAACCTCGCCGACGCCCTCAAGAAGGCGTCGCTCAGCGAGCTCGCGGCCGCCGTCAACGAGGTGGTGAACCTTTCGGGGACATCCACGCAGGTGGAGAGCTCCTACGCGGAGCTGAACGCCGAACTGACGGCCTGGGCACGGTCCAACCCCTACGCGGCGGCTTCCGCGCTGAAGAGCTACGGCTAACCGGGAGCGCTGGAACCACCCCCCCGGCGTTGGCGTTGCCGATGGATCGACACCACGGCCAGGAGTCCGTAGAACGCCGCGAGCATCAAGATCCCCAGCCGGAAATCGATCGGCAGCAGGGCCGGCAGGAACGCGCCACCGATCCACGCCAGTTGGAACAGCACCTCGTAGCGGACGAAGACCCGCCCGACAGCCCCCTCGGGCGCGCTCCGCTGCATCAGGCTCTGGAAGGCCAGCCTGCCGAACTCAGCGGCAGCCCCCGACATCACCGAGAACAGGGTGAGGACAGGCAGTCCGAAGAGCTCGAAGGCCAGCAGCGCCGCCGTGCCGGCCATCACGACGCTCCCGATCACCACCACCTCCTCGCGGGTGGCGGTGGGCAGACGGGGAGCCACCAGGTCGGCCAGGAATCCACCCGCCACCGCGCCGAACGCCAGCACCGCGAACCAGTAGGTGGGGGCGTCACCCGCGCGCAGCGAGAACGCCAGCAGGAACAGCAGGAACCCGCTGGCTGCGCGCATCCCGACCGCGCCGATCGCCGGCACGGTGAGCTGGGAGATCCGTCCGCGCGGACCCACCTCGCGCCGCGCCGCGCCACGCGTCCCGGGGTGTGGGAGCCGGAGGGTCAGCAGCGCGCTCACGGCGTAGACGGCGGCAGCTAGGTAGATCGGACCGGCGGCGCCCCACGCCTTCAGGAACAGGTAGCCGACGGGGGCCGCGGCCACCGCACCCGCGACCGCGATCCGGCCCAGACGGGCGTTCGCCCGCATCAGTCCCTCCTGGCGCGGCGCGTACGCCATCGTGAGGCCGTTCTTCGAGATCGCGTGCACCTTCGACAGGACGAGCAACACCAGGGCGCTGGGGAACACCAGGAGCGTTCCGAAGCGCGGAGCGGCGTAGACCGCAACGGCCGCGCGACCGGCGGCGGCCGCGAACGTGATCGCCCGACGCGGTCCCGCTCGGTCCAGGAGCGGCACGAGCGCGGGCCCGGCCAGGGCGAGCGGGAGCATCGTGAGCGCCAGGTACGCCGCCACCTTGAGCTTCGCCTGGCCAACGGGGATCGAGAAGAACACCGAGTCCGCCAGCGACACCGCGATCAGGGCGTCGCCGGCGACCGAGGTCATATGGCACAGCCCGAACGTGTCCAGCGGCTGCTCGGAGCGCCACATCCGCCGCAGGGGGAAGACCACGCCCTGCACGGCGCGCACCATCCCCAAGAGGATCAGTTGCCAGAAGGGAACCCTGCCTGGCTTCTGCGGCTCGACGCGCACGCGTCGCTCCGCCCGGTCAGTCCGACAGCCGTTCGCGCAGCAACTCTTGCGCGAGCTTGGGGTTCGCAGAGCCCCCCGACTTCCTCATCACCTGACCCACCAGGTATCCGATCACGCCCTCCTTGCCGCCACGGAACTGGGCCACCGCGTCGCGGTTCTCGGCGATCACCTCGTCGGCGATCGCGCCCAGCGCGTCCGTGTCGCTCACCTGGGTGACCCCGAGGCGCTCGACGATATCGGGGACCGGATCCCCCGTGGTGAACACCTCCTCGAGAGCCTGTTTCGCGCCGGCACCGCTCACCCCATCCTGCGCGAGCAACTCGAGGAGATCCGCGAGGTGCTGGGGCGTGACCTTGGTCTCGCGGGGGTCGATCCCGGAGCGGTTCAGCAGACCCGCGTAGTCCTGCGTGATCCAGTTGGCGGCCGTCCGCGGGTCGGCACCCAACGACACCGTCTCCTCGAACAGGTCGCACGATGCCCGATCGGCCACCAGCACGCGGGCCACCTCGGGCTTCAAGCTCATCTCGGCCGCATAGCGGGCGCGCCGCGCCGCCGGCAGCTCCGGGATCGACGTGCGCAGCTCGTCGATCCACTCGGCGGAAGGCTCCAGCGCCGGGATGTCGGGCTCGGGGAAGTATCGATAGTCGAACGCCTCTTCCTTCGAGCGCATGGATCGCGTGGCGCCGGCGTCCTCATCCCAGTGGCGAGTCTCCTGCAGGAGCGCCTCGCCGTTGTCCAGTGCCTTCGTCTGCCGAGCGATCTCGAAGGTGAGCGCTCGCTCCAACGAACGGATCGAGTTCATATTCTTGATCTCGACCTTCGTGCCGAGGTCGGTGGAGCCTCTCGGTCGGATGCTGACGTTCGCGTCGCAACGCAGCGATCCCTCCTCCATCCGCACATCGCTCACGTCCAGCGACTCGAGCGTCGCGCGCAGCTCGCGGAGGTACGCGCCCGCTTCTTCGGGGGTGCGCATGTCAGGCTCGCTCACGCATTCCACCAGCGGCGTCCCGGCGCGGTTGAAGTCGATCAGGGCGTACTCGCCCTCGGCGATGCGTCCCGTGGATCCTGGGTGCGTGGTCTTTCCCGTGTCTTCCTCCATGTGCACCCGGGTGATCCCCACGCGCCTCGCGGTCCCTTCCGGCGACTCGATATCGAGATGTCCGCCCACGCAGATCGGCAGGTCGTACTGGCTGATCTGGTAGTTCTTCGGCATGTCGGGATAGAAGTAGTTCTTCCGATGGAAGAGCGAATGTGGCGCGATCCGTGAGTCCAACGCGAGCCCGATCTTGATGATCCGGGCGATCGCTTCGCGGTTGGGAACGGGGAGTGATCCGGGATGGCCCAGGCACACCGGGCACACGTTGGAGTTGGGCTCCGCGCCGAAGGCCACCCGGCAGCCACAGAACATCTTGGTCTGCGTGCTCAGCTCGACGTGGCATTCGAGCCCGATCACGGCCTCCCAGTCGGTCACGGACCTAGCCTACCGGACCGCTCTGAGCCCCCCGTCCGAGCCGCGCGCGCCGGCGCCGCGGGCTGTAGAGGGTCAGACGTCGGCCAGGATCGGGGGCCGCAGCTGGAGATCGAGCTCCCCTTCCAGGGCGGCGGCGGCACGGAACAGGAGCTGTTCACGCAGGACGGGGGCGGTGAACTGGAGGCCGATCGGGAGCCCACCTGCGTCCAGTCCGCAGGGCACGCTGATCGCCGGCACCCCCGCCAGGTTGGCGGGGATCGTGAAGATGTCGTTCAGGTACATCGCCATGGGGTCGTCCACCTTGGCGCCGATCGGGAACGCGGTGGTGGGCGAGGTGGGAGACACCAAGACGTCGAAGGCCTCGAAGGCGGACTCGTAGTCTCGGATGATGAGCGTGCGGACCTTCTGCGCCTGTCCGTAGTAGGCGTCGTAGTAGCCCGCGGACAGGGCGTAGGTGCCGAGGATCACGCGCCGCTTCACCTCAGGTCCGAACCCGGCCCCCCGGGTGCGGAACATCATCTCGATCGAGTCGTCACCGTCCACGCGTAGGCCGTAGCGCACGCCGTCGTACCGGGCGAGGTTGGACGACGCCTCGCTGGGGGCGATCAGGTAGTAGGCGGACAACGCGTAGTCGGCATGGGGCAACGTGGCCTCTCCCACCTGCGCCCCCATCGACGCCAGGCGGTCGACGCAGTTGCGGACCGATGCGGCGACGTCCGGCTCGACCCCCTCGCCGAACGCATCCGTCAGGACGCCGATCCGAAGGCCCGCGACGCCCGTCTCCAATTGAGCGGCGTAATCGTCGGGCTCCGGCTCCACGCTGGTGGCGTCCCTGTGGTCCCGGCCCGCGAGCGTCTCCAGCAGGGTGGCCGCGTCGCGCACGCTCCGCGTGAACGTCCCGACGGTGTCCAACGACGAAGCGAACGCGATCAGCCCGTAGCGGCTGATCCGGCCGTACGTGGGCTTGAGCCCGACGACCCCGCATAACGACGCGGGCTGGCGAACGGATCCACCGGTATCCGTCCCGAGCGCCCAGACGACCTCACCGGCAGCGACGGCCGCCGCGCTCCCTCCGCTGCTGCCACCCGGCACCCTCGTCAGGTCCCACGGGTTGCGGACGGGGCCGAACGCCGAGTTCTCGTTCGAGGAACCCATGGCGAACTCGTCGCAGTTCGTCTTGCCGATCAACACGCTCCCCCCACCCGAAAGGCGGGTCCAGGCCGTGCAGTCGTAGGGAGGGACGTACGCGTCCAGGATCTTCGATCCGCAGGTGGTGCGGATCCCGTTGGTGGCCAGCACGTCCTTCAACGCCACCGGGATCCCGGCCACGCCCGACTGCGGTGCCCCGGTAGCCAGATAGGTGTCGAAGGCCTCCGCGCGCTCCGCCGCCACCTGCGGCGTCAGGGTCAGGAACGCCTTCACCTCGCGGTCGACGCGTTCGACGCGCTCAAGCGACGAGGCGGTCAGCTCCACCGCGCTGATCTCCCCGGCGCCCAGGCGGCGCGACAGCTCGTGCGCGGTGAGATCGCAGAGCTCCGGGCTCACGCTCCGGTCTCCGCGATCTTCGGTACGCGGAAGCGCTCGTCCTCCGCGGTGGGAGCGTTCTGCATGGCCGCGGCGTGCGTGAGCGAGGGCTCGGGAGTGTCCTCACGGAACACGTTCGCGGTGGCGATGGCCATGGCGGTGGGTGGCACGTTCTCGGCAGCCACCTCCCCGACACGGGCCGCGTGATCCAGGATCACTCCGAGCTGCGCGCGGATCTGTGCCTTCTCGTCCTCCGTGAGATCCAGGCGGGCCAAGCGCGCGACGTGATCGATATCGATCTCCACCGGCATGTCCGGCAGTCTAGCGGCGCCGTGGATCGCTCATCCGCCCAGGCGCTTCAGGAACTCGGCCTCGTCGACCACGTCGACCCCTAGTGCCTCCGCCTTGGCGAGCTTGGTCCCTGGGTTCTCCCCCGCGACCACGAAGGCGGTCTTCTTCGACACGCTGGACGCCACACGCGCGCCCGCGGCCTCTGCACGGGCGCTCGCCTCCTCACGGCTGAGGGACTCCAGCCCGCCCGTGAGGACGATCGTCTGCCCCGCCAGGGGCCTGGGCGCGTCGGCGACCTGAGGTCGATCGTCGGCCATCCGCACGCCGGCCGAGCGGAGCTTCTCGATCAGCGCGACGTTCTCTTCCTCATCGAACCACTCGCGCACGGTCGCGGCGATCTCCGGCCCGATCTCGGGCACATCGTCGATCCGATCCTCGCTCGCATCCATCAGGGCATCGATCGACCCGAACGCCCCCGCCAGCACCTGCGCCACGTGTGACCCGACGTGGCGGATGTTCAGGCCCACCAGGAGTCGCCAGATCGGTCTGTCCTTCGACTCCTCCACCTGGCTCAGCACGTTGGCGATCGCCTTCTCCTTGAATCCGGGCAGACGACCGAGCTTCTCGGCGTCGAGCGCGTAGATGTCGGCGGGATCCTCGATGACCCCGGTGTCCAGCAGCCGCATCACCGTCATGTATCCGAGGTGCTCGATGTCCATGGCTCCGCGGCCGGCGAAGTGGAACAGCCACTCGATCCCCTGCGAGGGGCAACCGCGCTTGTTCGGGCAGCGGTAGTCGGCCTCACCCTCCTTGCGGACCAAAGGGGTGCCGCATGAGGGGCAGGTCTTCGGCATCCGCCATCTGCGGGCGCTCTTCTTCCGCTTGGGGAGGACCGGTCCCACGATCTCGGGGATCACGTCCCCCGCCCGGCGCACGATCACCGTGTCGCCCTTGCGCACGTCCTTGCGGCGGACCTCGTCCTCGTTGTGCAGCGTGGCGTAGGTGACCGTGACGCCCCCGACGAACACGGGCTCGAGCACGGCGAAGGGCGTCACCTTCCCGGTCCGTCCGGTGTGGATGTCGATCGAACGCAGCAGCGAGGTTCGCTCTTCCGGCGGGAACTTGAAGGCGATCGCCCACCGTGGCGCGTGGGACGTGGTGCCCAGTTCCCGCTGCAGGTCGGTCTGGTCGACCTTCACGACGGTTCCGTCGATCTCCCAGTCCACGCTGTGTCGGTGCTCCTCCCAGTACCCGAGGAACGCCTTCACGTCCTCCAGGGACTCGCGGCCTTCGGTGGTTGGGGGCACCGGCAGTCCCGCCCGGGCGGCCCAGTCCAGGAAGCCCAGGTGGGACGCGAACGCCACCCCATCCGCCGCACCGAACGAATGCACCCACAGGCTCAGCGGGCGCGAGGCTGTGACCTTCGGATCCTTCTGGCGCAGCGACCCGGCCGCCGCGTTTCGGGGATTCGCGAAAGGCCGCTGCTCGGCCCCGAGCAAGCGGTCGTTCAGCTCCTCGAACGCCTTGATCGGGAGGTACACCTCGCCACGCACCTCGATCACGGCCGGGGGATCGTCCAGCGCGAGCCGGCGCGGGATGCCGCGCACGGTCCGTACGTTCGCCGTGATGTCCTCACCGATGCGACCGTCGCCTCGGGTGGCAGCCCGCACCAGGACCCCCGCCTCGTAGGTGAGCGCGCAGGCAACCCCGTCGATCTTCAGCTCGCAGGCGAACCGGGCCCCCTCCCCTCCGAGCCGCACCAGTCGCTCCCCCCAGGCGTCCAGCTCGTCGAAACTGAAGGCGTTGTCCAGCGACAGCATGGGTGCCAGGTGCGTGACAGGAGCGAACAGCGCCGTGGGTGCGCCGCCCACCGTCTGGGTCGGGGAGTCCGGGGTCACCAGCTCCGGGAAGGCGTCCTCGTGACTGCGGAGTTCACGCAGCATCTCGTCGTACTCGATGTCGGAGACCTCGGGGTCATCCAACACGTGATACCGATAACGGTGATGCTCGAGCGCCGCGCGCAACTCCTCCACGCGGAGCTTGGCCTCGGCGAGACGCCGTTCATCACCCGAGGTCATCCGGCGATCTCCACACCGCCGGCCACCCCGATCCGATCGCCTGCAGCGATCACGCCCCCACGCACGCCGGGTACCTGGCGCAGGTACCGCAGGGCCAGGCCGAAGCCGTCGGGCTTGCCCAACACCGCCTGGACCCCGGCGGCCGCGGCGTCGGCGAGCATGCATGTTTCGGCGATCACCGCGAGTCCGTCCAGTCCGCGACTCCCGCGCGAGCGTCCGAGGGTGGTGGAGACCCCGACGCCGGCACGGTCCGGCTCCAACACCACGGTCAGCGGCTCGCCCCCGCGACGATGGACAGCGAGTTTCCGGCGCTTGCGGGCACGGATGAAGTAGTCGCCGTCACAGGCCACCGTGAGCTCGTTCAGCTGCTCGCCGAGGAACCGGCCCACCTGGTCCACCACCGCCCCGCGGAAGGTGAACATCGGGCCCACCCCGGCGCCGGTGGCCGAGCCCACCATCTCCCGAACGATCTGGGGTGCATCGGCGGAGACCCCGGAGATAGGGCGCTTGCTCTGGCGGAACTCGGGGTAGCGGAGGGCGTAGGACTGGAGCTGTTCCCAGAAGCTGAGCGCGGCCGCCCGCGATTCCTCGGCATAGTCCTCCGACGCGGTGATGTGCAGCACCAGATCCTGGACCTGGATGTCGAAGCTCTTCGCCCGTCGCCTCAGCAGCTTCACGCGGGCAGTGTAGTGCGGGGGTCGGACCCCTCCGTGATGGGGGTCAGGCGTTCAGGACGGCGTCGACGGCTCCTTGGTCCTCGTTCATCCCCCAGAACTCGGTCATCTTCCCGTCACGGATGTGCATGACCTGGACCTGCCGTCCGTGCGCGGACGCGGCTCCCTTCACGATCGTGGCGTCGATCAGCGCCACGACGTGATCGTCGTTGGCAACGACATCATGGATCGCGAAGTCCCACACGATGCCCTCCTTGGCCATCGTGGCCATGCGATCCATCGTCGCCCGCTTCCCGGAGAACGTCCCCGCGTAAGGACCGCTCCCCGGGGCATGCCAGACGATGTCGTCGGCGAGCATCTCAGCCAAGGTCGCCGGGTCGCCTCTCGTGAACGCCTCCAGCCCGGCCCGGGCGGCGATCGCGTTCGGGTGCTCTGACATGGCGGGCCCTCCTCCTTGAACAGGCAGGCGCCCAGCCTCGCATCGACCGTCTCGACCCGCAACCGATCGAACGGCTCAGCGGATGGGCTCCACGATCCGTCCCCCGCCCAGGAGCTCGTCCCCGAGGTACACGGCGGCGCTCTGCCCCGGTGCCACGGCCCGTTGGGGCGTGGCGAACTCCGCCCGGATCCGGCCACCGGGTAGCGGCTCGACCACGGCCGGCGTGCCCTCGTCCCGGTAGCGGATGCGCATCTGGGCCTCGAACGGTCCGTCGGCCGGGGGTCCGCCCGCGACCCACGAGACCCGGTCGGCCACGAGGCCGCGACGCGACAACAGCGTCTGCGGCCCCACCATCACCCGGTTCCGGTCCGCGTCGACGTCCACGACGTAGGCTGGCTCCCCGAGGGCCACCCCCAGACCGCGGCGTTGCCCCACGGTGAACGCGAAGGTCCCCTCGTGCTCCGCCAGGACCCGGCCGGCGCCGTCCACCACCTCGCCTCGACGCACCAGCTCCGGAGCCTCCGCACGCACGAATGCACCGGCGTCGCCGCTTGGAGCGAAACACAGTTCCTGCGAGTCCGGCTTGCCTGCCACGGGCAGCCCGAACCGCTCCGCGTGTCCCCGCGTCTCCTCCTTCGGCATGCCCCCGACGGGGAACAGGGAGCGACCGAGCTGCCTCTGGCCTAGCATGTGCAGCATGTAGCTCTGGTCCTTGCCGCGATCGGCCCCTCGATGCAGGTGCCAGCGCCCGTCGTCCCCGCGCACGCTGCGCACATAGTGCCCGGTTGCGACGAGATCCATGCCCAGTTCGTCTGCACGACGGAGGAAGGCGCCGAACTTGATCTCGCCGTTGCATCGTGCGCAAGGGTTGGGCGTCCGCCCCTGCATGAGCTCGGACACGAAGTCCGCGATCACGGTGTCCGCGAACTCGAGCGAGTGATCGACGATCTCGAACGGGAACCCGGCGATCTCTGCGACCGCGGCGGCGTCGGCGCGCGCCGTGGGACCACAGCAACCGTGCTCCACCCCTTCCAGGTGCACGAGCTGCATGTGGGAACCCACGACCTCGTACCCCTGCTCCAGCAGGAGACATGCGGCCACCGACGAGTCCACCCCGCCCGACATCGCCACCAGCACCGAAGGCTTCGACATCCATCGAGGCTACCGCGTGGGTCGGCGTGCGGCCGCTCTCGCGTCGTGCGAACGCTCTCCCGGCACACGTATCGTTCCCGGCATGATCGAGGCGCGCTTCGACGACTTGACGGGAGGTTCCCCGTCGTTCCGCCTGAGCGAACCGGTGGGCGTGCTCGAAGCCACGTCGCCCAGCGAGGTGGTGGGCGTCATCGACGCCGCCGAGGCGTCCGCCGCCCGCGGCCTCTGGGTGGCGGGGTTCGTCGCGTACGAAGCATCGTGCGGCCTGGACCCAGCGCTGATGGTGCAGACTCGCGCGCCCACCGATCCGTTCGCCAGGCTTCCCCTGGCGTGGTTCGCGATGTTCGAGCGTCGCGAAGCGACCTCGCTCCCCGAACCCCCCGACGACGCCGGCGCCGGCGCGGAGTCCTGGGTGCCGACCACCACGAGGACGCGCTACGACCGAGCGATCGCGCAGATCCGGGATCACATCGCAAGTGGTGACACCTACCAGGTCAACTACACGCTTCGGCTCCGTTCGCGGGTGGCGGGTGACGAGCGCGGTCTCTACCGCGACCTGTGCTACGCACAACGAGGCGCGTACGCGGGATACCTGAACCTGGGCCGATACCGGATCCTTTCCGCGTCGCCGGAGCTCTTCTTCCGACTGGACGGGCGGCAGCTCACCACACGGCCGATGAAGGGCACGGCACCTCGTGGACGCTGGGTCGCCGAGGACCTGGGGAACGCCGAGCGGCTTCGTGATTCCGCCAAGGATCGCGCCGAGAACGCCATGATCGTGGATCTGCTCCGCAACGACCTGGGGCGTGTTGCGGTACCGGGCTCCGTGGCTTGGCCCGACGTGATGGACCTCGAGCGGTTCGAGACGGTGTGGCAGCTCACGTCCACCATCACGGCGGACCTGCGTGAGGGCGCGGGGTTGACGGACATCTTCGCGGCGCTGTTCCCCTCCGGGTCCGTCACCGGGGCTCCCAAGGTGCGCACGATGGAGCTGATCGCCGAACTCGAGGACGCGCCTCGGGGCGTCTACTGCGGCGCGGTGGGCTTCGTGGGTCCGCCGGGGTCCGACGGCCCCGCGGCGAGGTTCAACGTTCCCATCCGCACCGTGATGGTCGACGCCGAGACGGGCGCCGCGGAGTACGGGGTGGGTGGGGGGATCACCTGGGACTCACGTGCGTCCGGCGAGTACGACGAGACGGTCGCGAAGGCCCGCGTCCTCACGTCGCGCCGACCACGGTTCGACCTGTTCGAGACGCTCCGCCACGATCCCGGTGTTGGCTTCGTGCATCTGGAGCGGCACACCGAGCGCCTGCGCGGGTCGGCCGAGTACTTCGGGTTCGCCTTCGACGAGAACAGGGTGATGGCCGCGCTCGAGGGGCAGGCGGCCCGCTTCCCGGACCGGCCCGCGAGGATCCGGGTCGCCGTTGACCGACGTGGACGCGCCCAGGCCGGTGGTGTGGTGGTGCCCAGATACCCCGAGGTGGTTCAGGTGGACCTCGACCTGACACATCCGGTGAACCCGCAGGACCCGATGCTCTTCCACAAGACGACCCTGCGCAGGGTCTACGAGGAGGCGCGAGCTCGACATCCGGACGCGGATGATGTGATCCTCACGAACGATCGAGGTGAGGTCACCGAATCCACGATCGCGAACGTGGCGGTTCGGTTGGTAGATGATTGGTTCACCCCGCCCCTGGACGCGGGACTCCTGCCGGGGGTCGGCCGTCAGGTCGCGCTGGAAGAGGGGTGGCTCGTGGAGCGGCGGATCTCGATCGAAGAGCTTCTGCGCGCCGAGGCCATCGAGCTGATCAGTGATAATCGAGGCCGACGGCGCGTTGCCCTCTCGGTCGATCGGCACGCGGAGGACCCGCGGTCGCTCGGGAGCCGATAGGGCCGCTCGGGGGGAGCGGTCCCTCCCTGCATCGGTTCAGACGGGACCGAGCTTGACCTCAGGCCGCCTGCTTCTTGCTCTTGCGCTTCCCCCGGGGAACGTAGGCATGAACGGGTTCGTGCTGCCAGCAGTAGTTCCACTTGTTGTACCGGGAAAGGTTCGTGTCACATCCGGGCTCGGCGCATGTACGCCCGGTCGTGTACTGCTTGTTCGGCCGCGGGAGCGGCCGGACGCTGGCGCCTCGGTACCTCTCATCCGCCACGTGACTCACTTCCTTCCGCGAGGTCCGGTCGGGCATCCGGATCGGTTCGGAACCCCTCGCACGTACTTCGAACGACCTCCGGGGCCGGTTCATTCCCGGGGGTGATCATGCATAGGTTCGTGTACCGACGGTCAAGCGGGGTGGGACCCGAACCGCGGAGAGCGCTTCTCCAGGAAAGCATGCATGCCCTCGCGCTGGTCAGGGCCCCCGAAGAGTGCCAGGAACAAGGCGCGCTCCCGCGCGATCCCGGGAGGTCCGGGCGTCTCAACGGCGGCCGAGATCGCCGACTTGGCAGCGGCCAAGGCATCCCTGGGGCCCTGGGCGAACGCGCGAGCATCGTCCACAGCACTCGCGAACACCTCTTCTGGGCTCAGGATACGCTCAGCCAGGCCCAGCTCCAGGGCCTCGGCGGCCGAAACAGGGCGGCCCGTGTAGACGAGCTCGCGCGTGCGCCCTGGACCGACGATCCGCGCCAGCCGCTGGGTCCCTCCGGCGCCGGGGATCACCCCCAGCTGGATCTCCGGCTGGCCTACCGTGGCATCCTCCGCGAGGTAGCGGAGATCGGCGGCGAGGGCCAGCTCCAAGCCGCCCCCGAGTGCGTATCCTCGCACCGCCGCGATCGAGACCTTCGGGATCGTCTCCAGGAGGTCGCAGGCGATCCCCAGGGCATCCACCGACGGCTTCACCTCATCCGGCCCCCAGTCCGCCATCGCCTTGATGTCGGCTCCGGCGGCGAAGATCTTCGGCCCGCCCCAGATCACCAAGGCTCCGACGTCCGAACGGTCGGCAGCCTCGCGGATCGCCACCTGCAATCCCAGACCCATCTGCAGGTCGATCGCGTTGGCCGGTGGCCGGTCCAGGCGCACCACGCCGACCCCGTCCTCCACCTCGAGCCGCACGACGCCGGTCATCGGGCCGATGCTACCGGGCGCCGATGACGGCCGCGCGCTCGAGGAGGCGACGGAGTCCCTCAGCCAGCGGGGTGAGTGTCACGTCGAACGCCTCGGCGGCGTCGGGGGCATCGGCCCGTTCTGCCCTCAGCAGGTGATCCGCCGCAAGTGGCGGGACCGGACGTTCGAGCAGCGCGGATAGCCGCGTTCCAGCGTCCTCTCGGCCGAGCGGTACGGGTCGCTGGGGCGACCCGGCCAACATCTTCGTCAAGGCGGCGGGCGTGACGACATCGGGACCCTCCAGCGCCCAGGTGCCGGCGAGCTCGCCGGGGCGGTCGTCGGCGGCAACGACCGCCGCAGCCAGATCCTCAACCGAAACCGGGGCGAGGGCATCATCGCCCAAGGTCAGGGGCGGCGAGGCGAGCGCACCCTGGACGACCGCGGTGAACCACAGTCCCCCGAGCCCGTACGCGTGGGTCGATCGGATCACCGCATGCTGGAGGCCGCTGTTCACCACGGCTTCTTCGGCCAGCCCCTTGGCGCGCAGGAACGGGTCGGAGCTGTCCGGATCGGCTCCCGGAACGGATATCAGCACGAAGCGACGGACCCCTGCTTCCCCGGACGCCGCCAGCGCGGTGAGCGTCGAGCGGTGGTTGGCGGCGAAGACCTCATCCTCGTCCGGTTGATCCGGGCCTCCGACCAGGTGGAACACCGTGTGGACCCGCTGGAGGACCTCCGACAACGCGTCCTCGTCGTCGAGCCGACCCACCGCCACCTTGGCGCCGAGATCGCGCAACGCTTCCGCATCCTCCGGGCGTCGGATGCACGCCCGGACCTCGTCCCGCGCGACCAGCGGGGGGAGCAGGGCGTGACCCACCATGCCGGAGGCCCCCGTCACCATCACCGTCATGCACCAAGCCTACGGTCCTCGGCCGAAGCACACTTCGCTAGGCTCCTCCGATGGATCGTCCGGAGCCACGCGATCTACAGAATGCTGAGCTGGCGTTCGGCGCGGAGCCTGTGTCATGGAGGGCGATAGAGCGCGGCGGAACTACTCAAGCGTCACGCTGGATAGCGGAACTCCCGAACGGTGCCACGGGCTTCGTGAAGATCGGCGCCACAGCGGACTCTGCGGCGTGGATCCGTGATGAGCATCGCTTCTATGGATCGATGGATGGATCGCCGTTCCTTCCTCGGATGCGTGGCTGGCACGATGAAGGGGATCGACCGGTCCTGGTACTGGACGATCTCTCAGGTGCTTCCTGGCCCCCGCCATGGGATCGGGCAGGCATCGATCAAGTGCTACGCGGCCTCAACGAACTGGCATCCACTCCGCCGCCCCTGGATCTGCTGACGGGGGTCAAAGGCCAGTTCGATGTGGATGGCTGGCGCGACATCAAGCTCGACCCCGAGCCCTTCCTCCAACTGGGGCTGTGCTCGGAGCGTTGGCTGGCACATGCGATCGATGCGCTGGCCGAGGGAGCGCGTGCGTCTCCGTTGGACGGCGACGCCCTCCTGCACGGCGATGTCCGAAGCGACAATCTGTGCCTCCGCGACGGCCGGGTGCTCTTCATCGACTGGAACCTGGCGTGCGTGGGCAACCCCCGCCTCGACCTGGCTAGCTGGCTCCCGAGCCTTCATGCTGAGGGCGGACCGCCACCCGAACAGATCCTCTTCGGTGACGACGCCGCCCCATTCGCCTCGCTGCTGGCCGGCCATTTCTGCTCGAGAGCGGGGCTTCCAGCGATCCCTGAGGCGCCCCACGTTCGACCCCTTCAGCGCATGCAAGCGGAGACCGCCCTACCGTGGGCCGCGCGCGAGCTGGGACTTGCGCCCCCCGCGTGAGACGGCAGATGCAACTGCGATTGCACCTGCAACCTCCTGCTACACTCACCAGCCGTGGAACGCGTTGGACAGGAGCACGGCGACGTCATGGAGATGCTCCGGAGCCGGGGGCTGCGTATGACCCCTCAGCGCAGAGCCATCGTGGCCGAGGTCATGCGGGTGCAGGGCCACATCTCCCCCACCTCCATCGCCCGAAAGGTGCAGGGCGAGATGCCCGGGGTCAACGCTTCCACCGTGTACCGGACGCTCACCTTGCTGGAGGAGGTCGGCGTCCTGCAGCACTCCCACCTGGAGACGGGCGCCGAGTACCACCGGACCGAGGAGGCCGAGCACGTGCACCTGACGTGCGGTAACTGCGGCCGGGACGATCCGTTGTCCCTGAAGGAGGCTCAACGGCTCCAGGATCTGATCCGCCGCCATCACGGGTTCGTCGCCGATCTGACCCATTTCGCCATCACCGGCCGGTGCGCCGACTGCGCGGCGGCGGGCTAGCGTTCCGATCGTTCGGCTCGCCGGCGCGCCATCGCCTCGGCCGGGTAGAACCCGAACGGCAGCTCGAGACGGTTTGCCGCCATGAGTGCCTCATCGGCCAGGATCTCGTCGGTGGCTCCGTCCACAACGATCACCCCATCGTTCATCACCAACGCCCGAGGACACAGGTCGAGCGCGTACGGGAGGTCGTGGGTCACCATCAGCATCGTGATGTCCAGTGACGTCAGGATGTCCGCCAGCTCTCGACGCCCGGCAGGGTCCAGGTTCGACGATGGCTCGTCCAGGACCAGGATCTCCGGCTCCATCGCCAGGACCGTGGCGACGGCAACACGTCGCCGCTGACCGAAGCTCAGATGGTACGGAGGGCGGTCGACGAACGGCGCCATGCCCACCGCCTCCAATGCCGCCATGACGTGAGCTTCCAGTTCGTCCCCGCGCAGTCCCATGTTGGCCGGACCGAAGGCCACGTCGTCGCGCACCGTCGGCATGAACAGCTGATCGTCGGGATCCTGGAACACGATCCCCACGCGTCGACGGATCTCCTTCAGATGGTCGGGGGCCACGGGCAGGCCTCCGACCCGGACGGAGCCATGCTGGGTATCCAGGATCCCGTTCAGGTGGAGCACCAACGTCGTCTTCCCGGCGCCGTTCGGGCCGAGGAGTGCCACCCGCTCGCCCCGCGCGATCGTGAACCCGACGCCGAACAGCGCCTGGTGGCCGTCCGGATACGCGAACGCGAGATCCCGAACCTCCAAGGCTGGTCCGCTCACGGCTGCACCGCCCAGGCCACCGCGGCGATCAGAGCCGCGATGCCCGGCACCGTCATGGCCGCCGCCCAACCGTGACCGGCATCCACGGTGCCTCGCGTCTCGGGCAGGGAACCGCCATAGCCTCGGGACAACATCGCCAGGTGCACGCGCTCGCCTCGCTCGTAGGAACGGATGAAGAGCGCGCCCGCGGAGGCCGCGAACCCCTTCACCTGCCAGAGCCACCGCGGATCGTCGCCGCGCGACAACCGAGCCACCTTCATGCGCTGCGCCTCACCTGAGATCACGTCCAGATATCGGATCATGAACCCGGCGATCGCGGTGAACTCGCGCGGCAGGCGGAGCCGGTCCAGGCCGCGCAGCAACTCCGCCATCGGGGTCGTGGCGGCGACGATCACCGAGGCCGCGACGCCCAGCGTTCCTTTGATCAGGATGTTCCACGCCGCCCAAAGACCTGACACCGTGAGCGAGAGTCCCAACACCTGGACCCGCTCGCCGCTGCCGAAGAACGGCATCATCACCGCGAACAGCACGAACGGGATCTCGATCAGCAGACGCTTCAGCATGAAGCGCGGAGGCAGATCGGCCACGTGGGCGATCACGCCGAGCATCAGGGCGTACGCCGCGAAGGCCCAGAACGCCTCCCGAGGGGTGAGGACCACCACGAACACGAACAGGACCTGGGCCGCGATCTTGCATTGGGGGGCGAGCCGGTGGATCGGCGTGTCGCCCTTCACGTACAGCGCGTGGGCGTGTCCCCCGCTCACGAGGTGCCGGGCGATGGGACGCCCGGCGGATCCACCCCGTGGCCATCACCTCGACGGGTCCGTGAGAGGAGCCCGAACAGGATGAGCCCGATACCGAAGACGATGGCGACGCCCACGATGCCAGCGATCCCGGTGGAGAGCTTGTCGTTCTCGATGCCCTTCACCCCGTAGCCGGCGAGCGGGCTGTCGGCCGTGGCGGTCTCCTCCTGCTTATCGGAGAAGCCCTTGTCGATCGCCACCTTGTTCAGCCCGTCGGGCGAGGAGCTGGCGTATGGGCTCACGAAGAAGGCGAGGCCCAGGGCCACGAGCAACCCGCCGACCACGAACATCCACAGGCTCTTGCGCTTCGCATCCATCCTCAGGCCCCCGTCGCGGCTGGCGTCCGCAGCTCCAGATCCGGCAGCAGGTCCTGTGCGCCGTACACCAGGTCCGGACGCACGCCGAGCACCACACCAACCGTGAGGGCCGTGATGATGCCTTCACCGATCCCGATCAGGAAATGGGTGCCCACCATGGCGGCCGCGACCGTTCCGACCGACGCCGTGCCGGTCCCGCCCAACGCGTACTCGATCGTGAAGCCGAGCGAGGCCAGGACGACCGAGATCATCCCCGCGATCCCCGCCGAGATCGTGACGCCACCCTTGGTCGCCGGCATGATCCTGCGAAGCAGGAGGAACACCCCGTACCCGCCGTAAGCCGTGATCAGGGACATGTTGATGATGTTCAATCCGAGGGCACTGAGACCGCCATCGGCGAAGACCAGCCCCTGCACCATCAACACGACCGCCACGCATAGCGCACCCGCGTAAGGGCCGACGAGGACCGCCGCGAGCAGTCCTCCCAGCAGGTGGCCGCTGGTGCCGGAGGCGATCGGGAAATTCAGCATCTGCACGGCGAAGATGAACGCCGCGACCAGTCCGGCCATGGCGGCCTGCTTCTCCTTCAGCGTTTCCTTGGCCTTGACCAGGCTGAAGCCGATCCCACCTGCGGCCACCACGCCGCCCGCGGCCGACACGCCTGCGTTGATGAACCCGTCGGGGATGTGCACCGCGGCCTCCTCGGATCGTTCGCGGGGATCGACGATCCATCTTAGGGCGACAACGCTCCGTCTGGCAATGTGTTGCAGATGCGAGTCCATGCATCAGGTATGGCTCAAAACCGAGGGGTCTCCCGATAGGCGCCGAATACCTCCGTCAGGGTCCGAACGATCTCGCCCTCGGTGCAACGGGCACGAGCGCAGGAGACCAGGGGCTCGATCAGGTTCGCATCACCCGCAGCCGCCTCGGCAAGGGCGGTGAGGGACCGGCCGGCGGCGATCGGGTCGCGCGACGCGCGGACGTTCGCCACCCGGGCCCGTTGTTCCGCCTCCACCTCGGGCCCGATGACGAGCACGTCCACCGCCTGCCCGTCCCGCTCGGCGAACGTGTTGACACCCACTTTCGCCAGCTCGCCCGACTCGTGTCGGCGCTGCTCGTGGAACGCCGATTCCGCGATCGCTCCCTGGAACCAGCCCGTCTCGATCCCGGTGAGGACGCCTTCCAACATGGAACCCGCGCCGAACCCCACGATCTCCTGGAAGATCGCCTCGGCCAGCTCCTCGATGCGATCGGTCATCCGCTCCACGAAATAGGAGCCGCCTAGGGGATCCGCCACATCGGGAACGCCCGTCTCGTACGCGATCACCTGCTGGGTACGAAGAGCGATCTTCGCAGCTTCCTCCGTGGGCAGGGCCAGGACCTCATCGAGCGCGTTCGTGTGCAGCGACTGCGTGCCGCCCAGGACGCCGGCCAGCGCTTCGATCGCGGTGCGGACGATGTTGTTCATCGGCTGCTGGGCCGTGAGCGACACGCCGGCGGTCTGGGTATGGAACCGCAGCTTCATCGCGTCGGGGTCCGTGGCCCCGTAGCGGTCGCGCAGCCAGCGCGCCCAGATCCGCCTGGCGGCTCTGAGCTTTGCGATCTCTTCGAAGAAGTCGATGTGGGCGTTGAAGAAGAACGACAGGCCCGGGGCGAACGTGTTGACGTCGAGACCCCGTTGCTGGCCCAGCTCGACGTAGGCGAACCCGTCCGCGAGCGTGAACGCGAGCTCCTGGGCGGCCGTCGACCCCGCCTCCCGGATGTGGTAGCCGGACACGCTCAGCGGATGGAACTTCGGGCAGTGCTCGGCACAGAACGCCATGAGGTCGCCGATCAGACGAAGGTGCGGCCTGGGGGGGAACAACCATTCCTTCTGCGCGATGTACTCCTTGAAGATGTCCGTCTGAAGCGTCCCGTCCAGGTCTTCCCACGCCACGCCCTGCTCTTCGGCCGTGGCCAGGAAGAAGGCGAACGCCACCGTGGCCGGGCCGCTGATCGTCATCGACGTGGAGATCTCACCTAACGGGATCCCCGCGAACAGCTCGTGGAAGTCGTCGAGAGAATCGGCGGCCACGCCGCAACGTCCGACCTCACCCTCGCTCTCGGGATCGTCGGAGTCCAGACCCATCAGCGTGGGCATGTCGAACGCGACCGAGAGGCCCCCCTGGCCCTGGTCCAGCAGGAACCGGTATCGGCTGTTGGTCTCGGCAGCCGTCCCGAATCCTGCGAACTGACGCATCGTCCACAGCCTTCCCCGGTACATCGAGGGGTAGACGCCCCGGGTGAAGGGGAAGCTTCCCGGCGCGCCGAGCTGCTGTGCCGGTTCCCATCCCGCCAGATCCGCGTCCGTGTAGAGGGGAGCCAAGGGCTCGCCCGAGAGGGTCTCCCACGTCATCTCGGGGCCTCCCGTCCGATGGCGGCCGCGGTCTCCACGAGACGAGCGGCTGCGCGGTAGGGATCGATATCGCGCGCCTCGAGGTCTGCTTGCAGCTGCTCATCGCGGGCAAGCGCTTCCGATGCGTGGGCTCGGAACCGTTCGGCGGCCAGGCCCTCCACCTCCTGCCGAAGCCTCGCTCGCCGCTTCGCGGCGAGCTCCCCCGAAGCAGCGGCATGCGCCTGATGACGCCCGACCGCCTCCCAGAGTTCCGCGATGCCCTCGCCGTCGCTGGCAGCCGTAGTGAGGACCGGCGGATCCCAGGCCCGGGCGGCCCCCAGGTGCAGCATCTGCTCGAGCTCACGCACGACGTCCTTGGCGCCGTCGCGGTCGGCCTTGTTGACCACGAACACGTCCGCGACCTCCAAGATCCCGGCCTTCGCCATCTGGATCGCGTCGCCGAGGCCCGGGGCGAGCACCACGACGGTGGTGTCGGTCGCCGCGGCCACCTCGACCTCGGCCTGGCCCACGCCCACCGTCTCCACCAGGATCCGCGCGTACCCAGCCGCATCGAGGATCCGTACCGCCTCGGGCGCCGCGAGGGCCATGCCGCCGAGATGACCCCGTGTGGCCATCGAGCGGATGAACACCCTCGGGTCTGTCGCATGCTCCTGCATCCGGACCCGGTCCCCCAACAGCGCGCCGCCGGTGTAGGGGCTGGTGGGGTCCACCGCCAGGACGGCGACGGTGTCACCTTCAGCCCGGATCGTCCGTACCAGCTCTGTCGCAAGGGTGGACTTCCCCACCCCGGGTGCCCCGGTCATGCCGATCGTGGCCGCGCGGCCCGTGCGGTCGTAGATCCCGGCCGACAGGGCAGGCAGCTCGGGCGCGGCGCCCTCCACCGCCGAGATGGCCCGCGCCACGGCACGTCGGTCGCCTTTGCGGATCCCGTCGATGAGCTCCTGGACGTCCACGCAGGCCCAGCCTACCCGGGGAGAGGTCCCGCTCCGGTGTCCGCCGGCGCGGCGCCCGGGATCGCTTGAAGGGCGTCGCGGAGCGATTGACAGTAAGCGCGCTGGCGGAGCAACGCGGGGTCCCGATCGTCGGACACCCGGTATCGCACCATCGCCAGGTTCACCTGTTCACGCTGGAGCCTGTGCAGGAGCCTGGCCGCATGGGAGCCGGCACGGCGGCGCATCTGGAGCCGTGCCTCGCGGCGGAGCTTGGGGTGCTCCAGGATGCGCATCTCGTCGGCCGAGATACCCTCCCCTCCCACCTCCTCACTGAGCGCACCCTTCAACCACCGTCGCTCCCGCCCTCGGGCCAGCCATACCGCGATGCCCACGAAGGCGAGCAGCGGCACCCCCTTCACCGCCGTCGCCGCCATCACCACGAGCCAGTCCGAGCCGGTCCACGGCTCGGGGGGAACAGATCCAGCAGCGGCGAGTTCCACAGGAAGTGAGCGAAGGCTGCCACGACGAACGCTCCCGCGCACACGAGGATCCGGCGCTCCCGAGACCGATGCGAGCGTCGGGAGACCACGTACCCGATCCCCATCCCCACCAAGCCGGTGTAGAGCACGTGGGAGTACAGGCCGCTCGCCACGACACGGAGGAAGAAGCCGTGCAGGACGCCTGCTGGCTGGCCCCCGAACACGCTCATGAAATAGAACACGTCCTCGACCACGGCGAACCCGAGCCCGCACACCGCTCCGTAGACGAACCCATCCATCACGTCGTCGACCTCGTCCCGCGCGATCAGGTAGATCAGGACGACGCCCAGACCTTTGAGGATCTCCTCGACGAACGGGGCGGTGAGCGCCGCGGTCCACCGCGCCGCCAGCTCCGGCCCTCCGACCCTGGCGACGACCAACCCCCAGCCGGCGTTCCCGATCGCCGCCAAAGTGGTGGCCGCGGCTCCTCCCCACACCATGGCGGCGATCATCAGTGAGAGCGGTTCGCGTTCGTACAGATCCAACACGTAGACGACCGCGAACACGGGCAGGGCGTAGAGGAGCAGCAGGAGCCACGAGAGGGCCCAACCCCCCAACGAGATGTTGCGGTAGAAGCTCTGCTCGACGAGGGTCACGACCCCCGTCGCGCCGACGATCACGATGTAGAGCCAGAACGCCGGTCGATGAGGCTGGAAGAACCCGGCGTGGTGCAGGTCGCCCCGGCGGCGGACGGTGAGGTCCAATCACGCCACCTCCGTGTCATCCACCATCGTGTGGATATCCCCGTCGACGAACGCCAACGACCCCTCGGGGGCAAGCCCGATGAACACGACGCCCTCGCCCGTCGGGCTGACGGTCGCGGTCACCTCACCCTCGATGGACCCGCCGCTTTCGGGGTCCACCCCCAGGAACGTGAACCGAGCGGCCGATCGTCCGTTCGAGAGCGTGACCGACGAGATGCTGTCGGACACCGACAGCTGGGAGAACCTCGGCGTGAGCAGCTGATCCGTGACGTCGGCGGCCAGGGCACCGGCATCGGCCGCCACGGGACCCCAGTCGACCACGATCAGGTTGCCGGAACCGCGGGTGAGTTGCACGTACGGCCGCCCGCCCACGCTTGAGCGGGCCACCACCTCCCACCCGGAGAGCGGCTGGACCGAGGCGGCGTCGTCGACCGCCACGGGGGCGCCCACCGGCTCCGACAGCCACGCCGCCACCACGAAGCCGCCGAACACCACCACCACGATGACGGCCAGGACCGCGAGGGTGGGCAACCAACCACGCCCCGACGGGGCCCGCGCGTCGCGCAGGTCGGGCCGGGGACCAGGGTCGGCGGGTTCGGCGACGGTGTCCACAGGAGGCCTCAGCGTACCGACAACAGCCGGGTCAATCGCCTCAGCTGCCCTGGATGACGCACCATCCCGCGAACCCTCACCCGCCCCGTCAGGATGTCGGCCAGCGCACGGCGGCCCCGGGAGGATCGGACGTCGGGCAGACCCCACAGCAGTGGAGCGGCGGTGAGCCGTAATAGACGCCCGGAGTCCGCGCGCACGGTCACGCCCGCCTCGGTGTCCACCCCATCGGCCAGGACCACCCGCCCCGGAGCGACGCGCATCGTCACGGCCACACCGGCATCGGGCGCCTCGATGCAGGCGAGCATCGGCATCAGCGATCGAGCCCGACCGGGGTCCCGAGCGAGGTTCTGGCGGAGCAGGTCAGCCAGCATCATGGCGAGCCCGCTCGGCTCCGGATCCGCCTGGAGGACCTCGGGTGTCACGGCAGCAGGAGCACCTTCGTTGCCTCCCGCCGGTCGAACCGTTCGTACCCCTGCTGCGCCTCGGACAGCGGCAGCCGGTGGCTGATCAGAGGCGTGGGATCGATGCGGCCATCCGCGACCATCGACATCGTGCGCTCCCACCACGCATGAACGGGGCAAACCCCCGAGAATCGGATATCCAGCGCTCGGGCCCAATACACGCCGAGCTGGAGTTCGATCGTCTCGCTCGCGTACACGCCCGCGATCACCACACGACCGCCACGGCGCACGATGTCGATCGCGGTCTCGAAGGCATCGTGACTCCCCACCGCCTCGATCACGACGTCGGCGCCCCGGCCCTGTGTAGCGTCGGCCAGCGCCGTGTGCGGGTGCTGCTGCGTGACGTTCACGGGCTCGGCCCCCGCCGCCTGCGCCAGCGCGAGCCGGGCCTCGTCGCGGTCCACGGCGATCACCCGTCCGCCACCTCGGGCCTGAGCGGCCTGGATGCAGAAGTACCCGAGCGGCCCCGCCCCCACGACCGCCACCACGTCCTGGGGTTCGGCGGCCGCCAGAGCGGCTGCGTACACTCCGGTGGTGGCGATGTCACCCACGAACAGGGCCCGTTCGTCGTCGACCTCCTCCGGGATCGACAACAGGTTGACGTCGGCGGAGGGAACCCGGAGCCGCTCGGCCTGGGCGCCCGGGAGACCCCCACCGAAAGCCCCGGCCCCGAGGTTCCGGAACTCCTCGCACAGCTGGGTCTGCCCTCGGGCGCAGAACCAGCAGTGACCGCAGGCGATGTTGAAGGCCACCACGACGCGATCGCCCGGCGCCACACGGGTGACGTCCGCCCCTACCATCTCGACGACGCCGACCGCCTCATGCCCGATCCCGTCGCCCGCCGACATCGGCGCCTTCCCGTGATAGAAGTGGAGGTCGGAGCCGCAGATCGCGCTGACGATCACCCGGATCACCGCGTCGGTCGGCTCCTGGATCTCGGGCTCGGGCACCTCGGCGATCCCGACCTTCCCGATCGCCTGGAACACGACCGCGCGCACGATGCTGTCAGGTCTCGTCCGGGAAGATCGAGTCGACCTTCCCCGTGAGGTCCACGAGCTCGTTGGCAGCCTGGACGTGGCGGACGATGTTCGGCAGATCGCCCTGGACCCGAAGCTTGCCCTGCATCATCGCTCGCACGGGGTCGAGATCGCCGAGGACGACCTCCTTCCAGCGCGAGTACGGAGCGCGGATCACGTACTGAGCGGTCTTGCCTTTGTCCGGAGCCACGACTCCGCCACCGCGGCAGGCTCCGTGCCACAGATCCATGTACCCCCACACGTCACTGGGGAACCCTTTGTCGGGCTCCGCCTCGACCAAGAACGCGATGTCGCCCTCCCAATCGGCGGCGGCCTCGCGGTACTCGTCGGAGTTGTTGATCAGCGCGATCAGGTCCTGGAACCACGGCTCGCTCGGGAACACCGGCATGGGCCACCTCCCCCGACAGCATAGAGACCCAGCTCACCGGGGGAGCACCGGTGAGCCGCCGCCGGAGTTGGCCGCGATCACCACCACCGCCAACAGGTTGAACGCCGCATGCCCGGCGATATCCGCGAGGATCGTGCCGCGGCGTTCGTAGATCATCGCCAGACCGATCCCGGTGATCACCATGGTGAGCTCGAGCGCCAACACACTCTCCCACGGCTGCCCCGGGATGAAGTGCACCAGCCCGAAGGCGACGGCCGATACGAGGGTGCCCAGGAGCACGCCGCGGCGGTCCCGGATCGTTCGGTACAGGAGGCCGCGGAAGATGAACTCCTCCGTCACCGGAGCCACCACCACCGCGTAGATCGCGAACACCACCAGCGCGGGAACGCTCAGATCCGGGCGCACCTGCTCAGGGACCGACACCGACCTGCCCGTCACGGCGCCGAGCCCGGCCACCACCAGGGCGGACGCGATGCCCGCCGCCAACCGGACCAGCAGGCCGAGGCCGGCTCCGATCCCCATCTCCTTCGCGATCCGGTTCTTCGGGGGGAACCCCACCACCTGCTTCCAGGTGGGATGACGCCGCCGGAGCCACCACACCAATGTGGCCACCATGACGACGTCGGCGACGATGCCCTGAAGCATCTCGCTCGCACCGCTCGCACCCGACTTCGAAAGGGTGGAACCCAGCCACAGGGCGATCGGTGTGGCGGCGATGGAGCCCAGGATGAACCCGAGCACGGTGTAGCCGAGGACCTCCCACCACCTCCAGGTGGAGAGCGGGCGACCGTCCAGGCCGCGGGCCACCTCGGAGCCCGGAACGGGGGGATCATGCCGCCGGCGTCGGACGTGCGGTCGGGTCGGGGCGGCGGTGCCTCGGGGATCACGGCAGGGAGACCAGTTCGCGCTCCCGACGCACGTCGGCCCCCAAAGCCACAAGCTTGGACTCGAAGTCTTCGTACCCGCGGTCGACGTGTTGCATGTCGCTGACCTCGGTGATGCCGTCGGCGCACAGGGCGGCCACGACCATGGCGGCGCCCGCCCGGATGTCGAGCGCCCGCACCGGGGCGGCCGAGAGCCGGGGAACCCCACGGATCACGGCGTGATGACCCTCCGTGCTGATGTCCGCGCCCATGCGGCGCAGCTCGTCGACGTATAGGAACCGGCTCTCGAAGACGTTCTCGGTGGCGATGCTGGTTCCGTCGGCCACCGACAGCATCGCCATGAGGATCGGCTGGAAGTCCGTGGCCAGCCCCGGATACGGGAGGGTCACGAAATCCACCTGACGCGGACGGGACTCCTGGCGGATCCGCAGACCCTCCTGGGTGAGATCCACCCGCGCGCCGGCGGTGACGAGCTTGTCGAGCAGGATCTCCAGGTGGTCGGGACGGGCCCCCGCCATCGTCACGTCGCCGCGCGTGGCCACCGCGGCCACCGCCCAGGTGCCGGTCTCGATCCGATCCGGGATCACCGTGTGCTCCGACGCATGGAACCCGTCGACGCCTTCGATCTGGATCGTGCTCGTTCCGGCGCCCTCGATGCGCGCGCCCATCGACGACAGGAAGGAGGCGATATCGGCGATCTCCGGCTCGCGTGCCGCGTTGTCGATCACGGTGGTGCCGCGTGCCGCCACCGCGGCCATCATCAGGTTCTCGGTCGCTCCCACGCTGGGGTAGTCCAGGGTGATCGAGGCGCCTCGCAGACCGGCGGTCTCCGCCACCAGGAAGCCGTGCTCCGAGTGGATCTGGGCGCCGAGCTTCTGGAGGTTGGAGATGTGCAGCCCGATCGGCCGCGACCCGATGTTGTCGCCACCGGGCATCGAGACCCGCGCCCGACCCGCGCGCGCAAGCAGCGGGCCGAGCACCACGATCGAAGCCCGCATCTGGCTGACGAGCTCGTACGGCGCCTCCACCGATGACAACTCGGCGGCATCGATCGTGACGGTCCCACCGTCCCACGCCACCCCGACGCCCAGATGTTCGAGCACGCGCGCCATCAGCACGCAGTCCTGGATCCTGGGCACGCGGTGCAGCGTTGTGAGGCCGGGCACCAACAGGGCGCCCGCCATCAACTTCAGAGCCGAGTTCTTGGCGCCCGACACGTGCACGGTGCCCGCGAGGCGCGCCCCCCCGGTGACGCGGAGTCGATCCATGAGGACCACAGTGTAGGCTCGCGGCAGCCTGGAAGCTGCCCTAGCCGGCCAGTTCGATCCTGGCGAGCACCTTCCGCAACTCGGCCTTCTGCGACTCGACCTCGGCTTCGGCGAGCCCTGTCTCCGTGGTCTGCAGCTCGTCGGCCCGGCGTCGGATCGCATCGAGGTCGATCTCTGATGCGAGATCGGCTCCCGTGGCCATCACGTCCACGCGGGTTCCTTCATCGCCCGACGTCACGTGCAGGAAGCCGCCGTCGACGACCGCCGCGATCTCCGGCCCACCATCGCGCAGGATCCGCAGCGGCCCGATCGCCAAGTGGATCAACAGCGGGGCGTGACCGTTCAAGATCCCGACCTCTCCGTCGACCCCGCGCGCGACCACGGTCTCCGCGGAACCCGACCAGACCTCTCGGTCCGGTGTCACGAGATGGACGTCGATCGGCACGGACTACGCGGCCTCCATCTGCTTCGCGTTCTCCACGGCTTCGTCGATGCCGCCCACCAAGAGGAAGGCCTGCTCGGGGAGGTGGTCGTACTCCCCTTCGCACAGACCCCTGAAGGAAGCGATGGTCTCCTCGATCGGTACGTACTTGCCCGGGATCCCTGTGAACTGCTCGGCCACGAAGAACGGCTGGGACAGGAACTTCTGGATCTTCCGCGCCCGGGCCACGATGACCTTGTCCTCCTCCGACAGTTCGTCGATGCCCAGGATCGCGATGATGTCCTGCAGGTCCTTGTAGCGCTGCAGGATCTCCTGCACGCGGCGCGCGACGTCGTAATGCTCCTGCCCCACGAAGCGAGCGTCCAAGATCCGGCTGGTGGAGTCGAGCGGGTCCACGGCCGGATAGATCCCGAGCGATGCGATGTCGCGGGAGAGCACCGTGGTCGCATCCAGGTGCGCGAACGCCGTGTGCGGAGCCGGATCCGTGATGTCGTCGGCGGGCACGTAGATCGCCTGCAGCGACGTGATCGAGCGTCCCTTCGTGGAGGTGATCCGTTCCTGCAACTCCCCCATCTCGTCGGCGAGCGTGGGCTGGTAGCCCACCGCCGAAGGCATCCGGCCGAGCAACGTGGATACCTCGGAGCCGGCTTGGGTGAACCGGAAGATGTTGTCCACGAACAGCAGCACGTCCTTGCGCTCCACGTCGCGGAAGTACTCCGCCATCGTGAGCGCCGACAGCGCGACCCGTAGACGCACACCCGGCGGTTCGTCCATCTGTCCGAACACCAAGGCGGTCTTGTCGATCACCCCGGACTCGGTCATCTCCAGGAACAGGTCGTTACCCTCGCGCGTGCGCTCGCCCACCCCGGCGAACACCGACACGCCGCCGTGCTGCTCCGCCTGCCGGCGGATCATCTCCTGGATGATCACGGTCTTGCCCACGCCCGCGCCGCCGAACATCCCGATCTTGCCGCCTTGGACGTATGGCTCCAGGAGATCGATCACCTTGATGCCGGTCTCGAGCATCACCGACTTCGGCTCCAGTTCGTCGAACGGGGGGCTGTCGCGATGGATCGGCCAGCGGTCGGCCGCGTGGATCTGATCGGCGGTGGTGTCCAACGGTTCGCCGAGCACGTTGTACACGTGCCCCAGCACGCCCTCCCCTACCGGCACCATGATGGGTGCGCCCGTGTTCGTCACGCGAGTGCCGCGGACCATGCCGTCGGTGGGCTTCAGGGCCACCGTGCGGACCTGGCTGTCGCCGATGTGCTGCTCCACCTCGCATGTGATCGTGGTCGTGGCTCCACCCAGGTCGACATCGACCGTGAGGGCGGTGTGGATCTCGGGCAGTTCCGACGGTGGGAACTCGACGTCCACCACCGGTCCGATCACCCGGACCACGCGGCCGTCGGGGTTCTGACTCTCAGCAGTCATGCTCACTCCTCCGATGTCGAGGACTGGGCCTCGGCCCCGCCCACGATCTCCATGATCTCCGTGGTGATCTCGTCCTGGCGAGCGCGGTTGGCCTGCCGGGTCAAGATCTTGATCATCTCGTCAGCGTTGTCGGTTGCGGCCTTCATCGCGCGTCGCCGCGCGGCATTCTCCGAGGCCGCCGACTCAAGGAGCGCCGCGTACACCTTCGTGATCACGTACTGGGGCAGCAGGTGGTCCAGGATCTCGGTGGGATCGGGCTCGAACAGGTACTCGGCTGGAACGGACCCGTCTTCACCGTGCACCTCTTCCGGCGCGATCGGGAGGAACCGCTTGACGGTGGCGCGAAGCGTGAACGCGGACCTGAAGTCCGTGTACGCGCAGTAGAGCTCGTCGATCTCCTCCGATCCGAAGTCCCCGATCAGGGTCTTCCCGATCTCCTCGGCGATCCCATAGGTGGGCACCTCGCTCTGCCCCTGCCACGTGGCCCGCATCGGCACACCGCGGAACCGGAAGTACCCCACACCCTTCTTCCCGAAGACGTACACCGCCGGCTCGAGTCCCCGGGCGCGCACGGCGTCGATCTGCTGCTCCGCCTCTTTCAGCACGTTGGAGTTGTAGGACCCCGCGAGGCCGCGGTCGGACGTCACCACGAACACCCCGGCCCTCGAGGGATGCTCGCGCGTCTCGAGCAACGGATGGGCCACTCCCCCCATGTGGGCGGCCACGTCCTCCATGGCCTGGGTGATCCGCTCGGCGTAGGGCCGTGCCGATTCGACCCGCTGCTGAGCTTTCACGATCCGTGAGGACGCGATCAGCTCCATCGCGCGGGTGATCTTCATCGTCGACTGGACCGAGCGGATCCGCCGACGGACGACGCGAAGCTTGGCTCCCATGCCTAGGTCGTTCGGGGGTCGTCGGTCTCGTGCTCGGCGGCGTCCTCGAGGGCGACCTCCTCGGCGCGCCCCGCCATCGACTCGTCGGTGGCCCCGGCCTCGACATCTTCGATGGAGGACATGCGGTCCCAGCCCACGTCTGGCTTTACCTCGTCCGGATGCGCGCCCTCGCCGAGCGCGGCCTCCTCTCCGGGACCGGATCGGGTCGGCACGAACGTGGTCGCGAACGCCTCGATCGCATCCTTGAGCTGACCTTCCGTCTCGTCGGACAGATCGCCGGTGGAGCGGATCGTGGACAGGATCTCAGCGCTCCGCGTCTCGAGGTACTCGCCGAACTCGACCACGAACCGCTTCGCGTCCTCCACCGGGTAGTCATCCAGGAAACCGCCCGTTGCGGTGTAGACGTAGACCACCTGCTTCTCCACCGGCAGCGGCTGATACTGGGGCTGCTTCAGGACCTCGATCACGCGAGCTCCGCGCGACAGCTGCAGCTGCGACGCCTTGTCCAGCTCTGAGCCGAACTGCGCGAACGCCTCCAGGGCCCGGTACTGAGCCAGGTCGATGCGGAGACGGCCGGCCACCTTCTTCATGGCCTTGATCTGGGCTGCGCCGCCGACCCGGGACACCGAGACCCCGACGTTGATCGCGGGACGCACCCCGGAGAAGAACAGCTCCGGCTCGAGGAAGATCTGACCGTCGGTGATGGAGATGACGTTGGTGGGGATGTATGCGGAGATGTCACCGCCCTTCGTCTCGATGATCGGCAGGGCCGTCAGCGACCCGGCTCCGAGCGCGTCGGACAGCTTCGCAGCGCGCTCGAGCAGGCGTGAGTGCAGGTAGAAGACATCGCCGGGGTAGGCCTCGCGCCCAGGCGGGCGTCGCAGCAGGAGCGACAACGTTCGGTACGCGGTGGCCTGCTTCGACAGGTCGTCGTAGACGATCAACGCCGACTCGCCGTTGTACATCCAGTGCGCGCCCAGCGCGGCGCCCGCGTAGGGGGCGAGATACTGGAAGGGCACCGGGTCCGAGGCGGACGCGTTCACGATCACCGAGTAGTCGAGCGCGCCGTTCTCCCGCAGGGTCTCCTCCACCTCTCGCACCGTGGAGGCCTTCTGCCCCACCGCGACGTAGATGCACTTGACCTGTTGCGGCGTGCCCCACAGCTCCCGCTGGGCGATGATCGCGTCGATCGCGACCGCGGTCTTGCCGGTCTGTCGATCGCCGATGATCAGCTGCCGCTGGCCGCGGCCGATCGCCGTCATCGCGTCGATCGCGGTGATGCCCGTGTACAGCGGCTCCTTCACTGGCTGCCGGCTCACGACGTTGGCGGCCTGCACCTCGAGGTTGCGGCTCTGGTCGGAGGTGATGGCACCCTTCCCGTCCAGGGGGCGGCCCAGCGCGTCCACGACGCGCCCAAGGAACCCGTCGCCTACGGGGATCGACAGGATCCGGCCGGTCTGCGTGACCTGATCGCCCTCCTCGATGTGCGAGGCATCGCCAAGGATGATGCAGCCGATCTCGTCCTCGTCCAGGTTCAACGCCACTCCGAGGGTCCCGCCGGGGAACGCGAGGATCTCGTTGGCCATGGTGCGGGGCAGCCCCTCGACCCGTGCGATCCCGTCGCCCGTCTCGACGACGCGGCCGACCTCCTCGCGGTCGACACCTGGTGTCCAGCTCTCGACGTTGCGTCGGAGCGCCTCCGTGATGCTGGCAGGGTCGATGTTCAGTGCCATCTCGTCACACGCTCCCTAGTTGCCGTTTGGCGTCATCCAGCCGGCTGGCCAGCGACCCGTCGAAGACCTCGTCCCCCACGCGCGCAACGACCCCGCCGACCACGGTCGGATCCACGACCACCTTCACGTCGAGCTCACGACCGGTCGCCCGCGCCAGGGCGTCGGCCAGGCGACGGCGCTGGTCCTCGGTCAGGTCGACCGCCGTGCGCACCTCGGCGAGTCCGTGCTGCCTGGCCCCGGCGGCCATGGAGACCAGCTCCCCGACGATCTTCGGGATCTCGCGCGCGCGCCCCGCATCGATCACGAAGCCAAGGAGGTTGACGGTCACCGGGTTCGCCCGGTTGCCCAGGAGATCGCGGATCACGGCCTTCTTGTTCTCTGCGGGCAGCGTGGCGTCGGTGAGGGCCTCGCGCAGCTCGGTATTGGTCTCGATCGCCTTGCCGAACCCCCACAGCTCGTCCTCGACCGCGTGCAGCGCGTTCTCGGCCCGCGCGACGGCGAACAACGCCTCCGCATAGCCGGTGATGAGCTGCTCGCCCGTCATGTCAGTTCTGCCCGTTCCCGCTGGCCGCGACCTCGTCGATGTACTCGTCGATCAGGCGCTCGTGCGCCGAACGATCGAGCGTTTGACCGACGACCTTGCCGGCCAGCTCAACAGCGATGTCTCCCACCTGCGTGCGCAGCTCCTGGAAGACCCGGTCGCGCTCGGCCCGGATCTCTTCCTGGGCGCGCATCACGGTCGCCTGCGATTCCTCCTCGGCCTTCGCCGAAAGGTCCATGCGCAGCTGGTCGGCGGTCTGGCGCGCTTCCTCGATGATGCGGTTGGCCTCTTCGCGCGCGCCCGCGAGCTGCTCACGATAGCGGGCCAGCTCGGCGTCGGCCGCCGTCCGAGCCTCCTCCGCCCGCTCGAGCTCGCCCTGGATCTTCTCGCGACGCTCCTCAAGGAGCGTGTTGATCCGCGGGAGCACCCATTTCCACATGAAGAAGAACAGGACCGCGAAGGCCAGCGCCCCGACGACCAGCTCCTCCCAGTGGGGGTAGAGGTCCGCCTTGTCGTTCGTCGCTTCGGCCGCTGCGAGGAGCCCAAGGATCGTAGCCACGGTTGAGGCCCCTCCCTGCTAGATGATGAACGAGAACGCGATGCCGAACAGCGCCAGGGCCTCGATCAACCCGATGCCGATGAACATCGTCGCCCGAACCTGACCGGCGTACTCGGGTTGGCGCGCCATCGCTTCGACCGACTTCCCGATGAGGACACCCAGTCCGATACCGGGACCGATGGCAGCGAGGCCGATCACGAGCCCTTTGCCGATGGTCGCGAGCCCTTCGCTGGTGCTCGCGGCCTGAGCCAGAAGTGCCAACATCAACAACGCCTCCTTGGTGTCAGTGCTCTTCGGCCATGGCCCCGCCGATGTACGACGCGGTCAGGATGGCGAAGATGAACGCTTGAAGTCCGGACACGAAGATCTCGAAGCCCACGAGGGCCGTTCCGATCGCGAACGAGAACGGCGCGAAGATCACCGTGATCCCGCCCTGGAGCATCGCCACGGTGCCCAGGAAGAACACCGCAAGCAGGAAGTGACCAGCCATGAAGTTGGCCCAGAGTCGGACGGCCAGGGTGATGGGCCGGATGATGATCTGCGTGAAGAACTCGATGGGCACGAGCAGCGGGTAGAGCCACCACGGGGCGCCCGGCGGGAAGCACACGTGCTTCAGGTAGCCGAAGAACCCGTGCTTGGCGACCCCGACGCCGTTGTAGACGACCCACGATAGGAGGGCCATGACCAACGGGAACGCCACGCGACTGTTCGACGAGAAGTTGATGCCCGGCACGACCTCGAAGATGTTCCAGAAGAAGATCGCGAAGAAGAACGTGGCCAGCAGCGGCAGGAACCGGTCGCCGTCGGGCCCCAGCATCGGTATCGCGATGTTCTCGCGGACGACCTGGATGCCCATCTCGGCGAGGCTCTGCATCTTGCTCGGCACGACCTTCGTCCTTCGCAAACCGAAGAAGAAGAACGCCACGAAGAGCACCATCCCAAGCAACACCAAGAACGTGATGAAGTTGAGGCAGAAGGACAGCGGCCCGATGTCCAGCGATGGACCCCAGCAGCCCCAGACGAAGTCCTTGGTGGTGGGTGGCTCGAACGCCGCGATGAGCTGGATCACCGAGGCGTCCCCTGGCCCGCCGGCAGGTCCCACAGGTCGGCCTGCATGCGGCCGGAGATCATCTTGATCTCGATGGACAACAGGGCCACCGTGCCCACCACGAACGCCGCCACGAACGCCCCGACGGAGAACCAGGAGAGCTGGCGGAGCCCGAGAAGGAGGACCACGAAGGCGCCGATCCGCACCAGGAACCCGCCCAGGCCGACGCCCATCAACAAGGTCGGGGAGATCCGGGCCGCGTAGGCGAGCGAGTACCCATAGAAGGCGAAGAACGCGAACACCACCACGACGCCGATCGCGGCCGAGATCGCGGCATCACGACCGGAGAGCACGCCGCCGAGGACCAGGGCGATCGCGATGGCGGGGATGGAAAGGGGCAGCACCTTCCGGACGATGTCGCGCTCGGGCTCAGCTCTGGTCACGGTCTCCCCTGCCGTACCTCAGGTACACGATGTAGATCGCACCGGCCGCCCCGAGGATCACCCCCAACGCCGTGAACACCTGAGGCGTCCCGGCGAGTCGGTCGAGGACGAACCCCACCCCACCCCAGACGAGGATCCCTCCGAGGATCGTTGCGGTGATGCTCCACCCCAGCCCCATCCCCGACCACGCGTCGTTTCGCTGGGGTGCGGCGGTCATGCGCGCGGGAGTATATCCGTGCCCGGCGCGGCCCGTCAAAGTCGCGAAAGCCGCGTTTCCGCAGGTCCGGGCCTGTTTCCTTGTGAGCTTGTGAAAGGATTCACGAAGTGCCGGCACCGTTCGACGCCCCGTTGCGACGCCACCGGTCGAGCTGCGGCAGGGCGGTGGCCGCGAAGAGCACCACCGCGAACGCCAGGATCGCCCCCACCAGGAACCGCCCGTCGATCAGTCCGATCGCCAGGGCGCTGCCCGAGATCAGCGCGCTCCACAGGTACATCAGCAGCACCGTCCGCGTGTGCGTATGACCGATCTCCAGGAGCCGGTGATGGATGTGTTGCTTGTCCGCGTGCCCGATGCCCGTGCCGCTCCAGGTTCGACGGACCACCGCCAGCACCACGTCGAGGAAGGGGATGAAGAGCACCAGGAACGGCACCACGACGGTTCCGGCGATCGCGGCGAGGTCTCCACCGCTCGGAGCAACCGGGTTGCGGCCGATGCCCGAGATCGTGGCGATCGCCAACAACAGGCCCAGGAGCATGGCCCCCGAATCCCCCATGAAGATCTTCGCGGGGTGGAAGTTCCAGGGGAGGAACCCGACGCAGATCCCCACGGTGATGGCGCAGATCAGCGCAGCCGCCGACGCGTCGCCGAAGAGCGCGTTCGGCGTGCGGACCAGATAGATGAAGAACGACAGGGCCGCGATCCCCACCATCCCCGCCGCCAGGCCGTCCAGGCCGTCGACCAGGTTCACCGCGTTGACCACGATCACGACCCACACGATCGTGAGCAGCACCGAGGTGTTGGGGTCGAGGCTCACGATGCCCAACACCGGCAACCAGAAGTAGGTGAGCTGGGTTCCCAGCAGGATCAGCACCCCCGCGATGAACACCTGTCCGGTGAACTTCGCCAGGGCCGAGGTCCCGCGCTTGTCGTCGATCGCCCCCAGGGCGACGATCATCGTGCAGGTGACGAGGGCGGCCAGGATCTCCGGGCTGGCACGGTTCATGTCGGTGAAGAACGGCAGCACGCGCGAGATGGCCAATCCGGCCACGAGTCCCACGTACATCGCCAAGCCACCCATCGTGGGCGTGGCGTGCGGGTGCACCTTGCGGTCGTTCGGTTCGTCGATCGCGCCGATCCGCACGACGAAACGCCGCACCAGCGGGGTCAACGCGAACGTGGTCCCGGCGGCGACCAGGAACACGACCAGGTACGCGACCACGCTTGTGCTTCGTCCCTACGGGTAGACCGGGAAGCGCTGCATCAGGTCGCGCACCCGCTGGTGAGCCTTCTCCTTGACGCCGGCCTCCTCAGGGTTCTTGCACACGTCGCCGAGGATCGAGGCGATCTCGCGCATCTCCGGCTCGTCCATCCCGAGGGTAGAGGGGCCCGGCGTGCCGACGCGGATCCCCGAGGGCGTGGACGGCGGGTTGGGGTCGTAGGGGATCTGGTTCTTGTTGAGCGCGATGCCCACCTCGTCGGCCACGGCCTCCGCGGTCTTGCCGTCGGTGCCCACGGGCCGGACATCGGCCAGGATCAGATGCGAGTCGGTCCCGCCGGAGACGATCCGGAGACCTTCGTCGGCCAGCCCGGCAGCGAGGGCCCGCGCGTCGCGGACGGTTCGCTCCGCGTAGTCGCGGAACTCGGGCGTGGACGCCTCCTTCAGCGCCACCGCTTTGCCCGCGATGCAGTGCTCCAGAGGCCCGCCCTGCATCATCGGGAACACGGCCTTATCCACAGCCTTCGCGTGCTCCTCCTTGCACAGGATGATGGCGCCGCGGGGTCCCCGAAGGGCCTTATGGGTGGTGAAGGTCACGACGTCGGCATGCGGTACGGGCGAGGGATACGCCCCACCCGCCACAAGACCGATGAAGTGCGAGGCGTCGACCCACAGGAGCGCCCCCACCTCATCCGCGATCTCGCGGAACGCCGCGAAGTCGATCGAGCGCGGGTAGGCGGTGTAACCCGACAGGATGATCTTGGGTCGTTCCTCCTTCGCCAGGTCCCGGATGCGATCCATGTCGAGCTGTTCGGTCTCGCGATCCACCTCGTAGCCCACGAAGTTGAACCACATGCCGGAGACGTTCACCGGAGAGCCATGGGTGAGGTGGCCGCCATGGGCCAACACCATCCCCAACACCTTGTCGTCGGACTTCGGCTCCAGGAACGCGCCGAACACCGCCATGTTCGCCTGCGCCCCCGCATGGGGCTGGACGTTGGCATGGTCGGCACCGAAGAGGGCTTTCGCACGATCGATCGCGAGGCGCTCGGTCACGTCGACGAACTCGCAGCCGCCGTAGTAGCGCCGACCCGGGTATCCCTCGGCATACTTGTTGTTCATGCTCGAGCCGATCGCCGCGAGGACCGCCGGGCTGGCGTAGTTCTCCGAAGCGATCAACCGCAAGCACGTCCGCTCACGCTCGAGCTCGTTCGCCAGGGCCTCGGCGACCTCCGGATCGGTGGCCTTCAGCGTCTCCCAGTCCGCCGCGTAGTCCTTCTTCGTCTCAGGCATCTCCCGTACCCCCATCTCCCGTGCGAACCGTGCGTTCCCGCCCTCCCGGCGGCCCCATCGCCCAACGTTACCCCTCCGCGGCCTCCGGCACCGAGCCGTACAACCCGTCCACGAGCCTGCCGATCCAGCCTTCCAGCTCCCACGCGATGGCGCGATAGCTGGTGATCGGCATCCCCAGGGGATCGGCGACGGCATCATCCTGGGGGTTCCCGACGAACCCTCCCTGACGGAGCCCCGAAGCTTCGGCGGCCCGTTCCACCAGGTGGTGCGGGTCGGTCGCGACCGCGGCCTGGGGGGTCTGCTCCAACAGCCGTACCAGCTCCTTCAAGGTGAACGTCTTGTCCACAGCTTCAGGATCGAGCGTCGCCACCGCCTCCCGATGCTCGGGAGCCATCCCCACGACCAGGTCGGCCTGCTCGATCAACGCGGTCGTGATCAACCGGGCCACGTGTGAGGAGATATCGACACCACGCTCGGCCGCCGCTTGGACGGACTCCGGCTGCGCCGGCGAGCCCTCCCACCCCATGATGCCTGCCGACGAGACGGCCGGTGCCAGATCCCCGAACCTGGCCGCGAGCGCATCCCGCAGCTGCCCCTCGGCGATGGGGGATCGGCAGATGTTGCCCGTGCAGACGACCAGGATGGCGGTCATGGTGAGAGCGGCGAGTCTAGCAGCGGCTCTTCACCGGATAGCAGCGCCATGATGTCATCGGCGGACACCTCTCCCTCTCGGAGCACCGCCGGTTCATCTTTCGTGAGATCGACCACCGTTGAGGCCGCGCCCGCGACGGGTTCGTCCTGGCATAGGTAGATCGCCACGGCGTCTCCGAAGGTATCCATCAGCTCATCGCAGGTGACCGCGGGGGGGTCTCCGGAGCGGTTCGCGCTGCTGACGGCGAGCGGTCCCGCGGACGACAGCACCGCCCTGGCCAACGGATGGCGCGGGATGCGGATCCCGATCGTGGAGGGATCGCCTCCCAGATGCCACGACAGGCTCAGCGCGGTGCGCGGGAGCACGAGCGTCAAAGGTCCCGGCCACCATGCCCCGGACAATCGGCGGGCGCGCTCATCCAGGTGCGCCACCTGTTCCGCGGCCTCGCTCGAGGCGATCAGCACGGGGAGCTGCAGGTCATGACCACGCCCCTTCGCCTCGAACAGGCGATCGGTGGCCTCGCGCGAGTCTGGCCGCGCCCCGATCCCATAGACCGTATCGGTGGGCAGCACGATCAACCGGCCCTCCATCGCGGCCGCGACGGCCTCCTCGATCGGGCCCGAGCTCATCGCCGCCGAGCCAGGACCACGCGGTCACGTCCGTTCAGATCGGCGTGAACCTCGATCCGCCCGAACCCGGCCGCGGCGAACCGGTCCCCCACCTCCTGGCCGATGGCTTCCCCGATCTCCACAGCGAGCGCACCGCCGGGTCGCAGCCATCCACCGGCTTCGGTGGCGAGGCGACCATAGACCTCGACCCCTCCGAGCAACGCCGACGCTGGCTCGGCGCGCACGACGGTGGGCAGATCGACGTACTCCTGCCCGGACAGGTAGGGCGGGTTGCTCACGACCAGATCCATTGAGGCCTGCAGATCTGGCGGGAGCGGCGAGAGGAGATCGCCTTCCCGGATGTCGACGTCCAGGCCCAGCCGCCGGGCGTTGCTCCGTGCCAGCCGCACCGCCGCCGACGACCGATCCGTCGCCCACACGCGGGCGCTGGGACGTTCGTCCGCGATCGCCAACGCGATGGCCCCGCTACCGGTGCCCACGTCGACGACGATCGGCGCCGGCACATCGTCGATCGTGGCCAGCGCGATGTCCACCAGGACCTCGGTCTCGGGTCGTGGGATGAAGACACCGGGACGCACCTCCAGGCGGATCCGGCGGAAGCCCTGCTCGCCGGTGATGTGCTGTGTGGGCGTGCCGGTACAGCGCAGACACAACGCGCGCCCGAACGACTTCGCCTCGTCCGTACTCAGCGGTTCGTCGCGCAGATACAAAGCGGCTCGGTCCGCCCCGAGGACGTCCGCCATGAGCAGCTCGGCCGTGGGGAGCGCACCCTCGACGCCGTGGCGGGACAGGTAGTCGGCCGATCGGCGCAGCACCTGCGCCGGGCGCATCACGCCGCCCCCGGTTCCCCGCCCTCCGCCAGCTGTTGCGCGCGCTCCGCGGAGTTCAGCCGGTCTGCGAACCCGTCCAGCTCCTCTCCGCCGGCGAGCACGTCCGCCAGCTGGTGAGAGGTGTGCTTGATGCGGTGATCGGTGACACGGCCGTCGGGGAAGTTGTAGGTGCGGATCTTCTCGGACCGATCGCCGGTACCCAGCTGCGTGCGCCTGGCGGCGGCCTCTTTGGCTTGCGCCTCGTCCTGGGCCTTCTGCAGGAGCCGTGCGCGCAGGTAGCGCATCGCCTTCTCGCGGTTCTGCAACTGCGAGCGCTCCTCTTGGCATTCCACCTTGATGCCGGTGGGCTTGTGGATGATCCGCACCGCCGAATCGGTGGTGTTGACCGATTGCCCGCCGGGGCCGGAGGAGCGGTAGACCTGGATCACGATGTCCTCGGGGCGGATCTCGACCTCGACCTCCTCGGCGGCCACCAGCACCGCTACGGTGGCGGTGGAGGTGTGGATCCTGCCCTGGGATTCCGTCACGGGCACGCGCTGCACGCGATGCACACCGGATTCGTGCTTCATCGTGCCGTATGCGCCCTTCCCCCGGATCTCGAGCACGACCTCTTTGAACCCGCCCAGATCGCTGGGCGAAGCGGACAACACCTCCGTCTTCCACCCGCGCCGCTCGGCCAGTTTCAGGTACATCTCCAACAGCTCGCCCGCCCACAGGGCGGCCTCCTGTCCGCCGGCGCCGGCCCGGATCTCCACGATCAGGTCTTTGCCCTCGTTGGGATCCTTCGGGGTCAAGAGCTGCTCGAGACGGGCGCGAAGCTCCGCTGCCCGTTCTTGCGCTCGATCGGCCTCGTCGCGGAAGAAGTCCGCCATCTCAGGATCGGCCTCCGCCTCCGCCAGCTCCCGGGCATCGGTGGCTGCGGCCGCGGCGGCCCGGTACTCGCGATAGGGACCAACGATCTCCTCGAGCTCTGAGAACGAGCGGCCCAGGTCCCTGAGCCGGTCCGGATCGGACCCAGCGTCCGGCGACGCCATGGCGGAAGACACGGCCTCATAGCGCGCCTCGATCTCCTGCAGACGTTCGTCGATCCCGGGTGCCATGCCTCGATCATCCCAGCCGGGAGGGGTGATCGCCGCGCGGCAGCTTCAGGCGTCGCCGGCCGGCTTGTCGTCGTCGAAGTCGAACTCGATGGACGCGAGATCCGGCAGGTCCACGCTCTCATCGCTGGACACCCACAGCTCTTCCATCGGCAGGGAGTCGTCCGCGGGCGCGCCTGAGCTTGCTTCTCCCGGCTCCTCCTTCACCGCCGTCGTGCCGGGAGCCGAAGCGGATGCAGCGGCCTCGGCCGCCGCGATCGTCTCGGGCAGGTCCTCCGTGGACGGTTCGTCGATCGAGACCTCCAGATCATTCGCGGCGGAGATCAACCGGGACTGCATCGTCTGGAGCTGGTCGACCAGCTGCTGTCGGCGCGACGCCAAGCTCGAGAGGGCCCGGTCGGCCTCGGCGCGAGCCTGCTGCAGGATCTGGTTGCCTTCCGCGCGTGCTTCTTCGGCCCGCGATTGCGCGTCGACGCGGATCCGGTCGGCGTCCGCACGAGCCTCTTCGACGATCCGCGCAGCCTCGCCGCGCGCCTCGTCCAGCAGGCGGGTGGCCTCCTTGTCGGCGGTGCCGATCAGTCCGGCGATCCGCTTGCCCAGCACCTCGTAGGGATCGCCAGCGGGCTCGACCGACGCCGCCGCCGCCGCTCGCTCGGTCGCGGTCTCGGCCGCCAGCTTGGCGTCGCGGAGATCCTTCTCCAGCTTCTCCAGTTGCCCTGCGACGGAGGTGAGGTAGTCGCGCACCTGGTCGGGGTCGTAGCCGCGCCGCACAGATGCGAACTCGCGGCGGCGGATCTGTTCTGCGCTGGGTTGCACGGGGAGATCGAGATCATTGGTGGACATGTGGGACGCCTCCCGGTCGGGATCCGTTACGCCGCCATCTTCCGTGCGTGACGACGTCGATGCAACACCCTCCCCGGTTCGTCATAAGGAGGGCTCTGTGGTCTCGGACGCCGGATCCGAGGATGACTCGCGGCGGAGCACCTCGCGGAAGGAGGCGATGGCCACCTCGATCTGGCCGTGATCCGGCTCCTTGGTGGTGATCCTTTGGAGCCAGATCCCCGGGGTCATCAAGACCTTCATCAGCCATGAGTCGGGGAAGCGGGCACCCAGGCGGAGCGCTTCGTACGCCACCCCCGCGATGATCGGGATCGCGATGATGCGCGATCCGATCCGCCACCACACGCCCGGGGTTCCGAAGAGCGTGAAGACGAAGATCGTGATGATCATCACGATGATGAGGAAGTTCGTGCCGCACCGGACGTGCTCCTTGGGGAAGCGATCCACCTCGGGAGGGTCGAGCGGTCGGTCATGCTCGTACGCGGCGATCGTCTTGTGCTCCGCGCCGTGATACTCGAACACCCTGCGGATCTCGGCGAACCGTCCGATCAGCCACAGGTAGCCCACGAACAACGCGACGCGGAACACGCCCTCCGCGATCACCACCCCGATGCCGTCGCCCACCGTCCGGCCCACCCAGGCGAACAGCGTCGCCGGGCCGAGGATGAACAGGCCGACGAAGAAGATCATCGCGATGACGAGGGACACGCCGACCTGACGTGAGGTCAGTTGATCCTCTTCGTCCACCGCTTGATTCGCGGCCACCATCATCGCTCGCATTCCGATCGAAAGCGATTGGCCCAGGACGATGACGCCGCGCAGGAACGGTTTGGCCAGGATCGGATGCCGTCGGGCGATCGAGTCGATGTCGTGCGACTCGATGTGCACGTCTCCCGCCGGTCGGCGGACGGCCACCGCCCACACGGCGGCGCCGCGCATCATCACGCCCTCCATCACGGCCTGTCCGCCGTAGAGGTGGTTCGCCTTCGACGGCGCGGGCTCGGGCACGGACCGCTAGTTCTTCGCGGCCTGCTGCGCCTGCTGGGTCTTCGCGTACCGCCGCTGGAACCGCTCGACGCGGCCACCCGTGTCTACGAGCTTCTGCTTGCCCGTGTAGAACGGATGACAGTTCGAGCAGATCTCAGCACGGATCTCACTCACGGTGGATCGCGTCTGGAAGGTGTTCCCGCAGGAACAATGGACCGACGCGATCTGGTAGTCGGGATGGATGCCCTGTCTCATGTCGTCTCCTTGGGGTGATGCCGCTCCAGCGTACCTTCCACCATGTTCAACGCCGACGTATTCCGGCCACGTCAGTTGCCGGACTTGGCGATCTCCTTCAGGAACTGCTCGTTGGACTTCGTGGCGCGGATCTTGTCCGTGAGCAGCTCCAGCGCCGCAGCGGGGTCCAGCGCATGGAGCACGCGGCGGAGCTTGATCACCAATGCGAGCTCCTCGGAGGGGAGCAGCAGCTCCTCCTTCCGGGTGCTGGAGGCGTCCACGTTGATGGCCGGGAAGAGACGCTTCTCGGCGAGCCCTCGGTCGAGACGCAACTCCATGTTCCCGGTGGCCTTGAACTCCTCGAAGATCCCGTCGTCCATGCGCGAGCCGGTCTCCACCAGAGCGCTCGCGATGATGGTGAGCGAACCACCCTCCTCGATGTTGCGCGCCGCGCCGAAGAACCGGCGGGGCGGGAACAGGGCGGCCGAGTCGATGCCGCCGGTGAGGATCTTCCCCGACGTGGGCATCCCGAGGTTGTAGGCCCGGGCCAGCCTCGTCAGCGAGTCCAGGATGATGGCCACGTCCTGGCCCGACTCCGCCAGGCGCTTCGAGCGCTCCAGCACGAGCTCGGTTACCTGGATGTGCTGGTCCACGGGCTTGTCGAACGTCGAGTACACGACCTCGGCGGCCGGGACGGTCCGCTGCCAATCCGTCACCTCTTCGGGACGCTCGTCCACGAGGAGCACCATCACGTGGACACTGGGGTCGGCGTTGATGATCCCGTTGGCCACCTGCTTGAGGATGGTGGTCTTCCCCGCCTTCGGCGGCGAGACCACCATGCCACGCTGGCCCTTGCCGATCGGCGCGATCATGTCGATGATCCGCTCCGAAACGGCGAGGGGTCCGTTCTCCAACCGGAACCGTTCGTCGGGGAACAGCGGCGTCAGCTTGTCGAAGTTCGGTCGCTCCTTCGCCTTCTCCACGTCCATGCCGTTGACCGACTCGATCTCCAGCAGGGCGAAGTACTTCTCGTTGTCCTTGGGTCGGCGGACCTTGCCCGCCACGACGTCGCCCTTGCGAAGGGAGAAGCGCCGCACCTGCGACAGGGACACGTAGATATCCTCCGGACCAGGGAGGTAGCCGGAGGTGCGGATGAACCCGTAGCCGTCGGGCAGGAGGTCGAGGATGCCCGTGTGGATGGGGGCGTTCACCAATTCCTCAGCCCGCTCCTGCTCCTCACGGATCCTGCGCTCCTCGCGCATGCGCCGGCGCTCCTCGCGTGAGGGTCGCTGACGCCGACCGTCGCGGTCCTGGTTGCGGCCGCCCTGGCCGTCCCGATCGCGACCTTGGTTCTGCTGGGTGCCGCGGTCCTGCGGCCGGTCTTGGCCCCGGCCCGAGTTGCGATCGTCACGACGACGGTCATCACGACGGTCCTCGCGATCGCCCCCCCGGTCTCCGTCTGAGGGTTCGGCGGCGTCGGCAGAGTCCTCCCCGCCCGCGCTCTCGGGTTCGGACTCGGCCGACGGTGCGTCGGCCTTCGTCTCGGCGTCGGCGTCGGTCTCGATTCGGGGTGCCTCCGCCTCCCCGGCCCGCGCCGATCGCGCGGAGCCGTTGCCGTTGGATCGTTCGACGATGGCATCGATCAAGCCCGCTTTGCGGAGCTTCTGGGTTCCCTCGATGCCCATCTCCTGGGCGATCCTTTGCAGCTCGGGGATCAATTTCCCCTCCAGGACGCTGCGATCGGTGATGGTCTCCATGAGGCTATGCCTCTCCCTTCAGATCGTTCTCGAGCTTGTTCCAATCGGCCAGGAACTTGTCCAGGCCCTGGTCGGTGAGCGGATGCTTCACGAGCTTCGTGAACACGTCGAACGGCATGGTGGCGATGTCCGCCCCCACATCGGCGGCCTCGATCACGTGCATCGGATGGCGGAGCGAGGCGGCCAGGACGTTGGTGGCGTAGCCCTGCACCGCGTAGATCTCACAGATGGATCGGAGCAACGCCATCCCGTCGCTTCCCACGTCGTCCAACCGTCCCAGGAACGGCGACACGATGTAGGCGCCGACCTCGGCCGCCAGGATGGCCTGGGCGGGCGAGAACACCAGGGTGACGTTGATGCGGATCCCGTCGGCGGTGAGCCGCTTCCCTGCGGCGAGCCCGTCGGGCGTCATGGGCACCTTGACGACCGCGTTCGGAGCCTTCTGCGACAGACCGACGCCCTGCTCGTACATCGCGTCGGCCTGCAGCTCGGTGGTCTCGAGCGAGATATCGCCCGGCACCTCTTCCAGGATCTGCTTCCATACGAGGTCGGGATCCTGCCCTTCCCTCGCCACCAGCGACGGGTTCGTGGTGACCCCCGAGAGCACCCCCCAACGATTGATCTCGCGGATCTCGTCGATGTCTGCCGTGTCCAGGAACAACCTCACGCGTTCATGCCTCCTGTGTGGACCTCGGTCGGGACCGTGGCTCGAAGTTCGGCCGCCCGCTGGGTGGCCCGTTCCATCACCAGATCGATCACCGCGGCGATCGACTGGTCGAAGCTGTAGTTGGGGATGAGCGGCACGTCGTGGGAAAGGGCCTGGCTCTTCACGTACCGCTGGAGCTTGCGGATGTTCTCGAACCCCGCCGCGTAGCGCTCCGCCGGCCGGGCCGCCACCGCGTCCTCACGGGCGGCGAAGTGGGTCAGGTGACGTTCTTCGTCGTCCACCGCGACCAAGAAGGTCACCGCCACGATGCTATCCGCATGCGACGCGACGTCCAGGAAGCCCGGCACGACGTGGGCGCCCTCGATGATGATGCTGGTGCCCTCGATCGCGGCACGCTCGATCAATGCGTTGATCCCCACGGCCACCGCGGCCGTCTGCTCTCGGAAGCCGACGATCAGCGGATCCGCCGACTTGGTGGGCAGCTCACGCATGGCGGCGTCCGCCTGGAACGACGACGTGTGGAGCGTGGGCATCAGTTCGGGCGAGAGCATCGAGCGCATGACCTCGCGGATCGCGTCGGTGGCCACCACACGCACGATCCCGAGCCTGGCTGCCAGCTGCGTGGCGATCGTCGACTTTCCGACGCCGGTGGCCCCGCCGATCAGGATCACCAGCGGCACGTCGAGCCCCTCGACCTCCTGCCACCGCAGGAAGTTCTTCGCGTAGCGGTCGCCGGCCAGCTCGCGGATCACCGTCAGGCTGACCTCCGAGAGCTCGGCGCTGGTGACCGCGGCGCGGCCCGCCTCGCGCAGCCGGTCCTCGACCGCCTCGGCCACCTGGTACGCGCGGTAGGGGGATAGTCCAGTCACCATCACCTGCGAGGCCATCAGGCCCTTCGAGAAGGGCAGGCCTGGATCGCGATCGGAGATCACGATGGTGGTGGGTTTGGTTTCCTTCTGACTCACCGTTGGCTGCCTCGTTCTAACGCTCGGTCGATGACCTCTCCCAGGGCCGTGTCCAGGTCGGTCGACCCCTCCACGACCACCGCGCGGTTGTCCACGAACACGACCTCCGCCCCCGCACTGACGGCCCGCTCGCACGCCACATCGACGGCGGCGGCCTTCAACTCCGTGAGGAGGACGTCGTACCCCTGGGCCGCATCGAGGTCCTCTATCAATCCGGCTCGATCTGCCAACCGCGCGCTCCACCCCACGACCGTGCATCCGTGGGCGGACCGTAGGTGTTCGACCTGTTCCGCGGCTACCGCCCCCGGCGCCGTCGTGACGAAGAACGTCCGCTTGCCCCTCACATCTGCCAGCGGAACCGGGATGAAGTCGGTCACGACGTACCGCGCATCACCGAGGAAGCGCTGGAGGTGGGGTCGCAATGCGGAGAGATCCTTGGACCCGGCAAGCGGGCCGTTAGCCATGGTAACAACCACGAGGTCCGACATCAAGAGCCGGTATGGGCCGAGGTAGCCCCCCAGGTACTCCGGGGGGACGCCGGCCGGTACCACCAGCACCCCCGCGTCCCACGGCACCGGGGGCACCGACGCCCCGCTCCCTTCCAGGACGATCAGCCCCGGCTCGCGCGCGACCGCCATCGAGGCCGCCTCCACGACGTTCGTGGCGTACGGGGCGCCGGCCAGCCCTCCACCCACGCGCCGGGCGCCGATCGTGGTGACGCCCGTCGTGAGGGCGTCCTCGAGGTAGTCGCTGGCCGCGTGCTCGCCGGCCGCAACCAGGTCCACGAGCCGGGCCAGATCCACGCTCCCCGCCTCTGCCACCTGGGGCTCGGCCGGGCCTCCCCGACCCATCGCCACCACGATCGGATGCAGGCCCCGCCGGTCGGCCAACCGCGCGACCGCGCCCCCGATCGCCGTCTTGCCGGTCCGCTTGCCGGTGCCGATCACCGCGAGCGTGGGCGCCGCCACCGCGGGTTCGGTCACCGGGGGATCCAGGCGGAAGTCCGAGCCCAGGTACGGGATACCCGCCACCAGGCTCACAGCGGCCAGCTGCATCCGTTCGCGGTACCCCATGACCGGCTCGTCGGACAGGTCCAGGACCACCTCGGGGTGCCAGGCGTCCAGTGCTTCGGCCAGGCCCGCCATCCGGTCCTCGCCGGCCGCCCGGGTGGGCACGCCGAGCTCGGGCAATTCGCCCGGCGCGATCTTCTCGATACCCCCCACGAACAGCGCACCGACGACCTCGTGACCGCGCTGCTCTGCTGTGGCGATGCCCCATCGGGTGACCGGTGGATAGTGCTCGCCGTCGACCAGCACGAGCGTGCGCATCGCGCTCCCCTCTCTCGTGATCGTGTGGGGTCAAGACGTGGATCGGATGGGTGCTACTCGCTCACCGGAACCGTGCGCTCCTGTACGGGCAGCTCGTGCTCCCGGTGGAACTGCCCTCCCGACAACGAGAAATGCGCCATCACGGTGCCGTCGCCGAAGGGGAACTTCCGGTGGATCTTGACCTCGTCTCCGTTGAACTCCAACACGTTGTAACAGGGCTTGGTGTACCCGCGCACCCGCAGCGACGACACCGTTCCCGCGTTGGCGACGTACATGTCCTCCAGGCGCCAGACATAGGGGACGTGCTTGTGGCCCGACAGCACCACGTGTACCCCCGCATGGATCAGGACCTCGAGCAGGTCGCCGGCGTCCATCACCGTGCTGCGTTCGCGGCCCGTGCCCGGGATCGGGAGCAGGTGATGGTGCAGCGCAAGCACCTTCAGGGCCGCCGGCTCCGAGAACTGACGACGGATCCAGTCGTAATGCACGCGGCCAACCTTGCCCTCGTTCAGGTCGGGTTCGCTGGAGTCGATGCCCACGATCCGGACCGAGTCGATCTCGATCGACCACATCCTGGGACCGATCAGATCCTCGAAATGGAGGTACCCGACGTTGCGCGAGTCGTGGTTGCCCGGAACCGTGTGGATCGGAGCCTGGATCCGCTCCGCGTAGGCCACCCAACTCTTGTACTCCTGCCGGTACCCCTCCGCCGTGAGGTCACCGGTACAGACCACCGCGTCGGGCTTCAGGTCATTCAGCTCTGCGATCACGCGATTCATCAGGTTCGGCACGAAGAACTGGGAACCCACGTGCGGGTCGGAGATGTGCGCGATCGTGACCACGGTCCTCCAGTCTAGTGTCGCGACGGGCAGCTGCCGGGAGTGGACCTCCTACCCTTCCTTCGGCTCGAACGTGCCGGTGTTGTAGCCGGCCCGCATCCCGCCGTCACCCCTGCCCGATCTCAGGCCCCGGTCCCGTGGGACGATACCTGGGTCGTGACCTGGCTCGATGTGATGCTGGTGGCGCTGCTGGCGCTCTCCGTCTACGGGGGGTACCGGCGAGGCGCCGTGATGCAGGTCTTCGGCTTGGCCGGGTTGGTGGTCGGCGTCGTGGCGGGGGCGCTCCTGGCGCCCACGATCGCGCATCTCGCCACGTCGCCCGCGACCCGGGTGGCCCTGGTCTTGGGCGCGGTGATCGTCGGGGGCGCCATCGGGAACCTCCTCGGGTGGCAGCTGGCGACCCGGCTGCGGTCCCACGCCCAGGGACCGCGCGCCCGGCGCTGGGACGCCGCCCTGGGATCCGCCGTCTCGGTGGCTGCGCTCCTGGCGATGACCTGGTTCCTGGCGTTGAACCTGGCGAACGGGCCCTTCCCGCAACTCGCGCGCGGGATCCGGGACTCCCGGATCGTCCAGGGGATCGACGCCGTGATGCCGGCCCCGCCTTCCCTGTTGGGCGAGGCGCAGCGAGTCCTGGGCATGCTGGGACTCCCCGATGTGTTCGTGGGCCTGCCGCCCGTCCCCGCGGATCCGGTCCCTCCGCCCCCAGGATCCGATGCTCGCAGCGCGTTCTCCGCAGCGGCCGACAGCACCTTCGAGATCCTGGGGAGCGGCTGCTACCAAGGGTTCCTGAACGAAGGCACCGGCTTCGTTGTCCGGCCAGAGCTCATGGTCACGAACGCCCACGTGGTGGCGGGCACCGACGATCTGTGGGTCCACACCGCCTCGGAGGATCGCGCGGCGCAGGTGGTGGCCTTCGATCCGGCGCTGGACATCGCTATCCTCCGCGTCCCGGGTCTCGCGGCGCCATCCGTCCCGCTCCTGGACGGCGAGGTCGGTCGCGGGGAGGGTGGCGCGGTCCTCGGCTTCCCCGGGGGCGGGTCCCTCACCACCTCCCCCGCCGCGGTGCGCCAGATGATCGCGCCCGTCGGTCGGGACATCTACGGGCAGGGCGAGGTCACGCGCAAGCTCTACGAGATCCAGTCCGAGGTGCGCCGTGGCAACAGCGGCGGGCCGTTCGTCCTGGCGAACGGGCAGGTAGCCGGGGTGGTGTTCGCCAACTCGGTCATCGACGACGCCGTGGGCTACGCGATCGCGTCCACCGAGGTGATACCCCTGGTGCGCCAGGCAGCATCACGGACGGCCACCGTGGGGACCGGAGCCTGCACCGGCTGATCCTAACCCTCCACCACCTCGGCGCCGGCGGACCGGATCGCGACCCTGATGAGCCGCCAGTCCTCCCCGAGGTCGCGGATAGGACCGTGTTCGGACTCGAAGGCCAGCAAGCTGGGGCCCGCTCCGGACACGCACACCGGGATGCCGTCGGCGGCCAGATGCTCGAACACCTCCTGCACCTCCGGGACCAGCGCGAGACGCGCATCCTGATGCACACGATCGCGAAGCGCTCGACCGAGAAGTTCGGGCCGTTGGGTCATCGCCACCACCGCGATCGCGGCATGCGACACGTTGTAGACGGCGTCGGGGCGGGGGATGAGGCTGGGGAGCGCGATGCGGGCCTCTCGGGTGGACAGCCGGATCTGCTTGGGGATCAGGAGGACCGGACGCAACGCGGCGTCCGGGTCCAGCCGCACGACCGGTCCGTCGGATGCCGCCAGGGTGAAGCCGCCGAACACGGCGGCGGCCACGTTGTCCGGATGCCCCTCGATCCGGCTCGCGACCTGGAAGATGGCATCGCGGTCCCGCGCCAGATCGAGCTCGAGCACCCGGGCCGCCAGCGATACCCCCGCCACCACCGCCGCCGCGGACGAGCCGAGCCCTCGCTCCAGCGGGATCCGGTTGACGCTGGTGATCGCCACGGGCGGAAGCGGGAGCCCTGCCTCGTGCGCGACGAACGCCATGGCGCGGCTCAACATGTCCGTGCCGTCGGTGGGCAGCTCACCCTCACCTTCGCCCACCCAGGTGATGCCGGGCTCACCCTCGGCGTCCACCTGGACCTCGTTCACGAGGTCCAGCGCCAGCCCGAAACAATCGAACCCTGACCCCAGGTTCGCCGAAGTCGCCGGCACCGACGCCGTCAGGGGCACCGGCTAGAGCCCCAGCTCGTCGGCGACCGCGACCGCGTCGGCGGGGACCGACGTGGGGTGCGCGGCGCCGGCGATCGCCCACTCCGGATCCTTCAACCCGTGCCCCGTGAGGATGCACACGACCGTCGCGCCAGGACGCAGGTGCCCCTCGGCGTGCAGGTGGAGCAGCCCCGCGACGCTGGCGGCGCTGGCCGGCTCGGCGAAGAGCCCTTCGCGGGCGAGTCGCCGGTACGCAGCCAGGATCTCGCGATCGGTGACCGCTCCGATCGCGCCCTCCGACTCGGTGGCGGCCGCCACGGCCTTGTCCCAGGAGGCGGGATTCCCGATCCGGATCGCGGTGGCGATCGTCTGGGGATCCTTGACCGGCTCGCCACGCACGATCGGCGCGGCACCCTGGGCCTGGAAACCGAAGAGCTGCGGCGGTTCGTGGATCGTGCCGTCGGCGAGGTATTCGCGGTAGCCGATCCAGTGGCTGGAGATGTTCCCGGCGTTGCCGACCGGGACGCAGTGGAGATCGGGCGCACGACCCAAGGCGTCGCAGATCTCGAACGCTGCGGTCTTCTGTCCCTGCAGGCGGTAGGGGTTGACGGAGTTCACCAGCGTGACGGGGTAGCGCGCCGAGAGATCCTGGGCCAGTTCCAACGACGCGTCGAAGTTCCCTTCCACCTCCAGCACGCGGGCGCCGTGCACGAGCGTCTGCGCCATCTTGCCGACGGCGACCTTCCCCTTGGGCACGAGGACGGCGCAGGTGAGCCCCGCCTTCGCCGCGTAGGCCGCCGCGCTGGCCGACGTGTTCCCGGTGGAGGCACAGACCACGGCCTTCGCGCCCTCCTCCAGAGCCTTGCTGATCGCCATGGTCATGCCCCGGTCCTTGAAGGAGCCCGTCGGGTTCGCGCCGTCGTACTTCAGCCACACCTCGCAGCCGGTTTCCTCCGACAGCGGGGTCGACCGTACGAGCGGCGTGCCCCCTTCGCAGAGCGTCACCACCGGGGTCTGTTCCGACACGGGGAGTCGGTCCCGGTACTCCTGGATCACACCCCGCCACTGGTGGACGCGGACCGCGCCGGTGGTTCGATCCGGACCGCCGGGACCTGGCATGTCGGCGTCCGCGGTCACGGCTCCTCACCTTCCACGCGGATCACGCTGGCCACCGCCCGCACCGCACGCAATTCACGGAGCTCCTGCACGGTCTTCTGGAAGGCACCCTCCTGGGCGCGGTGGGTGATGAACACCAGGGTGGCCTCGTCGGCGAACCCCTCCTGCCACACCCGCTCGATCGAGACGTCGTTGCGTGCCGAACAGCTCGGCGATCTCAGCCAAGACCCCGGGCCGGTCCTCGACGTGCAGGTTCAGGTAGTACTGGCCGCGCGTGTCGTCCATGGAGCGGATCACGCGATCCATGGTGCAGGTGCATCCCACACCACGGCCGCCCGTGGTGAGGTTGCGCGCCACCGTCACGAGGTCGCCCACCACCGCGGTGGCCGTGGGATCGCCTCCGGCACCCCGCCCGTAGAACATGAGCTCCCCCACCCTGGGACCCTCCACGAACACCGCGTTGAACGCATCGCGCACGCTGGCCAGGGGATGGGTGGACGGGATCATGGCCGGGTGGACCCGAGCCGAGACCTCGCCATCCTCGAGCTCCGCGATCGCCAGCAGCTTCACCACGTAACCCATCCGCGCCGCATCGGCGATGTCCTGAGGCGTGATCCGAGCGATGCCCTCGCGGTACACGTCGCCCGCCACCACCCGCGTGTTGAACGCGATCGACGCGAGGATGGCGCACTTCGCGGCGGCGTCGAAACCTTCGATGTCGGCAGAGGGATCGGCCTCCGCGTACCCGAGCCGCTGCGCCTCCGCGAGGGCCCGATCGAACGCCCACCCCTGCTCCGACATCTGCGTCAGGACGTAGTTCGTGGTGCCGTTGACGATCCCCAAGATCCGATCGATCCGCTCGCCGGTGAGCGACTCCTTCAGCGGGCGGATCAGCGGGATACCCCCCGCGACGGCTGCCTCGAAATACAGATCGACACCTGCCGCGTCCGCCGCCTCGAACAGTTCCTTGCCACCGTTCGCCAGCAGCTCCTTGTTGGCCGTCACCACCGACTTCCCCCCGGCGAACGCCCGCAGGATCAGCTCCCGCGCAGGCTCGACCCCCCCGATCAACTCGGCCACGATGTCCACGTCGGGGTCGTCCACGATCGCCGCGGCGTCGTCGGTGAAGGCGCCAGCGTCCAGCGGCAGTTCCCGATCCTTCTGCAGGTCGCGGACCGCCACCCGCGTGACCTGCAGGCGGCACCCGGCCCTCATCGCGATGTCGTCGGCGTGCTCGTGCAGCAATCGGACGACGGCAGCTCCCACGGTGCCGCCGCCCAGGAGCCCCACCCGCAACGTGCGCTCGCTCATGGCAGATCCGATCTGGGTTCCGGAGCTGGTCCGATCCACGCCCCCATCAGGACTTCGTCGTCGTAACCGTAGGACTTGCGAGATTGGCGTGCGAGCCTACCCTCGTCCACGAACCCGAACGATCGGTAGAGCGCGATCGCGGCGGTGTTGTGGGGATACACCGACAGGACGAACTTCTCCACCCCTACCTCGTGCGCCCATCGCATGGCCTCGGCCATCAGCACGCTCCCGATGCCCTCCCCGCGACGGTCTGCCGCCACGGCGATCCCCAGCGAGGCGACGTGATGGGTCACCGGATGGCGTTCGCGCTGGACGAACAGATGGCCCACGACCCGGGCCCCGGTCATGGCCATGATCTGCGCTTCGTCATCGGTCCACGCCCGACGGAACCGTCGCCGGTATACGCGGGCGGGATGGGCGACGCGCTCGCTCCGCACGAATCGCGCCTCGGCCACGATCGCGGCCCAGAACGTCACGAACGCAGCAGCGTCGCGCGGGCGAGCGGGCCGAACCTGGACATCGCCGGGTAGATCCAGGATGCGCGGTCGGGGGCGATGGGCCGCCGTCTCCAGGCGATCCATGTCGGCCGCGTCCTCGCGTCGAAGCCACAGCGTCGCCCAGCCCTCGCGGACCCCCACGACGGCTGGGCGGCCCACCCGGTTGTAGTTGTTGGCGAGCGAGTAGGCATAGGCGCCCGTGCCGCCCACGGCCAGCAGGTCACCACGCCGGAGGTCGGTCGGCAGCGGGACGTCCTCGGCGAGGACGTCGCCCGATTCGCAATGCCTGCCCACGATCGACGCCCGCTCGCTGTCCCCCTCGCTTCGGCGGTTCGCCAGCGCGACCGCGTGACGGGCGTCGTAGAGCATGGGCCGGAGGTTGTCCGACATGCCGCCGTCGACGGCCACCAGGGTGCGCCCACCTGCGCGCTTCCGAGCGCCGACCGTGTAGACCGTCATGGCGGGGACCGCCACCAGGCCGCGGCCCGGCTCCGCGATCACGGTGGGGACCGTGAGGCCGGCAGGCCGTACACCGCTCCTCAAGCCGGCCCAGGACAGCGGAAGCGACCTCCTCCAAGGCCAGACCGCGATCGTCGAGGTAGGCGGCGGCGAACCCGCCGCCGATATCCAGGGTCCCAACCGCGACCCCACGTCGCGCAGCTTCACGGTCAGGTCCATCAGCACGTCGACCTCCGCGCGGTACGGGCCGACCTCTTGGATCTGCGAGCCTAGGTGGCCGTGCAGCCCGTCGAACCGCAGCCCGGGCAGCGACATCGCCGTCCTTGCGGCTTCCTCCACCTCGGACAGCGCGATCCCGAACTTCGAGGCCTCCTGCCCGGTGGCGATCGCCTCGTGGGTCCGTACCTCGATCCCGGGCACGACCCGCAGCAGGACCGGCTGGACCCGGTCCGCGCTCCGCGCGAACCTGTCCAGGCGCTCGAGTTCCTCGATGCCGTCCACCACCACCAGGGAAAGCCCCGCGCCAACGGCCAGGGCGAGCTCGTCGTCGGACTTGTTGTTCCCGTGGAGCACGATGCGCTCAGCGGGACCGCCGGCGCGAAGGCACGCCTCGACCTCCCCGCCGGTCGAGGCCAACAGGTCCAACCCCTGATCCAGGGCGATCCTGATGGCCGCGTGCGCCGTGAACGCTTTGACCGCGTAGAGCGTCCGGGGGAAACAGGCAGCGGCGTGGCGGCACCGCTCCCGCAGCTCCTCCTCGTCGACGATGATCAGCGGCGTCCCGAACCGTCGGGTCAGATCCGCAACCGCGGCACCGCCGATCGACAGGCCCTCCTTGCCGAACGCGACCGAGGCCGGCCACGCATCGGCGGGCGTGCCGGCCCCGTCAGGACGGGCGGGATCGCGAGGCGCCGGATCGTGGCGCTCAGCCATCTTCGCGCTCCATCGTCTCCGGGGCGGACACGCCCAGGAGCGCCAGGAGGTCGGCGATGACCTGTTTCGTGGCGCTGCTGAGCCACAGCCGAGCCTGCGTCAACCCGTCGTCGTCGGAGAGCACCGGGCACTCGGTGTAGAAGCGATGGAAGCTTCGAGCGAGATCCTGCGCGATCTGCGTGCACCGGTTGGGAGCGCGACGCGATGCCGCATCCGCCAGCTGGCCCGGCACGTCCGCGAGCGCGCGGAGCAGCTCCAGTTCCGGATCCGTGGTCAGGCGCGTGAGGTCGGCATCCTCGACGGGCTTGCGTTCGATCCCTCGCTCCTCGGCCTTCCGCAGGAGGCTCGCGATCCGCGCGTGCCCGTACTGGACGTAGTAGACGGGGTTGTCCATGGTCTGGCGCTTCACGGCCTCGATGTCGAAGTTCATCGTCGAGTCGTTCGAGAACATCAGCAGGTGGAACCGCGCGGCGTCGGTGCCGACCTCATCGATCAGCTGGTCCAGGGTGATGAAGTTCCCCGAGCGCTTGCCCATGGGCACCGGCTCGCCGTCGCGCAGGAACGCGACCCACTGGTAGATCAGCATCTCCAGCGCCTCGGGCTCGTACCCCATCGCCCGGGCCGCTCCCTTCACGCGGACCACGTCGCCGTGGTGATCGGCTCCCCAGACGTAGATCATGTGGTCGAAGCCTCGGTCGAACTTGTCCGCCAGATACGCGCAGTCGGCGGCGAAGTACGTGTGTTCGCCGCTCGAGCGGATCAGCACACGATCCTTGTCGTCTCCGAAGTCCGTCGATCGGAACCACACCGCGCCGTCGTCCTCGTAGACATGGCCTGAAGCCCGCATCCGCTCGATCGCGGCTCCGATCTCGCCTCCATCCGCGAGCGTCGTCTCGGAGAAGAAGTCGTCGAAGGTCACGCCGAACCGCTGCAGGGTGGCTTTGATCCATCCGAGGACGCGCCGGGCCCCCTCGCCGCGCAGCCGGAGGAAGCGCTCCTGTGGCTCCAGCTCGGCCAGGCCCGTTCCTTCATCGGCCAAGATGTCGGCGGCAAGCTCCGCGATGTAGTCGCCGTGGTAACCGTCCTCGGGCACCTCGTCCGGGCGACCGCACGCCTGCAGGTACGAGGCCTCGACGGACCTGCCGAACCGATCCATCTGCGTACCGGCGTCGTTGAAGTAGTACTCGCGCTCGACCGTATGACCTGCGGTCTCCAGCAGTCTCGCCAGCGCGTCACCGATCGCGGCGTTGCGCGCGTGGCCCAACGTGAGCGGACCCGTGGGGTTGGCGCTGACGAACTCCACCTGGATCCGTTCGCCCGTGGGTTCGGCACGGCCGTAGTCGGAACCGCGGTTCACGATCTCCCGGACGGCATCGTGGAGCCACTCGTCGGTGGTGAAGATGTTGAGGAACCCCGGGCCCGCGATCTCGACCTTCTCGACGAACGGCGCCGGCGACAGCGCGTCGACGATCGCCTGGGCGACCTCGCGCGGCGCACGGCCGGCGGGCTTCGCGAGGGTCAGCGCGACGTTCGTGGAGAAATCGCCGTGCTCCTTGGACTTGGGGGTGAGCAGCTCGGGCTCCGGGAGATCCCCCGCCAGGTGCAACACCGGCGCCGCCGTTCGGAGCCCCTCGCGCAGCCACGCGACGAGGCGTTCCTCGATGCTCACGCCCCGCCTCGCGAGAGGCGTCGGCGAACGGTGAGCACGAGCTCCGCAGGATCGAACGGTTTGGTGAGGTAGTCGACCTGGCCCAACGACAGGCCCTGCTCGCGGTCCTCCTCCTGCACGCGGGCCGTGAGGAAGACGATCGGCAGCGAGGCCAGCGAGGGGTCCTCGCGGATACGACCCGCGACCTGGTACCCGTCCAGCCCGGGCATCATCACGTCCAGCACCACGGCGTCGGGAGGGGAGGAAGTCACCTTGGCCAGCGCCTCCTCCCCGCGGGAGGCCGTCTCGACCGTGAACCCCTCCATGCGGAAGTTGACCTCCAGCAGGCGGAGCATCGCCGGATCGTCGTCGACCAGCAGCACGCGGGGCGGCGGTTGGGACATGCATCGAGGATACCGGTCCCGCATGCGTGACTTGGGAGTTCCCGACGGGGCGGCGGGCCCCGTTGCTAGACTCGGAACGTTCGGGCCCCCGTAGCTCAGGGGATAGAGCGCCGGCCTCCGGAGCCGGGTGCGCAGGTTCGAATCCTGCCGGGGGCACGGTCCCGCCCGTACGATGGCTCCGCCATGACCGATCCCAAAGACATGCAGGCGCCGACGGGGTTCCACGAGGATCGGGCACTGGATCGCGACGATCTGCTGGACGATCCCATCGAGCAGTTCCGGATGTGGCTGGGTGACGCCGAGGACGCCGGGAGTTCCGCTCCCCAACGCGATGGCCCTTGCCACGGCCGATGCGACCGGTCACCCCTCCGTGCGCCACGTCCTGCTCCGAGGGATCGACGCGCGCGGCTTCACGTTCTACACGAACCACCAGAGCCGAAAGGGTCGAGAGCTTGCCGCGAACCCGCAGGCCGGCATCGTGTTCCTGTGGCGGGAGCTGGACCGGCAGGTGAGCGCCGAGGGTCCGGTCGAGCACGTCTCGGACGCGGAATCCGACGCCTACTTCGACTCGCGTCCGCGCGACGCGCAGCTGGGGGCATGGGCCTCCCTCCAGAGCCACGTCCTGTCCGATCGCGAGGAGTTGGAGGCTCGACTCGCCGACGTCGACGGCCGTCACCCGGCGACCGTGCCCCGCCCGCCGCATTGGGGAGGGTTCCGCCTGAGGCCCACCGCGATGGAGTTCTGGCAAGGTCGCAAGCATCGGCTCCACGATCGCTTCCGGTACACCCCGTCTGACGCAGGCTGGCGGATCGAGCGGCTGTATCCGTAGCCCGGGGGACCCGATAGGCTCCGCAGCCGTGGACACCGACACGATCCGCGCACGCGTCGCGCGTGAGATGCCCCTGGCCGTCGAGGAACTCGCTCAGCCTGGTAGCGATCCCATCGATCGGGATGACCGGCTACGACCCCGCGACCGTTCGCGCGAGCGCGATTGCCACGGCGGACGTGCTTCGAGCCGCTGGCCTGGACGACGTCCGGTTGATCGAGCTCGGCGGAGGCGTGGGGCACCCGGCCGTGTACGGCGAGATCCGCGGACCCGTCGGCGCGCCCACCGTCCTGCTCTACGCCCACCACGACGTGCAGCCCGAGGGACCGCACGACGGTTGGGACACCCCGCCGTTCGAGCCCGTGGTGCGCGACGGCCGGATGTTCGGCCGTGGCGCGGCGGACGACAAGAGCGGGATCGTGATCCATGCCGCGGTCCTGCGGGCGTTCCGCGAATCCGATGTTGCAGGACTGCCGGTCACGGTGAAGGTCCTGGTCGAGGGGGAGGAGGAATGTTCCACCGAGCACCTCCCCGAGCTGGTGGGGGGACATGCGGACCTGCTCCGGGCCGACGTCGTGGTGCTCGCCGATGGCGGGAACATCCACACCGGCCTACCGACCCTGGACACCAGCGTTCGCGGCGTCACCGATTGCGTCGTCGAGGTCAGCGTGATGCCGCAAGCCCAGCACAGCGGGTCCTACGGCGGAGCGGTCCCGGACGCCCTGACCGCTCTCTCCACGATGATCGCCTCGCTGCACGACGCGGACGGCAACGTCGCTATCGATGGGCTCCTCCGCTTCGCATGGAGGGGCCGTCAGGTCACCGAGGAGGAGGTGCGAACCGAGACGGGTCTGTTCGACGACGTGCACCTGATCGGCTCGGGCACGCTCTCGGATCGGCTCCTCACCGCCCCCGCGGTGGCCGTGCTGGGGATCGACGCGCCGACCGTGTCCGAGAGTTCGAACCAGATCGTTCCTCGTGCTCGTGCTCGCATCTCGCTGCGACTGGCACCGGGAGACGACGCGGAGGCGGCCGCTCATCTCCTGGCCGATCACCTACGCGCGGCGGCGCCCTGGGGGGTCCACGTGTCGATCGACCGTGGTGAGGCGGGCCGGGGCCACATGGTGGACACGTCCGCGCCGGTGTTCCGCATGGCGCTGGACGCCCTTCGCGAGGCGTTCGGCGTGGAGCCCGCGCAGATCGGCAGCGGCGGGTCGATCCCGTTGGTAGCCGATGCTCGCCGACACCTTCCCGGGGATCGCGATCCTGATCGTGGGCGCCATGGACGAGCGATCCAACACCCACTCGGTGAACGAGAGCGTGGACCTCGGTGAGATCGAACGCCTCGCCGTGGCCGAGGCGTTGTTCCTCAGGGATCTCGGCGCGGGACGCGTGATCTGCACGTCGGGTGCTAGCGTGGTCGCATGAGCACGGACCCCAGCACCTCCCCCACCGAGGCCATCCCAGCCGTCCCCATCCAGGACGGTCCCCAGGTCGAGGAGCCGCCGAAGGAGGTCATCACCGAGCCCGCCAAGCTCCTGCGCATCGCCAGCATGGTGCGCGAGTTGCTGGATGAGACGCGACAGGCGTCGTTGGACGAAGCGGGACGTAAGCGGCTCGCCGAGATCTACCAGCGCGCCGTCGGCGAGCTATCGGTGGTGCTGTCGGCCGACCTCAAGGGTGAACTCGAGGAGCTGGCGCCTCCGCTGGAGGGCGTGCCCACCGAGTCCGAGATCCGCGTCGCCCAGGCACAGCTGGTGGGCTGGCTCGAGGGGTTGTTCCACGGGATCCAGGCCGCGATGTTCGCGCAGCAGGCCGCCGCACGGGCCCAGTTCGAGGAACTCCGCCGCCGGGGCCTCCCCGGAGGGAGTCCGGAAGCGCCGCAGGAGGGCGACGGCTCCGCACGCAGCGGGCAGTACCTCTAGGCGACCAGGCTCACTCGCCCGGCGGGCTCCGCCACCCGCGCGTGGACGTCCTTCACCACGCATCGTCGACTCCTCTCCGCCCCCTGCCAACCGCTGGGCGAGGTAGACGGGGATCAGCGACAGGATCATCACCAAGGCGGCGACCGCGTTGGCCTCCGGTCGGTTCCTCGGCTGACGCAGGATGGTGTTGAAGATCCATTTCGGCAGGGTGACCTCGGCTCCGGAGACGAAGTTCGTGACGATGATCTCGTCGAAGGACAGGGCGAACGCCAGCAGGGCACCGGCCACCAGGGCGGTGGCGATGGCCGGCAACGTGATGTGCCGGAAGGTCTGCCAGCCATCCGCCCCCAGATCCATCGAGGCCTCAATGAACGACGTCGGGGTCCGTCGCAGCCGAGCGATCACGTTGTTGAACACCACCACGATGCAGAAGGTCGCGTGGCCGATCATGATCGTCCACAAGCTGAACGTGAGCCCGAGGCTCTTGATCCCCGTGAGCAGGGCGATGCCGGTGATGATGCCCGGCAGGGCGATCGGCAGCACCAGGAGGAACGAGACGGACTGCCGGCCGAAGAACCGGTAGCGGTGCACCGCGAAGCTGGCCAGGCTCCCCAAGAGCAACGCCAGAACGGTGACTGCAGCCGCGATCTTCAGCGACTCCAGCAAGGCGTCCCACACGACGGCGTCGCCGAACGCGAGGCGGAACCAAATCGTCGTGAAGCCCGTCGGCGGCCAAGCTTGCGACACGCTTTCGTTGAATGCGTAGATCACCACCACGAGCAGCGGGACATACAGGAAGAGCAGCGTGACGACCGTGCCGATCCGGAGGACGAAGCGCGTGCCCCTGGACTCCATCGCTACAGCGCCTCGAACGCGCCCAGACGGCGGGCGATGAAGAGGTAGACGGCCATGATCGCCACCGGTACCAGCGCGAAGGCCGCCGCGAAGGGCAGGTTGTTGGCCACCCCGACACTGTCGTAGATCACGTTCCCGATGAACTTCGTGTTCCCCACCAGGGTGGGAACGATGTAGTCACCAAGCGTGAGCGAGAACGAGAAGATCGAGCCCGCCACGATCCCGGGCAACGCCAGCGGCCACACCACGCGACGGAAGGTGGTCCAGCCCTTGGCGCCAAGGTCGCTCGAGGCCTCGAGGAAGGAGTTCGGCACGCGCTCGAGGGCCGCGTAGATCGGCAGGACCACGAAGGGCAGCCACATGTAGATGAACGTCAGCACGATGGCCCACTGCGAGTTCCCGATATCCGGCGCCGGGATCCCGACCTTCTCCAGGCTCCACTGGAGCAGACCGCGGGGGGCCGTGATGGTCTGCCATGCGAACGCACGGATCAGGTAACTGGACCACAGCGGCACCACGACCGCCACCAACAGAGCGGAGCGCACACGGGGTCGGGCGAGTCGCGCAGCGTAATAGGCGATCGGGAGCGCCAGCGCGATATCGACCACCGTGACCACGCCGGCGATCCACACGGTACGGCCTGTGATCGTGCGGTAGACCGGGGTGGTCCACAGGATCTGGAAGTTCTTCAAGGTCCAGTCGTGGACGATCTGACTGGTGAAGACGTCGACGCTCCAGAAGGCGTTCACCAGCAACAGGGCCAGGGCCCCCAGATAGAAGATCAACAGGAAGGCCATCGGGGGCGTGAGCGTGAGCCCCAGCTTCACCCGGGGATGGCGGAACAACACCGCTTGGTAGCGGTGTCCGGCTCTCTCCTGATCGCTGCCCTCGGCCATGGGAGTGCGGCGGCATGGGGGCGCCCGCTGCCGGGCGCCCCCATCGGCCGGTGTCTACGCGCCGCGGACCTCCGTCCACTTCTGGGACCACACGGAGTAGTCCGTGCAGGCGGCGCCCCGATCGTCGCCGCATTCAGCCTGCGGGGTCTTCCATAGGGCCAGCGACTGGAGGAAGTCCGCGTCGCCACACTTGCCGTACCGCACCGTGTCCGCGAGCTTCCCGGATCCCTTCCCGTAGGCCTTGTCGAGGTCCTGCTTCAGGATGGGACATGACTTCCCGTTGCTTCCGGCCGCGCCGTAGAAGTACTCCACGTCTGCCTGGACGTTGGGCGTCATCGTCCATTTCATCCATTCGAGCATGCAGTTGGGGTGGGGAGCTTCCTTCGCCAACATCCAGGTGTCGGCCCAGCCGGTCATCCCCTCGCTGGGCTCCACCGCTGCGACGGGTGCGTCGACCTCGGCGTAGCTGAGGTTCACCGGCCACGCGGTGCCAGCCACCATGGAGCCGTCCACGAACCCGTCGATCTCGGTCCCATAGGCGGCCCAGTACTTGTCGATCATGGTGCTCTGCGACTTCAACAGCTCCACCGCAGCATTCAGCTGATCCTGGGTTAACTCGAACGGGTCCGTGATCCCCAGGTCCGGGTTGTGCGTCTTCAGGTAGAGGGCCGCGTCGGCGATGTAGATCGGGAAGTCGTAGGCCGTGATCGATCCCGCGTAGGGGTTCGGAGCGCCGTTCAGCTGTGTCTCGAACACCACATCCCAGCTGGTGGGCGCCGGCTTCACGACGTCCGTGTTGTACATCAGGAAGTTCGGCCCGTACATGTAGGGCGTGCCGTAAACGACCCCATCCACCACGTACTGGCTGGTGCTGGTCCCCGTCGCGGGCTGCAGTGGCGCGATCACGTCGGGGAAGTCCGGGAACAGCGAGGGATCGACGGCGGACACGGCGTCCGACGCGATCAACCTGTTGGAGGAGTCCCCGGAAGCGGAGACGCCGTCCCACTGACCCGCCTGCTGGGTCATCAGGTTGTACATCTCATCGGAGCTGTCGGCGTACTTCACCGACACCTTGCAACCGGTCTTCTCCTCGAACGGCGTCACCCAATCGGAGGACTCGTAACCCTTCGTGGTGCCACTCTCGACGTAGCCGATCCAGGCGATCAGCCGCAGCTCGCCCTCTGTCTGACCGATCGAGTCCACGGCGCCGGATCCCGAAGGCGAACCGCCTCCGCCACTGTCATCGTTGTTGCTGCACGCGCCCGCAACCAGCGTGACCGCCGCGAGTATCACGAGCAACCGGTACCCATGCTTCATCTGTGCCCCTCCTCCTGGTCCAAAGACCCCTCAGCCGCGCCCGCGGGCGCCTCCACCGGACGGTTGTTGCTCCGGCGCCAGACCAGGCGCACGGCTCTCCCGCGCACCTGCAGAGCTTCCATCGACGATGTGGTGAGGTTCTGCTGCATCACCACGAGCGTCCCCCCCGCGTCCAGGTCCACCACGTATCGGGTGACCGCACCCAGGTATACGACCTCGCGGACGTGTCCGGTTGCGGTGCAATCGTCGGCGTCGGGTTGGTCGTCGATGCCCACCATCGCGATCTTCTCAGGCCGCACCGTGACCGGCTGCGGATCTCCGGTGACCTGCCGAGCCGCCTCACCCTCCAACACGTTGGAGACCCCGACGAATCCGGCGACGAATCCGGTCGAGGGGCGCTCGTACACCTCGGCCGGCGAGCCCACCTGCTCGATCCGACCGTGGTTGAACACGGCGAGGCGGTCGCTCATCGTCAGCGCCTCCTCCTGATCGTGCGTCACGTACACGAAGGTCAGCCCCACCTGCTGCTGGATCTCCTTCAGCTCGATCTGCATCGCCTGGCGGAGCTTCAGATCCAGGGCGCCAAGGGGCTCGTCCAGGAGCAAGACCTTCGGACGGTTGACCAGCGCCCGCGCGAGCGCCACCCGCTGCCGCTGTCCTCCGGACAGCTGCCCCGGCTTGCGTTCGCCGAACTGCGTCAACTGCACCATCGCGAGCGCGTCCACGGCGCGCTGCTGCCGGTCCCCTTTCCCCACGTTCTTCACCCGCAGCCCGTACTCCACGTTCTCCTGCACCGTCATGTGCGGGAACAGCGCGTAGTCCTGGAACACCGTGTTCACGTCACGTTGGTACGGAGCCAGACCGGAGACATCGCGTCCACCCAGCAACACCCGGCCGGCCGTGGGCTGTTCGAACCCCGCGATCATCCGCAGGCAGGTGGTCTTCCCCGACCCAGAGGGACCGAGCATGGAGAAGAACTCACCCTCGCGCACCTCCATATCGACCCCGTCGACCGCCACGAAGTCGCCGAAGCGCTTCACGACACCGTCGAGCGCCACCGCGATATCGGCTCCGGGCGCCGCGGCATCATCGGTCAGAGCGTCGGCGGACCGTGCCAGCGAAGTCTCCCCCCTCGTTGCCCTCGAACGGGCCTCATCTTGACGGGCGGCCGAGGCGGGAGCAACACGAGACCCGGCGAGAACGACTACGGCGCCTTCGCCGTTCCGACCAGGTCCGAAATGACTAGTCCGCGGGCGCGCAGGATCCGAGCGAGCCCGTTGATGAGCTCTCCCACCACCCCCGGACCCTCGAAGATGAGGGCCGAGTAGATCTGGACGGTGGCCGCGCCGGCATCGAGGCAGGCCACGACGTCGGCGGCGTCGGAGATCCCGCCGGAGGCGTTGATGGGCATCGTTCCCCCTGTCGACGCGCGCACCTCCGCGACGATCTGCGGCGTCTGAGGCCACAGCGCCCGACCCGAAAGCCCACCCACACCCGTCGCCAGCCGGGCCTCACCCACGGGCCGGGTGTTCGAACACGTCAGACCGTGCGCACCCGCCTCCTGCGCGACCGCGGCCAGCGCCAGGACCACCTCGCGCTCGGTTTCGGTGACGAAGGGGGGGAGCTTCACGACGATGGGGATCGACGTCACCTTGCGGAAGGCCGTCACCAGATCGCGGAGGTGGGCCTCATTGTCCCGGTCCCGGCCCCACGACACGTTCGGACAGCTGGCGTTCAACTCGATCCCGTCCGCGTGCGGAGCCACGAGCTCGACCGTGGAGACGGCGTCGGCGAGCGCCTCGTCTGCCGCGCTCACGAACCTGGGAGCCGGCCCGCGGTCCGTTCGCGCCAGATGCTGGGCGGCGGGCTCCGCACCCGGGTTCGGCAGACCCATCGCGTTGGTCATGGACCCGCGTCTTGGATACCGGACGATCCGGGGCTCGGGGTTGCCCGCTCGCGCCGCGCGCGTGATGGTGCCACCCACCACGTAGCCGAACCCCAGCGCCCCCAGAGCATCCAGATGGGCGCAGCGCTTGTCGAAGCCCGCGGCCAGACCGATCGGGTTCCTCACGGTGACCCCGGCCACGGACATCGCGAGGGCCGGATCCTGGCGGGCGCCTCCCAGCCGCTCCCACGGCAACGGCAGCCCTAGGAGCGCCCCGGCTAGGCGATGGGCGGACTCCGGGGGCAGTGCGAAGAACACCCGGCGGCCCACGGCCTGGTACCAACCCATCGCCCGTATGCTACCGGCCGATGGACGCCGACCTGGTGCGACGGCTCGTGGACGCCTCCGAGCTGCACGGGGAGTTCGTCCTTTCCAGCGGCGCTCGATCGACGGTCTACTTCGACAAGTTCCGCTTCCTCACGAAGCCGGATCTGCTCCGCGATCTGGCCCACGAGGTGGCGGGGATGCTCCCGCCCGACACCCAGCTGCTGGGGGCTCCCGAGGGGGCGGCGATGCTCCTGGTCGCGGCCGTGGCCCTGGAGACCGGGCTGCCGATCGCGGTGGTGCGCAAGGAGCCCAAGGCGTACGGCACCCGGGCGCAGGTGGAGGGTGAGGTTCCGCCCGGCGCGCACACCACGTTGATCGAGGATGTCAGCACGACCGGACACCAGGTTCGCAGAGCGGCCGAGGTGCTCGCAGGCGCCGGAGCCGAGCTGGACGGCATCGTCCTGGCGATCGATCGGGGCGGAGCCGATCATCTCCGCGACGCGGGATACCGGGTCGACGCGGTGGCGGTGCTGCGTCCCTCGGACTGAGCGAGCTCAGGTGCGGACGCACCGCCAGATCCGGAGGCTCCACAACATGCGGCTGCCGCGCTTGTGGAGGTTCAACAGCCCTTCCTTCATCATGCGGGCCGTGGCGGCCGCCTTCGCCACCAGGTCGGGCAACGGGAACTCCCGCTCGATGACAGGTTCCATGTTCTCGCCGAAGATCCGCCGGGCCGCCGCCAGGATGGATTGTTCGTCCTGCAGCGTGCCCGTCGGGAGGTAGAGACGTCCCCCCGGAGCCAGGGTGTCGCCGATGGTCTCCAGCAGCTTGCGCGGGAGCTCGGCTCCTGTAGGCCCGCCGGCCGGGACACGGTCGAACCACCCGGTCACCGCGGCCAGCTCATCAGGGATCCCGGAAACATCCCCGATCAGGACCGAGGCGTGCACGTCGCGCACCGGCTCCAGCAGGTTGCCCTCGCGGAACTCGCAGACACCGTCGAGTCCGAGCCGCTCGGCGTTCTCTCGAGCCGCCTTGACCGCGGGCCCTGAGAGGTCGCATCCGTAGACCTTCTTGGCCCCCAGCTTCGCCGCGACGAACGCCAGGACACCGCTGCCGCATCCCACGTCGATCACCGTGTCGTCGGGCCCGATCTCGAGAGCGTCGGCCAACGTCCGGCTAGTGCTGGTGGGACTAAACACACCCGGAGCCACGCTCAAGCTGAACGGGCCGGTCCGCCCCCGCCACTCCACCTCGTTCGCGGTCACACTCATACCGGAAGGCTACATCCCCGGATGCCACGACGGCTAGACGGCGGGTGGCTCGAACCGGGCGTCGATCCCGGGTATCAACGCCCCTCGTTCCACGCGGTCGGCATCGGCCTCCAGCTTGTCGCGCAGGACCAGGGTGTGGATCCCGCGGTGGCCGTCGGGGTAGCGTCCCACACGGCCGGCCGCGCGTCGGAGCAGGGTCACGGTGCCATGGGCGTTCCCCCGCTGCAGGTGGACGTACCCCGCTCCCATCTGGGAGAGGCCCTTGAAGAACTCCTCGTCGCCGGTGCCGCGCGCCTGCTTCCACGCCGTCTCCCACGCCTCGTGCGCGGGGAAGAAGCGCATCTCTCGGACGTATCGGCGTCCCAACGCGTGGTTCTCCTCCAGGGTGAGTGCGTCGAAGTCCTCCATCTCCAGCTCGTTCGACGCATCCCACGCGAGCGGGCGCCCAAGCCGGTCCCGCGGCCGCTCGGACTTCTGACGCGTCTCGCTGGGGACCCCGGTCTTGCCACTGGCTTCTTCGGGCATGCCCGCCATGCTAGCCCGGCGCCGTGCGACACTCGCGCCATGGAGCGCACCGTCATCACCTTGGTGCCGCACACCCACTGGGACCGGGAGTGGTACGAACCCTTCAGCGTCTTCCGCGAGCGCCTGATCGTGATGATGGACACGCTGCTCGATCTGGGAGCCGCGGGGTTCCCTCATTTCCACCTGGACGGCCAGACGGCGATGATCGACGACTACCTCGCGGTGCGGCCCGAGCGCGAGGCCGATGTCCGGCGGATGATGGCCTCCGGACAGCTGTCGGCGGGCCCCTGGGTCACCCAGATGGACGAGTTCCTCACCTCCGGCGAGTCCCACATCCGCAACCTGGAGATGGGCCTCGCTCGGGCGCGCGATCTGGCGGGTGACCGGGCCCTGGACGTGGGCTACATGCCGGACCAGTTCGGTCACATCGGACAGATGCCACAGATCCTGCGCGCCGGAGGGCTGGATCGGGCGATGGTGTGGCGGGGGGTCCCGTCGTCGATCGACCGCACGGCCTTCTGGTGGGAGGCGCCGGACGGCTCTCGCGTCCTCACCGAGTACATGGTCTTCGGGTACTTCAACGGCGCCGGATTCGATCAGGCGATCGAGCCGGCCGAGCTGGCGCGGTCGATGGAACGTAGCTTCGAGAGGCTCCGACCGTACCTGGCCACGGACCGCATAATCGTGATGGTCGGCTCCGATCACGCCGGCCCCGACGCCACCCTGCCCGAGCGGGTTCGCCGAGCCGCTCCCCTCGCGCAGAGCGTGGAGGCCTCCATCGCCGGGATCTCCGACCACGTCCACGGTCGACCCGCGGCCGCGCTCCCAGTCTGGAAGGGGGAGCTGCGATCGAGCGCCCGGGCGCACCTGCTCCCGAACGTCTACTCCGCCCGGGTCCATCAGAAGCGGGAGCGCGGGCGCGTGGAGTCGTTGATCGAGCGCTACGCAGAGCCGCTGGCGGCGCAGGTGCCGGGCTTCGGATGGCCGCAGGACGAGTTCGATCGGGCGTGGACGCTGTTGCTGTGGAACGGGGCCCACGATTCCGCCTGCGGATGCTCACACGACCAGGTGGCGATCGATGTGGACACGCGGTTCGCGGAGGTGCGCACGATCGCGGAGGACGTCGTGGATCGCGCGCTGACATCGCTGGGGGCGCGGGTTCGTGACGGCGGCGTCATCCGATACAACCCGTCCCCGTTCGCACGGGAAGGGGTGGCGGGGAACGGTTACCGGGTGATCCCCGCGGGGGTGGAGCCCGACACCGTGCCGGTGGCGATCGCGGAGCTCCCCGACGGGGCGGGGGTTGCGGCCGACGGCGTGGAGCTCAGGTGGTTCGACGAGCCGGATATAGGAGACCTCTACACGTTCTGCCCCGCGCGCGAGTCCGTGTCCCCGTCGCCTCCTGATCGGCTGACGATCGACGGGCAGGAGGTGCGCGCGGCGTGGGACGGCCTCACCCTGATCGCGCGGATCCTCAGGCGAGCGGATGAGGACTTCCTGCGGCTCGAGGGCGTGATCCACAACGAACGCCCCGATCATCGACTCCGCCTGCACGTGATGACGCGGGGCCCCGCCGAAGGGTCGACGGCCGGCGCTCCGTTCGAGCAGGTGGACCGGCCATTGGTGGGCGAGGGCAGCGAGGTCGAGACGGCCTCGCCCACCTTCCCGGCCCACGGAGTCGTGATGGCCGGAGGGACGGCCCTGTTCCATGAGGGCGTCTTCGAGTACGAGATCGATCCGGGCGGCAGGATCGCCGTCACCCTGCTCCGCTGCGTCGGCACGATCAGCCGGGAGACGCTCGCGACAAGGCCGTTCCCTGCCGGCCCGCAGACCCCCACGCCCACGGCGCAGATGATCGGCGAGACCCCCTTCGTGCTGGGGGTGTGGGACGCCGCCCAGCGCGCCGGACTCTGCGAGAGATGGGAGCGGTTCGCCCTGCCGCTCGCCGAGGCACCGGCGGCCGGTCACGGACCGCTCCCGTCGTCGGACGCCTTCGCGGAGATAGACGGCGATCTTCAGGTGTCGAACATCCGTCGGCGGGCGGGACGACTTGAAGCCCGCGTCTGGAACCCCTGGATCGATCGAACGGTGGCGGGCTCGATCGGAGATCGCTCGGTGACGCTCGGCCCGGCCCGGATCGAGACGCTGGACCTGGAGGCGCCGTGACCGATCGGTTCGACGCGATCGTCGTAGGCGGCGGTGCCATGGGGACCGCGGCGGCGCGCAACCTGGCCCTTCGAGGTCGTGGCGCGCTGGTGCTGGAACGGTTCACGTTCGGGCACGGCAACGGCAGCTCGGGCGGCCCGACGCGGATCTTCCGCTACGTCTACCACACGCCCGAGTACGTGGAGCTCGCGATGCGTGCCCGGGAACCGTGGGACGAACTGGAGGACGCCGCGGGCGAGCCGCTCTTCCGGGTCACCGGAGGGCTCGACCTTGGGGATGAGGCGCGGGTGCGTGGGGCGCTGCTGGCCGAGGCGGGGGTCGCTGCCCACTGGCTCGACCCCGGCGAGGTCCGAGAGCGCTGGCCCGCCCTGCACCTGTCCGAGGGCGAGCCTGTCCTGTTCCAGCCGGACGGCGGCGTGTTGCGAGCGGAGCGCACCGTGGAGATCCAGGCGCAGCTCGCCGCCGAGGCGGGCGCCACCCTGATGACGGAGACGGTGGTGACGGGGATCGACCCGACGGCGGACGGCGCCGAGGTCACCACCGCGACGGGCGATCGGTTCGCGGCCGATGTGGTGGTGGTGTCCGCCGGCTCTTGGGCGGGAGGCCTGTTGGCGACGGCGGGCATCGATCTCCCCCTGCAGCCCTCCCTCGAGCAGTCGACGTATTTCGAAGGGGTCGAGGGGTTGCCGACCGTGATCGACTGGGGTGCCGACCCGGCCCAACCCCCGTACCTGGTGCCCGACCCCTTCGATCCCGGTGGGTTCAAGGCGGGACTGCACCATTCCGGACCGATGATCGATGCCGACGCCCGGTCGTTCGACTGCGGACGCCGAACGCGTCGAGCGCGTGGTCGGCTACGTCGATGCCCATGTCCGCGGCGCCCGGGCCACCGGACGCACGGATACGTGTCTCTACACCCTCACGCCGGACGAAGACTTCGTACTGGATCGCGTGGGATCGCTCGTGGTGGTCTCACCATGCAGCGGACACGGCTTCAAGTTCGTGCCGTTGTTCGGCCGGATCGTGGCCGATCTCGCCACGGGCACCGACCCGGAGGTGTCGCTGCGTCCCTTCCGCCTGGATCGGCCGCGCCTCGCGGTAGTCTGATCCAGACTAGTGGGTGCCGGCCGAGGCGGCGTCGGGCACCATCCGATCTTGACGGAACCTCGCGGGGCCGAACGGCTGGATCAGTTCGTGGGTGCGTCCGGTCGCGATCAGCTCCGCCATCGTCGAACCGAAGATCGGGCGCGCCCTTGAAGCCCCAGGTCCCCATGCCCGACATCAGGAAGAACCGCTGGACCTCGGACTCGCCCAGGATCGGGGACGAGTCGGGGGTCATGTCGCACAGCCCCGCCCACTGGCGCATCGCGCGGGCGTTCGCCATGAACGGCAGGAGCTGGATCGCGCGCTTCGATGCCTCCGCCAGGAACTCGAAGGTGGAGCGCGTCGAGTACGTGGTGTAAGGCAGGACCTCGGCGCCCACCAGCAGCTCGCCACGCGCCGTCTGCGACACGTACACGTAGATGTCCATCGATGAAACGAGCCCCGTCAGGATAGGCCGGTAGGGCTCGGTGACGAACGCCTGCAAGTTCATCGTCTCGATGGGCAGACGGAAGCCGGCCATCCGCGCCAGCACGCTGCTGTGTCCGGCGACGGCCGACACCACCGCACCGGCCGAGACCGCGCCGGCGGAGGTCCGCACACCGGTGCATCGCCCTCCCTCCAGATCCACGCCGGTCACCTCGACGCCCTCATGGATCTCGACGCCGTGTCGGGTGGCCGCCGAGCCGTACCCCCACACCACCGAATCGTGGCGGGCGAACGCGCCCGGCGGGTGGTACGAGGCCCCGATCACGGGCAGCTCCCCCCCGGCGGTCAGATCGACCTGTGGGCACACGTCGAGGATCCGGTCCGGGGTCAGCAACTCGGTCTGCACCCCGAACGAGCGATGCAGGAACACCTTCTCGCGCTCGACCTGCAGGGAGTCCTGCGTGTGACAAAGATCCAGGTTGCCCTGGGTGCTGAACTGCACGTTGAAGTCCAGCTCCTGGGAGAGCGTGCGGTACATCCCCAGGCTGGCCTTGTAGAGCGGCACCGTTTCGGGCGTGTTGTAGGTGGCCCGTAGGACCTGGGTGTTGCGACCCGACGCGCCCGAACCGATGTAGGCGCGCTCCAGGACCGCCACGTCGCGGATCCCGTGGTAAGCAGCCAGATGGAACGCCAGCGAGAGACCGTTGACGCCACCACCGACGATGACCACGTCGTAGCTCTCCTTCAGCTCGGTGGGACGCAGGAACGCGCGGTGGCGGAACAGTCCGGTCACGTGAGCAGCTCCACGGCATCGGTGCGGAGCCGTTGCTCGAGATGGTCGGCCCACATCGCGGGTACCAGCAGCTCGAGCCGGTCGGGCGTCACGACGACGCGGACGGCCACCCTCGCCACTTCACCTTGGACGTACCCGTGATCGGGGAGCACCAACTCCGACACCCGCGCGAAGGCCTCGCGTGCGCCATCGCCCTTCAGCACGAGGCGCTCCCACCCATCGCTCACGTCCTCCACCACGGCATCGGGATCGACCGCGTGGACCGCGTCCGTGATCGGCTCGACCGCCACGGCGTCCAGGACGACGACCTCATCCGGGGCCACCGGATAGCTCCGCGCATCATCGAGCGACGACGCCGCGGCGCATCCTTCGCGGGAGCCGAGGACGGCCACCACCGAGATCGGATCGTTCCGGAGCTCAGCCACGGAGCCGCACGCCCTCCGGGTCGAAGAACGGGGTCGGGACGACCCGAGCCCGGACGGACCCGGCGTCCAGCTCCGTCGGGAACCCGCCGTCCGAAGCGCGGATCCAACCCAGGCCGATCGCCGCTCCCACGACGTCGGAGCGCTCGGCTGACGTGATCCGGCCGACGACACGTCCGGCGACGGTGAGCGGCTGCCCGCGGAGCTCGGACACGTCTTCCGGCGCCCCGTCGAAGACGAATCCCCTGGAAACGCGTGTGGGAGGGAGCGCAGCGATCCGCTCGAGCGCCAGCTTCCCCACGAACCACTCCTTCGCCGGATCCACCGCCCAGCCCAGTCCCAGCTTCTGGGGGGTGTCATCCGGCAGCGTGTCCTGTCCGAGGTAGCGGTGACCCTTCTCCAGACGCAGGAGCTCGAGCGCGTCCAGCCCGTGCGGCTCGATCCCCATGTCGGTGCCCGCGTGCATCAGCGCCTGCCAGAGCTCGACGCCGCTGCGACGCGGATGGTGGAGCTCGAAGGCCAGCTCCCCGACGAACCCGGTACGGATCGCCAGGCAGGCGATCCCGGCCACCGTGATCTGGCGGTGCCCCGGGTAGGGGAACGCCTCGGCGTCGATCGGATCGTCCGAGAGCCGGCTCAACAACTCCCGTGCGCGCGGACCGCCCACGAGGATCGCCCCCAGCTGCGAGGTCTGATCCAACACGTGGACCCGCAGATCCAGAAGGTCGGTCCACTCCCGGAGCCGGGCGTCCATCCGGCCCGCACCGCCGGAGGTGGAGTTCAGGTAGAAGACCCCATCCTCGAGCGCGCAGAGCAAGCCGTCGTCCATCACGTACCCCGCTTCGTCCAGCGCCACCAGGTAACGGGACCCTCCCGGGGCGAGATCACGGACGCGACACGGGAACAGTCGGTCCACCAACGTCAAGGCGTCGGGCCCCGCCACCAGGAACTTGCCGAGCGTTCCCAGATCCATGAGACTCACGCGCTCCCGAACGGCCCGATAGCCCTCGCGCCACTCGCCGTAGGTGAACGGGCGCTTCCAACCCCCGGACCAGTCCATGCGAGCGCCGAGCGCCACGTGCACGGCGTGCAGGGAGGTCCGCTTCTCGATCGTTTCGTGCACGCCGGCCGCCAGCGTGGCAAGCGTGGCCGGGCGGGCGGGGGGGCGCGCGGTGGTCCGCGCGCCCGCTCTGGGGACGTCGACGGGCTCACCCGCGCGCTCGCGTGCGAAGCACGCGAGCGCGCGTCCACACACGGCGCCCTGGCATGGTCCCATCGTGGTGGTGGTGTACCGCTTCAGGATCTCCGAGGAACGGAAACCCTCCTGCCAGGCGTCCTCGAGGTCGTGCAGCGAGACGTCCTCGCACAGGCACACGTACCCGTCCGCCGCCACGACCGGAGGCTCGGAGGGGGTGGCGGCATCGCCGATGAGCGTCACCGCCTCATCCACGGCCATCCTCGCGAGCGCATCGCGAGGGCTGAGGCCGAGGGACAGGACCAGCGTGTCGCACGCGAACCGCTTCACCCGGTCTCCGCGGCGGATCGACACCCCTTCCACGCGACCGCGTCCGAAGGCCTCGTGGATCGCGCCATCCTGGATCGTCTCCTCCACCCCGTCTGGGACGTCGTCGATCAGGGCCACGGGCACCGCCGCGGCCGCGATGCGCATGCCGGCTCGTTGCAGCGTTTCGAGATGCTCCAGCCCCTCCAGCGTGGACGCGGCGACGACAGCGGTTCGGCCCGGCGGGACCCCGTGCACGCCCGCCATCCGAGCGGCACCGCGGCCGAGCCAGACGCCCGGAAGATCGTTGCCCGGGAACACCGCATGTGTCTCTGTCGCGCCGGTCGCTACCACGATGCTGGCGGGATGTACCTGGACCTGCTCGAGCGCGCCGAGCAGGGGAACGGTCGGACCTTCGTAGATCCCCACGGCAACGTGGTCCTCGAGGAGGAGGATCCGATCCGTGGCGCGAACCTCGGCCTCCATGGCGCGGACACGATCCAGCGCCGCGCCCGGGGCGATAGCGGCGCCGATCGACCCCTCGTCACACAGCACCACGTCGGATCCTTCGGCCGCCGCGTCCAGGGCAGCGCGCAGGCCCGCCTCGCCGGCCCCCACGACCAGGACGTGCGTGTGCACGTGTCGGGCGGTCCGGCGCTCGGACGCCGCGCCCACCGGGAGTTGCCCGAGGCCGGTGGCGCGGCGGATCACCTTCTCGGCCACCTCCCAGGCGAAGCGCGGCTTGATGAAGGTCTTGTAGTAGAAGCCCACAGGCATCAGCGGACGCAATCGATCGGTGATGCGCATCGCGTCGTGCTCCGTGGAGGGCCAACCGCTCTCGCGGGACACCGACATGTCCTCGACGCACGGCACCGTGCACGAGCGAACGCCGGGGATCCCGTCCACGGTGATCAGGCAGTTCGGGCAGTCGCCCGTCCCGCAGTACAGACCGCGGCGGCGGTGGTACTTCAGGGATCGGGTGAAGGTTCGGACCCCGTCTCGATACAGCGCGGAGGCCACGGTGTCTCCCTCCCGGAAGGCAACACGCCGCCCCTCGAAGTTCAGGGAGGACATCGTCACCCGACCCGGTTCGTGGTGGTGTCCCGCGTCACCGTGAACCAGGCCTTGCATCCGTAGGCGTGGTACCAGCGTTCGAACTGCGGGCCCGCCGGGTTCTCAGCCAGGTATACGCGTGCGAAATCCTCTTCGGCGGTGGCCGCGTCGATCTGTCGTACCTCGCCGCCGAAGGTGAACTCCGAGGTCGGTCGCAGACCGCAGTTCGGACAGGGGACCCGCAGCGACATCCGCTAGCGCTTCCGCATCTTCAGGTCCGCGAGGACCCGACGCGACGAGACGTAGCCGGGCGCGCCCGTGACGCCGCCACCTGGATGGGTGCCGGCACCGCACAGGTAGAGCCCGCCGATCGGGGTGCGGTATCCCGACCATCCCGGCAGGGGTCGCATGAAGAACAGCTGCTCGATGTTGAGATCGCCGTGGAAGATGTTCCCCTCTGTGAGCCCGTAGGTGCGCTCCAGATCGAGCGGTGTGACGACGTGCACGGCCTCGACCGCGCCCGGGACGTTCGGGGCGTAGCGCCCGATCCGCTCGATCACCTTGTCGGCCAGCTCCTGGCGACGTGCGTCCCAGGTCCCCTCCCGCAGCGCGTACGGCACGTATTGCACGAAGGTCGTCATCACATGCGTACCCTCGGGCGCCAGCGAGTCATCCACGTTGGACGCCACGACGCAGTCCACCCACAGCTCATCGGGGATCTCACCCCACTGGTGCTGGTCGTACATCCGTTGGGCCTCTTCGAGCGTGGGCACCAACGTCGCGAGCGAGCGCCGGTTCGCGTCGGCATCCTCAGGCATGCCCTCCCAGCGAGGCTCCTCCCGCATGACCAGGTTCACCTTCGCACAGGGACCGGCCATCTTGATCGCGGCCACGTCATCGCGGAAGGTCTCGGGCAGGTCCGACTTCTCCACCAACCCCAGGAAGGTGCGCTTGGGATCGGCGTTCGAGACCACCACGCGCGAGCGCAGCTCCGTCCCGTCGTCCAGCGTCACCCCGACGGCACGACCGCCTCGCGTATCGATCCGCCCCACCGGCGACGAAGTGCGGATCTGGCCGCCCGCCTCTCGCACCGCGGCCGCCATCGCGTTCGTGATGGACCCCATGCCGCCGATCACGTGGCCGTTGAACCCCTGCACCTCGTGCTCGCCGCCGGAGAGCATGTGGAACATCAAGCCGATCGCGGTCCCAGGCCGGTAAGGAGGGGCGTGCATCCCGTAGACGTTGTTGGCCAGGTAGAGCCGCTTCACCTCATCGGACTCGAAGTGGCGATCGACGAACTCACCCAACGATCCGGTGGTGAACCGCACCAGGTCCGAAAGCTCGTCCCCGCCCATGCCTTTGAACCGCGTGTAGGCGCGCCGACCCTCCTTCAACCTCTTCCAGCCCGTGGCATAGAGGTCGGGCGCTTCCTCCAGGAAGAACCCCTGGAGGTTGCTCGCTAGGGTCCGCAGCCGTCGATCCACCCGGTCGTAGGTGGCGGCGTCGGCCTGGGAGAAGCGCGCGATCTCGGCAACCGTGCGCTCGTGCTCGTTCCACAAAGGGACGATGCGACCGCCCTCGAGCGCCACCTGCACCGCCGGCTCGCACGGCACCATCCGAAGACCATGCTTCGCGAGCTCGAGATCGCGGATGATCTCGGGCCGCAGCATGCTCGCGATGTACGACGTGGTGGAGGCACGCACGCCGGGGGCGATCTCCTCCGTGACGCAGGCGCCACCCACGATCTCGCGACGCTCCAGCACCACCGTCTTCAGTCCTGCGCGCGCCAGGTAGAAGGCGGTGGTGAGCCCGTTGTGACCTCCGCCCACCACGATCGCGTCGTAGATCTCGCCGCGTTGCGCCTGCATGCCCACCCCCATCGCCTCGATCGGCCGCCGGCGGAGTGTCCCACGGAGAACCAAGGGGCGCACCGAACGAACGTGACCCTCGGTGTCGTTCCCGGGGCAGGTCGATTCAGACGCCGTTCCGATCGACGGATACCAGCTCCTCGAGCGCCTCACGAACGGCCTCGTAGCGCCGGTCGCCCAGCTGGCGCTTCCTGCGAGCCTCGACCGCCTGGACGGCCCGGCGGCACTCGGCGGCCGCCCGCCGGCCATGAGCCGTGAGCCTCACCACCTTCGCTCGCGCGTCATGAGGATCGGGCACCCGCCGGACGTAGCCGAGGCCCTCCAGGTCATCGACCACCAGCATCATCCCCTGCTTGGTGATCCGGGCGCGTCTGGCCAGCTCCGTGAGACGGGTGCCACTGCGCCGGTCCACGTGCTGGAAGACGGCGAGGTGACCCGCGCGGACGTCCGGATACCCGCGCTCGTCCAGACCGGCCACCAATTCACCGGAGAGTTCGCGATGCGCCTCGAGCAGCAAGCGCGCCAGGTCGGGCTCCGCCATGGGTCCATCGTCGGCGTTCCGGATCCGATGGTCAACCCACCTGACCACCCGCCCGACGAGGTATCGGCCACCCCAGGTAGGCTGACGTCGATGTCAGGGATCTCGCTGCCGCCCGACGACGCCGCCACGAAGCGTCAGCTGCCGAAGCTGCTCGATGCCCGGCGCCGACTGCTGAAGGGCAACGACTTCTTCTCGCTCCACGGGCCCGAGATCGATGAACAATCGGCCAGCGCAGGCAAGAGCGGAGCGCTGCGCGCCGCCGTGTTCGGGATGAACGATGGGCTGCTTTCCAATGCGGCGCTCATCATGGGGTTCGCGGGGGCCGCCGCCAGCAACCAGGTGATCGTCTTGGCGGGCATCGCGGGATTGCTGGCCGGGGCGTTCTCGATGGGTGCCGGCGAATACGTCTCGATGCGCGTCCAACGCGAGATGCTCGAACGCCTGCTGCACCTGGAACGACGGGAACTCGAGCTCGACCCTGCCACGGAGGAACGCGAGCTCGCGATGATCTACCGGAGCAAGGGCTTGTCGGAGGAGCTCTCCGATCGCGTCGCCTTCGAGGTCATGAAGGACCCCGACGTGGCGCTCAACACCCATGCCCGAGAGGAGCTTGGCCTCGACCCCGACGAAGGCCTGGGGTCGCCATGGGGCGCTGCGTTGTCATCGTTCGCGATGTTCTCCCTCGGTGCATTGATCCCGCTGATCCCGTTCTTCCTCACCCAGGGCACCGCCGCCACGATCATCTCCCTCAGTGTGACGGGGATCGCGCTTGTGACGGTGGGAGCGCTCACCGCCCTTCTGACCGGCAAGAGCCCGGTGCTGTCCGGGCTCCGCCAGCTCGGGATCGGGGCGGCAGCCACCGCCATCACCTACGCGATCGGATCCGCACTCGGCGTCACCACGGCATGACCTTCGAGATCCGTGAGGTCGCGACCGCCGAGTACGACGAGGCGGGCCGGGTCGCGGCCGAGGCCTACCGGGAGTTCGTCCGCTCCGAGGACGAGGACTGGAACCGCTACCTGGGGATGATCGCCGACGTGTCGGGCCGGGCTGATCGAACCGTGGTCCTGGTCGCATGGGAGGACGGCCGCATCATCGGCACGGCCACCCTGGAGCTCGACGACCGGATCGAGCCCGACGACGATCCGCCCCTTCGGCCCCACGAGGCCCACATCCGGATGCTCGGCGTCCTGCCTGATGCGCGCGGGCGGGGCATCGCCACGCAACTGATGGTCGCGTGTGAGGATCGCGCCCGGGAGGCCGGGCGCACCCTCATGACCCTGCACACCACCGCCCGGATGACCGCGGCGCAGCGGATGTACGAGTCACTCGGCTACATCCGGGGGGCCGACCGCCTCTTCGACGATGACTTCGTCCTGTTGAGCTACGCGAAACAGCTGGTCTGATCCGTCAGCCCGTGCCGCTGGCGGTGCGCACCACCTCGCCCGAGGCCAGGATCACGCCGTCCTCGCACTCGGCCTGGACCAGCCCGCCGCGGAACTGTTGCTGGTAGAGCTGGTCGTACAGTCCACCCTGGGCGAGCAGCTCATCGTGGGTGCCTCTTTCCACGACCCGCCCGCGGTCGATCACGAAGATCACGTCCGCCTGCAGGATCGTGGAGAGGCGGTGCGCGATGGCGATCGTGGTTCGGCCCTTCATGAGCGGTTCCAGCGCAGCCTGCACCAGCCGCTCCGAATTCGTGTCCAGCGACGAGGTTGCCTCGTCAAGGATCAGGATGCGCGGATCCTTCAGGATCACGCGCGCGATCGCGAGGCGTTGCTTCTCCCCGCCCGACAGCTTGTAGCCGCGCTCGCCAACCACGGTGTCGTAGCCCTCCGGCAGCTCCGCGATCCTGTCGTGGATGTTCGCTGCCTTGGCCGCGGCCTGCATCTGCTCCTGGGTGGCATCGGGACGCCCGTACATCAGGTTGCGCCGGATGGTCGTGTGGAACAGGTAGGTCTCCTGGGTCACTACGCCGATCATCTCGCCCAGGGAGTCGAGCGCGATCTTCCGCACATCGATCCCGTCGATCTCGACCGACCCCTGCTGGACATCGTAGAGACGGGGCACCAGGTAGGTGATCGTGGTCTTGCCCGCACCGCTGGGGCCCACGAGCGCCGCCAACTGCCCCGGTTCGATATGGATGTCCACGTCCTCCAGGGTCCATTCGCGCGGCCCCTCCTGATCCATGGCCGGCGGCGCTTGATCCGGAGGCGACATCGGGATCTGGGCGTCCTCCGGCGGTGTCTCGTATCGGAAGCGCACCTCACGCAGACGCACCTCACCGCGCACCTGGTCCGGGTTGATGACGACGGCGTCTGGCTCGTCCTTGATCTCGTGCGGCAGGTCCAGGTACTCGAAGATGCGGTCGAACAGCGCGAACGAGGTCTGCACGTCGTTGGAGACCTGCAGCATGGAGCCGATCGGGAAGAAGATGCGCGACTGCAGCGTGGTGAACGCCACGAGGGCACCGGCGGTCATCGCACTCGGGGTGGTGTTCGTCACCCATCCCACCACCAGGTACGTCAGGGCGGGCGTGATCGCGAAGAACGTCCCCACCACCGCGAAGAACGACTGGCCGATCATCGTCTGGCGGATCGTGAGGCCCGTCAGCCGCTGGTTCTCGTCGCGGTAGCGGTCGATCTCGTGCCGCTGGCGGCCGAACGCCTTCGACAGCAGGATGCCGCTCACGCTGAGCGTCTCCTCGGTGATCGCCGTGAGGTCCGCCAGGGTCTTCTGCGTGCTAGAGGCGACCGCGCGGCGTGCGCGCCCCACCTTCACCGTCAGATACACGAACAGCGGCGTGACGATGAGCGACATGAGCGTGAGTGGTCGAGAGATCCACAGCATCGCGATCAGCGTGCTGATGATGATCACGACGTTGGCCAGGAGGGAGGCGGCCGTGCTGGTCACCACCGTCTGGACGCCGCCCACGTCGTTGGCCAGGCGGGACTGGATCTCGCCGGTGCGTGTGGTCGTGAAGAACCGCAGCGGCATGTACTGCAGGTGCCGGTAGAGCCCGTCGCGGAGATCCTGCATCACGCGGAGTCCGACCAGGTTCGACAGGTAGGTCTGACCGACCCCGAACGCGCCCGTCACGATGGGGACCAGGATCATGACGAGACCGATCCTCACCACGACGGGAACGTCCGGATGGCATGCCTTGTTCGTGCAATGCAGGCCGTCGTTGAACATCCGCTCGATCAGCAGCGGGTTCACGATCCCCAGCGCTGACGTGATCGCGATGACGACCCCGACCAAGGCCACCTTCGCCCGGTACGGCCGGAACGTGTCGATGACCCGCTTGATCGTGCTCCGGCTGACCGGTCGCCGATCGTCCTCGTCCGGACGCACCGCGAAGAAGCTCCCGTGTCGGCCCATCAGCCCAGCATAAGCGCGGCCACCGATGAGGTATTCCGCACCCAGCGGTGCGCAGGTTCGATCAGGTCGCGGCTACTCTCCGACGCAGACGACGTACTCCTCGACGCTGGTGAGAGCGTCACCGGGGTCGGCGAACCAGACGTCGTGGCCCGGTCCGCCGACGATCCGGTCGTCACCATCGCTGTCGAACGTGGCCAGGCAACGGTCGTTCCCGGCTCCACCGTCGACCAGATCTCGCCCGCTGTAGCCGGAGAGGGTCCGATCGCCACCCGGGCCCCCGAAGATCCTGTCCTCTCCCCCGCCCCCGATCGCCTGGTCGGCCCCGTTGGCACCGAGCATCCGGTCGTCGCCGGCGTCACCGAACATGTCGTCGCTGCCCCCAGCTCCGAAGAACCGGTCGTCTCCACCACCGCCGTTCATGAAGTCCCTGCCGTCGCCGCCGAACAGACGGTCGTCACCCCTGCGGCCGAAGAGCTGGTCCTTGCCTCCCAGTCCGCAGATCACGTCGTCGCCGGTGGTGCCGTGCAGGGTGTCGTTCCCGTTCGTGCCCGTGATGGTGCATACCAGGGATCGGCGACCCGACCTCTGCGACGCGTCCCCGCTCGGGACGAGGACCATCCCGAGCACCGCCGCGAGCCCGATGACGATCGCGATCCGCCGAACCGATGACATGCCCATCCTTCCGCCTGAACTCCTCACGGTATCGGGGACCTCGAGGGGAATCAAAGACCTGCGATCGCGCGAGCACGCAGCATCACCGCGTCGATCATCGTGGGCGTGAGCTTGCCGGTGAAGGTGTTCTGTTGGCTGGGGTGGAAGCACCCGAGCACCCGCATGGATCCCAGGGTGGCTTCCGCCGCGTGTCCGAACCGCGGCTTGGGCACCGGGATCGGGCCCGGTCGGGCGAGGGCACGCAACGCCCCGTCCCACGCGTACGCGCCCAAGGCCACCACCACCTGTAGCTCGCTGAGCGCTGCGAGCTCGCGTTCGAGGAACGGCATGCACCGATCCCGTTCCTCCGGGGTGGGCCTGTTCCCCGGCGGCGCACACCGGTTCACGGCGGTCACGTAGACGTCCTCCAAGCGGAGTCCGTCATCCCGTGCCTCGCTGGTGGGTTGGTTCGAGAAACCCGTGCGGAACAGGGACGCGAACAGGAAGTCGCCGGAGCGATCGCCCGTGAAGATCCGGCCCGTGCGGTTCCCGCCGTGGGCTGCCGGAGCGAGCCCCAAGATCATGACCCGCGCCCTAGGATCTCCGAACCCGGGGACGGGGCATCCCCAATAGTCCTGATCAGCGAAACGCGCGACCTTCGCCCGGGCCACGGCCTCCCGCCAACGGACCAGGCGCGGACAGGCGCGGCAGGCCACAACCTCGTTCCGGATCGTTGTGAGTTGGCGGAGGCTCACGCGAACAACGGGAATCTGGACGCTGTGGGACCCAGCGCTCGCCGGTCATCATCGGTAAGAGGTGCGCGGCCCGTCCCTTTCTCGAAGAACGTCACGTCGTCCCACCCGTCCGGCGGCGCCGAACCCAGCATCCGGGACATCACGTCCCGGGTGATGGCCGCGCCCTCGACGGACATCCAGCGTTCCGTGTGGAGCGCCGCGGCCAGATCGAGGCCGTGGATGGTCATCTCGACGACACGGGTCTCGAGGTAGTCGGGCAGGACCATCGTGTGCGAGAACACATGGACAAGGCGGTCGTGCCCGGCGTCGGCCGCCGTCTTCACGGCGCGGCGCCAGGTCGTGGCGAACCCCTCCACCAGGTCGTCATCGGTGGCGTAGCGGGCCGCCATCTCGATCGAACGCTCGGCGATGTCCGGCGCCTCCGCTGCGGAGTCGTACGAACCGAAGTACACGGCGCTGTCGGTGTCGGGCGGCCCGAGGGCGGGCTCCTGCAGGAGATCCAGGAGGCGGTGGACATCGCGAAGCATATGGCCGATCAATCCTCGGACGTCCCAGGCGGGACATCGGGTCGGCGCCTCGAAAGCATCAGCGGCCGCAGCACGCATCGGCGTCTCGGCCCGGGCGCTTTCGACCTCGAGGGCCTCGAGCCGTTCCTCGAAACGCCCGCTCACGACCGAACCCCTTCCCGCGATGCCGCCCAATCGTCGAACCCACCCACCGACGAGAAAGCCTGACCGTCACGCACCTCGACGATGCGGTCCGGGATCCTATCCAGGAGGTATCGATCGTGACTGATCACGATCACCGTGCCGTCGTAGGTCTCCAACGACGACTCCAGCACCTCCATCGACTCGATGTCGAGGTGATTCGTCGGCTCGTCCAGCAGCAGGCAGTTCGCGCCCGAGAGCATCAGCAGACAGAGCTGGAGGCGCGTTCGTTCGCCGCCACTCAGTGTGCCCACGGGCTGGCGCATCTGGTCGTACCTGAACAGGAAGCGGCCCAGGAGCGAGACGGCGTCCTCCTCGTACATCGGCTTGGCGTTGCGGACGAACTCGATCGGCGTCAGATGCGGAGGCTCCGTCTCGTGGCCCTGCGCCAGGTACCCGAAGTGCACGGCCGGACCCGCCCAGCGCTCGCCTCCGTCCGGGTCGTCGATCCCGGCGATCACCCGCCCCAGCACCGACTTGCCGGCGCCGTTCGCACCGATCACGCCAACCCGCTCGCCGCGGTAGACCGTCATCGACAACTCCATCAGCACGGGGTCGTCCCCGAACGCTACGGACACCTCGCGCAGCTCGACGATCTTGTTCCCACCCCGTTCGGCGCTTCGCATCGCGAGCGCGATCTTGCGCCGTTCGAACACCGGCTTGTCGATCTTGTCCATCCGATCGATCTGCCGCTGTTTGTTGCGCGCCTGCTTGATGTGCCGTTCGTTGACGACGATCGAAGCCCACAGCTTGAAGCGAGCGACCGCCTCCTCCAGCCGCGCGATCTCCTTCTGCTGGGTGATGTACAGCTGTTGCTGTCGGAGCATGGCGATCTCTTTCGCCACCGCGAACGCGCTGTAGTTCCCGGACCACATCGTGACGTGCCCCCCATCGAGCTCGGCGATCTGCGACACGGTTTCGTCCAAGAGGTAGCGATCATGAGACACGCTGAGGACCGCCCCGGGGAAATCGGCGATCAGAGCCTCGAGCTGCGCACGCCGATCCGCGTCCAGGTGCGTCTCGGGCTCGTCCAGCAGCAGCAGATCCGGCTGGCGGATCAGGCAGGCCGCCAATGCCACAAGCTTCCGCTGTCCGCCGGAGAGCGACGTGGTCGGCAGGCCCAGGTCGTTCTCGTCGAAACCGAGCGATGCCAGCAGGTTCCGCACCTCGCCCGCCAGGCCTGCACCGCCCGCCGCCACCCACGCGTCCAAGAGCTCCTGCTGGCGCATCAGCACCCGGTCCATCTTCGCCAGATCTCCCACCACCTCAGGGCGAGCCAGCTCGCGCTCGATCGCCCGCAGCTGCGCATCGAGTTCGGCGATGTCGGGCCGAGCGGCCATCACCGTGGCCTCCGCCGTGCGGTCGTCGCCGTCGGGGTTCTGCTCCAGGTAGGCGATCGCGAGGCCCTTACGGCGCACCACCTCGCCGGCCGTGGGAACCTCCTCCCCCGACAGGATCTTGAGCAACGTGGACTTGCCCGCGCCGTTGGGGCCGATAAGCCCGATCCTGGCGTGATCGTCGACCTCCAGATCGGCGCCCAGCAGGACGGGCCACGATCCATAGGATTTCTCGACGTCGATCAGGCTGATGGCGATCATCGGGCGCTCATCGGTGCGGAGGCTACACCGTGCGAAGCGAACGGAAACGTTCGTCCGCCGTCGCGAACACATCCAAGGGGCCCATCAGATGCTCCACGGCCCAGATCAGTCCCTCGAACCCACCCAGGTCCGGCGCCTCCTCGCGGAACCTCTCGGCCCGAGCGAGCGCCACGTCGATGCCTGCGTCGCAGGACGACCACACGGCCTCGGTCTGTGGCACCCGCCACCCCGGCATCAGATCCTTCGCCCGACCCAGACGCGACTCGAACTCCGCTAGGGCATCGGGGAGGGGACGGCCCGGAAGGCGGGTGGTCGGCATCACCTGGGCGAGCGCCGCTTTCGCCGGCTCGACCTCATCGAGCACCTCGTGGAACCGGTCGGCGGGACCCCGCAGGTCCTCCGGGAGCCGCTTGCGACGCAGGATCACGCGGATCGCGCCTCGCCACGAGCGGCCACCAAGGCGGCGGGATCGTTCGTGGCGACGGCGTCCACCCCGTCCTCCCACAGCGTCAGCGCGACCTCGGGATCGTCCGTGATCCACGCGCCCAATCGCATGTCGACCTCGTGGGCCTGGGTGGCCACCTGCGGGAGCGATCCCAGGACCCGCTCGACGTAGGGGAGAACCCACGGATGGCCCTGCGCGTGCGCGTAGGCGACCGCCGTCGGAGCGTCCACGGAAGGATCGGTCAGGAGCCCCGTCGGCAGATCCGGGACCATCGCTCGAGCTCGGGCGATCGAGAACGGATTGAAACTCGACACCAGGACGACGCCGTCGAACGACGAGCCTTCGAGATCGCGGACCGTCTGATCGACGACGGGCTCCCGGTCAGCGTCGAAGTCGGGCTCGCCGGGGATGTTCTTGATCTCGATGTCGACACCCACCCGACCCGAGCACGATCGCAGGGCTTCCTCGAGGGTCGGCACCTCGGTGAACGCGCCTTCCCTGGTCCGGATCCGCAAGCCTTTCACCGCCGAGAGGCTGAGGTCGCGCACGAGCCCTTCACCGTCCGTGGTCCTGGCGACATCGGCATCGTGCATCACCACGGCCGCGCCATCGGCCGTGACCCGAACGTCGAACTCGATGACATCCGCTCCCGCCAGGATCGCGGCTTCGAAGGCGGGAAGGGTGTTCTCGGCTTCGATCGCGGAGGCCCCTCGATGCGCCACCACCAAGCGCTGCGGGGCGTGCCCGAGGGTTCGTTCAGACATGTGGCTCGCCTACACCTGGCTGGAGGGACAGAGATCCAGCACGACGCAGTCGGCACACCGAGGCTTCTTCGCCTGACAGGTCGCGCGCCCGTGATCGATCAGCACGTACGTGAAGTCGAACCACCGTTCCCGCGGGATCAGGCCCATCAGGTCCCGTTCGATCTTGTCCGGATCCGACTCGTGGCTGAACCCGAGCCGGTTCGCCAGCCTGCGGACGTGGGTGTCGACGGCGATCCCCTCCACCTTCCCGAACGCGTTCCCCATCACGATGTTGGCGGTCTTGCGCGCCACCCCCCGCAGGGTCTGCAGCTCCTCCATCGAGTCCGGCACTTCGCCGCCGTACACGGTGACGATCCGCTCGCATGCTGCGCGGAGTGAGGCGGCCTTCTGGTTGAAGAACCCGGTCGGCCGGATGTCGGCCTTCAATTCGTCCTCCGGCACAGCCAGGTAGTCCGCCGCCGAGCGATACTTGTTGAAGAGCGTCGCCGTGACCTCGTTCACCTTCTCGTCCGTGCACTGCGCCGACAGGATCGTGGCGATCAAGCACTCCAACGGGTTCGAGAAATGCAGAGCGACACGGGCGTCGGGATACGCGGCAGACAAGCGTTCGACGATGACCGGGGCGCGTCGTTCGATGGGTGAGGACCGGGTGAGGACCGACTTGGCGGCGGGCATCCCATGCACCCTACCCGGGGGGATCAGCCTTCAGCCACGGAGGGCTTCGGGGCCTCGTTCACCGTCAGCGAGAACACGTCGGGGCGGGCGTAGTGCCCGACCGGATCGAACTTGTATCGCTCGGACGACAACCGATCGGTATCGATCCGGGCGGTGAGGATCCCTTCCTCGCCCACCAAAGGGCCGGCCAACAGCTGGCCGTCGGGATCGACGATCGCCGACCATCCGTCGTTGCACCAATCCTCCTCGCCGCCCCACAGGTCCCGGCCCGGGACGTCCGGCGGCACATCCGAGCCTCGCAGGAGGGTCGTCACACCGATCACGAAAAGCCGGCCCTCGCGCGCGATGTGTCGCAGGGTCGCCACCCAGTTCTCGCCGTTGTCCCACGTGGGAGCGGTCCAGATCTGCACCCCCTTCGCGTACATCGCGGTGCGAGCCAGGGGCATGAAGTTCTCCCAGCAGATCAGTCCACCGACCGTCCCGAACGGCGTCGGGTAGACCTCGAGGTCCGAGCCGTCGCCCATCCCCCACACCAGCCGCTCGCCCCCGGTCGGCATCAGCTTGCGGTGCTTGCCGATCAGGGATCCGTCGGGGCCGAACATCAGTTGGGTGTTGTACAGGGTGCCGCTGTCCCCCCGCTCGTTCACCCCGACCGAAACGTACGCCTTCGCGGCCTTGGCCGCCTTACCGATCGTCTCGGTTGTGGGTCCCGGGACGTCCAAGGACTGCTCGACCAGCCGAGCGGTGAGGGCGTCGAATGCCTCACCCCAGGCGGGTGCGCGCCAGACCCAGTCAGGGTAGGTCGGGATGAAGGTCTCCGGGAACACGATCAGCTTCGCCTTCTCCTTGGCGGCGGCCTTGGTACGCGCCACCACCACGTCGGTCGTGGCCTCCCGATCCAAGAACACAGGGGTGGCCTGCACCGCGGCCACGGTCACCTCCGCCATCGCGCGCCCTCCCTCATCACTCGGGGATCACGACCGCATCGGGGTCGCGAGCCGGGTCGTCCGCGGGCAGCGCATCCACAGCCCACTCCGCCCGTTTCCAGTCCGGCACGGGCGTCTCGCATCCCTCCCTCGGCACGAAGGACGAGGCCTCGACCTTCTGGTACCGATGGATGTAGCGGGGACAGTTGGGGAACACCTCGCGCGGTCGTACCCGGACGACGAACTGCGCCTCCGGCCAGCGAGAGATCAACGGGTCGTCCGGGTCGATGGTGGCCTCGCCGTTGACCCGCATCCGGTGCCGTCGCTCGAAGTCGATGAACAGCATCCCCACGTGCGGGTTCTCCAGGATGTTGCCCATCGACAGATACATCCCGTTGCCGTTGTAGTTCGGGAACGCCAGGGTGACGTCATCGACGACCATGACGAACCCCGGGTCGCCACCCTTGTACGACACGTTCGGTCGCCCCTGCGTGTCCGCCGTCGCGAGGAAGAACATGTCTCGGGACTCTATGAAGGCACGATCGTGATCGCTGAATCGATCCGAGAGGATGACCTCTTCGAGGCGGTCCGCCAACCGCCGCGTGTCGAAGCGATCCTGCAGCTCACGACTTCCCGACCGATAGAACCGAGACGGATCCGACATCTCGATCCTCCCTTCAGTCCGGCATCAGTCGGAGCTCGAACCCGGCGCCGGGTCGATGCTCCGTCCACGTTCCCTCCGACAGTACGTGTACCCCTCCCACGCCTGCAACGGACCAACCCATCCCATCGCCCACCATCGCCGTGTCCTCATCGATGCCCACGAGGGTGGCGCCGGGCGGCATCGACGACACGATGAACGCGGGGAACCCAGGCGCGAACCGTTCCATGGCATCCCAATGCGGGCCGAACCAGGTCCCCGGGAACATCCGCAAGCCACGGCGCCATAACTCGGGACCCAGCCCTTCGCGAGTGGTATCGGGCGCGGTGTCCCCGAGGCACGCCACCCCGGCGCTGCAGCCGGCATAGGCCACGCCCCGGTCCAGGGCTTCGGTGAGGGCTGCCCAGAAGGGCGTGTCGATCAGCACGTCCGCCAGGTAGGCGGGGTTGCCGCCCGAGAAGTAAGCGGCCGAGGCACCCTCGAGCGCGCCGACGAACTCGGATCGCGACGCATCCTCGCGGGTCTTGAGCGGAACGACCTGCGCTCGGATCCCGAGGCTCTCGTAATGCGCGAGACCCTTCGCCGCCCACCCTTCGAAGACGGTGTCCCCTTCCGCTGCCGACGCCGTGGGCAGGATCAGGACGCGGTCGCCCGTGGACCCGGGCCGATCCGTGAGCCACCGGTCAACGTCGGCGGTCCACGGCTCGAACTCACCCGAACCCAGCAGGGCGAAGGCGGCGCTCATCGCAGGGCTTCGGGCCGCAGCTGGGCGTCGAGCTTCGCTCCCAGCTCCCGGGCGACATCCAGGAGCGCCTCGAGATCCTCGGCCTCGGTGCGGAAGTTCACGATGCACACCCGCAGGACGAACCGTCCTCCCAGGATCGCGTTGGAGCAATACACGCGGCCGTCGGACTGGATCTCGGTCATGAGGCGGTGGTTGAGCTCCGAGAGGTAGTCCTCACGCGAGCGAGGATCGTCGCCAGCCGGCAGGTCCTCCGGGACGTACCGGAAGCAGCAGATCGACAGGCCCACCGGCGTCGCCAGTTCGAAGTCGGGGCGCTCCTCGACCATGAGACCGAGGTAGCGGGCCAGCTCCGCATCGTGGGAGATCCTGCGCGCGTACGCATCCCGTCCGTGAGCCAAGAGCGACATCCAGATCTTGAGCGAGGTGAACCCCCGGCTGAAGTTCGGGCTGTGCCGGCCCAGGTCGATCCCGTGACCGGTCTCATCCTTGTCCTGCACCACGTAGCTCGCGTACAGGTCGAATGACTCGCGCAGCAACGAGAGGTCCCGCATCACGAGGCATCCGCCGGTCAGGGGTGTGTAGAGCCACTTGTGCGGGTCGAACGCGATGGAATCCGCGCGCTCGATCCCGTCCAACAGCGGTCGGAGATCAGGGGCGAGTCGCGCCGGCCCCCCGTACGCGGCATCCACGTGGAACCACAGACCCAGATCTGCGCAGACGTCGGCGATCTCACCCAGGGGGTCGACCGCTCCCGTGGCCACCGTGCCGGCGGACCCGACCACCGCGAAAGGTCGCCGGCCTTCGGCGAGATCGGCCTCGACGGCGGTCCGGAGGTCGTCCACCCGCATCCGGTATCGATCGTCCACCGCGATGTGTCGAACATGATCGAGCCCGAGGCCCAACATGTCGGCGGCGCGATCGCTCACCACGTGGGTCTCATCGGATAGGTACAGCACCAACGTCGGGCCGGCCGCCACGCCCTCAGCGCGTACGTCCCACCCGGCGCGATGATCGCGCGCCGCCTTGAGCGCGATGAAGGTGGCCATGGCCCCACCGGAGGTGAGCGTCCCGCCGGATCCCTCGGGCAGGTCGAAGAGCTCCCGCGCGAACCACCGGCCCAGATGGAGCTCGATCTCGGTCGCCGACGGAGAGAGCTGCCAGCCACCGTTGTTCATGTTGATCCCGGCCGCAAGCAGGTCCCCCGCGACGCCGGGAACGGTTCCCGCCCCCGACACGTAAGCGTAGAAGCGAGGGTGGCTCGGATACATCGACCATCCGAAGGTCATCGTGCGCAGGTAGACGTGCAGTTCGGCGTCCGGCATCGGTTCGTCAGGTACCGGGATCGTCACGGCCGCACGCACCTCGTCGGCGGTCCAGCGACGGGAGACCGGAAGGGTCGGCAACCGCTCTAGGAACTCCTGATAGAGATCGACGGTGAGGTCGGTGAACGCTCGCGCCCTCGCCGGGTCCCAGTCGAGGTCGCGGATCGGTGCGGGCCGCTCCACGCTCACCCGGGTCGGACCCCCGCCAGGCGGAAGCTCTCGGTGCCCAGCGCCTGGCGCAGGTTGTCGCCGCCGAAGACCCCGATGAGCGCCTCCACCTGGCTCTCATGCGCCTGGATCGCCTCCATCTTCAGGTCCAAGACGTCCGGTGGGAGGACGAGATGGATGCCGTCGGCCTTCAGATCCTCTATGGGATCCGACGGCGGCGTGCCCGGCCGGTAGATATCGAACGGCGCGAGCCGTGGCACCCATTCGTCGACCCAGGCATGGTCATAGGTGGCGCAGTACAGACGCGCCCCCGGTGCGGCGTACATGTGGAACGCCGCGGTGGCCCACCGACTGACGTCCTGGTGAGCCCGGTGCCCGGTCATCCCCTCGGGGCCGAACGTCAGCACGGTATCTGGACGGACCTCATCCATGATGCCCCGCACCATGGCCGCCCCCGCCTCGGGCAGCGAGGTGTCCATGTCGATGTCCGGCAGATCGAGGAAGCGGTGATCCCGGACCCCCAGCAGCTCGAGGCTGGCGAGCAGTTCAGCCTCGCGAACCTCCCCCATCGTCGCTGGAGGCCACCGCTCGTCGTCCATCGAGCCGCCTTCTCCCCGCGTGGCGGTGACGCAGACGACCCGCGAGCCGTTGCGTGCGGCGATGGCCATGAGGCCCGCCGAAAGGTACGCCTCGTCGTCCGGGTGGGCCCACACGCCGAGGACGCTTCCCAGCTCGATCCCGCTCATCCCGGCCGCATCCTAGCCGACCGGATCGCGGCGGCAGCGATCTGGGATCAGGCGTTTCCGGGCTGGAGCCGCTTGCCTCGATAGTTGGGGAACGTGAGCTCGGTGTGTTGCCAGCACCGGTGTGCCGGGTTGTACACGGACAGCTTGGTCTCGCATCCGGGCGCCTCGCAGACCCGTCCCGCTCCGTGGGTCTTGGATGGAGGGGGCAGGTGTCCCGGATGGCTTCCCTGCATGCGTTCTCCGTCCACGGCTACCTCCTTGCTCGGGAGGGATTCGGCGCGGGACGCGCCGGGGTTCGCCGTGTGGATCAGGATGCCGGCGTGTCCTGATCAGAGAGCAGCCTGGCGATCCGCTGGTGCAGATCTGATGGCACGGCGTCGCCCGTGCATTTGGTCGAGATCATGACCTTCAGATAGCGGCGGAACTCGGCACGGTCCATACAAGGCGGGCAATCCGATAGATGATGCTCGATCCGGATGTTGAGGCTGGCGTTCAGCTCGCCGTCCAGGAAGGCCTCGATCTCCTTGAGCGTCTCTTGACACTTGGGCCCCAGGTCACTCATCGACCAAACCTCGCTCCTTCGCCGTGTCCCACAACGCCTTCTCGAGCGCTTTCCTTCCCCGATGCAGCCGGGACATGACGGTCCCGATGGGCACGTCGGTGATCTCGGCGATCTCCTTGTAGCTGAATCCCTCCACGTCGGCGAGCAGGACAGCCATGCGGAAGTTCTCCGGCAGCGACTCCAACGCCGCCTTGACGTCGGCGTCCGGGATCTGATCCAGCACCTCGTTCTCCGCGGAGTTCTCCACGTTGCGGCCCCCGAGGCGGTCGTAGAGGTACCACTCCTCCACGTCGTCGGGACCCTCGACGGTCTGCGGCTCCCGCTGGCGCTTCCGGTAGGTGTTGATGAAGCTGTTGCGCAGGATCCGGTAGAGCCACGCCTTGAGGTTGGTCCCCTCCTGGAAACCCGCGAACCCTCGATACGCTCGGAGGTAGGTGTCCTGCACCAGATCTTCCGCGTCCGCCGGGTTGCGGGTAAGACGCATCGCGGCCCCGTAGAGGCTGGGCAGGAGCGGCATCACATCGCGCTCGAAGCGCTCGCGCAGCGCAGCGTCGTCGGTCGCTGCCTGCGCCATACTTCATCACCTCCGAACCCGTCGTGAGGCCGCAACGCGCCGCCCCGAGGCGCCCATTATCCCGGAATCGCTCACCGCCCGACTTCATGATCGTGAGCGCGGAGCCGAGGACTATGGCGGTGTGAACGTTCCATGATGACGAGCGAGCGGCTGTCATAAGTCGAGGGTGGGTGGGAAGATGGAAGCACATGCCTGACAACAACGATCGCAACCCGCTCTCACGTCGTCCAGGCGGTGATGGTCCCGGGGGTCCGAACGTTCCGCGTCCACGCGGTTCCTCGTGGCTGGCCATCGCCGCGATCGCGCTGCTCGGGATCTTCCTGTTCAAGGGCCTGATGACCACCACCGGCACCGAGCAGATCAACTACACCCAGTTCATCGATGCGGTGAACAACGACAAGATCGCGCCCAACACCGTCGTGAAGATCTCCGATAGCTCCATCTCGGGGACGATGATCGATGACCAGGGTCAACAGAAGAACTTCACGACCACGGTCTCACCTAACTTCCAGGTGGACACCCTCGTGGACTCCCTGGTCGAGAAGGGGATCCAGGTCGATCTCACTCAGCCCAGCGTGTTCCTATCTCTGCTCCTGAACATCTTGCCCTTCGTGCTGATCATGGGATTGCTGTACTTCTTCGTGTTCCGGCGGATGAACGCGGGGGCGGCGGGTGCCCTCAACATGGGTCGCAACAAGGTCAAGATCTACGACCGCAAGGAGATGAAGACCACCTTCGCCGACGTCGCCGGTGTCGACGAGGCCAAGGACGAACTCCGCGAGATCGTGGAGTTCCTCTCCAACCCCAAGAAGTATCAGCGGCTCGGCGGGCGGATCCCCAAGGGCGTGCTCCTGCTGGGACCTCCCGGTTGCGGCAAGACCCTGCTCGCCCGCGCCGTGGCCGGCGAGGCCAACGTCCCGTTCTTCTTCATGAGTGGTTCCGAGTTCGTCGAGATGTTCGTCGGGTTGGGCGCCGCGCGCGTGCGGGAGCTGTTCCAGCAGGCGAAGGAGAAGGCACCCGCACTGGTCTTCCTCGACGAGATCGACACGATCGGGAAGGGACGCGCCGGGGTGAGCGGTGCAGGGTTCGGCGCGCATGATGAGCGGGAGCAGACGCTCAACCAGCTGCTGGTGGAGATGGACGGGTTCGATGCCAGCAAGGGCGTGATCATCATGGCGGCGACGAACCGTCCCGACGTCTTGGACCCGGCCTTGGTCCGTCCTGGGCGATTCGACCGCCAGGTAGTGGTGGACCGTCCCGACCTGAGGGGACGCGAGGAGATCCTGAAGGTGCACGCTCGCGGGGTGGCGCTGTCGCCGCAGGTCGAGCTGCGCACGATCGCCGCCCGCACCCCGGGTTTCACGGGCGCGGACCTGGAGAACGTCGTGAACGAAGCCGCGTTGCTCGCGGCCAGGCGTGAGAAGAACGCCGTCACGATGGAGGAGCTCGAAGAGGCGATCGACCGGTCGTCCATGGGGCTGGAGCGCAAGTCGCGCGTCATGAGCCCTAAGGAGAAGATCCGTGTCGCGTCCCACGAGATGGGACATGCGCTGGTCGCGCACTACTCCGAGAACCTGGACCCCGTCCACCGCATCACGATCATCCCCAGAGGCACGGCGGCCCTCGGGCTCACGATGACCCGCCCTCTGGAGGATCGCTACCTCGCCACCGAGCCCGAGCTGAAGGACATGCTCGCGTTCGCGATGGGTGGCCGGGTGGCCGAAGAGCTGGAGTACGACGAGGTCTCGACGGGTGCCCAGAACGACCTGGAGAAGGCGACCCAGATCTCGCGAGCCATGGTCACCGAGTACGGCATGAGTGAGCGCGTGGGGCCCCTGTCCCTCGGTCACGAGGATATGGGGAACCCCTTCTCGACCGGGCCGCGGATCTCGGGTGGCACGGCGGAGAAGATCGACGAAGAGGTTTCGCGCTTGCTGAGTGAAGCCCACGACCGGGCGGAGGTCATCCTGAACGATCACCGAGACCTGCTGGACCGGCTCGCGAAGCTCCTCCTGGTGGTCGAGACGATCGACGGCGAGGATCTGGAGGCCTACGCCGCGGGCACGAAGGCGATCCCCGACCCCGATGAGCTGCGACGCCAGGAAGAGGTCAAGGAGCGGCACGAGGCCGCGGCTGCGGCGCTCAAGGAAACGCCCAAGGGGAAGGTGAAGGAGCCACGGGTGACCCTTCCGCCCGCGCCTCCGATGCCCACCGTCGACTGACCGATCACCCCTCGGGTTTCGGTGTCCCGCTCCCGCTCGGCTCGCCCTCCAGCACCAGGTCCCAGCGATCGCGCCACCGATCCAAGAATCGGTAGAAGTTCCTCTTCGACCGTCGCTCCCGCTCGGCGGGCTCGGTCGTGGTCCACACCCGGTGCTGGTGGCGGGTCACGGGAACGGGGACGACCACCGTCCTCAGCCCGAGATCCTTCACACGGAACGAGTAGTCGAGGTCTGCGCTCCGGTACCAGGTGAACTTCTCGTCGAAGAGACCGACGGCGGTCAGGACCTCACGCCGCATAGCCATCACGTACCCCTGGATGGCGTCGCACGCGCCCGGGCGGAGCACCTCCTCGAACTCCCGGAGATCGTGAGTGACCAGGCCGAAAGGGCCGGCGATCCCCACCTGAGGATCCGCCAACGCCGCCTCCACGGGACCGAAGACGTCGCCCGTCGCTTCGATCGAACCGTCCATCACCCAGATCGTCCGGCCCATCGAGCGTTTCAGCCCGGCATTGCGAGCCGCCGCCCAGCCGGTCCCGGCCGGCAGCCGGATCACCTCGACGCTCTCGCCCAGCTCCCCGAGATCTCCACCTGAGACGTCGACGACCACGGATTGGACGGAGCGTTCGCCCCGGATGGCGCGGAACGAGTTGATCGCCCGTTCCACGTCGCGGGGCCATCCCTCCACGATCCAGTGGATCGACACATCCCGCGATGGCGGGCGGTCGAGCACGGACGGCACGTCGCGGGGCGCGACCGGCTCGTCGAGGACGTGAGCGATCTCCTCCAGACGCCACCCGCCGGCCTCGTCGGCCACCCGCCAGCCTCGATCGGCGATCTGATCTCGAAGGGCATCCGCCGTCGCGAAGTCCCTCCGGTCACGAGCCGCGGCGCGCCGCGCTGCCAGCGCCTCGACGTCGTCGGGCGCCTCAGGCACGACGAACGAGCGGATCGGGCACGCTCAGGCGGTGGCGATCTTCGTGGCGTTGCGCAATCGGCCCGCCATCGCCTGAAGCGTCTTGATGGCGATGGTGGGATGCTGCTGCATCAGGCCCCGGAACACCCATTCCGTGAGTCCCAGGAGCTTGACGTCTGAGGTCGCTGTGACCGTCGCGGTCCGGGGACCACCGTCCAACAACGCGATCTCGCCGAAGAAGTCGCCCGGGCCGAGCGTCGCCTTCTTCTTGCCGCCGATGGTGACGTCGGCGGTCCCGTCGGAGATCACGAACAGCCCGACCCCCGGATCGCCCTCGCGAGCGACGACCGTGCCTGCCGGATGATCGATGTCCTTGACGGCGCGCGCGATCGTCTGCAGGTCTTTCTTCGAACAGTCGGAGAACAGCGGCACCTGCGCGAGCTGGCTCACGACGTTCCTGGCTGCCACGTGCTCCCCCTTCGATCGACCGTGCACCCGATTGTAGTCCGACGGATGGGGTGTCAGTCCACCCGCCACCGCGCCCAGAAGGCGGCGGGGTCGAAGCCGGGTAGGTCCGCGGCCGCGGCGTCTTCGATGACATGCTTGAAGTCGGACGTGCGCGTCACGCCGAGCCAATGGTCGCTGGCGTAGCCACGAAGGATCCGGACGAACCGCGGGTATCCGAAGCGGTGCGCGAGGTTCGCGAGCAGGCAACCACCTCCGGTGTAGATGGTGTCGTACTCATCCGGGTGCGCCGCCCAATACCCCATGTCGTTCGTGATCCGGGCCCCGGCGCCAGGGAAGTCGTAGCTCGAACAACGCGTCCATCCGCCCAACGGCAGATGTCCCGACCACGTGGCGAACGATTCGTCGAGCCAGGGTTCGGTGTACTCGTCGTCGCCCACGATGCCGTACCACCACTGGTGAGCCAACTCGTGGGAGATCGTCCCCTTCGGGGGGTTCGTGAAGATGATGGTGGGGTATTCCATGCCACCGAATGCCCCGAACGCCGTCAGGACCACATCCATCTCCGGGTAGGGGTAGCGGCCGAACGCCCTCGAGAGGCTCTGCAGTGAATGCCTCGCGTTCGTCAGCGCAGCTGCCGCCGTGCCGCGCGAGACGTCGCCGGGGAGGGACGACACCACCAATGACGTCCCCCCGACCCGGGTGGTGAGCTGCCGCAGCCGCCCGGCCGCCCAGGCGAAGTCCCGCACGTCCTTCGCCTGATAGCTACGAGCGATGAGTCCGGGGACCTTCGTGATCCCCACGAGGTTGCCCGTGGTGGGCGTGTCCAGGCCCGGACGCACCATCAGGGTGACGTGGTAGGTGCCGACGATCGAATAGAAGCTCTCCCCAAGGTCCTCGAAGGGGTCGAGATGCCAGCCCTGATCGTCGTGCACGGCGAGCGTGGGGAGCGCGGTTCCCATCAGGGCCAACCCCCCGTGGTAGCCGAACCGATCGTTCCGTCTGGGCACCTGGATGCGGACGTGCATCCGGATCGTGGCCTCGTCGCCCTGGGCCACCGGGGAAGCGAGGGCGATCCGGACCGCGGTGCACCCCACCGACAGGGGGTCGGCCGTGCCCCCTCTGACGTGACTGATCCGGATCGAGTGGCCGCCGCACCCCAGCACGCCGTTGGACCACAACCTCAGCCACACCTCGGACAGGTCGGCCGGGCGTTCGTTGCGGAACGTGATCGATTCGTGTCCGGCCCACACGTGTCCTTCGGGCCCCGCGTTCAGGCGCACCGTGTACCGCGGATGACCGGGGTTGCGGATGACGCCGCCTGCCGCGGCGGCCGGCGTCGGGGCCGACGCCAGGACCGCCAGGATGAGGGCCAAGGCGCAGGCCTTGAAGGAGGCACGCATCGCCCGAGTCTACGCGCGGCCGTCACCCGCGACGGCGGGCGGCCTGGATCAACCCCCGTGCGCAGCTCGATCCGTGTGGGACCTCTAGGTCGACGTGATGATGAACGGGAGGTCCGACTTGACCTCTCGCACGACCGGTTCGAACGAGGAGGGGATCGAGTCGAACGCCTCGTGCACGGTGCAGCCCCAGTTGTCGATATCCGCCTCCGACAGCCCCTTCAGCACCGGGCTGCTGGGCGAGGCGAACGTCACGTGATCGGGGCAACCGGGAAGGGGTTTGTGACCCTGTCCGCGGACCGTGAACGACCCGAACCCCCGAAGCAGTTCCACCCGCGTCCCCGGATCGGAGTTGTGGTAGTAGCAGCTGAGGGCAACGTAGAGGCCCGTCTGGCCGTAGCCGTCCTGTGCCGCTGCGAAAGCCAATCCGTTGTTCATCAGGGCGACCGCCCCGGGTTGGCTCTTGCCGTGGAACACCGGATCGCTGCCGATGACCACGACGTTCCCATCGACCGCCGTGGACCATTCGGCTGTGTTGTGCTCAGCGGGCTGGAGCCTCTTGGTACTCACCTTGCAGTGGGGGTCGCCGAACACGATCGCCTGGAAGCTCGAGAAGTCGGCCGTGGTCATGGCGCTCCAGGTGGCCTTGGAAACCACGGTGACGTCGAAGCCCGCGGCCTCGGCCAGCACCCGTTCATTCACCGGTGACTTCTTGGCCAAGCTCGGTCCGTAGATCAGTATCTGCCCCGGACTCACGCCCGCTCGTGGAGTCCCGCCGGCCTCAACCGCCGACAGCGCCGTGAGTGCCACGACCGAAACGATGACCGCCAGGTACCTCGCTCCACGCATTGGTGACGCCTCCTCAGCGGGCTGCCGATGGACCTCGTGCCGATGGCATACTCCTCCGTCGCCATGAGCGCAACCCGCTCCGGTCGATCAGGTCTAGGGCGGGATCAGCCGAACCGATCGGGCAACGGGCTCGTGCAGCTTCTAGGTCTCCGCCTGCGTCTGCAACCGGTGGAAGGGAAGGAGGAGGGCTCTCGCTCGCTCGACCGTGCCTCATCCCCTGCATAAGGTTGTCACACGATGGTCGAGCTCGTGCCGCACGACCTTGGCTGGGGGGATCTCTACGAGACGGCGGCGGCGAGCATCCTCCGTGCGCTCGGCTCGACGGCGTTGAGCGTCGATCATGTGGGATCGACCGCGATACCTGGCATCCTCGCCAAGCCGGTGATCGACATCCTGGTCCTCGTCGAGAGCTACGACCCGGAAGCGGCCTACCGGGATCCTCTCGAGTCGCTTGGGTACGCGTTCGGCCATCGCGACGAGGGCCACGTCTTCTTCAGAGGCACTCTTGAAGGAACGCGGTTCCAGGTGCACGTCGTGGAAGATCGCGGGGAGGATGCGCGGATGATGATCACGTTCCGCGACTCCCTCCGAGCGCATCCTGACGATGCCCGCAGGTACGAAGAGCTGAACGTGACGCTCGCCCAGCGACACAGCGACGGCAACGCGTACGCCGACGCGAAGTCCTCCTACGTCGATGGGGTCATCCGCCGAGCCTCCCCGGAGCGATGATCGAGGTGCTGGCTAACGCACGGGTCCTCACCGATGAGCGCGCACGTTGATAGGTTGCGAGCATGGCGACCCACTGGACGCTCGGTTGCGACGCGGCCGACCCGCATGCGCTCGCTGCATTCTGGGCGAGCGCGCTCGGGTATGTCGCTGAGCCGGGGTACGACGAGCCGGACGGGGCTTCCATCATCGATCCGGACGGCGTAGGTCCAGCCATCGGTTTCCTCAGGGTGCCGGAGGGTAAGACAGCCAAGAACAGGATGCACATCGACATCCGGGTGGCGGGCGAGCCTCCATGGGACATGGCGGAGCGCGAGCAGCTCATCCGTGCGAAGGCAGCCGAACTGGTCACTGCGGGGGCTTCGACCGTCCGCGAGGAATCCTATGGCGAGCATCTCGGTCATATCGTGATGCTCGACCCCGAAGGCAATGAGTTCTGCGTCGCGTGAGGGTGCCACCTGGTTGCCCCCCGTCATTGGCGCGATGTCGCTCCGTGAGGGGCGATCGTGGGGCAGGACCTTGTCCAGGGGTACGCGCTCGGCTAGGCTGCGCCCGATGCGCATGGCTGAGACCTCCTCGCCGTCGACCTAGATCCACGAGGTCGTCACCAAGCAGCCGCAAGACGTCTGGCTGCTTGTCACTCCGGCTGGCGACGTTCCTGATCGACCGTCCGGCGTCCGAAAGTGAGGAGATCGTCATGAGCAGTTCGCTTCTCGAAGCGGCATTCGCCCACCATGTTTGGGCAACCTTGCGCGTGGTCGATGCTTGTCTGGACCTGAGCGCCGAGGAGCTCGAAACCAACGTTGCCGGCACGCGAGGACCCATCCTCGCAACGGTTCGCCACCTCGTCGAGAGCGACGCGTTCGACCTGTTCATCTTGACGGGCGACCGTACGCACAACGTCGATGCGGGACGCATGTCGCTCTCCGAGGTGCGCAGGGTCATGGAGCGCACCGGCTCGGGATGGACCAAGCTCATCTCTGGCCCCCTCGACCCCGATGCTGTGGTGCGGGAGGTTGACGAAAGCGACGGGTTCCAGCGGTGGGCACCCGTCGGATTCAGGCTCGCGGGAACCCTGGACCACGGCTCCGACCATCGCAGTCAGATCTGTACAGCCCTCACGACGATCAACGTGGAGCCGCCGAAGATCGGCGTGATCGACTTCGGATTGGACGCAGGCCGGATCGTGGAGAAGATGCCGGGGGCTTGAGCCTGCAGATGGATGGTGTCTCGTCGGGGTCGGCCGGAGGTCGATCGATCATCGGCGGCGTTCTCGATGGCTCCGAGGAAGAGGTCAACGTCGAGGCGAAGCGACCGACGTGGGGCAATCGTGGGGCAATCTTGGGGCAAAGAGCCCTCACGCAAGAGGGTCCCGGTTCGACCGGGACCCTCGTTGACTTGCGGTTTCCCTCGTCGCGGAGACAGGATCTGAACCTGTGACCTCTGGGTTATGAGCCCGCTGCGGCTCGTGGCGGGCTGTGCCGTCGAGTGCCGTAGAGTGCCCTGACCTGCGGGATAGGTTCGGCCCAGTGGCGCTCGTGGCGTCCCGCAGCACCCACTTCCCGTGGCGTGGGGGAATGTTTGGGGAATGAGGCTCGGGGATAGAATCGCCGACTGTGACCGACCAGGGACCCGCCGACGCTGCGCCGCGCCGACATCGCCCGCCTCCTGAACATGAGCAACGAGCGCGCCCACCAGCTCGCCCGACCGCGGATCTAAGGCTTCCCTGGGAAGAAGTGGCGGGGGATTCTACTTAGCGGTCGGCGCGGTGCTTACCTGGTCGTCTACCTCTTGTTCCTCCATCACGGAGGCGGAGGGGGCGGGGGGGGCGGCGGCTTCGGCATCGTCTCTTTCGTGGGCTGGACCCAGAGGACGATGAGCAGAACGGCACCTGCGAACGGGATCAGGAGAAAGAACAACCAGCCCCAGGGGTAGCCAGCGTCGCGAAGTCGTCGGACGCCCACGGCGAGGCTCGGCAGCAAGACCCCGATGCCCCAAAGACCGGCGAGCAGTGAGCCGAGGTAGGCGTTGTCTCCGATCCGAATCACGTTGAACAGGCCAAGCGCGCTCGCAACCAGAACATTGAAGAGCGCCCACCACCAGAACTCGGCGCGCCCGGCGCGGCCCATGAACTCGGCGTACTTGCGGAAGCATGTCTGTATGGCCTCGCCGAACGACATGAACTCGGTTCCTCGATCGGACACCGGGCCATCATAGAGGCGACAGGACGACGAACCGCGGGTGCCTATCCGTGCGGGCCCCAGCGGCGGCGCGGGCCTTATCGGCCTCGATAGCAGCGAGCACTACGCGGGATTCAGGCACCGGGCTGCGCGATGTCCATAGCCAGGCGTAGCATCGCATCGATGCCCGCCGCCTACGTGCAGATGATGGCCCCTCGTTCAGTGTCGGAGTAGTTCCGAATCGCTCGCTGGCCCTTGGTGAGGTGCCGGCGACGATCGTGATGGCCAGGGAAGTCCTGCGGAAGTCCATGAACATCGTGGCGAACACAACGCCGAGTCAGAGGTAGATCAGCGCACCGACTCCGAGGACGATGCCGGTCGTCTTGAGTGCTCTACTCATGGGAGAAACCTACGCCGCTGTCAGTCCTCAACGCCAGCTTGGAGGGACGATCCCCGGCGAGCGAGGTCGTAGCCAAGGGCGGCGATGAGCAGGGCATTCAGCACGTGAAGTGAACGGAGCCATTGGGGGTCGAGGTCCGGAGCGGCGAAGAGCGGTTGAAGGAACACCAACACGAAGACGGCGATCGTCGTGCCGATCACCCTCCGACCCATCCGACCAACGATGGCGGCTATCAACATCAGGACGGGGATGAGATGCAACGCGACGAAGCCCCACTGTCGGTGTGGTTCCAGACTCTCGCCTCCGAGGATCCCGAGGCCAGCGAGGAGGAACTGGACAGCGACGGCCAGGACGAACAACCAGGCAAGAACCAGGAACACCTTGCGAGCCATCACCTTGGTCGCCCCTCAGGGTCGCTCTCGAGGAGGATGTCAAGGGCTTCCTCGCTTCGCAAGTGGTCATCGCGGGGAAGGGTTCCGTCACGGCGGAGACTGTGGAAGGAGACAAGTTCATCCACGCTGTCTCGACGTAGAGGCGCTTGGGGGAATGTTGGGGGAATGGAAGGGCCCGGAGGCCATTGTCGGCTTCCGGGCCCTTCTGCGTTTCCGCTGGTAGTGCCTCGTCGCGGGGACAGGATTTGAACCTGTGACCTCTGGGTTATGAGCCCAGCGAGCTACCAGACTGCTCCACCCCGCATCAGGATGCTAGCAAAGAGCGGACGGGGGGCTGCGCGGGCCGGAGGGATGGGAGATAGGCAAGGGAGAACGCCGCCCCCTCCACTGGGATCGGTTCCTACGGGCTGTCTGCGGGCTGGAGCTCGAGGCGCGCCTCGTTCACATCTGATTCGAGCCGTCGCACAATCCGCTCAAATATGGCCGCCGCGTCACGGCGGGCCAACGCCTCGTCGAGGTTTGCTTCGCTCGTCAATCGCTCTGCCCTGACTCTGGCTACTTGCTCTTGAAGAACTCGCGATTGAGAGACCAGTTCCCAACCCTCTCGATCGCTTGGACAAACGCCCAGAATCCTGCACCCGCAAGGGAGATGCCCAGTGCAACCTTCATGAACAGAGGCGACTCCATCGATATCCGCAGGGCGCGGGATCGATCCTCGTCGTTTAGCCGTCGTCCACCCTGAACCAAGAGAACCTTGAGATCTGGAAGTCGTCATACTCCGGACTCGTGACCAGCACAACTAGTTCATGAAGCAGAGTGAAGGCCCAGCGAGGGGACGACTTTGGAAACCGGTCTAGGGGCGTCCGGTAGGCCAAGGAGCCGGCGAAGCTCGTTGAGCTAGAGCTGCTCCTCCGCCGGCTCCTACTGCATCGGTCCGGCTCCCGTGGATCGCTCGAAGACGCTAGAGACCCAAAGCTCACCAAAGCCTGGGTCTACAACGCCAATGTGGGCAAACCCGGCGTCGAAGTAATAGCGTCGAAGGCGTTCGTTCTCCGAAGGACAATGGAGGCGAACAAAAGCGAATCCACGCTCGGCGGCGAGGCGCGATGCCTCCCTCAGCATCTCTACGCCATGCCCACGACCCGCCGCTTCCCGTACGACCGCAAGTTTGCGGAGGTGCGCCGCCTGCGTTGGCTTACGACCTTGCTCGATCAGCCAGGGCCGCATCCACGAAGGGCTCTGGGAATCGAGGAGGAAGCAACCTACGAGTCGTCCCTCGCGACGCGCCACATAGAAATCTCCGATGTCGATCGCGCCGCGAACCTCGTCTCGAAACCCACCGGGCGTCCATTGCTCGATGCCTCGGCTCTGATGCCACTCTGCCGCCGCATCGAGAACGCCTTCTATGGCGGTGGCATCCGAAGGCCTTGCACGAGTGATCGTCAGTTCATGCGCCACCATCGAACCGACATCCGAATCCACGTCGTCCACGCGATGAGCTTAGTGGCCCCGTCTCAGCCCGGGGTCGTGCCCAACATCGAACGTGCGGCGTTCGATCCCAGCGCCGAACAGGGGCGGCGTTTGCAGCTCCGCTGGCATCGCCGCATCAGTCGCCAAACCCGAGATGCGTGACCGAGCCGAGCGCTAACGCCGCTTCCTCCTCGTTCGGATGAGCGTCGTCGCAGGGCGGTCCCGATACCGTGCTATCCATGCGCGCCCATCAACTAGGGTGAGTGTGCCCGGGCTGGCTGGGTGGTTGCCCGTCGTCGTCGAAGGAAGGAACTCCGTATGGATGAGGGCAAGCGCGATGCGGATGTTACGGCGGTTGCCGAGGTGGCTCACCTCTACTACGAAGGGATGATGTCGGGGGACAAGGCGAAGCTGAACCGCGCGTTCCATCCGCGCGCCAGCATCGTGGGGAACGAGGGCGGCGAGCTGTACTGGGGGACGCTCGAGGAGTTCGCTGCGGAGTGCGAAGCGGCGGCTGGCCAGGCCGGAGAGCGAGCCTGGCAGATCGATGGTCTCTCGTTCGAGGGTGACACCGCTCTCGTTAGGTTAGGCGGCAGGTACGCGGGCGTTTGGTACAGCGACGATCTATCCATGGTCCGAACGGATGGCGATTGGCGCATCGTCCACAAGACGTTCTACCCTCACCCCGCCGCGTAGGAAACTGGACTGACGGGCCATGTTCTGGGGGAGACACGGCTGTTCGCGCGTGGGGCGAGCGTCGGTCCCGTCTGATCGAGTGCGAGAACCGCCGGCCGCGTCCGGCATGAGCGATCGCCTCACACGTGCGCGAGGACACGATCCAGAGGCCGCGGAACACGGGTGAGATCCAGCGCGTCGACGAGCAGGGCCGCCGTGCGGATCTTGCGACCGCTGCCTGTGCCCAGGAAGCGCCGGAGCTGTTCCTCGGTGGTCCGTGCCCGCCACTCGGGTTGCTTCTGGAAGGTGCGGAACGACACCAGATCGCCCTGCTCTTCGAGGACCCGTTCGACGGCGTCATCACCGAGGCAGCGGATCAGCTCGTCCTCGAGGTCCGCGACGCACACGAAGAAACCGAGATCTTCCATGCCGTCGCGGGTGAGATCGACGCCGAGGCCCGCCAGTTCGAGAGCGCGACGGAAGTCGCCTTCTTCAGCGGCGTCGCACAGACCGGCGAGCCGGGCATCGCGCCCACGGGGGCCGAAGACGTCGAGGGCGCTCCTGATGTTCGTCGCGCCGCCGATCGACACGATGGAGACGCCCTCGGCACGGAGGTCTCGGCCGCGACGAGCCGCGAGCGCCTCCATCGCGCGCCGGTCACTGAGCCCTTCGACGAGCACGACCGCGCGAGCGTGCTCGTCGTAGGTGAACTCCATACCCGAAAGGTACCGTCCGTTTCGGGGGATGTTGTCTCGAGCCCGACTCTAGCGTTTCGCCGTGGCCCGCCTCTATCCCGGCGTCGGCCGAAGCGCTCAGGCTGCGTCGATACCCGCGAGGATGACCCGCCCGAGCTCCTCGGGACGGGTGAACTGCGGCCAGTGGCCGGTGGGCAGGTCGACGTACTCCACGTGGCGGATCTTCGTGAACTCCTGTACCGGTTGCTCGCCTTGCTCGATCCAGTCCCGGAGCATCTCGCTGGTGAACTCGGTCGAGATGACGGTGACGGGCACATCGTAACGGCGCTCGTCGGAAAGCTGCTGCCGGTCGGTTGTGACGTGCGCAGGAGCGGGGATCGCACGTGCGCGGAACGCCGCGAGCGCCTCGTCGTCGAGGTCGACGAGCTCCTCCTCCTCGAAGTCCGACCACTCAGGCAGCGGGACCTCGCCGTCCTTGACCGTGAACCCGTCCGCGAGGGCGTCGCCGTCACCCGTGGGGAAGCCACCGACGTACAACGCCCTGGCGACGCGATCGGGCCTCGCATCGATCGCGGCGTGCGCGATCCCGCTGCCGGCGGAGTGCCCGACGAGCACGACGTTTCCGTCGGCCGGGTCGAGAGAGTCGATCACCTGGACGACCGCGTCGACATGGTCGCGCAGCGTGACCCCCGAACGGTCGGCGTCCTTCGACTCCATGCCGGGCAGCGTCAGTGGGTGGGTGCGGTGCCCCTCCTGCTCGAGGATGGGGACGACCTCGTCCCACGACGAACCGTCGAGCCAGAGACCGGGGATGAGGATGATGTCCACGGCCCCAGGATAGAACAGGCCACTGGCATCAGGTGTCTCAGCAGTGGCTACCCGGAGACCAGCTGGCGATCCGAGCTCAGACGTGCACAGATCGCACGAGGATCACCCTCCTCGTCGGTCAAGACTTCCGATCTCTCGAATCCGACCTCACTGAGCAGTCGTCCCATCGGTTCGGCTTGATCACCGCCGAGCTCCAGCAGGAGCCATCCACCGGAACGCAACCACCTCGTGCTCCTTCTCACGACCTCCGACAATAGATCCGTGCCGTCCTCCCCCCCATCGAGCGCGAGCCGTGGCTCGAACGCTTGGACGTCGCGCGGGAGCAGGCGGAGCGCGTCCGTCGGCACGTACGGAACGACGGCCGTCAATACGTCGACCCGTTGCTCGAACGATCTCGGAAGCGGATCGTCCAGGAAGCCCTCGTACACCTCGACGCCGTTCGTCCGGGCGCATCGAGCCGCATCGGGATCGAGATCGGTCGCGAGGATCCGAGCCTTCGGCTCAGCTTCGGCCAACGCGGCCGCGATCGCACCTGCGCCCGTGCAGAGATCCACCGCCACCCCGGCCGCCGGGAGGAGGGCCCCCGCACGTCGGGCCAGCGGCTCGGTCTGCGATCGCGGGACGTAGACGCCCGGTGCGACGAAGCATCTCAAGCCGCAGAACGAGACCGAGCCCGTCAGCCAAGCGATCGGCTCGCCCCGGGCACGACGAGCGACCAGCTCGTCCAGCAGGCCGGGGTCGCCGGCCGCAACCTGGATGAGCTCGTCAGCCTCGTAGAGCGCGGCGATACAACCCGCATCAGCGAGGGTCAGGATGACCCGGTCTCGATCCAACCGTTCCTTCCAAGGCTCAGCGGAGCGAGATAGCGACCTGCTCCAAGTGATCCCACGCTTCCTGCATGCCGGCTTCCATCCCGGAGTCGACGATCATGTCCCGGACCTCCTGACTCGCGCACTGTACGAGGAGTTCGAGGACCGTGCGTCCGTCCACCTCAGTGAACGTCACGATGTTCAGCGGCGCCTCTCCTTCGGGTGCGTCAGGCATCTCGAAGACCTCGGTCGTCACGATCCGCTCGTTTGGGACGATCTCGCGGTACTCGCCGTGGAACGCAACCTCGAATCCGGCGTTCGCCACCATCACGTACCGCCATGTCCCGCCGACCCGCAGATCGACCTCCACCAGCGTGACCTCACCACGGTCCCCGCTCCACCAGCGCTTGATCAGATCGGGCGTGGTCCATGCCCGGTAGACCAGGTGCTTGGGTGCGTCGAACTCCCGCGAGATCAGGATCTGTACGTCCGTCGGGAGCGTCACCACCGCCGTGCCGCTACTCGTCACCGCCACCATCCCCTTCCTCCGTTCCCTTGAGTTCCTCCAACACGACATCCAGCCGACCGAAGCGCCCCTCCCACGACCGCTCGTAGTTCTTCACCCAGTCGTGGATGGGCTTGAGCGAGCGGCCGTTGAGCCGGTAGATCCGCTGCCTTCCTTCATCGTGGACCTCCACCAGCCCCACCTCCCTCAGCACCCGCAGGTGCTTGGAGACCGCCGGCTGCGCGAGGTCGAGAAGCATCACGATGTCGTTCACAGGTCGCTCCCCTCCGGCGAGGACGTCTAGGATCTGCCGCCGGCGGGGCTCCGCGACCGCGTTGAAAGCATCTGCTGTCGTCGCTGCCCGTGCCATCGGCTCATCATATCTCTATATCGACATATGTCAATCGAGTTGCAGCGGAACGGATGGCAGGATGCGTTCGGTCTATCGGCCGATCTCATTCCTCAACGCGCGGGCCACTCCTGTCGCGGGCTCACCCGTTCACCGTTCGATGGGATCGACATCGGATACGGGGTGGCTGCCTTGTGTCCCCACCGTTCGGCGGTCGTGGACCACAGATGTGTCGCGTACGACTCGCCGTCGAGCTGACCGACACCGGTGAGTGATGCTGTGAAGAACGTCCATGCCGGCAGGATCATGACGTCGGCATCCTCAGCCGCCGCCAACACATCGGTGAGCAGGCCGGGGCCGGAGACACGCCACATAGGTCGAAGGCCGCGAGCCCGCGACAACGCGTCGATGTATCTGCCGAGCACCGGGTGCTCAGGAACGGCTCCCATGAAGGCGTTCGTTACCAGGTCGTCGCGCAGGTCCGATGGCTCGCGTTGAGCGAAGAATCCAGCTCTCATGAACGGCGCATCCCCCAGAGGCCGAAGCGCGATCGAGTCGGCGTCTGCATACACGCCACCGAAACGATGGAGGATCTCGACCCGTGCGACGTCAGCCGCTCCGTCGTAGATCTCCGCGCCAACGAAGCGTCGATAGAGCATATGGTTGCGGAGACCGAACGCCTCGATGGCCTCCTCATCCCACAACCGATAGCTGAAGTCGGGGTTGACCGAGGACCACGTATCGGTCCACACGTGCGGCGCGGGGCGAGAACCGATCCAGATCTGGTGGAGCCGTTTGGGGATCACGTCGTTTCCGTTCCGCGGACCAGGCCGCGCACGAGGCTCTGGTTAGATCGATGCGTTTCCGACGATACAGCTGTGTCCGGGACCTGGTTACACTGCGCCGATGGATCTGAAGCTCGAACTGGTCAACGTCCCCGTCTCCGACGTAGACCGAGCCAAGGCCTTCTACAGCGAGCAGGCGGGCTTCACCGTGGATCACGATGTGACGGTCAGCGACCAGATCCGTTTCGTGCAACTGACACCACCCGGATCCGGATGCTCGATCTCGATCGGGATCGGGCTCACAGACATGCAGCCAGGCTCCATCAGGGGCCTTCAGCTGGTGGTTGCGGACATCGACGGCGCACGGGCCGAGCTCGCCGAACGAGGCGTCGAGGTTAGCGATGTCCAAGTGTTCCCATGGGGTTCGTTCGTCTTCTTCAACGATCCGGATGGCAACGGCTGGAACGTCCAACAGGTCCCTTCCCTCGACTAACCTCGCTCCCGGGTACCCCTGATCTGAAGGAACATCCATGACCCGAACCATCAGCTCGATCATCGGCGGCGCACCCGTTTCCGGCGTCGCCGGCGGCAGCCTCACGATCCCGAACCCGGCTCATTTGGATCAGATCGTCGCCGAAGCCATGCTCGGCGATGCCGACACCTTCATCCGGGCCGCCCAGGCAGCGCGCCAGGCCCAAGCGGGGTGGTCGGCCACACCGGCGCCGGTCCGGGGCCGCGCGATCCAACAACTCGGGCGACTGGTGGAGGCGAACTTCGAACCGCTCGCCCGATCGATCACCCGCGAGATCGGCAAGCCCATCCGGGAGTCACGCGGCGAGGTGCAGGAGGTCGTGGACACGTGCAACTTCTTCCTGGGCGAGGGACGCCGTCTGTACGGTCAGACGGTTCCGAGCGAGATGCCCGACAAACAGCTGTTCACCTTCCGAACGCCCGTCGGGGTCGCCGCAATCATCACCGCCGGCAACTTCCCCGTGGCGGTTCCATCGTGGTACCTGGTCCCGGCTCTGCTCTGCGGCAACGCCACCGTCTGGAAACCCGCCGAGTACGCCCCGGCAAGCGCCGAGGCCTTCGCCCAGCTGTTCCTGCACGCCGGTTTCCCGCCGGGGACGTTCAACCTGGTGCTGGCGGATGGGCCGCAGACGTTCGCGGGCCTGGATCGGGCGCTTGGAGAGCGCCTGGTGGACAAGGTCGGGTTCACCGGCTCCACGGACGTCGGTCGCCGGATCGGAGAGCTGACGGGTCGGCACCTGCAGACGGCATGCCTCGAGCTGGGCGGAAAGAACCCGCTGGTCGTGATGCCCGACGCCGACCTGGACCTGGCGGTTGAAGGTGCCCTATTCAGCGGGTTCGGAACGGCGGGGCAGCGCTGCACATCCCTGGGGACGGCGATAGTGCACCAGGACGTGCACGACGACTTCTTGGCACGGTTCGACGCCGCCACCCGCGCGGCCGCGATCGGCGATCCCACGCAGGACGTCCTGTACGGGCCCATGATCAGCGCCCGGTTCGCCGAACGGTTCGAGGGCTGGCTCCAGCTCGTGCGGCCGCATCACAAGGTCTACGGATCCTCGGCCGTCGGTAGGATCGATGCCCATCACCCCCGGGCGGGCTTCGTGGGAGAACCGGGCGACGGCCTCTACTACCACCCCACGATCGTCGACGGCGTCACGGCCGAAGACGACCTGTACGGCACCGAGACCTTCGGCCCGATCGTGGGCGTCGCGAGCTTCGGGTCGTTCGACGAGGCCCTGGCGCTGGCGAACGGCCACGGGTACGGGCTCTCGTCCTCCATCTACACAGGGGACCCGTTGAACGCCTTCCGGTTCCGCGAGCGTGTCTCTTCCGGGATGGTGAGCGTCAACAACTCCACCAGTGGAGCGGAGGCGCACCTGCCGTTCGGGGGGAACGGGCGGAGCGGCAATGGGTCAAGGCAATCCGGCGTCTGGGTGCTGGACCAGTTCACGCGCTGGCAGGCGATGAACTGGGACTACTCGGGTCACCTGCAGAAGGCGCAGATGGACGTCGCGGGACTCGAGGCGACCGAATATCGGCTTTCGGACGACTTCCCCGAGGCGACCGACTAGGACCGCCGACGGATGAAGCTGGTCGAGCGGGACGCATCACGACTTCTGGTCCTATCGCCGCGAGGTCGCGCTCTCCTCCTTCACCTCGAGCCGTCGTTCCGAGACCCGTTCTGGGTCACGCCTGGCGGAGGGCTGGACGATGGAGAGTCTTTCGAGGCCGCGGCCATGAGGGAGCTGCGAGAGGAGGTCGGCCGTGACGACCTACAACTCGGGCCCTGGGTCTGGTCTCAGCGCGTTGAGTTCGCCTGGGAGGACTGGCTCGTTCGACAGCATCAACGTACCTATCTGGTCGAGGTCCTCGACGAGTTCGAGCCGGTCATCATGCATCCGGACGAGGAGCCCATCGTGGGCGGCTCCTGGTTCCATCCCGACGAGCTGGAACGGCTCAGCGAGGACGTCTATCCGGACGATCTGGCGCGGCTCCTCCGCGAACTCTTGAGGGCTGGACCACCCGCTCGCCCGATCCTCCTCCCGGACGGCGGCTGAGCCGACCTGGACTTCCGTCTGGACTAGGGCGACGGGGAGGCGCTCGAGCTGGGCGAGGCTGAGGGCGACTTCCCACTCGCCTGCTGGGCGGCCAGATCGTTGGCTTGCTGGACCAACTCCTGCGCCTGCTTCAACTCGGATTGATAGGTGGCCAGATCGCCGTCCTTCAGCGCCGCATCGGCCGCCACGAAATGCTGCAGAGCCTGGTCGAGGAGGGCCGAGACCTGCTCGTCGATCGTGCCTCCACCGCCTGGCTCGCCACCGCCGCCCCCACCGGGCTCGCTGGACACGGAGTTCGCGAGCGCTACGGACAGCGTGGGGCCCACCCCGACCGTGTCGCCGTTGGCGACCACCACGCGCTTCAGTTCGGGCACGGTGGCCGTGCCCGAAGATGCCGAAGCCCGGATATACACGGGTTGGACGTAAAGGAACGAGTTTTCGACGGGGATCACCAGGAAATCGCCGAACAGGACCTGAGAGCCGCCCTGGCCCAACAGGGTTCGCTCCGCCGAGAACGTGGGGTCCTGGTTGATGCGCTGGAACACCTGGGAGGGGCCGTCGATGTTCACCCCGGAGGGGAACGTGAAGGAGACGACCTTGCCGTAGTCCTCGGCATCCCCGTTCGCCGCCATCCACGCCACCATGTTCTGTCGGCCTTCCGGGACGAAGGGGAGTACCAGCTGGAACCGCTCCTCCTGCTCGGAGGGGACCTTCATCAAGACGTAGTACGGGCGGAGCTTCGTGGCCGCATCCGTGACCCCCGAGGTCACTGTGGGATCGGCAGGGATCTGCCAGAAGTCGGCCTTCCGGTAGAACGTCTCCGGCTCCGTGACGTGATAGCTGGCGAACTGCGACGCCTGCACCTGGAATAGGTTCTCCGGGTATCGGAAGTGATCCCTGATCTCCGTCGGCGCCTGCGACATCGGCGTGAACAGATCCGGGAACGCCCGCATCCAGACCTGGATGATGGGGTCGCTGTCGTCGGCGTAGTAGGTCATGGAGCCGTCGTAGGCGTTCACGACCACCTTCACCGCATTGCGCAGGTAGTTGACCGAGCCTCCCACCGCGCCGTCGGTGGCCGCCCCGACATCGATCGCCTCCGAGTAGGGGTACTCCTCGGTGGAGGTGTAGGCATCCCAGATCCAGACCAGACCCCCCGACGTGCTCACCAGGTACGGGTCCGCATCGAACCCCAGGAAGGGCACCGGCTTCGGCACCCGCTGTCCGATATCGCGGTTGAACATGATCCGGCTCTGCGCGTCGATCTGGCCCGAGATCAGCAGGTTGATGTCGCGGAAACGCCAGGCGAACAGTGCCCGCTGCAGGAAGTTCCCCATGGGGATGCCGCCGGTCCCCGTGTAGGTGTACGGGGGGTTCTGTGATGCTCCCTCGTAGTCCAGCTCTTGTGTCTTGGACTTCACGATCACGAACTGCGCGTCGCCCGCGATCCCTTCACCGAAGTAGATCCTCGGCTGCGTCGTGCTCGGCTCCCCCACCGGGGGGATGTCCTTGAGCGTGAACTGCGGAGCGCCCTCGGGCGTCGCGGAGTTCACCTGGGCGGCCACCGCACCGAACCCGTGCGTGTAGACGAGATGTTGGTTCTGCCAGGTCCCGCCGCCGCCGGGGATCCCCGCCTGGGTGACCTCGCGCCCCCCGATCATCAGCACTCGCCGCTCCCCGTTCAGGGAGTAGCGGTCCACGTCCACGTCGGTGAAGTCGTAGTACTGCTTCTGCCGCTGGAGCGACTGGAAGTTCTCGCCCAGGACCGACGGACGCCACAGCCGGATGTTGGAGATCGTGGTCTGGTTCTTGTCGATGTCCTGCGCGGTCACCACTGGATCCACGTGCCGGTTCGATACCTCGACCTGATCCAGCCCGAACGCCCGTCGGGTGCCCTCGATGTTGTCGCGGATGTACGGCTGCTCCTGCTGGAACTCCTGCGGTTTGACCCTGAACTGCTGCACGAAAGCCGGGTACGCCGTCCCGATCAGGATGGACACCAGCCCCAGCAGGCCGACCGCGATCACCGGCAGGGCCCAGTTGTTCACGCGGATGTTGATGAAGAACAGGATCGCGCAGATGACCGCGACTATCGCCAGCAGGTTCAACGCAGGCAGTTGCGCATGAACGTCGGTGTATGAGGCCCCCTCCACCACACCCCGGGGGGAGGTCAGCAGATCGAAGCGACCCAGGTAGTACCCCCACGCCTTCACCAGCATGATCAAGCCCAGGAGCACCGAGAGGTGGGCGCGCACCGCCGGGTCGACCTTGTCGCTGAGCCGGCCGGGCGCCTGGGGACGGATCCCGCCCCAGAGCAGGTAGGCGATCACCGTGAGGAAGGTGACCCCCACGAGCGAGGAGAACAGCCAGCCCTGCAGGAACCGGAGCCAGGGAAGGGAGAAGACGTAGAAGGCGGGGTTCTTGTTGAACAAGGGATCGCCCGGGCCGCTGAAGGTCACACCCGAAGAGTTCCGCCAGAGCAGGAACGTCTGCCACTGCCGGGACACACCGATACCCACGAAGAGGGCCAGGACCGCGCACGCGAGCGGCATCAGCCAGCGCAGGTACGGCTCGAACCCCTGACGGATCCTCTCGATCACCTCCTGGTCGGGCGTGAGGATCCGTGTGGTGGGCGCGCGCCGTCGGACGAGGTACAGGTTCACGAACACCAGGAGGAAGAAGACGATCCCGAACACCAGGCCGAGCAGCACCTTCGCCCACAGGGTGGTCCAGAACACCGAGGCGAGCTTGACCTCCCGGTACCACAGCAGGTCCACGTAGAACTGCGACATCACCGTGAACAGGATCGCGAGCAGGATCACCGCGGCGATGACGTACACCGGCCAGCGCCGTTGGCGCATCGGCAGGCGCGCGGCAGACATGCGGTTCGTCTCCTCCGTGGGTCGGTGGTGCGGCGCGATCCATGCGAGCCGCGAGACCCAGCCTAACGCATGGGTCCTGCTACGGAGGCGGTCGTCAGCCCGACGACAGGGCTGTGATGGCCTGATCGAAGGACCGCACCGGGATCAAGCGCATCTCCCCGGTGTCCACGCCCGCGAGGGCCGCGAAGTCACCGCGGGGAACGAGGAAGATCTGGGCTCCGACACGCTCGGCCGCCACGACCTTGTCACGGATCCCCCCGATCCTGCCGACCCTCCCGGCTGTATCGATCGTTCCCGTGCCGGCGATCGTTCGACCCTCCGTCAGATCCTCGGGCGTCAACGCGTCGTACACCCCGAGCGCGAACATCAAGCCTGCCGAGGGACCTCCGATGTCGCCGCTGGCGATCGTGACGGGGAAGGGGAACGCGTTGACGAGCGACACCCCCACCTTGGGATCGTCGGTTCCCGGGCACGCGCCCTTCGCCACCTCGATCCGATGGGTCTCGTCGGCCGCCTGCACCTCGAACGCCATCGGTCGTCCTGCCGGCGCGGCTTCGATCACCCTCGAGGCGTCCTTCGCGGACCCGACCGGCTGGCCGTCGATCGACAGGATCGTGTCGCCGGGGAACAGCTTGCCGTCCGCAGGGCAGTCGGCGCCGATCGACTCGATCAGCGCCCCGGCCCCGTGGTCCTTCGGGTACGCGGTGACGCTCGATAGCGCCACCGAGGTTGCGTCGATCTTGCTCTCGTCCATCTGCGAGAGCGACCGCTGCTGTTCGACCTCCACATCTTCGCCGGGCGGGTAGATATCGTCCTGGGACACCACCGACTGGTTGGGATCGATCCACGCCTTCACCGCCTGCAACGGCGTCACCTTGAACCATCGGATCGTGGTCATGATCAGTTTGCCGGTCGAGCCGTACCGCTGATGGTCCTGGATGTCGATCAACGGCTCGACCTCTCGGGCGGGCCCCGGGCCCACGGCGTAATAGGGCAAGCGGACTGAGCCGAACGCGAAGCCCAGGACGAGCGCCAGCACGATGAGGACGGAGCGGGAGAGGCGCTTCATGGGTGGCATCCATGGTACGGGGGAAGGGACTTCACGAACCGAGCCGGTGACGCTACCCTCGACCTGCCGAGAGGAGCGCACGTTGGGATACGTCCTGGTGCTGGTACTGGCCGTCGGGGTGGGCGCCGCCGTGTACCAGATCTCGATGCGGTGGGGCCCGGGCGCGCCGCCCGATGTGGAGGAATGGCGGGGCACGGAACCCGCGTCCGGCGCCCTTACGTCCGGCTCGGGGTCGACCCTGCCGGGGCCGCCCGATGGGGGCAGCTACATCCCCGTCTCACCCGGCAGGCCGTCGTGGCAATCGAGGCTGGGCGGTGTGATGGGCCTGGTGCTGGCCGTCACCGTGGCGGCGGTCGTCCTGGCCCTGACGCTCTACGAGCTCGGCTCGTTCATCTCGCGCCTGCTCTCCAGCGCTGCGAACTCCGGCTGAGAGTTCCGGTCATGGCTCCGGGATGTCCGGGGTCACGTCGCGGATCTCCCGGACCAGCAGCTGCGAGAGGCGATCGTCGTCGCGGAGGCGACCCTCGAGGTTGTACTTGCCGGCCCACTCCGCCAGCGCCTCGCGGGTCGCGTCGTCCAACGCTCCCGACTCATCACCGACGTAGCATCCCACGGCGGTGAGCCGCCGTTGGAGGTCGGTCACCAACTCCGGTGTGGCTTCCAACAAGGGATCGTTGCGGACGAGCATCGTGTCGTCCCACACGCCGAAGATCCGCGCGAGCTCGCCCAGCGGATCCGCGTGATCGTCCACGCGGACGTCGATGTAGCGGTCGTTCCGACCTTCGTAGCCGCCGGCCTCCCGGACCACCACCATCGCCGCGGATTGCCGACCGCGGCGGTCCCCACCGGCCGCGTCGCCTGCGAGCAGGGCCGCCAGGAGACGATCGCAGAGGTCGCCCTCGGTGCCGTCGAAGGACTCGGCCATCGCCATCACGACGGCCTCGCCGGTGAGGATGTTGCCCTGCGCTGCGAAATGGCGGCCGGTGACGCCGCCTGCCCAGTCCATGCACTTCGTTCCCGTGAACGTGGCTGCGCCGCCGCTCGCATCGACCACCCCCACCTGCCGATCCTCACGGCCTTCGTCACCGCTGACCAGGTGATCGAGGGCGGCCTGCGCGTCGTTGCCCGCCGACAGGTCGGCCAACCCCTGGGGCCCGAACGCCACGTTGCCCCAGGCCTGGGTCGCCACGGCGCCGACGCCCGCCCTGGCATAGGGAACCACGGCCCCGACGCACGGGAACTTCGAGGCCACAGCCACCCCGAGGTCGCCGTTCGCAGGGTCGAACGCGACGATCGAGAAGGTCACCCGCTCACCTCCGCCGCACCAGTTGGAACGCAGAACGATAGTCGGCCAGGTGCTCCACCATGTGTCCCGCTCCCCGGACGACCGTACGCAAAGGATCCTCGGTGACGTGCACCGGCACCTCGCATTCCTGGGCAAGTCGCATGTCGATGCCACGAAGGAGGCTGCCGCCTCCCGTCAGGAACATCCCGGTTTCCAAGACGTCGTGCGTGAGTTCGGGCGGCGCTTCCGCGAGGCATCGCCGCGTGGCCTCGACGATCCCGCCGATGGGCTCGGCCATCGATTGGCGCACCTCGTCTTCGGTGATCTTGACCTCCACGGTGTTGCCGCTGTCCAGCTCGCGCCCGATGACCACGGCGGCCCGGTTCGAGGGGGTGGGGAACGCCGACCCGATCGCGATCTTGATCTCCTCCGCAGCCTTCTCGCCGATCGCGACCCCGAACTCGGTCCGGATGTGACGCTGGATCGCCGCGTCCAGATCGAACCCACCGACCATCACGGCGTGCCCGCTCACCACCCCGCCCATCGACACGACGGCCATCTCGCTGCGACCGCCACCGATGTCGACGATCAAGCTGCCGACGGGCTCATGCACCGGGAGGCCGGCGCCGATCGCGGCCGCGAGGGGTTCCTCCACCAGGGTGACCTGACGCCCGCCCGCCGAACGGATCGCCTCCTCGATCGCCCTGCGTTCGACCTCGGAGCTCATCGAGGGAACGCACACCAAGATCCGGGGACGGGAGAGCCGCGCCAGACCGACCCTGCGCAAAACGACCTCCAACATCCGTTGGGTCGTGTCGAACTCGGTCATCGTCCCGGCCCGCAATGGACGGACCGCCAGGACGTTGCCCGAGTCGCCGCCGATCATCTGCCAGGCTTCCTCGCCCATCGCCAGGACCTCGCCCGTGCCACCGTGCATCGCCACCACGGTGGGTTCGTTGAAGACGATCCCGTCGCCCTGGCGATACACCAGGGTGTTGGCGGTCCCCAGATCCAGGGCCAGGTCGCGGCCCATCTAGCTCCCCATCACCCAGTGCGCCTCGCCGGTGACAAGGCCTTCCTTCTTCCAGATGGGGACGTCCTCCTTCAACCGTTCGATCCCGTGCCGGCAGGCGTCGAACGCCTCGGCGCGGTGCGGAGCGCTGCTCGCCACGACCACGCTCGCCTCCCCCACGTCCAGATCCCCTGTGCGGTGGAGGATGGCGGCCCGGCAGAGGGACCAGCCCTCCAGCATCTCGCCGGCGATGTCCCGGAGGCGAGCCACGGCGAGCTCGTCCCAGGCCTCGTAGGTGAGTCCGGTCACCTCGCCCGCGCTCGATCGATCGCGAACCGTCCCGACGAACACGCACGTGCCGCCCGCGGAGGGGTCGCCGACGAACGCCAAGGCCTCATCGACGGATAGAGGCTGCGTCGTGACGCGAACGAGGAGCCGGTCGGACACGGCGCTCATCGTAGCGGAGGGGCGGTCGTACGATGAAGGCATGACCGACATGCCAGGTGGGTTCCCGTTCGGCGGCGATCCCGAGCAGTTCAAGGACGCTCCGCTGTTCCGCGAGCTGCAGCGGGTGATGGCCGCGGGGAGTGGGCCGGTCAACTGGGAGCTGGCCCGGCAGGTCGGGATCGCGAGCGCGGTCGAGACGGGCGAGGACACCGAACCCACCGATGAGGACGACCGGATGTTCGAGGAGGCCGTCCGCGTGGCCGAGCTGCACGTCGCGAAGTTCACGGGCCTGGATGCGCCCGTCGACGTGGCGCAGGTTCGCGCGATCCGGCGCGCCGAGTGGGTGACAGCGAACGCCGAGAGCCTCAAGGAGCTCCTTGAGCCCGCGGCGCAGCGGTTGACCCAGGCCATGGACGGGGTCGCGCGCGAGGAGTCGTCCGCTGAGACGGCGGGTCTCGGCGCCCTGCTCGGGCAGCTCGCACCGCTGCTGATGGGCACCCAGGTTGGAACGGTCCTGGGATTCCTCGCGCAGCGGGTCCTGGGCCAGTACGACGTTGCCGTGCCCAGGAGCGGACAGGGTGTCGTGCTCTTCGTGGTTCCCAACATCGCGGCGTTCGAGAAGGATTGGTCCCTCGATCCCACGGACTTCCGCACGTGGGTGGCCCTGCATGAGGTGACCCACCGGTTCGAGTTCGCGCAACCGTGGGCGCGAGGGCGGTTCGGCCAGCTCCTGGACGATTTCCTTTCCACCCTGACGATCGACGTGGAGGGGATGCAGGCTCGTCTGTCGACGTTGGACGCCGCCGACCCCGAGGCGTTGCAGCAGCTGATGGGATCCGAGGAAGGGATGTTCGGCACGCAGCTGGACGACGAGCAGCGCATCAAGCTGGGGCGGATCCAGGCCTTCATGGCGGCCGCCGAAGGCTACGGCGACCACGTGATGCACTCGCTGGGCCACGAGCTCCTGTCGTCATATCCGCGGATCGATGAGGCGATGCGGCGCTACCGTGAGGAGGAGTCCTCCGACCCCGTCTTCGAGCGGTTGTTGGGCATCGAGATGAAGCGCGATCAGTACGTCGCGGGCCGGGCGTTCTGCGACACCGTGGTCGAGCTCACGGACGAGGCCACGCTCACGCGCATGTGGGCTTCAGCGGAGGCGATGCCGTCGCTTCCGGAGATCGACGAGCCACGGCTGTGGCTCGCCCGCACGGTCTGAGGCTTCCGCTATCCTCTCGGCCGATGGAACCCATCGGCGAGCTGGTCTCCGCCGCGGTCGTCGACGAGCGCGTGTGGGATGCGTACGGGAACACATCCTCGGACGGCGTGTATCTGGTGGGTCAGCCGGGCCCGGCGCTTCCCTTCGTGGTCTTCCGCGCCTGGAAGGTGCCGATCGGGTTCGTCTCCGAAGAGATCCGGTTCATCGGACCGTCGGGTCGCACGATCCACCGCTGGGGCCCGCAGGTACGGCGGATGGAGGGAGCGATGGACCTCACGACGGAGGTCGATCGGATCACCGACGCGGTGTTCGACGAATCGGGGACCTACGTGGCGTCGTTCATCATCGACGAGGTGATCGTCGGCGAGCTGGTGTTCCCGATGTACGTGCAGGTGGGCGCCACGAAACTCGGGAAGGAAACCGAGGACGGATTGAAGAAGTCCGACGTGATCTGGATCGGCCTCGATGCCGGAGGACGTCGCCGCACGGTGCCCGCGTGGTTCGCCTACAAGGAGGGCAAGATCTACGTGGTGTCCCAGCGTGAGCCGGGACCTGAGGAACAGACCGTGCCGGGTGTTCCTGATGCTCAGGAGCTGGTGGTCATCACCCGTCGGAAGGGTCGCGACACCTCGCTGGAGGAGTTCACGGCGGCGCAGCGGAAACTCGAGGGCGCCGAGTGGGAGGAAGCGGCCAAGGTCTTGGTCGACAAACGCAAGAGCCGGGCGGGAGCCCCCGCCGAGTCCATCGGCCGGTGGCGTGGGAGCGCCGACATCGTCGAGATCACGCCCAACGTCCCCGTCCCGTAGGGTCGTCTGGGGCCACGACACGTCAACCTCTCGACAGGTCCTTGCCTTCCCTGCGACGGTGCTCGTCCAGAGCTTCACGACTCCAACCTAGGTCGGAGTCGTGAAGCTCTTGACACTGCCGCCCGGCGCAAGGGTCCGGCGCTGACAAGCGCCTGACAAGACCCTCCCACGTCATGTCGGTGGCGACGGGTATGACTAGCCAGTGGACCAGGAACCCCGCCGAAACGTGAGCACGTGGGACCTAATCGTTACCACGCGCCGCTTCCACCACCGCATCGAAGTCGCGATGGATCAGGCGCTCAACGAGATGGGGCTCTCGTTCGCCCAGTACCGCATCCTTGAACTCCTCGAGCGCGGCCGACCTGTGCACGTCTCAGAGATCGCCCGTCGCATCCGGGTGACCCGCCAAGCTGCCCAAGCGAGCGTGGCGAAGCTCCGACGTGGCGGTCTGGTCGACATCGAAACCGACGGGTACCTGAAGTTCGTGAGCATCAGCGGATCGGGGCGGAGGAGGATAGATCACTGCCGAGTCGCGGCCGGATCCATCCTCCGCGGCATCGAGGCGGCCCTCGATCTCCATGAGCGCGCGGATCTGGCAGAGTTGATGAACCGAGCGGATCGAGCCGTCATCCCACCGGACTCTCCGACCTGGTGGTTGGACTGAACGCCGTCAGTGGTTGACCGGGCGACCGAGGGCTTCGGCCACACGGGTGAGCTCCTCCCCCAGGGTGGCCATCTCCTCGGGCAGCAACGCTTGCGGTCCGTCGCAGAGCGCCTGCTCCGGGTCGTGATGCACGTCGATCATCACGGCGTCGGCACCCGCCGCAACGGCGGCGAGGGCCATCGGCCGCACCAGGTGCCGCTTCCCGACGGCATGGGAGGGGTCCACGATCACCGGCAGGTGGGACTCGTACTGCGCCACGGCCATGCCCGCCAGGTCCAGTGTGTTGCGGGTGGCTGGCTCGAACGTTCGGATCCCGCGCTCGCACAGGATGATCTCGGAGTTCCCCCGCTGCGCCACGTACTCAGCAGCCTGCAACCACTCGTCGATCGTCATCGCCAGTCCCCGCTTCAGCATGACCGGCTTGTTCGCCAGGCCGACCTCTTTCAGGAGCTCGAAGTTCTGGGCGTTGCGCGTCCCGACGCGGATGCAATCGGCCACCTCCGCCACGTGTTGGACGTGGTGGACGTCAACCACCTCCACGATGATGGGAAGTCCCGTCTGGCGACGACATTCCGCCAGGATCTCGAGCCCCCGCTCACCCAACCCTTGGAACGAGTACGGCGACGTCCGCGGCTTGTACACGTCGCCCCGCAGGATCGTGGCGCCGGCCGCCTTCGCCGCCTTCGTGGCGATCATCGCCTGCTCTTCCGACTCGACCGCACACGGCCCCGCGATGATCGTGAACGCCTCGCGGCCAACCGGGGTGGTCCCTACCTTCACCGTGGTGGCTTCCGGGTGCAGGTCTCGAGCGACCATCTTGTACGGCTTGCCCACCTGGATGACGTGATCCACCCCCGGCAATTGGGCGAAGGGGATCGCCCCGAAGCGCGCGGTGTCGCCCACCAGACCGACCACGGTGTGGACGGTCCCGCGCGAGACGAACGCCTCGCCACCGGCCGCGCGCACCTTCTCGCAGACGGACTCGATGTCCGCATCCGTGGCTTTGGTCTTCATCACGACGACCATCCAGGTGACCTCCCGCTCGGCCGGGCGCGGGCCCGGGGAACGAAGAACCCCGGGTCTCGCGGCCCGGGGTGGTTGTCTACGACTGCAGGCAACTACGCCGAGCCGCGGCCCGCGTAGGTGAAGCCGTAGTCGAAGAAGCAGCGCATGTCCCGGTCATTGTGGCGGGTCGGGTGCACCCGTGGCAAGCAACCTCCACCGAGGCTTCGCGTAGGATGCCGCCACCATGGCCCCCGTGACGGTCCTCGATCACCCGCTCGCGGGTGATCTCCTCACCCGGCTTCGGGACCGCGACACGGGACCGGCCGAGTACCGGTCCCTCACCCGGCGACTCGGAAGGCTCCTGGTGATCGAGGCCACCCGCGACCTCCCCACGCATCCTCTGTCCGTCGAGACCCCGCTCGAGCCGTTCGAAGGCACCCGCCTGGCAGCTGGGCTGGTCGCGATCCCGGTCCTGCGCGCGGGCCTGGGGCTCCTGGACGCCGTCGTCGACCTGTACCCCGACGCGGTCGTGGGGTACCTGGGGCTGGAGCGTGACGAACGAACCCACGTGGCCCGCGACTACTACGCGAAGCTCCCGCCGATGCAGGGTCGGTGGGTGTTGGTCGTGGACCCGATGCTCGCGACGGGCGGGTCCGGGAGCGCCGCCGTCCGCTCCGTCAAGGAAGCCGGTGGCGCGGACATCTCCTTCGTCTGCGTCGTCGCGGCGCCCGAGGGCATCGCTCGGATGCAGGAGGATCACCCCGACGTCGCGATCGTGACGGGGGCCGTGGACCGGCAGCTCGACGCGAACGCGTACATCCTGCCCGGCCTGGGCGACTTCGGCGACCGCCTCTACGGCACCCTCTAGGCCCCGACCCCACGACACCAGGAAGGATGGGCCTGCGTAGACTCCCTGGCGTGACCATGCGCACGGAGATCGAGGAACTCCTGGCCGCGGTGGCCCAGCACGACATCGAACCGGACGCAGCCGCGGATCGTTTGGCGGGACTCCCGTTCCGCGATCTCGGCTTCGCGCGCGTCGATACCCACCGAGAGCTCCGACAGGGCGCACCCGAGGTGATCCTGAGTGAGGGCAAGACGCCCGAGCAGGTCGCCGCGATCGCCCTGGCGCTCCACGAGGCCGGAGCGTCGAGCGTGCTGGCCACACGCGCCTCCGCAGCCACGCGAACCGCATTCAAGGAAGCGCTACCGAGCGCCTACGAGGACGAGGTGGCGAGGGCCGTGTGGGTGCAAGGACGACCGATCCAGCCGCGCGGGACGGTGCTGATCGTGTCGGCCGGGACCTCGGACGGTCCGGTCGTACACGAGGCGAGGATCCGGGCCGAGCTGCTGGGCACGACGGTGATCGTGCACGAGGACGTCGGCGTCGCCGGGCTACACCGGCTCGCTCCCGTCTTGCCCGACCTCGAGTCGGCTGACTGCGTCGTCGTGGTCGCCGGCATGGACGGCGCCCTGGCGAGCGTGATCGGTGGCCTCGCACCGTGTCCCGTGATCGGCGTGCCCACGAGCGTCGGGTACGGCTCGGCCCACGGGGGACAGACGGCCCTGAACGCGATGCTGTGCTCGTGCGCCGACGGTCTCGCGGTGGTCGGGATCGACGACGGACTCGGAGCCGGTCGATCGCGGCTCGGATCGCCAGGAGAGCGGCGCCGAGTTGACGGAGATCGCGTACCTCGACTGCATCGGCGGACTCGCCGGCGACATGCTGCTGGCGGCGTTGGTGGATGCCGGCGCGCCGGTCGCCTCACTGCTCGAGGTCCCGGCGGCACTCGGGATGCCGGAGGTGGCGATCCGAGGTCGGCACCGTGTCGCGCCATGGGATCCGCGCCACGACGGTGGATATCGTCTCACCCTCGAACCGACGACGCCCCGCCGGGCAGACCCGCCGCGTGCTCCGTCAGATGATCGCCGGCTCCGCCCTCTCTCCTGAGGTGCGTCGGCGATCCCTCAACGTGATCGATCGCATCGCTGCTGTGGAGGCCGAGATCCATGGCGCTCGTGCCGACAGGTGATCCTCCACGAGCTCGGCGGGGTCGACACACTCATCGATATCTGCGGCGCGTTCATGTTGCTCGAGCCCTGGAGATCGAGCGTCGTGGTCTGCTCGCCGGTGCCGTACGGACGTGGGCTCGCGACCACCGCGCACGGCCCGCTCCCGACGCCGGGCCCGGCGGTGCTCGAGCTGCTGCGAGGCGCGCCGGTCGTCGGCGTCGCATCCGGCGACGAGATCGTCACGCCGACCGGGGCGGCGCTGGCGGCCGTGGTCGCGACCGCATGGGGCCTGCTCCCCGCGATGACGCTTGACGGGTGGGCTACGGCGCCGGGCACCGCGATCCTCCCGACCGGCCGAACCTGCTCCGGTTGGTGCTGGGCAGCGCACCGGAGGCGATCGAGGAACGTCTCGCTGACGTCCTGCTCCTCGAAGCGAACCTGGACGACCTGATCCCCGAACTGATCCCCGACGCGATCGAGCGGTGCCGTGGCTGCCGGCGCCCTCGACGTGTGGACGGCGCCGGTCCAGATGAAGAAGGGCCGGCCGGGTGTCGTCCTTTCGGCGATGGCCCGGCCGGAGGCCGAGCGAGACATCGTCTCCGCCCTGTTCGAACACACCAGCACGCTGGGCGTCGGGTCGTCTCCGCTCGCCGCCACGAACTGGACTCGCACCCTCACGCGAGGTGCAGGTGGACGGCTACGCGGTGCGCGTGAAGATCGGGCTGCTCGCATGGCCGTGTGGTGAACGTGGCTCCCGAACACGACGATTGTGCCTCGGTCGCCTCCCTGACGGGCCGGCCCGTGAAGCAGATCTGGGCGGCGGCGCTCGCCGCGGCACAGCCAGCGCTCCCCGCCGAGGAAGGAGCCGGGCATGAACCACGCTGGCTGAGCTCGAAGCGGCCGTGGCGACCACCCCCGGCGCGATCGTGGCGTTCTCGGGTGGCGTGGATTCCTCACTCGTCGCGGCCGTGCACGCATCGGATGCTGGGAGCACGGGCCCTCGCTGTGACGGCGGTGTCGCCGAGCGCTCGGCGAGCGGCGAGCTCGACGGCGCCAGCGATCGTGGCCCGTGCGATCGGCATCGCGCACGAGACGATCCGCACCGACGAGCTCTCGAGCGGATGGCTACCGGCGCAACGACCGCGACCGCTGCTACCACTGCAAGACCGAGCTGTACGACGTCCCTGTCCGCGTTGGCCACCGAGCGAGGCTTCGCCACGTTGTTCTCCGGAGCCAACGCCGACGACGTGGGCGACTGGCGGCCCGGCCTCCGCGCCGCGGCCGAGCACGCCGTGCGCCACCCGCTGGTCGAGACGGGGTTGGGCAAGGCCGACGTCCGGGCGCTCGCGCGCGACCTGGGGATCCCGAGCGCCGACAAACCGGCGTCACCATGTCTGGCGTCGCGCCTGCCGTACGGCACCGAGGTGACGGCCCACGTCCTGGCGCAGGTGGATCGGGCCGAACGGGCCCTGAGGGCGCTCGGGTTCCGCGAGCTCCGGGTGCGCCACTTCGGTGCCGCTGGCTCGCGTGGAGCTCGGCGAGGAAGACCTTGCCCGGCGCGGCCGAGATCCGCCCAGCGATCGAAGGCGCCGTCATGGCGGCCGGCTACGCTCGAGGTCGAGATCGATCGTGAACCGTTCCGATCCGGCTCGATGAATCGTCTCGGCCGGCCGCTGCCCGATCCTGGTGCGCTGAGACGGGACCGTGATCGTGGGCGATCCGTCGGAGCAGATCGAGGTAGGACCTCCGCCGGCGCGTGGCAGCATCGCCGTTCCATAGCAGGTCTCGGCATCACCGTGGAGCGGGCGACCCTCGGCGAGGTCACCTCTGTCGCTGATCGCTCGGCCCGACCAGTTGAACCTCCAGGGTCTCCTGCACGGCGGTGTGCTCGCGACCCTTGCGGATACCGCGATGGGCTGGCGGTGCGCTCGGCGACTCGAACCGGGCCGGCGCCACGTCACGATCGAGTTGGGCGTGCACTACCTCCGGCCGCGAACGCCGGCCCGGTCGAGGCCCCGGACGCGCCGTGCGGGTCGGCAGCCAGATCGCGTACGCGGAGGCGGACCTATCCGACGGTACGGCAACGCCTGCTGGCGCGGCCGCCGGCACGTTCAGCGATCACGGAGTGAGCGCCGCGGGTCAGTACTCGACGTCGATCCCTGGCCATGGCTTCCGGCAGCTGGGCGAATGCGCCCTGCAGGCCCAGCAGGAGGCCCATGTTGCCGGCGACCTTGATCTTGCCGGTCATGAACGCGGTGACGGGCGAGACCTCGGACTTCGCGCCAGCGCCACCGCCGTCTCGTAGCTCTGCGTGATCGTGGCGTCGGGGCTCTCCGCCTCGCCGACCCCCATCTCGATCGTCTGATCCACGACCGGATCCAGTAGCGCGTGTCGTCCTCGCCGTCCGGTGATCACCTGCTGGATCGTGGCCGTCTGGCCGACCGCAGCCTCCCGGAACGCGTCGCTCGCGTTGAGCTGGGACGTCGAGCGCGTCGGCCCACTCGTCGCGAAAGGAACTTCACGGTCACGGGCCTACTCCTTCAGATCAGCGGTCCCGGGAGTATAGGCGGGGTCATGGAGTTCGTCGGCGAACAGCCCAGGCTGGGTGAGGTGCGTGTCATCGGCCAGGAACCACACGTGTCGCTCATCCCCCACCACCCGGATCGTGTTGATGCTCGTGTTGGGTGGTAGGAAGAACATCTCCTGATCGGGGATCGCCATGATCGTTCCGACATAGGCGTTGATCACGCCGCCGTGGCAGACGACCCAGGCATCCCCCGACGGATGTGCCGTGAGGATCGCCTCGATCGCCCCCACCACTCGCTCTTGGAACGCGGCCGTCGGCTCCGCGCCCGGCGCCAGATGGAACAGCGGATCCTGGAGCAGGATCCGGCGCGGCATCTCCGGGTGCTCTCCCAGCAGCTCCTCGAACTCCTTGAACTCCCAATCGCCCCCGTACCACTCGGCAAGGTCCTCGACGACGGTGGCGCTGCGCCCGGTGGCCCTCTCATAGGGAGCGATCGTCTGGCGCGCTCGCGTCAGGGGCGAGACGTAGAGCGCCTCGGGTTGCGGCATCTTGAGGAGCCTGCGGGTGAGTACCTCCGCCTGCTCGATCCCGGTGGCATCGAGCGGAGGGTCGGAGACCAACCCCCGCGGTGTCCGAGCCTCGGCGGTCGCTCCCGAGGCCCGGCCGTGCCGGATCAGATACAGCCGGCGATCCTGCGTCAACGGGTCGACCCCGTGCCGGAGTCGACACGCCGAGCGTGCCACGCCTCCGCGTAGCTCTCTACGTCCTCCCGAAGCCAGATCCGACCGGAGGCGAGGGTGGTGATCGGTTCCGGGAACGATCCCCGGTCGATGTAGGTGACGACGCGCCGCTTGTCCCAGCCGATGATCTCGGCGGCCTCCGCGACACCCACGACGAGGGGGATCACCTCGACCGTGAGCGTCACATCGTCGCCCGTCACCTTCCGGAGCTGTTCCAGGCACTGGCCCCGGCTGATCCCCGTCACCTCGATGTAGGCGGGCGCATCCAGGATCCGGGCGTACCATCGACCCCCCGTCTCCCACATCCGGGCCCGCACGGCGTCGATCATCGTCGGGGATGATAGTCGGGAGGCTGCGCGACGGTGCGAACCCGGCACGCTTGGCCCGTTCAGGTGTCGACGTTCGACGGTCGGTAGAGGCCCAGGCGCCGGAGTTCCCGCCGCCAGCACTCGGTGTGCCAGTGGCGACGGGCATCGACGTCGTCCTGGGGCACGACGACCAGATGCCACGACCCTGCACGCACGACGTGATCACAGCCCGGACAGCGGTACTCCTTCTGACCGCCCACGTGGCGGACGTCGTAACCGGGCACCACGGCCCAATCCGGAGCCGATGCGCGCGCGGGCGGCGCCTCGGGCGTGGCGAAGAACTCCGGGTCGCGGCGGTTCCGGCGAGGCACCGTTCATCCCCCCCGGATGAACGTGGCGACGATCGGCGCCAGGGCCTCCGCGGTCGCGCGTGGGTCTCGCCGGACCCCGCGAACCTCGAAGGAATGCCCACCACCTTCGATGGGATGGTAGGTGGCCCACGTCCCGAGCTTCGCCAGCACCGGCGTGAGCACCTCGGTGGTCGCGAACGGGTCCGCGGTCCCCTCGACGAACAGCATCGGGACCGTGATGTCGTACAGATGTTCATCGCGTACTCGGTCGGGCTTGCCCGGCGGGTGCAATGGGTAGCCGAGGAACACGAGACCGGCGGCCGCCATCCCGTCCGCCACCGCCATCGATGCCATGCGACCGCCGAAGGACTTCCCCGAGGCCCACACGGCCTCGCCGGGACCCGCACGATCCACGGCCACATCGAACGCGGCACGCCACGCCGCGATCGCCACGGGCGGTCGGTCGGGGGAACGCCGCCCGGCTTCCAGGTAGGGGAAGTTGAAGCGAAGGGTCGCGACCCCCTGCTCGTTCATCCCGCGCGTGAAGCCGACCATGAAGGGATGGTCCATCCCGGCACCGGCGCCGTGCGCCACCACGATCGTGACGTCCGCGCCCGAGGGTCGGGCGTAGACACCGGAGACGGTCCCCCTTCTCGGGCACGGCGATCGTGACGCGTTCCTCGGGCGTGGTCACCATGTCATGATGCACGCCGTGGCCGGAAGCTTCTACCTGGGGACATCGGGATTCGCCTACGACGGCTGGAAGCACGGGGTGTTCTACCCCGAAGAGCTGAAGAACCGAGAGATGCTGTCGTACTACTCGTCGCAGCTCTCGTCGGTGGAGATCAATTACACCTTCCGGCGATTCCCCTCCGAGAAGTCCCTCACCACGTGGCGGGAGCAGGCGCAGCCGGGCTTCGTCTTCACCCTCAAGGCGAACCAGCGGATCACCCACTGGAAACGCCTGAAGGACGTCGACGACGACGTGCGGGACTTCCTGGATCGGGCGAAGACCCTCGGCGATCGTCTGGGGTGCGTCTTGTTCCAATGTCCGCCGAACCTCGTCTACGACCGCTCATTGATCGAGGGATTCGTCGGGTACCTCCCGCCGGGCCCGCCCCGGATCGCGATGGAGTTCCGCCACCCGTCCTGGATCGAGGCGCGCCAGCTCCTATCGGATCAGGGCGTGGCCTGGTGCGTGGCGGAGACCGACGACAAGGACCCGAAGCCCGAGGATCTGTCCTGGCAGCCGGCTGGATATCTGCGGCTTCGCAAGACGGAGTACACGGACGACGAGCTCCGATCGTGGGCCAGGCGGATCGGCCCGGCTCTGCAGAGCGGCGCCGATGTCTTCTGCTACTTCAAGCACGAGGACGCGGGCGCAAGTCCCAAGATGGCGAAGCGCCTCAACGAGATCTTGCACTCGGATGCGTGACGCGAGACGTGCCCTCACCGGTCAGCCAAGTCTCAGCTGGCAGAGGCTAAGAGGGCGTCTGTCTCAGCGAGCGCGGGCGCTGCTTGGAGCCGCTCGAAGATCTCGTGGGCGTGCTGCAGGACTGGAGCCGCCTCGGTCGCTCGCGAGAGTTCGACCAGGCACCGACCCTGGCCGAGGAGCGCGAACGCCTGCTCGGGGACGACCCCGAAACGCTCCCAGCGATCGGCGGCGTCAGCGTAGCCACCGGCAGCGGCCCGCAGGTCCCCGCGGGCTTCGGTGAAGGCGGCATTCGCCGCGACGACCGCGTGGTCGGCGTAGGCGTAGCCCGGCGTGTAGCCACCCAGGAGCCGCTCCACGAGCGCGAACTCTCCTAGGCCCAGGGCCGTGCGCACGAGTCCTGGGAGATACACGAAGTAATTCGCTGATTCGCGGATCCCGGCGAACTGATCGAGTGCGAGGAGCAGTCGGGACGCTGCCTCGTGCTGACCCAGCGCGGCGCGCGCCATCGACGAAGCACCGAAGCCGGACGCTGCGATATCCGTGGTTCCCATCTCGACGACCGCGCCCTCGAGCCAGTCGAGCACTCCGGCCACCTGCGCGGCCTGGCCGCGCAATGTGGATGCACGTGTCCATCCAGAACGACTGTCTGCGAGGTCGAATACGTTTCCGGCGGCCTCTAGGCGTCCATCGATACCCGCAGCGATCGCGATCGCCTCGTCTAGCTCGCCAGCATCAACGAGCACGTCCACCAAGCCGGTTGTCATCCCATCGTGCATCTCGGTGAGGCCTCTGCCACCCGCGAACGCGATCCCTTCCCTGAACTCCTCGAGGCATGCCGCAGGGCCCTCGACCGCCGCGAGCAGGGCTCCCATGTTGTTGTGGAGCAGGGCCACCTCGCGCCCCTGCCCGGCTTCGGTCGCGAGCACGATCGCCTCGCGGAAATCCTCCAGACCTCCGGTGTCCCCCAGGTTGATGCGGGCCATGCCTCGGTACCCCAAGGCACGGGCGGGGCGGGGGAAGCCAAGCTCTTCGGCGAGCCCGAGCGCCTGATCGGCGATGCGAAGCGCGGCCTCGGACCTGCCGAGCAGGGCTTCATTGGCCGCCACCTCGGTGAGGGCGCCGACGAGATCGGCCGAGGGCCCGAGCGGCTCCAGCAGCTCGCGAGCCTCCGCGGGGAGCGACCATTGCCGTTGATCGCCCGGTTGTCGAAGCGCGAGTCCGAGCGCGAGCATCGTGCGAGCAGCGCCGCGAAGGTCGCCCAGCGCGCGGAACGATGCGATGGCCTCCTCCAGCGCCGCGGACGCTTCGGCGAATCGTCCGGCCTGGTGGGCGGCCTCACCGAAGCGGGCGAGAGCGTGAGGACGTTCGGGATGGCCCTCCGGGGCGAGCGCCAATGCCCGTTCGAGGTTCGAAAGCGCCGCGGCCGTGTCGAGTCCGAGCGCACGTTCACCGGCGAGGGAGAGGAATCGCAACGCCGGCGTCTCGAGCTCGCCCGCTTGCTCGGACTGACCTGCGGCTCGGGCGAGATCGAGGGCCGTCGCGTAGTGGTACGCGAGCACATCGGCGAGGTCCTCGACTCGTTCGGGAGCCCTGGACTCGATCCAACCGGCTGCCGCGACGTGCCGCGATGCTCGAGATGCCCGGGGGAGCTGAGCATAGGTGACATCGCGGGCAAGGATGTGCCAGAAGGAATACTCGGCCTCGCCTTGGATCGAAGAACGCCGTGCCGGACGCACGAGCTCCTTGCGGGAGAGCTCCCGGAGCCTGTCGGTGACGTGCGAGAGCTTACGGTCGCCCATCTGGGCGATCGCGCCGGCCCAGAACACCTTGCCCACCACTGCGGCGTCGGCGAGCATCGATTTCGTATCAGGCTCGAGCGTGTCGAGGCGAGCCGCGATCAAGGCCTGGACGGAATCGGGGAACGGGATGTCGGCTCCTTCGCGGAGCTCCCAGCTCGAGCCCTTCTTGATGAGCAGATCCTTGTCCCTCAGCCAGCGCACGAACTCCTCCGCGTACAGGGGGTTCCCGCCGACGCGCTCGAGGATCGGGCCTTGCAGCCCGGAGGGGATCGAGGTGGTTTCGAGGAGCGCCGAGAGGAGCCGTCCGGTTTCGCCCTCCGACAGGGGTGCGAGCTGGATCGTGTTCGCGTTCAGCAGGCCGTTCGTGAAGTCGGGGTGGTGCTCGTGAAGCTCGGGCCGGGCCGTGGCGACCACGAGCAGGGGGACGCCTTGCACTCGATCCGCCAGGTGCTCCAGGAACGCCAGCATCGCGTCATCGGCCCAGTGCAGGTCTTCGAACACGAGCACGGTCGGATCGCGCTCTGCGATGTGCTCCAAGAATCGCCGCCAAGCGGTGAAGAGCTCCTCGCGTTCGGCGGTAGAGGTCGCCTCGATCCCGAGCAGCGGGAGGAGACGCTGACGGAACCAGGGCCGTTCATCGCCCTCTGGAAGCACCGTTTCGAGCTTGGCGATCGCCACGTCGGGGCCGTCGGATTCGAGGATCCCGGCGTGAGCCTTCACGATGTCTCCAAGCGCCCAGAAGGTGATGGCTTCCCCGTATGGCAGGCACCGGCCCTGACGCCAGGTCGTGAACGCGGGCCTGCCGTCGACGTGGGAGTACAACTCGGCGACGAGCCGGCTCTTGCCGATCCCCGGTTCGCCCAGCACCGTCACGAGTTGCACGGCCTCGGCGGCAACGGTCTTATCGAAGATGCCTTTGAGGAGCGCGAGGTCGATCTCCCGTCCTATGAACGGGGTGTCATGGGTGCGAGTGAGGTCGGCGCCGTACCGGGACCGGGACGCGATCGCATGGAACACGCGGACGTCCTCGGCTTTCCCTTTGAGTGTCGCAGGTTCGAGCTCTTCGTACTCGAAGAGCTGTGCCGTCGCCTCGTAGGTCGCGAGGCCTACCGCCACCCCCATCGCGGGGGCGATCGACTGGATGCGAGAGGCGGTGTTGATGGCATCCCCTGCGAGCATCCGCTCCCCCGAGCTGGGACTCACTGCGAGGCGGACGAGTGTCGCCCCGGTATTGATCCCCACGCGGAGCCTCAGCGGTTCACCCCCGACAGAGATCAGATCCTCGGCCGCCTCCGTGATCCGGATGCCGGCGCGAACCGCTCGTTCGGGATCGTCCTCGTGGGCGGCGGGAACCCCGAAGATCCCGACCACCGCGTCTCCGATGAACTTCTCCACGACCCCGCCGTGAGACTCGATCTGGGATCGGGCCATCGCGGCATACGCCGAGAGCATCTCATCCACATCTTCAGGATCGGCGGACTCGGAGATGGCGGTGAACCCGATCAGGTCGCAGAACAAGGCGGTGATGACCTTGCGTTCCTCAGCCGCGGGACGGCCGGAGGTCGCCTCGAGGGGCGTGGCGCACTCCATACAGAACTTCGCCCCGTGGGGGTTCTCGAATCCGCAGCTCGAGCAACTAAGCACGGGCGATGCTATCCCGAACGCGAACTGAACCTGCGATGCCCTCTCAACGTGAGGTGTGTATGGCACCGACCGGAGGGGGAGCGAGATGAGGCATGGAGCCATCGTGTTGGTCGCGGCGGCCTTGACGGCTTGCGGGGCTTCGGCACCCGCTGGAGGGACCGCGGCACGATCGAGTCACACAGCTGCCCCCAGCGGCAAGCTCGCGATCGCACGGGAGCAGCCCGGACATGACACGGCAGTGGTGAGACTCACGGACGCCGAAGGGGGCAACGCCCAGCGCCTGGAAACCTACGGGTCGCTCGAATCCCGCGGGAGCGCCATCTGGTCACCCGACGGCGGGTCGATCCTGCTGACGAACATCATCAGGTTCGACGGCGACGGCACGCTCCTCCCCTTCCGCCCGGCGATCGTGTCGGAGGACGGATCGGGGTACCGGCGACTGCAGGTTCCCGACGGTCCGTTCGACATGTTCTGTGACCTGTGGTCGCCTGACGGCGCCCGGGTACTCTGCATGTTCGGAGGCCCATCGGGGGGTGTCTTCTCGATCCAGGCATCCGACGGTAGCGATCCCATCCGGATCACGCGCAACCCCTTCGACGGGGGGATGGACCATCCGGGCAGCTTCTCACCGGACGGCACTCAGCTCGTCTTCATGCGCGCACGGCCGGCGTCCGGCACCCACGACGCCGGTGGAGCGCTGTTCGTGAAGGACATCGGCAGCGGGGCCACGCGGCGGATCACTCCCTACGGCTTGCCGCAGTGGGAGGAGTACGGGTGGGCTGTGCACTGGTCGCCCGACGGGAAAGACATCCTGTTCGCGAGCGTCGAGGGCGCCCACGGGTACCGGGGCCGCCTGTACCTGATCCACCCGGACGGGACGGGGCTACGCGGGGTCCATTTGGACACGGATGGACGACCCTACTCCGCCTGGGCCCCGGACTGGTCCCCGGACGGCTCTCGGATCGTCTTCCGGATGACGGAGGGTCAGATGGATATCTACACGGCCGACCCCGACGGCACAGACATCGTGCAGGTCACCGACACCCCGGCGCCCGAGAACTCGGCCGACTGGGCGGCGTAGGGAGCCGATGCCGAGGTTCGGTCGAGCACCGACTGAACCTCGGCAGGTGCCCGCGCGAGTGACCAGGATAGGAGACGATCGGCCACGAGGGCGGGCGAGGAGCGGACCCATTCGGGAGGCAGCGGATCTTCGGGTCGTGGAGTCCCCGGGATCGTTCGAGGACTTCTACGTGCGAGAGCGTGCGGCCGTGATCGGGCTCGCGTACGCGCTGTCGGGCAACCGCTGGGTCGCTGAGGACCTGGCCCAGGATGCCTTCCTGGCCGCCCATCGCAACTGGGATCGGGTGTCCAACTACGAGCAGCCGGCGGCATGGATCCGGCGGGTGCTGTCGAACCTGGCGGTGTCGGCATTCCGCCGGCGAACGGTCGAGGTGAAGGGCCTCGCTCGGATGGCACTCGGATCGCCTTCCTCCCTGCCGGAACTGTCTGTCGACGACGCGGCCTTCTGGAAGGCGGTCCGTTCCCTCCCTCGACGCCAGGCGCAGGTGATCGCTCTGCACTACCTCGAGGATCTGCCGATCGCCCAGATCGCCCAGATCCTGGAGATCGCGCCCGGAACGGTGAAGAAACACCTGCACGATGGGCGCAACACCCTGGCCGTGACCCTGGCGGCCGAGGAGGACGCATGAAGCTGGACGACATGGCACGAGGAGCGGCCGAGGGGATCCGCGCGGCTGCGCAGGCAGGCGAAGACGCAGGTTCGGCCTCGGGATCGATCGAACGGTTCGAGCGGTATCGGGCACGCAGGGAGCGGAACCGCCGGGTGGGCACCGTCGTCGTAGCCGCCGCTATCACGCTTGGGGTGATGGTGGCCATGGTGCGCGCGTTCGGCCCGGGGCACCCGAGCGAACCCGCGAAGCCGGGTCCCGCGAACGGCCGGATCCTCTTCGGACGGAACGACCACAGCCGCACGGTGCCGGACTGGTTCACGAGGAACCCCGATGGATCCGGACTGCAGGATCTGGGCCTCACCGCAGGCTGTACCAGCTGGTGGCCGGACGGCAGCAAGCTGCTCACCGACAACGAGGGGGCGGCGGGGCCCGGTGAGCCTCTGCGCCCTGCCACGATCCGGCCCGACGGTTCGGGCTTCCACACGCTCGATGGGACGAGCGACCCTCAACTGAACCTGGCCTGCGGCGACGTATCGCCGGATGGAACGCGCATCGTCCTGGAGGGCTTCAACGACCGGCTGCCGGAGGCGAAGGGGATCTACTCGGTCCGCGCTTCCGATGGAGGCGGGCTCGAACGGCTCACCAGCGGCTTCGACGCTATCCCCCTCTACTCACCCGATGGCCGGACCGTCGCCTTCACCCGAACGTTGGCCGGAGACACCGAGGGGGAAACGAGCGCACTGTTCGTGATGAATGCCGACGGAAGCGGGGCGCATCGCATCACCCCGAGATTCACCACGCTCGACAAGGCGTGGTCTCCCGACGGGAGGTGGATCGTGTTCCAGAGGTCTTTCGGGAAGCTCTACCTGGTCCACCCGGACGGCCGGGGGCTCCATGAGATCCCCATCGCCTATCCAGATGGCGTCGGGTCGGCCTTCTATCCCACGTGGTCGCCGGACGGATCGCGGATCGCGTTCAGCCTCCAGGCCCCGGGCAATTGGGACATCTACACCGTGCGGCCCGACGGATCGGGGCTGCAGCGGGTCACGAACACCCCTCGGATCCTGGAATCGACGCCGGATTGGGGACCGTCCTACCAGCAAGCATCGAGGTAGATCCCGCCGAAGCCTACGAGGGATCGAGTCGGACCCTCAAGGCCCCCTCGATCGATGCGACCTCGCCGGGGCCTGCCATCTTGCGACCCAGGGCGTCGCGAACGTAGAAGGCGTCGACCACGCGACCCGTGTACGTCGACACCTTCGCGATGTGCACGTCGAGCTCGAGTTGCGCCAGGGTGTCGGTGATGTCGAAGAGCAGGCCGATCCGGTCGGGCGCTCCCACCTCGATCACCGTGAAGAAGTCCGAGGCCTCGTTGTCGATCCCGATCGTGATCGGGCTCTCGATCTGTGCGGGGTAGGTGGCACGTTTCTCCGCGACCTGGCGGTCCAGGGCGATCCGGCCGTCGATCACGCGCTGGAGGACGGAGCGGAACTCCCGCCAACGGCGCTCGCCGACCAGCGGTTCGAACACCCCCACGACCTCGAACAGGTCCACCGCCGCGCCGTCCTCAGTGGTGAAGACCTGCGCTGAGAGGATCGAGAGGCCGGCCAGCGAGAGCGCCCCCGCGATCCATGAAAGCAGCCCGGGGCGGTCTGCCGCCACCACAAGCAGCTCGTAGGAGCCGGGCCCGGAGCCGGGAACCGCTGCCGTCCGCACCTCTAGTGAGCCCAGGTCGGGCGCGATCGTCCGGTAGTGCCGTGCCGCCTGATCTGGTTCCACGGACAGGAAATAACCCCGTGGCATGCGCAGCACGAACCGCTCCACGTCCGCCTCGGGCTCCGCGGACAGGAGATCTCGCATGGCCACGATGCGCTCGGTAAGGCGTTCCGCGAGCGCGGTGCCCATCTCACCTCGGGCGAGTACCCGTTCGACCTTGCCCACCAGCTCCCGGATCAGCGTCTGACGCCATGGCGTCCACGCGGCGGGACCCGTCGCCGCGGCGTCCGCCTTGGCCAGCAGGTACAGCGCGGCGAGTCGTTCGGTCGAACCCACCCGCGCAGCGACGTCCAGGATCAGGTCCTCATCGCTCAGATCCCGGCGGGTGGCGGTGTCGGGCAACAGCAGATGATGCTCCACCATGAACGACACGAAGCCCCGCATATCGGGCTCGACCCCCATGTGTGCGAGGAGTTCCCCGGCCACCCGGGTTCCCACCGCCACGTGACCTCCTTCACCGATCTTCCCGATGTCGTGGAGCAAGGCCCCGAGCCGGAGCGCGTCCGGATCCGAGGAGACCGCGACGGCTTCCCGCTCGACCGTGTCGTCGTCGTCGGAACCGGCCCGCCAGCATCTGGCCCATCACACGAAGCGCTCCCGTCAGATGGGTGTCGACCGAGGACCGATGGTACGGATCTCGTTGGGGGCGGCACCGCACGTCGGTCCATGCAGGGAGGTACCGCGTGAACAGGCCGAGGCGGTCCAGCGTCTCCAAGGCTTCGACACCAGGGCTCCCGGCGCGCAGCAGCCGCAGGAACGCCTCACGCGTCGCTTCGTCCCACGTCACGGGATCGGGAAGCTCGGCGGCCTCGATCGCGTCGAGCAGGCTCGGGGACGCCGTGACGTTGGCCTCCGCCACGCCGACCAGAGCGCGCAGCACGTCCACGGCGTTCGCGAGGGTCTCTGTCGGCTCGCTCACCGTTCCCGACATCCGCTCGAAGACTTGGGATTGGATGTGGCGCACCTGTCTCGCATGCTCGAAGACCGTTCGCATCAGGCCGTCCTCGGCGATCAGCCGCGGTTCGTCCTGGAACCCCATCACATGCGCGATGCCCAACTGGTGCTCACGGAGCAGTCGCCCGCCCCGCTTCCCGGTCTCGATCTGCAACGCCGAGCGAGCTCGGGTCAAGAACTCCTCCGCGTCATCCAGCGCTCGACGCTCGCTCGACCGGAGCAGCCCGGCATCCTCGAGCGGACCGCCCAAGGCGACCTGGAGCCAGTGGAGCGTGTCGATGTCGCGAAGACCTCCCGCGCCCTCCTTCAGGTCCGGTTCCGATCGGTCCGTCGCCGACGCGTATCGCTCCCCGCGCGCAGCGGAGTCCTCCGTGAGCCTGCGGACGAACGCCGAGAGATCGGAGCACACGGTTGCGCGCACTTCTCCCACGACCGACTCGGCCAGCTCATGCGAACCCGCGAGCCGACGCAGGTCCAGCATGGCGGTGCAGGCGTCCAGTCGCTCAAGCGCGATCGACCGGCACTCCCCCGGAGTGCGCACCGCCTGGCCCACCTCGAACCCGGCATCCCACAACGGGTAGAGCACGCTGTGCGTCAGGGCGGTGACCTGATCCGCATCCCCACCATCGTGCACGATCATCAGGTCCAGGTCGGACCGCGGAAGCTGCCGGCTATGGCCCAGCCCGCCCAGGGCCACCAGGGCGACCTCGGATGGAGCGCCAGCGGCCTCGTAGAGCGCCACCAGAGCGGTGTCCACCAGACCCGCTCGTCGACGCGCCGACCACAGCCCGTGGTGTCCCGGAGAATAGGCGTGCTCCAGGGAGGCGAGGTCATCGCGGAGCCGGGCGACGATCGCTGGGGCCGACAGGCTCATCCCGGCGCCCGTGGGCTCAGACGGCGTCGGGGCCCATCTCCCCGGTGCGGATCCGGATCACCTTCTCCGCCTCGGTGACCCACAGCTTCCCGTCGCCGATCTTCCCCGTCCGCGCCGCCTTCACGATGGCGTCGACGACACCTTGAACGTCGTCGTCGGGGACGAGGACCTCGAGCTTCACCTTGGGGACGAAGTCGACTTGGTACTCGGCCCCACGGTAGACCTCGGTATGCCCCCGCTGGCGTCCGAACCCTTCGACATCCGTGGTCGTGAGGCCGTTCAGTCCGACGTCGCGCAGCGCTTCCTTCACCTCATCGATCCTGTGGGGCTTCACGATGGCGGTCACGAGCTTCACGGCGATCCTCCAGGCACGTCGGCCCGCCTAGCCTAGTCGGCGGGAGCGATGCGATCGTAGAGGTGGGCTTCCCGCCGGACCTGCATCCCGACCCCTTCGTACAAAGAAACCGCACCGGTGGGGTTCGTGGCATCGACGCTGAGACCCACCTCAGGATGCCCATGGAGCGCCAGATCACGGAACGCTCGCGTAAGCAGAGCCCGGGCGACCCCTCGTTTGCGCCACGCGGGCATCGTGCCCAGCGAGGCGATGTAGCCTGACTCATCGAGCTCGATCGCGATGAGCTCCCCCACCGCTTCATCCTCAGCGGTGACGGCGAGGTAGGCAAGGGTGGGATCCCAGTCCACGGGCTCGTAGAAGTCCGCCGAGAAGGATGCATACGACCGGGGTCGATGATCCCAGTGGTCCCGGAACGCCGTCTCGGCCACTCGATAGAGCGTCCGTTCGTCGACCCCCGAGCGGAAGGTCCTGATCGCGATACCCGCGGGTGGAGCGACGACCTCGACATCCGGATCGACCGAGCGCCGCATGTCGATGCTCGTTCGCACGATGCCGTAGCCGTTCGCCCTCAGGAGTGAGCCGGCGGCGGCATCCAGAGCCGGGAGCGCGATCCTCAGCCCGTCCGCCTCCCTCCGCAGAGGCAGCTGCGCCTCCATCCATCGGACCAGCTCCGAACCGATCCCCTCACCGGTGCGGGAGGGATGAACGCAGCCGAGGCCGTACAGCCGGCCGCCCCGAGCCTGATCCATCCACGTGTGGGCGTAGGCCACCAGCTCGTCTCCCGCGAGCAGGACCCTGGTGTCCCGGTCCATATCCACGAACGGCAGGTTCCAAAGCCAGGTGAAGAACTCCCGCCGAGGCTCCACGTCAGCACCGATCGAAAGATCGCTCGCTCGGAACAACGCGACGGCAGCATCCAGATCCTGGGGCACCGCGGGCCGCTCGGTGAGGCCCCCGGGCGGGGTCACTCGCCGACGGCCTTCTTCCGCGCGCTCGTCTTCTTCGCTGTGGTCTTCTTCGCCGGGCTCTTCTTCGCCGGCGATCTCTTGGCCGGCTTGGCCGGCGCTTCGTCGGCGTCGACCTCCTTCTTCGCAGCGGCGACGCTGGCCTTGAGGGCTTCCATCAGGTCCACCACCTTGGCGGTGGGCTCGACCTCGACCAGCTCGACCTCTTCACCGTTGATCTTCGCCTCGACGATCTTGAGGAGCGCCTCCCGATAGTCGTCGGTGAACTCCTCGGGGTTCCAGTCGGCCGTCAGCCCCTCGATCAGCTGACGCGCCATCTCCAGCTCCTGCGCCCGCACCTTGACGTCCACATCCACGTCGCCGAACTCCGCCCCACGGATCTCGTCCGGCCAGTACATGGTCTCCAGCACGAACGCCTCGTCGCGGAAGCGCAGCGCCGCAAGGTGCTCCTTGTCACGGAAGCTAACCTTCGCGATCCCGACCTTGTTGTCCTGGCTCATCGCCTGGCGCAGGAGCGAGTAGGCCTTCGCCCCGGTCTCATCCGGAACCAGGTAGTAGGACTTCTTGTAGAGCATGGGGTCGATCTCGTCCAGGTCCACGAACTGCACGATGTCGATGGCACGGCTGGACTCGACCGGGACGGCGTCGAAATCGTCGTCCGTCAGGATCACGTAGCGGTCCTTCTCGTACTCGTACCCCTTCACGATGTGCTCGAAGTCGACGATCTCGCCGTCCTTCTCGCACACGCGCTTGTACCGGATACGCCCCAGGTCCTCGTCGTGGAGCTGGTTGAAGCGCAGGGTCTTCTCCTCGGTGGCCGGATACACCGCCACCGGGATCGTCACGAGGCCGAACGAGATGGCCCCTTTCCACATCGATCTCGGCATGGGAGAAGTCTATCCTCTGTCGCCGACAGGCTCAGTCCGCGCCTGGGGGCGTGTACCGGTAGCACAGCAGGGCTCCCAGCGCTCCCAGCGCAGAGCCCACCAAGCCCACCAGCAGGCCGAACGCGATCGACGCCGAGAGGCTCCCGTCCGCGAAGGCGGCCTTCACGTTGTCCGCGGAGTAGGTGATTGAACTGGACGAGAGCTCGGACCAGGCCTGCGCCGTGGCGAAGCGCGTGGCCAAGCCGGCCGCGTCGACGAGGCCGTAGATCGCCAGACCCAGCACGACGATGCAGGCGATCAGCCCCAAGGTCGCCCACGCGTACTTGCCTCGCCCTCCCGATCCCAGCACCCCGCCTCCGCAGATGGCGGCGAGGATCCCCAGGAACAGGATCGTCTGACCGGTGGTCGACTTCACGGCGCGCACATCCAGCTGTGAGCCGCTGGCGACATCCTGCACACGGAGCCAGACCAGGAAGGCCGACAGGAGCACGACCGCTCCGCCCAGGATCAACCCCCAGGCAGCCGGGTTCCGTTTCAGACGCTCCACCTTCACGCTCCTCGCGGCGGCCGGACGGTGCTTCCTACCACAGCCACGCACCCGAGGCCAGCGACGTCTTCACGACAGCCGTTCGTCGAAGGGGTAGGGAGCCAGGACCTCCGTGCCCTCGGCCGTGACCAGGACCTCGTCCCCTAGCTTGACGCCATGCGTCGCGCCAGGCTCGCCCGCGTAGATCTCCACGACCAGAACCATGCTCTCCTGGATGAGGCGTTCGGCGTTCGACTGGGGATCCTGCGGGTGACAGACGCTCGGGCTCTCCTCCTCCAGGCCTGCGCCGTGGATCATGCACTCGTAGCGTTGCGCGAGGTAGCGGTCGGGGATCTTCGGGGCCCGTTCGGCCAACTCTCCGCAGGTGATGCCGGGCACCACGAGCGATGTCATCTCTTCCAACCATCCTCGTGCCACGGCGTAGGTGGCGCGCTGTTCGGATGTGGGTGGCTCCTCCCCACACAGGAACGTTCGGGAGACGCAGTAGAAGCAGCCACCGATGCCGACGGTGTCGGTGTCTACGTAGACGAGGTCGCCGGCCTCCACCCGGCGGTCCGTCGCTTCGGAACGCCAGGGGTTCGTGTTGGGCCCGGAGCAGACCGTATTGGTGGCGAGGTACTCGCCGCCGCCCCGGACCATGACGCCCGACAGCTCCGCGAGGAGGTCGAGCTCCCGCACACCCGGACGCAGCGCGCCCTCGAAGGTCTTCAGCATCTGCATGACCATCGGGACGTTGGCTCGGAACGCCCGGATCTCTTCCGGCGTCTTGATCTCCCGCGCCTCCTGGCTCACCGGTGCTGAGTCCACGATCGAGAACCCCGCATGCTGGAGGGCCAGGAAGCCGGGGGTCCCCAGCCTATCGACGGCGAGCGATCGATCCCGGACCCCGAACCCATCCACGGCGTCGGCCACCTCGCGAGCCCAGATCTCCGCCTCCGCACCCGGGTCATCGAAGAACTCCCACGCGTGCATGGGACGGACATCACGAGCGATCATTCCGGAGCGATGGATCGAGTTGCCGTGCTCGAACAGGATCGGCGTGCCCTCGGCGGGGACGACGGCACACCGCACGAAGGTGCTCATGGCGTACACCGGCATCGCCGACGCTCCCGTCGCATACCGGATGTTGGGTTCGTTGAAAAGCAGGCAGACCTCGATGTCGTGGTGGCGCATGGCTTCCTGGAGCCGAGCCAGTCGTTCGTCACGGAGCCGGCCCAGATCCACGCCGGCAGCGGTCATGTGGCCCACACCCCCACCGCCCACACGGCGATCATCGCCACCCCCGCGGCGAACTGGACCGCGATCCCCCATCCCATCCCCTTCAGGGCCTCGATCGTTGCACGCCACGCCTGATGAGGATCACGCACCCGTGCCAGCTCGGCGACGAAGACGCCCGCTGGGAACCCCGCCAAAGCGCCCACCACGGGAAGCACGAAGAACCCGACGATCGAGCCGGCGACGCCTGCCAATAGGACCCATCCCGGGACCCCCGTCGCGCCGGTTCGACGCCCGGACAACGCATGGGGCGCCAGGGTTCCGAGCGCGGCCAGCACCCCCATCGCGAGCACCACCACCCACCGTTCGAGCCCACCACCCTCGGCGAACGCCCACACCACCCCGGCGCCGAAGATCAGGAGCAGACCCGGGAGCACCGGGACCACCACCCCGACCAGTCCAGCGAGCATCACCACCAGCAGGACGATCTCCGCAGCGCTCACCTCGGGATGATGACGCCTCTGGGGCACGGGCGACGACCATCCGGCTAGCATCCTTCGCATGCCGGCTCGCAAGCGGGGATCCGGCCCCGCGTTCACCGTTGCGTTCCCACAGCCTCTCGAGGCCCGACGCGACGGCGATGCCTGGTGGTTCGAGATCGACGGCCGCGAGCTGCGCCTGTCCAACCTGAACAAGACCTTCTGGCCGGATGAGGGCTACACGAAGGGCGATCTGATCGCCTACTACCTCAACGTCGCCCCCTTGATCGTGCCCCACCTGGCCGACCGGCCCCTCACGATGAAACGCATGCCCGACGGCATCGAAGGCGGATCCTTCTACGAGAAATCCGCGCCGTCGCATGTGCCGGATTGGATCGGGCGCTGCCCCGTACACAGCGACGACAGCCGCACCGGTGTCATCGACTACATGACGATCCAGGACGCCGCTGGCCTCTTGTACATCGCGAACCTGGGATGCATCGAGTTCCACCCGCTCCACTCGCGGTGCGATGACGTCGAGCATCCCGACTACCTGTTCTTCGACCTCGACCCGTTCCCGCCATACACCTACGAGGATGTTCTGGTCGTAGGCCGCCACATCAAGGCCCTCCTGGACCAGCTCGGCCTGATCGCGTTCCCGAAGACCTCCGGAGCCACGGGACTCCAGATCTTCATGCCCGTGACCAGGGGCACGTACTCCTACGGACAGGTCCGTGCGTTCGTGGGGGCGTGTGGGCGCCTGATCCGCGACGCCGACCCCGACCGGGTCACGATGGCCTGGAAGATCGCCGACCGTACCGGCAAAGTGTTCATCGACCACAACATGAATCGACGGGGGGCGAACATCGCCGCCGCCTACAGCCTTCGCCCTGAACCCCGAGCGCCTGTGTCCACGCCGCTGACCTGGGAGGACGTCGCGCAGGGTGGGTTCGAACCCCAGGACTTCAGGATCGACAACGTCTGGGAACGGTTCGCGAGCGTCGGAGACCTGTTCGCCGGCGTCCTGACCGAAGCCGTCGATCTCACGGCCGCGCTCGAGACCCTCCATGTGAACCCGGAACCTGACGAGGCGCCGCTGCCTCGTACGGCCGCCCCATCCGTCCGCGGGAAGACCAGCGAGGAGATCGCGGCCGCGTCGAAGGATCCGAACCTGATGGACTACGTCCGAAAACGCGACTTCGAGCACACCCCGGAGCCCGCTCCGGGCGACGCGCCCGACCGTTCGGCCGGGAACTCGTTCGTGATCCACAAGCACCGTGCCACCGCGCTGCACTACGACGTCCGCCTGGAGCGCGAGGGGGCGCTCCCCAGCTGGGCGGTGCCCAAGGGCCTCCCCACGGCCAAGGGGGATAAGCGGCTGGCGGTGCGCACCGAGGATCACCCGTTGGAATACGGATCGTTCCAGGGGACGATCCCCGAGGGTCACTACGGCGCCGGAGAGGTCAGGATCTTCGATGACGGCTGGTACGAGCCCGTCGAATGGACGGACACGAAGGTGAGCTTCACGCTGCACGGCCGGCGCTACCCGGGCCTGGAGTTCCACTTCGTCAAGACGCGTCAGAACTGGCTGGCGTTGCTGGGCAGCCAGCAGGGAGCTCCGATGATCGCGTCTCCCGGCCGGTACGAACCGATGCTGGCCGAGAGCGGTCACCAGGCTTTCGACGACGACGGATGGTGGTTCGAGCCCAAGCTCGACGGGATCCGGTGCCTCGCGGAGCTCTCCACCGGGCAGACCATCCTGCGCACGCGAACCGGGCGCGACGCTACGGCCCAGTACCCCGACATCCACATGGTCCACGAATTGGTGGACCAGGTGAACGCCGTGATCGACGGAGAGATAGTGGCCTTCGACGACGACGGAAGGAACTCGTTCGAAGCCTTGCAACAGCGGATGAACCTCACCGGCGAGCGCGAGATCGCGAGGATCGCGAAGAAGCTGCCGGTGGCGCTCGTGGCGTTCGACCTGCTCTGGCTCGACGGGCATGAGACCAGCGGGCTAGCGCTCGAGGAACGGCGCGAACTGTTGGAGCTGATCGTCGAGACCGACCACCGGCTCCAGGTCGCGACCCACGTCGTGGGCGACGGGGTCGCGTTCACCGAGACGGCGCGGACGCTGGGCCTCGAGGGCGTGATGGCCAAGCGGCTCGGTTCCCCCTACCTCCCTGGGCGTCGCTCACCCGATTGGCGCAAGATCAAGCTCCGCAACTCGCAGGATTGCGTGATCGTGGGCTGGACGCCGGGGCAGCGCGGACGGAGCGGCTCGTTCGGCGCCCTTCTGGTCGCGGCGATCGACGACGGCCGCTGGCGCTGGGTCGGTCAGGTCGGCAGCGGGTTCACGGATCGAACGCTGGAACAGCTCCGGGAGCAGCTCGCCGCCATCTCCCGACCGGGCCCGGCGATCGACGACTCCGACCTGGAAGGGGTGAAGGGCGCCACGTTCGTGGAGCCTCAGCTCGTCTGCGAGGTGGAGTACCTGGAGATCACGAAGAGCACCCACAAGATGCGAGCCCCGAGCTTCAAGGGCCTCCGCCCGGATGTGCTTCCCGACGAGTGCGTGTTGGAACCCACAACGACGGCAGGAGGACGCCGTCAGAAAGGCTCGTAGCCCGCGCGCACCAGGAGGGCGCGCACGTCACGTTCGTCCATCCCGCGCTCCAACAGCTCGCGGTACAGGCGGACGGTGCCCAGGGAGCGACCGCATCGCGGACAGAACGCGAAACCGTCACCGAGGGGCGTCTCGCACCACGGGCATTGGGTGACCTCGACCCGCCGATCCGGTTCCAGGCCGGTGTCCGTGAGGGCATCGATGTAGCCCTTGCCGTAGTCCCACTGGATGTACTCATCCTCGGCGATGTCGAAGGCTGGCTCGTGCATCCGTGGTTCGCCCGTTTGCAGCATGTGCTCCAGGTTGTCTCGTAGAAGCGCCCATTCGTAGTAGTGGTTCGCGCCGCACTCCTGGCACGCGATCACCACCCCCTTGACACCCTGGGGTGAGAACACGAGATGCATCGCCGCCAGGTCGTTGAGGTCGGCCTCGATATCCCGACGCTCGTCGGCGGTCAGCTCGTACGGCAGATCCTGGTCGTCCATCGCCTACTCATCGTCGTCCACGAACCGGAACGCCTTGAAGCCTTCCGCATACTCGAACCCTGCTTCGGCGCCGGTCTCGGCTCCCCGTTGCCGAACCCAGGGCGCGCTGGCCTCACCGTGTTCCGAGGCGTGTTGCGCGAGGGCCTCCAACTTCTGCCCGATCGTCGGTGTGATGTCCACGAACGTGTCGGCCTCGACGGCGCCCAGCCACAGGTTGGGGATCTCGTACGGCTCAAGTCCTTCTTGTTCCAGTTCGTCGAACATGACGCGCGTGGGGGCATCGGGCATGACGGTCGTGAGGGCCAACAGGCCGGCCTGCTTGTGATCCCAGTGATTGATGTATCCCGAGCCGAACCAGAGCCTGGATGGGTCAGGCGCCACCAGCACCTCGGGCCGGAGCCTGCGCACCTCCCGGCACACCTTCTTCCGCGTTCGCAGGTTGACCTCAAGCTGCCCGTCGATCTCCCCGAGGAAGGTCACGCTCTTCACTCCCAGCACCTCGGCTGCGGCGCGTTGCTCCCGCTCCCGGATGGGCGCGACCTCCTCGCGCCGGGCGCCGGGCTCGTTCGATCCCGCCGACCCGTCCGTGCACACGACGTAGTGGACCTCGCAGCCCTCGCCGGCCCACTTCGCCACGGTGCCGCCGCACATGTACTCGGCATCGTCAGGATGAGCGAACAGGACCAGAGCCGACGAGAAGGTTGGCATCCCTTCGAGCCTAACGGCTCTCCGCGGGAGCATCATCATGGGCCAACGCGTGGGGGCCAACGCGTGGGGGCCAACGCGTGGGGGCCAACGCGTGGGGGCCAACGCGGGGTTCATGCCGGGGCTCATGTCGCCGATACCCCCCATATGCGTTCCGGCAGGCCGCCAGACCGCCCACGGGGCAAGATCGTGCTGCGCTTCGCGCTCACAGGCTTCTTGGTGTTCGTGCTGGTCGGTCTCACGATCGTGTTCTTCCGGACCCGCGACCTGCGACAGCGCGAGGAGCAGGCGGCCGTCTCGCGCGCCGAGCTGGTGGCCAACGATCTGATCGGCCCCGTCCTGACCCCGGGCTTGCTCGAACGCCCGATGGACGGCAAGCGCTACGCACGGGTCGCCGAGGTGGTGGATCAGGTCATCGCGAGCGACCGCGGGATCGTGCGGGTGAAGATCTGGGGCCCCGACGGAACCGTGCTGTTCTCCAACGATCGGGAACAGGTGGGGTTCCGTCCGCCGATGGAGAGCAACCTCGAGGAAGCGTTCGACGGCGAGGTCGAAGGGGAGATCTCCAACCTGGACGCCGATGAGAACGTCAGCGAGCGAGCCCTCGCCGACAAGCTCTTCGAGACCTACGTCCCCTACAAAGCCTCGCCCGACGCTCCTGTGGACGCGGTCATCGAGGTCTACCGCGACTACGCCTCGATCCAGGCTGAGATCGATCGCCTCACCGGCACCCTCACGATCACGTTGGGGGTCGGCCTCCTGATCCTGTACGTCATCATGTTGCCGGTGATGGTGGGCACGACCAGGACGCTTCGCCGTCAGAACGAGCAGCTGACGGAACTCTTGGAGCGCGAACAAGCCACCGTGGCGGAACTGGTCGAGCTGGATCGGTTGCAGGGTGACTTCGTTGCGGCGGCGTCCCACGAGCTCCGGTCGCCGCTCACCAGCATCCTCGGCTACGCGAACCTCCTTCGGAGCTCCGCCCCACCGGACGATCCGATCGCGCACGAGGCCGTTGATGCGATCGAACGCCAGTCCTCGCGGATGCTTCGACTGGTGATGAACCTGCTTCGCGAATCACGGATCGAAGCTGAGCGCGAGGATGCGTCGTTCTTCCCCTTCGATCTCGACGCCCTGGTGCGTGAGGTCGCCGCCGACTTCCACGCCGACGGCGAGCGCGTGCGCTCCGAGATCCCCGCCGACATGCCTGAGGTGCGATGCGACAGCGGCAAGGTGGCGGACGTGCTTGTCAACCTGATCGATAACGCGCTGAAGTACGCCGAGCCCGGCACCCCGGTCACGGTGGGAGCCGAGGTCGACGGGGGCACGCTGACGATCCGTGTGAGCGACCAGGGCCCGGGCATCGACCCCGACGACATCCCGAGGATCTTCGATCGTTTCTACCAGGCCGACCAATCGGCCACCCGAGCCCACGGTGGGGTGGGTCTGGGGCTCCACATCGTGCGCGGTCTGGTCGAGTCGATGGGTGGACAGGTGCACGTGGACAGCGTTGCGGGGGCCGGCAGCACGTTCACGGTCCGGATCCCACTCGTCACCGAACAGACCCCGGCCGCGGCCGCCAGACTCAACGCCTGATCAGCCAGATCGCGGCTCCGCGACCATCGGCATCCCGAACCGCGGCCGCAGCGTGATCACGGGCTGCAGCGCCACGCGCGCCGCGGGGTCCAGTCGGAACCGCCAGCCCTGAGCGATCGTGGCCAACAGCAACCGGGCCTCCATCCAGGCGAACCCCTCGCCGATGCACATCCGCGGACCGCCCCCGAACGCCAGGAACGCGTGCCTCGGCCGCTCGGGATCCTCGTGGAGCCAGCGTCGCGGGCGGAACGTCGCCGCTTCGGGCCACCACCGTTCGTCGTGGTGGAGCAGCCAGGGCGACACGACCACCACCGAGCCCGCCGGCACGTGCACACCTCCGATCGAGCGGTCGCGGACGCTCTGCCGACCGATCGCCCACGCCGGCGGCCGCAGGCGCATCGACTCGGCGATCACCGCGCGGGTCAGAGGAAGGTCGTCGAGATCGGCCACCGTGGGCGCACGACCGCCAAGCACGGCGTCCAGCTCGCGATGCAGGTCCGCTGCCTCGTCGGGATATCGCGAGAGCAACCACCATGTCCACGTCAGTGCGTTCGAGGTGGTCTCGTGCCCCGCGAGGAAGAGGGTCACCGCCTCGTCCCGGACCTGAACATCATCCATCCCCACCCCCTCTTCCTGGGCGCCGAGCAGGAGCGAGAGCAGGTCGGCCCCGTGCAGGCCGCCCAGCCGACGCTGGGCGATCAATCCGTAGATCTCTCGATCGAACACACCCACCGCGCGGTTGAACCGTCGGGTCGAAGGGAGGGGGAGACGCTCCGTGAGCGGCAGCCACGGGGAGAACTGCCGGTCGAACTGCGACAACACCTCGGTGAGGGCTTGGCCCACGTCCCGCGCCTGACGAGCCTCGAGATCGGTGTCGAACAACGTGCGACCGACGATCGCCAGCGTCAGCCGCATCATCTCCTGGTGCATGTCGACCGTGGCCCCGGCCCGCAGCCGCTCGACGGCGCGCTCCGCCTCGGCCACCATGAGGGTGCCATATCCATCGATCCGGTCGTGACGGAAGATCGGCTGGATCAACCTGCGTTGGCGGTGATGGAACTCGCCCTCGCTGGTGAGCAGTCCGTTGCCGAGGACCCGTTTGGCGTTCTGGAGCGTAGGGCTCTTCACGAAGTCCCGGTGGCCCGTGGAGAGCACATCCCACGCCAGCTCGGGCCGGTTCACCAGCAGCACCCGAACGCGGGGCATCGGGATCCGGACCACGTCACCGAGGGCGGCCGCGTCCTCCAGGAGCCCGATCGGGTCGCGCCGCAGACGGCGGAGGTTGGCGAAGGCCGGCCGGTCGAGCCTGGCCGGAGCGACCGTGTCCATCCCCGCACCTACCCGCAGGCGTCCCGCGATGTCAAGCACGGACCTCCGCGACCACCCGCGAAGACCTGCTGGCATATCCCCCGACACCTCAGGTAAGGTTCGCCTCGAGGGTTCTTCGCATCACAGTTGGCACTGGAGCAGTTCCCTCCCGGCGCTCGCGCCGGAAGGCCGACGGACGCGCACGTGCACCAGGTCCGCACCGGCCGGGAAAGGAGGGGAACGCTCGTGGCAACCGGAACCGTGAAGTGGTTCAGCCCAGAGAAGGGCTTCGGCTTCATCACCCAGACTGACGGTCCCGACGTCTTCGTGCACTTCAGCGCGATCGAAGGCGACGGCTACCGCAACCTGGAGGAGGGCCAGAACGTGGAGTTCGAGGTCACGCAGGGCGACAAGGGCCCGCAGGCCTCATCCGTCCGCGTCGTCTGACATCGCCGGCTCATCAGCTGGTGGAAGGGCCCCGCCGAAGGCGGGGCCCTTCCACGGATGGGCTCCGCACGCTGATCGATCAGTGTGCACGAAGGGTGGCGATCTGGGCGAGGACCGAGAGGCGTGAAGGTCCCCCTGGCATCGTTCGCCGGGCCACGCTGGCTTGCGGGTCAAGGTACGACGCGCCATCCTCAACGCCGAAGGCCGCCCACTCCGCGGATGACAGATCCCCGAGTCCTCGTCGCGACGCCTCGAGATCCTTGAGCAACGCGCCCGTTCGATGGTGTGCCTCCCGGAACGGCACGCCGCGGCGCACCAACGCCTCGGCAAGATCGGTGGCGAACAGGCCGTCGTCGTCGCATCCCGCCCGCATCGCCGCTCGGTCGAACCGCATCGTACGCAGCGCGCCGATCAGGGCGGGGAGCACGGCCCTGAGGGTGTCGGCGGCATCGAATGCCGGCTCCTTGTCCTCCTGGAGGTCGCGGTGGTAGCCGAGGGGGAGGCCCTGCAGGAGGGCGGCAAGGGTCACGAACCCGCCGGCGATGCGCGCAGCCTTCCCGCGCGCGAGCTCCAGGGTGTCGGGGTTCCGCTTCTGCGGCATCATGCTGGAGCCCGTCGCGTAGGCCTCAGCGAGCTGCGCCCATCCCAGGGTAGGGTCGATCCACCGTGCCAGATCCGCCGCCAGCCGGGAGAGGTGCGTGGCGCAGATCGCACACACGGCGATCCACTCTTGCACGAAGTCTCGGTCGCTCACGGCGTCGATCGAATTTCCGAAGACGCTGTCCATCCCCAGACGCGAGGCCGTCGCCACCGGATCAAGGCCCAGCGTGGAGGTCGCCAGCGCACCCGCCCCGAGCGCCGAGACCGATGCGCGATCGGCCCACCCCGCCACGCGATCCCGGTCGCGGCTCAGGGCCCAGGCGTGCGCCAGCAGGTGATGCCCGAGGGTCACCGGTTGGGCCGGGCGACCGTGGGTCGTTCCGGGCATGACGGTCTCGACCTCCGCTTCCGCTCGATCCAGCAGGACGTCGCACAGCCCGCCGATGAGCGCGTCCACCCGCCGCCCCGCCTCGAGCAACCACAAGCGGAGATCGGTGGCGACGAGATCGTTGCGGCTGCGCCCTGCGTGCAGTTTGGAGCCCAGGGATCCGAGCTCGTCGGTGACCGCTCGCTCGACGGCGGAGTGCACGTCTTCGTCGGCGTCGTGCAGGGCCTGGTCTCCGGAGACGAGCCGTCGCCCCACCTCGGTGAGGGCGTCCACCAGGGACGCCGCCTCATCGTCGCTCACCAGGCCCGCGTCCCGAAGGGCCTGGACGTGAGCCTGCCCTGCGGCCACGTCCTGGGGGACCATGCGGATGTCCACCCGGAGGGACCGGCCCAATGCGTGCGCCTCCGGGGCCGGCGGCGCGGAGAACCGACCCCCCCAGAGCTGGCCGCCGGCCCCGGAGTCGGTCACGCGGAGCCCTGCCGGGCCGACCACACCTTGAGAGGCAGCCCCGCCAGCCGCACGTAACCCTTCGCGTCCGACTGATCGAACGCATCGCCGCTGCCGTATGTCGCCAGCGACAGCTCGTACAACGAATGCTCGCTCCGCCGCCCCACGACCGTGCATGAGCCGGGCTCGAAGCGGATCCTTACCTCGCCCGACACGTGGGTCTGCGTGGCCTCCACGTAGGCGTCGAGGGCCTGACGCAGCGGGCTGAACCACTGACCGTCGTACACCAGATCCGCCCATCGATGTTCCACCAGCGGTTTGTGATGGCTCAGCTCCCGCTCCAACGTCAGGTCCTCCAGGGCGCGGTGAGCCCGGATGATCGCCAGTGCGCCCGGCACCTCGTACAGCTCGCGGCTCTTGATCCCCACGCGGCGGTTCTCGATCATGTCCACCCGCCCGAACCCGTATGCACCGCCCAGCCGATCGACGGTGAGGATCAGCTCGGGGAGGGACATCGTTCGCCCGCCCAGCGCCACAGGCACGCCCCGTTCGAACCCGATCGCGACCTCGGCCGGATCCTGGGGACGCGCTCCCGGAGCCGCCGTCCGATCGAAGGCATCTTCGGAAGGGGCGACCCATGGATCCTCCAGCGGTCCGCATTCGGCCGTTCGGCCCCAGAGGTTCTCGTCCACGGAGTAGGTGGCGACCACGTTTGCGATCGGGATGCCCCACTCCTCGGCCAGCGCCAAGGCCTTCTCGCGGGGGATGTTCGCATCCCGGATGGGAGCCAGCACCTCCAGATCGGGAGCCAGGACCCCGAACGCCACCTCGAAGCGCACCTGGTCGTTGCCCTTGCCGGTGCAACCGTGCGCCACGACGCCCGCGCCCACCTCGCGAGCCACGCCGACGACCTCCTGGACGATGCACGGGCGCGCGAGGCCGCTCACCATCGGGTACGCACCCTCGTACAGGGCGTTGGCCTTGATCGCGGGGGTCAGGAACTCCGCGGCGTAGCGATCCACCGCGTCCACGACCCGGACGCTGGCGGCGCCCGCCGACCGGCCGCGCTCGACCACCTGGGTGAAGTCCTCCCGCTGCCCCACGTCCACCGCGACGGCGTGGACCTCGTAGCCCTGCTCCCCCAGCCACCGGATCGTGACCGAGGTGTCGAGCCCTCCGCTGTACGCCAGCACCGCCTTATCCATCAGGTCGCCTCCATGATCTGGGTGAGGGATCGCTCGAGCCGCCCGGGCTTCACGCCCTCACGGCCGAGGATCAGGATCGTGTTGTCCCCCGCGATCGTGCCGGCGATCCCGGGGAGCTCGGCCCGGTCGATGCCTTCGGCGAGCGCGGCCGCGGCACCCGGCGGGGTCCGGACGACGAGGCCGTGGTCGGCCCGCACGAACCCGAGCGCGAACTCGTCCAACAACCTGGGCAGGAGCGCCAGAGGTGGGGCCGTCTCGCCCCGACCCGGCACCACGTACCGGGTGCCGTCGTGGTCGTGCACCCGAGCCAGGCCGAGCTCCTCGACATCGCGGCTGATCGTGGACTGCGTGGCCTCCAGACCGAGCGAAGCCAACCTCGCGCGGATCTCCTCCTGGCTGGCGAGGCGCTCACGCTCGACCAGCCCCAGGATCGTTCGCTGCCGCTTCGACTTCAGAGCGCCGTTGATGCGGCTCATGACCCATCCACCGCCGCTTCGTTCGCGTTCGGCGTGATCATGGTGCCGACCCCCTCTGGCGTGAAGAGCTCCAGCACCAACGGATGCTCCACGCGACCGTCCACCAGGTGGACGCGACCCACGCCGGCCTCCAGTGCGCGTACGGCGCTCTCGAGCTTGGGGATCATGCCGCCTCCGACCACGTCGCTCCGTGACAGCAGGTCGACGCACTGCTGGGCGGACAGTTCCGACAGCAGGTCGCCCGTGGGACCGATCAGACCCGGGACGTCGTTGATGAAGACCAACTTCTCGGCGGCGAGCGAAACGGCCAGCTCCCCGGCAACGACGTCGGCGTTCACGTTGTACGCCTGACCGGTCTCGTCGATGGCGATCGATGCCACCACGGGGACGAACCGCTCGGCGGTGAGCGTCCGTAGGACGTCGGTGTTCACGTGCACGACCTCGCCCACGAAACCCAGGTCGGGGGACGACTGCTTCCGCGCCATCAAGAGCCCCCCGTCGACGCCGGAGACGCCCACGGCCGGCACGCCGCCCGTCACAAGGTTGGCCACGACCTCGGTGTTGAGCCGCCCGGCCAGCACCATCGTGGCGACGTCCAGGGTGGCGGCGTCGGTGACCCGGATCCCGTCGACGAACGTGCTCTCGATGCCCAGTTGCGCCGATACCTGCGTGACCTGAGGCCCGCCACCGTGCACGACGACCGGGGTGATGCCAGCGCTCTGCAGTAAGGCGACATCCTGAGCGAACGAGGAGGCCAGTCCCTGCTGTGCCATCGCGGCTCCGCCGTACTTCACCACGATGACCTTGCCGTGATGCTCCCGCATGAAGGGCAGCGCCTCGATGAGGGTGCGCGCTTTCGCCAGCGTCCGCTGTCGGATCTGCGGCGGCAGCGCGCTTTCGGAGGTCACGGTCATGGGTAGACCGCCACCGTCGGGAGTCCGAGGGTCTCCTCCCACCCGTGCACGATGTTGAGGTTCTGGATCGCTTGGCCGGCCGCCCCCTTCACCAAGTTGTCCAGGGCGCCGACGACGACGGCCGTGCCGGTGCGTGGGTCGGCCACCGCCTGGAGTTCCACCAGGTTCGACCCGCGGGTGCGTTTGGCGTCGACCATCTCGCCGGGCGGAAGCACCCGGACGAAGGGACGGGTCGCGTAGGCGGCCTCCAGAGCATCCGTGAGCACCTGGGTGGTCGCACCATCAGTCACCTGCGCGTAGCAGGTGGTGACGACGCCACGCACGGTGGGCACCAGGTGCGGCACGAAGACCACGCGCACGGTTCGGTCGGTGGCCAACGCGATCCCTCGCTCCATCTCGGGGGTGTGCTGGTGCCGGGGCACGCGATACGGGCGGACGCTGTCCTGGCTGCTGGCGAAACTCGTGGTCTCCGACGCTTGTCGCCCGGCTCCGGACAGGCCCGTCTTCCCGTCCACGCGGATAGGCCCGTCATCGATCAACCCCGCCGCGAGCAGCGGAGCGCAGCCGAGGATGACGGGCGTGGGGAAGCATCCGGGATTGGCCACCAGCTGGGCTCCGGACAGCCGCTCCCCGAAGAGTTCCGGGAGACCGTAGACGGCCTTGTCGAGCCAGGTGGATGCGGGGTGGGTGAACCCGTACCACTCGGGATAGACCGCCGGTTCCAGGCGGAAGTCCCCCGCTAGGTCGATCACCCCGACGCCGCCGTCCAACAGCTCAGGCGCCAGGTCCGAGCTGGCGCCGTGCGGAAGGGAGCAGAACGCGACATCGGCCACGGAGGCGACCGCCTCGGCCTCGATCGGCTGCAGGGTGCGCCCACCCAGGGGGGTCTGCCGCAGGTGCTCATGGACCTCGCCGAGGGCGTGCCCGGCCGATCCCTTCGCACCCAGGAACGTGACCTCCACCCGAGGATGGGAGAGCAACAGCCGCACCAGCTCTCCCCCGGCGAAACCGGAGGCCCCGAGCACCGCGACCCGCTGCCGGTCAACCATGACACGCATAGTTATGCAAACTATGGGTAGAAGTGTCAACCGTCGTGACGGTACAGGGTGGATGGGTCAGGGGCCGCGGCAAGGCCGGCGCCACGGCCCGAGCCCCAGTCGCTTCTGCAGGAAGTTGAAGTTGGCCCGGTTCGACGACGGGCAGAAACGGGCCCGTGGCAGCTTGTACTCCACCCCGAACACCGCCTTGCCCGCGTCCACGAACTTCGAGAGCTTCGCGCACTCGTGGTACTGGTGGCATTGCTCGTTCAGCGCGAAATCGAAGTACGGGAGCAGCGTGCCGATCTGACCGAGGTCGTTCTTCAACACGGCCGACAGACCGCGCGCGTGCGCCTGGTTGGCGAGCCAGACGTTGTAGCGGAGTTGATCGGCCGCCGTCAGGGGGAAGCCCGTGCGGTTCTGGTACCCGTCGACGTTGTCGAACTCGATCGCGTCGAACCCTTTGGATGCGCACGCGTCGAACCGTGCTTGCATGATCGGTCCCAGGATGCCCAGGCGCCGGATGTCCAGCCACTTCTCCCCCGGCCATCCGTTCGACCGACCCTTCACCACCTTCGGGAAGGCGCCCGCGTCCGAGCGCCAGTTCTCCCAGGAGCCGACGCTGACGTAGCAGACCACCTTGCGATGGTCGGCGTGGAGCGCCGACACGACCGAGGCCTTCACGTCCATGTCGATGTCGTACATCTTCACGTCGACCGAGGTGTCCACCCGGTGTTGAAGCTGCCACTGCCAGCTTGTGCGCAGGGCCGGCGCGTAACAGCCCGGACATGCCACGGGGGCGGGAAGCCCCAATGCAGCGCCGAGCGGCCCTCCCGCTGGCTTCCGCAGGGGTCTCGCCGAGGCCGGGCTCGCGCTGATCCCGGCTACCACGATCAGGAGCACGGCGATCATCGAGGCTCGTCGCATCACCGCGGGTATCGGCGACCCTCCGGCCCCCGCTTGAGCCGCCGCCCGCCTCATCGGGCCACCTGATCGAGCCGGATGGCCGCCAAGGTGGCCCCCGTGCGCTCGATCGCTCCGGCGAGCCACGCAGGATCCTGGGGACCTCGCAGATCGTCACGGGGGTAGATGAACTGATTCAAGGCTTCGTCGGAGCCCATCTGGATCCGCTGGGTCGCCAGGTACTCACCCAGCGCGAACTCCCACGTGAACAGCGCCGTTCCGTCGCCATAGACGTGCACGAGGTACGTCATGAAGGGGTTCGGCTGCACCGTGTAGGAGCGTACCGCCCCGGCTCCGACCGTCCGCTCGTCGCGTGGGTGGAACCCTCGTTCCCGCAGGGCATCTTCGAACTCCACGGGTGGAGCATCGCACACGCGCTCAGCGTACGACCGACAGGACGTCGTCACGATCGCCGTCCTGCGCGGGGACCCGGCGCGCGCGGGCGATGGAGCCGCGAGCCTGGCCGAGCTGCGACCGGAACTCCTCGGCGCCGTTGGTGATCATGGTCCCCGCGCGCGCGAACTTGTTCTCCACCACGGAGTCCATGAGATCCAACGATCCGCCGATCTCCGCGAGACAGGTGTGGATGTCGATCGCATCGCCGAACCGCTGCACCAGGGTGTAGAGGAACAGCAAGATGGGCAACGCCGAACCGAACGGGACGATGACCACGCCCCGGGCGAACGCGTCGGCATGGGCGCGCTTGAGCACGGCATAGGCCGCGTCCGGCACCGCGGCCACCGCCACGGGGGCGGTCACGGCGGGGTCCAGGTACTGGCTGACCTCCCGTGCCCGCATAGCTACCGCCTTCTCGACCGCGCGGGCGCATGCCTCGAGATCCGCGGGTTCCTCGGCCGCCTCGAGGGCCTCCAACTCGGCGACGGCGGTCCATTTCGAGTCCACGGGGAGCCGCCGTCCATCGGGCAGCACCAAGCCGAACTCCACGACCTTCCCGCCCACCCGGAGGTCCGTGATCAACATGCCCGGCGGCAGCTGAGCCAGGTGCTCCCGCAAGACGTTCTCGCCGGCCCGGCCCTGGGCCGCACCCCCCGCGAGCACCGTGGAGAGCCTGCCGATCACCCGGCGGTGCTCGAGGTCATTGGCGCGACGCTCCTGGTCACGCACCTGGAGCTGTTCGAGCACCCGTCGGGTGCTCTCGACCCCAGCCCGCAAACGTTCGGCCACCAGGTCACTCCCAGCCGTGGCATCCGCCATCCTGCGGAGCTCGGCGGCCTGGGTCTGCAGTTGCCCTTCGAGCCGGGCGAGGCTGACGGCGTCGTGAGGAACCTGGGCGGGCCTGCGATGGATCGCCAACGTCACGCCGATGATCACACCACCGGCGAACGCCATCAGGGCGATGCCGATCTGCACGCTCATGGATGTCCTCCTGTCGGGGAAGCGATGCCGCGACCGTAGCTCGGGGCTCTGACACGCGGGCCCCGACGGGCGGACGCCGGATACGCCACCATGGTGGACATGGAGGATCGAGGACCGACCTCGCGGCGCATCTCCCTGGACGCCGTCCGCGATATCACCCGGACGCACGGCCGGGCTGCGGCCAAGATCGTGGGCGGGGTCATGGGGGTCGTGATCCTCCTCGCGGTCGTGGGCGGGACGATCCGCCTCGTCGGTGACGGCCCCGCCGACGCGGTCTCACCCTCCGACGTCGATCGTCTGGAGGGGTTGTGGTCGACGGCGACGCGAGCGGCGCCCCTGGCCGGCACAGCGACGTCGGAGGACACGGTGTTCGTTGGTGGCTCCCAAGGGCCGGTGGCCTATCCGCAGGAATGCACGACCCCCGGCCCGCTCTGCCTCCCGGCCTGGCGAGGCTACGTGTCCGGCGGTCCGGTATCGGCACCGACCCTGGATGGAGACGACCTGTTCGTGGGCTCGTCTGACGGCCACGTGTACGCGTTCGCCGCGTCGTGTCCGGCCCACTTCTGCGCTCCGCTCTGGAACGGCGCCGCCGGCCACGGGCGCGTATCCACCCCCGGGGTCAACGACGACTTCGTCTACGTAGCTTCGGACGTTCTCTACGCCTTCCCGGCATCGTGCGGCACGGAGGGGACAGGATGCAGTCCGGCATGGACGGGGAAGGTGCCGGGGCGCGCGGCACGGGACGCCCCCGCCGTGGGGGCAGGTGAGATCGTCGTGGCAAGCGCGTCGCCGGAAGGCGGCCTCGTCGCCTATCCGGCTATCTGCCTGGACCCGTGCCGGCCACTGTGGACCGGCGTCACGGCCGGTCCGACGACCTCGGTGGAACTGTCAGCGGACTTCGCCTACGTCGTGAGCCGCGGATCGTTGATGGCGTTCGCGCTGTCGTGCCGGGGAGCATGTGAGCCGGCGTGGACAGGACCGTTCGACCCCGCCGAGGCGACCCATCGAGGGGCGATCGGGCCGCCCCAATACGACGGGGAGCGCGTGTACGTCGGAGGTGATGACGGCACCCTCTGGGTCTTCCCGTCGACATGTGCCCAGGTGGTCTGCATGCCACTCCGTAGCTACGACCTGGGCGATCGCCCCCTCTACACGCCAACGTTCCGCGCAGGGGTCATCTTCGTGACGTCCAGGGACGGGATCCTGACCGCCCTGCAGGATCCGTGCGGTGCTGGGTGCGCGGGCCCGTGGGTGAAGGACCTGGGCGCCCCCGCAGCGAGCGAACCCAGCGTCACCGACGGTGCGGCCTACGTAGCCGATACCGAGGGGACGTTGCACGCCTTCAGCATCCCGACGCGGAGATGAGAGGGGTCTCCGACCGCCGAGCAGCGCGTGGTAGACATAGGTCATGAACGCGCCAGGGATCGACCGCGGCAAGCTCAGCGAGATCAAGGCGCGTGAGGATCTCGCGTTCGTCGAAGCGCGGCCCCGATCGGTCGCCTTGTGGGAGCGAGCACGGCCCGTGATGCCCAACGGCGTCCCGATGTCGTGGCTCCGCACCTCGTACGACCACCCTCCGCTGTTCGTCGACGAGGGCCACGGCGCCAGGTTCCGCGACGTCGACGGGATCGAGTACGCCGATTTCAACATCGCGGACATGTCCGTGTTCGCCGGCTACGCGCCACCCCCGGTGGTCGACGCCGTGGCGCGCCGCATGCGTGCGGGCTCTCAGTTCCTGCTCCCGAACGAGGACGGCATCTGGGTGGCGGAGGAGCTGGGGCGTCGCTACGGTCTGCCGAAGTGGCAGTTCACGCTGTCTGCCACCTTCGCCAACACCGAGGCGATCCGCGTGGCCAGGGTGGTGACCGGCCGCGACAAGGTGCTCTTCTTCGACGGCAAGTACCACGGCCACTTCGACGAGACCATGGTGGAGTTGCGCGAGGGTCGGCTGGTCCCCGAGGAAGGAGGGCTCCCCCGCGACGTCACATCCAAGACCGTGATCGTCCAGTTCAACGATCCCGGGGCCCTTCGTGCCGCGCTGGAGGCCCGCGACGTGGCCCTGGTGATCACGGAGCCCGTCCTCACGAACAACGTGGGTCTCCTCTACCCTGAGCCAGGCTTCCATGACGCACTCCGGTCGATCACGCGCGAGACGGACACGCTGTTGGCCTACGACGAGACCCATACGCAGGTGGTGGGGCCCGGTGGTCTGACCCGGCTGTGGGGTCTGCAGCCCGATCTGGTGACGATCGGGAAGTCGATCGCGAGCGGGGTTCCGCTGGGCGCCTACGGGATGGTCCCCCAGGTCGCGCAGGTGCTGGAACGGCCGGGCGGCCACGACGATGAGAAGGGGGCCGTCGCCACGGGCGGGACGCTGTTCGGCAACCCTCTGTCGATGGCCGCGGCGCGCGCCACGATGGAGGCGGTCCTCATCGACGCGGCCTACACGCACACCCAGGAACTGGGAGTTCGGCTGGCGGACGGACTTGAGAAGATCGTGTCCGACGTGGGTCTGCCCTGGACCACCCACCGCTTCTGGCCGCGGTCAGGATTCACGTTCGCCCCGCGTCTGCCGCGCGATGCCTTGGAGGCGAACGCCGCCTTCGACGTGCCCCTGCGACGCCTCGCCCGTGTCTACCTCGCGAACCGTGGGGTGTGGGATGCGATCGTGGGCGCCGGGCCAACCTGCTCGGTGCCCTCGACGGTGGAGGACATCGACCGTTACGTGAACGCGATGGACGCATTGCTCCACGAGCTCACGAGCTGATCGGAGGTGGTACGCATGTCGATCCGCGCCCGGATCTGGACGCCCATCCTCGTGGGGGTCGCCGTGTTCGCCGCGGCTCCCGCGGCGCGCGCGCAGACGCTGGACACGCACGACCCGGTAGTCGTGCTCACCGGACGCATCGAGGTCCGGGCCGACGAGACCACCGGCGAGGTGATCATCTTCCACGGCCCCATCGCGATCGACGGCACCGTGGACGGCGACGCGGTCGCCTTCAGCGGCGACGTCCTGGTGAGCGGTCGCGTTACGGGGGATGTCACGGCCCTGGACGGGCGGGTGACCGTCGAACAGGGAGCCTCGGTGGAAGGCGACGTGGTCTCCAGCGACCCGCCCTCCATCGCCGAAGGCACCGTGGCCGGCTCGGTGACCCAGCAGGGGTTCCGGTTCCGCGGTCCCTCCCTGTTCCTGGTATCGCGCCTCGCGGTCTGGCTCGCGGCGACGGTGGGCTCCTTCTTGATCGGATTGTTCTTGACCCTGCTCCTCCCTCGGGCGGCCGACGCGATCTCGGACTCCGCCCTGCGCCGACCATGGCCCACGATCGGGTGGGGCGTCCTGTTCGCGCTTGGCGTGCCTATCCTCGGCGTGATCCTGATCGCGACGCTGGTGGGCGGGCTCCTGGGCGTTGCCGTGCTCCTCGCCTTGCTGCTGATCTACTCGATCGCGTATGCGGCGGGGGCCTACGCGATGGGCAGAGCGTTCCTGCGCGCTCCGCGACCCCGCTTCCTGGCCTTCCTGCTCGGATGGGGGGTCCTCCGGATCCTTGCGCTGATCCCCGTCATCGGCGGGCTGGCGCTCTCCGCGGCGGCCGTGTGGGGGCTGGGTGCGATCGTCGTGGCGGGCTTCCTGGCGGGACGCGGCGGCTCGCCCGAGGGTCCGTCGAGCGCCACGGCCCCGATCCCGCCGCCGCCGCCGATGCCGGCGGTCTAGGCGCTAGCATCAGACGATGACGCCGACGACGATCCCGGTCCTGCGGGTCGCAGGAACCCACCGCGAGGTCGGTCAACAGCTGGGCGAGATCGGCCGCGAGTCGATCTACGCCGAGGTGGCCACGGCGTTCGAAGACCTCCCGGACGCCAGGACCCCCGAGCAGCAGTTGGCGCTGGCCGCGGAGTACCGGGTGCTCGCGGAGTCGGCCCTGCCCTGGTTGATCGATGAGCTCGACGGCTGTGCGGAGGCGGCCGGGGTGGACCCGATGGCGTTCTTCGCCTGTTCCGTCGAGGAGATCTGGTACGCGCCGCGGGTCACCCAGGGCAGATGCAGCGACCTGATGGCCGGCCCGACCGCCACCGCCAACGGTCATCTCCTGGTCGGCCATAACAACGATCTGCGACCCGAGATGCAGGACCAGATCGTGGGGATCGAGAAGTCGGTGGCCGGCGAGCCGGTGATCTTCCAGCTCGGTGGCATCCCCTGGCTCAGCGTGGGATGGAACAGCGCCGGCCTGTCACTGACGGGCAACGAGCTGAGCCCCAACGATGAGCGGATCGGCATCTCCCGGTCGCATCAGGTCTTGGAGATGATGCGGGCCACCACCCTGCAGGAGATGGTGGAGCTGTCCCTGCGCTCAGATCGAGCCTCCAGCTACAACAACGTGCTCGGCGCTTCGGATGGCAACGTGGCCAACGTGGAGGGGAGCGCCACCGACGCCGAGGTCACCGGACTCGACACCGCGGACCACCTGGTCCACACGAACCACTACGTGTGCGACCGGATGCTGGGGTTCGAAGGGGACCCGGCGTACGCGGCCCGCTCCGCCATCCGCTTCGACCGTGCGCGCGAGCTGCTGGCCGAGGCGGCGCCCGGGTCCATCACCCAGGCATCCCTGCGCGAGATGCTCTCGGACCACGAGACGAAACCGGACTCGATCTGTCGGCATCCCGACTTCGGCTACCCAGATTCGAAGACGGTCTTCTGGTGCACCGCCGACATCACCACCGGCGAGGTGACCTTCGGACGCGGGAACCCGTGCGATTCCGAGGCCCAGACCTACGCCTTCGCGGACTACGCCAACGCCTGACGAACCCGTTTCACGGTGGCGGGGTCGGCGCTGCGCTCGGCTATGGCGAGGACCGACTCACCGTCGTCGTTGGCGAGGGTGGGGTCGGCTCCGCGTGAGAGCAGCAGGTCGAGCATCTCGGTCGATCCGTTGGATGCCGCCGAGTGCAGCGGCGTCCACCCACCCGACTGGCGAGCGTCCGGATCGGCCCCTGCGTCCATGAGCAACCTGGCGCTTGCGACGTCATCCACGCTGGCCGCACTGTGCAGGGGCGTTCCGGTCATCCAACCCCGGCCGCGCGCGTCGGGGTCGGCCCCATGAGCGAGCAGCAGGCCAGACGCAGCGGGCCCCGCGAAGAACGCCGCGAGATGGAGCGCGGAGAACCCGTCCGCGCTCAGGGCCGAACTCGCGGAAGGATCTGCCTGGAGTAGCTCCCGGAGGCGTTCCACGTCGCCCAACGCCGCAGCTTCGAAGACATCCAGCTCATCCACCCGGCGACGGACAGCGTCGGGCAGCTCGGGGTCCGATCGGTAGCGGGCGCGCATCAGGGCCGAGACCCCCGCGTGGTCGCGCATCGCTGCGAGGCCCGGATCGACGGCCAGTATCGCCTCGAGCCGGTCAGCATCCCCTGCTTCGATCGTCGCGAACATGTGGTCGCTGCTTGCCATCAGCGGTCCCTCGTGTCAGGATCTCTATTTGTATAGGCTAACTAAATATCATGACCACGTCAAGGCGGACTTCCCCAACGCGAGAGGTGGATGCCGTGGCCGACAGGCTCCACTCGGCCGCGATCCACCTCTTGCGTCGCCTGCGCGTGGAGGACGAGGCCCTGGGTATCTCGGCCTCCCGCCTCTCCGCGCTCTCGGTGCTCGTGTTCGGCGGCCCGATGCGGATCGGCGAGCTGGCCCGGGCCGAGCAGGTGGAGCCACCCACCATGACGAGGCTCGTGGATGCGATGGAGCGCGACGGCTACGTGATCCGCGCGTCCGACCCCCATGACGCCCGTGCGATCCAGGTCCGTGCCACCTCGAAAGGCGATCGGGCTCTCAAGAAGGGACGGCGGCAGCGCGTCGCGGCGCTCGCGGCATCGCTGGCCGCCCTGTCCCCCGCCGAACTCTCCGTCCTCGCCGAAGGCGTCGACGCCTTGGAGCGGGTCCTCGGCGACTAGGCAGCCCCCGCAGCCTCCAGAAGGCCGCGCTCACGCTCCGGGCTGAGGCCTACCCCCAGGCGATCGACGTCGCGGCTGCGGTCCCACGCGAGCGTGTCGGCGACCGTCCGTTCGAACGGTCGATGCCGAAGGCCCGCAGCCACCGCCTTGGCGCCGTCGAACCGGTGCAAGCCGGGGAACTCGACGTCCCACAAGGGCAGCATCTCGTAGATATCGTCACCGAGGGCCGCCCGCAGTTCCGCGTCGTCGACCTCGGTCACCGTGGTGCCCGCCCCGCCGACCTCGACCATGGTGGTCACGGCCTCGCGCCAGGTGAGCCGGTCGCGTGGGCCAACGACGCCGAACACATCGTGCGTGCGAGCTTCCAGGTGATCCAGCGTGAAGATGCCGAGGTCCCGGACATCGACCACCTGGAGAGCTTCGTCGGAGGGGGCGGGAACCAGCATCGCTCCCCCGGCCGCAGCGCGCCGGACCCAGTAGGTGAAGCGGTCGCTGGGATCGTGGGGGCCCACGATGTAGCCCGGGCGAACGATGAGGCATCGATCCGGGAAGGCGGCGAGCGCCTCGGCTTCGCACGCAGCCTTCAACGGGCCGTACGTCACCTCCGTCACCTCCTCCGTCTCGGGGAAGGGCGGCTGGTGGATCGGGGTCTCCTCGGTGGCCCCGGCCCCGATGTCGTCCGGGTACACGGACAGGGTCGAGACGTACCCGTAATGGTCCACGGCCTCGGAGAGCAGCAAGGACGACGCCCGCACGACGCGGGGGACGTACCCGCAGGTGTCGAGGGCTACGTCCCAGCTCCGCCCTTTGAGCACGTCCAGGCCGCCGTCCCGGTCACCGTGCAGATGCTCCACGTTCGGGAACCCGGTTGGCTCGTCGGCCCCTCGATGGAAGACCGTGACCTCGTGTCCTCGAGCCGCGGCCTCCTCCACCACCGCGCGTCCGACGAAATGGGTCCCGCCGATCACCACGAGCTTCATCGCTTGCGTCCTCCCACGGGTCGGCCACCCTTCCACACCGACCGCGGCGATCGGGTGGCCTCGATGTCATCGACCGGATCGTCGTCGTACAGGTTCAGGTCCGCGAGCATGCCGGGGGCCACAGAGCCGACCTCGGGCGTGCGCAAGAGCTCGGCGCCGTGGGATGTCGCCGCGATCAGCGCCTGCAGCGGCGTCAGGCCCCATCCGACCATCCGGATGAGTTCGTCGGGCGCGCTCCCGTGCGGATTGAAGGGCGTGCCCGCGTCCGTGCTGCACACATGACGCACGCCGGTCCGGATCGCAACGGCCATCGCCCGCTCCGCGTCGCCCACCACTTGGCCGGCCTTCTCCGCGACGTACGGCGCCACCTGGTCGAGGTGGCCGATGATCCCCGCCACCGCCGAGATGGTGGGGCCCCGGAACGTGCCTCGCTCCTTCATCTCTCGCGCGACCGCAGACGTGAGCTGGGTGCAGTGCTCGACGGAGTCCACGCCTGCCCGCACCGACCGAGCGACACCCTCCCCCGTGCGCGTGCGCCGCCACACCCCGATCCCAGGCGTGCGCCTCGTCGACGCCGGACACCAGCTCATCCATGGTGAAGGCGGTGAACGTGGCTCCGATCCCGGGGGTCAGCACCCCGCCCGTCGCGATGAGCTTGATCGCTCTCGCGCCGCCGCGGATCTCCTCCCGGACGGCGGCCCTCACGGCGTCGGCCCCGTCCACCTCCCGGGCGAACGCCACGTTGTGGCCGTGGCCTCCCGTCACGGTAAGGGCGCGGCCCACCGCCACGACCCGGGGACCGGGCACGATCCCCCCATCGATCGCGATGGCCAGCTCGCAGGCCCCGATCCCGCCCAGGTCGCGGACGCTGGTGACGCCGCGAGCCAGATGCTTCGCTGCGTTGGCGACCGCCTTGAGCGGACCCAGCAACGGGCGGGCGGCGAGCTCCCCGGCCTCCCCCGCGAAATCGGCCGAGCCGTCGAACGTCAGGTGGACGTGGCAGTCGATCAGACCGGGCGTGAGCGTGCGGCCGGCGCCGTCGACGGCGCGGGCCGCCCTCGCTTCCCTCGGCGCGCGGGTGTGCGGGCCCACCCAAGCGATCCGATCCTCATCGACCAGCACCCCCTGGCGGCGGCGGACCCGTCGGCCGTCGAACAGCGTGGTGTTCGCCACGTAGAAGCCGGCCATCTCAGCCGACCCACGGCGGCACGGTCCGTGTCCCGTCGGTGCGCACCAACGCGGTTCCCGCCAGCATCGTCACCACGATCGCCGCCCCCGCCTGGCCGGCCTCCAGGTAGTGCACGGCTCCGATCGGCACCACCACGGAGTCCCCGGGCTCCACCGCGAACGTGGTGTCGTCGATGTGGAAGTCGCCCCCACCCTCCACGACGGTGAAGACATCGAGGTGATCGTGATGGTGCGGCGGGAGCCCTCCCCCCGGTGGCACGTCGATCCGGAACAACGCGGCTTCGTGGGCACCGCGATCGGGGGCGGCGAAGCTGGTCACCGTGTTGCCGCCCAGCTCGTAGGTCGGGTGATCGGCGGCGCGCTCCAACGCCATCGAGGGTCCTTTCGCTCGGTTGGTGAAGCGCATCTTGCCACGAGCGCCGGGGGCGGGGCCCGGACGGCCCGGAACCTGCGGGCACCGAGTAGGATGCCGCATCCCTCCGGGCATGGGCTCGGTGGCGCCGACGATGGGAGCGATGCGGGTGCAGGACATCGCCAGGATGGCGGTCGAGGCGGCGATGGCTGCGGGGGCCGACTTCGCGGACGCGCGGGCCGGGGTCGATGAGACCGAGTCGCTCACCGTCCGCAACCAGGAGATGGAGGGGATCGACCGATCGACCTCCGCCGGTGTGGGTGTCCGGGTGCTCTCAGGCGGGCGCTGGGGATTCGCCGCCACCTCCCGAACCGATGAGTCCGAGGTGGTTCGCGCGGCTCGTCTGGCCGTCGCGATCGCGAAGGCGGCTCAGCGACTGCCCGGGGACCCCGTGCAGCTCACGCCGGTGGTACCGGTGGTGGGCTCCTGGCGCAGCGATGTCAAGGAGGACCCCTTCCTGGTCCCTCTGGAGGAGAAGGTGGCTCTCCTCATGGAGGCCACGCGTCGCATGCAATCGGTCCACGGCCTCACGTTCGCCGAAGGGGGGTTGGACTTCTTCCGCCGCTCGACCTGGTTCGTGTCGTCCGAAGGGGCCGCCATCGATCAGGTGGTCACCCACAGTGGCGGCGGACTCGAGGCGGTGGCGGTGGCCGACGGCGACATGCAGCGCCGCTCCTACCCCAACTCGTTCCGGGGCCACATCAAGGCAGCCGGGTACGAACACGTGCGGACCCTCGGGTTGATCGAGGAATCCGAACGGATCGGGCGCGAGGCCGTGGAACTCCTGAGCGCGCCGGAGTGCCCGAGCGAGGTCACGACGTTGGTGTTGGACAGCGGGCAGATGGAGCTGCAGATCCACGAGTCGATCGGCCATCCGACGGAGCTCGACCGCGTCCTGGGCATGGAGGAGGCCTACGCCGGGTCCTCGTTCCTCAAGCCCGAGGATCGCGGGTCGCTCCGCTACGCCAGCGACCTGGTGTCGATCACGGCCGATGCATCCCTCCCCGGCGGCCTGGGATCGTTCGGCTGGGACGACGAAGGCGTTCCGGCGCAGCGGATCCCGATCATCGCCGACGGCATCTTCCAGAACTTCCTCACCAGTCGGGAGACCGCGGGGGTGGTGGGACAGACCTCGAACGCCACCTCGCGCGCCGATGGATGGGGTCACCTCCCCGCTGATCCGGATGACCAACATCTCGATCGAGCCCCGGGAGGGATCGCTCGCGGAGATCATCGGCGACACGAAGGACGGCATCTTCATGAGCACGAACACCTCGTGGTCGATCGATGACAAGCGGATCAACTTCCAGTTCGGTTGCGAGCAAGCGTGGCGGATCAGCGACGGTGCGCTGACCCAGCTGTACAAGAACCCGAACTACACGGGGATCACCCCGGAGTTCTGGGGCTCGTGCGACGCCGTCGGAGGCCGCGAGGAGTGGGTGGTCTGGGGCACACCCAACTGCGGCAAGGGTCAGCCAGCCCAGGTGGGGCGGGTGGGACACGGCGCCTCGCCCGCTCGTTTCCGCAAGGTCCAGGTCGGAGTGCACTGATGCCGGGATTGATCGGGGCCGATGGGTTCTACGACGTCGCCGATGCCGCCTTGGAGCTGGATGGGGTCGACGGCGTCGAGGTCCTGTTCATGCACGACTGGGGGGGCCTCACACGGTTCGCCTCCTCCGAGATCCACCAGAGCACGTTCCGGGAAGACACGGAGCTGCGCGTCCGTGTGGTATCGGGGGGCCGGATCGGAGTCGCGGCGGCCAACGTGTTCACCCGCGAGGGGGCTGTGCGGGCGGCTCGCAGCGCGAAGGAGATGGCGGAGATCGTCGCCCCCGATCCCCACTGGCCCGGGTTGGCGCCCGTCGCCGATGTCACGCCGCTCGATCGGTACGTCGACGCCACGGCCGACGCCTCACCCGAGTGGCGCGCCGATGCCGTGGCCGGATTGATCGGGCAGTGCGCGCCGGGCTTCGGCGCGGCCGGAGCCTATGAGACCCAGGCCGTGGAGGTGGGGATCGCCAACTCAGACGGCCAGCGTTGCTGGGCGCCATCGACGCAGGTGTCGATCACCACGGTCATCACCGGGGGCGAGGGAGGCAGCGGGTTCGCCGAGGCGTTCTCGGGCTCGACCGAGGCCGTCGATGCGGCGGCCGTTGGGAAACGGGCGTCGGACAAGGCGGTGGGCTCACAAGGTGCCCGCAGCTTGGAGACGGGCGTCTACCCCGTGGTGCTCGAGCCGGCGGCCACCGCCACGCTGGTGGGGTTCCTCGCATGGATCGGTTTCGCCGGCCGCTCCTACATCGAGGGCCGCTCGTGTTTCAGCGGCAAGGCCGGAGAGGTGGTGGCGTCGCCATAGGTGTCGATCTGGGACGACGCCACCGACCCCCTGATGCTTGGCGCTCCGTTCGACTTCGAGGGAGTCCCGCGCCGCCGGGTGGACCTCATCAAGGATGGGGTGTTCCTGGACGCCGTGTACGACCGGCGGACCGGGAAGGAGGCGGGGCTCCCCTCCACCGGTCACGCCCTACCCTCGCCGAACCCCGAAGGGCCGTTCCCCCTCAACCTCTTCATGGGAACCGGCGACGCCTCGGTGGAGGAGATGATCCGCGCCACGGACCGAGGGGTCCTCGTCACGCGGTTCCACTACACGAACGTGGTGAACCCGATGGAATCCTCGATCACCGGCATGACGCGCGACGGCACGTTCCTGATCGAAGCGGGCGAGATCGTGGGGCCGGTGCGCAACTTCCGCTTCACGCAGTCCGTGTTGGAGGCGCTCCAGGCCACCACGATGGTGGGGCGCGGATCAGAGATAGCGAGCGAGTTCTTCTTCTCGGCCAGCCGCGTGCCGGCCGTGAAGATCGAGGCGTTCAACTTCTCGGGGGTCAGCGACCACTGAGAGGACCGCGGTAGGCTGTGGGTCCCGCCGGACCCACCCGAGGAGGAACCATGCAGGTCGGAGAGATCATGCACACGGACGTGAAGGCGGCCGACGCTGAAGCCACGTTCGCCGACGTCGCCAAGACGATGCGAACCAACGGGATCTCCTCGGTGGTGGTGCTTGACGGCAAGAAGCTCGCGGGCATCGTGACCGAGCGCGACATCGTCAACCTGGTGGCAGCCGGTGGCGACCCACACTCCGTCAAGGTGGCCCACGGCATGACCCGCCGCGACATCGAGACGGTGGGGCCGAAGACCGATATCGCGGAGGCCGCCGAGCACATGGTGCAGCGGAACATCCGCCACCTGCCGGTGATCGACCGCGGCTCGGTCGTCGGGATCGTGTCGATCCGAGACCTCACGAAGTGGGCGGCCGAAGAGCTGGCGGGCGGACACGAGATGCCCGACATCGCCCGCAGCCACAAGGCCTTGAAAGCCGCGACCGAGCTACAGAAGCAACGCCGCAAGGGCGCCTGAGCGGCGGTCCCTCACTCCCCCGCGGCGCGCTCGAACGGCTCCCGAGGGTACTCGAACCCGCTGAACTGGGTGATGTCGCGCGGGAACAACAGCGCGACCGTCCAGTCCATCGCGATCCGCACGCGACGACCCACGGTGGGCATCGACAGCAGGTGGTACGTGCGGTGCAGGAACCACCCCAGGAACCCCTTGACCTTGATACCGCGCACGTCGGCCACCCCCTTGTAACGTCCGAGCGAACACACGCCGCCCACGTTCCTCCACATGAAGGGTTCCAGCCGACCCCCGAGCAGGGTCGCGGTGACGTTCGAGCCCAGTCGCTTGCCTTCCCGCATCGCATGCTGGGCGGTGGGTGGCGCCAACCCGCCCGTGGTGACGTCGGGCACCGCTGCGATATCGCCCGCCGCCCACGCGTCGGGCACACCGACCACCCGCAGCTGCGCATCGACCATGATCCGGCCCCGCTCGTCGATCGGGAACCCGCTGATGCCGGCGAGCGGCGCCGGTTTCACCCCCGCCGTCCAGACCAACGTGTCGGCGGCGAAGGTCTGTCCATCGGACAGTGCGATGCGTTCCTCGGCCGACTCGAGCCCGCATCCGAGGAGCACCTCGATCCGCCGATCCTCCAAACGCCGCTGGGCGTAGGCGGCGAGGTCGGGCGACAGCTCCGGCAGGATCCGCTGGCCAGCCTCCACCAACAGCCACCGCATCTCCTCAGCACGCAAGGTCGGGTAGTTCCGCATGGCGTCCCTCGCCAGATCCTCGAGCTCGCCCAGTGCCTCGACCCCGGCGAACCCGGCGCCGACGAACACGAACGTGAGCGCCGCTCGGCGCCGCTTCGGATCGTCCGTCTCGGCGGCCACGTCCAACCGAGAGAGCACGTGGTTGCGCAGGTAGATCGCCTCCCGGACGGTCTTGAACCCCACGCCCCGTTCGGCGAGGCCCGCGATCGGCAGCACCCGCGACCAGGAGCCGGCGGTGACGACCAGGATGTCGTAGCCCACGGACACGACCTGGTCGTCGGGGATCCGGACATCGGCACGGCGATCCTCATGCTCGATCGCGATCACCTCGCCCACGTCGATCGTCACATGCTTCAGCAGCGGCCTCAGCGGGACCACCGCGGCACGTGGATCGATCGTTCCCGACGCCACCTCGGGCAGGAACGGCTGATACTGCATGAAGTTCTCTGCGCTGACCAACGTCACGCGGTGCCCCGCCGACACGAGAGGGGTCATCGCCATGGCCGCCTGCATCCCGGCGAAGCCACCGCCGACGATCAGGACGTGCTGGCCGCCGCTACCCATGCGCCTAGGATCTCCGGAACCTCCTCCAGCGCCACGACCGTGGCGTCCGCCTGCTCGAGCTGGTCGGGGGTGGGCTCATCGGGAGCCTCCCCTCGCAGGACCCACACCGCCCGCATACCCGCCGTCTTCGCGGGCCGCACGTCGTAGTCCAGGCGATCTCCCACCATCACGGTGCGCGCGGGCGACACGCCCGCCGTGTACAGCACGTGGGAGAAGAGCTTGGGGTCCGGCTTCTGCAGCCCCAGGTCATCGCTCACGCCCCACACCTCGAAGTAGCGCGTAAGGCCGTCGCGTTCCATCGCGTCGCGGACGGACGCGGGCTGGTTGGCGATCACCCCCAGCCGGAACCGTCCCACCAACGCATCGAGGCACGGCTTCACGTCGGGGTAGAGCGCGTTCGCCGGATAGGCCCAGTACCTCGACGCCCGCGCCTCCACTGCCGCGAGATCTGCCTCCGTCCCCAGGAACCGGCTCGTGAGTCGGCGGCGGAACGATCCGTCTTGAGCGGCCCTCGCCGCCGTGTACTCCTCCTCGAAGGCCTCGTCACTGAACGTGGCGCCGCTCTCGCGCAGTGCGCGCATCCAGGAGCGGGCGTAGATCGAATCGTCGTACATGACCCCGCCGATGTCGAAGAAGACCATCTCGATCGGCGGACCGACCTCGGTATCGGACACGGGGCTCAGTCGGTCGGTCGGGCGGCACGCCGCTCGAGCTCGGCCAGATGGTCGCCGTCGGTGGTCTCGCACCCCATGCGATAGCCGTAGCGAGCGCCGTGGCAGTCCGAGGCCCCCGTGGGGACCAGGTCCAGGCGATCGGCGAGTTGCCGGTAGTGGGTCCGTTGGCCCGCGTCGTGATCGGGATGGTCGACCTCCAGCCCCGCCATCCCACCCTCGGTCATCGACTCGATCAGCTCGTCGGGAACGGAACCGTTGCCCTTCCACATCCCCGGGTGGGCCAGCACGCAGACCCCACCGGCGCCGCGGATCAGCTCGAGCGCAGCCAAGGGGTGCAGGGCGTGTTTCGGGACGTAGGCGATCCCTCCATCGGAGATGAACCGGTCGAACGCCTCCTTCTCCGTCTGGACGATGCCGGCCTCGACCATCGCCTGCGCTACATGCGGGCGCGCGATCAGATCCTCCCCGGCGATCTGCCGAACCCGGTCGAACGAGATCTCGTAGCCCTGTTCCTGCAGCTTCTCCACCATCATCTCTCCCCGACGGAAGCGCGTGTCGGTGAGCCGCCTCAGCTCCTCGCGCAGCGGCCCGTTCGCCGGGTCGGCCCAGTAGGCCAGGACGTGGAGGCTGGCGCCCTCGTACTCGGATGAGAACTCGATCCCAGGGATGATCCGAAGGGCGGTGCCCGAGGCGACCGCGAACGCCGGCTCCAGCCCGTCGGTGGTGTCGTGGTCGGTGACGGCGATCCCGTCGAGGCCACGCTCGAGCGCCAGCGCCACGTTCTGCTCGACGGTGTTCGTACCGTCCGAGCAGGTGCTGTGCGTGTGGAGGTCGTAGCGCGCCACGGAAGGAAGCGTGTCAGACCTGGGCGGGCAGCGTCACCTCTCAGCGAGGCGAGGGAGCCACCAGGCCACGGCCGATCTCGGCCACCGTCCGGCAGCCGGACAGGGCCATCGCGTTCTCGAACTCCTCGCGCAAGATCGTGAGCACCCCGGACACGCCGCCCTGGCCATCGGCGGCCAATCCCCACGCGATCGGACGCCCCACCAGCACCGCGTCCGCACCCAGGGCGAGCGCTTTGAGGATGTCGATGCCTCGGCGGATCCCTCCGTCCAGCAGGACGGGGATCCGGCCCGCCACCTGAGCCACCACTTCCGGGAGGACGTCCAGGGTGCCGGGGACGGAATCGAGCTGCCGACCACCGTGGTTCGAAACCACGATCGCGTCGACGCCCGCCTGCACCGCCAGCTCGGCATCCTCGGCCGTGAGGATGCCCTTCATCAGCACGGGCAGGCCGGGGCTCTGCTCACGCACCCAGGCGAGGTCACCCCATGTGAGGTGAGGGTCATAGGTGAGATCCGACGTGCTCAGACCGATGGGCATCTCGAATCCGTTGCGCGCGTCGCGATCGCGGAACCCGATCACCGGAAGGTCCACCGTCCAACAGATCGCGCCGTACCCGGCCTCGTGTACACGATGCAGCATCTCTGCCGTAGCTCCGCGATCCTCGAAGACGTAGAGCTGCCACCAGACGGATCCGCCGGCCGCCGAGGCGATCTCTTCCAGGAGGTCCGCCGCGGTGGTGGACACGACCATGATCGTCCCCGCCTGCGCGGCCGCGCGCGCGGTCGCCACCTCACCCTCAGGGTGGGCCATGCGCTGATACGCCCACGGGGCAACCAACACCGGGAACGAGATCGGGAAGCCCAGCACCGAGGTCGACGGGTCGGGCGTGCCGGACGCCCGCAGGTGCCGGGGCCGAAGCGTCCACCGATCGAACGCCCGGCGGTTCTCGCCAAGCGTGCGCTCGTCGCCAGCACCGCCGGCGAAGAAGTCGTAGGCGTCCACCGGCAGCCGGGCGCGCGCCACGGGCTCGTAGTCCTCCACGACGACGAAGTCCGGCGTCTCGTCCACCCGGAGAAGCCTAGCCGAGGTTCCCGACGCGCCGACGACTCGTGGATCAGGTGCCGCGAGCAGCCACGCGCCCGGCGCCCATGTCGCGAGAGAGTCCCCGGACCGTCTCCTTCACCGCCACCATCAGCGCCGGCGCGGGCCCGTCCGGCATGAGGCGCTCGACGGTCCCCACCACACCCACCGCGCCGACAGGATGGCCCCGGTGATCGAACACCGCGCCGGCGATCTCCGCCTCGCCCACGATCGCCTCCTGATCCTCGGTGGCGATCCCTTCGGCCACGATCCGATCCAGCGCGGCCGCGAGCTCCGTCGGATCGGTGATCGTTCGCCCGGTGAGCGCCGCCAGCGGCTCATCGAGCAGGCGCGCCCTCACCTCGGGCTCCGCGTAGGCCACCACGGCCTTACCCAACGCGCACGCGTGCCAGGGGATCGACGCGCCCACCTCCAGGATCTGGACCGAGTTGTCCGGCCGGAACACGTGATGCACGATCAAGATCGTGGCGCCGTTCAACACCCCGACGCGGACGGACTCCCCCACCCTGGAGGCCAGCGAGTCCGTCCACAACAGTGACCTTCCGCGGAGCTCGTGGTTGTCCAGGAACGCGTTGCCCAGCTGCAGCATCGCGGGACCCAGACGGTATTTCCCGGTCTCCGGATCCTGCTCGACCAACTCTTGCGATTCGAGGGTGCGCAACAGCCCATAGGCCGTTCCCTTCGCGAGGCCCAGTCGCTCGGACAGCTCCGTCACACCCAGCCGCGAGGTACCGGCTCCGAGTGCTTTGAGGATGCGGGAGGCTCGCTCCACCGACTGGATCGTCCCGCGGCGCTCTCCTGTCGGGCTCACGCGTCCTCGCCCAAGGCGCTCGCGAGCGCCCCGAAGAGGATGGCTGTCGAGGTGGCGCCGGGATCCTGATGACCAACGCTCCGAGGACCCAGGTACGAAGCCCGGCCCTTGCGCGCCTGCATCGGGATCGTGGCACGGGAACCGTCGCGGGCCGCGTCGGCGGCGCGTCGGGCGGCAGATCCCAGGTCCCGACCGGCCCGGAGCTCCCGCTCCAACGCCTGCAACCCCGGAGCGTAGGCATCCACGATCGTCTTGTCGCCCTCGACGGCTGCGCCGAGGCCTTGGATCCCGTCCAGACCAGCCCGGAGCGCCTTCAGCAGATCCTCGCCATCGAACGACGACCCGCTCCCGAGTGACCCGCCGGCCTGCCGGTAGAGCGTCCCGAAGAGCGGCCCCGCTGCCCCCCCGACCCGGTTCATCAACGTCGAGCCGACCCGCGAGAGCAGATCTCCCGGTGGGAGATCGCCGGCCGCCTCCAGGTCGGTGACGACGGCCGAGAAGCCTCGCGCCATGTTCACCCCGTGATCCGCGTCTCCGATGGCCGCATCGAGCTGCGTGAGGTAGTCGCGTTTCGCCTCGATCTGGGAGGCGGAGATCCGGACCCACCGGCGGGCTACGCCGTCGTCGAAGCCGCCGCTCACACGCGTCGCCAGGTCATCGGTCCCATCCCGGCACCATCGAACGACCGGCACGGCATGTCAACCTGGCACGCCTCGATCAGGTCGATGCGAGCCATCCTGTTCGATGATACCGAACACGCTTCGGCATAGCTAAGTAACGGTCGGGATGAACGAACTATTGACTTATTTCCCGGAACGGCATTGGCTATCACCCAACGAACGGCGCCCCCGACCGGGGGCCCTGCGCAAGGGGGGGTGGTCACCGAGATGTTCCTCGGAGAAGTGGTAGGCACGTGCCTGCTGGTCCTGATCGGCGATGGCGTGGTGGCGGGCGTGCTGCTCAACAAGTCGAAGGCCCAGAACTCCGGTTGGGTCGTCATCACGTGGGCCTGGGCGATGGGCGTGTTCGTCGGGGTCTTGGGGAGCGTCGCGGTCAACGGCGGCGTCGCACAGCTCAACCCGGCGGTCACCGTCGGACTCGCCTCGATCGGCGCCGTGGAATGGGGCGACGTCCCCACCCTGATCGCGGGACAGTTCGTGGGCGCCTTCCTCGGCGCCATCTTGGTCTACCTGGCGTACCTCGCCCACTGGGCCGAGACCGAGGACCCGGGCCTCAAGCTCGCGGTGTTCTCCACCGGCCCGGCGATCCGCAACACCGTGGCCAACCTGATCACGGAGATCATCGGCACGGCCCTCTTGGTCTTCGGCGTGGTCGCCATCGCTATCAAGCTCGGCGGCGGGTTCCTGATCCACGTCTCGGGCATGGCCGGCTCCATGACGATCGGCGGATCGCTCGCCACCGGTGCGCTGCCCGTTGGCTTGCTCGTTCTGGGGATCGGGATGTCGCTGGGCGGTCCCACCGGCTACGCGATCAACCCGGCGCGCGACCTCGGTCCACGGATCATCCACGCCATCCTGCCGATCGCCGGCAAGGGGGACTCGGACTGGGCCTACTCGTGGATCCCGGTCGTCGGACCGATCGTGGGCGGCGTGATCGGGGCCATCCTGGCCAAGGCCGCATTCGACCTGACGTTCTGACCATCACGGTGCACCTGAATGGGGAGTCGATATGAAGAAGCTGATCAACGACCCGGCGGACGTCGTCCGGGAAGAGCTCGAAGGGATCGAGGCGGCGCACGGCGACCTCGTGCGGGTGAGCTACGACCCGTACACGATCGTCCGCGCCGACGCCCCGAAGAAGGGGAAGGTCGCCCTGGTATCGGGCGGCGGATCCGGTCACGAGCCCATGCACGGCGGGTTCGTGGGGATGGGCATGCTGGATGCGGCGTGCCCGGGCGAGGTCTTCACCTCCCCGACGCCCGACCAGATGGAGGCGGCCACCAAGGCGGTCGACGGCGGGGCCGGTGTGATCCACATCGTGAAGAACTACACCGGCGACGTCATGAACTTCGAGATGGCAGCCGAACTCTGCCGTGCCGAAGGCGCGGACGTGGAGGCGGTCGTGGTCGATGACGACGTCGCGGTGCAGGACTCCCTGTACACGGCTGGACGCCGAGGCGTCGGCGCTACCGTCCTGATGGAGAAGATCGCCGGTGCGGCCGCGGAGGAAGGTCGAGCGCTGAAGGAGGTCGCCGACATCTGCCGCGACGTGAACGCCAACGCCCGGAGCATGGGCATGGCGCTCACGTCGTGCACCGTGCCTGCCGCTGGCAAGCCCACGTTCGAGCTCGGCGAGGACGAGATGGAGATCGGCGTCGGGATCCACGGCGAGCCCGGCCGCGAGCGGATGAAGCTGAAGCCCGCCTCGGAGATCGTCGAGATGATGGCGACCGCCGTGGCGGACGACCTGCCCTTCGCCAGCGGCGACCAGGTCCTCGCGTTCGTCAACGGGATGGGCGGCACACCGCTGATCGAGCTGTACGTCGTGTACAACGAGCTGAACAAGTTCCTCAAGGGACGCGGGATCACGATCACGCGGAACCTGGTCGGCCCCTACATCACGTCGCTCGAGATGGCCGGTTGCTCCATCACGCTGCTGAAGCTGAACGACGACTTCACCAAGTTGTGGGACGCTCCGGTCAACACGGCCGGACTCAGGTGGGGGGTCTGAACCACCTCCGGCACGAGGTTAGGGGTGACGGCGTGACCGTCGGGTACGACGATGTGAGGCGATGGCTCCAAGCCTTCGCGAAGACGATCGCAGACAACAAGGAGTACCTCACCGAGCTCGACTCGGCGATCGGTGATGCCGACCACGGCATCAACATGGACCGCGGGATGCAGGCCGTCATCGCGAAGATCGACGGCCTGTCCCCCGGCGACGCCGGCGCCCTCCTGAAGACGGTCGGCATGACGCTCGTCTCCACCGTCGGCGGCGCCGGGGGCCCGCTCTATGGCACGTTGTTCATCCAGCTCGGCGTCCCCACCGCCGGCAAGGCAGAGCTCACAGCCGAGGACTGGCTGGCGGCGCTGTCCGCCGCGGTGACCGGCGTCCAGGCTCGAGGGAAGGCCGAGCCGGGCGATAAGACGATGCTCGACGCCCTGATCCCCGGCCGCGACGCGCTGGCCATCGCGGTCGGCGAGGGGGTCTCTCTCCCCGAGGCGCTCACGCGCTCCGCCGGCGCCGCGAAGGAAGGGATGACCGCGACGATCCCGCTCGTCGCTCGCAAGGGGCGCGCGAGTTACCTGGGCGAACGAAGCGCCGGGCACCAGGACCCCGGCGCCACGTCCTCGTACCTGCTCCTGCAGACCGCCGCCGACACCTGGGCCGGCGACTAGGCACCGGAAGGAGGCCCCATGTCGGACTACGTCGGCGCCCTCGACCAGGGCACCACCAGCACCCGCTTCATGATCTTCGACCACGGTGGCAACGTGATCGGGATCGACCAGAAGGAGCACGAGCAGATCTTCCCCAAGCCGGGGTGGGTCGAACACGACGCGACCGAGATCTGGACCCGGAGCCAGGAGGTGATCGGCGGCGCGCTGCAGAAGTCGGGGCTCTCGGCTTCGGACCTAGCCGCTGTCGGGATCACGAACCAGCGGGAGACCGCGCTCGTGTGGGAGAAGGCCACGGGTCGTCCTGTCTACAACGCCATCGTGTGGCAGGACACGCGGACCGACGAGATCTGCAACCGGCTCGCCGATGGCGACCAGGATCGGTTCCGCGCGAAGACCGGGCTACCGATCGCGACGTACTTCTCGGGTCCGAAGGTCCGTTGGATCCTGGACAACGTCGACGGTGCGCAAGCCAAGGCGGACGCAGGTGAGCTGGCCTTCGGCAACATGGACACCTGGTGCATCTGGAACCTCACGGGAGGTCCGAACGGCGGCGCTCACGTCACGGACGTGACCAACGCCAGTCGCACGATGCTCATGAACCTGGAGACGCTGGACTGGGACGAGGATCAGCTCTCGGCGATCGGCGTTCCGCGCAGCATGCTCCCGGAGATCCGGTCATCGAGCGAGGTCTACGGGGAGGCGGTGGGGGCGGCCGGTGGCGTGCCCGTGGCCGGCGACCTCGGCGACCAGCAGGCGGCCACGTTCGGGCAGACCGCCTACGACGTGGGCGACGCGAAGAACACCTACGGCACCGGGTGTTTCATGCTTCTCAACACGGGGACGGACCTGGTCCCGTCGAAGAGCGGCTTGCTCACCACGGTGTGCTACCGGTTGGGCGACCAGCCAGCGGTCTACGCGCTCGAGGGATCCATCGCGATCGCCGGCGCGCTCGTGCAATGGCTGCGAGACAACCTCGGCATGATCGAACGCTCCGAGGACATCGAGGCGCTCGCCGCATCGGTCGACGACAACGGCGGCGCGTACTTCGTTCCGGCGTTCTCCGGCCTCTTCGCCCCGTACTGGCGGAGCGACGCCCGCGGCGTGATCGCCGGGCTCACCCGTTACGTGAGCAAGGGCAACATCGCCCGCGCCGTGCTGGAGGCCACCGCGTGGCAGACGCGGGAGGTCCTGGACGCGATGGAGGCGGACTCGGGCGTGAAGTTGAAGGAGCTCAAGGTCGACGGCGGCATGGTCTACAACGAGCTGCTGATGCAGTACCAGGCCGACGTGCTGGAGGTGCCGGTCATCCGGCCCAAGGTTGCGGAGACCACGGCCTTGGGAGCGGCCTATGCCGCCGGGCTGGCCACGGGGTTCTGGAGCAACCTCGACGAGCTCCGGGTGAACTGGGGCAAGGACAAGGAGTGGACGCCGCAGATGTCGGCAGACGCCGTGGCCTCGGAGTACGCGAACTGGAAGAAGGCCGTCACGCGAACGTTCGACTGGGTCGGGTGAGCCGAGGATCGGTTCCGGCCGTCACGTGGAGGCCGGCGGGTGGAACGCACCGCCGCCCGTCGGCTCTCCGCTCCATGAGGAGGCGAGCACATGGACGAGGAGAAGGAGCAAAAGGGCACCTTCGCGGAGGGCCAGGCCGAGGACGAGGACTCACCTGAGGACACGGCCGTCGGCACCTTCGCGGAGGGCCAGGCCGAGGACGAGGACTCACCTGAGGACACGGCCGTCGGCACCTTCGCGGAGGGCCAGGCCGAGGACGAGGACTCACCTGAGGACACGGCCGTCGGCACCTTCGCGGAGGGCCAGGCCGAGGACGAGGCATAGGCGCATCGCCCCATCGGGGGCCCGTGCGATGATGCGTCGATGGCGCGAACATCCACCTCGCTGCCGCCCCACGTCCTGATCATCGGGGGCGGGGGAACCGGCGGGGCGCTCGCGCATGATTTGACGCTGCGTGGAGCCAAGGTGACGCTCGTCGAGCGGGGCGAGTTCACCTCGGGCACCACCGGGCGTCACCACGGACTCCTGCACAGCGGCGCGCGCTACGCGGTCAACGACCATGACTCTGCCGTGGAGTGCATCGAAGAGAACCGTATCCTGCGGATCATCGCTCCGGGGTCGTTCGAGGAGAACGACGGGCTCTTCGTCGCGGTATCCGAGGAGGATATGGACTACGTCCCCGCGTTCCTTCAGGGGTGTGAGACGTCCGGGATCCCCACCCAGGTGCTGGAGCCCGACGCGGCGCTGCGGCTGGAGCCGATGCTGAACCCCGACCTCAAGCTCGCCGTCCGGGTCCCCGACGCGACCATGGACGCGATGCGGATGCCCTTGCGCTTCTTCGCGACGGCGCGGGCGAACGGAGCGGAGCTCCTGAACTACGTCGAGGTCACGGGACTGCTCGTCGATCAGGGATCCGTCGGCGGCGCGGCGATCCGCGACCGGGTCACCGGCAAGGAGGCGGTGATCCACGCCGATCTCGTGGTCAACGCCACCGGACCCTGGTCGGAGCAGGTGGCCCGGATGGCCGGTGTCGATGTGCCAATCCGTCCCTCGCCCGGCGTGATGCTCGCCGTGCGGGGGCGACTCTGCAACATGGTCCTGAACCGCCTGCATCGTTCGGGCGACGGTGACATCGTCGTCCCTCAGCGGGGATTGTCCGTGGTGGGCACGAGCTCTTGGGTCGTGCAGGATCCCGACGATCTTGACCTGCCCCGCGACCATGTGGATCGCATGATCGAGGAAGGATCGAAACTGATCCCCGCTGTCCGTACCGCAGAAGTGCGCGCGGCCTGGTCGGCCGCGCGGCCGTTGATCGGGTCCCGCGACGCCGACTCCGGGCGCGAGCTCTCCCGGACCTTCAAGACGATCGATCACGCCGAGGAGAACGACTTGGAGGGGTTCGTGACGATCACCGGCGGCAAGGCCACCACCCTGCGCGGCATGGCGGAGCTCTGCGCGGACGTGATCTGCCGAAAGCTCGACATCGATGCGGCATGCCGGACGCGCGAGACCGTCCTGCTCCCCCACACGGAGCACTACGCCGCGTGAGCCACGCCATGGAGGAGACCACCTCGACGCGTCGCTTCCGCATCTTCCGCTTCAAGCGCGGGGACGATGGTCCCCGCTACGACTCGTTCGACGTGCCCGTCGGCGAGGGCACGACCGTCCTGGAGGCGCTGCGGTGGGTCGAGGTGCATCGCGATCGATCGCTCGGCCTGCGCCACTCCTGCTTCCACGCCTCCTGCGGCACCTGCGGGATGCGGGTGAATGGCCGCGAAGGTCTCGCGTGCGTGAGCCCCGTCGCCGACGCCGGTCGGGGCACGATCACGGTGGAGCCCATCGCGAACCTCCCCGTGCTCAACGACCTCGTCGTGGAGATGGAGCCCTTCGTGGGGCGCTTCCCCTCCGAGCATCGCACGCTGCGCACCAGCGAGTTCCTCGCGGACGCGGAGACCCCGGACGGCGTGGCAGCCTACGAGCGGTTCGAGGATTGCATCGAATGCGGCCTGTGCCTGTCCGCGTGCCCGGTCGCGGCCACCGACGACACCTACGTCGGTCCGGCCGCCTTGGCGTACGCCCAACGCATGTTGGAGGAAGCTCGCGGCGCAGAGCGCCGCGAGCTCTTGGACTGGGCGGACAAGGACAACGCGGCGTGGCGATGCCACGCCGCATTCGAGTGCACCGAGGCCTGCCCCTCCAACGTCCGCCCCGCGCAACGGATCATGGCCCTCCGCAAGGAGTTGCGGAACCGGAAGGAGGACGAGCGATGAGCGAGGACGACCTGGACGCGATCCGGCGGGCACGGGGGGCGCCGGGTCCGGTGTCCCGCAAGGCGCCCGGTCCGGTGGCATGGTTCGACGTTCGGCGAGGCGGCACGGGTCACCTCGCGTTCTCCATGAACCGGATCACGGGGCTCGGTCTCGTCTTCTACCTGTACCTGCACCTGGCCGTGCTGTCCACGCTCCTGCGCGGCCAGGATGCATGGGACGGGTTCCTGGGGCTCGCCACCACCCCGCTGTTCCTGGGGTTCGATGCGCTCTTGGTCCTCGGGCTCCTCGTGCACGGTCTGAACGGCCTCCGGGTGGCACTGGTCGGCAGCGGCTTCGTGCCCGACCGACAGAAAGCGTTGTTCTGGTCCCTGGCCGCGTTCGGGACGATCGTGCTGATCGCGACGGTCCTCCACCTCTTCGGGAGCGAGTGAGGTGGACGTCACAGGTGCCCAGCCGGCCGTTCCCGAGGCGCGCAGATCGCGAACCTGGCGATGGACCGCCCTCACGGGGGGGATGCTGCTGGTGCTGGTGACGGCGCACATGGTGGCGCACCACTTCGTCGTCGAGGAGGTCGGCGGGCTGCGGACGTACGACCAGGTGATCTCCTACATCGCGCACCCCGCGATCTATCTGACGGAAGGCCTGTTCCTGGTGGTGGTCACGATCCACGCGATGCTGGGGCTGCGCTCGGTCCTGTTCGACTTCGGCCTCTCGACGGCGACCAAGCGCCGGGCGTCGCGGGGGCTCGCGGTGTTGGGGATCGCCACGATGGCCTACGGGATCTTCCTGATCGCCACGCTCGCCTCGAGAGGGTGACGTGGTCGGCATCGTGATCGTCTCGCACAGCTTCCGGATCGCTGAAGGGGTTGCGGAGCTGGCCAGGGAGATGGGCGGTCCCGACGTCCGTCTCGAGACGGCGGGCGGGCTGGATCTTCCCGAGCATCCGGTCGGCACGGATGCCGTCCTGGTGATGCAGGCGATCGATCGCGCGTGGTCCGAGGACGGCGTGCTCGTCTTGATGGACCTGGGCAGCGCCGTGCTCTCGGCCGAGATGGCCTTGGACCTGATGGACCAGGACCGGCGCGCGCTCGTTCAGCTGTGCGAGGCACCGCTGGTCGAAGGAGCCGTGGCGGCCGCGGTCACCGCCAAGCTGGGCGCCGATCTCGACGGCGTCGCCAAGGAGGCCCGCGAGGGTCTGGCCGGGAAGCTCGCCCACCTGGGCGCGCCCCCGCAGACCCAGTCGGCGATGGAGACGGCACGGGCAGCCGGTCCGGTCGCCTCGACCGAGCTCACGGTCGAGAACCCGCACGGCCTCCACGCTCGGCCAGCCGCACGATTCGTGCAGACGGCGTCGGCCTTCGATGCCGACGTCAGCGTTCGCAACATGACCACGGGACGTGGACCCGCCGACGCAACCAGCCTCAACGGCGTCGCGATGCTGGCGGTCACGTCCGGGCATCGGATCGAGATCACCGCGACCGGACCCCAGGCCCAGGAAGCGATCGATGCGCTCGAGCGACTGGCCGCTCGACGCTTCGACGAACCCGACGGTGCAGGTGGCGAGCCCATCGGCGAGCCGGTTCCCGCCGTACGGGCCGCGGCGAAGGGCGTGCTCACCGGCCATCCGGCATCTCCCGGCATCGCGATCGGAGCGGCCCGCCGGCCCCACGTCGGGGCCGTCATCGTGCCCGAGGGCGGCGCCGAAGACCCTGCCTCCGAGCTGCGGACGCTGGCCCGGGGGATCGCGGATGCGAGCGATGATCTCCGTCGTCAGCGCGAAGACGTGGCGGCTCGCGCCGGCGACGCTGAAGCCGAGATCTTCGACGCCCACCTGTTGTTCCTGCGGGACGAAGCCCTCTTGGCGCCGACGCGACGAGCGATCGAGGCAGACGGCCGAACCGCGGCACAGGCGTGGCAGGGTGTGACCGATGCCACCGCTCAGATGTGGGACGCGTTGGACGACGAGTACCTGCGGGCACGTGCCGCCGACCTCCGCAGCGTCGGTACCCAGGTGCTCGCGCATCTCGTCGGCGTGGAGCCGCCGTCTCCGCGTCTGGAGGCGCCCGGCATCCTCGTGACGGCCGACCTCGCCCCCGCCGATACGGTGAGCCTGGACCCATCACTCGTGGTGGGGATCGCCACCGCTCGCGGCGGGCCCACATCGCACGCGGCCGTCCTGGCGAGGGCGCTCGGCATCCCCGCGGTGGTGGGTCTCGGCGACCTCCTCCTGGAGGTGGCGGAGGGCACGCCGCTCGTTCTCGACGGCGAGCGGGGCGAGGTCATCGTGTCGCCGTCGGCCGAGCAGGGTCAGCAGGCTCGAGCCGCGATGGAGATGCGGGCGGTCGAGTTCACGCGTGCGCGCGATGCGGCGCTCACCCCCGCCGTCACGCTGGACGGCACGCCGATCGAGGTCGGCGCCAACGTCGGACGGCCCGGCGAGGTGGCGGCCGCGGTCGAGGGCGGTGCCGACTCGGTGGGACTGTTCCGCACAGAGGTCCTGTTCATGGGCCGCGACCGCATGCCTGATGAGGACGAGCAGGTCGAGGCGTACCGTGCGGCTGCCGTGGCGCTGGCCGGGCGACCGCTGACGATCCGCACGCTGGACGCGGGGGCAGATAAACCGATCCCCTACTTGTCCCAACCGCACGAAGACAACCCGTTCCTGGGCGTTCGCGGGATCCGGCTCGGCCTCGACCGCCCAACGGTGTTGGAGACGCAGTGCCGTGCGATCGTACGCGTGGGCGCGGAACATCCGGTCCGGGTGATGTTCCCGATGGTGGCGACGCTCCACGAACTCCGGCGGCGCGGGCGATCTTCGAACGTGCCAGGGAAGATCTGGGGACGGAACGGCCGATCGAGGTCGGCGTGATGATCGAGGTCCCCGCGGCGGCGCTGCTCACCGGAACCCTCGCCGCCGAGGTCGACTTCTTCTCGATCGGAACCAACGATCTCACGCAATACGTCATGGCGGCCGACCGCGGGAACGACCGGGTGGCTTCCCTGTCGGATCCGCTGCACCCGGCGGTGCTGCGGCTGATCGGCTCGACCGTGGAGGGCGCGGTCGCCCACGATCGCTGGGTGGGCGTCTGTGGGGAGCTCGCCGCGGATCCCACCGCAACGTCGGCGCTGCTGGGTCTCGGGGTCCGCGAGCTTTCCATGAGCACGCCCGCCATCGGGCTCGTCAAGGAAGCGGTGAGGGGGATCGACCTTGCCGCAGCCCGCTCGCTGGCAGCTCGAGCACTCGCGTGTCCCGATGCGGGCGAGGTGCGGACACTCCTGTCCGATCACATGGATCCGTGAGGTGCGTTCTCAGGGAAGAACCGCGGTGGCCCGCTGTTACGATGCGCGAACGACGTGACCACCGCCGATGAACGCGCCGCCCGTTTCCTGACCTTCGTCACGTACCTGCGGATCATCTTGACGCCGGTCGTGATGGCGCTGGTGTTGGCCGGCGACGACCCTTCGTGGGCGACTCCGGTGGCCGCCACGCTCTTCGCCGTTGCGGCCATCACGGACTTCGTCGACGGGCGCCTCGCGCGCCGCTGGCAACAGACCAGCGTCATGGGCACGTTCCTGGACACCACCGCCGACAAGCTCTTGGTGTCGGGAGTCCTGGTGGCCCTGGTGGCGGTCGGACAGGCCTCGGCTTGGGTCGCGTTCATCATCGTGGGACGCGAGCTGTTGATCATGGGCCTTCGAGGTGTGGTCAGCGCCTCCGACGGCACCGCGATGGCCCCCTCGATCTGGGGCAAGCTCAAGGCGAACGTCCAGTTCCTTGCGATCTTCCTGGCGATCTGGCAGCCCGATGTCCAGATCGGTGCGTGGTCCCTGGACCAGGTGGCGTTGGCGGTGGCCGCGGCGGTCACCCTGGCTTCCGCGATCGAGTACCTCACACGGTTCCGACGGGTGTTCGTCGATCGTGACGGCTGAGTCGGCCGCACCCGTGTTCGTCACGGGTGGCAGTGGCTTCGTGGGTGGCGCCATCGTGAGGCATCTGATCGACGCCGGGCGCCCGGTGCGCGCCCTGGCGAGGAGCCGAGGGTCGGCCGAACGGCTGGAGCGTGCCGGCGCGCGGCCCGTCCCTGGCGACGTCTTCGATGCCGAGGCCCTGCTGGGGGGGATGCGCGGGTGCGGGACCGTGTTCCACGCCGCCGGCGTGAACGCGAGCTGTCTGCAGGACCCGTCGCCGATGCTCCACACCAACATCGAAGGCTCGGCGGCCGTGATGCGCGCCGCCGCTACCGCCGGCGTTCGGCGCTTCATCTACACGTCGTCGGCAGCGACGCTGGGTGAGCCCAGAGGCACCGTCGGACGGGAGGATGCGCGTCACCGGGGCGGGTTCCTCTCGGCGTACGAGCGCTCGAAGTACCTCGCCGAGCGGCGGGTGATGGAGCTGGCTCCGTCGCTCGGCCTGGCCGTCGTGACCGTCAACCCGTCGTCGGTACAGGGGCCCGGCCGCGCGGCGGGCTCGGCTCGCATCCTGGTGGAGATCCTCCGGCGCCGGCGAGCGGTCATCGTCGACGGGTGGCTGTCGATCGTGGACGTCGATGACTGTGCCACCGGGCATCTGTTGGCTGAGGAGCACGGCACGGCTGGCGAGCGATACGTCCTCAACGGAGCGAGCCTCACCACACGGGATGCCGTGACCCTCCTGCAGGGCCTCTGTGGCGCGCCCGAACGGGTCGTTCGGCTGCCGCGCGCCGTCGTGTCGATCGCGGGAGCCGTGGTAGGTGGGCTCGGACGGCTCACCCGGCGTCCACCAGCGATCTGTCCCGAGGTCGCCCGCACCCTCCTGCACGGTCATCGCTATGACGGCTCGAGGGCGACGCTGGAGCTCGGGGTCTCCTACCGACCCTTAGCCGACACGGTGGAGCGGACCTTGCGGTGGTTGGCCGACCAGGGGTTGATCCCTCCCCTACCCGCCCCGAACGGCTCCACGTAGGATGGCGACGCCGGCTCCGCGCCGGCTCGGCTCGACCACAGGAGGCACCCGTGAGTCAGTCCACCCGCCCGGATCGCAACCTCGCGATGGAGCTCGTCCGCGTCACCGAGGCCGCGGCCCTGGCCGCGGGCCGATGGATCGGGCATGGAGACAAGAACGCCGCCGACGGCGCCGCCGTCGACGCGATGCGATTGATGATCGACTCCGTCTCGATGCATGGCACGGTCGTGATCGGGGAGGGCGAGAAGGACGAGGCCCCCATGCTGTTCAACGGCGAGGAGGTCGGCAACGGGGACGGCCCGGGGGTGGACGTGGCGGTCGACCCGATCGACGGCACCCGGCTGACGGCCCTCGGGCAGCCCAACGCGCTCTCGGTCCTGGCGCTGTCGGAGCGCGGGACGATGTTCTTCCCGGGGGCGGCGGTGTACATGGAGAAGGTCGCCACCGGCCCCGAGGCCGCCGACTTGATCGACATCACCGCGCCACCCGAGGAGAACGTCCGGCTGGTGGCGAAGGCGAAGGGGGTACGCCCCGAGGAAGTGGCCGTCACGATCCTGGATCGTCCCCGCCATGAGGAGATCATCGCCGCCATCCGCACCGTGGGCGCCCGGGTGTTCCTGATCAGTGACGGCGACGTAGCGGGCGCGATCGCGGCGGCCGCTCCCCGCAGCGGCGTGGACCTGCTCTACGGGATCGGCGGCACGCCCGAGGGCGTGATCTCAGCGGCGGCCCTGAAATGCCTCGGAGGTTCGATCCAAGGCCGGTTGTATCCGCGTGACGACGCTGAACGGCGTGCGCTGATGGATCAGGGACTCGACGTCGACGCCGTCCTCACCACCGGTGATCTCGTCTCCGGGGACGACGTGTTCTTCGCCGCGACCGGCATCACCGACGGCTCCCTCCTGCACGGGGTGCAGTACTGGCCGGACGGCGCCACGACCTATTCGATGGTGATGCGCTCGCGATCAGGGACCCTCCGCTACGTCGAGGCGCACCACCAGTTCGAGAAGCTCGAACGGTTCTCCCCCATCGCCTACCGTCGCTGAGCGACGTCGCCCTCCGGTGAAGTGTCGCCGCCGGAGGCGGCGAACACGCCCTTGCTCACCGTGACGGCGCGGCCGTCTGCGACGGCCGCCCCGAGCCCCGCCAGGAGCCGGCGCCGCAGATCGCTCTGGGTGAACGGATCCAGGTAGCCGCGCCGGAGCGCCAGGTCCTGGATGACGGTCCAATGCAGCGCGACCGCCTCCTCCTCGAGGACACGTAGCGCCGCCTCGGCCGGCTCCATCACGTTCGCAGCGGACGGATCACGTGCTCGGCGAACCGTTCCACCTGCTCGGGATCGTGGATCGCGAAGGGCAGCACCCAGGGGGCGAGCACGATCTCACTGACCCCGAGCGCCTCGAAGTCCCGGATGCGCTCCAGCACCTGGTCCGGTGTCCCGGACAGGGTGTCCGCCCGCCACGTGTCGTAGGTCTCGTCCCGCATCGCGTCGCCGGGCATCGCGGCACGACCGTGCTCGAACGCCCTCCGGGCATGTACTTCGGTGTCGCCCGTGAGGGAGTACAACCCCAGGGACAGCCCGAACGATGCTGGGTCCCGTCCCAGGCGCTCGCAGGCCGCCCTCGCCGCCGCGGCACGGGCGCCGTAGGCCTCCGGGGTCCAACGCCAGGCAGCGTTCCACCCATCCGCCAGGCGCGCCGCCACCCCCAGCAGGCGCGGACCGCCCTTGCCGCCGACCCACACGGGAAGGCGGTGCTGGACGGGCGCGGGCAGGAGCGCGGCGTTCCGCAGGTGGACCGTGGGACCGTCGTAGGTGGCCGACTCCCCGGACCGAAGGACGTCGAGCACCTCCAGCGTCTCCTCGAGCACCGCGAACCGCTCCCCCGTCGTCCCGTACGGGTACGCGAACGCCGTGAACTCATCCTCGAGCCAGCCGGCGCCCAGGCCCAGATCGAACCGTCCTCCCGATATCCCGTCGATCGTGGTCGCCATCTTCCCCGTGAGCACGGGATGGCGGAACGGCGTGCACAGCACCAGCGTGCCCAGCCGCACCCGGTCGGTGACGGCTGCCAGGCCTGCGAGCGCCGTCATGGGCTCCAGCGACGCGATCGGACCGGGATCGCCACCGTAGCGACGGAACGAGTAGAAGAGGTGGTCCGAGACCCACACCGAGTCGAATCCCAGGGCCTCGGCTCGGCGCCCCCATGCCGTCATGGCGGCGAACGTGATGGGTTCTGCCCCCGGCAGCGAGAAGCCGTAATGGGGGAGGCTGAGACCGAACCGCATGCGGTCAGGATAGAGGTGGGGGGATCGGGCGGCCCCCGGCTAGGGACTGGGGGAGCCGACCGGAGCCTCCGTGGCGAGCGTGCCCCGCAGGAGCACCCGACCCTTCGCGTCGATCACGACCACATGGTCGTAGGCGGAGAGATCCCGCTTGACGTCGTCCCGCGCGACGTTCGCCCCTCCTCCTGCATCCAGCGAGGTGATCCGACCCACGGGAAGGACATGGCCACTCCCGTCCTCGAGCCACACCGAATACGGCAGCGTGGGCTTGAGAGCGGGTGGCAGACCTTCCACGATCACCACCGCCATCCCTCGGATCGAGGGAGATACCAGGGTGATGGCGGACCCGCCGCCGCTCGTGATGCTGGGCGCGACGGGCACCAGGTTCCCGGTGAAGGCCTGGCTGGCCGGATCGCTGAACTCCAGCTGATGGAAGAGTCGGGTGAGGCCCTCGAAGGAGGCTTGCTTCTCGAGCGTCGCCCGGGTGGCCGCCTCCTCCGATCGGGCGGCCTTCCCGGCCATCACGGCGCCCCAGCCGAGCCCGGAGAGGGCCACCATCGCCGCGATCATGGCCACGGCCGCCAGACGCGCGCGGCGGGGTGCGGGGCGGTCGGCGATCCCGGCCGCTCCCCGCACCGAGGCCACGACGTGATCCTCCAGATCGGCAGGTGGCTCCGCGGGTGCGACCGAGAACGCGAGCGTGGCAGCTGCGCGATCCAACTCGCCGGCTTCCTTGCGGCAGGCAGCGCACCACTGCAGGTGTCGCTCGATCGTCGTGGCGTCCTTACCGGGGAGCACACCCAGCGAGGACTCGGCGAGCCGGCCACGGACGGCGACGCAGTTCACACGGGCTCCTTGCCCTCGTTCGCCCGCCGGACCTTGATCATGGCGGCACGCAGCCGGGTCTTGACCGTGCCCAGTGGGATCCCATCGGCCTCGGAGATCTCCCTGGCCGTCAATCCTCGGAAGTAGGAGCGAGCCACCAACCGACGTTCGGCGTCACTGAGGGAGGCCAGCGCTCGGACGGCGGCGTCGCGTTCGATCAGCACGGCCTCCTGATCCAGACCCGGGGCGTCGGGGACCTCATCGACCAACACCAGCGTGGGTCGGGTCACCCCGGTCTCGCGTCGGAGGCGGTCCACCGCCAGGTTGTGCGCGATCGTCATCAGCCACGTGGACAGTCGCCCGCGTGTGGGATCGAACCTGGCGGCCTTCCGCCAGGCCATCACGAACACGTCCTGCGTGAGCTCCTCGGCGGCCTCCCGGGTGCCGAGCAAGCGCAGGCCCAACGCGTACACGGGCCGTCCGAAGCGCGCGTACAGCGCGCGCACCGCGTCATCGTTGCCGGCAAGGAGCCCTTCCATCAGCTGTTGTTCCTCCCTGGGGAGGAGAGGTCCATCGTGCCGAGCGATCACTCGGGTTCCTTCCCGTATACGGAGCGAGACCTCCGCGCGGCTTGCCGGCCGCCTGACCATAGGATTATGGGGCCGCGGGCGCCTCCATGCAGGGGGTTCGGTCAGGGCGTACGCTCGGTTCGAACCGAACCTTCACAATCGGCGAACCAACGTTATGCGGAAGGGAAACCCCATCGGCAGGACCGTCAGGCTCGTGGTCGCCGGTCTGTTGCTGTCGGTGGTCGCCGGCGGCGGACTTGTCCATGCGCAGACCTCGCCCGAGGGCAGCGTCCTGCAGATGCAGCTGACCGGGGTCGTCGACCCGTTCATCGCGGACTACCTGGTCAACGGGATCCACGACGCGTCCGCCGACGGCAACGCTGCCGTCCTGATCGAGATCGACACCCCCGGGGGGCTGCTCTCGTCGATGCGTGAGATCACCGAGGCGATCCTGAACGCCAACATCCCGGTGATCTGCTACGTAGCGCCTCAGGGGGCGCGTGCCGCATCCGCGGGGGCCTTCGTGTTGATGTCGTGCCCGATCGCCGCGATGGCACCCGGCACGAACGTGGGCGCAGCAACGCCGGTGGGCCTGGATGGGGCGGTGGGCTCGGATAAGGCGGTGAACGATGCAACCGCCTCCATGCGCAGCCTCGCCGAGCAGCGGGGCCGCGACGCCGATGTGGCGGCGTCGTTCGTCACCGACGCGGTGAGCATCTCCGCCGAGCAGGCCTTGGAGGACGGCGTGATCGACCTGATCGAGCCCACGACCGGCCAACTCCTCACCGCAGTCGACGGCGAGCGGGTCACCGTCGCCGACGGCACCACGGTCACCTTGGCCACGGCGGGAGCACCGATCGAGGAGCGGTCCCTGGGTGGGTTCATCGGTTTCCTCCACGGCCTGCTGGACCCGAACCTCGCCTTCATCTTCTTCTGGCTGGGGCTCGCCCTGATCGTGTTGGAGCTGATCGTGCCGGGCCACATCTTCTCCGGGACGCTGGGCACGATCCTGCTGATCCTGGCCGTCGTCTCGTTCGGCCTGCTGCCCGTGCGGCTGATCGGGATCGTGTTGCTGATCGCCAGCGTGGTCGCCCTGATCCTGGAGGCCAAGCAACCGGGCCTGGGCATCTGGGGGGCCCTCGGCCTGGTCTTCCTGGTGCTGGGCGGGTGGTTCCTCTACGACCGCGCCGGGGGCCAGGGGGTCTCCTGGACCGTGATCGTGCCCGTCGCGGCGTTCATCGCCCTGTTCTTCGGCTTCGTGGTGGCAAAGGCGCGGAAGCTCCGGGACCTGCCCCCGCCCCAGGGCCCCGATGCCATCGTGGGGCAGATCGGCGTGGCCCTGGGAAGAGGGCTGGATCCCCGCGGGGTCGTCCGCGTGAACGCCGAGGAGTGGAACGCGATGTCCTCGGGCGGGACCATCATGGGGAGCGCCCACGTCCGCGTCACCAGCATCGACGGACTGGTGCTCACCGTGGAGCCGATCGTCGCGGAGCCGCAACCGCCGGCTGACGCATCCGCGCCGCCGGTGCCATCAGAAGGAGGAGCCGCCAGATGAGCCTCAACCCGCTCCTGATCGGCCTGGTCGTGATCGTGGTGGTCGTGGTGGTCCTGCTGGTGAGCGCCATCAAGGTCGTTCGCGAGTACCAGCGGCTCGTCGTGTTCCGGCTCGGCCGGGTGATCGGCGTGAAGGGTCCGGGCCTGGTGATCCTGATCCCCTTCATCGACAAGGCCTCCACCGTGGATCTGCGGGAGTTCTACCTGGAGATCCCGCGGCAGGACTCGATCACGAAGGACAACGCTCCGATCGCGGTCGACTTCATCACGTTCTACAAGGTGATGGACCCGGCGATGAGCGTCATACAGGTCGGGAACTTCGCCGGCGCCGCCCAAGCGTTGGCATCCACCACGCTGCGCGCGGTGATCGGCGACATCCCCCTGGACGACGTTCTCGCGAAGCGCGACGAGATCAACCAACTGCTGCGGGTGAAGCTCGACGAAGTGACCGAACGCTGGGGCGTCAAGGTCACGAACGTCGAGATCCGCGAGATCATCCCGCCTCCCGCGGTGCAGGAGGCGATGACCCGCCAGATGTCCGCCGAGCGCACGCGGCGCGCCGTGGTCACCGAGGCGGAGGGCGCGAAGCAGGCCGCCATCACGGTGTCGGAGGGGAACAAGGAGGCCGCGATCCTCAACGCCGAGGGAGAGAAACAGGCGGCGATCCTTCGGGCGGAAGGTCAACGCCAGGCCGCGATCCTGTCGGCGGAAGGGTTCGCGTTGGCACTCGAGAAGATCAATGAAGCGGCCGCCGTGGTTGGGACGAACACGATGCGGCTGCAGTACCTCGATGCCCTCAAGCAGCTCGGTATCTCACCCTCGTCCAAGATCGTGGTCCCGATGGAGCTGTCCGGACTGGTGGCGGGGTTCACGGCCCTCACCGAGGCCGCTGCAGGCTCCGGGTCCGACGGTGAGACCGGTGATCAGGGGGACCCGAGCGTCAGACCGGGATGACCAACCCCGCCTGCTGCATGGCCAGCTCGAAGTCGTGGCGTGAGCTCACGGCCTGGAAGGCGGACTCCGTCGTGATCGTCCCGCGCTTCACCAGGTCCAGGAGCCACTGGTCGAACGTGACCATGCCGTAGTAGTCCCCCTCGGCGATCACATCCTTGATCTCGTTCGTCTTGTCCGGGTCCACGATCCGCTCGGCGATCCTGCCGGTGTTGATCAAGATCTCGAGCGCCGGGGTCCGGCCGCCGTCGACGGTGGGAACGAGGCGCTGGCAGATGATGCCGCGCAGCGTCCCGGCCAGCGCCAGCCGGATCTGCTTCTGTTGGTACGGCGGGAAGAAGTCGATCACGCGGTTCACGGTCTCCGTGGCGTCCACCGTATGGAGGGTCGACATCACCAGGTGACCGGTCTCCGCAGCCTGGATCGCCGCGCGAACGGTCTCCGTGTCACGCATCTCGCCGATCAGGATCACGTCGGGATCCTGTCGGAGCGCCGCCCGCATCGCCACCAGGAAGTCCATCGTGTCGTTGCCCACCTCGCGCTGGTTGATCGAGGCCATCTCGTCGCGGTGGAGTACTTCGATCGGATCCTCGATCGTCACGATGTGCACCGGCTTGGTGCGGTTGATGTAGTCGATCATCGCGGCAAGCGTGGTCGTCTTGCCGGAGCCGGTGGGACCGGTGACCAGGACCAGACCCCGATGCTCCTCGGCGATCGTGCGCACGGCATCGGGCAGACCGACCTCCTCGAACGAGGGCCCGCCGAAGCGGAGCTTGCGCAGCACCATGCTGACGGAGCCCCGTTGCCGGAACACGTTCACGCGGAAGCGTCCCACGTGGGCGAGCGAGTATGCGAAGTCCACCTCACCGTTGTCGCGGAACCGCTGTTTGCGGTCTTCGGGGATGATCCCGTCGGCGATCAGCTCGGTCTCTTCGTGAGTGAGCGGCTCACGCTCGACCTTGCTGAGTCCGTGGGCCAGCCTGATCTTGGGGGACGACCCCACCTTGACATGCAGGTCGGAGCCTTCCCCGTCTACGAGCTGGGCCAGCCAGCCGTTGAACTCCTCGACGATGGGCGGCGTCATCTTCCGCGATCACTCCTCACGATCCGATCGAACCGCACCGGCGGCCGTGTCCGCCCGTGCACGGTCTTACCATCGGCCGGTCGGCGCCTCGGATTCAGTCCCGAGCCCGGATTGACCCCGATCCGGCGGAAGGAAGCCTCAGCCGCCCCCGCGCGCGACGAGCCGACACACGGTGGTTCGGTCAGCTCGCGGCTCGAATGACGTGAGCCTCATCGGCGGTCGAGACGCGCTCAACATCCCCTCCACCAGGCCCAGATGGACCGCGCAGACCAGCTCCCGATGCTCCTCCAGGAGGTCACGGAACGGGCATTCTCGCAGGGTGATCTCGACCGTACGGGAGCTGCGCCTGCGGAACCGCGGATCGAAGCCGGCCTCGTCCAACGCCTCCTGCAACACCGCCAGGTTTGGACCCGATGGTCGCCGCGCCCCGGGCTTCGGCACGCTCCGCCCGATCAGGTAGGCGCCCCAGTCCCGGGCCAGCTCGGTGGCCCGTTCGCGTTGACGCTGGCCGGTCAGCAACCCCGAGAGGATGTCCGCCAGCAACCGATAGTCGCGGCCCTCGCGGCCCTCCCGATCGAGGGCGATGTAGAGGGTCTGGGGCCGGCCCACCGTCGGCGACTTCCGCGTCTCGCTGGCCACCAGACCCGCCTCCTCCAAACGCCGGAGGTGGGGCCGCAGGGTGTTGGGATGCAGGGAGAGCCGCGTGGACAGCTCTCGGACGGAGACGGGCCGGCCCGACAACCTGAGGAACCGATACAGGCGGTAGCGCGTGTCGTCGGCGAGCGCTTTGTGGACCTCGATGGGTGAGGGCTCGGGCATGTCGTCCGCCCAGCGGTAGGATGGATTTCCACGGTGAACACCGTGCGAACCAAGCTTAGTCGTCGAAGGAGCGTCCCGTGGTCTCCGAAGAACAGGTCCGCCAGGCGTTGCGCGGGGTGTTGGACCCCGAGATCGGCCGCCCCATCGAGGACATCGGGATGCTCCGGGAGATCCAGGTCGACGGCGGCACGGTGCGCGTCCACGTGCTGATCACGATCGAGGGGTGCCCCCTCAAGGACCGGATCACCCAGGATGTCACCGGCGCGGTACAGCCGCTGGAGGGCGTTGAGCGCGTGGATGTACAGCTCTCACCGATGTCGCCCGAGCAGCGTGAGGCGCTGGTCCAGCAACTCCGCGGCTCGGCTCCGGCCGGCGCCCAACAGCCGCGGATCCAGTTCCCGCCCCAGACCGCCATCATCGCGATCGCCTCCGGCAAAGGCGGGGTCGGGAAGTCGACCGTGACGGTGAACCTGGCGGCCGCGCTCGCGCAGAGTGGATACGCGGTCGGCGTCCTGGACGCCGATGTCTGGGGGTTCAGCGTCCCGCGGATGATGGGGGCGTCCGGCAAGCCGGTGGGCTTCAACGACATGATCCTGCCGTTGGAAGCCCACGGCGTGAAGGTGATCTCCATGGGGTTCTTCGTCCCGGAGGAGACGCCGGTGATCTGGCGCGGTCCCATGCTCCACAAGGCGATCGAGCAGTTCCTGGGCGATGTCTACTGGGGCGACCTCGACTTCCTGCTCTGCGACCTCCCGCCCGGTACGGGAGACGTGAGCATCTCGCTGGCGTCGTTCCTGCCCGGGGCGTCGATGCTGGTCGTCACCACGCCTCAGGAAGCCGCCCGAACGGTGGCCGAGCGAGCCGGCAAGATGGCCGAGCGAACGAACCTCCGGCCGCTCGGTGTCATCGAGAACATGTCGTGGTTCGTGTGTCCCCACTGCGGGGAGCGTGAGGATATCTTCGGCTCCGGAGGTGGGGCGGTGGCAGCCGAGACGCTGGGCGTGCCACTGCTGGGTCAGGTTCCGCTGCTGCCCGCGCTGCGCGCGGGCGGCGATGAGGGTGTCCCCATCGTCTTGTCGGACCCCGACGTCCCCGCGAGTCGCGCCCTGAAGGAGGCGGCGGACGCGGTGGCCAGGTCGACCCGATCCAAGGTGGGCAAGCCGCTCACCCTGATGACGTCTCCCGCTGCGCCGGCGGCGGCTCACCAGCACTAGCGGGATCCTCCTCAGCCTCCTCCGGCCCCCCGGCGGGAGCCTTGGGGTGGAACCGCCACCACAGCAGGATGCCGGCGGAGATCACGACCACGGCGAGGGCGGTCCACTGGGAGCCCGTGAACGGCCCGAAACGTTTGTCGATGCGGAGCGAGTCCTCGAGGATCCTGGCCAGTCCGTAGCACAGTCCGAAGGTCAGGGTGAGCACGCCCTCGCGGAGCGGTCGCTTGTACAGGGTCCAGAGCAGAGCGAAGAGGGCCCAGGCGATGATCATGTCGTAGAGCGCGGTCTGATGGACGCCCACACCCTGCGCGATCAGGTTGCCATGGCTGTCCAACAGGCGCGCCCCGGTGCGGTTGATCACCTCGAGGTGGCCCTGCTGCAACGGGGCCTGGCAGAGATCGCCGGCGCAGGAGAACGGGGGGGCCAGCGTCCCGCCTCCGTACCGCCACGCCAGGAACCACGAGGTGGGCTTCCCAAGATGGTCGCCGATGATCAGATCGCCGATACGCCCCACGGCGATCCCGAGAGCCAGGCACGGCGCCACGACGTCGGCCACCTGGAAGAACCGATACCCGTGGCGCCGGACGCGGGGGACGTTGATCAGCGTGGCGCCGGCGATCCCCCCCAGCAATGAGATCCCGCCACGCCAGATCGCCAGCATCTCCCCGATGCTGTTGAACTCGGAGAAGTGGCCGATCACGTAGAACAGGCGCGACCCGACGATCGCTCCGATCAGCGCCCAGAAAGCGATCGCGTTGACCTCGTCCGCCGGGATCCCGCGGCGAGGCCCGAGCCGCCCCAGCAACACGGCGCCCACCATGAATCCGATCGCGATGAACAACCCGTGCGGTGAGATCGCGAAGACGCTTCCGAACCGGAGGCGATCGAGGACGGGCCAGCTGACGGCGGACAGGAACAGCAGCATCGGTCGTCCGAGTCTACCGGGGGGTGGGCCACAGCCGGGCGACGGCCCGTCCCAGCAGGAACCCGCTCGCGACGTCTGAGGGGTAGTGCACCCCCAGGTACACGCGGGACGTGGCCACCGACAGTGCCAACCCAGCGAGCGCGGCCCGAGCGACCCGACCCGCCCCGATCTGCCTCGCCGCCACGGTCGTGAAGGTGGTGAGCACCGCCGGGTGGCTCGAGGGCCACGACGTCGCGGGTGGCTCGGCGATCAGCCGGCGGGTGGCGGGGTTCGCCACGTAGGGCCGCGGACGATCGACGAGCCTCTTGGCGCCTTGCAGCGCCAGCCATGTGATACCCGCCGCCGCGATGGCGTTCGCCGCAGCCCGCGGGCGGCCCAGGGCGGCCAGCGAGCCGGCGGCCGCGCCAGATGCGTAGAACGATCCCAGCTCCGTCACGCCGGAGAAGAACCGATCTGCGGCCGGGCCATGCCCGGCGTTGACGGCGTCGAAGAGCTCAGTATCGAGCTCGCCGCCTTTCGGCGTCCGTATCGCGGCCCACCCGATCGCCACGGCTCCGCCGGTTAGTACGCCCGCTCGCGCTACGTCGCGGAACCTCATCGTTCGATCTGCTGCTTCTGGGCCATGACGCCGTGCCGGAGCGCCATCTGGGCTCCTCCGATCGCGTTGAGGCTGGCCGCCCCGAACCCGCCGAGGGGTCCGTGGAACCGGAAGTCCACCTCGTGACGCAGGACGCTTCGTTCGTATGGGAGCTTCGCGATCGACGTCGTGACCAACGCGTCGACCAGCCCCGTCAACCGGATCGTGGCGCGCCACGGGGGCTCCCATTCGACGACATGGGCCCTGACCGTGGTCTGGATCGCCATGAACCCCATGTCGACCTCGTAGTCCACACCGAGCCCCAGTCCCGCATCGGGGAGCCGCACACGGATGATGTGGCGATCCCACTGCGGCAGGTTCTCGGGATCGCTCGCCACCTCCCAAACCTCTTCGGGTGGCGCGTCCACCTCGACGGAGAACTCGACGATCGTCATCCGACGGGGGCGCTCCCGCTGGTCCAGCCCTTCCACCACACCAATCGTGCCGGGTCGATGCGAACCAACGCCCCCGCCTCCGGGTTCATCGCCGTCGCCAGGGCTCGCGCGGTCTTGGCCCCCGATCCCAGCTCGTCGAGGAGGTAACAGGCGCCGGTCCCCTGCACCATGGCCCCGACCATGTCACGTGCACGCCAGGTCGCCGTGCGGTCCACGGTGAGCGCCATCGGGCCCTCGGCGCCCACGCCAGCCAGCGCCAGGGTCTCGGCGGGGACCGCCGCGTACAGGGCGGTCTCCTGCGCCGCCCAACGCACGGGTAGGACGACCGGCCCACGTTCGCCTGCCACCGCCAACGCCCCCTCGCCCGACCGGCCGAGTTCCACCGCCACCTCGGGTGGCAGTGGCCCGAGCGGGTCGACCCCCTGCTTCCGCTGGCGGAAGGTGGCGTGGGTCCCCGCCCCCCCACCCCACCGGCCACGGCCCTCCTGGACGCCGTCGAGATCCACCAGTGCCGTGCGCTCGAGATCGACCCCGACGAACACCCGGCCGGGAGGGGTCCAAGCCAAGGGCACCTGCCGTGCGTCGAAGGCGTAGCCGGCGAAGAACCTGGCGTTCTTCTTGCTGAACCGCGCGGTGGCGCGCGCGATCGAGGTGGCGCCGGCCACGGCGGCACCCCACGTGTTGCGGTCCAGGGCGTCGTAGGTCTTGACGGTGCCGGTGAAGGTCACCGCCAGGTCGCCGTGCCGCACCAACCCGGAGACGGCGGGGTCGGTCTTCCACGCACGAGCCTTCACGGACCCTCGCGAGGTCGTGAGCCAGACGCGGCCACCGGAGTAGGCGAACACCAAGGGGGTGCAGTGCGGACCGCGCGGCGTGGCGGTCGCCACCGCGCAGAACGACCCCTCGTCCAGGACCTGCTGCACGGCTGTCGACAGGAAGCTCACGATCGTCCCACCCTTCGCCCGGCCCCAGGAGGAAGCGCGAGCATCGATCCGGTCCAGAGGATATGGCTCGCGAGGCTCGCGAGTACACCCCCCGACCACCAGGCCAGCCCGGTCCACAGGGCCCCGCCGACCACCGCGCCCGCAACGATCGGAAGGCTTCGGCTGGACAGGTTGGCCGCCACATAGGCGACCCACGCGACGACGGCGGCGGAGCCGACCGACGCCGAGACCGAGAGTCTTCCCTGGAACAGGCCCCGCCAGAACAGCTCCTCCGCCGGAACCATCACCAACAACGACAGCGCCAAGGCGCGGAGGAGGGAGACCTCGTCTGCCTCGGCGTACTTCTGCAGCACGTCGCGGCGGAACGGCTCCCACCGCGAGGCCAGCCAGACGAACGCCCGTGTGGCCCCGAACAGGATCAGCCCGCTCGCCGCGCCGACCGCCAGGGCCATCGCCACCGTGGTGTCGGCGGCGGCCGCCGGGCGCCGGACGATCACGGCGGCGATACCCATGCCACCCAGGACCGGCGGCATCACACGCCACACGTCGCGGCCGCGAGCGGAAACGAGCCACCACCCCGCGATCTCGGCGCAGGCGCCCAACACCATGATGATCACCTGCATGCTCAGCCCTCCAGGAACCGGGTCATGAAGGCCAGTTCCGCCGTGAAGGCCGTGACGACGGCCAGGTAGTAGAAGCCGGTCGCCGATTGCACGGCGGACGCCCGTTCGCCCCGCAACGCCGCCCGCGTGAGCACGGCGATCAGCAGGGTGGTCCCCACCATCCCCAGGGCGATCCACGGCGCCAACGCGCCCGCCGTGAGGAGAGGATTGATCGCCTGTGACGAGCCCACGCCCTGGAAGCCGCCCGAGACGACGGCGGCCGCCTGCAGCCCGACACCCACGAGCATCAGGTTCGTGGCGCGGTTGATCGGCTCCCGGCTGAGCCCACGGTCGGTCAAGTACCAGTGACCGAGCAGGAGTCCGTCGGTGACCGAGCCCAGGAACCAGGCGCCTGCGATCAGCTGCAACTGTGCCACGACGAACCCCTGCCGGCCCGTTCCGGCCATCGCCACCAGGAGACCCGTGGCCACGGTGACACTGACGAACCCCACGATGCGTCCCTCCACATCGCGCTTCGCGAACAACAGAACGACGGACACCCCGATCACCACGACGGATGCGAGGGCGATCGATACCGAGCGCTGCCCTGCCGGGTCGCCCGGGATCGCTCCCGCCTGGGTCGCCCACCACGTGGCGAGCGCGAGGGCGGCCATGATGGCGGACGTGAGCTTGAAGAACCCTCGCTTCACCTCGCCCCAGAGCGGGGTGAGCCACAGGAAGGCCGTGGAGCCGGCCACGGTTTGAGCGAGCACAAGGGCCATCACCCCCGCCGAACCCCTCATCGACCGCCCTTGCGCATACGGGCACAGAGCCTACCGGCCGCCGGCGCGACCCCTCCGGAACCGTTGGCGCCCGGTAGTCTTGGCGGTCATGAACGACTGGCGCTCCTACGACGGCGTGGCCGAGGACTACGAGCGCGTGCATGCCGCTCGGTTCGCCGAGGTGGCGCGCGACCTGCTGGAACTCGCGGCCCCTCCGCACGGGGGTCGTCTCCTGGACGTGGGCACGGGCACCGGCGTGGCCGCCGAGGTGGCTACCGAGACCGGTTGCGAAGCCGTGGGGATCGATGAATCGCCGGGCATGCTGGCCGTCGGGCACCGGGTAAGGCCGCGGATCCCCCTCGCGGCCGCGGAAGCCATCGACCTCCCGTTCGGGGACGCAACCTTCCACACGGTGCTCGGGAACTTCGTCCTCGCTCACTTCACGAAGGTGGAGACGGCGCTGTTCGACATCAAACGCGTCCTGCGGCTTGGTGGGCGGGTGGCGCTCTCCTCATGGTCGGACGGCACGGACGCCTACGTCGACACATGGCTGGAACTGGTGGAGTCGGTGGTCCCGCGAGAGATGCTCGAGCCCGCGTACGCGGAGGCCGCTCCCTGGCACGAACGGTTCCGTAGCCGACAAGCCACCGAGGAGGCGCTGATCGATGCCGGGTTCCGGCACGTGCGTAGCGAGCTGGCGAAGTACCACTGGACGTACGCGCGCGACGAGTACCTGGAGGGGCTCGAGGTGTGGGCGACCGCTCGCTTCGTGCGGGAGATGCTCGGCAGCGGGTGGGACGATTTCCGTGCCCGCGTGCGGGCCGTCTTCGCCGAACGGTTCCCCGACCCCCTGAACGACTTCCGCGAGGTCATCCTGGCCGTCGGAACGAAGCCCTGACCCCGCCGGTCGGTCAGTCGGATCCGAGCAGCGTGAACCTCAGGTCCCCCGGCGTCCCATCGGGCATCAGGGCACCGGCGTAGATCCCTTCCAGGGCACGCCCCAGGAAGGCCACACGATCGATCGCGCCGGTACCGAGGTTGGCCATCATCAGACCGCAGCCGGGCACGCCGGGGTCGAGCGTGGTCTCACCGCGGATCACGCTCGTGGCGAGGTCCGCGGCGGTCACCGACACGCCGGTGACCTCGCTCGCGCGTGCCATCAATGCCTCGCGCTCCGCCGGTTCCCGGTATCCGTACCACAGCACCACCTGGAAGCCGCCCACGGCCAGTCGGGTCAGCAGATCGATCGCATCCATGCCGTCGGTCGAGCGCTCCAGCGGGTCGTAGGGATCCACCATCACGAAGGTCGTGGACGCGTCGCCGTGCAGCGCCTGCGCCGCCTCCCAGACGGTAGCCAGGCCGTCGGCGCGCACCACACGGACCGTGTCGCTCAGGTCGAGCCCGCGTGCCGCCTCGTCCAGGCTTGCGACGCTGGTGGGATCGAGGTCGCACAGGAGGTAGGTCGCGGTATCCCCCAGCATGTCCATCGCCACGAGGGCCGAACCCGGGTAGCGCGCAGGCCCCCCCTCCGCGACAGCCTGACGCCGAAGGATACGCAGGTATGCACATCCCGCCAGATCGGGATCATCGGGTGCGCGTTCGAAGAACCGATAGACGGCGTACTCGCGCTCCCAACTCCGGGTGTTGGGGTAGTCCGCCGAGCCCGCGTGGGTCTCCCAGTACCGGCGGGGTCGCTCGATCCCCACGACATCGGCCAGTGCAAGGTGCTTCCACACGTCGCCGATCTGCCCGAAGTGGATGTTCGCCATCCGACCCCGCAGTGTAGGGCCCGTTCCGTGGATCAGCTGAGGTCGAGGACGCGGAACTCCTCGGCGTGCTCGACGCCGATCTTCCTCCCGGCCGTCTCGGCCTCCTCACCGAGGAACGACTCAAAGAACCGGATGCCCTCGACCAGCTGGCTCCCGTGCAGGGCGAGGGCGTCGATCTTGGTGCCGAACGAGCCCGTGATGTCCTCGATGTGGTTCGGCTCGCTCGTCCAACCGAGCCACACGTCGTTGACGTCTTGGGTCTGCAGGCCCTCGCCCAGGTGCTCGGGGAAGAAGTGCGGGTTGCCCGAGCCCGGGAAGCAGGCGTCCAGCGCGATCGCGCCGGCGGTCCGGTGATCGCTGTGGTTGTAGTACCGGTTCTCGAAGAAGACCAACGTGGGATCGCACGACAACAACGTATGCGCACGGACCTCGCGGATCCGGCGCACGACTGCCTCTCGGATCGAAGGAACGTTCTCGAGCTCGCCGTCATGCACACCCAGGACGCGGACGCTCGCCAGCCCGAGGAGGTCCCCCGCTGCCTGCGTCTCGACCAGCCGGGTCGCCGCCAACTCGGCACGATCACGATGGGGATCGGCGGAACCACGATCGCCGTTCGTGAGCACCAGGAGATGGACCTCGCGCCCACCGGCCGCCCATTTCGCGAGCGTGCCCCCGGCCGCGATCTCGGCGTCGTCGGGGTGGGCGAATACGGCGAGGACGGCGCCTGCGCGGGCCTGCGCGGACTCCGGGCTCGCCACCTACGCTCCCTGGGCGGCCCGGTCTTCGATGAAACGGACCAGCGTTCGCACGGGGACGCCCGTGGCCCCCTTCGGACCCAGATCGTTCCCTCGCTCGGAGAACGCCGGCCCCGCGATATCGAGATGCACCCACGGGGTGTCCCCGACGAACGCCGCGAGGAACCAGGCGGCCGTGATGGCACCGCCATAGCGGTCGCCGATGTTCTTGATGTCCGCGACGCTGGAGTCGATCAGCCGGCGATAGTCGGGGTACAGGGGCAGCTCCCAGATGGGCTCGCCCGTGGCCTCTCCGGCGGAGATCAGATCCTGGGCAAGCGCCGCGTCGGTGCCCATCGCGCCGGTGATCCGATCGCCGAGCGCGACCATGCAGGCTCCCGTCAGCGTGGCCGTGTCGATGATCAGCTGCGGCTTCTTCTCGTGCAGGTAGGCGAGCGCGTCGGCGAGGACGAGCCGGCCCTCGGCGTCGGTGTTGAGCACCTCCGACGTGGTGCCGCCCCGATGGGTGATGACGTCGCCGGGTTTCTGCGCCGTGCCCGAGGGCATGTTCTCGCTACAGGGGATCGCCGCGATCACATTGATCTTCGGCCGCAGTTGAGCGATCGCCTTCATCGTGGCCAGGATGGATGCGGCGCCACCCATGTCGTCCTTCATCGTCTCCATGCCCTTGGCGTCCTTGATCGACAGGCCGCCGGAGTCGAACGCGATGCCTTTTCCCGTCAACGCGATCGGCGTACGGCGGCCCGCTGCGCTGTAGCTGAGCTCGATCATCCTGGGCGGGTTCACACTGCCCTGCCCGACACCCAGGATGCCGCCGAACCCCCCTTGTCGCAGCGCCGCCTCCGTCCACACCTTGCAGGTGAGCCCCACCTGCTTGGCCATCGCCTGCGCTTCGCGGGCGATCTGTGCCGGGGACATGTCACCCGCTGGCGTGTTCACAAGATCGCGGGCCCACGCCACCGCGTCCACCACGATCCCGGCACGTTTCACCGACGAGCGCATCGCAGTGTCGTCCCACCGTTGGGAGCCCACCACCGTGACCCGGCGGAGACCACCCGGGCTCTTCTTCGACTTGTAGCGATCGAATCGGTATGCACCGAGGGTGAGGCCCTCGACCGCGGCCGTGACCCCGTCGGCCGCCTTCCGGGCGCCGAGCACTTGAGGGAGCGTCGTCGCCACCGAGCCGAAGCGGCGGGCGGGGCCGGAAACACGTCCCAACGCCCGCCGGACCGAGTCCACGGTGATCTCGTCCTTCTTCCCCATGCCGACCAGCAACACGGCGCCCGCTGCGAACCGATCGCCTCGGCGCTTCGTGACCAGCAGGTCCTGTCCTCTCGATCCGGTGAGTTTGGCGGCGGCGTACGCATCGCCCAGGCGCGTCTCCCGGACACCGGGCCCGGGACGGAGTCCCTCGAAGACGGGGACGATCAACAGCGAGGCCGACACCGTGTCCGCGGGCGCGGAGGCGTAGGAGAACGTCGTCACCTGCAGGCTCCTTCGATCGTCGGAAGCTGGAACGGCGGCAGTCTAGTGGGCGGACGACCGGACGACCGGACGACCCCGCTCACCGACGGACGCCCGATAGGCTGGTCGCCATGAAACCCCGCGACATCCGGGACCTGGTGTGGTTCGCGGACGACGACGCTCGGCACGAGACGTTGTTCGAGTCCGAGCACCTGTGGTCGCAGGTGGTCTGCCTGCAGGGAGCTCAGGGCCTGGGACCGATCACCGACCCCGAGGCCGACGCGATCGTGACGGTGCTGGCCGGCGAGGTGGCGGCACAGATCGGCAAGAGCCGAGCTCGGATGGGTCAATGGGAGTCGGTCCTGGTCGAGAGCGGCACCGAACTCACGATCCGCAACGCGTCCGACGAGCCTTCCGTCATCTTGATGATCCTCGCGCCCCCGCCCGCCCCCGTCGTCTAGCCCTGCGAGGAGGCCCCGCGCGGCAGGACGATCATCGCGACGGCCGCCGCCAGAGCGAAGGCGGGGAGGCTCGCGCCTATCGGGGACCCGTGGATCAGCGGGAACGGAAGCCCGGCGGATCCGAACCCGTGAGCCACCGCCTGGGTCCACCACGCCGGGCCGGTCGGCACGCACCACTGGTAGACGACGAACCCGGCGAACCACGGGACCAGGGCCCGCCAACGGATGCCCGGCGTCACCGCTTCGAACAAGCGGGCCTCGCCGTAGCGACCTCGATGGCGAACGCCCCAATCCACCAGGAACACGGCGAACAAGGGCACGAACACGGCCCCGATCAGGAACAGGAACCCCTGGAAGGTCACGACGGCGTCGTCCTGCAGGACCACGGCGATCACGAAGCCCACGAGGCCGATGCCGACGATCAACGGACGTTGACCCACCCCTGGGCGCACGTTCTGCACCGACACCGCCCCCGAGTAGATGTTCGCCATGGCCTGGTCGCTCTCCCCCACGAGAAGCGCCAGCAAGACCACCGCTCCGCCGGCCGTCGCCGCGACGGTCGTGCCGATGTCCAGCACATCGGAGCCCGCTCCCGCGGCGAGAGCCAGGAGCGCTCCGAGCGTGTAGAACCACACGTTACCGCCGGCGTAGGACCAGAACGTCGCGCCGAACGCTCCGGCACCCTCTCGCGCGAACCGGTTGAAGTCCGCCACCAGCGGCAGCCACGAGATCGGCATAGCGATCACCAGGTCGACGGCGAGCCAGAAGGGAAGGCCTCCCGTCCCGGGACGGCCCCAGAGGGCCCCCAGATCCCCGACGATCACCACCCGCACCGAGATCCACAGGGCGACGCCGGCCACGACCCATGCCCCGAAACGCTCCAGCCAGCGGCGCACGGTGAAGATCGGCCCAGCGAGGGCCAGCCCGACGCAGATGAGGGTGACCACCACCAGCCAGACGAGCCCTGCGTCGAAGCCGAAGAGGCTTCGGGACACGGCGTTGGCCACCCGGCCCATGGCCCACAGCTCGAACGCGGTCCAGCCCACCAGTTGGATGAGGTTCAGTACCGACGGCAGGTAGGACCCTCGGAGGCCGAGGACGGGGCGGAACAACACCATGGCGGGCACCGCGTCACGGGCGCCCGCGAGACCAACGAAGCCCAGAGGTAGACAGCCGATCACGCTCCCCACGACGATCGCCGCCACGGCCCGGGGCAGCCCCAGCGCCGGCACGAGCAGCGTGCCGGAGACCAGGACGAGCAGGCCGATGGACAGGTCCCCCCACAACACGGCGAGGTCGAGTCCGGACAATCGGCGCAGCCGGGCGGGGACGGGCCGGATCCCCCAGTGCGGGGTCTCACGACCGGCGGTGTCCTCGAGACGTTCGGTGGGGTTCGCCATGCTCCCTCCGCCGGTACGAGCCGGATCAGGTTCGAAGGGTCGCCGGTGATCTCACGTGCCGCGATGCGGCGCTGTCCGGCCTCTCAGCCCGTTCCTTGGGCTCCCCCGCTGCGCGCACTCTAGGTCCGACCCCACGGCCTGACAACGAGCCGATCAGTGCGCCGGTCCAAGGGCGATCATGAACCTCCGCAAGTCATGCATGGCGGCATCCATCAACAAACGCATCACCGGCCGGTACGCCGCGAGTGCCAGCCGTCCCAAAGGGCCGAGCGGGAGCGAGAGATCCTCGCTCCAGGCGAACCGCGTTCCCCCGTCGACCGGTTCCAGCTGCCACTCACCCGTTCCCCGGACGAAACCGCGATGCGCCATCAGCATCCGCTCGGGTGGCCACCACTCGGTCACCTCGAGTCGTTCGGTGAAGATCGGCACGTTGAGGACCCGGGTCCTCACGGCGAGCATCACCCCCGGTCCGTCCCGGTGGGAAGAGACCACCTCGACGCGATCCGCATCGCGCATCCAGTCAGCCTGTCGCTCCCAGTCCGTCAGCACCGCCCAGGCCTCATCGGGCGCGACGGGGAGCACGATCGAGCGATCGACCTTCACAGGAACGAGTCTAGGCCGCGGATACCGCCGGCCCCGGACCGATGCGGCTAGGCTGCGGGCATGGCGCGGGCGCGGAGCACCATCGCGATGCCGGAGGGAGGAACGTGAGTGTCGGTGGGGCCGCGGTTGCCGCCGCCATGGCGACGGCCGTCGGGCCGATGCCCGCGCGCGGACCCGCTCTGCCGGCTACCGTCATCTCCCCGGCCGGGCTCGCCTGGGATGAGACGGGCACGATCGTGTACGCCGGGTCCGCTGACGGCCTCCCGTGGGAGCCGATCCTCGGATCGCCCACCCGGGGGTGCCTGGTCCCTGGGTTCGTGGACTGCCACGTGCACCTGCCCTTCATGGGCTGGCGAGCCGATGAGTTCGAGGCTCGCCTCCAGGGGGTGTCGTACCGAGAACTGCACGGCGGGGCCGGCGGGATCTTCCGATCCAGCCGGATGCTGAACGAAGCCTCCGACGACGATGTCCTGGGGTTCTGCGCCCCACTCGTGTCGGAGATGGTCGCGCAGGGGACGACGACGATGGAGCTGAAGACCGGCTACGGCCTGTCGCTGGAGGCCGAGCTCCGTCAGGCGCGGATCGCGAGGCGGTTGGCCGACGAGGTCGCGGCGCAGACCTGCACCGTGACCCTGCTGGCGTGCCACGCCGTCCCGGAGGGGGTGGGGCGGTCCGACTGGGTCCGTGTCGCCTGCCAAGAGCTCATCCCGGCCGCCGCCGCAGAGGACCTGATCGACGCCGTGGACATCTATGTCGAGGACATCGCCTTCTCGCTGGACGATCTCGCCGAGGTGGCCGGGGCGGCGGGGACGGCCGAGCTGCCGTTGCGCGTCCACGCCGACCAACTGGGGGCCGGCGGTACGGCCGAAGCGGCGGTGGTGCTGGGGGCCCGCAGCGTCGACCACCTCAACCACACCGATGAGGCGGGGGTGGAGGCGCTGGGTGCGGCCGACTGCGCCGCGGTCCTGCTGCCGGCATCCACGTTCTTCCTGCGGGCGGGCGCTCCACCCGCGCAGGCCCTGCAGGCGGCCGGAGCTGCGCTCGCCCTCGCCTCCGATTTCAACCCGGGCACCTCGCCCACCTGCTCGATGCCCGAGGTCATCGCCATGGGGTGCACCCTCTACGGCCTCGAACCGCTGGTGGCGCTCACCGCCGCGACCGCGAACCCGGCATGGGTCCTGGGACTCCACGACCGCTTGGGCACCCTCGAGCCGGGCAAACGGGCGGACTTCCTGCTGCTGGAGGAGCCGGGGTTCGCCCAGGTGCCCTACCGGCCCGGACACGACCCGGTGAGCGCCGCCTTCATCGGCGGGCAGTTCGCCTGGGCACGGATCTCGACCTAGTCGAGGGGGCCTGTCACGGTCGCCGCAGCCTCCAGGAGGTCTCCGTCCCGGAGCAACGCCACGGCATCGGCGATATCGGGGCCGAACTCCCGATCCGCCTCGAAGAACGGCACGGACTGGCGGATCACATCGTGGACGGCTCGTGTGGCCGGGCCTGGCTCGAGCGGCGCACGCAGATCCAGCGCCTGCGCGGCAGCCAACGCCTCGAGCGCCACGACGGTCTCCGCGTCGGTCACGATGTCTCGGGCGTGGCGTGCGGCGGTCATCCCCATGCTCACGTGGTCCTCCTGACCGGCGCTGGAGGGGATCGAATCCACCGAGGCTGGGTGGGCAAGCGACTTCGCCTCGCTCACGAGGGAGGCCGCGGTGTACTGCACGAGCATGAACCCGCTGTTCAAGCCGCTCCCGTGCACGAGGAACGGCGGCAGGCCGTTCGACTTCTTGGGATCCAGGAGCCGGTAGAGGCGGCGCTCACTGATCGAGGCGAGCGACACGGTGGATGCGGCCACAGCGTCCATCGCAATCGCCACGGGCATCCCGTGGAAGTTCCCCCCGCTCTTCACCTCGCCCTCGCCCTCGACCAGGACGATCGGGTTGTCCGACACGCTCCCGGCCTCGATCCGCAAGACGCCGCGCGCGAAGTCCACGACGTCGCGCGTGGCGCCGTGCACCTGCGGCGCGCATCGCAGCGAATACGCGTCTTGCACCAGGTGGTGGCTCTCGCGGTGCGATTCTCGGATCGGCGAATCCGCCAACAGCCGGCGAAGGTTCGATGCGCTGGCCGCCTGACCGGGGTGGGGCCGCAGACGCTGGAGCCGCTCGTCGAAAGGAGCGTCGGTCCCGAACGCGGCCTCGATCGTCATCGCAGCCACGACGTCCGCGGTGCGCGCGAGCCGACCGACCCGATCCACAGCGAGGATGCCGACGGCCAACATCCCCTGCGTGCCGTTCACCAGGGCCAGGCCCTCCTTCGCCACGAGCTGCAGTGGCTCCAAGCCCGCGCGGGCCATCACCGGGGCGGCGGGCTCGACCCCGCCCTCCGGGGACAGCAACTCACCATGACCGATCAGCGGCAAGGCGAGGTTGGCGAGCGGCGCCAGGTCTCCCGAGGCACCCAAGGAGCCCTGCTGGGGGACGGCCGGGATGAGATCGCGGTTCAGCATCTCCGTCATCCGATCGACGAGCTCGGGACGGACCCCCGAGTGTCCGAGCGCCAGCACGTGCGCGCGAAGCAGCAGCATGGCCCGCGCCTCCTCCCGCGCGAGCGGGCGACCCACCGCCGTGGCGTGGGAGCGCACGATCCCGAGCTGGAGCTCGGCCGCCTGCGACGGGTCGATTCGCACATCGGCCAGGGATCCGAAACCGGTGGTCACCCCGTAGATCGTCTCGCCCGACGCCACGGCTCGTTCGATCACCTCGCGGGCGGCGACGACACGGGCGCGGGCTGCGTCGGGGAACGACACGGGGGCGCCGTTCGCGACGGCCACCACGTCTTCGAGCGAGAGCTCGCCCCCAACTTCGATCGTCACGAAGGCAAGGCTACCCGTTGACCCAAGACCTCGACCCCTGGCCGAGAGGCAGCCTCCAGCGGGCTCCCACGGCGCAACCGACGGATCAGATCGCGTGCCGGGACGACGGCCAGGAGCAGGACCAACGGTGCCAGGACGTAGTAGGCGATCATCGCCTGGTCCTGATGGACCACGGGGAACAACTCCCCATCGGCTGCGATCAGCGACAGCGTCTGCAGCATCGACACCGCGATGAGGAACCGACGCGGTGCGCGCGGCAGGAGCCATGCCAGCGGAAGTACCCAAGCGACGTACCACGGGACGAACACCGGCACCATCACCAGGAACACGCTCAGGCCCCATGCCCACGCCGATCCCATCGCCACCGGGGGGAGCGTGCCCATGGCTGCGCGCCTGGCGGTGGCTCGGGCGATCAGAGCGACGGCGGCGATCAGCGCGAGAGCGAAGGCGAGCCTTGCCCCGAGGCTCATCACACTGCCGACGCTTGGCGCGATCCTGGTCCCCAGGGTCTCGGCGACCACCCGGACCCAGCGTCCCGGCGCCAGCCATCCTTCGTGATCCACGAGCTGGGCCTGTCCGAGGGTTGGGTCGCTCGCCTGCAGGAACGGCATCGCCGTCGTCAACACGATGCCACCCATCACTCCCGCGATCGCGGCGGCACGTCCCCGGCGTTGCATCCGAGGCCGCGCGGCGAGGTCGGCACTCACCAGCATCACGAGCGGCACCACGGCGGGCGCCTTGACCATCGTGCCGAGCGTGAGCAACGCCACCGCCCACAACCATCGCTTGGCCACCACGAGCGCGAACGCCCCCGCGATCGCCAGTCCAACGAGCGCGTCGTTGTGCCCGCCGCCTACCACCAGGAACAGCACGGCTGGGTTCAGCCCCACCGCCGCCACGGCGAAGGCCGCGCGTTCCGGTCGCAGACGCGACGAGGTCACGGCCACGATGACGACGGTAGCCAGGCTCGCCGCGACGGCGATGAGCCGGTAGGTCCACACGATCGCGTCGACCGACCGCACGCCCCTCGTCACACCCCACGACAGCGCCGAGAAAGCGGGACCGTACACCGAGGTCGAGCGCGCCCAGTCCGAGCCCATCAGCGTGAAGAGCGGATCGGAGGAGACGTCGATGGGCCGGAGGACGTAGGGGTTACCGTGATGGAGCGAGGCGATCCGTCCGTACATCGCGTAGGCGTACACGTCGCGGGAGTACAGGAGCGGCAGAGCGAGGACCGCGATGTGAGCGATGACCGCCAGCGCAAGGATCGTCCGCACGGAGATCTCGCCCGCCCACGCATCCCGAAGGACCCACAGGAACCCGATCACCGCCGTGACCACGGCGAGGGACGCCACGATCAACAGCGTCTCGGACGAGGCGGCGCCGAGTCCGATCAGATCGGCGAGCGCGCGGAACGGTCCCCACGGCGCTGAACCTGGAGGCAGCGGGGGCAGGAGCGGTGAACCCGGCACGGCCGCGGTGGTGGCCACCCCGGTCAGCCCGCTCAGGCACACGATGACGGACGGCCTGCATCTCACGAAGATCCCTCTCAACCGTTGCTGCCCCTGACATCGGCTGTCCGGGATCGAGGCTCAAGTCAGACGACGCATCTCCAGCGGCTCCTCGGTGACGCCGGGACCGTCGGTCACCGGCGACACCCGGTACGCGCGGGCCGCATCGCTCGAGGCCACCGCCTCCGCCAGTCGCGTTCCCTCGAAGCGGACCGCGGCCAGATCGTCGCATGCGATCCCGGAGCCCAACGTGCCGTCGGCGATCAACCGGTGGAAGTTCGGCCGCCGCCCGGGTTCGCCGTGGTAGTGGGGGCAGAAGCTCCCGGGAAGGAGGGCAAGACCGTCGGGGAGAGGGTCGGCCGTGCCCACCAGGAACGCGTCGGTGGTGCTGGCCTCGAACCAGCAATTCGCGCCGGCGCTGACGCCGCAGCAAACCACCCCCGCCTCCCAGGCCGAGCGAAGCGCGGTGTCCACGCCGTGGAGTCGCCAGATCGCCAGCATGTTCGCGGTGTTTCCTCCACCCACGTAGATCACGTCCTGGTCCCCCAGGAACGCGCCGATGTCCGCCACGTCGCGGCCGAACAAGCGCAGGACGGACCGGTCGACGGACCCAGCGGGGAACGCGTCTTCGAAGAAGCGCAGCAGGTACGTCAACGAGTCACCCGAGGCCGTGGGCACGAAACACACCTTCGGGCGCCGGGCGCCGGTCAGCTCCAGGACGTATCGGTCCAAGAGGGGGTCGTCATCCGAGAAGCCGCCTCCGCCCATCGCCACGATCTGGCGGTCGGGCACCGTCAGCGTTCCTCCATCGGGATGCGAACGCCCCGTTCGTGGGCCACCTCGATGGCGCGTTCGTAGCCCGCATCCGCGTGGCGCACCACCCCCATGCCGGGATCGGAGGTCAGCACCCGCTCCAGCCGGTCGTGGGCATCGGGGGTGCCGTCGGCCACCACGACCATCCCCGCGTGGATCGAATAGCCGATCCCCACGCCGCCGCCGTGGTGCACGCTCACCCAGTGGGCACCCGCCGCGGTGTTCACCAGCGCGTTGAGGATGGGCCAGTCGGCGATGGCGTCGGACCCGTCCCGCATGGCCTCGGTCTCTCGGAACGGGCTCGCGACGCTCCCCGCGTCCAGATGGTCTCGGCCGATCACGATCGGTGCCGAGACCTCGCCGGCGGCCACCATCTCGTTGAACCGGAGGCCTGCGCGCGCACGCTCGCCGTAGCCGAGCCAGCAGATCCGGGCTGGGAGCCCCTGGAAGGCCACGCGCTCGGCCGCCATCTCCAGCCAGCGATGGAGCCGCTCGTCGTCGGGGAACAGCTCGGCCACGGCGCGGTCCGTCTTCGCGATGTCATCCGGATCGCCGGACAGCGCTGCCCACCGGAACGGACCCTTCCCCTCGCAGAACAGCGGGCGGACGAACGCGGGTACGAATCCCGGGTAGGCGTAGGCGCGATCGTGGCCAAGGCCGCCCAGCTCGGCCCCGGCCCGGAGGTTGTTGCCGTAGTCGAAGACCACCGCTCCGCTCTCCAGGAACCCCACCATCGCGTCGACGTGATGGGCCATCGATGCGTACGAACGCGCAACGTACTCCTGTGGCTCGCGGCGCAGCGCCTCAGCCTCGGGCAAGGACAGGTGCTCGGGCACGTACCCTCCCAGGGGATCGTGTGCGCTCGTCTGGTCGGTCACGATGTCGGCCGGGAACCCACGGCGCAAGAGTTCGGGGAAGACCTCGGCGCAGTTGCCGACCAGACCGATCGACACGGGCTCCCGGGAGCGGCTCGCGTCCAGGGACCACGTGACGGCCTCGTCCAGGTCGACGGTCCAGCGGTCGAGGTAGCGGGTCGCCACCCGCCGCTCGATCCTCTGCGGGTCGATCTCCACGCACAGGGCGACGCCGCCGTTCATGGTGACGGCCAACGGCTGGGCGCCGCCCATGCCGCCCAGGCCCCCCGTGAGCGTCACGGTGCCGGCCAGCGAGCCGCCGAAGTGTTGGTGGGCGCATTCGGCGAGGGTCTCGTAGGTCCCTTGGAGGATCCCCTGGGTGCCGATGTAGATCCAGCTGCCCGCGGTCATCTGCCCGTACATCGTCAGCCCCTCGGCCTCCAGCTCGCGGAAGGTCTCCCAGTTCGCCCAGTTGGGGACGAGCAGGGAGTTCGCGATCAGCACCCGGGGAGCCGCGGGGTGCGTTCGGAAGATGGCCACGGGCTTGCCGGATTGCACCAGGAGGGTCTCGTCGTCGGCCAACTCGCGGAGCGAACGGACGATCGCGTGATACGCCTCCCACGAGCGAGCGGCCCGCCCGGTGCCGCCATAGACGACCAGGTCCGCCGGCCGCTCGGCGACCTCGGGGTCCAGGTTGTTCATGAGCATCCGCATGGCGGCTTCCTGAGGCCACGAGCGGCAGGTCAGGCTGGATCCGCGAGGCGCGCGAACCTCCGGAGCGCTCATCCGTTCAGCCTCCCCTCGGCTGGATCTGTAGACGCGGACGCTCGATGCTACCCGTCCATCCAGACTGCCGAGCAGCGTGGATGCTTGAGACGACCCCCCATCGCGGCTACCGTCCCCCCGATGGCCGTCGGCACCTCTCCCCACAACGACGCCGGCATCGATCCGATCCGCGTGTTGATCGCGGACGACGAGCCCGCGTTGCGCATCGCTCTGGCCGACCTGCTGGCACACGAGGACGGGGTCACCCTGATCGGCACGGCCGGCGACGCCGACGAGGCGATCGAGCTCGCCGATCACGAACGGCCCGACGTCGCGCTGGTGGACGTGAAGATGCCGGCGGGAGGCGGGCCAAGGGCCGCTCGGGAGATCACGCGCGTCTCGCCCAGCACCCGTGTGATCGCGCTCTCCGCGTTCGAGGATCGGCCGACCGTCCTGGAGATGCTCAGGGCCGGGGCCGTCGGCTACCTGGTGAAGGGCACGGCGGCCGAGGAGATCGTCGGCTCCATCGGGAAGGTCATGGCGGGCGGCACCAGCTTGTCGACGGAGGTCCTCGGCGGGATCGTCCAGGAGCTTACGTCGCAACTGCGCCGCGAGGAGATCGAGGAGGAGCAGCGAGACGCCAAACGCGGCGCGATCGAACGCTTCATGGCGGGCGATGGCCTCAGCATGGTGTACCAACCCGTCGTGGACCTGCGGACACGGGCCATCGTGGGCTTCGAGGCGCTCGCTCGGTTCCGCTCACTCCCCCTGCGCCCACCGAACGAATGGTTCGCCGAGGCCGTGACCCTGGAGCTCGGCGTCCAGTTGGAGCTCGCCACGGTGCGACAAGCTCTCCGGGCGCTCCCCCGTCTGCCGCCGGACGCGTTCCTATCGATCAACTGCTCCCACCGGGCGGCGCTGTCGCCGCCGTTCGTATCCGCCCTGACCTTAGACGCGCGCCGCATCGTCCTGGAGATCACCGAGCACGAGGCGATCGAGGACTACCACGATCTGCTCGAGGCGCTCGGCGCCCTTCGTGCCCAAGGCGTGAGGGTCGCGATCGACGATGCCGGCGCGGGCTTCGCGAGCCTCCGACACACCCTGCAGATCGCGCCCGACATCGTGAAACTCGACATCAGCCTGACCCGCGACATCGACACGGACCACGGCAAGCATGCCCTGGCGGCCGCGTTGATCTCCTTCGCCGAGGAGATGGGGATGACGATCGTGGCGGAGGGCATCGAGACCCAAGCGGAGCTCGACACCCTGCTGGAGCTGGAGGTCCCGTTCGGCCAGGGGTTCTACCTGGCGGAGCCGGCGCCTCTGCCGTGACTCAGACCGCGCGGCGGTCCATGGCCCAGGACGAGCCGGTCGATCCTTTCGTGTACTGCTTCATCTCCGTGGCGACCGCCACGGCCTCCGCGTAGTGCTGGAACTTCCGGTTCTCGGTGGAGGCGATCCCCACGGAGATCGTGATCATCGGGAACCGCTGAAGCTCGCCGCGCCGGTTCGTCACCTCCACGTACCCGCGCTCGCGATCCTCGGAGTCGTACAGATCGGCCACCATCGCGTCGAACCGTTCCACGATCCCCTGCGCGACGACGGCGGCGATCTCAGGCTCCACCACGATCACGAAGTCGTCGCCGCCGACATGCCCGACGAAGGCGTTCCCGCCCGAGAGCTCCCGGGCCACTTCGTCGATCATGCGGGCCGTCGACTGGATCGCGTCGTCGCCGCGCATGAAGCCGTAGTGGTCGTTGAACGCCTTGAAATGATCGAGATCGGCGTACAGGATCGCGAAATCGGTTCCCAGTTCGACACGGCCGTCGATCTCCTCTTCGATCCGGACGTTGCCGGGAAGTCCGGTGAGAGGTGATTGCGCACGCATGTCGCGGGAGCGGCGCAGCACCCCACGGATCCGCGCCAGCAGCTCGGGCGTGTCGAACGGCTTGACGATGTAGTCGTCCGCGCCGATCGCGAATCCCTCGAGCTTGTCGGCGGACAGCCCTCGCGCAGTCAGCATGATGATCGAGACGGTGGCGGTCCGCGGATCTTGGCGGAGACGTCGCGTCAGCTCGAAGCCGTCCATGTTGGGCATCATCACGTCTGCCAGCACCAGGTCGGGGCAGCGTTCCTGGGCGGCGGCCATCGCCAGCGCGCCGTCGCTCGCCACACGGACCTCGTATCCAGCGGCCCGGAGCTCGATCTCGAGCAACCTCGCGATGAACGGGTCGTCGTCCACGACGAGGAGGCTCTCGCCCCCGCCAGGCTCGCCCGACTCGTCGATCCTGATGTCCTGTTCGCTCATGGCTCCCACCCCGATGCCGTCCCGTGGCACACCACGTCCGCGGGTTCAGCTCCTGGAATCGGCACTTTACCCCCCGAGGTGTAGCCGGTCCGGGAAGATGCCCGGATCGAACGGGGACGGCGGAGCTGCCCCCATGGGACGATATGGCCCACGGGTGGGGAAAAGGGGTCGGATGGAGACGCTGGACACGTTCCTCGATGCGATGGGGGACACGCCGCTGGTGAAGCTCCATGCGGTGACCGCCGGGATCCGCCCCACGGTCCTGGCGAAGCTGGAGATGCTCAACCCCGGTGGCAGCGTGAAGGATCGGATCGGGATCCGGATGATCGAGGCCGCAGAGCGGGCCGGCAAGCTGCGACCCGGGGGCACGATCGTCGAACCGACGTCTGGCAACACCGGTCACGGTCTCGCGATCGCAGCCGCGATCCGTGGCTATAAGTGCATCTTCGTGATGCCCGACAAGATGAGCCAGGAGAAGATCGCCCTCCTGCGGGCGTACGGCGCGGAGGTCGTCATCACGCCGACCGCCGTTCCCCCCGAGTCCCCGGAGAGTTACTACCGCGTCGCCGATCGCCTGGCCGCCGAGATCCCCGGCGCCTTCCAGCCGAACCAGTACTTCAATCCGGAGAACCCGCGCACCCACTACGAGACCACGGGCCCTGAGATCTGGCGTCAGACCGAGGGGAAGGTCGACGTCTTCGTGGCAGGGATCGGCACCGGCGGCACGATCAGCGGCGTCGGTCGCTACCTGAAGGAGCAGAACCCTCAGGTGACCGTCGTCGGCGCCGATCCGGAAGGATCCGTGTATTCGGGCGACGAGCCTGCCCGTACCTCGTAGAGGGCATCGGCGAAGACTTCTGGCCGGACACGTTCGACCCCACGGTCGTCGACCGCTACGTGAAGGTCGGTGACCGCGACTCCTTCCTCACGGCGCGCGCCGTGACCCGTCAGGAAGGGATCCTGGTGGGCGGCTCGTGCGGGACGGCGGTCTTCGCCGCGCTGCAGGTGGCCCGGGAGCTGGATGCCTCGAAGGTCGTGGTGGTGCTGCTCCCCGATACCGGGCGCGGCTACCTATCGAAGATCTACTCGGATTCGTGGATGCTGCAGTATGGGATGCTCGACCGTCCCGAGATGATCCGGGTCGAGGAGGTCCTGGGCGCGAAGGGGAGCGAGCTCCCGGCCCTGATCACCGTCAACGCCCACGCCAAGGTCCGCCAGGCGGTTGATACGTTACAGAAGCATTCGATCAGCCAGGCTCCGGTCGTGCGCGAGGAGACCACGGAGGTGGCGCAGTTCGTGGGTTCGATCCGCGACCGCGAGCTCTTGGAACGGGTCTTCCGCGATCCCGATTCGTTACAGGCCGACGTGGCCGAGGTGATGGCCGCGCCGATCCCCATGGTCGAGTGGGACGATCCGGTCGAGTCGGCGTTCGCCGAGCTCGAGGACCAGCCCGCGGTGCTGGTGGCGAAGTCGGGTAGCGTTCTGGGCGTGCTGACGCGGAGCGATCTGCTGGACTTCCTGTCGCATCGCCGCGGGGCTCGCTAGCCACGTGCGTTCGCTGGGCGTCGACGTGGGCGTGGGCAAGGGGCTCGACGTCGTCCTCATGGACGAACGCCGGGTGCCACTCCACGTGATGTCCCGGGTGCGGGTCACGGAGGTAGGGCGCCTGGTCGGTGAGTTGCGCCCCGATGTCGTCGCGATCGATTCGCCGCCCCGCTGGGCTGCATCCGGACGCTCGCGTCTCACCGAGCGCGAGCTGGCCGCGCTTAACATCCAATCGTTCAACACTCCGTCGCAGGCCCACGGTGAGGGGAGGCGGTTCTTCGCATGGATGGAGGTGGGGTTCCGGGTCTTCGATCAGGCCCGCGAGGCCGGGTTCCGCACCTACGGGGCCGGGAACCCTCGCCGATCGGCGATGGAGGTGTTCCCTCACGCCAGCTGCGTGGTGCTGGCCGGTGCCCTGCCTCCGAAGGGCGCACGCAAGCGCGCGTGGCGTGACTCCGTGCTGCGCGCCGAAGGGGTGCGTACCGATGAACTCGGCTCGGCCGATCAGGTCGACGCCGCGGTCGCAGCGCTCACGGGGCTCCTCGTGCTCGAGGGTCATCGCTTCGCGCCGGGTGATCCTCATGAAGGGGTGATCGTGCTCCCCTCTTCGGCGCTGCCGGCGACGCCGTACCGACGGGCGGCGGCGGCGCCTTCGGACGCCTCTCCCCTGTTCAACTACTGCGGATGCGGCGATCCCGCGTGCCAGGAGCTCGTGCGCGGCCGGTTCGCCAAAGGGCACGACGCGAAACGGAAGGCGTTGCTCTGGCAGCGGGTCCGCGACGGGGTCGAGGCAGCGGACGAGCTCACGGCACGGGGATGGAAGCCGCCGCCGGAGATGAGGTGAGCCAACTGGAGCCACCGCGGTTCGAAACGCGCGCGATCCACGCGGGACAGGATCCCGAAGGACAGTACGGATCGGTGAACGTGCCCATCTTCCAGACCTCGACCTACGCGCAGGACGCCGTCGGGAAGCCGAAGGTCTGGGACTACGCTCGAGGCGGGAACCCCACACGGGAGGCGTTCCAGACCGCGCTCGCCTCGCTGGAAGGCGGCGACCACGCGTTCGCGTTCGCGAGCGGCCTCGCGGCGGAGACCACGCTGCTCCTGACGCTTGACCCCGGCGATCACGTCGTGCTGGCCGACGATGTCTACGGCGGCACGTACCGTCTGCTCTCGACCGTCTTCGCCGGATGGGGCCTCACCTACACCACGGTGGACCTGGCCGACCGTGAGGCCGTGGCGTCGGCGCTGGGTTCCCGCACGCGGCTCGTGTGGATCGAGACCCCCACGAACCCGCTGCTGAAGATCGTGGACATCGAGGCCGTGAGCACGTTGGCGCACGAGGCGGGCGTCCGGGTGGTGGTCGACAACACCTTCGCGACCCCCGCCCTGCAGCGGCCGCTCGAGCTCGGAGCCGACGCCGTGGTTCACAGCGTCACCAAGTACCTAGGCGGTCACTCGGATCTGATCGGGGGCGCGATCGTCACCGATCAGCCGGACTGGGTCGATCGATTGGGCTTCCTCACCAACGCCGTGGGAGCCGTGCCCGGGCCTATGGATTGCTACCTCGCGCTTCGTGGCGTGAAGACCCTGGCGCTAAGGATGCGCGCCCATTGCGAAGGAGCGACGGCGGTCGCCGCGTTCCTGGTGGATCACCCGCGTGTGTCGCGCGTGTACTACCCGGGGCTCGCGGACCATCCGGGTCACGACATCGCCCGGCGCCAGATGGCGGATTTCGGAGGCATGGTCTCCTTCGAGGTCGGATCGGCCGCGGAAGCGCGGGACGTCGTTGAGCGCACCCACTGGTTCTTCCTGGCGGAGTCCCTGGGCGGGGTGGAGTCCCTCATCGAGGTGCCGGGTCCCATGACCCACGCCAGCGTGGCCGACTCCCCGCTGGAGGTGCCGCCAACCCTGATCCGACTGTCGGTGGGTATCGAGCACCCCGACGATCTGATCACGGATCTGGCGCAGGCCCTCGGCTAGCCCTGATGCGTCGCGCGGTGTTCGTCCTCGTCGTCGTGGGCGTCGGGCTCATAACCCCGTCCGTCGCGCTTGCCTCTGGGCCGAAGCCGTTCCTCGAGGACGCCGCCTTCCCCACGAACCTCGCGTTCGCTCCCGACGGCCGCCTCTTCTACACCGAGAAGGAGACGGGGCGGGTCCGCATCGTCCGCAACGGCGAACTGCTGGACCGGCCCTTCGTCACCGTCGACGTCGTGGGTGACGCCGAGCGTGGATTGCTGGGCTTGGCGCTCGATCCCCACTTCCAGACCGATCCCTGGGTGTACCTGTACTTCACCGACGCGTCGGACGGGCGCAACCGCCTGATCCGGGTCCGAGCCAACGGCGATGTGGGCGGCGAGCGCCAGACCCTCCTGAGCGCCCTCGATGCCTCGGCGGGCTACCACAACGGGGGCGATATCGCATTCGGGAACGACGGCACGCTCTATCTCTCGATCGGCGAGGGACACGACGCCGATCGCGCCCAGGACCCCACGGATCTGGGTGGGAAGATCATCCGGCTGAACCCCGACGGGTCGATCCCACCGGACAACCCGTTCGGGCCTGACGGGAAGCCGAACGCGGTCTACTCGCTCGGGCATCGCAACTCGTTCGGTCTGTGCGTGGACCCGCAGACGGGCGATCTGTGGGAGACGGAGAACGGTCCCGACGTGGACGACGAGGTGAATCGTATCCGCCCCGGGGGGAACTACGGATGGCCGCAGGTGACCGGGCGCGCCCACCAGGCCGGCACGATCGACCCGATCGTCGTGCTGCCGGATACGGTCGCGGTCACGGGGTGCGCGGTCGTGGGCGGCGACGTGTACTTCGGCTCCTTCAACGACGGGCGCGTTCGGGTCCTGCGCTCGGAGGATATTCCGACAGGGAAGGTCACCACGGTGGCGTCGCTGCCCTCTGGCGTCACCGACGTCACCCTCGGGCCCGATGGACGCCTCTGCGTGGCGACGATGGACGCGATCTGGCAGCTGAAGCCCAAGGGCACCACGCCAGCCGTCACGACGGCCTCCACGCCGACACCGGGGCCGGCCTCATCGCCCGCCGTGACGCCGGCTCCCACGCCAGGAGGTGACGCGGGATCGACCCGGTGGATCGTCGCTGGAGCGGCGATCCTGCTGGTGGTCGGGCTCGGGTTGCGGTTCGCAGCCGGACGGAGGCTCCGGCGCGATACCCGACCCCGCCCCGGTGGATGAGCGATCCTCACGCCTTGGGACGTTTCAAGTACGCGACGAGCGACACACCGCCCATCGGGTTCTGCGCCTGGATCACCCCCACCAGCTCCCATCCGTCGTCACCGAACGTGTTCAGGATCTCGCCCGGGTTGTGCTCGAGCAATGGCGCGACGAAGTACTCCCATGTGGTCATGCGGTTCCCTCCCGATCCAGTCGTTGGGTCGTCCGCTTGATGCAGACCCCCATGATGACGTCGAGACCACCCTCGGATGCGATCCGATAGGCGTCGTCGCTGATGATGCCGTCCTGCAGCCACAGGACCTTGGCACCGATCGCGACCGCGTCGCGCGCGATCGGCGGCGTGTCCTCCGCGCGGCGGAACACGTCGACGACATCGATCGGCACCTCCTTGGGGATATCCCGGAGCGAGGCGAAGGCAGGCTCCCCCAACACCTCGGTCTCACGTGGATTCACCGGAACGATCCGGTATCCGCGCGCCTGGAGGAACGCCGCCACATCGTGGGAGGGCCGGTCGGGCCTGGACGATAATCCCACGACCGCGATCGTGCGCGCGTCGCCGAGCAGGATCCGTAGTTCCCGATCCTCAGGTGCCACGACCGTCACATCGTCATCCACGCTGACCTCCATCTCCTCCGGCCGTACCGGTCCTCAGGGCTCCACCGATCGTCGCCGCCCGGAGCCGACCACCTCGCGCCAACGCTCCAAGAGCGCGTGGAGCATCCATCCGGTGGCGCCCCAGATCGTGTGGGCACCCATGGGGTACGCGAACCCATGCCAGGTGCCGCCCCCCGGGCGCTCGTAGCTCACGGGCTCCTCGGCTCGGTCGAGATCCGCGATGGGGAAGATCAGCACCTCGGCGATCTCGGCAGCGCTCAGGGTGAGTGAGGGGGCCGCGGACAGCATCCCCACGAACGGCACGACCAGGATGCCGCTCACGGTCGTGTGCACGGGGGGCAACCCCCCCAGGACCTGGACGTCCGAGCTGGACAACCCGATCTCCTCGGCGGCCTCCCGCAGCGCGGTCTCCCGCAGGGATTCGCCGGCATCCTGCAACCCGCCGGGGAACGAGATCTCTCCCGGGTGCCGGGACAGATCGGCGGCCCGCACCGTGAACACGAGGGACGGCGCCGGACCCTCGATCAACGGCACCAACACCGCGGCCAGCCGATCGCCGGGCATGGGCTCGGGGGCCGGCTCAGGATCGAGCGAGCGGCGGAGCGCGAGGCCCAGATCGGCGGGGTGTACCATCCCGCGCCATGGTAGATGAGGGCGTCCTCCGCGCCGTGTCCGAAGCGGTGGATGACGATGAGATGATCCGGTTCGCCCGGGCCCTGATCGCGGCTCCCAGCGAGAACCCGGGTGGCACAGAAGACGAAGCGGCGGAGGTCGCCACCGACATCTTGGCGACGTTGGGGGCCGAACCCAGGACGGTCCGATCCGAGACCGGTCGGCCGAGCGTGGTCGCGGCCATAGGGAGCGGGGGACGCCCCTCCCTCGCCTGGAACGGCCATCTCGATGTCGTGCCGGCGGGGTCGCGCGACACGTGGGACCACGACCCCTGGACGGGCGAGATCGTCGCAGGACGCCTGTTCGGCCGTGGCGCTGCCGACATGAAGGGTCCGATCGCGGCCGCGCTGGCCGCGGCCTCGGCCCTGCGTCGGGCGAAGGTCGAGCTCTCAGGAACGCTCGTCTTCCACCTGGCGGCCGACGAGGAGCACATGGGGATCCACGGGACGAAGGTGCTGCTCGATCAGGGTCTGCTGGTCCAGGACGCCTGCATCGTTGGCGAACCCAGCGAACTGCAGATCGGCTTGGCCGAGCGCGGCGGGGCCTGGTTCACGGCCACCGCGTTCGGCCGCTCCGCCCACGGTTCCCAGCCCCATCGCGGCGTGAACGCGATCACCTCGATGGCACGCTTGCTGCTCCGGCTGCCTGAGGTCTTGCCGGCGATCGAGCATCCGCTGATCGGCCCTCCCACGGTGAACGCTGCCATCATCTCGGGCGGGAGTGCCCCCAACGTCGTTCCCGATCGGTGCACCCTCGAGGTGGACCGGCGCACGATCCCAGGAGAGACCGATCCGGAGGCCGTCCGGGCTCCCTTCCTGGATCTGGTGTCAGACATCAGGCGGGAACATCCCGAGGTCGACCTCGATATCACCTTGCGTGAATGGACCCCGGCGGCGGAGGCGCCTGGGGACTCCGCCATCGCCGACCTCGGCCGGGAGGCCGTCGCGGCCGAGGTCGGTCGCGCTCCAGAGGATCTGGGGTTCTCCGGCATCACGGACGCGCGCTTCTACATCAACGACGCGAAGATCCCCACGATCATCTTGGGCCCGGGCTCCCTCTCCGTCGCCCACAGTGCGAACGAGTCGATCCCGGTGAACGAGATGCTCTCCGCCGCTCGTATCTACGCCCGGATGTTCGCCACCTTCCCGGGATAGACAGGTCGAGCGGGCGTCTGGAGGTATCCTTGGACCGATGGATGCCCCCACCGCCAGCCTCATCACGGTGACCCCACGCGCCGCGATGAAGACGCGCTCCCTCGCGGCGAAGGATGGTCGCGCCGACGCCATCCTGCGCATCCGGGTCACGGCTGGCGGGTGCTCCGGCTTCAGCTACCGGTTGTCGTTCGAGGACGACGCGGCCGGCGACGATCACGTGATCCAGGGACCCGATGGTGTCCGGATCCTCATCGATCCGGCCAGCGCCCCGATCGTCTCGGGATCGACGCTCGACTTCAACGACGCCCTGATGGGAGGCGGGCTGAAGGTGCTGAACCCGCAGGCCACCCACGAATGTGCCTGCGGGGAATCCTTCAGCATCTAGCGCACACGCGTCACCCCACGGTCAGCGTTCCCGTCATCTGGGTGGGGTGGTACTTGCAGTGGAACCCGGCGTCGGCCGTCAGGTTCACCGTGACCGTCTGCGACTCCCCCGGCTCGATGTCCTGCGAGACGCTGTCATCATCCAGCGTGAAGCTGTGCTCCACCGAACCGGTGTTCGTGATCGTGACCGTGGTCTCCCCGCTCGGGACCTGCAGCGTCGATGGATCGAACTCGAAGTCCTTCACCCCTAAGGTCAATCCGCCGGCCGTCGAGCCGGAGTCGCTCCTCCCGAGTCCTTGCTGCAGGCGGTGCCCGTCAACACCAGCGCCACGATCGCGACCCCCACGATCACCCATCGCTTGCTTCGCATCGTCCCTCCCGTCGATCAGCTCAGCGGTACTACGGGCGGGCGGGCGGACCGGTTCACGCCTCGGGCGTAGGTGGATATGCTGCCTGGGCCGATGCCCTCCTCCGCCGACAAGACCCAGTGGCGCGAGCTCTACCACGAAGTCGTGATGACCGGGCTGTGCACCGGGTGCACGGCCTGCATCGTCGCCTGCCCCTTCCACGTCCTGGGGTACGAGGACGACGTGCCGGTCCAGCTGCAGGAGGACGGGCCCGACGCCTGCGCTCACGGCGACAAGGGATGCGACATCTGCACCCGCGCCTGCCCGCGGTTCCGTGATTGGGAAGGTGAGATCGACACGACCCTGTTCGGCATGACGCGTTCCCCCGACGAGGTGATCGGCAAATACCACGACATCGTGCTGGCGCGGGCGACCGACGCCTCCCAGCTGATGACGGGGCAGGACGGTGGCGTCGTGTCGGCGCTGCTGATCTGGGGACTGAGCAAGGGCGAGATCGACGGTGCTTGCACCTCCAAGCTCTCAGCCGATCGCCGATGGGACGCGGAACCAACCGTGGTGACAGACGAACAGGGCGTGATCGATACGGCCGGCTCCCGCTACACCTACTCGGCGAATCCGCTGGCCCTGATCAAAGCCGCGGAGCTGGGGCTGTCCAAGGTGGCCCTGGTGGGGATGTCATGCCAGGCCAGCGTGACGGGGGCGATGGAGGCGCGGCGGGTGAATAAGTGGCGGCGGAAGATCGCCTGGACCTTCGGGCTCCTGTGCTCCAAGACGTTCACCTACGACGGCCTGATGGATGAGATCGCGCAGCAGGAACTTGGGCTGGACCTGGACCACCTGGTCCGCGTCAACGTCAAGGGCAAGCTGCTCTTCTACACGGATGCGGGTGACGAGGTCACCTACCCCCTCAAGGACGCTCACCGGTTCACCCGCCCGGGCTGCCTGCGATGCCCGGACTTCGCGGCCGAGCACGCGGACATCTCGTTCGGGGGCCTGGGTCAGTCCGATGGATGGACCCTCACGATCGTCCGCACGGATCGAGGCACCGACATCTGGGAGCGTGCGGTCGCCGAAGGGGTGATCGAGTCCCGACCCGCCACGGAGGACCCGAAGGCAGTGGACCTCATGTTCAAGCTGGCCGCGAAGTCCCGCCAGCGCTGGCCGGGCGGCGATGAGACCCCGACCGCCGACCTGGCGCCCGGAGCCCTGCCCGACCCCATCTGAGCGTTCCGGCTCCACACCCGGCGCGGCGCCGGCTTCACCCAGGACGGCATCGGCCGATAACCACCGAGACCGGTCCGGTCGGCTCATGCGTGCGCCGACCCTGCGAGGAGCTGCTGGATGGTGGAGACGGCGCATCACGCTCACGACGCTGCGTTGCGACGTGACGCGATCCTCGAGGCCGTGGCGTTCGCTGCCGAACAACTGTTGCTGGCGGAGGACTGGCGCCTCGTGGCGGGTGGCGTGGTCGCGCGCCTGGGGGCCGGTGCGGGTGTCTCTCGCGCCTACGTCATCGAGAACGGCCTGGACACGGTCGGCCGGCCGACATCGAAGCAGCGAGCCGAGTGGTGTGCCCCGGGGTGTCGTCGCAGGCCCACAACCCCGTGTTGAACGACGTCGCCTGGGCCGATGGCGGGTTCGAACGATGGGTCGACCTGATGGCTCTCGGGGAGGTGGTGCAGGGAGACGTGGCCGCGTTCCCCTCGTCGGAACGTGAGGAGCTGCTCCGGCAGGACATCGTGTCGGTGGCGGCGGTCCCCGTCTTCTCGGCCGGGGCTTGGTGGGGGTGCATCGGGTTCGACGATTGCCAACGGGTGCGCGACTGGAGCGGAGGCGAGCTGGACGCCCTTCGTGCTGCCGCCAGCGTCCTGGGCGCGGCGGTGCAGCGTCAACGGGTCGAGGGCGAACGTCACGAGGCGCAGACGCGGTACCGGCAACTGGTCGAACGGATCCCCGCCGTCACATACACGGACGTCCCCCGCCCGGAAGGGGGCGTCGACATGGGGTTCGTGAGTCCTCAGATCGAAGGGGTCCTGGGATATCCGGCCGAGCGGTTCCGGCAGGACCCGACGTTGTGGATGAGCCTGATCCACCCCGAGGACCGGGCGCGGTTGGAGGCGACGAACGCGTTCGATGCCGCCGATACGACCCCGTTCGACCACGAGTACAGGATGCGCACCGCCGACGGCCGATCGGTGTGGGTGCACGACACGTCGGAGGCCGTGTTCCGTGATGACGGGACGGTCGACTACTTCCTCGGCTTCATGACGGACATCACCCAACGCAAGCGCGTCGAGGAGCAGGTGCGTGAGGCCGAGGAACGCTTCCGGATCATCGTGGAACACACCCCCGTGATCACCTATCAGGAACCCTACGGCGAGCTGCCCTACGACCCCGCCTCCACGATGACGTACGTGAGCCCGCAGATCGAGGAGATCCTGGGCTTCACGAAAGAGGAGTGGTCCGTCCCCGGCTTCTGGATGGAGCGGACCCACCAGGACGATCGCGGACCGGTGATCGAGGAGTCCTCGCGAACCGCGGCATCTGGGGAGCCGTACCGCCAGGACTACCGGATGATCGCGCGAGACGGGCGAACGGTGTGGCTCCACGACGAGTCCGTCCTGGTCCGGGGAGAACTCGGCGACCCGCTCTTCTGGCAAGGCGTCATGGTCGACGTCACCGAACAGAAGGAGGCGGAGCAGCGCCTTCGAGCCGCCGAGCAACGCTACCGGGCCTTGGTCGAGCACATCCCGGCGGTGGTCTACGCCGAGCCGATCGTGGCCACCGAGGGTGAGCTCTACCTCAGTCCCCAGGTGGTCGACGTGCTCGGCTACGAGGCCGCCGAGTGGAACGGCACCTCCAACTTCTGGCGCGACCACATCCACCCCGATGATCTCTCGGCCACATGGGAGCTGAACGTGCGCGCGAACGAGACGGGTGAGCCCTACGTGAGTGAGTACAGGTTCCTCACGTCCGACGGCACGTACCGATGGATCCACGATGAGGCGGTCCGTGTGCACGACGAAGCGGGTGTTCCTCTCTTCTGGCAGGGAGTGCTGATCGACATCACCCAACAGAAGGCGGCGGAGACGTCCCTGCGGGAGGCCGAGGAGCGGTACCGAGCGCTCGTCGAACACATCCCGGCGGTCGTGTACACGGAATCGCCTGAACGGGCTCCTGAGCGCTTCTACGTCAGTCCCCAGGTCGAGGCCCTGTTCGGTTTCCGACCGGACGAGTGGCTCACCACGCGTGAGTTCTGGGCGGCGAGGATCCACCCGGATGATCGCGCCGCCACGCTGGAGGCGGACGAGCGAGCCAACCGGACCCTGGAACCCTACGCCCAGGACTATCGGTTCCTCACCAAGGACGGCCGCTGGGTGTGGGTCCATGACGAAGCCACCTTCGTCAACGAGTCGGGCGCGGAGGGGTTCTGGCAGGGGTTCATGGTCGACATCACCCAGCGGAAGGAGGCCGAGGCTCAGCTGCGTGAGGCGGAGCTCAAGTTCCGAACGATCGTGGAACAGAACCAGGCGATCTTCTACACGCAGGACATCGATCCGGACGACCCTGCGATCTCCAGGACCACGTACATCGCACCCGGCAACACCGAGATGATCGGCTACACCCTCGAGGACGTGCAGGCCGACCCGACGCTGTGGCGCAAGATCATCCATCCCGACGATCGGGAGCGTGTCTTCGCCGCCGACGAGAACAGCAACACCGGGGACGACGATCGATTCTCGATGGAGTACCGGATGATGGCCAAGGACGGCCGGATCGTCTGGGTCCAGGACGAGGCGACGCTCGTGACGCTCCCGGGCAAGCCCTCCTATTGGCAGGGCTTCTTGCTGGACATCACCGAGCGCAAAGAGGCCGAGGCTCAGCTGGAACGTGCCCTCACCGTCGAACGAGAGGCCACCCATCGACTGCGCGCGCTGGACGATATGAAGAACACGTTCCTGCAGGCCGTCTCCCACGACCTCCGGACGCCCCTGGCCGCCATCCTGGGTCTCGCGATCACCTTGGAGCGGGGCGACGTTCAGCTGTCGGCTGTCGACGCTCGGGACCTCGCCGGCCGCATCGCGAGCAACGCGCGACGCCTGGAGCGACTGGTCACGAACCTCCTCGACCTGGATCGGCTCGCGCGCGGCATCGTGGCACCCAAGCTCCAGCCCACGGACGTGGGCGAGCTGGTGCGACGGACGTTGGCCGAGTCAGAGCTGGTGCCGGCCGAGCGCCTCCGTACGGACATCGTGCCGACCGTGATCCCCGCGGACGCGGCGAAGGTGGAACGCATCGTGGAGAACCTGCTGGCCAACACGACACGTCATGCCCCCAAAGGCACCACCGTGTGGGTCTCGGTGCGAGCGGTCAGGGAACCGGAAGGGGTGGAGATCGCGATCGAGGACGACGGCGGAGGGGTGCCGAAGGACATGCGGGAAACGATCTTCGAACCGTTCCGGCAGGGATCGAACGCATCGCCTCACTCGCCGGGCGTGGGCGTGGGGTTGACGCTCGTGCGGAGGTTCGCCGAGCTGCACGGCGGCAAGGTGTGGGTCGAGGACCGGCGGGGGGGCGGGGCCTCGTTCCGGGTCTTCCTGCCGGCGAGCCCGCCAGCGGAGCCGCCGGCCCTCCCTAGTTCGCCCCTCGCGTGAACGCCAGGTCCGCGATATCGACCACTCCTTTGTCGGTACGGGTGAACCGCAACTGCACGGATCGAACATCGCTCAGATCGATCCCTGAGAAGTCCCTCAGCGGGAAGCGGATCTGGTTCAGGATGATGTGCCCGTAGTACTTATGAAGGGCGGGCGGGTACCGAAGAGCGCTTCCCCCGACCATCGACGCCGGCACCTGCGCCTTCGCCCCGGCGCCGTCGACCAGCACCACGGAGAGGTCCTGCGTCGCCACGCCGCGGTTGACGCGGTACCCCGGATTCAGGGCTGCGCGGAACTGGAAGACGTCGAATCCACGAACGTCGCGACTTCCCGGGGGCAGATCGAAGCGGAGGGACCCGTGGCGGTGGACCCAGCCCACGGTCGCGCGGCCGAGGCCCTCAAGGTGAACATCGTTGTAGGTGAATCGTCCGGGAACGCAAGGATCGGCGAAGGTGTCCGCGCACCAATCGAGGCGATGGAGACTCCATCCGTGTACGGCCCCGCCATCCTCACCGTGCATCAGACCGCCCGCCGAGGTGAAGCGATCCACGTCCAAGCGCCTCGGCGCCGTGTCGGGAGCCAGATAGCTGAGCGCTGCACGGCGAGGAGCGATACCCGGAGGGGTCCTCTCTCCGGTCCAGACCGGATCCTGCCCGAGCGCACCTCCGACGTAGCGCCGGAAGAAGCTGACGATGTAGGCGGCCCCCACGTAGCGTTGCTGCGTCTCGCTCAGCCGGTCCGGACAGTGGGGGTCGCCGTCGTCGAACGCCCCCGGGTAGCCGCCTGAGGGCGACCAGACCGTGTTGAAGAAGTTGTGGTTGGCCCCGAACACCGTGACCGTCTGTTTCGGACTGGGGTCCCCCGGTTGCAGGTACCGCGCGTCATCGAAGAAATGCACACCCTGCAGGTCGTAGACGTCTCCGTCGCACGTGGGCAACATCACGGCCATGGGCACGTCGTTGACCGTGGCTCGGTCGAAGTCCACGGGGGCGAGCGGCAGGACGGCGTCGATCCCGTATGGGCTGGTCCGTTCGCGGTCCACGATCACGTTCCAGACCACGCCTTCGCCGCCGCGGGAATGTCCCATCGTGCCGATCCGCGACAGATCCACGTGTCCGACGAACCGCGAGCCGAACGGCGCCCCACCGGTGGTGTTCCACATCTTCCACAGATCGATGTGGCGTTCCATGACCTCGCCTCGCTGACGCATCCCGGTGTCGCCCACCTCGTTGCCGAGCACGTTCACGCCGTTGGCGCTCACCGACGCCACGATGTACCCGTAGCTGGCGAGGCGCCTCGCGATGTAGTCGTAGCCGCGGAAGTTCGGGATCGGCTGCCAGCCCGCGCGGCAGGGCCACACGTAGTCCGAGCGATCGTTCAGGTAGCACGAGGAATGGTTCCCGTGCATGAACAGGACGAGGGGGAACGGGCCTTGGGTAAGGTCCGTGGGATAGTGCACGTCCCCGGTGAGCTCCACCTTGCCGCTCAGACCGGTCGGTTGGAACACCTCGTCCCCCAGGTCGTATCCGCGCCGGGTGACGTCGAAGGGACCCGGTGTCGCCGCACGCTGAGGGGTGCGCGCCGGACGAACGGTGGCCGGCGGCCATGGGGTCGCTGCTCGCCCGCCATATCGAACACGCAGGTGGGCGCTGAGGACGGTGGGGTCGGCCGTCACCGCCTCCAGCCACCCGTGGCGGCCGGTCGGAGCACCATAAGCGACCGGGCGACCCCCGGCCGTCACGACGTACCGCAGCGCCCGAGGTGGGAACCGGCGCTCGATCGTGACGACGAACACCGAGCCTGGCGCTCTTGCATCCGTCCGTCGCACCGAGGCCGGCACCGCGACCCGCTCAACCCTCAGGCGCGGACCTGAGCGAACGGGAGATCCACCGATGTGCAGGGCGGTCGCCACCACCGCCCCGGACAACACCGGAACCCGGTTGGCCCGACCCGCGAGCGCGTGCGGCCGGACCGCATGCGCGGGCAACAACGCACCAGAGGCGAGCAGGGCAACCACGATCACGAGCCATCCTGCCCGCGGCCTTCGTGCGGTCATCATCTCCCTCCCGTCGACGAGTCGGCCCGGCCATCATGATGGCCGGGCCCCGGGGCGTCCACCCAAGGCGATGGGTCACGGACCAGGCCCGTGACCCATCACACGCAGAAGGGAGGACTACACGACCTCCCAGGCGGCCACCACCGGATGATCGATCGCGGCTGGGCCGACCTGCGCAGCGCCCCCGGGCGACCCGACACCGCTCACGGATTCGGCGAACCACTCGGCGTTGACCGGTGTGAACTGCTTCCAGTCGCCGGGGACGTCGTCCTCGTAGAAGATGGCGGTCACGGGGCAGGCGGGCTCGCAGGCCCCGCAATCCACGCACTCGTCGGGCTGGATGTAGAGCATCCGAGGGCCCTCATAGATGCAATCCACCGGACACTCGTCCACGCAGGCCCGGTCCTTCACGTCGATGCAGGGCTCGCAGATCGTGTACGTCATCGCATTTACCCCTTTTCCACGGTGTCGACCTCACAAATCATACGACGCGCCGGTCGCGCGCTGCCTGGAGGGTGCTGGATCCCAGGTCAGCCAGTAGGCGCCAGGGATCGGAGGGTGGTCAGGAGGGAGGCCCCGTCGTCGCCGGCGAGCAGAGCCGGATAGACGACGGGGAGGTCCGCGCCCGCCTCGCCGTAGGCGAGGAGACGTGTCCGTGCGTCGCCGGCGTCTCCCAGGAGACAGATGCGGCGCACCAACGACTCGGGGATGTCCTCGGGGTGGCCCGCGCGGAAGGCCGCCGCCGCCGCCTCGGCCTCGTCGCCCATCCCCATCCCGGCGAACTGACGTGCGTAGGACGCGTAGGAGGCGTATTCACCGAAGGCCTCCCGGAGTGCGGCCAACGAGGCCCCCGGATCCACCCCCACCGACGCCCGAACGTACACGGCGATCGTCACGGCATCGGGATCGCGTCCAGCTTCGCCGGCGGCGCGGCGCACCGACGCGCGCGCCTCTTCGACCCGCTCCGGCGAGCACCAGTTGAGCAGAACACCATCGGCGAGTCGACCCGCCAGGCGCACGGCGCGGGGTCCGAGCGCCGAGATCCAGATCGGCACCGGCTCCGCCGCCCGCAGGGCGAGACCCTCGGCCCCATCCAGCAACCCACGGATCTCCAGGACCTGCCGTGCGAGTTCGTCGAGGGCACCCTTGCCGGCGGCACCCGTGCCCAGACCAAGGATCATCCGGCCGCCTGAGCGCTCCTGGACCGTGGCCGCCCCCATGGCGGTGAGACGTGCAAGCCGCGAGGTCATCGGCACGATGCCCGTGCCCAGCATCAATCGTTGGGTCTCGCCCGCGAGTCCCACGAGCGCGGCCAAGGCGTCGCGCCCCGTGATCTCGGGCAGGAAGACCGCCCGGTACCCGGCAGCCTCACCATCGCGGACGATCCCCGAGAACCGAGGCCACGGCAGGGGGTCCCGGAGCGCGAACGCCGTGCCTCTCGGTTGTCGCTCCGTCACCATCGGTGCCATCGTCCCATGCCGTGGAGCCGATCACGTTCGCGACGGATGATGGCGTCCGCCTGGAGGGTGAGCTACGGCTCCCGGACGGACCACCCCGGGGATCGGCGGTGATCTGCCACCCCCATCCCCAGCACGGAGGCAGCAAGGATCACCCGATCCTGTGGGCGGTGCGCAACGATCTGGCGGGCCGGCGCGGACTCGCCACCCTGTCGTTCAACTTCCGTGGTGTGATGGGTTCCGCCGGAACCTACGGGGGTGGCCACGGCGAGGTCCGCGACGTGCGGAGCGCTATCGGCGTGGCTCGTGAGCGTGCTTGGGATCTGCCCACGGTTCTGTGCGGCTGGTCGTTCGGAGCCAACGTGGCGGTGCGCGAGGCGCTGGATGACGAGCGCGTGAGCATGCTCGTGCTGATCGGGATCCCGCTCGAGCCCGCCGACGTCACGCTGCCCGACCTCCCGAGCGCGGACCGTTTGATCAGCTTCCGCCGCCCCGTCCTGCTCCTGGCCGGTGACGGCGACCGGTTCTGCCCTGTGGACCGACTCCGCGCGATGGCGGCATCCTTCCCGACGGCGGAGGTGATCGTCATCGAAGGGACAGACCATTTCCTCTGGCGGCGGGAGAAAGAGGCCGCCGGACTGGTGGGCTCCTTCGTCGACCGAACGCTGGCTGGTTCGGCCTAGCGCCGCTCTCCGTTCGAGCGAGCGTGACCGTTGGTCCGCGGATCCATCCGTGTCCCGCCCGGGCGCCGCCCGATCCAGACGAACGGCAGGAAGAGGAAGACACCGCCGAACAACCACGGCCACACGAGGACCCCGAGCACGATGCTGATCACGCAGACGCCGAGCCACAACCACGGGCTGCCCCACCAGGGCCGCCGGCCCGGATTGCCGCGACGGAACATCGTGAAGGACGCGAACCCCAGCGCGAAGGCGACGACGAACGGCAGCACGACCGTGAGGACGGCGGAACGGCTCATCCGAGGTTCGGACGCCTACAGCGGAACGTGGGACAGGACCATGATGCGCTGCTCGGTCATCTCCTCCATCGCGAACCGCAGACCCTCCCGCCCGAAGCCGGAGTCCTTCGATCCCCCATAGGGCATCTGGTCGGCTCGGAACGCGCTGACGTCGTTCACGATGACGCCCCCCACCTCCAGGGTGCGGTGGGCCAGCATGGCGCGGTTGATGTCGTTGGTGAAGACCCCAGCCTGCAGGCCGTACTTCGAGTCGTTCACGGTGGCCAGTGCGTCCTCGAAGGTCTGATAGGGACTGATCGTGACGACCGGACCGAACACTTCCTCCCGGCACACCTTCATCTCAGGCGTCACATCGGAGATCAGCGTCGGCTGGAAGAACGGTCCGTCGCCTTTCCCACCGGTCAGCACCTCGGCCCCCTGAGAGACGGCCTCGTCCACCCACGACTGGATGCGTTCGACCTCTTGGCGTTGGATCACGGGGCCTACGTCTACCGTGGGATCCATCGGATCGCCCACCTTGAGCGACTCCACCTGCTTCGTCAGCCGCGTCGCGAAGTCCTCGTACACCTCGGAGGACACCAGCACGCGCTGCACGCTGATGCAGCTCTGCCCGGCCTGGTAGTAGCCGCCGAAAGCCACACGCTGGGCGGCGAAGTCCAGATCCGCGTCCGCATGCACGATCACCCCGGCGTTGCCGCCCAGCTCGAGCGTCACACGCTTCTTCGGGTCGAGGCCCTTCAGGTACCAGCCGATCTCGGAGGAGCCGGTGAACGAGATCTTCCTGTAGCGCTCGTCTCGAGCCATGCCGTCGGCGACCTTCGATGTGACCGGCAGCACCTGGTACATGCCCTTGGGCAGGTCCGTCTCCGCGAAGAACTCCGCCAGACGCAGCGAGCCGATGGGCGTGGCGCTCGCGGGCTTCACCACGATGGGGGCTCCCACGCCCAGCGACGGCGCCACCTTGTGAGCCACTAGGTTCAGCGGGAAGTTGAACGGCGTGATCCCCAACACCGGCCCGATGGGGAATCGGCGCAGCAGCCCCACCCGCGACCCGAGCGCCTGCTCCGTGTCCAGACGCATCAGCTCGTCGTCGCCGTGGCGGATCACCTCCGAGGCCCATCGGAACGTGGACACGGCACGCGTCGCTTCCACCGTCGCCCACTTGATCGGCTTGCCACCCTCGGCCGCGATCAGCTTCGCGTTCTCCTCGATCGTCTCGGACAGCCGTTTCGAGATGTGGTCGAGCGCCTCCGAGCGCGCGCACACCGGCAGGTGTTGCGACTCCTTGAAGGTCTCGGCCGCCATCGCGGTGGCCTCCTCCACGTCGGCCGCCGTGGGGACGCCCAGGGTCGCCACGACGCTGCCGTCGTAGGGGCTCTTCACGTCGAGCGTGCCGTCGCCGGTGCGCCACTCGCCGTTGACCAGGAACGGTCGTACGTCAGTCATGTGCGGCTCACCATCCTTCCCGGTCGGGGCATCCACGGATGCCCCCGGTCGTGTCGAGTAGTAGAGCCCGCTAGTTCAGTCGAGGCTCACCATCACGTGCTTGATGTTGGTGTAGTCCTCCAGCGAGTACACGGACATGTCCTTGCCGTGCCCGGACTGCTTGTAGCCGCCGTGCGGCATCTCCGGCGTGAGCGGGATGTGCGTGTTCACCCACACACAGCCGAACTGGAGGCGGCGCGACATCCGCATGGCGCGGCCCACGTCGCGCGTCCACACGGACGAGGCGAGGCCGTAGTCGATCCCGTTCGCCCACGCGAGCGCCTGGTCCTCGTCGTCGAAGCGCTGCACCGTCACGACCGGCCCGAACACCTCGCGTTGGATGATCTCCGCGTCCTGGGTGACGTTGGCCACCACCGTGGGCGCGTAGAAGAACCCGTCGCGCTTCATCGCGTGACCGCCGGTCAAGACCTTGCCGCCCGCCTCCTCGGCACGCTCCACGAAGCCTTCGACACGCTCCAGTTGCTCCTTCGAGATCACGGACCCGACCTCGGTCTCGTCCGTCGAACGGATCGCCCATCTTGATCGACTCCACCGCCGGTACCAACTCGGCGAGCACGTTGTCGTACTGCGCGGGTCCCACCAGCACCCGGCAGGCCGCCGTGCAGTCCTGTCCGGCGTTGAAGTAGCCGGCGATCTTCACCCACTCGACCGCGGTCTCGATATCGGCGTCGTCGAAGATGATGACCGGGGCCTTGCCGCCCAGCTCCAGGTGCACACGTTTCAATGAGTCGCTGGCGTTGCGAGTGGATCAGCTTGCCGGTGCCGACGTCGCCCGTCAGCGACACGATCCCCACGTCCGGGCTCCTCACCATGGTGTCGCCCACCGGCACTCCGTCGCCGGTGATCACGTTGAACACGCCGGGCGGGAACATGTCGGCGGCCAGCTCGGCCAGCTTCAGAGCCGTGAGCGGTGTGAGCTCCGAGGGTTTCAGCACGACCGTGTTGCCGGTGGCGAGCGCGGGCCCGATCTTCCAGATGGCCATCATCAGCGGGTAGTTCCACGGCGCGATCAACCCCGCCACCCCGATCGGCTCACGGCGGACGATCGAGGTGAACCCCTGCATGTACTCCCCAGCGCTCCGACCCTCCATCGTCCGAGCCGCACCTCCGAAGAACCGGAGGTTGTCGACGATCGGGGGGATCTCCTCGGACATCGTGACGGCCACCGGCTTGCCCACGTTCCGGGCTTCCAGCTGGACGATCTCTTCCGCATGCTCCTCGACCCGGTCGGCGAGCTTCAGTAACGCCAGTTGCCGATCCTTCGGGGTCGAGTCGAACCAGACGTCCTCGAAGGCCTTCTTCGCCGCCGCGATCGCACGGTTCGCGTCCTCGGCTGTCCCCTCTTGGACGCTCGCGATCACCTCACCGGTGGCGGGGTTGATGACGTCGCGCGTGGCGCCGTCCGACGAGTTCACCCAGTCGCCGTTGACGAACATCTGATGGCTGTCGGCCATGTTCCCCCTCCTCGGTCGAGACGAGCTACCCACGGTGAACCGGTGCGCGGACCGCCAGTATGCCGTGGAACGGCATCCGTACGGGCCACTCGACGAACGGGGGTCGGACGGTACGGCCCGGACACTTGAACCGGACAACGCCCGGTCATGGCTCCCCATGGGCTCGCATCAGATCGCTCGCTCGGAGGGCCAGCCAGAACTCCATACGGTCGAAACTGCTGTTGAGGTCCCTCCCCGTCAGCTCCTCGACCTTCCGCATGCGGTATCGGAGGGTGTGTCGATGGACGAATAGGTGGGTGGCCGCTGTCTCCCAGCGGGAGTTGTGCTGCAGGAAGGCCTGGAGCGATGTGATCAGCTCTCCGTCGTGCTGGCGATCGTACGCATCCAAGGGCGCGAGGAGCGAGTCGGCGAACGCCCGGAGCGCGTCGGGCTCCGCCATCGACAGCAGGAGCCGGTAGGTGCCGAGGTCCTCGAAGCCCGCGTGGCGCCACCCCTCCAGCCGGCAGACCTGCAACGCGTACCTGGCTTCCCTGAGCGATCGGCCGACGTCGGTCACCGGCACCGGAGAGCCGGCGCCCGCGCGGACCTCGCTCTCGGGGTCACCGTCGCAGAGATCGCCACGAGCGCCGACGGTCAACCGGCGGTTCGGCGGGGAGCAACAGATGCACGCCGCCACCGTGCGCTGAGACCAGGAACCCACCGCCCACCCGGACCGATCGTCCGTGAGCCGATCTGCCAGTCGCCTTCGGCATCCCCTCCCTCCAGGGTCACGACCACCACGTCTCGCGCGTCGCGCCCGAAGCCGAAGCGCGCCAGGTCGCGAACGGCATCGGGCCCGGCGAGCTCGCCGCGCGCGAGCTGATCGAGGAGATCGCCCTGGAGGCGACGTTGCGCGTCCGCCACGGCACGCGACTTGGCCAGCTCGATCGCGAACAGCTGAGGGCGTGCCCAGCGACGATCCGATCCATCTGCGAGGGCTGCTCCGGTTTGCCGACGGCGAGGAACGCCTCGACACGCCCCTGGGCGCCCACCGGCTGGATCCAGACGTGGTGGCCGCGGTCGACCAGCGTCACGCTGAACGACGTCCCCTCGGGCCGGGAATCGCGCAGCTCCTCCCAGATCCTCGGCACGCGTTGGGTCGCCGCCCGTGAGGTCGAAGCCAGCGGCATCCCGTGCAGATCCAGGAGCGCCACCCATCCCTTCACGACGTCGGCCAGCGAATCGGCGATGCCCTCGACCCCGCCGCCGTCCAGCACCGAACGGGTCAGCACGTGTTCGGCGTCGACGGCACGCTGCAGGGTGTCGAACTGCTCCGCCACGATGCGCGAGAAGACCGCCTCGGTGAGGGCGATGAACGGCACGGGGTAGGGCACCTCGAACAGCGGCAGGTTCGCCGCCTCCGCCGCGGTCACCAGCGCTCGTGGCGTGGTCGTCGTGCGTGAAGCCCAGGCCGAACCCCAGACCGGCACGCCGGCGGCCGCCAGCCGCTTCACGTACGCCCGCTGTTTGGCCGGCGTGGCGCCGATGCCCATCCCGGTGGTGAGGATCACCTCCCCGCCCTTGAGCCACGGCGTAGGATCCTCCAGCTCGCTCGCGTGCACCCACCGGATCGCCCGCGCGGAGATGGCCTTGCTGCCGGCCAGCAGGCGGAGCGCCAGACCCGGCACCTCCAGGATGTCCTTCACGGTCACGGCCATGTCCCGATTGTACGGAACGTACAGGAGAACCGGGCAGCTCCGGCCGCGTCCATGAGGCTGGACGATGCGTACAAAGGCGGGCGTCCGTGGACTGCCGCCCGACGCGCCTGACAGGCGTACCCTCGAGCCGGACACTCCTGCGGAATCGCGGGCCAAGGCCACGGCCACCATCACGGAGGAGCTCGATGGACATCCCCCAGGAACGCAAGCTCATCACTGAGATCCCCGGTCCCAGATCGCGGGCCTGGTACGAGCGTCGGACGAAGCCGTACCATGGGAGTGCCTCTCGATCCATCCGATCGTGACCGCCCGGGCATCGGGCGCGATCGTTGAGGACGTCGACGGCAACCGGCTGATCGATCTGGCCACCGGGATCGCCGTCACTGAACATCGGCCACGGCGCGCCCGACGTCGCTGGCCGCGATCCAGCGCCAGGCTGAGCTGGACGACGCACACCTGCTTCCACGTCACCGGGAACGAGCCCTACATCGAGCTGGCCGAGCGACTGAACGAGCTGGCTCCGGGCGACGCCGAGATGAAGACGATGTTCGTCAACTCGGGCGCGGAGGCCGTCGAGAACGCCGTGAAGATCGCGCGCCAGCGCGACGGGCCGTCAGGCCGTGGTGGCCTTCGACCACGCGTTCCACGGTCGCACCCTGATGAGCATGTCGCCTCACCGCGAAGGTGATGCCGTACAAGCAGGGGATCGGCCCCTTCGCGCCCGAGGTCTATCGCCTGCCGTTCGCCTACCCCTACCGCGCCCCACGGCGGCGACACCCCGGAGGAGGTCACGCGCGCCACGCTCGCCTATCGCCCTCGACGAGATGCACAAGCACATCGGTGAGGAGAACATCGCCGCCGTCGTCATGGAGCCGATCGAGGGCGAGGGAGGGTTCATCGTGCCCGCGCCCGGATTCGTGAAGGGCATCGCGGACTTCTGTGCCGCCAACGGGATCGTGTTCATCGCCGACGAGATCCAGTCCGGCATGGGCCGGGCCGGGCGCTGGTTCGCGATCGAAGACGAGGACGTCGTCCCCGACATCGTCACCACGGCGAAGGCGTTGGGTGGCGGGATGCCGATCGGAGGCGTCACGGGCCGGGCGGAGCTGATGGACGCGGTGCACCCCGGCGGGATCGGCGGCACCTTCGGCGGTAACCCCGTGGCGGCCGCCGCGGCGCCCTGGCGGTCCTGGACAAGATCGAGCGCGAGGACCTGCTCGCCCGATCGCGCCAGGTCGGCGCGAAGATCCTGACCGCGCTGCCGAGATGGCCGGACGCCACGAGCTGATAGGGGACGTGCGCGGCCGCGGCGCGATGTGCGCGATCGAGCTGGTGAGCGACCGCGACACGAAGGAGCCCCTCGAGCCCGCGGCCACGAACGCGATCATCGCCCGATGCCTGTCCCAGGGGCTCATCGTGCTGAGCGCCGGCACGTACGGGAACGTGATCCGGCTGCTGCCGCCGATCAACATCGAGGACGGCCTCCTCGAGGACGGCCTCTCGATCATCGAGGACGCGCTGAGCGTGGCCTGAAACGGCCTCCGGCCGCGAGCCGCGCGCCGCGGTTGCTAGCGTGGGGCCGTGGGTGGCCCGCCTGACGCCGAGCCTGGGCGCGTACGCGCGCTGACGCGCCTGGCGAAGAACCTGGCGCTCGATGTTCGGCCGCTGCGCGTCTCGCGCGACTTCCGGCTGCTCTGGGGCGGGCTGTTCATCTCGGAACTGGGCTATCAGCTGAGCCTCGTCGCGATCTTCGTCCAGGTCTACGACCTGACGAGTCGCCGGCGGCGGTCGGTCTCACCGGGTTGTTCTCCGTCCTCGTCCCTGTCGTCTGGGCGCCGTGACTCGGGCGCGATCCTCGACGCTCCGACCGTCGGAAGCTCCTGATGTGGGCGCAGGTGGGGTTCGCGATCGGGTCGGGCATCCTGCTCGCCGGGGCGATCCATGGGCATCCACCCGCTGGCGCTGATCTACCTGGCCGCGTCGATCTTCGCCATGGTCTCCACGATCGACGGATCCGCGCGATCGGCCATGACGCCGCGGATCGGTGGGCACCGATCTGATCGCCTCGGCGCTGGCGCTCAACCAGGTGGTGTGGCAACGCGTGGAGATGCTCGGCCCGGCGATCGGCGGCATCGTCATCGCGCGGTGGGGCTTCGGCGTCGCCTACGCGATCGACCTGGTGACCTACGGAGCCATGTTCATCGCCGCGTTCCTGATGCGACCATGCCGCCGGCCGAGGACGCCCCGGAGCGGCGCGGTCGGTGGAGGGCGGTGAAGGAGGGCTTCGGCTTCGTGCGTCGCAGCCATGATCTCATCGACCTTCGTGATCGATCTGGTAGCGATGATCTTCGGGATGCCGGCGGCGCTGTTCCCGATCCTCGCCGTCACCCAGCTGCATCGTGGTCCCGAGGTCGTCGGTCTGCTGTTCGCGGCGCCGGCGGTCGGGGCGTTGATCCAGGCCCTCGCGGGGGGGTGGGTCAAGCACGTTCGGCGACAGGGCGACGCCGTGATCTGGGCCGTGGTGGGCGTGGGGCGCCGCCATCGTGGCCTTCGGGCTGGTCGGTGCGCACCTCGGGCTCGCCCTGCTCTTCCTGGCCCTAGCCGGAGCCGCCGACGTGCTCAGCGCGATCTTCCGTTCCACGATCCGCAGGTGAACACACCGGATCACCTTCGCGGCCGCCTCTCGGGGATCTTCATCCTCGTCGTGACGGGCGGGCCGCGGCTCGGCGACTTCGAGGCCGGCATGGTGGCCACGTGGTTCACGCCCACGATCAGCGTGATCAGGGGAGGCATCGCCTGCATCGTCGGCGCCGGCGTGGTCGCGCTGCGTATCCGGAGCTGCGGCGGTACCGGGCGGGCAGCCGCAGCTCGCGTGCCGGCCGACGCCTGACTAGAGTCCCGCCAGCCTGGGTACGCTGACCGACCCACAGGTGCGCGAGGCGCCGGAGGAGGGCCTCCCGGATCGGTCGTTCGACGGCGGCGGGATCGACCCGTTCACCTTCCGCGGGTCGGCGACCCCGCCGTCCTGACCCGATGGTCGACGGGTGCGCCCGTCGAGCTCCGGGTGCTCGATGGACCGAACCTCTACTTCCCGCGCCCGACGTCAAGCTGACCCTGGAGGTCCCCGGCTGGATGCGGGCGACCGACGCCCGGGTGGCGACCGCGGCCGCGCCGTCTCGGGGTCTACGGCACGCCCTGCATCCCGGAGCCCCAGACACCGAGCAACGCCGACGCGTGATCGTGCGGATCGCCGCGCATCTCACGCGCCGGATCGCCGTCGAGTCGGGAGCGCGGCGGCTCGCGGTCCGTGCTCGCAGCGGACCGATGGCCGATCAGATCGTGATCGCCTTCCCCTGGAGGCGCCGCGACGCGGCCCAGGCGTTCGCGCGCGGAGATGGCCGCCGGCATGGGGCCGATGCTCGCGGGTCGCTCGCCGGACCGGTACGTCGCGGCCGCGGGCACGCGACTGGCCCGGGTGGAACCGCGGGCCCGGAGCCGACCGTTGCCGATCCCGAAGTCCCCGTGATCCAGGTCACCGGAACCAACGGCAAGACCAGCACCGTGCGCCTGCTGCGCGCACATCGTCCGAAGTTGCGGCCGTTCGGTGGCGTACTCCTCCACCGACGGTGTGTACCGCGGACGACGGCGAACTGGTGCAGGCGCGGCGACTACAGCGGGGTTCGGCGGGGCGGCCCTCGCGCTCGCCCAGCAGCCCGACATCGCGGTGCTGGAGAGCGCCCGAGGCGGCCTGCTGCTCCGCGGCTGCGGCGTCCTGCACAACGACGTGGCCGTGGTCACCAACGTGAGCGAGGATCACCTGGGCCTGCACGGGATCGACAGCGTGGACCAGCTCGCCGAGGTGAAGGGCATCATCACCCGAATCACGCGCCCGCGGTGGCTGGGACGTGCTCAACGCGGACGACCCGCGGGTCCTGGCGATGCGCCGCCACGCGACCGGGCCGTCCGTGGTTCGTGTCGCTCGATCCCCATCATCCCGTCGATCCGCGACGTGCTGAACGGACGGCGGCCGCGCCATGACGGTGCTGGACGGGCGTATCGCCTCGCTCGAGCGGCGCCGGAGTCGCCCGTTGCTCGGCCCTGGAGGACGTGCCGATGACGCTCGCGGGCATCTCGAGCATCAACACCATGAACGTGCTGGCGGCGGCGGCGGCGGCGCCGCGGTCGGTCTGCCCGAACGCGGCGTCGATCCGCGGACTCCGCACCTTCGTGCTCGATCCCGAGCGCAACCCCGGGCGCGCGAACGTGTTCCGGCTCGACGGTCGCATCATCGTGATCGACTACGCCCACAACGAGGCCGGCATGGTCGCCGGCCTCACCGAGCTGCTGAACGGATTGCGGCGCAAGGGCGCCGAGGTGTGGATCGCGATCTGCACCGCCGGTGACCGAACCGACAGCATCCTGCGCGCGTTCGCGTTCCGAGCGGCGGTGGGCTCGGATCACCTCGGGATCGCCGAGCTGGTCCACTACCTGCGCGGACGGTCGCGCGAGGACATCATCGACCACCTCCGCGCGGGTGCGCGTGAGGCCGGGGTCGAGGATGTGCGCCGTCTACGACGACGAGCTCACGCCCTCAAGTCCATGCTACGCGACTCGCGTCCGCGCGATGTCATCAGCGTGACCGCCCTGGGCATGAGGCCCGAGATCTTCGCCTGGTTGGAGCGGCGGGGGCCGCTCGCTTGGGGCCGGCAGACGTCAAACGGCTGGTCAGGCGGGCCCGCGCGTCGCGGGACTAGTCCGGGGTCGCCACGACTCCGCTCGGTCAGCTCCGGCCCAGCCACCTAGACTGACGGCCGATGTCGCGAAGCGGAACCTCCGTGTCCATGAGCGCCATGGAGTCCCCGGTGGTCGTGGCGTCCAACCGTGGACCCGTGAGCTTCGAGCGCAACGAGCGGTCGGCTCGCAGCGTCGCCGGGTGCACGGCGTGGCCTCGTCACGGCGCTATCGGGGGTGTTCTTCCGAGACGACACCACCTGGGTGGCGACGGCGCTGACCGAGGGCGACCGCGCCGTGGCCCTGAAGGGCCGTCCCATCTACCCGGACTCTCGTCAGCGCGTCCGCTACGTCGTGATGCCCCAGGAGCGCTACGACGGCTACTACAACCAGATCGCGAACCGGATCATGTGGTTCGTTCACCACAGCCTGTGGGACACCGCGCGCGCCCCGATCTTCGACGACGCCACGAGGTGGCGTGGGATCGTTTCATCGAGACGAACCAGCAGTTCGCTCGCACGCTCGCCGACGAGGCCGACCACGATCCCGTCTACCTCGTCCAGGACTATCACCTGTGCCTGGTCCCGGGGATGTTCCGCGAGATGGTGCCCGACGCCAAGATCGTCCACTTCTCGCACACGCCGTTCGCCGGCGTGACGTACCTGAGGATCCTCCCCGTGGGGATGCGCGAGCAGGTCGTGCGCGGCATGGCGGGCGCCGACGTGATCGGCTTCCAGTCGCGTCAGTGGGCGGAGAACTACCTCCTCTCCGCGCGAACCCTGCCCGAGTTCAAGGTGCTGCGCGGCGGCCGGCCGCGATCGACGATCGGGACGATCATCCCGTGACCGTCTGCCTTCCCGGTGGCGGTGAACGCCCAGCCCCTGCGCGACACCGCGTCGACCGAGGAGGCCAGCGGCCGTCCGTCAGGAGCTCGAGGCGTGGCGCGACGGCACGGCGCTGCATGCTGCGGGTCGACCGCCTCGAGCCTTCCAAGAACATCCTGCGTGGCTTCCTGTCCTACGAACTCTTCCTGCGGCGCAACCGCTCTTGGCGGGGGAAGGTGAAGTTCCTCTGCCTGTTCAGTCCTTCCCGCGAGGACGTGCCCGAGTACCAGACCTACGCCGAGGAGTGCTTGGGCGAGGCAGAACGGATCAACCAGGAGCTGGGCACGAAGACCTGGCGGCCGATCGAGGTCAAGGTGCAGGAGGATTACGGATACGCCGTGGCGGCCTACGGTCTGTACGACGTCCTGTTCGTCAATCCCACCTACGACGGCATGAACCTCGTGGCGATGGAGGGTCCACTGGTGAACCGCCGTGATGGCGTCTTGGTCCTCTCGCGCAACGCGGGCGCGATCGTGCGCTTGGGCAAGCACGCCCTGGGCGTGAACCCATTCGATCTGGCGGAGACCGCGGGGGCGATCCGCGATGCGCTGGAGATGCCCACGGACGAACGCCAGAGACGGGCCAGGGGGCTGTCGCGGAGCATCCAGGCGCACACGCCTCCCACGTGGCTAGCGAGCCAGCTGGAAGCCGTGGACAACGTCCGGCCGCCGCCGCGGCGCCGCGGCTGAGATCCGTCGGTTCCCTGACTTCAGAGCCCGGCCAGCAACACCACGAGCTCGGCCGGACCATCCACGACCAGATCAGCGGCCTTCAGGAGCTCCGTCGGCGATTCGGCACCCCGGACGGCGACCTTCACGGTGAGGACACCTTCGGCCTCCAGCCGATCGAGGGCGGCGAATGCTCGAAGATCCGCGAGGTCGTCGCCGGCGTACAGCGCGGCCTCCAGGTCCTCTTCCCGCACGATCCGCTCCACCGCGCCCTCCTTCAGGGGGAGCCCGGCCGGGATCAGCTCGAGGACCCGCTTGCCAGCGACCACCTCGAACCCATGACGCCCGGCGATGGGACCCAGGTCCTTCTGGAGCGCGAGCTCGGCGGCCTGGGGATCGGCGGCGCCGCGGAAATGCACGGCGATCGATCCGTCCTTCGGCTCCACCCGAGCACCGGGGATCCGACGGGCCGCCACCACGACGGCGTGCCCGAGCTCCGTGGGAACCTCGGCCAGCCCCCCGATCCCGTACATCCCGGTGAGCCGCACCCCGGGGACCCCCACAAGTTCTTGGAGCTCGGCGTCGGTGCGCCCCGAGATCACCGCCACGACGGGGTAGCGCTGAACCAGCCGCCCGAGCGCGGCCCGGGCCCCGTCACGGATCTTCGCCAGCTCGGGTCGCGCGACGATCGGCGACAGCGTCCCGTCGAAGTCCAGCAGGACGCCACGGCGCCCCCGTCCAGCTTCGAACGCCGCCAGCCGCTGCCGTCCCGCATCTCGCATGCGCAAATCCTAGTGATGCAAGCAACCGCGGATACACTTGTTCGCCGTGACCAGCGCCTCCCCCATCATCCCCTTCCCCGGGGTGCCGTCCGCCGTCGGCCCGCGTGCCGACGCTGCACCGCTGCAGAGTCGCCAGAGCCCGTTCCCGCCGATCGGCGAGTACGCGTTCCTTTCCGACCGCGAGGTCTCGGCCCTGGTCGGTCCGAGCGGCAGCATCGAATGGCTTTGCCTCCCCCGCCCGGACAGCCCCAGCGTGTTCGGCGCGATCCTGGATCGGGGCGCGGGGGCCTTCCGACTCGGCCCCGCCGAGCTGCTGGTCCCGGCGGGCCGCCGCTACCTGCCGGGCACGAACGTGTTGGAGACCACGTGGCAGACCCGGACCGGCTGGATGATCGTGCGGGACGCGCTCGTGATGGGTGCGTGGACCGACGAGGACGGCCGCCGCGAGGAGTACCGTCGGCCCCCGGGCGACTATCAGGCCGAGCACATGCTCGTGCGCGCGGTCCGCTGCATCAACGGGCAGGTCGACCTGGTCCTGAACTGCGAGCCGGTGTTCGATTATGGCCGTCGCGACGCCCTGTGGGCATACACCGGCGAGGGATACACGGAGGCGATCGCGCGCGGTGACGGCGACCAGACTCACCTCAGGCTCACCACCAACATGCGCCTGGGCATCGAGGGTCGGAGCGCGGTGGCCTTCACGCGCCTGGAGGACGGCGACACGGCCTTCGCCGCGATCACGTGGGACGGCGACCAGTTCCCAGCGCCCGCCGACGCCGATGAGGCCTGGGAGAAGATGCACGCCACCTCCGACTTCTGGCGTGGGTGGCTCAACAAGGGTGAGTTCCCCGATCACCCTTGGCGCGCGCACCTGCAACGCGCCGCCCTCACCTTGAAAGGCCTCACCTACGCGCCCACGGGCGCTCTGTTGGCCGCCGCCACCACCTCGCTCCCCGAGACACCGGGCGGGGAACGGAACTGGGACTACCGCTACAGCTGGGTGCGCGACGCCACCTTCGCCCTGTGGGGGCTGTATTCACTCGGCTTCGACTTCGAGGCCAACAGCTTCTTCTACTTCATCGCCGACCAGATCCACGACGGTTCGCCGCTGCACGTGATGTATGGCGTCGGAGGCGAAACCGACCTGGCGGAGATCACGCTGGATCACCTCAGCGGGTACGAGCACTCACGGCCGGTCCGGGTCGGCAACGCAGCTCACGGCCAGGCGCAGCACGACGTCTGGGGCGCCCTGCTGGATTCGGTGTTCCTGCACATGCGCAGCGGTGAGTTCCTGAGCGGTGTGACGTGGTCGGGGTTGGAACGGCAGGTGGAGGGCGCCATCGCGCACTGGCGCGAACCCGACCAGGGGATCTGGGAGATGCGCGGGGCGCCCCAGCACTTCACCTCGTCGAAGATCATGTGCTGGGTGGCCTGCGATCGCGGTGCGCGCCTGGCGGAGGTGATGGACAAGCCCGAGCTGGCCGAGCGGTGGCAGGCTGAGGCAGAGGTGATCCGTGCGGACATCCTGGCCAACGGTGTGGACGAACGCGGGGTCCTCACGCAGATCTACGGTTCGACGTCGCTGGACGCGTCCCTCCTGTTGGCCCCCCTGCTCCGGTTCCTCCCGGCGGACGACCCACGCATCCGAGCCACCGTCATGGCGATCGCGGACGAGCTCAGCGACGACGGATTGATCCTCCGCTACCACGTGGAGGAGACGGACGACGGTCTCGACGGAGGCGAAGGGGCGTTCGCGATCTGTTCGTTCTGGATGGTGTCCGCCTTGGTGGAGATCGGTGAGCTCGACCGCGCGCGTGATCTGTGCGAGCGCATGCTCTCGTTGGCCAGTCCGCTCGGGCTATACGCCGAGGAGATCGATCCCCGCACCGGGCGCCACTGGGGGAACTTCCCGCAGGCCTTCACGCACCTCGCTCAGATCAACGCGTTGATGCACGTGATCCGCGCTGAGGACGGATGAACGAGGCGAGGGCCTTCGCGCCCGGGGGGCTGTGGTAGCGTCCCGCGACGTGGACCCCTCCGACACCGAGGTCGAGCGGGAGAAGCGATCCGCGGCCAGCTTCGCTGCTTCGCTGGTCGAGGATGGGATGCGGCTGGGACTGGGGACGGGATCCACGGTCGGATACCTGCTGGCCCCGCTGGCCGACCGACACCTCGACCTGCGATGCGTCGCCACCTCGGTTCGCACCGACCGATCTGCGCGCGACCTCGGGTTGCCCGTAGAGCCGTTCGATGGAGCCGGATCCCTCGACCGGCTCGATCTGGCCATCGACGGGGCGGACCAGGTCGATCTCGCAGGATGGGTCGTGAAGGGCGGCGGAGCGGCCCACACCCGGGAGAAGCGCGTCGCGGCGGCCGCGGATCGGTTCGTCGTCATCGTCGATAGTGGCAAGCTGGTGGAACGCGTGCGTCCCCCGGTGCCCCTGGAGCTGATGGCGTTCGGATTGGCGGCCACGTTGCGCGACCTGGGGAACGTGACCCTCCGGGACGTCCCTCAGAGCCCCGATGGGGGTGTGATCGCCGACTACGTCGGCGATCTCCTCGATCCGGTGGAACTCGCTGCCTGGCTCGACGCGATCCCAGGCCTCGTCGCACATGGCCTCTTCCCGCCGGCCATGACCTCGGAGGTCGTGATCGGTCGAGGCGACGATGTCGAGCGTCGTGTGATCGCGACCGCACGATGACCACGGAGGCCTCCGAGCGGCGAGGACCCCATCGTGTCGTCGTGATCGGCGCCGGGTTCGGCGGATTGCCGGCGACGAGGTTCCTCCGCCGGGCAGCGGTCCAGGTGACCTTGATCGACAGGACCAATCACCACCTCTTCCAACCTCTGCTGTACCAGGTGGCCACCGGGATCCTCTCCGAGGGCCAGATCGCGCGTGCGACGCGCGAGATCCTGCGGAGCCAACGCAACGCCCGGGTGGAACTCGCCGAGGTGACCGGTTTCGATCTGGATGCGAGGACCGTGCATGCCCAGCGGCCCGGTGGTGAGCCGTTGGAGGCGGAGTACGATTCACTGATCGTCGCGGCGGGCGCCCAGCAGAGCTACTTCGGACACGACGAGTGGCGTGACCTGGCCCCTGGCATGAAGACGATCGCCGACGCTCTCGATCTGCGTGCGCGGATCTTCGGGGCGTTCGAGATGGCGGAGGTGGCGACCGATCCCGACGAGCGCCGGGGCTGGTTGACCTTCGCGATCGTCGGTGGGGGGCCCACCGGGGTGGAGATGGCCGGACAGATCGCCGAGCTGTCGCGCCGGACGCTCCCGCTGGAGTTCCGCTCGATCGACGCGGCCACCGCGCGGGTGCTGTTGTTCGACGGCGGCTCGGAGGTCCTGGCGAACTTCGGCGACCGCCTCGCCACCACGGCGGCCTCGGAGCTCGGCCGGGTGGGCGTCGAGCTCCGGTTGGGCCGCCGTGTCACGGCGATCGATGAGCAGGGGATCACGGTGACGGCGTCCGACGGTTCGACCGAGTACGTCCCCTGCCGCACGAAGGTCTGGGCCGCTGGGGTCCAGGCGTCTCCTCTGGCCGCGATGCTCGCGGAAGCCTCGGGGGCATCATGCGACCGCGCCGGCCGGATCGAGGTGCTGAGCGACACGACGCTGCCCGGCCACCCGGAGGTCTTCGCGATCGGGGACATGATGACCCTGGATGGGCTGCCAGGAGTGTCCGAGGTCGCGATCCAGCAAGGGATCCACGCGGCGCGCACGATCCACGCGCGTTTGGAGGGGAGCCCCGCACCCGTGTTCCGCTATCGGGATCTGGGGAGTCTCGCCACGGTGGGCCGGTTCCGGGCCGTAGCCAGCGTCGGGACGATCCGTCTGTCAGGCCTGCCTGCCTGGCTGCTCTGGCTCGTGGTGCACCTGACGTTCCTGACCGGATTCCGCAACCGGCTCTCCACGTTGCTGCGATGGACCTTCAGCTTCCTGGGGACCGGCCGGGGAGAACGCCCGATCACCGGGCGTCAGATGCCCGGCCGCGCGCCCGAGAACTGAGGACGCGCACCGCCTGGGCGGTCAGCCCGCGGCGGCGGCGTCACAGACGATCAGTTGGTCGGCCGCCCGGACCCGGCCACCGGGGATCGAGGGGTCGCCGGCCCGGAGGCGCTCCAGCGCCGCGCGCTTCTCCACCCCCGTGACGACCCACAGCACCCTCGCGGCACGGTCCAACACGGGGTAGGTGAGGGTCATGCGGACGTGGCCCTGATAGGGAGCGGTGACGGCGACGTCGCGATCCATCACGTCGAGCACGGGATCGCCGGGTACCAGGGAAGCGGTGTGGCCATCGGCCCCAAGACCCAGGTGGATCAGGTCGAAACACCTCGGCAACGTGGATGCGTACCGTCGGGCCGCAGCCTCCAGATCCGGGTCGTCCACGGGGATCGGATGCAGCTCCGCCAGATCGCGGGTTGGGAGGTTCTCCCTCAGGTGGGTGAGGTTGCGGTCCGTGTCCCCCTCGGGCGCCACGCGCTCGTCGACCTCGTAGATCGCGATCCGATCCCATGGGAGATCGAGCCTCCCCAGCTGGGAGAACATCGCCCACGGGGTCCGGCCGCCGCTCACGGCCAGCGTGAAACGCGCCGCGTGGGCCACCGCGTCGACCGCCGACCTCGCCACCTCATCGGCAGCCCTCACGGCGACGGCCGAAGGATCGGCCAGGATCTCGATCCGGATCACGGGGCTTTCTCGTCGTGGCCGCCGAACTCCTTCCGCATCGCCGACAGGACCTTGTTGGCGAACAGATCCAGGTCACGCGACGCGAACCGCGAGTACAGGGCCGTGGTCAAGACCGGCGCCGGCACACCCTCGTCGATCGCCGCGATGGCCGTCCAGCGACCCTCGCCGGAATCGGACACCCTTCCTTCGAATGCGTCCAGGTCGGGTGAGGCGTGGAGCGCGATCGCGCTGAGGTCCAGGAGCCACGACGCGATGACGCTTCCTCGCCGCCAGACCTCGGCGACCTCCGCCACATCGATGTCGTACCGGTAGTACTCCGGATGCTCCAGCGGCGCCGTCTCGGCATCCGCGGTACGTTCGACCGAACCGGCGTCCGCGTGGTGCAGGATGTTGAACCCCTCGGCGTAGGCCGCCATCAGCCCGTACTCGATGCCGTTGTGCACCATCTTCACGAAATGACCCGCGCCGTTGGGGCCGCAGTGCAGGTACCCCTCTTCGGCCGTCGAGGTCCCTCCCTCCCTCCCGCGAGAGCGGGGCGCTCCGCCCACTCCGGGCGCGATCGACGAGAAGATGGGCTCCAGGTGGGCGAAGACGTCATCCTCGGCCCCGATCATCAGACAGAACCCGCGCTCCAGCCCCCACACGCCGCCGCTGGTGCCGCAATCGACATGGTGGATGCCGTGCTCCTTCAGGGCCGCCGCATGCCGGAGATCGTCTCGGTAGTACGTGTTGCCGCCGTCGATGACGATGTCGCCCGACTCGAGATGCTGGGACAGCTGCTCGATCGTCGTGTGCGTGATGTCCCCAGCGGGCACCATCACCCACACGGCCCGCGGGGACTCCAGGGCGGCAACGAAGTCAGCCATCGAGGCGGAGCCGGTGGCCCCCTCGTCCTCCAGTGCGGAGACGGCGTCGGCGTTGACGTCGAACACCACGCACCGGTGTCCGTCACGCATCAGCCGGCGCACCAGGTTGGCTCCCATACGCCCCAGCCCCACCATGCCGAGCTGCATCGGGGTGCTCGTGGTCATCGATCCGCTCCTCCTCTCACGGCCGCGAACGCGGCGCTCACTGCCCCGTGAGCCAGGGAGCCTGCCACGGGGCGTGGCCCGCGACCAGGGCCGCGGCTGCCTCAGGACCCATCGAGCCCTTGGCGTAGGGGATCACCTCGGGCGGCGCATCGAGCAACGGTTGCACGATGCGCCACGTCTCCTCGACCGAGTCCTCGCGGGTGAATAACCGGCCTTCACCATGCATGGCGTCGGACAGCAGGCGCTCATAGGGGGTGGGCATCTCCCCCTCCTGCTGACTGAACAGCAGATCGAGCGAAACCTCGTCCACCGCGGCCTGCCCGGGCTTCTTCGCATGCACCATCAACCGGGCTCCGGGGTCGGGCTCGATACGAAGGACCAGCTCGTTCGGACCCACGCGCGCGACCCCGCGCATCGCCCGGAAGATGGGTGCGCGCCGGAAGATCACGCGCACCTCGGTCGCCAGGGTCGTCATCGCCTTCCCCGCACGGATGAAGAACGGAACGCCGGCCCAGCGCCAGTTCTCGATGTGCAGGGTGAGCGCGGCATAGGTCTCGGTCCCCGAATCGGCCGCGACCCCTTGAACGTCCAGGTATCCCTCGTACTGACCACGGACGTAGTGCCCGGGATCGGCATCGGGGATCGCGCGGAACACCTCCTCCTTCTTGTCGCGGAGCGTCTCGGTGTCGATCCCGGCCGGCGGCTCCATCGCCACCAGCGCGAGCACCTGCATCAGGTGGTTCTGCACCACGTCCCGCAGGGCGCCGACCGGATCGTAGAAAGACCCTCGATCGTCCACCCCGAAATCCTCCGCCATCGTGATCTGCACCGACTCCACGAAGTTCCGGCTCCACAGCGGTTCGAAGATGGCGTTGGCGAACCGCAGGAACATGATGTCCATCACGGGTTCCTTACCCGAGAAATGATCGATCCGATAGATCTGAGATTCGTCGAGCAAGGACCGCAAGGTTGCGTTGAGCTCTCGCGCCGAGATCAGGTCGTGCCCGAACGGCTTCTCGATCACCACGCGCGCCGCGTTCGTGAGGCCGGCGTCGTGCAGGCCCTGCACGACCCGGGCGAACAACGACGGCGGGATCTCGAGATAGAACGTGGGTCGTTGCGAGCCCTTCAGATGGTGGGCCAGTCGTTCGAAGGTCCCCGGATCCGTGTAGTCCCCGGCCACGTAGGACAGGCGGGACGCCAGCCGTTCGAACACGGCGTCATCGATCGACTCCCCGGCGTCGCCGATCGCCGCGCGCGCGCGTTCGCGAAGCCCATCGTCGGCGATGGCGTCGATCGCGACCCCGACGATCGGACATGAGAGCTCGCCGCGCCGTTCCAGCCGGTACAGGGAGACGAACGTCATCTTCCGAGCCAGATCGCCGGTGATCCCGAAGATCACCAGCACATCGGCGGCAGCGTCGACCTCAGCCATGGCTCTCCCGGGAGAACCCGACGATGGCCCACAGGAATAGGCCGGCTCCCACTGGGAGCAGGATCAATCCGTAGATCAGGCTCGCGCCGATCGTGATCGTGCCCAGGACCAGGAGCAGCGGCCACACGGTCTCTGCGGGGAACGGTCCCAGCAGCTCCCCCTCCTGCGCCCGGGGGTCCCCCGCGGGGTCGTCCTCGGTGCGGTGGTCACGTATGGCCCCGTGGGCCACGGCATACACCGCCACGATGCCCGGCATGCAGGCGAAGGCAAGGAGGAGGACGGTGCCGACGGCCTCATCCGTGAGGAGCCAGTAGACCGTGCCCAGGACCACGGCGAACACACACAGGACGACGAGGTAGCGGGTGGCCACCTTCACGGCGTGCGCTCCGCGTGGACCACGTCGAAGCCCGGGCGCTCGGAACGGATCCGAGGCAGGCGATCGAAGTTGTACTCCGGTGGAGGAGAGGTCGTGGTCCATTCGAGAGAGTATCCGCCCCACGGATCGTTGCCCGCGGGGTGTCGACGCCGCAGGGCCGATCCCACGCTCCACAGGAACACCAGGATGGCCACCGCCATCACGTACGAGCCGATCGTGGAGACGAGGTTGGGTGTGTCGTACCCCAGGCCCGAGCTGTAGTCGACGTACCGCCGAGGCATGCCTCGCTGGCCCAGGACGAACTGCGGCCAGAACGTCAGGTTGAATCCGACGAACAGGAGGAAGAACACCGCACGACCGAGCCTCTCAGACAGCATCACCCCGGTCATCTTGGGGAACCAGAAGTAGATCGCGGCGAAGATGCCGAACACGGCGCCGCCGAACATCGTGTAGTGGAAATGGGCGACGAGGAAGTAGGTGTCCTGCGCCTGGTAGTCGATCGCCGGTGAGGCCAGCATGACGCCGGTCACCCCCCCGATCAGGAAGTTCAGCATGAATCCCACGGAGAACAGCATGGGCACGGCGAGCCAGATCTTGCCACCCCACATCGACCCGACCCAATTGAAGAACTTCACCCCCGTGGGCACGGCGATCAGCAGCGTCATCGCGGCGAAGAACGGGTTGTCGACGACGCCCGTGGTGAACATGTGATGCGCCCACACCCCCGTGGACAGCGTGCCGATCGTGAGCGTTGCCAATACGAACCCCGTGTAGCCGAACAGTGGCTTGCGTGAGAACACCGGGATGATCTCGGTGATCACGCCGAAGAAGGGAAGGATCAGGATGTAGACCTCAGGGTGGCCCAGGAACCAGAACAGATGCTGGTAGATCGTGGGATCTCCGCCCGCCGGGGCGTTGTACACCAAACCGCCCAACCTCCGGTCGATCAGCAGCAGCGTGAGCCCCGCCACCGCCGGCGGGAACGCCACGAGCCCCAGGATGGCCACCACGATCATGTTCCACGTGAACACCGGGAGGCGCCACATCGTCATCCCGGGGGCCCGCATCAGGAAAGCGGTCGTGAGGATGTTCACCCCGTTCATCAGCGACGAGATCGCCACCAAGGCGATCCCCAGGATCCACAGGTCGGGACCAACGCCCGGCGACAGACGGATCTCCGACAGCGGAGGGTAGGCGGTCCAACCCATGGCCGCAGCCTGTCCCGCGGTGGCCACTCCGGCCAGGAGCACCAGGATCCCGCCACCCAGGAAGAAGTAGAACGACGTCAGGTTCAGACGTGGGAACGCCATGTCGGGAGCCCCGATCTGCAGGGGGATCAGGTAGTTCGCGAGCCCCGCACCGAACGGCGCCACGAACAAGAAGATCATCACGGTGCCGTGGATCGTGAACAGCGTATTGTAGGTCTCGCTGGACACGAGTTGGCGCCCCGACTCCATCAGCTCGGTGCGCATGAGTTCGGCCAGCGACCCTCCCACCAGGAAGAACAGGAACGCCGACACGCAGTAGAGGATGCCGATGTTCTTGTGGTCGGTGGAGATCAGCCGGTGCACGATGCCGGGTCCGACCGGCGTAGCGTCGGCGCGGGTCACGCCGCCTCCCGCTGCAGCCAGACATCGAACTCCGAACCGCTCACCACCTGCACCGTGAAGTTCATGTACGCATGGTTCAGCCCGCAGAACTCGGCGCAGTGGCCCTGGAAGGTGCCCAGCTCCGTTGGCGTCACGTCGAACAGGAACGTCCTGCCGGGGATCGCGTCGTGCTTGTAGAGGAACGCGGGCACCCAGAAGGCGTGGATGGTGTCGTTCGATGTGAGCTCGAAGCGCACGATGCGACCCTCCGGCAGCATCAGCACCGGCTCGGCGGCGTCCTCGGCGCTGGGTGGGCTCACCACCGTGACCTCGTCCGGATAGGTGAAGCGCCAGCCCCAGGCGAACGCCTCGACCTTGACGACGAGCGACGGGTTGGGCGCGACGTCGGTGACCCGATCGTTGAACCGCACCGAGACGATGAACAACGCCACCACGATCGCGATCGGCACCACCGTGTACACGACCTCCAGGGGCAGGTTCTCGCGGCGCTGCGAGCCCAGGGCATCGGGATCGTCGGACCGACGGCGCCGGAAGCGGATCAGCGACCACGCGATGAGGACGTAGACGAGCCCGGCCACCGGGATCGCGGCGATGACGAAGGTCTGCCACAGGGTGAAGGTCCCGTGCGCCTGTTCACTGGCGCCTCGCGGCATCCCGAACGCACCCGAACAGGCCCCCATCAGGAGCACGAGAGCGCCGATCCCCGCCACGAGCTGAGCGCGCCGAACCCTCGTCACGGCGACCCCACCGGATCGTGGGGTCCCGGGTCGGAGACCTCCTCGAAACCGCCCTCGTCGTTGCGCCGCACGGTCATGGTGCCGGGACGGTCAACCGGGTGACGAGCCTTGTCTCTCAGGTCCCGGCACATCCAGAACGTCAACATCCCGGCCACCACGGGCAGCACGAACACGAGCACCTTCAGCACGGTGTTGAACGTGTCGACCTCGATCTGCAGGTACTGCGCGAGCACGTCGTTGCTGCCCGCCAGGAACAGCACCACCATGAGCGCGATGGCGGCCGCTCCCAGGCCGCTGCGCACCGGTGCCTCCCGCGGCTTCTGGGCGAAGTTGTGCCACTCGTGATCCCCGGTAGCCATCGCCTCAAGGAACGGCCAGGTGGCCAGAAGGGTGAACATGATCCCCGGAACCACGATCGCCGGGAGGAACAGCTCACCGATCGTCACGCCGAAGATCGTGAACTCCCAGTTGGGCCAGAGCCTCAGGAGCCCCTCGAGCCAGCCCGCATACCAGTCGGGCTGCGATGGCGAGGGGCCCGAGTACGGTACGAACGGTCCGTAGAACCACACCGGGTTGATCTGGAAGAGACCACCCAACAGCGTCAACGTCGCGAACGTGGCGAACGCGAGTCCGATCGACTTCAGGGCGAACTTGGGCCACACGGGTGTGCCCGTGACCGTGTCCTCGCTACGGCCCGGCCCTCGGAACTGGGTGTGCGTCTGGTGCCACACCACCCCCAGGTGGATCGACATCATGCCCAGGATCACCAAAGGGATCACGAAGATATGCAGTGCCAGCAGGCGTGGGAGCAGAGAGGTTCCAGGGAACTCCCCCCCGAAGAACATGTTCGCGAGCCAGTTGCCCACGAACGGGATCGACTGCGCGATCGAGAAGGCGATGCGCAGGCCCACGCCCGACAGGAGATCGTCTGGCAAGGAATACCCGGTGAAGCCCGCCATGATGCCGCTCACCACCAGGCCGACCCCGATCAGCCAGCTCATCTCGCGAGGCTTGCGGAACGCCCCCGTGAAGAACACGCGGATCAGGTGGGCCACGATCGCCGCCATGAACACGAGCGCGGCCCAGTGATGGGTCTGGCGCATCACCAGACCGGCCCGCACCTCGAACGACAGGCGTAGGACGGAGTTGTACGCCAGGGACACCGACCGGCCCTGCATCGGCATGTACGGCCCTCGGTAGACGGTCTGGTCCGGCGACGCCACATAGAAGAACGCCAGGAACGTCCCGGTCAGGATCAGCAAGATGAAGCTGTACAACGCCAGCTCACCCAGCATGAACGACCAGTGATCGGGGAAGACCTTCTTGAGGTTGCGCGCGATGAACGACGAGCCGTCCAAACGATCGTCCAGACCTTCGATCGCTCGCCCGACGATCATGCGGGGCCGTCCGTCATGTTCCAGAAGCTGGGCCCGATCGGCTCGGTGAAGTCGCCCTTCGCATGCAGCGTGCCGTCATCGTCGATCTCGATGAGCAACTGCGGCAGCGGACGCGGAGCAGGCCCGTAAACGGGCTGGGCACCGTTCAGGACGTTGAACGTGGACTGGTGGCACGGACACCGGAGCTCGTGGTCCTGAGCGAGGTACAGGCCGAGCGGACACCCGGCGTGCGTGCACACCTTCGAATAACAGACCAGACCGTCGGGGGCCCCGGCCGCCCGCTCCGCCGATAGCTGCAGCAGATCGGGCGGCACCCGCACCAGCACCGCCTGCGAATCGGCTGAGCCCACCGCGTCCTCCGGGAACACCGTCGTGAACGAGTCCACGGTGAGCGTGTCGCGCGTCACCACGTTCCCTTCGACATCGACGAGGGTCGAGCCTGCCCTCCACTTGGTGAAGAACGGCGTGTCCCCCGGAGCTTCCCCCAGAGATCGGATCGGGAAGAGCGCGGCGAGGCCGAGCGCGCCCGCCGCCCCGATCAACAACCGGGTGAGGAAGGTCCGCCGCTTGAGCTCGTCTACGCCGCCCAGCACCGTCGCGGCGGCCGACTCCTTGTCGGCTTCGTCGACCGGACCGTGATGCCTCGACTGGGTCTCGTCTTCGATCTGCGGCATGAGCCGCTTGGCCCACAGCAGGAGCCCGGCGCCGATCCCACCCAACGTCAGGAAGAGCAGCCCACCCTCGAGTTGGGTCTGCCCCCCACGCAGGTACACGACGAACAGCGCCACCGCCGCCAGGATCGCGACGACGAACGCGCCGGCGACCGGTCGTTCGGGTCGCTTCACGTCTTGCTCCCCGTCAGGCGCAGGATCAGGATCAGGAACCCCAGCCCCACCACGAAGGCGACCAGCCCCTCCGTGACGGCGCCGACTCGCCCAAGTGGGGCTCCGCCTTCATCGCCGTTGTCACGGAGCCAGTGCAGATACGCCGCGATCGAATCGATGTCCCGATCAGAGAGGTTGTCCGCGTCGAACACTGGCATCAGGCCGGGTCCGGTCCTGATGGCCTCGCCCAACTGGGTCGCGGTGGGCGGCATCAGATCCGGGGCGATCTGCCCACCGCCCACCGAGTCACCGACGCCGGCTGCCGAATGGCAACCGGAACAGTTGTTCAGGAACAGGACCGCCCCTGCCGGCAGACTGCCACGCCCCGGATCGACGTCGGGGATCCCCGGACCGCCGGGCGCGATCTCTGCCACGTATCCCACGATCGCCTCGACCTCCTCCGGCGTGAACTTCGGCGGCTGGCGTTCCGGCTGATCGCCGGGCGCCGCCAACGGCATGCGGCCCGTCGACAGCATGAAATCGACCGCGGCCGCCCCCACGCCTTGCAGGCTGGGCCCGTCCGCGGTGCCTTCGGCGTTCAGGCCGTGACAGGTGGAGCAGGTCGCGTCGAACAGGGTCCGGCCCTGTCCTGTCGTGGCTGCGAACGAGAGACCGCGCGCCGGCAGGAACGACCAGAGGATCTGGCCTCCCACCATCAGCAGCAACCCCCACCGGAGGATGCGGGAGAGAAGGCGGGCTTCCGCGGACCGTCGATTCATCGCAGCACGAACACCACCAGGAAGATCAAGATCCACGTGGCGTCGCAGAACTGCCAGTAGTAGGCCATGGAGTGAGCGCCGTCCAGCTCCCCCGTGTCGTACGCGCCCTGGAACGACCGACCCAACAACACCCCCAGCACCACCAGGCCCGCGAGCACGTGGAGTCCGTGGATGCCGGTCAGCGTGTAGTACATCGTTCCGTACGGGCTGGTCGAGATCCGGAAGGGGACGTGGGTCCAGTCCCATACCTCCAGCGCCAGGAACCCCACGCCGAGCGCCAGCGTCGCCAGGGTCCATCGGCGCATCACGTGGACCCGCCCTTTCGACGCATGATCGAGGCCCCGGGACAGACAGAGGCTCGAGACCACCAGCAGGGCGGTTCCGAGGAACGCCAACTTCCAGTCGGGCTCGAGGCCGGCCGGCGGCCAAGGCGTGGTCTCGGAACGCAACCCGAAATACGCCGCGAACAACCCACCGAAGAGGAGCAGCTCGGAGGCCAGGAACAGGATCGTCCCGAAGCGAACCGGGGACGTGGAGGTCGCCCGCGCCGCCCCGACCTCGTCCACGTGGGCCATCTCCGGGTGATTCAACTTGAAGCATCCGGACGCGTCAACGCGCGTGCATGCGAGGATGGTTCGGTGGACGCCGTCGTCCCGGGAACGGGCCCATGGTCGTGGATCGTGACGTGGCCTGCCGATCCATCGGTCGTCGCCATGCTCGTGGTGGTGGGCTTCGTCTATGCCGGCGGGCTCAGGCGACTGCGAGATGCCGGGACCCCGTTCCCCTCGCGATGGTCACGAGCGTTCTGGTGCGGCTTGGGCGTCCTGGGGGTAGCGCTCGTCAGCCCCGTCGACGCCTACGCCGACGTGTCGTTCTCGGTCCACATGGCCCAGCACCTGTTGCTGACGTTCGTGGCCCCTCCCCTCTTGGCTTTGGGCGCCCCGATCACGCTGGCCCTCCGTGCCTGTCGTCCTGATCACGCGCGCCGGATCACGGCGATCCTGCGCGGGCGTGTCGGCAGGACGCTCGGCAATCCTTTGGTGGGCTTCGTGCTGTTCGTGGGTGTGCCGTTCGCGATCCACCTGTCGCCGATGTTCGATGCGGCACTTCGGAGCTCATCCGTCCACGCACTCGAGCACGCCGCGTGGGTCGCCGCCGCGCTGATCTACTGGTGGCCGATCGTCGGGCGCGATCCCAACCCGCACCCGACGCCGTATCCCGCTCGCATGCTCTCGCTGTTCCTCGCGATGCCGATGATGTCGTTCCTCGCACTGACGATCTTCGTGGCCGGGCATCCCCTCTACCCGGCGTACGCCGCCCTGCCCACTCCATGGGGTGCCCGAGCGCTGGTCGAACAGCGAGGGGCCGCCGTGCAGATGTGGCTGGTGGGGAACCTGGCCCTCGTGCTGTCGATCCTGCTGGTCGCGGTCTCGTGGAAGCGCACGGAGGACGAGAGCCAGCGCCGGCTGGAAGCGCGGATCGACGCGTCGACCGCGAGATCCTAGTCCCCGGGGCGGGCCGCCCGGCGCGCTGCCCCGAGCAGCGCGGTGAGGTCGTTCAGGATCACCCTGACGGGGATGCGGCGCAGGAGGGGCTCGAAGCGCCCCTTGCCCGCGAACGCGTCCATGAACCTGCCGTCGGTGAGTCGCGGGAGGATCTTCGGCGCGATCCCCCCGCCCACGAAGACCCCGCCCACAGCCATCAACGCCAATGCCAGGTTGCCGGCCTGCCGGCCGTAGACCTCGATCATCAGATCCAGAGCAGCGTCGGCGAGCGCGTCGGTGTGGGCGAGCGCGGCGTCCCCGATCGCCTCGGCCGCGTCCCCATCGGCTTCCCAGTCAGGTCCAGACCCGCCGTCGCGCCGACGCAGGAACCGCTCGACGTTCACCAGACCCATCCCAGAGCACACGCGCTCCCAACTGACGTGTCCCAGCTCCTCACGCAGCGACGTCAGGAGCTCGGTCTGCAGGTCCCCCGCGGGCGCGAAATCAGCGTGGCCACCCTCCGTCGCGAAGACGTGGTGCTCCGTGCCGTCCCAGAACAGACCCGCTTGGCCGAGCCCGGTTCCCGCGGAGATCACGGCCTGGTTGCCGACGGCCTCCACGTCGCCCTCGTTCAGACTCACGAGATCTCCGTCCTGTAGCCACGCGATCCCCCAGGCGTTCGCCTCCAGGTCGTTCAACAGCGTGACGCGGTCGGCGTCCAGCCCCATTGACGTGGCCATCTCCTCCGCGTCCACGGGCCAGGCGAGGTTCACGGTCTCGGTCCGGCCACCCACCACGGGCCCCGCGACGCCGAACGCCGCGGCACGGACCTCCGCCGGCTGCGCGGCCAGGAACGCCTGCGTCATCTCCTGCAGGCTGTGGTGGTCTTCGCTGCGGTACTCCGCGACCCCTGCGGGGTCGATCGAGCCCGACTCGAAGAGCGCCAGCCGGGTATAGGTACCGCCGATGTCTCCCGCGAGGACCGTCATACCGCCGTCCGTGCCGTCATGAACCGGACCGCATCGACCGGTACCGTCGGATCAGGGCGTTGGTGGAGCTGTCGTGGGCGAGATCTGGGTCAGCGTCCGCCTGGAGCTCGGGGATGATGCGCCCCGCCAGCTCCTTGCCCAGCTCCACGCCCCATTGGTCGAATGGATCGATACCCCAGATCGCTCCCTGGGTGAAGACGCTGTGTTCGTACAACGCGACGAGCGTTCCGAGCGTGTACGGCGTGAGGCGCACCGCGAGGATCGTGCTGGTGGGTCGGTTTCCCTCCATCGTGCGATGCGGCACCAGCGCCTCGGGAGTGCCCTCCGCCCGGACCTGAGCCGCGGTCCTGCCGAACGCGAGCGCCTCCGCCTGCGCGAAGACGTTGGACATCAGGTAGTCGTGATGGGGACCCACGGGGTTCAACGTTTGTGCGAACCCGATCAGATCGAGCGGGATCAGCTTCGTGCCCTGATGGATCAGCTGGAAGAACGAGTGCTGGCCGTTGGTGCCCGGCTCCCCCCAGTAGATCGCTCCGGTCTGCACCTCGACAGGTCGGCCATCCATGGTGACGTGTTTGCCGTTCGACTCCATGGTGAGCTGCTGCAGGTAGGCCGGGAAGCGCTTCAGGTACTGCTCGTAGGGCATGATGCCGATCGTTTGGGCGTCGAAGAAGTCTGCGTACCACACCCCCAACAACCCCATGATCACCGGCAGGTTCCGCTCGAACGGAGCGCTGCGGAAATGCTCGTCCATCGCGTGGAACCCCGCCAACAGATCGGCGAACGCCTCCGGGCCGATCGCCACCATCGTGGACAGCCCGATCGCCGAGTCCATCGAGTAGCGGCCCCCCACCCACTCCCAGAACCCGAACATGTTCGCAGTGTCGATGCCGAACTCAGCAACACCTTCAGCATTGGTGGACACGGCCACGAAATGGTTCGCGATCGACCGCTCGTCACCGTCGAAGGCGCGCAACACCCAATCCCGGGCGGTGTGAGCGTTCGTCATCGTCTCCAGGGTCGTGAACGTCTTCGACGACACGATGAACAGCGTTTCCTCGGCATCGAGGTCTCGTGTCGCTTCGATGAAGTCGGTGCCGTCGATGTTGGACACGAATCGGAAGGTCAGGTCACGACGACCGTAGTGGCGCAGGGCCTCGTAGGCCATCACCGGTCCGAGGTCGGAGCCTCCGATGCCGATGTTGATCACGTTCCGGACCGCCGACCCGGTGAACCCGGTCCAGGCACCCGATCGCACCCGATCGCAGAACGCAGCCATCCGATCGAGCACCTCATGGACCTGGGCCACCACGTCGACACCATCGACCACCAGCGATGCGTCCCGAGGCATGCGTAGCGCGACGTGCAGGGCGGCGCGATCCTCGGAGACGTTGATGTGCTCCCCTCGGAACATCGCGTCGATCCAGGCGCGCAGTCCAGACTCCTCGGCCAGTTCCAGGAGGAGTCTCATCGTCTCGTCGGTCACCCGGTGCTTCGCGTAGTCGAGATAGAGGCCCGCCCCCTCGGCCACGAGCCGCTCGCCTCGATCGGGGTCGGCCGCGAACAGCTCCTGGATGCTGGATCCGGCGATCGATGGGTGGTGCTCGCGCAGGGCCTTCCACGCGGCTCGCTCGGTGAGGGGGATCATGGTCATGGCGAACCTCCCTCGCGTGATCGGGGCGGCGGGTCAGCGGCGGGAACCTCCACGAGGGGGGGCGCTGCAACGTCGATCCCGCCCTCGACATCGAGGTGGGGCAGGACGGCACCCAGCCACCTCGGCACCCAGAAGACTCCCCGACCGAAGAGCACCAGCAGGGCTGGAGCCAGCAGCACGACCATGATCCCGGCGAGCAGGACCGCGACGGCCAGGCCCAACCCGAACTGCTTGACCGTGGGGTCGCCGTTGATGATGAAGCTCGAGAACACGAAGAACATGATCAGCGCGGCCGCCACCACCACGTGGGCGGCGTCGCCCAGGCCCGAGGTGATCGCCTCGGTAGGCGTCTCACCCCGAGCATGGTGCTGTTCGATCCGACTCACCAGGAACACCTCGTAGTCCATCGAGAGTCCGAACAACACCGCGAACATCATCAGCGGAACATAGCTCGCGATCGGCACCGTCCCTCGCGGCGCATCCAGGCCGATCAGCGACAGGCCCCATCCCCATTGGAACGTCGCGGTGAGCACCCCGAGCGCTGCGGCCACCGTCAAGAGGTTGGTGATAGCTGCCTGGACGGGGATCAGCAGTGAGCGGAACGCCACCATCAACAGCAGGAAGCTGAGCGAGATCACCGTGAGGACGACGACGGGCAAGCGGGAGGAGATCTTGGTGGCGAGGTCGACGTTGCTGGCGGTCGTGCCGCCCACGTGCACCTGGATCCCGCCCTCCGAGGTCGCCTTGGGCAGCACCGTGGCGCGAAGGAGCTGCACCAGATCCGCGGTCGCTTCCGAGGAAGGTGCGCGTAGCGGCACGGCGCTCAACGTGGCCGCGTCGCCCGCGTGGTTGATCTGCGGCGGGAACAGACCCACCACGCCGTGGGTTCCCGTGAGCGCGTCCTGGAGCTGCACGATCCTGGGGTCGGTGCCCCGTGGATCTCCTCCCGCCCGCGTCAGCATGACGGTGAGCTCGTCCTGGAGCGCCTCCGCGTGCTTCTTCTGTGCGAGCGCCTGCTGCTGCTGCTCCTTCAGCGCGTCGGCCTGGGCCTCGAGAGCATCTCCCTCGGCCTGGAGTTCGTCACCCTGTCTCGTGAGGGCATCGCTCTGCGCCTGGAGCACATCGGCGCGCCGCTGGAGCTCGTCCGCCTCCGCCCGAAGCCGCTGTGCCTGGGCGAGCAGGGACCTGCCTTGATCGACCAACGGCTGGAGCCGAGACCGGACGTGCTGCTCCCGGACCTCGAGGCGGGCGAGGCGTCGCCGGAGTCGGCGCAGCTTGCCGGGATCGGTCGTGTGCTCCATCAGGTGTTGGACGAAGCGCTCCCGTCCCAGGACGAACGCCAGCCGCGCTGCGAGCGGTGCTGCCCGCTCCGCGAGCCGAGCCGCCTGAGCCATCAGCCGGGCCTCGTCGCGGAGGAGTTGGTCCTTCTGGGCTTGGAGCAGAGCCGCCTGGCCTTCGAGCGCCGCCTGCCTGCGCTTGAGGTTGGCGGCTTGACGCTCCAGGTGGGCCTGTTGTCGCTCGAGCTCGGCGGACTCGGCCTTCAGCTCTTTCTGCTCACGCTCGAGCCGGTGTTTCAGCGCGATCGCCTCGTCATGCTTCTTCGTGTAGGCAGGGCTGGGCTTCGCCGGTGGCGACAACTCGGCGGCGATCAGCAGCGGCCCGTTGTAGCCCACGCCGAAGCCGGCGGTCATGAGGTCGTACGCCTGCCTCTCGGTGGTGGACGTCGGCGTGACACCGATGTCCTCTTGGCCGAGCGTCAACGAGAAGAGCGGCACGATCAAGGGTGTGAGGATCGTCAATGAGACGGCGACCGCGAGCCATGGATGGGCGGCGACGCCCCGGGCCCACGCGTCCCACCGACGCTGGCCCTCCGGGCGTGGCTTCATCCGGAGGAAGGACGGGACCCGCAGGCGGTCGACCCCTGTGCCGATCAAAGAGAGCAGGGCCGGGAGCAATGTCAGCGATGCGAGGACCGCACACAGGACGGCGATCGCGGCCGCCAGCCCGAGCGCGGAGACCAAGGGGATCCCTGCCACGGAAAGGGAGAGCAAGGCGATGATCACGGTGCCCCCAGCGAACACCACTGCGCTTCCAGACGACGAGACGGACCGTGCGATGGACTCGCGCATCTCCATGCCCTCGGCCAGCTGCTCCTTGTGCCGTGTGATCAGGAACAAGGCGTAGTCGATCCCCACGCCGAGCCCGATCATGACCGCCAGCGTCGGGGCCACCGTGGGGATCGACACGAGATGTCCCACCAGGCCGATCACGCTGGTGGCCACCGCCAAGGCGAAGATCGCCGTGATGATGGGCATGCCCATGGCGATGAGGCTGCCGAAGACCAGCGCCAGGATGATCATCGCCGAAACGTTGCCCAGGATCTCACTCGACGTCGTGTCCGGTTCCGACAGCTCGCTCCCGATCGCACCGCCGACCGCAACATCGATACCGGCCTTCCTCGCGGGCGCCGTTGCGGACAGGATCCGATCCGCAAGATCCGTGGTGATGAACCCCGACTCGATGTTGAGGAGCACCGGCATGAACGCCGTCGTCTCATCCTTGGTGATGATGCCCGCCTGCTCACCTTTGCTTCCCACGGGGTTGAGGACGCTGAACACCGCTTCGTTGGACCTGATCGCTTCGAAGGTCGTGTCGATCGCGGCGGCGTTCGCGGGATCGGTCAGCTTCCCCTGATCGACGTGGAACAGGAACGGGTTCGTGCCGTTCTGCTGGGGAGGGAACCGCTGCGCGAGGATGTCGAACGCCGCTTGGCTGTCGGTTCCAGGCAAGGTGAGGCTGTTGTTGGTCTCGGCCCCCAGGCTCCGGACCGCGCCCACGGCCGCGACGGCCATCACGACCCAGATGAGCAGCATCGTGACGCGATGCCGGGCACCGAAGCTTCCCACGCGATAGAGGAGACGCCCCACGCTCAGATGGCCCCCGACTGGATGCCGATCACGTCTTCGTCGCGCTGCACTCGATGCACAGGACCGACCACGGCCGAGCCTCGAGCCGGTCATCGGCGATCGCGGCCCCGCAGCTGTCGCAGATCCCGTACGTCCCATCGTCGAGCTTGGCGAGCGCACGCTCCACGTCGCTGAGGATCGCGGCGAGCTGCGTCGCCGCGCCCACGGTGTTGAGTCGCTCCACCGCCTCCGTGGTGCCGTCGCCGATCCTCTTGCCGAACGAGACCGCGGTCATCGGATCACGAGGCACCTGGGTCAGCGCCTCGAGTTGATCCGCAAGCTCGTTCCGTTTGGCGAGGAGCGCTCCTTGGAGCGCCACGAGGTCGAGCGTCACGTGCCTAGCCCATCAGATCCGGATCGCCGCCGACCGCCTCGATGTCCCCCTCATCGTGACTCGGGAGCACATCGGGGGCGGCCACGCCGCTGCGGTGCTCCAGCTCCTTGAAGACGTCGGTTGCGTAGTCCACGCACAGGACGACCAGATCGCCGGGGCGTGATCGGTCGAGGGCACGGCGCGCGGCATCCATCTCATCGAGCACGATCTCGGCGCTCCCCGCCCGCGCGCCACCCTGGGCGATCGCGCTGTTCACGCCCTCCAGGATCAGCTCGGCCGTCTGACCCGGAGGGCGGCCCCGGGGGTTCGCATCCTCGCGGATGATCACCTCGTCGAAGTAGCGTGCGGCCACCCGCCCGAGGGCCACCATGTCCTCGTCCCGCCGATCACCGGCGGTCGCCACCACGGCGACACGCAGATTCGCCGACCACGAGGCTTCGCCCGGCCGTTCGCCGTGCGGGGGATCCGCCGTGAGACGTTCGACGAAATCGCCCAGGGTCTCCAGGCCGGCGGCGTTGTGGGCGTAGTCGATCAACACCTTCACGCCGTTCAGATCGAACACGTTCAACCGGCCCGGCGCTTGATAGATCGACGTGGTGAACGAACGCAGTCCCTGACGGATGTCGTGCAGGTGGGCGCCGCCGGCATGGGCTGCCGCGGCGGCGGCCATGGCGTTCTGCACCATCATCCGGGCCTTGCCTTCGAACGTGGCCGGGAGCGTGTGCACCCACGCGATCGGCATCGTGCGACGGCCTTCCTTGATCACCATCATCTCGCCGCGTGCGCCCGTCTCCAGGACCACCGCCTTGCGCCCCCGACGGATCCATCGGTCCACCAGATCGTGCTTGTCACGCATCGTGAACAGGATCACGTTGCCGCTGCATTGTCTGCGCATCTCCAGAACCAGTGGATCGTCGGCGTTCAGGACCGCGTAGCCGTTGCGAGGAACCGCCTCCACCGGCACCTGCTTCACCGCGGCGAGTTGCTCGAGCGTGTCGATCTCGCGGAGTCCCAGGTGATCACCGGTGACGTTCAGCACCACCGCCACATCGTTGCGCTGGTATCCCAACCCCTCGCGCAGGATGCCGCCCCGTGCGACCTCGAACACGGCCATGTCCACGCGGGGGTTCTGCAGCACCATCTGCGCCGACTTCGGCCCGGAAGCATCGGCGCGGCGGACGAGCCGCTCGTCGATGTAGACCCCGTCGGTGGTGGTGAAGCCCACGTCATGTCCCATCCCCCGGAAGATGTGGGCGATCATCCGCGTGGTGGTGGTCTTCCCATTGGAACCCGTGACGGCGATGATCGGGATCCGGCTGGGGGTGCCGGGAGGGAAGAGCAGGTCAACCACGTGCTTGGCCACGTACTGCGGCTCTCCCTCGGTCGGATGCGTGTGCATCCGGAACCCGGGAGCGGCGTTCACCTCCACGATAGCGCCGCCGGTCTCGCGCACCGGTTGCGCGATGTCGGGGGCCAGGAAGTCGATGCCCGCCACATCCAGCCCCACGACACGGGCAGCCTCCTCGGCGATCTCGACGTTGTCCTCATGCGCGTCCCAGGTGCGGTCGATCGAGATGCCGCCGGTGGACATGTTGCCCGTGGCCGCCAGCAACACTCGCGCTCCCTTGGGCGGGACGTCATCCACGTCGTACCCCTGCTTCTTGACCAACTCCTCGGCGGCGGTGTCGATCTTGATCCGGGTGAGCACCTTCTCATGCCCGATACCGCGCCGCGGGTCCTGGTTCTCCTTGTCCACCAGCCACCGCACGTTGTGGCGCCCGTCGCCCGTGACGTGGGCCGGCTCCCGTTCCGCGATGGCCGCCATCCGACCGGCGATCACGAGCACGCGGTAGTCGTTCCCCGTCACGAACGACTCCACGACCACCGTCCCGCGCCGCGACTCCTGCAGTGCGCGCTTGAACCCGGTCCGCACCGATCGCTCGGTGCGGAGGTCGAGCCCGACCCCCCGCCCGTGATTCCCGTCGAGCGGTTTCGTCACCACCGGGAACCCGATCCTCTTCGCGGCCGCGACGGCCTCGTCCTCGCCACGGACGACCTCGCTGCGGGGGACGGGAAGGCCTGCCGACGCCAGGAGCTGGTTCGTCATCTTCTTGTCGCCCGCGATGTCGACGGCGAGCGCGCTGGTCTTGGAGGTCATCGTGGCGCGGATCCGTTGCTGGTACTTCCCTTGCCCCAGCTGCACCAGCGATTGCTCGTTCAGCCGGATGAAGGGGATGTCGCGCGACATCGCCTCGTCGATGATCGCCTGGGTGGAAGGACCGAACTGCCGGCGCTCCGCCAGGAGGATGAGCTTCTCGAGCTCCACCTCGAAGTCGAACCCCGGCTCCCTCTTCACCAGGTGGTTGACCAGACGCACGGCCAGCTGGCCGGCGGCGACCCCGACCCGTTCCTCTGCGTAGCCGTAGATCACGTTGTACCGCCCGGCCTCGCCGGCGCTCCGGGTCTTCCCACGGGAGATGTGGGCGCCCGATTCACGCTGCAGCTCCAGCGCCACGTGCTCGGCGACGTGCCCAAGCCAGGTCCCGTCCTCGAGTCGCTCCTTGAATCCACCTCGCTTGCCCAGCGAGCACGAATGCTCGCCGACACCCGGGAGCAGCGCCAGCAGCTTGTCGTTGAACCGCGGGATCGTGTTGGAGGGCCAGTGCTCCAGCGAGCCCAGGTCGACCAGCATCCGGATGCACGGTTCGTAGGACCAGTAGTTGGGCCCGCGGAACACCTGGGTCTGAAGGATCGAGAGGTCGGGCCGCAAGGTGGGTTTCTTGGCAGCGGGCTCGGTCTTGCGTTGACGGCGCGCGGTGCGGGTTCCGGTAGCCTCCGAGGTCACTCGGAGGCCTCCCGCTCATCCTCGAGCGCGCCCTCGCCCGCGAGCAGCCGGCGACCACGCAGGTCGAACCAGTAGCCCGCCGGCAGCGAGTGCAACATCGCGCCCGAGACCATGAGCGGTTTATACCCCTTCCCGCGATAGGCGTCCGTCCTGACGTGGGAGCCGTCCACGATGGTGACGGCACCTCTTCCGATCACGTGGAGCGAGTGATCGGAGAAGACGATCGCGCACGTATCCTCGTCCAGGCCCAACCCCAGGAGCGAGGGCGACTGGGCCACCAGCGCCAGGAGCCTGCCGATCCGGCCGCGCTCCCCGAAATGTTGATCGATCACCAACCCCGACAGGATGCCCAGGCCCGCCGACAGCTGAACCATGCGGTTCTTCGGCGTGGGGCCGGTCCTGCCGAACGCGACCATGTGGCTGGCCATGGCGCTGGCCCCGGCCGAGGTGCCGGCCAGCACCGCGCCCCGATCGTGGGCGAGGAACAGGGCGTCCCCCAGCTTCGTCCCGGCCACGATCTGGGTCAGACGCGATTGGTTCCCCCCGGTGAGGTAGACGCCGGTGGCCCGTCGGACCGCGGCCGCCATCTCCGGCGTGTCCGCCTCGTCCCGCTCCTCGGGACCCAATCCCGTCACCGTGCCCATCCCAAGGTCGGTGAAGAGCTCGCGGTACACCTCGGTGGCGCGGTCGCCCAGGGAAGAGGCTGTGGATATCACCACGACATGGCCGTCGGCTCCTCCGGCGAATCTGACGAACCGCGACAGGATGACCTTGTCCCGGACCTTGTCTTCAGCGCCGCCGATCACCATCACGGGCCCAGCGGTTCCCGCCCCGGCGATCGTGAGCGTCCGCTCCTCTTCGGCCATGGCGGCCAGTGTAGCGGCGGGTCGTCAGGGAATCAGCAGCTGGAGCTGGTTGTGATCTCCCGCATCGATCGTCCCGCGCAGGCCGGGCTCCACGAACAGCTCCAGCTCGCCCGCGACGAGCACCTCGTCGCCCTCGGTCGGCCCGGTCACGAGCTCGGAGCGTATCTCGCCCGTTCCCACCACACGCAGGCGAAGCCGCACGTCGGGATCGAAGCGGACCGCGGCCGCCTGGCTAGCCGTCAGGGCCTCGCGGGCGCGTTGCGTCAGCTCAACCATGGAGGAGATGGTAGCCAGGGCGATCACATCGCGCCTGGATAGCGACACCGCTCATCTCGACGTTCCCCTGGGGTCCATCTCCAGCCACACGACCTGGGTTCCCGCGAGGTGGGACCCCACATCGATCAGACCGTTCCCGACAGCGCGGCGCCACCGGCGTCGCGATCGGCCCGGCCGGGGCCCCGCCTCGGCCAATAGCGCGGCCGCACGGATCTTCGCCATCTCCCGTCCCACCGATCCGTACATCGCCCGGCCTCCTTCCGCCCTCGTAACCATCATCCACACTTATACCGGTTGCTACTGTAACCGGTCAAGTGGTTTTCACAAGTTTCCCGGTGTATCCTTCCCTCATGGAAGACAGCGAGGACGCCGCGCTCCGGATGGCCGGGCATGAGGACAGCGTGAACGCGCCCGCACCCGGTGCCCTGGAGGCGGTCCGCAGCTTCCTCTCTCTGCACGACCATCGAGAGGGAGGGAGCGAGAGCGTCCCGCCCTCGGCCGCCACCCTTCATGGCTGGCTCCTCTCCATTGGCCTGATCGATCCGGGCACGAAGGTGAAGCCGGCCGATCTGGCGTGGGCGCTCGAGGTGCAGACCGCCTTACAGACGAAGGTGTTCGAGAACATGGGCGAGCCTCGCGATCTGGACGCCATCGAGATCCTCAATGAGGCCGCACGGGACACCGGCCTGACCATGTGCTTCGGGTGTCACGAGGACCCTCTGCACACGGAGGGGACGGGGGTACGCGGGGCGATCGGCCTGCTCCTGGGGACCGCTTTCCTCGCCGAACTCGACGGCTCCTGGCATCGACTTCGGCAATGTCAGGACCCTACGTGCACCACGGTCTTCTATGACCGATCCAAGAATCACTCCACGAAATGGTGCTCGATGGCTTCGTGTGGGAACCGCAACAAGGTTCGGAAGTTCCGAGAGCGGCACCGCCAGAGCGCCTGAGATCGATGGCCGAACGGACCGGACTGGCCATGGTGGGCGCGGGAGGGGAGCCCGTCGATCTCGCGCGCACGTTGAACTCGCACGGCTTCGCTGAGCTGGCTCCCGCGAAACTCGATGAAGTCGCGACCGAGCTCGAGATCAGCCTTCGGGTTCAAGGGGGACGACCTCGACGCGTCCGGATCGGCCCCGGACCCCGAGGCAGGGCCAGCGTCACGATCCTGGGAAGCGCGCCCGGACCACGCATCCGTGCATCGGTGCTCGCAGGCGCCCGGCACGTGCTCCGGCTCGACCAGGATCTATCGGACTTCTACGCGATCGCCGCCGATGATCCCGAGATGGCGTGGGTGACCAGAGGGGCCGGGCGGATGCTGCGCTCCCCGACCACCTTCGAGGATGTGGTGAAGACGGTCTGCACCACGAACTGCGCGTGGGGCGCGACCGTACGGATGGTCGACGCCCTGGTCACGCACCTGGGGGATCCCGTCGTGGGTGGTGATGGGCCGCTCACCCACGCCTTCCCGACACCTCAGCAGATGGCCGAAGCTCCGGTCGACTTCTACCGAGGCACGGTACGGGCCGGTTACCGAAGCGCCTACCTCATCCAGCTGTCGCGCTCGGTGGCCGATGGCGAGATCGATCTCGAGGGGTGGGCGGCCGCCTCCTCGGACGAACTCCCCGACGATCGACTCGAGCTCCAGCTCCTCGAGCTCCCCGGGGTCGGTCCCTACGCCGCCGCCCACATCATGATGACGATGGGCCGTAACTCCCGGTTGATCCTGGATTCGTGGACGCGCCCCACGTACGCCCGCCTGGTCGGACGCAAGAAGGTGGCGGACGCCACCATCCAGCGGCGCTTCCGCCGGTACGGCATGTTCGCCGGCCTGGCGTTCTGGCTCTTCGTGACGCGGGGATGGATCGACGAGTCCGGGCCGTAGCTCAGGATGGTCCTCCCTCAGGCCGAAGCCTCATGAAGGTTGCCCAGCAGCCCGAGTCGGGGTCATACTGCCCCGGGGCCGTGTCGGCCCACATCCGAGCAGGAGCGAGTGACGAGATGACGGTGCCCTTATGTCCGTGCGCCGCCGGGCCCTCCGGCGCCGCGCGAAGCGGCTCTACGGCTACTGGCGGGCCGAACGTCGGACCCTCCGCCAGGGCCTGGTCGCGCTCGCTCTCAGCACGGTCGCCGGCTTCATCGCGGGCCTGACCCTTTCCGGTATCAGCACCACCCTGGAGCAGCTCCCCGGCCTGTTGATCCTGGTGCCGGCCGCGGTGGGGATGCGGGGGACGATCTTCGGCGCGATCGGGGCTCGGCTGGGAACCACCAACGCCGCCGGTACGTTCGAGGTGAGCCGGCGGCGCGACGGCGTCCTCTATCAGAACGTCTACGTCGCCATCGTCACCACGCTGTCGTCGGCGTTGTGGCTGGCGATCCTGGCGAAGCTGGTGGCCTCGGTCTTCGGCGAGGCGTCGATCTCGATCTGGAGCTTCATCACGATCTCGGTCGTGGGCGGCGCGCTCGGATCTGTCCTGATCCTCGTGATCACGGTGGGCCTGTCGGTCTTGTCGTATCGGCGGGGATGGGACTTGGACTCGGTCTCCACGCCGATGGTCACTGCCCTCGGCGACATGGTGACCCTCCCAACGCTGTACCTCGCCACCTTCTTGGTCCGCAACCCCACGGTGAACCTGATGGTGTCGACGCTCTGTCTCGCGATCGCTGTCTACGCCACGGTCCGCGCGTACGCTGCCCGCGACGGGGTCGTCCGTCGGATCGTCCTGGAGATGACCGGCGTGATCCTGCTGACGCCGATCCTCGACATCCTCTCGGGTGCCCTGCAGGAGTCCAGGCTCAGTGAGCTGGTCGCCGTGCCCGTCGTGCTGATCCTGATCCCACCGTTCGTGTCCCAGGCAGGCGCCCTGGGGGGATCTTCTCCTCCCGGACCTCATCGAAGTTGCAGATCGGTGTGATCACGCCTCGCGGTAGGCCGGAGGTCCCGGCGCTGATCGATGCCACGGGCGTGATGATCCTCGGCCTCGTGGTGTTCACGCTCATCGGAACCGCGGCGGTGGGGTTGGGGACCCTCACCGGGCGAGCCCCGTCGGATCCTGCCGCCGTGGTCGGCGCCACCGTCACCGCCGGTCTGATCGCGATCCCCATCACGATCGTCCTCAGCTACTACCTCTCGATCATCACCTATCGGTTCGGACTGGACCCCGACAACCAGACGGTCCCCATCATCACGAGCGTGATGGACCTGGCGGGGGTCGCGTGCGTCCTGTTCGTCATGTCAGTATTCGGAGTCCTAGGCCATGGATGACCAACCCAAGAACGTCAAAGAGCTCCTCGTGGAACTGAAGGACGCGTCGGAGCTGATGGTGGACCTCGCCTATGCGGCGGTGTTCTTCAACGAAGAGAAGCTCGCCCGCGAGGTCGGCCGCCTGGAGGAGCGGATGGGCGACCACCTGCGGCGCCTCCGGATCACGGCCATGCTGGCGGCACGGAGTCCTGAGGACGCCGAAGGGATGGCCGGGGTGCTGTGGATCGCCGACGCTATCGAGCGCATCGGCGATGCGGCGTCCGACATCGCGCGGGTGGTGGCCGCCCGGCTGGGGATCCCGGATGCGCTCCGACCCGACCTGCGGCACGCCGACGAGATGACGGCGCGCGTCAAGGTCCGGGAGTCGGCGCCGGCCAGCGGCAGGTCGCTGCGGGACCTCTCGTTGCCTACAGAGTCCGGGATGTGGGTGATGGCGATCCGCAGCGGCCTGGACTGGGAGTTCGATCCGGGTCCCGACGACGTGGTGTCGGAAGGCGACGTCTTGTTGGTGCGCGGCCCCGAGGAAGGGGTGAACGTCGTGCGGGCGATGGCGGGAGCGCGGCCTCTCCCGGATGCGCCCTCGGAGGACGCCCCGGCCCTGTCCGAGCTTGACCGCGCCGTCGACATCCTTGTGGAGATGAAGGACCTGGCCGAGGCGGCCGTGGGGATGGCGTACTCCTCCCTGCTGTTCAACAACCGCGCGCTGGCGGCCGAAGTGGGCACGCTGGAAGCGCGGAGCGACACCCTGCACGATGAGCTCGAATCCTGGGTGCTTCGCGCGGCACCCGAGGCGCGCAACCCCGACGACCTCCGCGGTCTCCTCCGACTGGCGGGGGCGAGCGAATACATGTGCGACGCCGCCCGCGACATGACCTGGTACGTGGAGCGTGGGGAGCCCCTTCACCCCGTCGTCCAGATGGCCCTCGAGGAGACCGAAGAGACCAGCGCCGAGACGGTCGTCCAGCCCGGGTCGGCTGCGGCTGGGGGATCGCTCAAAGAGCTTCGAGTGGAGACCGAGACGGGGATGTTCGTGTTGGCGGTGCAGCGGGGGGCCCGGTGGATCTACCGACCCAGGCCGGGGTTCGTCCTGCAGGAGGGCGACCGCCTGATCTCGGTCGGCCCCGAGGAGGGCGAGGAAGAGCTGTGGGCCCTGACAGGGGCGCCAGTAGCCGTGGAGGGGTGAGCGCGGTCCTTGTGCGGACAGGTGCGCTGACCTAGCCTCCGATCATGGACGCGTACGTCTACCTGCGGATCCGCCCGGGGATGATGATGTCGGTCCTCACCAGCCTCGCCGGGAAGAGCATCGTACGCAGGGCGGTCGGGGTCGTGGGCGACTGGGACGTCCTCGCGCACGTGGAGGGACCTGATCTCGCCACCGTGGCCACCGCCGTCGCCGCCGAGCTGCATCACGTGGAGGGGATCGTCCGCACGCTGACGGCCCCCGTCGTCCCTCCGGATCGCGTCGGCATCGCCGGCTTCGGAGGCCCGCGGGCACCCGCCGTGATCCCCGACGCCTGTTACGTGCACATCAAGGCCGAGGCCGGGGCGACCTCCGGGCTGGCCGAGCGGTTGTCGGAGTTCCCCGATGTCGCGGGGGTCGCCGTGCTGGGGGGCGAATACGACCTCCTCGCGTGCGTGGCGCAGCCCTGGGAGGTGGGGAGCGGGATCATCATCGACCAGATCCACGGCCTCCCGGGGATCGCATCCACGACCACCCTGGTCTCGTTCCCCTACGACGAGCCCGAAGAGGAGCGCGACCAGTTCAGCGCGTGGTCGTAGGCGGCGACGGACGCACGCCCACCGGCAACGAGAACTTGACGTGTTCCTCGGTGAGGGTGACCTCCTCCACGTCGTCGAACCCGAGCGAGGCCAGCCATCCCAACATCCGGTGGACGAGCCATTCGGGAGCCGAGGCGCCGCTCGTCAACCCCACGGTGCTGGCACCGTCCAACCAGCTCGGCTCCACCGACGTCTCGTCGTCCACCAAGTAGGCGGGCGTACCCAGCTCGATCGACAGTTCCGCGAGTCGGTTAGAGTTCGACGAGTTCTTCGAACCGATCACCAGCACCACGTCGGTCCTTGGCGCGATGGCCTTCACCGCGTCCTGTCGGTTCTGCGTGGCGTAGCAGATGTCATCGCGGGGCGGGCCTTCGATCGCCGGGAACCGTTCCTTCAGGATGCGCACGATCTGATCGGTCTCGTCCACGGACAGGGTCGTCTGCGTCAGGTAGCTGAGGTTCTCCGGGTCGGGCACCTGGATCGTCCGGGCTTCCTGGGGAGATTGGACCAAGAGCGTGCGGTCGGGCGCCTGGCCGGTCGTGCCGACGACCTCCTCGTGACCCGCATGGCCGATCAGGATGATGGTGCGATCCTGCTCGGCGAACCTTCGCGCCTCGACGTGAACCTTGGTCACCAGGGGACACGTGGCGTCGATCACGTCGAGCTCTCGGTCCTGGGCGTTCTCGTAGACCTCCGGAGCGACCCCGTGCGCGCTGAGCACCACCGCGGCTCCCGACGGCACCTCGGTCTCCTCCTCGACGAAGATCGCTCCCTTGGCCTCGAGATCGCGGACCACGTGCAGGTTGTGCACGATCTGCTTCCGCACGTAGACGGGCTCGCCGTGTTGGACCAACGCGCGCTCCACCGCCTCGACCGCGCGCTCCACCCCCGCGCAGTACCCTCGCGGCGCCGCCAGCAGGACCCGTCCACCCATACCCCCATGGTATCGGCGCCTGCGGGACCGGTCCGGCCCGGTGCACCGGGGCCAGTTTGTGACCTGAGGTCATGTCTGGGTTGTCGAAGCCTCGACCGGCCCCTTACGGTTGTAGCCGTCTGCACCGGACCGCATCGGTCCGCTCCTCCCCCCGCGCGACACTGCGCTTCCCACCTTCCCAGGGCGGTTGGCGTATGCGCGCGCGCGGAGGGGGCTGGGATCGATCGGCCGGCGTGGACGCCAGGTCACACAGATCCGCTCGACACCAGGAGGTGATGTACCCACCCGCGACCTACCGCGGGGCGGCCGGGACGAACGGCGAGATCCGCCGCCTGGACCGCTCGCACGTAGCCGCCAGCTGCGTCCACCGCGGGGGTGATGACCCATATGACCCGAAAGAACGCGACGCGCCACAACCTCCCCGTGGCGCTGTTCCTCACCGCGATCCTCCTCATCCTGCCGGCCACTACGGCCCAGGCGAACACCACGGAGGCGCGGTCGTCCAGGGTTCCGGCGAAGGTCTGCCCGTCCAAGTGGCAGAAGGGACCTTGGCACGTGAAGCAGCTGATCCGATGTGCAGCGCACTTCTACGCCGTCCCCGGTGGTGCTTCTTACGCGCTGTACATCGCGAACCGCGAGTCCCATTTCTTCCCGCGCGCCTACAACGCCTACAGCGGGGCAAGCGGCATCTATCAGCACCTCCGCCGGTACTGGCCCGGTCGTGCCACCACCTTCGGGTTCCACGGGTGGTCGGCTTTCAACGCGCGGGCGAACGTCATCGTGACGATGCGCATGGTGAAGCGTTACGGCTGGAGCCCGTGGGGCGGCTAGCCCGCTAGGGCCCGACCGGACCGCCCGGGCGGGGGAGCCCTGTGATGAGCCCCCGCACCTCCGACAGGGAGGTGGCCACCTCGGTGGCCCCGGGCGTGTCCCGATCGGTCACGATCCGGATCCCCGGGAAGCGCTCCCTGGCGAGGGCCACCAACCGGTCGTACTCGCCGAAAACCACCACGATGTGGGGGCGCTCGGCATCCAGCAGGGCCATCGCGTTCGTCTCATCCGTGGCCCCAGGGGTCAGCTCCCACTCCGCCGAGACGGTAGCGCGCTTCAGCGACCCCAGGGTCTCCGGGTCCTCGGCGACGCACAACACCTTGAGGGCGCGGCACACCTACAACCACCCCCGTTTCTTGTACAGCCGGTACAGGAGTAGGGCCGACGCCGCCATCGTCCCGAGTGCCAGCGGGTATCCGAGCTTCCAGCTCAGCTCCGGCATGTGTTCGAAGTTCATCCCGTAGATCCCCGCGATCAACGTCGGCACCAGGATGATCGCCGCCCACGCGGTGAGCTTCTTCATGACATCGTTCATCCGGTTCGCGACCTGTGCCACCCGAACCTCCAGCATCGACGTGAGCAGGTCGCGGATGTTGTCCACGAGCTCCACCACCCGGATCACGTGATCCACCACGTCACGGTAGTAGGGCGCCAACGGCGAGGAGGCTAGCTGGGGCTGCTCCTGGATCAGATCGAGTCCCTGACGCAGCGGCATCGCGAACCGCCTCAGTCGCACGGTCTCCCGCTTGAGGCGGAACAACCGCTCCTGGATGTCGCTCGCGGCACCCCCGTCCGCGTCGAAGATCGAGTCTTCCAGATCGTCAGCACGATCCTCGAACCGCTCCACCAGGGTCAGGTAGTCGTCCACGACCTCGTCGACCAGCACGTAGGCCGCGAATCCTCCACCGAGTTCGAGGAGCTCGGGCTGCCGATCCCAGCGCTGGGTCACGCGCTCCATGGTGAAGGCCGCCTCGTAGCGCAAGGTCACCAGGAAGCGCCTCCCGACCAGCGCATGCACCTCGCATTCGCGCAGGTCGATATCGTCGGCCGGCACCAGGGGTCTCAACACCATGTAGGCGTAGTCCTGATAGAGCTCGACCTTCGGCCGTTGGTGTCGGTGGCGGAGGTCCTCAAGCGTCAACGGATGGAGGCCGAACTCAGCGGCGAGCACTTCCAGATCGGCGTCGGTGGGCTCCCCCGCATCCAGCCACACGAACGCTCCCTCGTCAGCCAGGAGCTCGGACACATCCGCGGGATCCACCGGCTCGTCCGTCGCTCGGCCGTGGCGATACAGGTGACCGGTGAGCATCGCGCGCAGCCTATCCCATCGCCGCCGCTACACTCCCTCCGATGCCGTTGCCCGGATACGTTGGACGGTTCTGGCAGGAACTGGACGATCGGGTCTGCGATGTGCGCGCCACCTGGTGGGGCGCGGTCGTGACACACCCGGAGTACCCGTCGATCTGGGATGCGAACTACGCACGGATCGACACCAACGCCGAAGATCTCACGGTCGAGGAGGTCGAACGGACCCTGCTTCCTGCTCTGTCTGCCGTGGGAGCGTCCGTGGAGCACACGGTCCACTTCCGTCCCAACGCCACACGCAACGTGTTGACCGCGCTCTCCCAGCGGGGTCACCGGCTGAGCTGGGACATCGTGATGGCGCTGGCTCGGCCGCCGGATGGAGCAACCGACGCCTCCGTGGAGCCGTTGCCGGCAGGGGACGAACTCTGGGGCCGTGTCGACGACGCCATGAGGATGGTCGGGGTGGAGCCCGGCCCCGTCGCCGCGCAGGTGGGATCGCTCGAACGTGCGCTCACCACGGCCGGAACGAAACGGTGGTTCGGGATCAGGGACGGATCGGGGACGATCGTCTCGTTGGCGGCGCTGCTGCTGCTTGCGGGGGTGGGGTACGTCGACAACGTCGCCACCTTCCCCGACGCCCGTGGGCGGGGCTACGCGAGCGCGGTCACCACGGCCATCGTGCGGGAGGCACGCGATGCCGGCGCCGACGCGGTGATCCTCCTCGCCGACCCCGACGCCGGGTCGGTGGTACGGATGTACGAGCGCCTGGGTTTCGAGGACATCGGCCGGCTCGCCGCCACCCGTGGTGAGGTGCCTCGATCTCAGGAGGGCGGCGGCACGTAGCGCGCCACGGTGAACAACCCGCCCTCGCGCTCCAACACCCAGGTCGATCCCTTCTTCCAGGCCGGACCGTCCCGGAGCTCCACACCGCGCTCCGCCAGGTGCAGGACCAGCTCAGGGATCACGTCGCCGTGTGAGCTGAGCACGACCGCCCCCCGCAGCTCCCTGACCAACCCGAGCACGGCGTCCAGCGGGGCCCCTTCGGCCAGGACCTCCGTCTCTTCGACCGGCAGCCGCAAGGCGATCGCCAGCGGCCGAACGGTCTGCACGCAGCGATCGAACGGGCTGGAGAGGATCCGATCGATCTCTAGGCCCTCGAAGATCGCCACCAGATCCTCTGCCTGTCGCCGTCCCTTCTTCGAAAGCGGACGGAGGCGATCGTCTTCGGTCCAGGCCTCGCGGTCCCCCGCCTTCGCGTGGCGCACCAGATACAACGGCCGGTCGAAGGCGAACGCCCGCCGCACCACGCCACGGTCGTGGGCGTACGACAACATGGCGATGGCCTGATCGTGGGAGACCCAGCGCATCCGATCCACCTCGTCGTTCGGGGCGAAGCCGCCTGCGGTCGGGTACATCAGCCAGTATCGGACCGTCTTCGGACGCCCCTGATGATCGTCGTAGCTGATGGAGGTGACCTCGGGGCCGAGCTCGCAGCGCAGACCGGTCTCCTCGAAGACCTCGCGCACGGCAGCTTCTTCGTCGGACTCACCCGATGTCACCTTGCCCTTGGGCAGGGTCCAGTCGTCGTAGCGCGGACGATGCACCACCGCGATCTCGGGACCGGTCGGCCCCGTGCGGCGCACCACACCGCCGCCCGCTCGGACCTCCACGCTCACGTCCAGAACCGCACCTTCTTCGACCGCAGCTCGCGCCAGGCGTCGGGCCACGCCACCCGCGCACCGGCTTGGTGGCGAGCCTCGACGCCCGCCAGCTCCCCGGCCGTGAACGCGACCCGTGCCGTCGTGCCACCCGCCTGGGTCCGCAGCCAATCGATCGCCATCACGGCGTCCTGATGCTCGCCCAACACGGCCTGCAGCGCCTCGGCCCGTCGCGCGAAGCGCCGTGCAGGCTTGCCGAACACCGGGGTAAGGGCCTCGGCGGCGTAGCGGACCCGCTTGGCGCGGATCCGGGCTTCATGGAGCTCGGCGTCGCTGGCGCTCGTTCCCAATTCTTCGCACGTCCGCTGGAGGTGATCCCAGGGGCCGTCCATCAACCGGCCCATCGTCTGATCAGCCCGTTGCGTCGCCATGTCGGGCAGGATGCCGGGCTCGGTGGCGGCCGCCACCACCCGGTCCAGCAGCGCCACGTACCGGGGCTCGCGCATCGCGGACATCAACTCGGCACGGGCGGCGTCACGGGCGGTGCGGATCCGCTCCAGCAGCTTGGGCGCGGCCTCGGCGTCGGGATCCGGCAGCGAGAGGATCTCCGAGCGGAGCCGCTCACCCAGCACGTCGAGATCGCGGACAGTGCCGAGCTCGTCGCCGAGCCAGCGGAGCTCGTTGCGAAGCTCCATCGTCCAATCGGGATCCAACAGGGTGCGGAACGTCCGCAGGTCCGAGCGGAGCCGACGCGTCGCCACGCGCGCCTGATGCACGGCCTCGGGGTCCTCACCTAGGCGTACCCCGGCGTCGTGGCGGATCATCCGAACGGCGGAGCCCGCGATCGAGGCCCGCACCACGTCCAGCACGACGCTGCTTGGGCCCACGGCCAACGGGACGACCTCCGGCGGCTCGGCCGATCGCGGCAGGAGCGCCCTCACGGGTTTGGGCATGGTGGAGGGCTCGCCCGCGCCGGCGGCCTTCAGACGCTCCACGACCGGCTTCAGGACCGCATCCTCGGCGCCCGGCGCCAGCTCCACCTCCACCTCGCGGAACCGGGCCGCCACGCGTCGCCCATCCAGCACGGAGACCTCGTCGTCCACCATGGCGGCGAAGGACTTGCCCTCGGCATCGTTGAGCGTCGTCGTGCTCCGCGCCGTCTGCAGTCGGACGGCCGGGTGGAGAGAAGCCGACCGCACGTACGCGCGGACCAGATCCGTGGCAGCCTCCGGAGGGCGGCCGGCACTCCCTTCGAACGTGAGCTCATCCCGCACGAGCGCGGCATCCTCCACCGCCACCGGGAGCTTCACGGTCCAGCCCTCGCCCGTGCGGTAGCGGAGGGAGCATCCCCATCGGACCAGGCGGAGGTCATCGGTGTCGAAGTACGAAGCGATCAGGCGCTTGCGAGCTTCCTTCACGGCGGTGGAGCCCTCGATCACCCCGGTGAGGTCCGGCACCTCGAACATCGGACCGACGGAGAATTTCGCCTCACGTTCCAGGGTCACCGCTCACCCTCCGCGCGCTCCACTGCCAGTTCCTGGAGGGCGCGTTGGGCGTTGACGCCGCGGGTGGCGGGGACCTTGTGCCACTCGCCGTCCGGGTCGAGCTCCCAGGCCAGCTCGTCGTCCTCGAGCCCGATCCTGAGGATCTCGTCGATCCTGTCCTTCAGGGCCGGAGCCTCCACGGGCGTCAGCGCCTCGACCCTGCGGTCGAGGTTCCGAGGCATGAGGTCGGCCGAGCCGATCAAGATGTCGAAGCCACGCGCCGGGCTTCCGAAGCGATAGATCCGAGAGTGTTCCAGGAACCGTCCGACGATCGAACGCGCCCGGATCGTGTCCGAGAGTCCGGGCACCCCGGGCCGGAGGCAACAGATCCCACGGACGAGGAGATCGATGGTGGTGCCTGCCTGCGACGCCTCGTAGAGCGCGTCGATCAGATCCGCGTCGACGAGGCTATTCATCTTCAGCACGATGCTCCCGTCTTCGTGGCTGGCCTCCCGCTGGATCAGGTCGACCAGGCCCGGGCGCATCGTGACCGGGGCCACCAGCAGCTTGCGGTACTCGCGCTGCCGGCTGTACCCGGTGAGCAGGTTGAACAGATCGGTGAGGTCGGCCCCCAGGTCGGGGTCCCCGGTGAGCAGACCCAGATCCTCGTACAAGCGCGCTGTGGTGGGGTTGTAGTTGCCGGTCCCGATGTGCGCGTACCGGCGGATCCCTCCGTTCTCGCGCCGGACCACCAGACAGGTCTTCGCGTGGGTCTTCAGGCCGACGACGCCGTACACCACATGCACGCCCGCGGTTTCGAGGGCACGGGCGAAGGAGATGTTTGCCTCCTCGTCGAACCTGGCTTTGAGCTCCACCAGGGCCACCACCTGCTTCCCCGTTTCGGCAGCGCGGATCAAAGCGCGGATGATGGGGCTGTCCGCCGAGGTCCGGTACAGCGTCTGCTTGATCGCCAGCACGTCGGGATCCGCCGCGGCCTGCGCCACGAACGCTTCGACCGATCCCGAGAAGGAGTCGTACGGATGGTGCACCAGGAGATCGCGTTCGCGCACCGCGGCGAAGACATCCGCCGGTCCCTCCACGGAATGGAGCTCGGGGGGGGTGACGGGTGTCCAAGGCTCGTCCTTGAGATCCGGACGATCGAACGCCACGAAGAACCACAACCCGGTGAGATCGATCATGCCGTCGACGACATAGACCTGACTCTCGTCGATCCCCAGCTCACGCAGGAGGAGGCTACGAACCTCGTCCGTCATCGTGGGACCGAGCTCGAGGCGGATCGGCGTGGCGCCGCGCTGACGCCGCTGCAGGACGGTCTCGATCGCGGCTAGGAGGTCGTCGGCCTCGTCCTCCTCGACCTCCACGTCGGCGTCGCGCGTGACCCGGAAGAAGTGATGGGTGACCAGATCCATGCCCGGGAACAGCTGATCGAGGTGAGCCGCGATCACCTCTTCGAGGGGTACGAACCGCTCTCCGTCGGGCAGCGCCGTGAACCTCGGCAGGATCGGCGGGATCTTGACCCGGGCGAACCGGCGTCCGCCCGTCACCGGATCGCGCACGGCCGCCGCGACGTTCAGCGACAGGTTCGAGATGTAGGGGAACGGATGGGCTGGGTCGACCGACAGCGGTGTGAGCACCGGGAAGATCCGTTCACGGAACCGGCGTCCTAAGAACTCCCGATCCTCTTCCCCCAGCCCGTCCCAGTGCACGATCCTGATCCGCTGTTTCTCCAGGGCCGGACCGACCTCCAGCTCGAACACCTCGTGGGCACGCGTCGTGAGCTCTACCACGCGCGTGCGCACGGCCTCCAGCTGCTCGACCGGGGTCATGCCATCGGCGGCGATCGCGCTCACGCCGGCTTCGACCTGCTCCTCCAGGCCGGCTACCCGGATCTGGAAGAACTCGTCCAAGTTGCTCTCGAAGATGGCCAGGAACTTGGCCCGTTCCAGTAGCGGGGCCGCGGGATCCTCGGCCAGCGCCAGGACCCGGGCGTTGAACTCCAGCCAGGACAGCTCGCGATTGATGAACCGGTGCGACGGAGGCCCGGTCGGCGCAGGGAAGGCTTCGCTGCTCATGGGGACAGCCATCGTAGGGGCAACCTCGGGCCTCCGCAATGTGTGGGAGGAGCAGGCCCGATGCCCGCGGGACGGTCAATCCACGAACTTGTAGCCCAGGCCGCGAACCGTCACCAGGTGGACCGGCTCGTGGGGGTCCGCCTCGATCTTCTGCCGGATCCTCTTCACGTGGACATCCAGGGTCTTCGTGTCACCCACGTAGTCGCTCCCCCAGACCTCCTCGATCAGGAACAGCCGGGTGAGCAGCCGGTCCTTGCGGCGCAGGAACGCCTCCAGGAGCTCGAACTCCTTCGGAGGGAAACCGATGGGGGTTCCATGGACGTCGACCTCGTGACGAGCCACGTTCATCTGGACGGGCCCGCCGCGGAGGACCTCCTCGGGCGCGGGGTCCGTTCGCATGTTGGCCCGTCGCAGGTGCGCCCGTACCCTGGACACCAACTCGCGGACCGAGAAGGGCTTCGTGACGTAGTCGTCGGCTCCCAGCTCCAGGCCGGTCACCTTGTCGGCCTCCGAGTCCTTCGCCGTCACCATGATGATCGGCACGGCGGATTCGGCGCGGATCACACGACACACATCCAGGCCGGACAGCTCGGGAAGCATCAGATCCAGGATGATCAGGTCCGGCGGTTCCTGCCGGAACCGCTCGATCGCCTTGCGCCCGTCACCCGCCACGACGACCCCGAACCCCTCGCGCTCGAGGTTGTAGCGAACGGACTCGGCCAGTGACTCCTCATCCTCGACGATGAGGATCCGGGGCGCGAGATCGACGTCGATCTGCACACCGGGATCGTGGCTCATTCGATGATCACCGGGTGCGAAGCGTCAGTGAATTCTTGGAACTCCCCGGTCATCAGGAAGCTCACCTGTTCGGCGATGTCCACCGCGTTGTCACCGACCCGCTCGAGCGCGCGGGCAGCCATGTTCATGTGCATCCCCCAATCCAAGCTGCGAGGGTCGTCGGCCAGCTTCAGCGCCTCCAGGTGGGTGGCGCGGTTCAGCCGATCCACCGGATCGTCCATGTCGGGAACCTTCATCGCGAGCTCGAGGTTCCGGCGACCGAAGGCCTCCATCGCGGTGCGGAGCATGGCCACCACGATCGTCCCCATCTCCTCCAGCTGCTGTCGCAGCGCCTGGCTCCCGGGCTGATCCTTGGTGCGCAGGTAGAGCTTCGCGATGTTGACCGCCTGATCCCCGATCCGCTCCAGATGCAGGTTGCTGTGGAGGATCGCCGAGATCAGCCGGAGATCGGCCGCCACGGGCGCCTGCAGCGCCAGCAGCTGGAGGACGGCGTTGTCGATCCGCAGGTAGATGTCGTCGATCTCGTCGTCGGCGTCGATCACGGCCTGAGCGACATCCTGGTCCATCCGCACCAGCGCATCGACCGCGTGCTGCACCGCGCTGCCGGCGAGCTCCCCCATGCTGAGCAGCTCCAGTTCGATCTTCTCCAGCGAATCGTGGAACCCTTCGCGCGTCATCCGAACCGCCCCGTGACGTAGTCCTCCGTTCGCTTGTCGCTCGGGTTCGTGAAGATCGATTCCGTCCGGTCGAACTCCACCACGGTGCCCGTGCGGCTCCCGTCGTCGTGGACCTCCACCGTGAAGAAGGCCGTGCGATCGCTCACACGGGCCGCCTGTTGCATGTTGTGGGTCACGATCACGATCGTGTAGTCGGAGACGATCTCCTGCATCAGGTCCTCGATCTTCGCCGTGGCGATGGGGTCGAGCGCCGAACAGGGCTCGTCCATCAGGATCACGTCGGGCTTCGTGGCGATCGCCCGGGCGATGCACAGACGCTGCTGCTGGCCTCCCGACAGGGCCATCCCCGATTCCTTCAGCTTGTCCTTGACCTCGTCCCACAGGGCGGCCTTGCGGAGGCTCTCCTCCACCAGGTCGTCCATGTTCCCCTTGAACCCGGCGATCTTGGGGCCGAACGCGATGTTGTCGTAGATCGGCTTGGGGAAGGGGTTGGGCTTCTGGAACACCATCCCGATCCGGCGACGTACCTCGACCGGGTCGACGTCGGAACCGTAGAGATCCACGCCGTGATAGGTCACCTTGCCCTCGACCCTGGCCCCCTCGATCAGGTCGTTCATCCTGTTGAGGCACCGGAGGAACGTGGTCTTGCCGCACCCGGAGGGGCCGATCAGCGCCGTGATCTCGTTCTTCAGCACCGGGACGTTGACGTCACGTACGGCCCGGTAGTCGCCGTAGTAGACCGCGAGGTCCTTCGTCTCGAACACCACCTCGCGCTCGGCTTCGGCGGCCTCCGGCTCGCGCGGAACCTTGACCGTGAGCCGTGCCCCTTCCTCCGTTCCTTCAGTGGCCTCGACCGAGGTCACGTCCGTCGTGTCCATCTCATCACCACTTTCGCTCAAAGCGGTTCCTCAGCAGGATCGCGATCATGTTCACCAACAGGATCACCACGAGCAGCACCACGATGGCAGCCGCGGTGTTCGCCTTCCAGTCGTCGCCCGCCAGCCGCGACCACGAGAACACCTGGGTTGGGAGCGCCGTGTACTTGCCCTGCAGGATCTCGAGCGGAGTTTGACCGCTCGGGGCCGACAGGTATCCCGTCACCGCACCGACCAGCAGCAGGGGCGCCGTCTCGCCGAACGCGCGAGCGAGCGCCAGGATCGTCCCGGTGAAGATACCGGGCGCGGCGTACGGGAGGACGTGACTCCTCACGACCTCCCAGTGGGTCGCGCCCACCCCGTAGGCAGCCTCGCGGATGCTCTTGGGCACCGCGCGGAGAGCCTCCATGGTGATCAGGACGACGATGGGCATCACCAACACCGAGATCGTGAGCCCTCCGGAGATGTAGCTCCGCCCGAACGATTCGGGCCCGGTGATGCTCCGCATGATCTGCACGAAGACGACGAGGCCCAAGATCCCGAACACGATCGACGGCACGCCGGCGAGGTTCCGGATGTTGGTGATGAGCCACCGGTTCACCCGCGTGTCTCGCGCGTACTCCTGGAGGTAGATCGCGGCCGCCACGCCGAGAGGAAGGGCGACGACGGCGACGAACCCGATCAGGATCAAGGAGCCGATCACTCCCTGCCGCACCCCCGTTCGACTGGCGATGCGTGACGTGTCGCTCGTGATGAAGCTCTGGAGGCGCGTGGAGATCACGGGCCACGCCTGCTTCAGGGTCGTGCCCAGCAAGATGAGCAAGATCAGGAGCGCCACGAGCAGGCACAGCAAGAGCGCGGCCTGGAAGAGCCGGCCCTTGACATCGCTCTTGGTGCCGCGCAGCCCCAACTCGACCGTCGACCGGATCGCCGGTGCCGGAACCAGGGAGGCCATCAGTAGTTCTTCCTCACGCGGCGAACGAAGCGCTCGCTCGCCACGTTGAGGGCGAGCGTCATCGCGAAGAGGAGCAACCCCACGAAGTACAAGGAGTCGAAGGGGTTCACCCCTCCCGTGCCGCCCCTGACCTGGTCCGAGCCGATCGCGAGCGACGAGATCGCGCCTGTCATCGTCTGCCCCGGGACCAACGGGTCGATGTGACGAACGGCACCGGACGTGGCTCCCGCGGCGATCGCGATCACCATCGTCTCCCCCACCGCGCGGGAGAATCCCAGGATCAGCGACGCCATGATCCCTGAGACGGCCGCGGGGAAGACCACCTTGGTCGTCACCGTCCGGCGCCGGGCGCCGATCCCGTAGGCGGCCTCCCGGAGGGCATCGGGGACGGCGTGCATCGCGTCCTCGGCCACCGAGGCCACCAACGGAATCGTCAGGATCCCCACCCCGATCCCCGCTGCCATGATCGTGAACACGCTGGTGGCGCCCATCAGGTTCTGCACGATGGACGGGTTGATCACCTGCAGGGCGAAGTAGCCCAGCACGACGCTGGGGATACCGGCCAGAGTCTCAAGGATCGGCTTGAGGCTCCGGCGTACATGGGGCGTGGCGTACTCCGAGAGGTACATCGCCGCGCCCAGGCCGAGCGGCGCCGCGATGCACATCGCGATCAGCGCGATCTCGATCGTGCCGATCAGGATCGTGAGGACGTCGAAGTACCCCGATCGCGGGTACCAGCCGTTCGTGGTCCACAGCGCGCCCGGGTCGACCTTCGAGAGGAACTCGATCGACTGTTCGAGCAGGGCCAGGACGATCGCCACGCTGATCACCAGGGAGAGCGCCGCGGCCGCCAGGAGGACCCAGCGGACCACGCGTTCCTTGCGGCGGCGCCGGCCGCTGATCTGCAACGAGGCGACGCCGAACGTCGGGTCCCCGGACATCGTTCCCATCGGTCGCGCTACCTTACTCCTCGTCGGGGCCTGACCAGAAGGGGCTCGACGGCCAGATGCCCTGCGCCGCCGAGCCCCTCTTCAACTGGGTCGTTCCTATGCTTCTGGCGATCTATGACCCCGATGCCGCTGCCCACGCAGCCTGGGTCGCCGCGATCCGGTCTGCCGGCAGGGGGATGTACCCCGTCTCCGAGACCGCGGTGTTGAGACCGTCCTCGCCCACGTAGAAGCTCACGTAGCCGTTCACGGCCGGGTCATTGATCTTGTCCTTGTTGACGTAGATGTAGAGCGAGCGAGACAGGGGGTAGGAGCCGTCAGCGATCGTGTCTGTCGTCGGAGCGACACAGCCATCGCCGCCGTCCACCTGGATCTCCTTGATCTGGTCCCCCGCGCTCTGGGCGAACGCGAACCCCACGAAGCCGAGCGAACTTGGCGAGCCCTCCATGGCCGTGATGATCACGTTGTCGTTGGGGGACGCGTTGTAGTCGGTCCGCAACGAGGCGGCTTTGTCCTCCGCCACGCCCTGGTCCAGCGCGATGTCCTCGATGCCGGTCAGTTCGATGAACGCGTCATAGGTCCCCGATTCCGTTCCCGGAGCGGTGATCTCCAATGGTGCGTCGGGGAAGTTCCCCGTGCCGCCCACCTGCTTCGCGAGGTCGTCGGCGCCGTTCCACGTGTCGATCCCGTTGGACTCGGGCCCGAACAGCGCGTACAGGTCACCGTCGTTCAGACACGTGACGGAAGAGTTATCGGGGCTCGTCATGACGGTGATCCCATCGATCCCGATCTCGAGTTCCACGAACCCGATCCCGTTCTTCTTGCAGGCCTGCTTCTCCTCCGGCTCGATCGGGCGCGACGCGTCGCTGATGTCGGTCTCCCCGTCGCAGAAGAGCACGAATCCGTCACCGGTGCCCGGCCCGTCGACCGAGATCGACACGTCGGGGGCCACTTCGTTGTACAGCTCGGCCACGTCGCTGGAGATCGGCTCCACGGTGGACGAGCCCGAGATCGTGATGCTTCCCGTGGGTGGCGCGCTCGTGCTGGCTCCCCCCGTGGAGCCCGTGTTGTCGCTGTCGTTGCTGCTGCACCCGGCAGCCAACAGCGCCATCACGAGCACCCCGCTCAGGATGCCGGTACGTCTGCGGATCTTCTGCATCGACCCCTCCTCGGTGCGGTCTCGTCGTCGGCCGTAGGCTAGGGAGGCCGCATGGACGAAGGATTGCTCGAAGGTGAACGGACGGTGAACGTCCCGTAAGTGTTCAGCCGCACGTCAGCGGCCATCTGACCGGATCGTGGCGCGAAGCGGAACCTCAGGTGAACGGCACATGAACCCCCACGAGCCCTCCTACACTGGGCCTGTGGACGCGATCGGGTTCGTCGTTGCGGTCATCGTCGGGGCGGCGATCGGCGCGTTCGTGGGGTTCCGCGGGCATCGCGCGACGGTCCGATCACTCGAGGCGAAGATCGCCGGCTCCGAGGAGCGGTTGGCTTCGCGCGAGCGAAGCTCGCGCGAAGCCCGCGAGGTGCAGGACATGATCCTGGGCTCGATGCAGGAGGGCGTGCTCCTGTTCGATGACGACCGGCGGACGGCGTTCGCCAACGACGCCGTGGCGCGCCATCTGGGGGGCCGTCCCGACGACGCCTCCCAGCTCTTCCCCGTGGCCCTGCGAGAGATGGTGTACCGGGTGGGTGAGAGCGGGATCCCAGCCACGGTGGAGGTTGAGCGCGATGCCCCTACCCGGTGGCTGCGGGCGACGGGAACGCCCGCGAGCGACGACGGGTCGGTGCTGCTCGTGTTGATCGACGTCACCGAGCCACGGCGCATCGAGGCCGTGCGCCGGGACTTCGTCGCCAACGCCTCCCATGAGCTGAAGACCCCCGCGGCGTCGATCCAGGCCGCGGCGGAGACCCTGAGGACCGTCTCCGGCGAGGATCCCGCGGTGGTGGGCAGGTTCGCCGCGCAGCTCGAGCGCGAGGCCAGCCGGCTATCGCGCATCGTCGCGGATCTGCTCGACCTCTCACGACTGGAGTCCGGCAGCGACCTGGAAGAGAAGGTCCGGATGGATGCGCTGGCGCGCGAAGAAGCGGAACGCTTCGACGAGACGGTGCGTGAGTCGGGTCTCACGCTCACGGTCGAGGCGCCCGAAGCCGTGGCCGTGATCGGCTCGGCGCGTGACCTCTCGCTTCTGGTCCGCAACCTGATCGACAACGCCATCAGGTACACGCGTCCCGGCGGTGCGATCTCGGTCACCGTCGGGATGGCGGACGATCACGCGGAGTTGAGCGTGCAGGACACGGGCGTGGGCATCCCCACCAAGGACCTGCCCCGCGTTTTCGAGCGCTTCTACCGGGTCGATCGCGCCCGCTCGCGCGAGACGGGGGGCACGGGCCTGGGGCTCGCCATCGTCAGGCATGTGGCCGAGAACCATGGAGGAACCGTGCGGCTCGAAAGCGAGCTGGGTGTCGGATCGACCTTCACCGTGGCATTGCCGACCACGTAGATCTGCCGCACCCTCGGCAGGGCCGCATATCGGCTCGCGTATGCTGCGGAGCCGATGACCACCCTGTTCCTGATCCGTCACGGGCTCACGGCACAGACCGGTGTCTCCCTCTACGGGCGGACACCCGGGATCGGGTTGGACGAGCGGGGCCGGTCGCAGGCGCTCCACCTGGCCGCGCGCTTCGACCCCGTGAGGCTCACCGCGATCTACTCCAGCCCACTCGAGCGCTGCCTGGAGACCGTCCGACCGTTGGCTGAGCGTCAGCGCCTGCCGGTGATCGATCGACCCGGCGTGATGGAGATGGAGACCGGCGGCTGGACGGGCAAACGCCTGACCCAGCTCCGTCGCCTGAAGGTGTGGAAGGACGTGATCGGCTCTCCCTCCACCTTCCGATTCCCGGGTGGGGAGAGCTTCCCCGAAGCCCTGGAGCGCGTCGTCCGCGACGTCGATGCGATCGCGCGCCGCCACCCGCGGGGCCGGGTGGCGGTGGGGACGCACGGCGACATCGTCCGGCTCCTGATGACCCACTTCTTGGGAGCATCGCTTGACCGGTTCCAGCGGGCGGTCATCGACCCAGCGTCCGTCTCCGTCGTGACGATCACCAAGGGTCGGACGGCGGTGCTCCTGGTGAACGACACCGGCGGCTTGGAGCGCTTCGCTCCGGGCGGTGGTACGCCTCCGTGGGAGCTCCCCGGGCCCGGGGCCCGCCGATCTCCGGCGGGTGGGAACCTGCGAGGATAGTCGCCATGGAATTCGGACCCGTCGACCGCATCACCGCCGATGCCGTGGGCGAACCGGGCGAACGCGTCTTCTATCTCCAGGCGCGCCACGGTCAAGACCTCCTCACCGTGATCGTGGAGAAACAGCAGGTGCAGTTGTTGGCGGCCTCGATCCTGGAACTGCTCGCGGACCTCGAGCTCGAGACCGGGCAGGGCCCTCCCGACGAGGAGCTGGGGCTCGAGGACCCTCTCGAGCCGCGGTGGCGGGCTGGCCGGCTCTCGATCGGCTTCGATCGGGAACGCGACCTGTTCCTGTTGGAGGTCACCGAGTTCCAACCCGAGGTGGAGGAGGACGATCCCCGGTCGCTGCTGGCGGACGAGCCCGAGACCATCCGGATGTGGGCCGCTCGCGAGCAGATGTTCGCGCTTTCACGCTACGGGGCGGCGGCCGCCGAACGGGGTCGGCCCACCTGCCAGTTCTGCGGGAACCCCATCGACCCGGAGGGGCACGCATGTCCCGCGATGAACGGTCACTCGCGACGGGACTGACCGACCCGGCCGTCCCTCGGGTCCTTGCCGACGGCGAGCTCGAGATCCTCGGACTGCTGCCGCGCTCATCGAACTACACCTTCCTGGTCCGGGCCGTCGACGTGGACGGTACCGACTGCCTCGCCGTCTACAAGCCGCGGCGCGGAGAGATCCCTCTGTGGGACTTCCCCGAAGGCACCCTGTGCCGTCGGGAGGTGGCCGCGTACCGGGTGGCGCGCGAGCTGGGCTGGCCGCGGGTCCCGCCGACCCTCCTTCGAGAGGGACCCGAAGGGATCGGATCCGTGCAGCTGTTCATGGAGTTCGACCCCGAGCAGCATTACTTCACGCTCCAACACCGCCATCCGGACACCTTCCGCGATGTGGCGCTGTTCGACGTGGTCATCAACAATGCCGACCGCAAGGCGGGCCACTGCCTGCTGGGCACCGACGGCGAGGTCTTCCTGATCGATCACGGCACCTGCTTCAACCAGGAGGCGAAGCTTCGCAGCGTGATCTGGGACTACATGGGCGAACCGATCCCAGCGGCCCGCGTCGGAGATCTGGAGGATCTCCTGACCTCGATGCGGGACGGTCCGCTCGATATCGAGCTGGCCGAGCTGCTTTCCCCCGAGGAACGGGAGGCGATGCGCCGGCGGCTGAGCGAACTGATCGACCGGGGAACCTTCCCGGAGCCTGGGGACGAGCGACCCTACCCATGGCCGCCGATCTGAGGGAAGGACTCCGCTGGGTCGCCGTGCCCACCCCGCTGGGGGAACTGTCCGTGCTCGTCTCGGACCTCGGGGTGCGTGCCACGGCGTTCGACGAAGGACCGGACCCCGCCATCCTCGGGCTCGAGCGAGAGTGGGGACCCGCGCAGCACGCGCCGAGTGCGCTCGATCACGTGGTGGCCGAGGTGACGGCCTACTTCGAGGGCCGGCTCCGAGCGTTCAGCATCCCTCCGGACCTCTCGACGTTCCCCGAGGGCTTCGGACGCCGGGTGCTGGAGATCACGGCCGCGATCCCGTTCGGAGAGCTCTGGACGTACGGGGACGTCGCCGGGATGTCCGGCAGCCCCCGCGGGGGCAGAGCGGCCGGTAACGCGCTGAACCGGTGTCCCATCGAGCTCTTCGTGCCGTGCCATCGCGTGGTCCACGCCGGTGGCTCGCTGGGCGGATACGGCCGGCATGAAGAGCGCAAGCGCTGGTTGATCCACCACGAACGGAAAGCCTGACCCGCAGATCGTTCGGGGTCGGACGCAACGCGCGAGGGTACGAGAGGATGGACGCATGGGCGCCCGCCGACCGTGGATCCTGGCCGTGATCGTCGTTGCGGCAGTGTCCTGTTCGAGCGACGGGTCCGATCAGGGCCCGGCATCCGCCGCGGCCGGCGTCACGTTCAACGCCTCGGTCGCCTCCCCCGACCTCTGGGCCGGCGACCCGCAGCGCTTCCAGGTCGGCATCTTCGCCGGGACGCCAGACGGGGGGGTGCAGCTCGTCACCTTCGGCCAGGTCGGCCTGACGTTCACCCAGCTGAGCGCGGCGGAGGCGGCACCTCCGCCCCCGACCACCGGGACCTACCTGCCGGCCACCGGCACCACCACAACGGGTGCTGGTCCGACCCTGTCGGATCCCGGCACCGCGCGCGGCGTCTATCAGGCTGAGGACGTGACCTTCGACCAGGCGGGCAGCTGGGAGGTCCAGGTCACCGCCGACGTGGAGGGCGTGGGGGCGCAGCGGCTCACCGCCGCCTTCGTGGTGTACCCCGACCCCCAGCTGCCGGCACCGGGACAGAGGGCCGTGCGGACCCACAACCTCACGCTCGACTCCAAGGTGCCCGCCGACCAGATCGACTCGCGCGCCTTGGACGGCGCACCGGTGCCGGATCCGCAGCTCCACCGCTGGACGATCGCCCACGCGATGGCCGATCATCGCCCGATCCTGGTGATCTTCTCGACCCCCACCTACTGTCAGAGCCAATTCTGCGGGCCCGACACGGACGCCATCGCCGATCTCGCGAAGCGCTACGACGATCGCGCGGTGTTCATCCACGTCGAGGTGATCAAGAAGTACGTTCCGACCAACCCCGTCCCCAGCCGCGCTGCGGCCGAGTGGCTGCTCCGCAACGGTGATCTCACCGAGCCCTGGCTCTTCCTGATCGGTGCCGACGGCGTGATCATCGATCGTTGGGGACCCTTGTTCGACGTGGATGAGGTCGCGACGGAGCTGCAGGCGCTGCCTCCGATGAAGTCCTAGCGTTCCTCGCTGGTTCGCCGCGGCCCCGCGACTATCATCGTTCGGATGCCGGTGCATGAGCACGGTTCTCAAGACGGCGATCGCCACCACCACGCACACGAGCATTTCGGACCGGCGGATGCCGCCCTGCTGGCGACCAGGGACGGCGTCCGGGCCACCTGGATCTCGCTGGGGGCGCTGTTGCTCACGGCGGCCGTCCAGGCGGCGATCGTGGTGGGCACCGGCTCGGTCGCACTTCTGGCGGACACGATCCACAACTTCACCGACGCGCTCACCGCCATCCCGCTGCTGATCGCGTTCCGGCTGGCGCGCCGCCCGCCCAATCGTCGCTACCCCTACGGCTACCACCGGGCCGAAGATCTGGCCGGGATCCTCATCGTGGCGCTGATCCTGATCTCTGCCCTGATCGCGGGGGTGGAGGCGGTTCGCAGGCTGGTCCACCCGCAGCCCATCGATCACGTCGGTTGGGTGCTTGCCGCCGGCGTCTTGGGAGCCCTCGGGAACGAGGCCGTGGCCCTGTACCGGATGCGCGTCGGGCGGCGGATCGGCTCGGCGGCCATGGTGGCCGACGGTCTCCACGCCCGCACGGATGGGCTCACCTCGCTGGCGGTGGTGCTGTCGGCACTGGGCGTGATGGCAGGCATCCCTCGCGCCGACGCGATCGTGGGACTCGGCATCACCGTGGTGATCTTCTGGACCCTGATCCAGGCGGCCCGTGCGGTGATCCACCGGGTGCTGGACGGCACCGACGAGCAAACGATCGCCCTGATCGAGGAGGTCGCCGCCGGCGTCGGAGGCGTGGAGCATGTGTCCGACGCCCGAGCCCGGTGGACCGGCCATCAACTCCTGGCCGAGCTCAGCATCGACGTCGACCCGGCCCTCACCGTGGAACAGGGCCACGGCGTCGCCGAAGGGGTGCGAGGCGCCCTGCTCCACGCCGTTCCTCGCTTGGCCGGAGCCACGGTGCATGTCGACCCGCACGAGCACGCCTCTCACCGCTGAACAGGGCCTTCCGGCGCCGCTGCCCGTAGCATGTGGCCCATGGAACAGCTCCCCACGATGCCGCCGCCTCCCTCCACGGACGATCGTTGCTATCGCCATCCCGACGTCGTCACGGGGGTCCACTGCACGCGTTGCGGCCGGGCGATCTGCCCCGACTGCATGGTGCCCGCCGCGGTCGGCCACCACTGCCCGACGTGCGTGAGCGAGGCACGCAAAGAGTTCCGCCAGGGACCCGGTCGCCGGATCGCCGTCGCGAACGCGAAGGCCGTCTCCGTCACGGCGATCCTGTTGGTCGCCATCGGCATCGGCTACGTGATCGAGGTCCTGGTGGGTGGACCCGGCTCCTTGATCGGCGGCCCGAGCACCCTCGTCCTGGTGAAGCTCGGAGCCTCGATCGGGGTCGCGCAACTCCCCGGAGGGGACCTGGTGGGGATCGCGGTCGGACAGCCATGGCGGCTGTTGACGTCGATGTTCCTCCACGCGGGTCTCCTGCACCTCGCCTTCAACGCCTACGCGTTGTGGATCTTCGGTCAGCTGGTGGAGGAGGAGATGGGGCGGATCCGCTACCTCCTGATCTACTTCCTCACGGGCCTGTGCGCGGGCGCGGCGTCCTATGCGTTCGCGCCCAGTCCCCTGATCGCAGGCGTTGGCGCGTCGGGAGCGGTGTTCGGGGTCTTCGGCGCGTTCGTCGCCTTCAACTGGCGGCGACGTCACACCGCGCTAGCGGCCGCGCGTCTACGCAGCGCCATGATGATCCTGATCCTCAACGCCGTGATCGGATTCGCCGCTGGCGGGGCGATCGATTGGCGGGCCCACGTGGCGGGGTTCATCGCCGGGATCGCCTCAGGGTTCGCCGCCGAAGGTTTCGGGAATCCCCGACACCGCCAGAGCCTGTTCCTCCTCGGTTGCGTCGTGGTCGCGGTGGTCACCGTCGCGCTGGTCGTGTGGCGCACGGGGCAGATCCACGCACAGTTCCCGGGCCTAGGGGCCGGCTGAGCTCATCTCCCCTTGGAGTCGGCTAGGCCGAAGAGGTAACCTTCGCGGGTCCCCAGGTACAACCATCCGTGCCACACGGCGGGCGTGGATTCGATGCAGGCCCCCAGATCCAGCTTCCAGAGCAGCGATGGCGCTCCCCCGACATCCGCGACATCCCAGGCATACAGGTCCCCTTCGCAATCCCCCTGGATCAGAACCCCGTCCACCACGACCGGCGACCCGATCGCGGGAGCGCCCACGTGCTCCTCCCACAGGATCGAACCATTGGCACGATCGACGGCGATCACGCGTCCGGCGGCAGTCGTGAAGAACACCCTCGATCCGTAGAGCGCAGGGGTCGACCAACTGCCGCCGGCCCCTTCGAAGCCGATCTCGGTCGCGGGAAGGCTCCAGATCACCGGATCGGTGGGGCGCGCAGGATCGAGCTTCATCAACTGCCCGACCTCCACCGAGCGCTCGTTGAACCGTTGGTACTCGCTGGCGACGTAGAGGAAGCCCTTCCCGTCGATCACGACCGACGCGTCCACATCGTCCCCGGTCCAGAAGCGGAACACCTGGGTCGCCTGCGTGCCGCCCTTCAGGACGTCGGAGATATCCCATCCCTGCACCAGACCACCCGAGTTCGCGAAGTACACGACCCCATCTCGGAACGCCACGGAGTTCTCGATGGACACCTCCCGGTCCCCCAGGTCGTTCAGCAGTTGATCGTCGAAGCTGGGGAGGGTCAGCACGACCTCGGGATCCACCGTCACCAGGCCGTCCGCACCGTAGTCGCGATGGAGCCTGATCACGTAGAACCACCCGTTCTCCCCTCCCTCGAGGAGGTAGTCGCCGATCACAAGCGGGGCGCCGTCCCAGTCGTTGTTGCGGAGCGGGTCCGGGACGGAGGTGGCCGAATCCAGCTCCCACAGGACCTCCGGCGCGTCCCGATCCATCGCCACCACGCGCAGGTAGTTGTCTCGCGAGCCCGCGTAGTACAGCGGGTACCCATCGGGATCGGTCGTCGCCGAGCCCTTCGCGAGATCTCGCGTCACCAGATCCGGGCGAACCGCCACGCCGCTCGAGCCGTCCAGGAAGTGGTACCGCCCGTCGTAGGCGCCCTCCCGCACCTCGAAGCTCCCGTCATCGCCCTCGATCACGTTCGGCTGGCCGGTCCATCCCGTTCCGCACCACTCGCTGCTGTCCAGACCCACCAGCGACGTCATGCACATCTTCGCCTGAGGCTCACGCCATCTGATGACCGGGTTGCCGGGGACCGGGCCCTCACCGTAGTAGGAGCGCGAGGCGTTCCCGCGGAAGGTCGTGAGTCCCGGGAAGTCTCGGTTGATGGGAGCCGGCGTCTTCACCTGGCCGGGCTCAGGAGGTGTGCCCGATCCCTCATCTCCACCCCCGCGAACGACGCGGAAGCCGATCAGCGCCACGAGCAGGGCCGAGACCACGCCAAGCGCTATGGCCACGGTGGAACGCGGCATGTTCACGGGACCGGAGGCGCGCATGGCCACCCATGGTATCGGCGCCCCCCGGCGCGGGCCGGACTCAGCGAGCCGTCGGTCTACGCGGGCTGGCCGGCCGACCGATACGAGCCGAGGACGCGGAGCAACGACGTGTGCTCGGCGACCTCGGACAGGGCGGCCTCGACTTGGGGATCGTCCGCCGGCGCCATCAGATCCACGTAGAAGACGTACTCGAACGGCTTCCCACGACGAGGGCGAGACTCCAACTTGTGCAGGTTGATCCCCCGCTGTGCGAACGGCTGGAGCGACGCCAGCAGCGATCCCGGGCGGTCCAGCACCGCCATCACCAGCGATGTCTTGTCGGCTGCCCCGAGCTCAGGGTCTCGCGTCCCGATCGCCCCGAATTTCGTGAGGTTCTCCTTCTCGGTCTGGATGCGTTCGGCGAGCACGGAGAGTCCGAATCGGGACCCGGCGTCCACACTCGCGATCGCGGCGTCCTCAGGGTTCCCGGCTTCCGCGATCATCCGGGCCGCACCGGCGGTGTCGTGCACCGGGACGGGCTCGATCCGAAGGGACGCCAGGAACTCCTCGCTCTGCGCCAACGCCTGCCAATGGGAATGAGCTCGCCGGACCTCCTCGAGGCGCGAGCCGGGCACGCCCAGCAGGGCGTGATCGACCTGCACCAGGACCTCCCCCACGATCCGCAACAGGCTCGTGTGTTGCAGCAGGTCGTATGTCTCGTTCACGGAACCCGCCTGTGAATTCTCCAGCGGCACCACGCCGAAGACGGACTCACCACTCGTCACCCGCGAGAAGACCAGGCGGACGGTGTCGCACGGCATGGGCTCCGATTCGGGGAACAGGATGCGGACCGCGCGTTCGCTGTACGCGCCGGGCTCACCCTGATAGGCCACCCTGTCCATCGGGTCGAGAGCCTAACGGAACCCTGGTCCCAACCACGGGAAGCTGCAGGTCAGAGGCCTACCGATCGGGAAGGTCAGGCTGTCCTGCCAACATCTGCCAACGGGACCAACCCACCCACCCCTACGTGCTACCTAGAGGGAGGGCGCTGGGGCACCGCCCCCCCGTACACCCCGACGGATCGAGGCCCACCCGGGGGGTCGGGTGACCGGGGTCAGTAACCTTACCTAGGTCTATGTATATATATATTACGCTGCAGGTAATCTGGTGCGTTGGGACGAACTAGACGTTGTCGGCAAGGTTCTCGAATGCTCGGTTGAGTGCTCGCTCGATCCATCCATCCCTCGCGAGTTCGTTGTTCCAGGCGTCGTCTACCCGCTCCGGCCCGGCGTTGAGCCCTGCCGGAGTCGCCCGTACGTGGGCTTTCTTAGTGGCAGCTAGCTTTTCCCGGACGAGGATCTCAACACAGAACCTGACGCCAACGACGACGACCTTGCGGTCCTCCTTCGATCCACTCAGGAGCTCCTCGTGGCCCGTTCGAACTGCCACCGCCTCGATCAACGCCATCTTGTCGAGCCCCGAAGGATGTTCCTGCAGGGTGGCCAGCACCTCTTGGAGAAGTCTGTCGTTGGACGGGAAGTCACGCACGGGAGCAGGCTACCGCCAGCGCAGCGGCTCCGCGACAAGCGTTTCCGACCTATCCCTGCTGCGGTGAAGCTAGAACGGGCCGCGTTGCTCCCGTCCCGCCAAGGGTCGAGACACGGCGCGTGGCTGGCGGCACGCGTACGGTGAATGTGATCCGGGAACTCTCGGCTAGAGCCCTACGTAGCTGCGCTCACGGTCCGTCGGTGCCCGGTCCAGGTCAGGGCCAGCCACCCCCCACACGCGGAACCGCACGGCCTTGTTGATGTCGAACCAGCCGAGGGGAAGGCTGCATCCGATGCTCCGTTCGCCCCGCCGTCGCGAAGATCGGTGGCCGATGAAGCGCAACGTCTTGGGTGCGGTGGTTGCCAGGCTAGACGTACTCAGTCGCGGTACACGCAGCTCAGCACGGTGCGTTCCTCTCCATGCGGTGGTTACCACCCAAGTGGGGAAATCGAGAGCCTAACAGCGGGCCCGCGCACGGCTCGACGTGGAGCCGTGCGTACGGCCGCAACCCCCGGTAGCCTCATGTGATGCCCCCCGACCCCGCGGACCGCCGACGCCGTCGCTGGGTGCGTTGGGTCCTCGTGGCCGTCGGGGCGGTCGTCGTCTTCTGCCTCTTGATGGTGGGACTGACCGCGGCCGCCATGACCGGGGTCCGCTCCGATCTGGAGGATGGTCGCCAGGCGCTGCAGCGCGGCCGCCGCGCGGTCACCAGCGGCGACCTGGAGGGGGCCGCTGATCTCTTCTCGCAGGCATCGGCATCCTTCGCCGATGCCGAGGACGGAGCCCATCAAGGGCTCGCCGGGATCGCCGGCTACCTGCCGATCCTGGGACGGAACCTCGACGTGGCGTCGAGCCTCGCCCGGGCCGGCCAGGAGCTAGCGGCTGCGGGCAAGGAGCTGCTGGCGACCGTGGATGCTCTGCCCGATGGGATCGGGTCGTTGTCCCCCCAAGGGGGGAGCTCCCGCTGGATGCCATCGCGTCCCTGCAGGGCGGGGTCGACGGCGCGGCGGCCCATGCCGATGTGGCTTTGGACCTGGTGGAGTCCTCGCCCACCAGCTGGCTGTTCGACCCCGTGGCCGACGCCCGCTTCGCGGCGGTCCGACAAACAAGCTCCGCCGCCGACGCCCTCCATGCCACGGGCGCCCTCGTCCGGGGTCTCCCCAGCTTCGCCGGCGCGGATGGACCCCGGAGCTACTTCTTCGTGGCGGAGAGCCCGGCCGAGCTCAGGGGCACGGGCGGTCTGTGGGGCGCGTGGTCGATCGTGACGTTCGATCAGGGACGGACGACGTTCGCGCCGTTCCTGCCGATCCAGAACCTGAAGGACTTCGAGAAGTGGCAGGTCGAATCCCCCAGCCCCGACTACGAGCGGAACTACGGTCAGTTCAACGGCGCCGGCGTCTGGCGCAACATGAACATGACCCCGGACTTCCCCTCGGCTGCCCAGGCGGCGATCAACGCCTACCAGCTCAGGCGAGGCCGGGAGCTGGACGGTGTGATCAGCGCGGATCCCTTCGCCCTGCGGGAGCTGTTGGAGGTGACGGGACCCGTATCGGTGCCGGGCCTGGACGTCACGATCGATGCGCACAACGTCGTGCCGTACACAACGAACGGCGCGTACATCAACTTCCAAGGCGAGGGGAGCACCCGAAAAGCGATCCTGGGCGAGGTGGCCGGGCTCGCCTTCCAGCGGTTCCTGACCATGGACGAACACAAGATCGGAAGGCTCCACGCGATCGCTGACGCGGTGGCAGGTGGGCACCTCAAGATCTACTCCACGGATCCGGCGCTCGAGGACGCGCTGGGACTCATCCACGCGGACGGCGCTCTGGCTGCGCCGCCGGGCGACTTCCTCTCGGTGGTGGTCAACAGCCGGTCGGGGAGCAAGGTCGACTTCTACGCCACCCGGTCGGTCGACTACGACGTACGCCTGGGAGGGGATCGCGAGGCCTTCGCCACGACGACCGTGACGACGCAGAACGACGCACCCACCGACCTGCCCGGTCACGTGGTCGACCCGCTGGCCGAAGGGGATCCTGGCGACAATATCTCGATCACGACCATCTCTTGTCGGGCGCCGTGCGCGTTCGAGTCGGGTTCCCGCAACGGGAAGACCGTGGACTTCCGCGTGGGGTCCGAGCTGGGGTTCCCGTGGTTCCAGGACGTCTCGACGATCCCCGCAGGCGGGACGCGCCGCCTGGAGCTGACCACACACCTGCAGGACGCCTGGACGGGGAACTCGGCGTCCGGGAGCTATCGACTCACGTTCTTGAACCAGACGACCGTGAAGCCCACGACGGTCAGGATCGCGATCCACGCACCGTCCGGAACCCGGATCACGTGGAGCAGCGAGCCGATGCACATCGACGGCGGGACCGCCGTATGGCAGGGCGTCCCCGGGGCCAGGCTCGAACTCGAGGTGCGCTTCGCGGCGCCGCTGCCGCTTCGGCTCTGGCGAGCGCTGCTCCACCCGTCCGCCGGTTGAGGAGGTGCACGACGAACGAAAGCACCCCGACCGAAGCCGGGGTGCTCAGGTTCAGTTCCGGTTCGATCTAGGCGGAGTGCGCGGCGCGGCGACGAGCCACGAACAGCGACACCAACCCCACTACGGCCAAGACGGCCAGGACGATCATCGCGGTGGAGACACTCCCACCGGTGAACGCTGTGCTGCCGCCGCCGCCGCTGCCTTTGACCACCGTGGTCGGCTTCGGGGTGCAGGTGTAGTAGCCGCAGTCGCCAGCGATCGCGGTTCCAGCCATGGTCAGGAGCAATACGGCTGCCCCAGCCAGGACACCGGCTGTACGCTTCATCGCTTGGATCCCTTCTGTCGCCCTTTTGTCGGTGTTCCTACACCGAAGTACGGAGGGGATGATAGGCCGAATGGGCTACCCCTGCAACTGTCATTGGGCTAATCCTCGTCGGGATCGGGCCGATGATCGGTCCTAGCCTCCAGATGCCGCGCGCGCGGTGCCGATATCTCGAGGGTGAAGGTGCGCGCGTCCACCCTCGATCGCGTGGTCTCGGCATACGCCGAGGCCGTTGCGAACGGCGACCTCGAGGCAGCCGAGGGATGGATCGTCACCGCCTCCTACGTCGCTGACCGAGAGGCCTACCGCGCCCGCGCCCCGAAGATCGGGCGCACCTGGGTCAGCGCCATGATCGCTTCGTTCCGCTCGCCAGTAGCCGGTCGACCAACGCGCTGAAGCGGGCCACGGCGTCTCCCGCCGGATCGCCTTCAGCCGCATCCAGGCGGAACCCGACCGCCCCGCCGACCGCCTGATCCAACAACGACGTGAGGTCCGTCTCCGTCCGCGCCACGTGGACCTGACCGGCGGCACCCAAGCGTGTGACGAACCGGACCTGGTGGTCATCCACGTGCTCCCCCAGTTCGCTCTGTCGTGCGATCGCGATGGGAACCACCCCGGCGTTGCGCGCGCCCATGATGGTGCCGGGACCCCCGTGACACACGACCGCCGTGGCCTCGGCCATCAGGGCGTCGAGCTCGTCCACAGGAAGGACGTCGTGGCCCTCGGCGGTTACCGGCGAGCCCGAGGTCCCGTGCTGGATCACCACGCGCACCCGTCCCACATGCTGTGCCGCCCAACCGTCCACCCACGACACGGCTCGGTCGAACGGGTGGTGGTCCGTGCCCACCACCAACAGCACCAAAGGGTGTCCCGTGTCCTCCATGTCCTACAGCAGGGGCCCGATCAGCTCGGAGCCTCGGTAGAGGCGCCGCTGTTCTTCCCATTGCACGCAGAACAGGTCGGTGATCGGACGGCAGAGCCGTCCCGTGAGGGTCCGGGAGTCGATGCGGTCGTAGACCTCGAGGTACACGGTCTTCGTTCCGAGGAGTTTCGCGATCGCGAAGAACGGCACCGCGACCCCGGCACCATCCGACACGATCACGTCGGGCCGCTCACGACGGAGGACGCTCCAAGCGAGTCTCAGGTTGCGCAGGGCGTTGGGGAGGTTGCGAGTCGTGGGGTGGAACGCCCAGATCACGCGCTCGTGGGCCAGCAAGGACAAGGCGTCCGTGGTGTCGAAGGTCACCCAGAGGCGCTCGTGACGCTCCCACCAGGGACGCAGCTTCCACAGTTGGGCGAGATGCCCTCCGGAGGAGCCGACGAGCACGACCTTCAATTAGTAGGCCCCGCGCTTGGACACCAGGGCGGGGATCGACTTGGCCATGATGTAGAGGTCATAGGCCAGCGACCAGTTCTCGATGTAGAACAGGTCCAATCGCACGCAGTCGTCGAAGGAGAGGTCGCTGCGGCCGCTCACCTGCCACAAGCCGCTGATGCCGGGAGGCACCTCCAGGCGGTCGAACTGCCAATCCTCGTACCGCGTGACCTCCTGGGGCAGCGGGGGTCGGGGCCCGACCAGGCTCATCTGTCCCCGGATCACGTTGATCAGCTGAGGAAGCTCGTCCAGGCTCCATCGCCGCAAGAACCGTCCGACGCGGGTGACACGCGGATCGTCTCGCAACTTGAACATCATGCCGTCCATCCCACGCTCCGCCCGGAGGTGGTCCACCTGTGCCTCGGCCCCCTTCACCATGGTGCGGAACTTCAGGATCGTGAACGGACGCCCGCGGAGCCCCACGCGTGTCTGCCGGTAGAGAGCCGGTCCCGGCGAGGTGAGCTTGACGGCCAGCGCGATGATCACGAGCAGGGGCGAGATGAGCAACGTGCCGAGGCCCGCCACAACGATGTCGAAACCTCGCTTCATGGCAGCCTGCGCCCCCGTGAGGCGGACCGGTCGGAGCGACAAGGACGTGAGGCCGCCCAACGATTGCACCGCCACGCGGGACGACAGGACCTCGGGCAGCGTGGCGGTCACGCGCACCTCCACCCCCTCCAGCCGGACGGCCTTTGCCACGTAGCCCATCTCATCGCTCGAGAGCGCGCTCGAGGCCACGAAGACACACTCGGCGCCCACCTCACGGATCACGTCTCGGAGCTCGGCGACCGCGCCCAGCACCGGGACCTCCGGCGAGGGTTCGTTCGGGTCGTCGCTGGCTTCCGTGGCGACCATCGCGATCGGCTGGAACCCGAAGGAGGGCAGCTCCATGAGCTCCAAGAGATGGCGTGCCTCGGCGTTCGTCCCCACGACCAAGGTGGGGAACGACAGCTTCCCGAGCGCGCGCTGACGACCGATATGAGCGTGCCAGAGCCGTCGCGTGACCAGCACCGCGATGATCGAGAACGCCCACGACAGTCCCAGCCACAATCGGGAGAAGTCCGTCTTCGGGTCCGACCCGTAACCGAGGATCACGATGCCGCCCACGCCGAGCGACACGGCGATCAAGAGTCGGCGGAACTCCTCGGCCGGCGAGGTCCGATAAGTGTCATACAGGTGGAACACCCCGAACACCCCGACCACCAGGAGCGGAGCGCCGGCCAATGCCCACAGGAAGTCGGGCTTGGGGACCCGGGGGCCGATCCGGATCCAGTAGGCCAGCAGCAGGGCGACGACGACCGAAAGAGCATCGGTGATCGCCATGAAGCGATAGAGCCGACGGTATTGGCTCCGCGCCGAACGAACCGAAACACCGCTGGGCGGCGTAACCCGGATCGGATGGGCTTGGCCATCGCCGAGCGAGACATCTTCGACACGACCCTGCATGCATGCCTTTCGAGTCCATGCTTCGGCCGAGCCGGGGAAGGAGCCAGACCGATGAGAGAGGTCGGGGACTCCCTCACCGGAGCAAGATAGCGGGTCGCGGCGTCTCGCGCTACGGAAGATGACAGGCGGCTGTCATCTCGAAGGATCAGGATGGCCGGAGGGCCCGGGTCGCGGCGTCTCGCGCTACGGAAGATGACAGGCGGCTGTCATCTCGAAGGATCAGGATGGCCGGAGGGCCCGGGTCGCGCCGGGGAAGGCGCGCCGGACCCGGGCCCCCGGTCAGCTCTTGAACAGGTCGGAGACGATGCGGATCGCGCCAGGGCCGACGATCACGACGAACAGCGCCGGCAGGATGCAGAGCACCAGTGGGAACACGATCTTCACGGGGGTCTGCTGAGCCTTCGCCTCAGCGCGCTGACGCCGCTTGATCCGCAGCTGCTGCGCCTGCGTGCGCAGGACGCTGGCGATCGAGACACCGAACACGTCCGCCTGGATCATGGCCAACGCGAAGGCGTTGAGCTCCTCGACGTCGGTGCGATCCGCGAGGTTGCGGAACGCCTCGGACCGGGGAACCCCCAGCTGGATCTCCTGGAGCATCCGGGCGAACTCCGACGACAGCACGCCGGGCACGTTCTGCACGACCTGGGCGATCGCCGAGTTGAGGGACAGCCCCGCCTCGACGCTGATCGTGAGCAGGTCCAAGGTGTCCGACAGCGTGCGCAGGATCTCGCGCTGGCGCTCCTCGACCCTTCGGTTCAGCAACGAGTCCGGCAGGATGAATCCGACGAACGTCAGCAGACCGATGATCACGATCTTCACGAACGGCGACATGTTGAGCAACGAGGTGACGAACAGTCCACCCACGATGCCCACGACGCCGCCGATCACCTTGAAAGCCAAGACGCGTTCCGCGTCCCAACCGACCGGGCTCCCGGCCAAGAGCAGCTTCCGAGCGATCCGGTCACGCGTATCCAGGGGCGTGATCCGCCGAGATACCCGCCCCGCCGTGGAAACGATCGGGAGCAGGACGCGGGTGCCGAAGCCCTTCTGCATCTCTTGCTCGCGCAGGTTGACGGACTCGGTGGTGCCGCCGGACACCTGAGATTCCAGGAGCCGGACGGCGCGCTTGCGCTCGGTCTGGGACTGATCGACGGCGAGGACCACCATGCCGACGGCGAAGAACGCACAGGCGACAGCGAGAGCGAGCCAGATCTCAGACATCGATATCCACGATCTTTCTCATCCAGAGCACTCCTGCGACCAGGAGCACGAGGGCCATGATCAACATGATGATCCCGCGCTTGTCCGTGAACAGGATCCCGATGTAGTCGGGGTTCACGATGAACATGTACAGGGCGATGCCCATCGGGAGGATGGCCAGCACCCAGGCCGACAGACGACCTTCAGCCGTGAGGACGCGAACCTGGCGGCGCATGATCGCACGGTCCCGCAGAGTGTCCGCCACGTTGTCCAGGATCTCGGCCAGGTTCCCGCCGACCTCGCGCTGGATGTTGACGGCCAGCACGGCCCATTTGAAGTCGTCGCTTCCCACGCGGGTCGCCAGAGCTTCCAGGGCATCGTCGGTCGAGCGACCCAGCCGGATCTCGGACACGACGCGCTGGAACTCGGTCGCGGCCGGCTGAGCGATCTCCTTGGCCACCGTGTCGAGGGACTGCATGAAGCTGTGCCCGGCACGGAGCGAGCTCGCCATGATCGTGAGGACGTCCGGGAGCTGATCGCGCAGCTTCTCGGCCCGCTTCTTCATCGCCGTCCGCAACGCGACCGAGGGTGCGGCGCCGGCCACGACCCCCACCACCAGGGCCAGTCCGAGGCTCCGCAGGAGCGCGGCGCCCAGGACGACTCCCAGGAGCGCGGCCACCACTGACAGGACCACGAACTCGCCCGAGCGAACGCTCACACCGGCGGACTCGAGCTCGGCGTCCACCCGGTCGCTGAAGCCACGGGCGTCGGCGAACCGCTTGCCGAACGACGTGACCCGGTCGGGGATCCACCCCTGGCCGGGGCGGGAGTCCGAGGCAGAGACGGGCTGCGCGTTCGGCCGTGTGATCGACGCCATCCGCGCGGCCATCTCTCGGTCCTTGCGAGCCCGCACGGCGGTGCCGAACAGGAGCCAGCCCATCACGAACGCCGCGGCGGCCACCAGGCCGACGGCGACGAGCTGCGCGATGGGGCTCGTCCAGAAGGCGGCCACCATCACTGGCCCCCCTTCGACTCCAGGGCGAAGGTGTCGGCGTCAAGGTACACCCCGCGCTCCGCGAGCTTGTCCAGGAACTTCGGGCGAAGGCCGGTGGACTTCAGGCGCCCACGGAACTTGCCTTCCTCATCCATGCCTGCCGCGAAGTCGAAGACGTACAGATCCTGAAGGGTGATGACGTCGCTCTCCATCCCCGCCACCTCGGTGACGTGGGTGATGCGTCGCGAGCCGTCCTTCAGGCGGGACTGGTGGACGATCAGCTGGATCGCGGATGCGATCTGCTCACGCACCGAGCGCGGCGAGATGTCCATCCCGGCCATCAGCGTGATCGTCTCCAGCCGCGACAGGGAGTCACGGGGAGAGTTGGAGTGCACCGTGGAGATCGAGCCGTCGTGGCCGGTGTTCATGGCCTGGAGCATGTCGAGGGCCTCGGGGCCACGGACCTCTCCGACCACGATGCGGTCGGGGCGCATGCGCAACGAGTTACGCACGAGGTCGCGGATCGCGACCTGACCCTTGCCCTCGATGTTCGGGGGGCGGGACTCCAGACGGACCACGTGCGGCTGCTGGAGCTTCAGCTCCGCCGCGTCCTCGATCGTGATGATGCGCTCGTCGTCGGGGATGAACGATGACAGCACGTTCAGCGTCGTCGTCTTCCCGGCGCCGGTCCCTCCGGACACCATGATGTTCACGCGGCCGCGGACGCACGCGTCCAGGAACTTGGCCGTGGCGGAGCTCATGGTTCCGAACTCGACCAGATCGTCGACCCCGTAGGGGTCCGACGAGAACTTCCTGATCGTCAGCGCGGGGCCGTCCAGCGCCAACGGTGGGATGACCGCGTTCACTCGAGAACCGTCGGGGAGGCGGGCGTCCACGTAGGGCGAGGCTTCGTCCACGCGACGGCCAACCTTGCCGACGATCTTGTCGATGGTGCGACGGAGCTGCTGCTCGTCGTGGAACTTCGTGCCGGTCCAGTACAGCTTGCCGGCGCGCTCGACGTAGATCGTGTCCCAGCTGTTCACCATGATCTCCGTGACCTCCGGGTCACGGACGTACGGCTCCAATGGGCCCAGACCCAGCACACTGTCGCCGATCTGACGAACGATCAGGAGCTTCTCCTGCGCGGAGAGCGGTCCTTCCTCCTCGTCCAGGAGCTCGCGCAGGCGCTGGTGGACCAGGCCTTCGAGCTCCGTGTCCGAAAGGGTGGAGTCGTAGAGGCGGGGTCCGAGGACCTCGACCAGGCGCTCCTGAACCCGGGTCCGAACCTCCGCGATCCGGTCCTTCTGCTGCGATTTTGCAAGTCGATCTGCGAGCGACATGGGGGGCCTCCTCTAACTGCGCGAGAACAACTTGAACTTCTTGCGACCCGCCGCGTCGGTGGGCTCGCCGGGTTCGGCGATGACCGCGGCGTCGTTGGTGATCCGCTTGGCAAGCTGCTTCACGGCAACCGACACTTCGGATGACGGCTCGTCCCATACGACGGGACGACCCTTGTTCAGCGACGTGGGCACCAGACGGCTGGACGGGATCATGGCGTCGACCTTGATCTTCATCACGCGCTCGACGTCGGTGGCGTCCAGGCCGACCTTGCTGTCCGCTCTGTTCAGGACGACGCTGAACCGGTCGCGAGGCAGCCCGATCGACAGCAGCGTGTCCAGTGCCTTAGACAGGTGCTTCACACCGACCACGTCCAAACCCGTGACCAGGCAGATCGTGTCCGACAGATCGAAGCACACGAGCGCCGAGTCGGAGTAGTCGACCGATGCATCCACCACGACCCAGTTGAACGAGCTTCGCACCGCCCGGAGGAACTTCCCGATCGCCTCTCCGGCGGGTGCCTCAGCCGCGGGATCCGGCGGAGCGCCGAACGCCCACAGGTTCTCGCTGACCGGTACGCCGACATCACGCACGCGTTCCAACGTGGCACCTTCACCGAGCTCCATGAGGTCCTGGACGCTGGCGCTGGGCTCCCGTCCGAAGTACGTGAAGACGTCGCCCATGTCGATGTCGAGGTCCACGACCGCGGTGTCTTCGCCGGTCATCGACGAGATCGCCGAAGCGAGGTTGGTGGTGAGGAACGACTTCCCGGTCCCACCCTTGGATGAGAAGACCGAGATGATGCGGCCGCGGGTGCGTTGTGGGCCACTCGTCGGCGAGGCACCACCCATCGTTCGGAGGTTCGACGCCCACACGATGGCGCGCTCGACAGCGTCGCGGAGCTCCTCCGTCCCCTGGGTCATGTCGACCACGTCGCGGATCCCGGCACGCATGGCGGCGGGCAGGAGCCCGTTCCATGTGTGATCACGGACCAGCACGATGGCCGTGCCCGGCGACTGGCGCCCGACGAACTCGGCCAGGCCGAGTGCGTCGGGCTCCTTCACCTCGGGTGAGAGGACGAGCACGTCCACCACGCTGGTGTCGTGGATCAGGAGCTCTTCTGCCGCCGTGGCGGACTGGACCCAGCCCACCTCCTCAGGCTCGACCTCGAGGGCCCGAGCCAGCTGCTGGCGGAAGGACTGCGGCGTCCCGACGGCGACGACGCTGGCGTCGCTCATGCCGCTTTCTTCCCACCGGTCAGCAGCTCCACAGGCACGCTGGACGGAGGCAGCTGTGACCCCTGCTCGCCCGGAGGCAGCAGACCGGTCCAGATGGTGGCGCTCTGCTCGGCGAAGACAAGCTGCTGGGCGTCTTGCTTCGTGAGGTCGAGCGTCAGGACCACGTCACCGCCGGACTGCTTGCCCGTCTCAGGGTCGACGGTCGGGTTCTGGATGGCCAGCACCTTGACGGTGGGGATCAGCGCCACGGTGAAGTCGGGGAGATCGATGCGGTCGGCCGCCTGCGCCTGCCCGCTGACGATCTTCTTGAAGTCGCCGGGGATCACGCTGGCGCCCGACCAGGTCGCGTAGACGGTGATGTTGTCACCCACCGAGACGTTGCCGAAGCCACCCTCAGGAGCGTTCAACTCGATCGTGACCGCGACGTGATCCTTCGAGATGCCCAGCTTGCCGCCCGTGGGCGCCTCTCCGCTGGACAACCGGGACGTCGAGATCTGCTCGTTCGCCAGGATCGGGGCGGTGCTCGTCTGTCCCTTGAGCTGCGACAGATCCGTGACGGCGCTCTCGATGACCGCGTCGGTCGGGATCTTCAGCTCGGTGAACTGCCCCGCATCGATCAGCGGTGTGAGCTTGGTGTTGGCGGGGATGTCGCTGGTGGAGACGTACACCACCGCGAGATCGCCACCCTGGACGGCATCCTTCTTGACGCCGTTGGTGTACAGGAGCACGAACGCCGCCGCGGCGGCGGCAAGCACCACCGCGATGCCGACGACCAGACCGCGTGACTTCATCCTGCGTCTCCTTTCAGGAGCTTCATCCCGCACGGCCCACGTTCGTGGCTCCCGTGCATGTCGCGTGTTCTTGTGTTCGACCTGTCCTTGCCAACCTTGAGGTCGTGGATCACGGACGAGAGCGCCGTGTCAGGAGATGGGAGTGGTGGGGCTCTCGTGCTCCCCTCTCAGCCGACCGGAGCCCCGGGCGTGTTCGCCGGCCCCTCGCTCCCCCGGGCTTCGATCCGGGGAAGTGAGCGGCCGGCGAAGGCCGCTCTGGTGCTTGTGGATCAGCAGCCGGTAGGCGTGGTCACACAGTTGCCCACCGAGTGGAACTGCGTGCTGGCGCCGGTGCCGATGAAGGCCACGGCCGCGATGATCACGACTGCGATCAGCGCAACCATCAGCGCGTACTCAACGGCTGTCGCGCCCTCTTCGTCAGCGGCACGGCTCTTGAGGCCGTCCCACATCTGCGCGATGCCGGTGTAAACACGAAGGAACATGTCCACCCTCCTTCTCCGAGGATCCCGTCCGTCCGAGGAGCGTTCTTGCTCCCCGCAGCGGTCCTTCTTTCCGCCTATCGACAAGGTAGGAGGGTGGTCTTGAGCAGGGAATTCCGAGTTTCCCTGACGCTGAGTACGTACTGCTACGTACGCGTCTTCGGGTAGTCACCGTCGCTCCAGTCATCCACCGGGGTGCCCGATACCCGACCATGTGAAGGTCGACATCCCCGAACCACGCATCGCCCAGACCCCTCCAGCGCGGAGTAGGCGTCTCACGATCGACGGTGTGTGGGCGATCGTGTCGGTGCTGGTGCCCGTCCTCGTGACCCTGCTGAGCCGCATGGTCGTGATCGATCTCGCGTACCACATCCGCGCTGGGGAGTTGATCCTCACGGGCCGATCGATCCCCGCCACCGACACCTTCACCTTCACGATGGCGGGAGCCTCGTGGCTCGACCAGCAGTGGGGTGCGCAACTGATCATGGCTGCCGTCAACCGCGCCGGCGGGTTCGCGTCGATCTCCCTGCTACGAGCATCGCTGATCGGGATCACGTTCGGCCTCGTCTATCGCACGTGCCGCGTGGTGGGTGCCCCTCCGCGGATCGCGTCCCTGTTGAGCTTGGGCGGGTTCGTGCTGAGCCTGCAGACCCTTGCCATGCGCCCGCAGCTGTTCGCGGTGCCCCTGTTCGCGGGGGAGCTGCTGATCCTGACCCAACGGACGGAGCATCCTCGGAGGTTGTGGGCGATCCCCGCACTCACGATCGCGTGGACGAACATGCACGGAAGCTTCGTGCTAGCGCCCGTCCTCATCGGACTGGCCCTGCTGCAAGACCTCCAACGCAAGGATCGGGGGAACGTCCGTCGACTCGCGCTCGTAGGGATCGCCACGCTCCTGGCGACACTCGCGAGCCCCTTCGGTCCGGCGGCGTGGAGCTACGTCGTCTCCCTATCGACCAACCCGATCATCCGCACGACCATCACCGAATGGCAGCCGATCGACCTCTCGTCGTTCACGGGGGTCGCGTTCTTCGGATCCGCAGCGGCGATCGCGGGGTGGCTCGCGATCAGGGGTCGTCCCACCCCGTGGCCGTGGCTGGTGTGGCTGGGTGTCTTCTTCTTCCTGACGCTCCCCGCAGCACGGGGAGTCATCTGGTGGGGGCTCGTCGCCCCCATGGTCGTGGCCGCCCTGCTCACGCCGGGGCCGGAGGAGGTCCGCACGCGGAGCGAAGCGGGTACGGGTCGTGGGGGGTCCCACGTGCTGGATCTGACGGTGGTGACGACGCTGGTCCTCGTCACCCTCGCAGCCGTTCCCTTGTGGCGACCCGGTCCGCAGTCGCGCCTGCTGAGCGAGGCGCCCCAAGGACTCGTTGCGGCCGTGGCGAACGCCGTCCCGGCCCGCACGCGACTGGCCGTGCCCCAGCCGTGGGCTTCGTGGTTCGAGTACGCGCTCCCCTCGATGCCCGTGATGGTCGATCCTCGGATCGAACTCTTCCCGCAAGCCGTCTGGGACGACTACAACGAGTTGCGTGGAGCCGGCGATCGTTGGCGCGAAGTGCTGGACCGCTGGGAGGTCGGCGCCGTCGTGCTCGACACGCGCGATTGGTCCTTGGTCGACGTGATCGATCGGGACCCCGGCTGGCGACTCGCCTATCGGGATGCCGACGGGGTGCTCTACGTTCGAACCTGAACCGGCCTACTCGCTGGCTGAGCCGACCGTGACGAGGCCGGACCGGGCCGCCATCCTGATCGCGGCGAGCCGGCTCCCGACCCCGAGCTTCCCGTAGATGCGCGCCAGATGGGTCGTGACGGTGCGCTCGCGAACGCCGAGCCGATCGGCGATCTCGCGCGCGGTGAGACCCTCGGCCGCCACCGACAGCACCTCGCGTTCGCGCTCCGTCAGCCGGATGTCGAGATCGCGGCGTCGCTCGATCCCCTCGGCGATCTGACCCACGGCCCCGTGGGCAGGGCTCGCGAGGACCATCTCGCGGTCGGCGGCACGCCGCAGCGCCTGCAGGAACTCCACCGGATCGATGCTCTTATCCACGAACCCATCGGCGCCCATGAACAGGGCGCGCGAGATCAGCGTCGGGTCGGCGTTGGCTCCGCAGCCCAGGATCACGTGAGCCGGATACCGTTCGCGGAGCGTTCGGATCAGCCAGAACGCATCGTGATCGCCGGCGATGCCCAGGCCGACGAGGACCACGACGCGGCTGCGGCGCACCCGCTGGATCGCGGCGAGGCCCTCGTCCGCGGTGCTGGATTCCGCCACTACGTCCATATCCGGCCGATCCTCGATCAGCATCACGAGGCCGGCCCGAACCACGGGAAGGGGATCGACGACGACCACTCCCGTGCGCCGTTTCGGCGCGGGCTCACCGTTGATGGGGGCACGTTTGGCCACGGAACCTCCGCCGGGCGTCAGGTGCGCAGGGTTGCGCTCGAGCACGTCCAGTTCCCTATCGGCAGCTGAGACGAGCGGGCTGAGTGGGTCGCGACTCCTCAGCGCAGATCGATCAGGCCGAGCTGGGCGGCCTTCGACACGGCCTGGACCCGCGTGCGCACACCCAGTTTTCGGTACAGCTTCGCCACGTGTGTCTCGACGGTCCGAGGCGAGATGCCCAGACGCTTCCCCGTCTGCTGCATCGTGTACCCCTGGCTGATCATCGCCAGGATCTGCTGTTCGCGAGGGGTGAGGCTGGCCGCCATCTCTGAACCCTCGCGCGCCTGCTTGGCGAAATCGCCCAATGCCATCACGGCCGCCTGCTCCAGTTCGGGCGCCACCATCCGCTCCCCCGACGCCATGCGGCGGATCGCAGCGCCCACCGAGCGTAGGCCGGATGCTTTCCCGAGGTATCCACGCACGCCCAACTTGAGCGCCTCCAGGACCGAGGCGCCGTCCATCCGATCCGTAAGGATGAGCACCGGTGTGTCGAGGCCGCGCCCGCGAACGTCGCGGAGGCCGTCGAGACCGTCCCCGACGCTCCCGTCGACGTCGAGCACGAGCAGGTCGGGACGGATGCGGCTGCAGACATCGGCGATGTCCACGATGTCGGCCGTCTCCTCGACGACGTCGACGCCGGGCGTGGACAGACACGACAGCCTGACGGCGCCCCTGACGACCGGATGCCCGCCGGCGATCACGATCCTCGCAGGCGCGACGGCGTCGCTCCCCCCCATCTCGCGTCGAAGGCTACTCCTGTCGGCCAGGCCGTTCGAGCCTCGCGCGGCGTTCACCCCGCTCGCGTGACCGATCCGAGACCGTGGCGCCACGCCATGCGCACGGCCTCGACCTTCGTATGGACGCCCAGCTTCGCCAAGACGTTCTTCGCGTGACTCTGCACCGTCAACGGACTGATCACGAGTCGCTGGGCAACCTCACCGGTCGATCGCCCTTCGGCGAACGCGCGGAGCACATCCTTCTCGCGCGTGGTGAGGGTGGCGATCCGCTCCGCCTCCGTGAGTTCCCTGCGCGCCCCACGCAGGCGGTCCACCAACCGGGGCAGATCGCTCGCCGGCAGGACCAGCTCGCCCGCGAGCGCCCGCCGGAACACCGCCACCAGTGACCGATCGCGTTCGACCGGCAGGACCCCGCAGGCACCGGCGGCGAGGGCGATCGTCGCCATCTCCGGACCGTCCTGTGTGGTGGCGGCGAGGACGCGAGCGCTCTCGTCGCCGTCGCGGATCTGTCCCACGACCTCGACCCCGCGGCCGTCGGCTCGGTCGATGTCGACCAGGACCAGGTCCACGCCGCCTGCGCGGAGGGCGGCCAGGGCCTCCTCGGCTCCCGCAACGGGCCCGATCACTTGGATGGGACCCCGACGGGGTAGGGCCATGATGAGGCCCTGGGTCAGACCCGGGGTCTCATCGACGACCAGCACACGGATGTCATCAGGCATCGCTGGTTGCATCGGCATGCACGGGCCTCAAGCTGAACCGGAGCCGGGCCCTCGCCTTCGAGAGAGACGAGAGACACTAAGGAGCGTGGGAACCGGCCCGAACCGCCTGATCTCCGAAACCAGCCCCTACCTACTGCAGCACGCCCATAACCCCGTGGACTGGTACCCCTGGGGAACCGAGGCGCTGGCCGTGGCGGCCTCCGGGGACAAGCCCATCTTCCTGTCGATCGGCTACGCGGCGTGTCACTGGTGCCACGTGATGGAGCGCGAGTCCTTCGAGGATTCCGACGTCGCGGCCGTGATGAACGCCCGTTTCATCTCGATCAAGGTGGATCGCGAGGAGCGACCCGACCTGGACGCCATCTACATGGATGCCGTCCAGGCGATGAACGGGCATGGCGGTTGGCCCCTGTCCGCGTTCCTTACGCCCGAGGGCCGTCCGTTCTATGCCGGCACCTACTTCCCACCTGAGCCGGCGCACGGGATGCCGTCGTTCCGTCAGGTCCTCGAGGGGATCGCGGATGCTTGGTCGGAGCGCCGCGACGAGTTGGTCGTCCAGGCCGGAAGGGTGACGGAGGCCATCGGGAGCGTGACGCGTCTGCGTCCGTCTCAGGACCCGCTCTCGGCCGACATCCCGCGCGAGGCGATGGTCTCCCTTCGAGCAGGCTTCGACGCTCGCTGGGGTGGGTTCGGTGGCGCACCCAAGTTCCCCCAACCGATGACGATGGAGTTCCTGCTCCGACAGGCCGTCCGCGGGGTGCCCGACGCGTTGGAGATGGTGGTCATCACCCTCGACCGCATGGCACATGGCGGGATCTACGACCACCTGGGTGGCGGCTTCGCCCGGTACGCCACCGACGCTGCGTGGCACGTCCCCCACTTCGAGAAGATGCTGTACGACAACGCTCAGCTGGTGCAGCTCTACACGCGGGCCTGGCAGGTCACCGGGACGGACGACTACCGTCGGGTCGCGCAGGAGACGATCGCCTACCTCCTACGCGAGATGCAGCATCCCGACGGCGGATTCTGGTCTTCACAGGACGCGGACTCCGAGGGTGTCGAGGGCAAGTTCTTCACCTGGACCTGGGACGAGCTGGTCGAACGGGTCGGTGCGCCGATCGCCACCTGCTTCGGCGCGCTCCCGGAGGGCAACTGGGACGGCACCAACGTGCTGTGGCGGCCGGTATCGGTGGCATCGGTCGCCGCCGAGCACGGTCGCGAACCTCGATCGCTGGCCGCCGAGCTCGACGGTGCCCGCGCCCACCTGTTCGAGATCCGGGATGCCCGTGCGCATCCCCAGACCGACGACAAGGTGCTCAGCGCCTGGAACGCCATGACGATCCGCGCGCTCGCTGAAGCCGGCCGTGCGTTCGACGAGCCCACCGCCACGGAGGCCGCGGTGCGCTGCGCCGACTTCGTGCTGACGCACCTCCGGTCCCGCGACGGGCAGCTCCTCCGATCGTGGCGTGACGGTGTCCCAGGCCGCCCGGGGTTCGCCGAGGACCACGCCTCGCTGGCCGCCGCGTGTTTGACCCTGTACGAGACCACCCACGAACTCCGATGGTTCGAGACCGCCAGGGATCTCGCCGACGATCTCCTGGAACGGTTCCTCGATCGCGGAAACGGCGGGTTCTTCCAGACGGGTGTGGACGCGGAGGCGTTGGTGGTGCGGCCCAAGGACGTGTACGACAACGCGGTCCCCAGCGGCAACTCGGTGGCGGCCGAGATGCTTCAGCGCCTGACGATGCTGACGGGCGACTCACGCTACGAGACCGCGGCGGTGGGAGCGCTCCGGTTGGTCGCCGACGCGATGGGTCGTGCGCCCGCCGCGTTCGGCCAGGCGCTGAGTGCGCTCGATCTCTACCTCGGGCCGGCCAGGGAAGTCGCGATCGTGGGCGATCCAGCAGATCCGGCGACGGAGGAGCTGGTCCGGGAGGCGACGGCGGCGCGCTATCGACCGAACGTGACGTGCGCGGTCTCGCGACCCGGCGACGCCACGGCAGCCCGAGCCGTGGCGCTCCTCCAGGATCGGGTGGCGGTGGACGGTCGCCCGACCGCCTACGTCTGCCAGGGGTTCGCCTGTCGGTTACCGGTCACGGACGCACGCGCCTTGGCCGCGCAGCTCGATGAACCCGACCCCGCTACGCTGGACGGATGACGAGCCTCGCTCCGGGCGATCCCGCCCCACCGTTCTCCTTGCCCGACCAGACGGGCCGGACCGTATCGCTGTCAGACTTCGCGGGTCGCAAGGTCTTGATCTACTTCTACCCACAGGCCGACACGCCGGGCTGCACCACCCAGTCGTGTGCGATCCGCGACGCGCACGAGGACTTCTCCGAGCTGGGGGTCGACGTCCTCGGGATCTCGCCGGATCAGCCTGACGCGCAGGCCGCCTTCGATCGGAAGTTCTCGTTGGGGTTCCCGCTCCTGGCCGATCCGGACCACGCCGTGGCCGAGGCGTACGGCACGTGGGGAGACAAGTCGCTGTACGGGAAGCGGTATCAGGGGATCATCCGATCCTCGTTCCTGGTCGGCGGAACCGGGAGGATCGAGCAGGCCTGGTACAAGGTGTCGCCCAAGAACACCGTGCCGTTCGCCATCAAAGCGCTGCGTTCGTCCGTCGATCCAGCTTGACATCCCCCATCTGTAAGTACTAACTTACCGTTAGTCATGGCTTACGCATCGAGCGCCGCGCGCGTCCTGGACGCCCTCGGGGATCCGACCCGCCGCCATGTCCTGGAACTCCTCCGCGGGGGCGAGCGCGCGGTCGTCGACATCGCGGCCGAGCTCCCCGTGAGTCGGCCGGCGGTATCCCAGCACCTTCGCGTTCTGAAGGGAGCGGGGCTCGTCCGTGAACGGACCCAAGGCCGTCGGCATCTCTACGCCGTCGATCCCCGGGGGGTGGCGGCGTTGCGCACCTACCTGGAGTCGTTCTGGGATGACGCGCTCACCACGTTCGCCGAAACGGCCGGAAGGGCAGCGCCTCAGGAAGGAGCACCGAGATGACCGATCCGATCCATCGAAGCGTTCGCGTGGGATGCCGCCCGGAGGTGGCGTTCCGGGTCTTCACCGAGGAGATGGCCGCGTGGTGGCCTGTGGACGAGTTCTCGATCGCGGCCGGTTCCGACGACCTGAAGGTCACGGACATCGTGATGGAACCGCGGGCCGGGGGCGCCTTCTACGAGGTCCAGTCCGATGGACGACACGCGTCCTGGGGCGAGGTGGTGCTCTGGGATCCGCCGAGCCGGCTCGTACTCGCCTGGAAGCCGAACGACACGCCGCACCCCCCCACCGAGGTTGAAGTCACGTTCGCCGAGACCGCCGAGGGAGGCACGCGGGTGGATCTGGAGCACCGCGGCTGGGAATGCCTGGGCGAGGACGCGGCCGGGGCCAGGGGCGAGTACGCCAGCGGGTGGCCGGTGGTCTTCGACGAGCTGTTCGCCGAGGCCGCCGCCGCGGCCAGCGGGTAGCCTGTCCCCTCATCTCAGGAGGGGACCTCGCTCATGACCACCGCCACGTTCGTCACGAACCAGGGCTCGTTCACGGTGCAGCTGATGCCCGAGCATGCGCCGACGACCGTCAAGAACTTCGTCGACCTGGCCATCGGCTCGCGCGAGTGGACGGACCCGCGCGACGGGAGCGCGCGCACCGATGCCCTGTACCCCGGCACGATCTTCCACCGCGTGATCGATGGCTTCATGATCCAGGGCGGTGACCCGACGGGCACCGGCACGGGCGGGCCCGGTTACCAGTTCGAGGACGAGTGCCCGCCGGGCGGCCCCACGTTCAACCAGGTCGGGCGGCTGGCGATGGCCAACGCCGGGCCGGGGACGAACGGCTGCCAGTTCTTCGTCACGGTCACGGAGACCCCCCACCTGAACGGGCGCCACACGATCTTCGGGCAGGTGACCGACGGATATGACGTCGTCGAAGCGATCTCGAAGGTCCCCACCGGGCCCCAGGACAAGCCCGCTCAGGACGTGGTGATCGAGTCCATCGACATCAAGGAGTAGGGCCGGGGCAGCCGCTCGCCCTCACGCGACCGCGTAGTCGGGCCGCCGGAAGGGCCACGCTTCATCGAGCCAGCCGGCGACGGCGAGGCGCAGCACCGGATCCAGGTGGGCGTGGGAGAGCCGTATCCACGACCGCACGGACGCATCGTGCTGCCCGTCGGTCGATGGGTAGATGTACACGCACCCCAACACGTCGCGCGAGGCTGGGTCGAGCACCGTGTAGGTGAAGCCAGTCCGCGTGGCGAAGTCCATGGCGTGTTCCTCCAGATCGGCACGGTTCTCATCGAGCGTCATCGGGACGGGCCATGGATCGGAAGTTCCTTGGAACCCCGCCGTCGTGTGGATGTGATCGATGCTGCTCATCCACGCTCGGTGATCGCGCTCGTTGTGCTGCGGCCCCAGCGGCTCCAGGATCAGGTCGTCGATCGTGAGCCCCGCCGGCGGGTCGAACGTCTGCGGCACGAACGGTGCGCTCACGCTCCTCCTTGCGTCGGCTCAGCCGAGGCCCGGTCGAGACGGAAGACGTGGTGGACCTTGGGCATCAGGGACCCCCATGTCACGTCCTTCCAGATCCGCATGCCCAGGTTATCGGCGACGCCACGCGATGGACCGTTGTCGGGCAGGATCAGGGAGATGACGTGGTCGGCGGGGAGCGTCGCGAAGACCCAGTCGCAGCTCGCTCGCGCCGCTTCGGTGGCGATGCCCTGGCGCGCACGCGTGGGCGTCACCGACCAGCCCACCTCGACCTCATCGACCTCATCCACCCGTTGGCGCAGGGGGCCCACGTTGCCCAGGAACTCCCCCGTGGAGCGATCCTCGACCGCGAGCAACGCGAACCCGTCCTGCTCGTAGCGGAACCGCATCCGCTCGATCCATTCCCGTGACTCATCCAGGCTGAAGGGGTGCGGATAGAACCGCATGTGCTCCGGGTCGGACTGGATCGCGTTCAACGCCGCGGCATCCGCCATCTCGAGCGGGCGCAACCGCAGCCGCCGCGTCTCCAACGTAGGCGGTACCAGGGGGTGAGACATCAGGTCAGTGTAGGGACAGCCCGGCCCACTATCGGGGCGGGGTCTGGATTGACATACTCGACGTTTCCAAAGGGGAGGGAAGCATGAGCGAACGACCCAACGTCTTGGTGACTCGCCCCATCATGGAGGCAGCCACGCGCCAACTGGACGCGCGGTGCGAGATCACGATCCATCAGAACGAGTTCGGGATCCCCCGTGACGAGCTCCTGCAGGTCGTGACAGGCAGGGACGCCATCATCACGATGCTCACCGAGCAGGTGGACGCGGAATTCCTGGAAGCCGCTGGCCCGCAGCTGAAGATCGTGGCCAACCACGCCGTCGGCTTCGACAACATCGACGTCGCCGCGTGCACCGCGGCGGGTGTCATGGCCACCAACACCCCCGACGTCCTCACCGAGACCACCGCCGATACCGCGTTCGCGTTGTTGATGGCGGCCGCTCGACGCGTGGGCGAGGGCGACCGGTTCCTCCGCTCCAAGCAGCCCTGGATCTGGGGGCCGCTGATGATGCTCGGGCAGGACGTGCACCACAAGACGATCGGGATCGTCGGGTTCGGCCGGATCGGGCAAGCCGTCGCTCGCCGCGCGAAAGGGTTCGGCATGCGGGTGATCTACAGCGATGCCGTGTCCCTCCCGCTGGCGGTCGAGATGGAGACCGGCGCCGAGCGCCGCGAACTGATCGAGCTGCTGAGCGAGGCGGACTTCGTCTCGATCCACACGAACCTCACGCCCGAGACCCGACACCTGTTCAACCAGGACACGTTCCGTCGGATGAAGCCGACGGCGGTCCTCGTCAACACCTCGCGCGGTCCCGTGGTCGATGAGGCCGCGCTGGCCGACGCCCTGGAGTCGGGCGAGATATTCGCGGCAGGACTGGATGTCTTCGAGCGCGAGCCCGAGGTTGAGCCCCGGCTGCTGAGTCTCGAGAACGCGGTGGTGATCCCTCATCTGGGGAGCGCCACGGTCGACACCCGCGACGCGATGGGAGCGTTGGCGGTCGAGAACGTGTTCGCCGCCATGGACGGCGCTCGGCCCCCGACGCTGCTGAATCCCGACGTCTTGGGAACGTGAGCTCCGCGTGACCGAGCGGGCCACCCCGCCCGCAACAGGCAGCCAACGGCCCCGCTCTACCGCGCTGCGGCGGGACGTTCGTCTGCTGACGACCATGCTCGGCGACGCGATCGCGGAGAGCGGCCCGGAACTCCTTGCGGAGGTGGAGTGTCTGCGTGCCGCGACCATCAGCCACCGAGGGCGGTCCACCGCGGCCCGGCGGCGACGGGTGCTGCAGATCGTGGGCGGGTTGGACACCGAGCGCGCGGAGGCGGTGATCCGGGCGTTCACCTGTTACTTCCAGCTGGTGAACCTCGCCGAGGAACGCCACCGCGTGCGGATCCTGCAGAACCGGAGCCGGTCGGGCAAGCCCGTGAAGGATTCGATCGGTGCGTTGGAGGTGGGCGCGGACGCGTTCGACGATCTTCGCATCACCCCCGTCCTCACGGCCCATCCCACCGAGGCGAAGCGCCGAGCGGTGGTCGAGCACCTCTGGCGGATCGGCTCGTTGCTCGAGCGCTTGGATGAGCCGCGGCTGGGGACGTCGGAGGTGCAGGAGGTCCGGCGACGGATGCGCGAGGAGATCGCCGGCTTGTGGCGAACCGACCCGATCCGCCGGAGCCGACCCGAGCCGCTGGATGAGGTCCGTGCCGTGTTGGCGCTGTTCGACCAGACCTTGTTCACGACCCTGCCGTCCCTCTACCGGGAGGTGGATCGCAAGCTGGATCCCGAGGGATACGGCTCCGGGCCACCGTCGTTCGAACCGTTCCTCCGCTGGGGTACCTGGGTGGGCGGAGACCGCGACGGCAACCCAGCCGTGACTGCTGAGGTGACGAAGGCAGCCATGGCGATCCAGACGGACCACGCGCTGCGGGGACTCGAGGCCGCCGCTCGCCGCATCGCGAGGACCCTGTCCGTGTCCGATCGTGATGTTCGGCCCAGCACCGCGCTCCGCCGGGCCCTGGCGCGGGACGCGACCGTGCTACCCGGCATCTCTCGGGAGCTCGCGCGCAAACTGCCGGATGCTCCCCATCGGCGGAAACTCGCGCTCGCGGCTCATCGGCTGGCGGCGACCAGGACCGGCGCGAACGGAGGCTACGACGGCCCCCGAGCCTTCCTTCGGGATCTGGAAGTGCTGCAACGGTCGCTCGATGACGGCGGGGTCCCGCGGCTGGCCTGGGGCGAGCTCCAGCATCTTCGCTGGCAGGTGGAGACCTTCGGCTTCCACCTGGCCTCCATGGAGGTGCGCCAGCACTCGAGCGTGCTGGCCGCGGCGCGCGACGAACTGGCCGCAGGCGGTTCCCGGCGGCCCACACCTCGAACGAGGGAGGTGCTGGCCACGTTCCGGGCGATCGCCGACATCCAGACGCGACTGGGTCCGCCCGCCTGCGAACGGTTCGTGGTCAGCTTCACGCGATCGGCCCAGGATCTGGCCGGTGTGTTCGAGCTGGCAGCGCTCGCCGTCCCCGAAGGTCCGCCCAAGGTGGTCCCGGTCCCGCTCTTGGAATCGCGCCATGACCTCAGCCACGCCACGTCGATCCTCGACGAGTGGGTGTCGATGCCGAGCACCCGGCGGCTGCTGGATCGAACGCACGGTGAGCTCGAGGTGATGGTGGGGTACTCGGACTCCGCCAAGGAAGTCGGGATGCTCGCCGCCAACCTGGAGCTGTACGAGACGCAGCGTGCGATGACCGCGTGGGCCCGAGAGCGCGCCGTGCGTCTCACGGTCTTCCACGGACGCGGGGGCGCGCTCGGTCGCGGAGGCGGGCCGGCGAGCCGCGCGATCGACGCCGAGCCCCCAGGTTCGGTGGACGGCCGGTTCAAGGTCACCGAACAGGGCGAGGTCGCGTTCGCCCGGTACGGGACCGCGGCGCTGGCCCGGCGCCACCTCGAGCAACTCACGAACGCCGTGGTGCGCGCCGGCGAACGCGGGGTGGTCGGCGACCCCGCCGATCGATTCTCCGAGGAGATCCGGCTGATGGCCGACGCGTCCCGGGCTCATTACGAACGGCTGGTCCACTCCGCCGGGTTCGTCGAGTTCTTCCGCCGCGTGACCCCGATCGCGCAGATCTCGACGCTCCCGATCGCATCGCGCCCCGTGGCCCGGGGGCTCGACGCGGCGCGGGCGCTGGAGGATCTGCGGGCGATCCCATGGGTGTTCGCCTGGAGCCAGAGCCGGGTGAACCTCACGGGGTGGTACGGGCTGGGCACGGGCCTGGGCGCCGTCGCTTCGCGCCGCGGGGGCCTCGCCCGCCTCCGCAGCATTTTTTTTTTTTTTTTTTTTTTTTTTGTTTTGTGCCTACGCACATTTTTTTTTTTTTTTTTTTTTTTTTTTTTTTTTTTTTTTTTTTTTTTTTTTTTTTTTTTTTTTTTTTTTTTTGTTTTAAGACTAAGTTTCGTCTTGCTCGCGTGACAGGTGCCGCGCCGAGGCCTTGACGGAGCGCGCGGCGAGTCCCAGCTCCTCGGCTCCGCGGCAGATCGCCCGGAGGCTCGTGCCGTCGGTCGATGTGAAGAGGAGCTGCCGGATCCGCGCCAGGCTCACCGCGCGGCCGAAGTGGCGACAGACCATCGCCAGGGAGGCCGCGCCGCAGTCCATCTCGTCGATCTGCCGGATGAAGCGGAGACGGCGGATCCGCCGAGCCTTCTTGACGAACCGACCGTCCTCCGTCGCGAAGGGAGCGGCGGGCTCCTCGCCCGCTGCGTCCTCCGCCCGGCCGCCGGCATCCTCGTCGACCTGGTCCGGACCCACCTCCTCCACCGCCGCCTCCGCGGGCAGGAGCTCGTCGGCGAAGTCGAGCGGAACCCTCGCCTCCTTTCGGTAGTCGTACTGGGCGATACGCCGGCCGATGGCCGCGCGGAACCCGGGATGAGCCTCGGTGACGGCCCGGAAAGCGGTCGGGTGCAGGCTCAGGAGCCGACAGGGCGTGACGGCCTCGACCGTGGCCTTTCTCGGTTCTCCCGTGAACGCCGAGATCTCGCCGAAGACATCGCCTTTCCGGAGGTAGGCGATGTTTCGCCGGTGCCCGTCCTCCTCGGCGAAGGCGCGAAGCCTTCCTTCCTCGACGACGAAGAGAGGTCCTTCCCCGTCTCCCTGTCGGAACACGGTCTCCCCTGCGGCGACGGCGATCGTCTCGAACCGGTGGAGGAGCCCGCCGAGGACCGCTGGCGGAAGCGTGGAGAACGGGGTGTAGAGACGGAAGAGGTTCTGGAGGCTCCGGTATCGGCCGTGGAGCTCCAGGCAGGTCCGGATCTCGGGATCGCCGGAGAGAAGCTCGTCGAAGGCGCTTCGGTCGAGCCGGAGGACCGTCGCGGCGCTCGACGCGCGCACCGTGGCTTGCCGCCTGGCGGAGTCGTCCAGGAGACCCATTTCGCCGAAGCTGTCCCCGGGACGAAGCACGCCGAGCGAAACCTCCTCGCCCCGCTCTCCCATTTTCACCGCACGCGCTTTCCCGGCCACGAGGACGAAGAAGGCGTCCGCAGGATCGCCCTCGCGAAGGATGACGGCGCCGAAGGGAAAGGAGACGGGAACGAACTTCCCGATCACCGCGGCGCGAGACGCAGGCGAGAGGAACTTCAGGAGCGGCAGGTCGTCGAGGAGGGTCCGCGCCGCCTCCACCTCCGGCGGGAGGGACGACTTCGCCTTGCTCTTCAAGGCTTCCATAGCCACGTGACCCTGTTGTCGACCTCGCGCGCGACGAGGCCCTCGAGGAGGCTGGTCTCCGCCTTTTCCTTTACCTCGGGATCGTCCGGCATCGGCGGAATCTTCGCGCGGAGCGAGACGAGCACGAACTCGTCGCCGACGCTCACCGGACCGACGAGCTCTCCCGGGCGCGCCGAGAGCAGGACGTCCCGGACCTCCGGCTCGGCCTCGTCGAGAAACTCCACGCCCTCCTCCGTGGCTTCGCCGATTTCCTCCGCCAGCCTTTCGAGGGCGACTCCCTCCTGTCGCACGGCCATCGCCGCCTCGCGCGCGGCGTCCTCGCCCTGAAGCCTCAGGACGCTGCAGTCGATGCGGGTCCAGTCGGTGACGTGCGCCTTGACCCGCGCCGCCACAGCATCGGGAGTGAGCACCTCATCGCGAAACCGCTCGTACGAGAGCTCCAGGCGAGCGAAGGCCTCCCGCCGCTCGACGAGCGTCCCGGCCGGGCCTGGTTCCTCGTCGGGAGCCTGCGTCCGTTCCCTCTCCCGCTCCCCGATCGCGGCCCGCCCCGCGAGCCGCCGCGCCAGACGCTCCAGCTCTCCGGAGCACACGGCCTCGGCGAGGACGGCCAGCTCGACCTGGCGAGGATCCGCCTGGGGCTTGGCCGAAAGGACGAAGTCCGGTAGGCGGTCGCGGAGGAGGCTGGCGTGAATCCAGTCGAGCCAGGTTTCGGCGTCGAGGTGCCAGCGCGCGAGCCAGCGTTCCAACTCCTCCGCGGTGATGAGATCCCGCTCGTACCGGAAGTCGTCCGCGGCCCCGTCGATCTCATCCTGCGGAACGGAGGCCTCCGCGTCCTGGTCCGCAAAGGCGAGAAGATGCGAGGTTGTCGAGAGCCCTCTCCTCGATCTCTTTCCAGTCGCCCCAGCAGCTCCGCGGCCAGGACGACGTCCTCCCACCGGAAGACGCGGTCACCCGCGCGAAACACGTCCTGTCCGTCGAGATCCTGCACCTCGGCCTCGCTGGCGTCGGTCAGCCGCCCGAAAACGCGCCGCGGTTCAGGGAAGCACTCTTCCCCTTCAGGCGGAATCAGCCGCAGCGAATGATAGGGCGATTTGAGACCACGTCGCACCCAAATTCCGCGGCTCGAGGCGCGGCGATACACGGCCCGGCTACGCCGCGGCGCGTGCGGCGTGCGTCGCGAAGAACTCCTCGACGGCGTCGAGAAAAGCCTGCGGGCTCTCGAGCGAGGCGATGCGGCGGCGCAGCTCTCCCCCGTTCGGCAGGCCGTGCGTGTACCAGCCCGTGAACGTGCGGAGCTTCCCGAGGACGGCCTTCGGCGCGTCCGCGTCGTTTCTCTGGATGAGTCGGAAGTGGTCGAGGATCACGTCCCGCCGCTCTTCGAGCGTCGCCTCGCGATAGGGCCGGCCCTCGAGAAGCTCCGCCGCCTGCCTGAAGATCCACGGGTTCTTCATCGTCGCGCGGCCGCACATCACGGCGTCGCAGCCGGTCTCCTTGAACATCGCGAGGACGTCCTCGGGTGTCTGGACGTCGCCGTTCCCGACCACAGGGATCCTCACGGCTTCCTTGAGGCGCGCGATGCGGCTCCAGTCCGCGCGGCCCGTGTACATCTGCTTCGCCGTCCGCGCGTGGAGCGCGACCGCGGCGATGCCCTCGCCTTCGCAGATGCGGCCCAGCTCGAGGTAGTTGACCGTCTCGTCCGTCACGCCGAGCCGGAATTTCACCGTGAGAGGCGTCGTCTTCAGCGCCTTCCGGCAGGCCGCGAGGATCTCCTTCGCCCGTCCGAGATCGCGCATGAGCCCCGCTCCCGCGCAGCCCTTCAGGACCTTGTTCGCGGGACACCCCATGTTGATGTCGCAGACGTCGACGCCCATCTCCTCGACGCGCTGGGCGGCGATCTCCATCCGGGCGGCGTCCGCTCCGTAAATCTGAACGGAGAGCGGACGCTCGGCGGGATCGAAACGGAGCAGCCTCTCCGTCTTGCGGTTTCCGCGCGTCAGACCTTCGGACGAGACGAACTCCATCGTCACGAGGCCCACACCCCCGATGCGCCGGAGGAGGAGCCGGTAGGTCATGTCCGTGATCCCCGCCATCGGGGCGAGAATCAGCGGCGGATCGACGGCACAGGGACGCGTCCCCGCGCCGCCGTAGACGAGGGCCATACCCGGAAGTTTACTGGCCCGTGGCCTTCGCGGCGGGCGCCGCTCCCGGCGCCGCGGGGTTCGCCGCGCTCTCGACCTCGAAGGAGCCCTGGTAGAGCGCGTACGCGCCCGGCACGACCTTCTGCTCGCGCGTGAGGCCGACGACGTACGCGTGCCGCCCCACAGTGAGGTTCTCGATCCACACGGGCTCCGCCTTCGTGAGCGTCACCTCGGGCTGCGTGTCGAGCTTGTAGCGCAGGCGGCACGTGTCGGGGACGGTCTGCTCGGCGACGGGACAGCCGGTGACGAGAACGTCGAGGAGGACTTTCCCGGCCGCGCTTTTCACCTTGCCGCGCGGAGAGACGATGGTGAGGACGGGGGCCCCGGGCTCGACCGTATTCTTGCCGTCCTTTTCGCCGACGTGGAACGTGACCATCGCGAGAGCCGAAGGCTCCTTGATCGCCTCGCCCCACGGCCGGATGGGGAAGATCCTCACGGTGTGCGTGCCTCTCGGGAGGCTCTTGAACGTGTACGGTTTCGTCGCGTCGTGCCACGGAAATGCGGTGGAGATGTTGTCCACGAGGATCTCGAGGTGCTGCCCGCTCTTGGTGGCTGCGTCCTCGAACGTCTCGAAGTTCGCGAGCTCGACCTTGAGCGTCACGGGAGCGCCCTTCGCGGGAGGCTGCCCGGCGGCGGCCTCCGGAACGGGAATGACTTCGTTCGGTGCCGGCGAGACGATCTTGAGAGTGACCGGCCCGGTCGGGCCGCGCCCGTCCGCGAAGCCCTGCAACGGCGACTTCGGATCCTTCGGCGTCGCCGTCTGGGCCGACAGAGACCCGGCGAGGGCGACGGCGAGACCCGCGACGAGGGTCTTCACGAGGCGTGAGAAGGTCGGGTTCGCTGTATTCATGGCGGAACGCGCACTCCTTACAAGCTGATGTCCCGTCTGCCTGACGGCGTCGCGGGTCCGAGAGGATACCAGCAAGAACGGGGCCGGCTTCGAAAGCCCTTTCAGAGCCGCTTCCAGCCGCTCGGAACGGTGAAGAGGCCGGGATCCGCCCCCACCCTCACGTTCGTCAACGTCACGGTGGATTTCCTCGTCGTCCCGTTCGGCTCGTTCGTTTCGCGGTCGTACCGCGTCACGAGGCCGTCGAGGTCCACGGCGACCCAATAAGTCGTCGTCGGTGACCCGGGCACCGCGGGATCGTCGTCGAAACGCCAGAGCGCGCACACGTGACCCGCGAAGACCTCGTCTCCTTCACGATGGTAAATGGTGAGGTTTCGCAGCGCCGCCTCCGCTTTCTCGTCGAATCCCGGGGCGAGCGGGACTCTGCCGGGAAGCTCGCCGGCCGCCTCCGCGAACGGCACGTCCCGCGCCGTCTTCGAGGCCGGATCGAGGCGGAACGCCTTGCGGGCCGCCAGGTCGAGGACGAGCGCCGGCCCGTCCGCGGGTCCCTTGCGCCTGAGGTCGCGCAGCACGGCGAGGTCGAACGCGGCCTTCTCGACGCCGTCCGTCTTCAGCGTCACGCGCGCGCGGTACCCGTGCGTCCTGGCGCGCGGGGGCGCGCCGAAGGGATCGGCGGAGCAGCCCGAAAGAAGCACGACGAGGAGCCCCGGAAAAAACGAGGCCGCCTCACGAGCGTCTCCTGCGCGGAGGCGCGCCCGGCACCTCGAGGCCGTGGAAGCGCTGGAGGGCGGCCAGCGCGCGAAGCGTGACCCAGCGCGAGAGCTCGCCCGTGCGCTCGAGCGCGACCGGAAGCCGTTCCGGCCGCGCGCGTTCGAGCGTCCAGCGCGCGCGGTGGTCGGCGCGCGAGGCGAGCCGTGCGAGAGCGAGGGCGAGGATCGGCTCGCGCCGCGCCTCCGGGCGAAGCACCAGGGAAAGCGCGTACAGCATCTCGACGAGATCCGTCTCGTCGCCGCACGGGAAGCCGGGCATGAGGAGCTCCTCCGGTGCGCCGGGAGCGAGCGCATCCGGGAGCTCGGCCTCGAGAAGACGGGCCGTGAGGAAGGAGACGGCCTCGAGGACGCGAACGCTTTTCGCGTCGTCGGGAATCGAGGCGAAGAGCAGGAGGTCCTTCTCCGTTCGTCCGCGTCCGCCGAGCGCTCGCGCGGCAAGGGCGTCGGCGCCCTCCCGGACCCGCGCGTCTCGCTCCCACCCGATTCGCGAAAGAACGCGGAGCGCCGCGCGAAAGAGCGTGGCGTCGAGGTCCGTCTCCTCGTGGCGTTCGATCGCGACGAGCGTCTTCTCCCAGCGCGCGAGGAGGACGTCTCCCGCGTGGCGAAGCGGAAGGAGCGAGCCGTCCGCACCCACCTCGGTGAGGAACAGCGCGAGCCACACTCCGCCGTCGTAGCGGCGCTCGAGCGCCGCGGCACCCGCACCCGGGGCGAGTCTCGTCCGGAGGAGCGCGAGCGTCTCACGCACGAACGGCTCACGCGGCAATGCCTGCTTCGCCTTCTTCAGGTCCGGGTCCTTCGGGGGACGGCCGAGCAGGTCGCGAAGAGCCACGTAGCGGGCCGCGGGGCTCTCGCGCGAGACGAGCCAGTCGATCGTCGACAAGGGGACGGCAAACGGCCCTTCCGGAAGAGGACGTGCCGCGCGCCGGCGGCGCCCGGCGCCCTCCGGCCGCCCTCGTGCGGATCGCGACATCGACTGCGAGGATAATCCAGCCCGCATGAACTTCTTCGAGGCTTCCTCGACGCGCGTCGTCGGGCACCGGGGCTCTCCCACGAAGGCGCTCGAAAACACGTTTGACAGCTTCGACCGCGCCGAGGCCGATGGAGCCGACGGCTTCGAGCTCGACGTGAGGCTCACGCTGGACGGCGAGGCCGTCGTCCACCACGACGCCGAGATCGTTCTCTCGGGCCGGCGGGTTCCGCTCGCGACGCTGACGATCCCCGAGCTCAAGGAGACCCCGATCGTACGCGGCGACCTTCAGGGTTTCGTCCCGACGCTCCGCGACGTCTTCCTGAGGTACGGCTCTTCGGGACGCTATCTCGTCGAGCTGAAGTCGGGGCCGTCGCCGCGGCCTTCGCTCCTCGAGTTCCGGGTCGCGGCCCTCCTGTCGCAGCTCGCTCTCCTCGAAAGGGCCGTCGTCCTCTCCTTCTCGCCCGACTCGCTCCGCCGCATCCGCGAGATCGAGCCCGGGATCGCGACGTGCCTCAACTACGACGGCATGGCGCACCGGCCCGAAGGGCGGCTCTGGCCCGACCTTCCCAAAGGCTGCTCCGCCATCGGCCCGAACGTCATGCTCGTCTCGGACCCGCTCTTCGAACGCGCGAAGGCCGAAGGGATCTCGGTCCACGTCTGGACGGTGAATGATCCCGCGCTCGCCGCGCACCTGGCGCGCCTGGGCGCCGCGAGCGTCATCTCGGACGACGTCTCGGTCACGGGACCGGCGGTCCGCGAGGTGACCGGGGCGCTTCCTCCGCTCGCTCTCGTGCCTGAGCGCCTCGGCCCATCCCTCGCTTGACGCGGGCCGGAGCGGGACAAAGAATCCGCGAACAACAACTGCAACGACAGGAGGACCCATGAAACGTCTCACCCTCGTCGCTCTTCTTCTCGGCGGTGGCCTCGCCGCGGTTCCGGCGCTGGCACAGGAGCACTTCACCGAAGGACCTGTCTGGGCCGTCAACTACATCCGGACGAAGCCCGGAAAGTTCGACGACTACATGAAGTACCTGCGCTCGACCTACCTCGTCTCCGCGGGCGAGGCGAAAAAGCAGGGCCTCATCCTCGACACGAAGTTCCTCCTCAACACCCCGCGGGATGAAAAAGACTGGGACATCGCGATCGCGACGCTCTACCCCAGCTTCGGCAAGGCCATGGACTTCAACCAGGGGGACGACGACAAGAGAAAAGCCATCGCCGAGAAGCAGTTCAAGACGAAGGACGAGGCCAAGCAGCAGGAGATGATCTCCCCGCGCTTCGCCATGCGCGATGCGGTCGGAACGCGTTACCTCCGCGAGGTCAACCTCAAGCCGATGCCGTAGGAGGCGCCGCTGTCCGTCGCCGGGCCACAGGCTGGTCGGGGTGGGCGGGATCGAACCGCCGACCCCCTGCTCCCAAAGCAGGTGCGCTACCACTGCGCTACACCCCGTCCGGTAGGATTCTGAGCGATGGCCGCGAAGAAGTCGAAGGCAAGCGTCGTCCTCCTCCACGGCCTGGGCGGTTCGTCGGAGGACTGGAAAGAGGTCGCGACGCTTCTCGCGAAGGACTTCACGGTCGAGGCCCTCGACCTTCCGGGCTCGGCAATCGGTCCCCGGTCTTCGACGGGCTACGAGCCGGAGGCCCTCGCGCGCTGGGTCCTCGGCAGGGTCCCGGAAGAGCCCGTGCTTCTCGCGGGCCACTCCCTCGGCGGGCGCGTGGCAGGCGAGGTGGCGGCACTCGCGCCGGAACGCATTCGCGCGCTGGCTCTCGTCTCCCCGCTCGGCTCCGCGTCGTACGGCCTCACCGACCGCCTCAAGTGGATCGCGATGTCCCGGCGCGCGGTCATCGACAGCGTGCCCGAGAGCTCTATCAGAAACGCCGCGGGCTACGGATTCTCGGTCGACGGGGCCGGACGCGCGGGCTTCGTCGAGCGGACTCTCGCCGCGCGGACGGGGCCGCGGCGCGAGGAAGTCGTCCTCGCGATCGAGAAGCTCGTGGACGGCGTCCTCGGCGCGCGGCCGCTCGCGGAGAGGCTCTCGAAAACGTCGATGCCTCTCCTCCTCGTGACCGGCGCGCGCGACCCGCTCGCCCCCGCCGACGAGATCCGCGCGATTCTCGCGACGCGAAAGGACGCGACGTTTCTCGTGCTGCCCGGGATCGGGCACTACGCTCTTCTGGAGGATCCTCCGCGCCTCGCGACGACGCTTCGCGATTTCTTCGAGGACGCCTGAGAGAGCGCGGGCGGCGCGAGCGCCTCCAGCCAGTCCTCCGGCAGCCGGCCGTGGAGCGCGGCGCTCTGCGCCGCGAAGAGCGCCGCCAGTCCCTTGCGTGAGGCCGCGAGGAGCCTCCTGAGCTGTTCCTCGTCGAACGGCTCGCGCTCGGCGGTTCCCTGGATCTCGACGAACCGGCCGCGCGACGTGCCGACGACGTTCAGGTCCACGTCCGCCGCCGAATCCTCCGCATAGTCGAGATCGAGGAGGACGCGTCCCCCCGAGACGCCGAGAGAGACGGCGGCAACGGCCTCGCGCAGGGGATTCGCCGTCACCTGGCCCGCCTTCGCGAGCGACGCGCACGCCAGGGCGAGCGCGACATACGCGCCCGTGACGGACGCGCAGCGGGTTCCGGCGTCGGCGACGAGGACGTCGCAGTCGAGCGTGACCGTGCGATCCGCG
>CAWGVY010000002.1:0-200886 GCA_963826185.1 uncultured Actinomycetes bacterium | reverse complement strand
AATATTCGGCGGAGCTTCTACACCCAGCGGCTCCTGGCGAACACGCCGAACGACGCGGTGGTCGGCAACTCCATCGTGGACTCCCTGAGCATCAACATCTTCGTGCCGCAGGGCGCGGCTCTGGTGCTCGTGCTGCTGGTCGTGTTGATCCCGGCGATCCTCTACTACCTCTACAGCACCAACCGAGCCGCGGCGGAGGCCGGCTGCGTGAGCGCGACCCCCGCCGTGCAGGAAGGTCGAAGCGCACGGGTGCGGGATGTGCTGTCGAACCCGTGGGCGAAGGCTCGGTTCCTGTGGGTCTTCGCGATCGGCTACGTGCTGTGGTCATTGCTCCCCGTCGTCTACGCGATGGTGTTCTCGTTCAACAAGACCCGGTCGATCTCGCGTTGGGAGGGGTTCTCGCTCCGATGGTGGATCTGGGATCCGACAGCTCGGTCCTGCACGACACGGCGTTGCGGAGCGCGATCGCCAGAGCCTCGGAAAACTCTCCGTGCTGACGATGCTCGTGGCGGCAACTTCCCCTGGGCGTCACGTTCGCGCTCGCCTTGCACCGGTGGCAGGGCCCGGGCTCCGGCTCCGCGAACTTCCTGATGCTCTTCTCGTTCGTGACCCCCGAGCTGATCCTGGCCGTCGCGTTGTTCCTGATGTTCATCAACGTCTTCGACGTGATCGGGTTGGGCACGCTGTTCCAGCTGATCGGTCTGGTGGTCCTTGCGATGGCCTACGCCGTGGTGATCGTCCGCGCGCGCCTGCTCTCGCTCGGGAACTCGTACGAGGAAGCGGCCATGGATCTGGGCGCGTCGCCCGTCCGAACGCTCGGCAGGATCACGATCCTGCTGATGCCCTCGATCTTCGCCAGCGCGGCCATCGTCTTCGCGATCACGCTGGATGACTTCGTGGTCGTGAACCAGCTCTCCAGGATGCCTCGAGCCAGACGGTCTCGATCGCGATCTACGGTGCTGCGCCGCACCTCCCCCACGCCCGCCACGAACGCCATCGGGACGCTCATGCTCGTGACCTCCACCATCATCATCGTCATCGCAGCGGTCGCGTACCGGCGCGCCGCGCGGCGGCGCGGTGAGGGGGCGCCCGAAGCGCTCGCCGGGTAGTCGGTTCGAGACCATCGGCCGAGCCCGGACGTCCTCCGCGACCTCCTCCGTGCCCCTGTCGACGGGCTGAGGCTCGCCGACATCGACACGAGGCACGCCCGGCGTGAAGAGCCGGAAGGCCGCCGAGGCCCAGCTATCCGGCATCGGCGACCGCCGGATCCCTCCAGGAGCGGCTTCGTGGAGGGCACCCGCTCGGTCCTCATCGTGCTTCAGGCGATGGACACCGGCGGGCAAGGACGGCACGATCGAACACGTCGTCCGCTGGATGAACCCCGCCGGCCTGGAGGTCGTCTCGTTCAAGCAGCCCACCGAGGAAGAGCTCGCGCACGACTTCCTGTGGCGGATCCGCAAGCGCCTCCGGTCCGGGCGAGATCGGGATCTTCAACCGCTCCCAGTACGAGGACGTGCTGGTGGTGCGCGTCCACGACCTGGTGCCGGAGAACGAGTGGGCCGGCGGTTCGAGCGCATCAACGTCTTCGAGCGCGAACTCGCGACAGGCCGGCACCACGATCGTGAAGCTCTTCCTGCACATCTCCGACGACGAGCAGCGCGATCGGCTGTTGGCACGCCTGGACGACCCGCCAGAAGCACTGGAAGTTCAACGAGGGCGACATCGACGAACGCGCCAGGTGGGGCGACTACCAGGCGGCGTACGAGGATGCGATCGCGCGGTGCTCCACCGACCTCGCCCCCTGGTACGTCGTCCCGGCCGACCGCAAGTGGTACCGCAACTGGGCGGTGGGCACCATCCTGGCGGAGACGCTCATGGAGATGGACCCACGGTTCCCGCAGCCGGACCTGGACGTCGCCCGACTGAAGGCGCTCCTCGAACCGCCGCACTGACGCCTGGCCTCGAGCATAAGGCCTAGTCCTAACGACGCCCCACCGAAGGCGCTGCTGACCAAGGGTTTCGCGACCTTCGGAGTAGGGAGTTCAAGCGGGCGTCCCCCTATCGTGGGTGTCCCCCACCCGAGTGAAGGAACCCGTCGAGATGCGCCGCACCGCACGTGCCCTCCTGTCCTTGCTGATGGTCCTGCCGGCCCTGGTCCTCCTGCCCGCGCAGCCGGCGACGGCGGTGAACCCCGTCCTTTCGCAGATCGTCTCCGCCAACCCTGCCGACTGGACCCCGCACATCCTGGACGACACGGGCATCGTCTACGCCATCACGCAGGTCGGGAACCAGATGGTGGCGGGCGGCGTGTTCACCCAGGTGAAACAGCCGGGCGGGCCGACGCTCACGCGCAGCAACCTGTTCGCTTTCAACGCCACGACCGGCGCGATCAACCCGAACTTCGCCCCCACCTTCGATGGTGAGGTCGATTCCCTTGCCACCGACGGCACGTCGCTGTTCGTCGGTGGGACGTTCAACACCGTCAACGGCTTGTCCGGGTACAAGCGACTCGTGAAGCTGAACCTGACGGACGGATCGATCGTGACCGGCTTCGGGGCCAAGATCACGAGCGGGCAGCAGGTCTGGGATATGCAGGTGCGGGGGAGCAAACTCTACCTGGGCGGCGCCTTCACCGTGGTGAACGACACGGCCAGGGAGCGGCTGGCAGCGGTCGACACCCAAACCGGTGCCCTGGACCCGAACCTGCACCTGGTCTTCGCCGGGAAGCACAACGGTGGGCAGGTGCGCGTCCATCGGTTCGACATCAGCCCCGACGGCACGCGGTTGATGGCGATCGGGAACTTCGTCACGGTCGACGGACAGGACCGACGCCAGGCGGCGATGATCGACCTCACCACGACGCCCGCTACGCTTGCCAACTGGGAGACGGACCGGTTCAAGCCACAGTGCACGTCGCGGTTCGACACGTACATGCGGGACGTCGACTTCTCCCCCGACGGCTCCTACTTCATCCTGGCCACCACGGGCGCCTACATGGGTGGGCCCAACGCCGGCGTCCTCTGCGACACGGTCTCCCGGTGGACGGCCAACGCCTCCGGCACCGCGCTGCAACCCGAGTGGGTCGACTACACGGGTGGTGACACGACCTTCGCCGTGGCCGCCACGGGAACGGCCGTCTACGTGGGCGGCCACCAGCGGTGGTGGAACAACCCGTGGGCGGGCGATCGCCAAGGCGCGGGGGCGGTCTCCCGTCCGGGCATCGCCGCACTGGATCCCCTGAACGGCGTGCCCTTCCAGTGGAACCCGATCCGGAACCCGCGCGGCCTGGGCGTCCAGACGTTGGTTGCCAACGCCCAGGGCGTCTGGGTAGGCAGTGACACGGACGACATCGGGGCCGAGTATCACGCCAAGATCGCGCTCATGCCACTGTCGGGTGGCAGCCCGGTCCCGCCTGCCCCCGCCTCGGTCCTGCCGAACGACCTCTACACGCTCAACAGCGGGACGTCGCTCACCTACCGGTCGTTCACGGGGACCTCCCTCGGCGCCTCGTCAGCCTTGAGCACGCCGACGATCGACTGGTCGAACGCCCGAGGCAGCTTCATCACGAACGGCAAGCTGTACACGGGGTGGAGCGACGGCCATCTCTACTCGCGGACGTTCGACGGGACTTCATTCGGACCGGCCGTCGACATCAACCTCAACGGCCTCACCGCTTCGTACTGGCCCCTGTCCACCGTCACCGGGATGTTCTTCACGAACGGGCGGATCTATTACACCGTGAGCGGGAACACGCGCCTGTTCTACCGGTACTTCACCCCGGAGAGCGACATCGTGGGGGGTCAGAGTTTCGTGGCGAGCGGAGCCGGCGACGGGCTCGACTGGAACGGCGTGAGCGGGATGGCCCTGGCGTCGGGCCGGATCTACTTCGCCAAGAACAACAACCTCTACGGGATCAACTTCGCGAACGCTGCACCCGTCCCCGGCACCCAGACGACGATCAGCGGCCCCGCCGCGGGTGACGGTCAGACCTGGTCGTCGCGGGGCATGTTCGTGTTCGGTCAGGGCGTCGACACGTTCCCGCCCTCGCAACCGGGAACGCCCACGGCCAGCAGCACCGAGGTGGGGAAGGTCCACCTCACGTGGGGAGCGGCGAGCGACTCCGTCAGCTCAACCTTGACCTACTCCGTCTACCGCAGTGGGACCCTGGCGGGAACCGTATCGAGTGCGTCCGCCGGTACGGTCTCCTTCGATGATCTGGGCGGTACACCCGGGAACACCTACATCTATACGGTCACGGCCACCGACGGCGCGGGCAACGTAGGACAGGCGAGCCCCGCCTCCGCGCCGGTGACGGTACTCACCGCCGACGTCGCCGCCCCCTCCGTCCCGGGCCAGCCCTCGGGCGCGGCGAACGGGAAGACCGCGATCGACCTCACGTGGGCGGCGTCCGTCGACGATCGAGGTGGCGCCGATCACCTATCGGGTGTACCGCGACGGCGGTCTGGCCACGACGTTCGTGAGCATGGCGGCCCCCACCGTCGGATACACCGACACGGGACTGGGCGCGGGCTCCACCCACACCTACCGGGTCACGGCTGCCGATCCCTCGGGCAACGTCAGCGCGCAGAGCCCCGTCTCGGCGCCCATCTCCACCTTGGGGGTCTTCTTCAGCGACGCGTTCAGCGGTGGAAGCTTCGCGAACTGGACCACCGTCACGCGACTCACGATCGACGGTTCGCTGGGGAGTCCTGCAGCGCCCAGTGCTCGGGCGAGCGTGACCGGTCAGTCTGCCTGGGCGGCCCGCGACCTCCCGTCGACCTATCCCTCCGCGTGCGCGAGTTTCGCCGTCAACGTCACGGCGCAAGGCTCGGCCGCCCTGGACCTGATGCGACTGCGGACGGCGGGCAACGGCAACCTCGTGAAGGTGCTCCTGTCGGCCGGCGGCACCCTGCAGGTCAAGTCCGATGTTTCGGGGACGGTGAGGGGCGCCGGCACGGGCCTGGCGCCGGGCTGGAACGCGATCGAGCTGTGCGGGACCGTCGGCACGGCCACGACGTGGGACCTCTACCTGAACGGAGCGAAAGTGATCAGCGCGTGGACGGCGGACACGGGCACCACCCCCGTGGGGCGGATCCAGATCGGCGACAACGCCGCGAAGACCTTCACCGTGAACTTCGACGACGTGATGGTGGATGGGATCCCGGGCTGAGGATCAGCTCAACCCGGCGTGACCTGGGGCATCCGACCCTTACGCCGCAGGATCTGACCCAACACGTGGAGCTGCAGCACCTCCCGGAGCCGCCAGCAGACAACGGCGTAGACCGCTGAGGCCACGAGGCCGTAGACCACGAACACCGTCAGCGTGGCTCCGAAGGCCATCCGCATGGCCACGCCCAGGACGCCGAAGATCGGGATCGAGATCGCCGTGGCGATCGCCGATCCTTTCCCGAACGGGGACAGGTGGAGGAACCGGCTGACCTGGATCAACGGGAGCAGGTTGCGCACGACGATGCTGACCATCCACGCCACGGCGCTGCCGTTGATGCCGTACTTGGGGATCAGCAGCAGGTTGAGCGCCACGTTGAGCACGAGAGCGATCATCGTGTTGATGGCGCTCCACCAACTCCGCCCCCCCATCAACAGGACGACGTCGACAGGTCCGCACGCCATGCTGACCAGCATCGCCAGGGAGAGGATCACGAGCACCGAGGCGCCGCCCTGGAACCCGGCGCCGAACACCTTGATCAGGACCGGAGCGAAGGCCGCCATGGCCAGGTAGATCGGCCAGGACAGGACCATCAACCAGGTGGTCGCGGCCTGGTAGAGGCTCTCAGCCCTGATGTGCTCACGCGCGGCCAGCAAGCTGCTGATCTGCGGAGCGATCGCCTGCACCACCGCTTGCAGGATCGCCTGCCCCACCACGATGTACCGGCTGGACGCCGTGTAGACAGCGGCCTCCCCCGCCGAGCGGAGCGCGCCGATCAGGAGGGTGTCCAACCACAGGATCGCCACCTGGAACACACCGGCGAGACCGCGGGGAGCCGTGAAGCGCCAGAACTCGCTGAACAGGCGGCCTGCCGGGTGACCTGGCGTTCCGTCCCGTACGCGCGATGCTCCGAGCGCCGCTCCAACACCAGGAGCCAGGACAGGGCCGCCAGGAAGCTCAGACCGATGGGTAGCCCGTAGGCCAGGGCGATCGCGCCGGCGCCCAGGCCCGCGGCGATCACGGCGAAGGACAGCACGCACCATCCCAAGGGCTTGGCCATCTTGTCGACCACGACCGAGGGAAGCATCGTCCCGAATCCGCGCGTGCCGGCCACGGCCACGGTGTTGATCGCCGACAGGGGCAGGAAGAGCGCGAGCAACCGGATGTACGGCTCCACGGCGTCTGTGCTCTGTCCCTGGGCGAAGATCGAGGAGATCGGCTCGGCGAAGATCAGCCCCAACGCGGCCAGGAGCACCCCGGCGCAGGCCACGGGCACGAGCGCCACCACCAGCGTCCAACGGGTGTCGTGAGCGCGATCGATCGTGCGGTAGCGAGCGATCATGCGGACGAGCCCGGTGTCCGCGCCCAGCTCCGCCGTGTTGCTGGCGATGATGAACAACGCAACCGCCTCGAAGAAAGCGCCGGATGCGTCCTTGCCCAACCCCCGCGTCACGATCACCACGAGCAAGAAGCTGAGGAATCCGTAGGTGATGCTGCCGGCCAGGTTCAGGGCCCCGCCCCTGGCGAGGGTGGTCAGATCGCCGCGGGAAGGGTCGACGGGAACCAGGTCACCGGCGGGGTCGATGGAACCGGTGGTGACGTTCACCCCGACGCCCGTGCCTCGTGGCCCGCCGCCGCGCCGTCCACGCGGATCGGGTAGCCGTAGCGCACCAGCATGGGGACGGTGAGAGCGGTCACCCATGCCCGATCAATGGAGGGAAGCCGCTCCTTCCACGACTCGTCCTGGCGGATCGTGGTCGGACCCTGGGTGAACCTGATGGGGTTGCCGCCCATGATGTGATCGACGCCGAGCGTGACCTGGCTGCCGTCGATGAACGCCAGATCCGTGACTCCCGGATCGAAGAAGGTCGCGATCCGTCCCACCGTGCGTGCCGGTTCTGCGACCAGATCCTCGTAGCGCACCCTGAGGTAGGGGATCCCCTGGTGCCGCAGGAGACCCGTGAGGGCGTTGTAGACGTCGTAGCGGACGGCGGCCGACCAAGGTCGGTACCGCAGCATCTTCTCCCCGGTGGAGGGATCCTTCACCACGTCCTTCTGCCACGAATAGGCGACGCCGCGCGGGTCACGGACCAGGTGGACGACACGCAGGTCGACGGAGCGGACCTGGCGCACCAACACGGCGTGCGAAGGGAGCTTCGATGAATCCACGACGACCGAGGCTCCGGCCTCCTCCGCGATGGCTCGATACAACGGGCCCAGGTAGCCGGCGTATCGGGCCACCCGGCCGGCGGATCCACGCGGTCGGAAGGGCGACGCCAGCGCCGGCGTCGACCATCCACGGTCGAGCGACTGCCGAAGGGAGATCACCTCGTCCACGTCGACCCGATCCCACCCACCGTATGCGCGACGGCCCACGCCTTGCCAGAACGGACACTCGGCGAACGACTCGCCGCACCCGCACGACGCGTTGAGCACCAGGCCGCGTCGCCAGATCATGCGCAGTTCTCCCACGGACACGAACCCGGGGACCCGTCCGAGGATCCGGTCGAGCAGCGTGCTCCCGCTGCGGCCCCAGCCGCCGACGTACGCGACGCGGGTCATGCGGCCGTGCGAAGCCGCATCGCCGCCAGTTCCCTGCGTCCGGGAGACTCGGGCAGCGCATCTCGCGTGAGCACGGCGGCCGCCACCATGATGGTGAAGATCTGAAGCGGCAGCAGCTCGTAGTAGGGCATCATGATCAGCGCCATCAGGAACACCAGATGCGGCCAGAACCTGAGATCTCGCGCCGAGCGCAATCGCGAACCCGATCTGACCAGTAGGTAGATGAGCCAGGACAGGTAGAAGATCAGCGCCGGCACCCCGTTGGAGACGAGGATCAACCAGAACTGTCCGTGCGTCCCGACGGAGGCGTTCGCGGGGTTGTCCTCGGAAGCCTGCGGCGCCCCGTAGCCCAGGAGCGGACGTTCCCTGGCCAGGTCGACGGCGACCAGGTTGCGACCGATCCTTCCCTTATCGCTATAGCCGTGCTCGAACCGCTGGACGATCACGTCTTTGAGCGGCGTGAACACCAGGAGGAAGCCCAACACGACGGCCCCGATCGCGAAGAAGCGCACCGCCCGAACGTCGAACGAGACCAGGAGCCGCGTGGCGCCGTAGAGGAGCCCCAACCCCAGCGCGATCCACGCTCCCCGGTCAAGGGAGAAGAAGAACGGCACGATCGAGACCAGCAACATGAGTCCCAGCCACTTGCGCCACCGTCTGGTGGCCATCTGGGTGAACGACCACAGGGCGAACGGCGTCAGGAGGACGAAGTTGGAGCCCCACGCGTTGGGATAGGGGAACGGGGCTTGGGTGCGGTGGATGCCCAGGCCCGTGAACGCCGCCTCCTTCGCGAAGGCGGGCGTCACCATGTCCTTCACGAGCTGGATGTTCAACAGGTTCTTGGGGAGGGCCAGCTCCACGGGGCTGTGCAAGCTGATCGTGGGAGCCACCAATCCCAGGAGCCCTCCGAACACCACCATGCACCAGGCGATCGCGAGGTAGTTGACGATCTTCCGTGTGGGCAGGTCCCGGCGGGGGGTGTTGTACACGTAGAGGAGGATCGCGGTGGCCGAGAAGTACATCGAGAACCGGTACCCGTAGGACATCACCCGGTCGACACCCACCAGGGAGGTCGCGGACACGATGACCCACCCCAGGAACAGCAGCCAGATCCCGAACCTCCGTGGCACCATCACGTCGGCCCGTTGGAACAGACCGATGCCCACGAACACCCCGACCACGGGCCAGATCAGGTAGTTCAGGCCCAGCAGCCACAGCAGCAAGATGAACGGGAACGGCCACAGGGGCCAGCCCGCCGACAGGAGCCCGCGCTCCGTTGAGGAGAAGCGGATCGGAGCGATCGGCAGTGCTTCCGCCATGTTCGGGGTCGTGCCTCCCTTGCGTTCGGCTGCCCGAGAAGCTTCCCACAGCCGAAGGGGCCTGAGGGGGTGTCGAAGGCACCAAAGCCCGCTCCGTCTGCTTCGAAGGGCGTAGGCACAAGGGCTTAGTACACCCGCGGCCAAGTTCCCCCGGCCTCCCTCTCAATCATCCCCCGCCCTGTCCGAAGGGGGAAGGGTAACCACGAGGGGGCAGGAGGCTGGCATGGCACTAACGAACCAGTTCGGTCGGTGGTTGGGTCGGGTGGTGACCCTGGGCATCGCGCTCGCGTTGGTGGGGGGATCGGTCTTCACACACGTCGCCGTCGGTTCCAGTACATCGGCGCCTCGATCGGGCGTGGTGCTGGGCGCGTACGCGAACGCGAAGGGCGGTCAGACGATCTTCGAGGCGGTCACCGACCTCGAATCGCAGATCGGGCGAAAGCTGGCGGTGGTCAACAAGTACCACCCGTGGACGGATCACAGCTACGGGTTCGAGGAGTGGAACCTCAAGGCCGGCCGGCTCCCCATGATCTCCTGGCGCGCCACCGACGACACGCCGGTGCCCAACCGCGCGCAGCAGATCGCCGACGGCCAGTTCGACGGGCTGATCCGCACCGCGGCCAACGACATGCAGGCGTTGCATGGCCCGGTGCTGCTCCGTTGGAACTGGGAGATGGACCAGGAGCCGGGCGACCGTCAGTACATCGGCGGGCCCGGGCAGTTCATCCAGGCGTGGCGCCACATCTACGACATCTTCCAGAACCAGGGGGCCACGAACGTGGAGTTCCTGTGGGCCCCTCGTGCCGGAAGCTTCAAGAAGGATGAGGGTCAGACCTTCTATCCCGGCGATGCCTCCGTCGACTGGATCGGAGGTTCAGCCGTTCCCATCAGCAACTACGCGTCGTTCGACGAGTTGTACGGTGCCTTCTACGACTGGGCGTCGAAAAAGGACAAGCCGCTCGTGATCTGGTCCGGGATCCAGGAGAAGCCCGGCGATGCTGGATGGAAAGCGAACTGGTTCGACAAGGCGCGTCAGAGCCTCAAGTCGATGCCGGCCGTCAAGGCGTGGGTGTACTACCACGCCGAGGCGCCGAAGGGCGGGGACTACTGGATCGACACTTCGGCGAAGTCCCTCTCGTCCTACCGGCAGATCAGCCACGACGACTACTTCTCCTCCATGGCCGTCCTCGATGGCGGCTCTGGCGGTGGCGGATCCGGCGGTGGGGGCGGGTCCGGTGGCGGCGGATCCGGCGGCGGCTCGGGAGCCGCGTACTCCGTCGTCTTCTCCGATGACTTCGAGACCGGCGACCTCAGTCACTGGAACGTCTCGACCGAGGGGATCGGGGTCCAGGCCGCGGAGGCCTTCGCCGGAGTGTGGGCGGCGCGGCAAACCTCGGGCGGGTATGGATCCAGCACCTATGCCCGGGTCGATCTGCCCACGCCGACCGCGCGGCTGAAGTACGAGACCCGCTTCAAGGTCGTGAGCGATCCACGGGCCGTCAGCCTCCTGAAGGTACAGACAGCCCATCGCACGATCCTGTCGATCAACGTCACGGCGGATGGCACGCTCGTCGCCTGGAACGGCGTGACGCACTCGTCCAGCGGGCAGAGCGCCTCGATCGGCGCGTGGCACCATCTGAGCGTGCTCGTGAAGGTCAGCGGCCGGTCGGGTCAGCTGGAACTGGTCCTGGACGGGAACCGTGTCGCCTCGATCAGCGGCGCCGCTCACCTGGGGACCACGAAGGTCACGACGATCCAGTTGGGCAACGACACGGACGGACGCACCTTTGACGTCGCCTTCGACGACGTCAAGGTCTCGGCTCCGTAAGACCTGAGCGGGCGGGGCGGAGCCCCGCCCGCTCACCAACCTCAGCTTCCCGACGGTCCTCCTTCGCCTTTTGGTCGTCGTTGTGCCGCCGACATCCACCCGGTCCCTGGCTCGGGGTTGACAGACGGCACGGATGACGTCAGTATGACGTCATACTTCCGTCAGTCGAGACGTCAGGAGGACGTCATGGTACCGATGATGCACACGGAACTCGCAAGGGAGCGGAGCCGAGACCTGAGCCAGGCCGCGGCCCACCATCGCAAGGTCGGGGGCAGGCGCCGCCGCACGCGACGCCCCGTCCCGCCGACGGAGCGCTGAACATGGAGACGACGCCCCACGTCGACGCCATCCGGACGGATCTGGCCGCGGCCGCCGCCGGGGATGAAGCCGCGACGGCGATCGCCGAACGGCTCTCACGCTCCCTGGAGGCTTCCCTCCAGCTACGACTGCTGGACGCGATCGGCCAGGCGGCGCTGGAGTTGTCCGAGCAACTGCCCTCCGGTCACGTCGAGGTTCGCCTCTCAGGGCGTGACGTCCAGCTGATCTACGTGGCGGAGGAGGCCCGATCCGCTCCCCCACCCCAGGAGGAGGAAGGCGGGACAGCGCGACTCACCTTGCGGATGCCCGAGGGGCTCAAGACCCGGGTCGAGAAGGCGGCCGCCCGCGAAGGTGTGTCGACCAACGCCTGGCTGGTACGAGCGGTATCGCGCGGCCTCGATCATCGACGGCGCGGGAGCAGCAACCGCGTCACCGGATTCGCTCAGGGCTGAGGTCAGCCCCGAACAGACACGAGGAGGATCCCGATGAGCACCTGGAACTTTTCTACCCCCGACGAGCTGGTCGTTGAAGCGCGCGTCCCGGCCGGTCACATCGATCTGTATGCGGAGGACACCGCCGAGAGCGTCGTCGAGGTCACGGGGAAGCACGACGAGGACGAGCTGGTGGTGGAACTGCAACCCGCGTCCGGGGGCAGAGACCGCCTGGTGATCGACCTCGAGCAACGCGGGCGCAAAGGCGTGTTGGGGTGGCTCTCCGACCGGGAGTTCCGTGTGCGTCTGACGGTTCCTCAGGGATCGGATGTCGACGCCTTCACGGGATCGGCGGACCTCTCATGTCACGGGATGGTAGGAGCGTTGGCGTTCAAGACGGGCTCGGGAGATCTGCTCTTCCAAGGCACGGGTGGAGATGTGAACGCGAAGACGGCGAGCGGGGACATCATCGGCCGCTCGGTGGGAGGCGACCTCCGCTTCGCGGGCGCCTCCGGCGACGTCCAGGTCGGTGAGGTGACGGGCGTCGTGAACGGCAAGACCGCATCGGGCGACGTCCAGGTCGCCACCGCCGGCGGCTCGGTGCAGTTGATGGGCGCCTCCGGCGACGTGGACCTCGGCTCGGTGTCGAGCGGCGACGTCACGATCCGATCCGTATCGGGCGACATCAAGATCGGCGTCGCGCGGGGAACCCAGGTGTGGCTGGATCTGGGCTCGACCTCCGGCGATGCCGTGTCGGAGTTGGATCCGAGCGATGGCGGCGGCGAGGGGGAGACGGTGGAACTCCACGTCAACACCGTGAGCGGGGATATCCGCGTTCGCAGCGCCGGCGCCGCGTAGATCGACAACCCTCTTCGCCGCGTTTGGCCGGGGCACCCCCTACCTCAAGGGCTAGGAACGCTCCGCCGATGCAGCGGAGATGCCGGTCGACCGCATCCGCACCGCCGCGCCCGTGGTGCTCGCGCTGCTGCTGGTCATGGGCGCCGCCTCGGCCTCCCGGGCCCGCCCCTTCCTGCGCCAGGGTGAACGTGCCTTCCCGGGGCACCTCGGGCGCAGCACCGTCGGGCCGCATGAGCGCGCTTCCGATGGAACCTCGCATCGTGCCGGACGTCCGGGGTCCTTCCATCTGCTGGTCCGCATCCCCCGACCCATGACGGTTCGTGCGTTCCCACACCATGACGCGCGGCGGGTCGGGACCCTCGTGTCCAGCTCGCGCTTCTACCACGTGCCCCTCACGGCCTGGGTCGAGGCCACGCGCCGTCAAGGGCGGTGGGGACGTGTGGATATCCCATACACCTGGCCACGACGCGACGGCTGGATCCCGCTCGTGGGGCTGCGCCGCAGCCATACCTTCGTGGAGGTCCGCGTCGATCTGTCCCGACACTGGGTCGCGGTGCTGAAGTTCGGGACGGTCAAGCACGGGTTCCGCGCCGCCACGGGAGCGGCCGGGTCGCCGACGCCGCCCGGGCGGTACTTCGTCACCGACCGGGTGCCGTTCGCCCCCGGGAGCGCGCTCGGCTCGTTCGCCTTCGGGATCTCGGGGATCCAACCACGCCTTCCGGTCGGATGGAGCGGCGGCGACCAATTGGCGCTGCATGGGACGAACGATCCGTCGTCCATCGGCACATCCGCGAGTGCGGGGTGCGTGCGGCTCACGGAACGAGCGTTGGCGATCCTCAAACCCTGGCTGCAGCTGGGCACGCCGGTCGTCATCCAGCGGTAGGTCCCGGCCCTCGAACGCGACCCGGCCGGTGGGTCAGTCCGTCACGGGCTCGCCCGTCACCACGACCTGCTCGATCAGGTCGGCCCCGCGGACGTGACCCGGATCGGCGCGGATCTCCTCCGCGTTGCTCTGCATCCGCGCCTTGAGGTCCCCATCGCCCAACAGGCGGTCCACCGCACCGATCAGATCGTCGTCGGACCAGCCGTAGGTGTCGAGTCGATCGCCGAACCCCGTCTCGCGTAGTCGCTGGGCGTTGTCGTACTGATCCCAGAAGAGCGGGAGCCCGATCATGGGCAGGCCGAAGTGGAACCCCTCGCACATCGTGTTGTTCCCCCCGTGCGTGATCAGCAGGTCGCACTGCGGCAGGATCGACGGCTGCGGCAAGAACTGCTCGCCGTACATGTTCGGGCCGAGCGTCATCTGGTCCTTCAGCGGCCCCATCGACACGATCGTGCGATGATCCGTCTTGGCGAGCGCGTCGATCAAGCGCTGCATCAGCGACACGTCCATGCATCCCAACGAGCCGAGGGAGAGGTACACGACCTTGCCCGCTCCCGGAACCCGCTCGTTCACATCGAAGGGTGCCTCGCCCGTGCGCACCGTCGAGTTCAGCCGGAACCAGGTGGGCCCCAGGGCTCGAGAGCGCTCGTAGTCCGCGACCTCGGGGAACAGGTAGAGGTTGAGGTACGGGGAGTCCGTGTTGAACTCGTCCGCCGGACACGGCTCCACGCCGACGGATGAGCGGAACGCGTTGTGCTCGGCCAGCAGGTCTTCGTGCGCCCGGTGGTACTCGTCGCGGAACGCCTGCCATCCGCTCCGGTCGGACGCGGGTAGGCCCGATAGCACCGGGGGGCAGATCCGGGTCACGCATCTCGAGCGGGTTCGCCGATACGAACCGCACCCACGGCACTCCCGCCAGTTCGACGGCCGGATAGCCGGTGACGTTATCCGTCACCACGGCGTCGGGCTGCACGTCATCCCAGATCTCCATCACGCGGTCGTGCGAGTACTGCTCTCCCGCCACCAACGCCTCCCAGATCGGTTTCGTGACGGTCTCGATCTGCTCGATCGTGGGCTTGGCGAACTCCGGCGCGGTCACGCGGATGAACTCCGCCCAGGGGTCCGCGGTGGGATCCGCGGCTTCCTCCGCCGGGGCCATCCGCATCATCCGCTCCTCGAACCCGCGCTTCTCCAGCTCACCCAGGAACGACTCGTCCACGACGAAGACCACACCATGCCCTCGATCACGCAGCACGTTGGCGATCGCGACACAGTTGTTCGCCGGCCCCCATGCCCCGGGTTCGGGGAAGAAGACGATCGTCTTGGGTTCGGTCATGGCAGCATCCTCCTCGTCACGGCTCATCCACGGCCGGAAGCGTATCCGCAAGGACGGCCGGGACGCGCGGCGTCGCGCACTTCCCAGGAACCGATGGCCGTCGAGGGTAGGATGTCGCCGCCCGCGCCCATCCGAAGGAGACCCCCCGTGCCCCTGGTCGTTCGCTCCACCCGTGCCCGCACCGTCGCGGTCGTCCTCGCCCTGCTGGCCCCTCTCGCCGTCATCTCGGCTCCCGCCACGGCCTCCGCCTCGTCTCATCGCCCGAGCCGCGCTTCCCGTCACGAACGACCTGCCACCCCCGATCTGATCGCTCGGGCCGTCCGGACGGGCCGTGTCTCCGAGGCGAGGGGCGCTCTGCTCTTGACGTACGCACTCACGGCCCCGCGGCGGCTCCCCGCGGCGTACCGGAGCTCGACCCCCTGGTCGGGGACGCTGCCGCTCCTGCAGCTCCAGAGCTCGCTCCCGGCCTTGGGCTCCAGCAGGGTGGCCGGTCAGGTGCGGACCCAGCTCCGTGCCCCCAACTTCGGATGCCCGGGCGCGAAGAAACCACTGCCCCAGCACAAGAGCACGGCGCACTTCTACGTGCAATACCGCGGGTCCGCGCTGACGGGGCTGACGGTCGGCGCGTACACGAGCGCCCTGGAGACGACGTGGAAGACCGAGATCAAGAGCTTCGGCTGGGCGAAACCGCCGAAGGACCCGGAGTCCTATCCTCCGGGCGGTCGCTACCCGGTCAAGATCACCAACCTCTCGGGCGGGCTCTACGGCTACGTCTCGGGGACGAACGACGCGGGCAACAACCCGGCGACGCCGTGGAACGACAAGGACGCCGTCGCCTCGTGCATGGTCCTGAACCAGGACTTCGTGCCGTTCCCGGGCACGCCGGTCGACGCCATGCACGCCACGATCGGGCACGAGTTCAATCACTCGCTGCAGTTCGGCTACGGGGCCCTGACCGGTTTCGGCAAGGTGGCTGCCTCCTTCGTGGAGGGCGGCGCCACGTGGATGGAGGACGAGGTCTTCGATGGGGCGAACGACAACTACAACTACCTCTGGCCGGCCCTGACCGAGCCGATGGCCAGCTACGAGCCCAGCTTCCCCTACCCCTACTGGGTGGTGTTCCGCGCCATGACCGAACCCTTCGGGACGGGGACCCCCGGCGGTGGCCAAGTCATCATGCGGACGTTCTGGGAGCAACTGTCGAAGGGCGCGTCGACGAACCTGGCGGCGATGAACAAGGCCCTCAAGGGGCAAGGATCGTCGCTCGCGCAGTCCTTCCACGACGCCGCCATCGCGATCCGCTTCTACGATCGCGGGTGCGACGGCGTCACCAAGGCTCGCTACTGCCTCTCCGAAGGACCCGACTACCCGGCTGGGTTCAGCGCCCCCGACGACAACTTCACGATCACGGGGATGAGCGGCACGCTCGACAAGAAGCTCGCGAACGACTTCGCTGCGCATTGGATCGGGATCCCGGAGAACGACTTCAACGACATCACGGTCGACGTGACGTCGGGCAAGGGCCGGATGCGGGTGAGCGTAGCGTGTCGGACGATGAGCACGATCACCGTCACCGATGCCGATCGCGACGCCACCTCGTCCGCGCAAGCCAGCCTGGGCGGGATCGACCTGAGCGGATGCACCGAAGCCGTGCTGGTGATCTCGAACGTGCAGCAGACCTCACCCACACCGAGGACGGTCACCCGGAGCGGCTACCACGTGGAGCTGAGCTAGCCGGATCTAGGCGACCCCGAGGGGGTCGTCGGACAGGTCGCCCTGCGTCGGACCCATCGGCTCGCCCTGGCGGGCGATGACGCGCTCAAGCCGGGTGATGTGCTCGTAGACGTCCTCCCGGGCCTGCTTGGCTTCATCCGAGAGGCCGTCCAACTCTGCCAGACGCCAATGCTTCTCGAGCACCGGTTTCAGGACCTGCTCCACGTGGATCCGCAGGTTGTAGATCCCGGCCTGCGCCATCGCCTTGGCCTTCTCCCGGAACCCGGGCATCGCCGCACCCGGCATCGCGAAGTTCAGGATCTGCCGGCGCATCGCCAGCACCATCGCGGAAGGGTCGACCGCGATCGCGTTCATCGCCAGGTCCCGATAGAAGACGTAGTGCAGGTTCTCGTCGGTCGCCACCCTCGAACACAGTCTCACCGCGCCCTCGTCGTCGGTGATCTCTCCCGTGTTCCGGTGGGAGATGCGCGTCGCCAGCTCCTGCAGCGTCGTGAACACCACGCCGTCCAGGGGTCCCTGCTGAGCGAACTCCGGGTACCACCCACGCAGCACCATGTCCATCCGGCCCTGTTCGAGCTGCACGGGATCGACACCGCGCGTGACCGTGAGGAAGTCACGGATCACGATGGCGTGGCGGCCCTCCTCAGCCGTCCACCGCCGCACCCACTCCCCCCAGGCTTCGTCGTTGCCGAAGGTCTCCCACAACGCCAGGTGGTAGTAGGGCAGGTTGTCCTCCGTCAGGAGGTTCACCTCGAGGGCGGTCTGGGCGACGTCCGGCAGACGGCTGTCGGCGGGCGTCCACGGCTCCTCGAGGTAGTTGCGGCCTTCCTCATAGGGCACGTACTCGTGCGGGAACCACGCGTTCGCGGCCGCCACGTGGCGGTCCAGGGACTTCTCCACCAGGGGCATCAGCTCATGAAGCAGATCCTGGGTGGTGACGGGACGCTCTTCCTTCAACGCTGTCGCCTCCTTCGAACCTCGGCATGTCGCCGAGCGGCTTGCAGAGGTTCAAGGGACGAACGACTGCGCGTTCCTGCCACGCTGGCCTGGTAGAGGGCCGATGTCGAGCCCGGCCAGCGACTCCCAAGGGTACCGCGGATGCGCAGAGGTTTGCGGACCTCGGGTCGGCGATCCTGCCATAGGTCCCGCGGGATGGGTCTCCCCCGTCCCCTCAATCGGGGACCACGAACGACCGACAACTATCCGGATGCGACGCGCCCGTGACGAACGAGGGTTCACCCTGATCGAGCTGATGATCGTGGTCCTGATCATCGGCGTGTTGATCGCGATAGCCCTGCCGACCTTCCTGGGGACGCGCACCCGCGCCCAAGATCGCAGCACCCAGGCAGGGATCCGCAACACGTTCGTGGCCGAGAAGACGTACTACGCCGACACCCAGGCATACACGGAGACCGTAGGTCAGATCACAGCGATCGAGCCATCCCTGTCGATGCTCGTGACCGGAGATACCCCCGCGGCCGTCGGCTCCATCTACGTGCATTACCACCCGGCGCAGGTGCAGGTCTTCGTCAGCGCGAAGAGTCCATCGGGTACCTGCTTCTACCTCACCGACGTCAACGGAGCAGGCACGATCTACGCCAAGTCGATCGGCTGCGGTATCGCGGACACCCAGTCCTACACAGGCACTTGGTGATATCACCCTCGTATCCCTCAAGTTCTGCAGGACGTTCGGCCGATATGCCGACACATGAGGGGACCAACGGGTGAGACGCTTGTAGCACCGACGGGGGGGACGCAGGTAGCCCAAGCGATCTCCCGTCGACGGTTCGTGCGGAATGCGGCGTTCGCCGCGGCGGTGGGCGGGGCCGCGGTGTCCTCCGCCATCTTCGAGATGACGCCGGCTGAGGCCGCGGGCTTCGTGCCCAACGACCAGGACCTGCACCTGCTGCGCCGAGCCACGTGGGGGGCGACGCCCAGCTCCGGCAGCAGATCAAGCACCTAGGGCGGAACCACTGGCTCGAGCAGCAGCTGCATCCGAAGTCGATCGACGACCCCATGATCGACGACCTGCTTGCCGAGCGGTTCCCCGACCTGGAATGGAGCCTCACCGAGGCTTGGAACAATCTCGGGGGCAGCTACGACACGATGTATCACCTCGGGTACGCGGCGATCGCACGGGCGGTCTGGAGCAAGCGCCAGCTGTTCGAGGTGATGGTGGACTTCTGGTCCAACCACATCAACGTCGCGAACTTCAGCGACAACGTCTGGTGGTCGCGTCACGACTACGACGCCAAGGTGATCCGCAAGCATGCGATGGGCAAGTACTCGGACATGCTCGCGGCCTCCGCCCAGCACCCGGCGATGATGATCTACCTCAACAACGCTGAGTCGTCGAAGTATGGCCTGAACGAGAACTACGGACGGGAACTGCTCGAGCTTCACTCGGTCGGGGTCGACGGCGGCTACTCCGAAGAGGAGATGCTGACGTCCGCGAAGATCATGACCGGGTTCGGCATGGACTGGAACACCGGACTCTTCATCTATCGGCCCGACTGGCACTACACGGGCTACGTCAAGGTCCTCGGTTGGTCCTCGCAGAACGCGGATGAGGATAACGGTCTGAACGTGGGGCTGAAGTACGTCGACTACCTGGCCCATCACCGCAAGACCGCGGAGAGGATCGCCACCAAACTCTGCGAGCGGTTCGTCTCCGACAACCCCCCGAAGGGCCTCGTCGACCACCTCGCCGACACCTACAAGGCCCACGACACGGCGATCGTCCCGGTCCTGCGCGAACTCTTCAATTCGAAGGCCTTCAAGGACTCCGTCGGTGTCAAGGTGCGGCGTCCTTTCCAAGACGTCGTCGCAACGTACCGGATCCTCAACCTCAAGCCGGAACCATCGCCGGGGATCAGCGGCTTCCAGAACCTCCACTACACACTGGACGGATTGGGGGATCTGCCACTGACGTGGCCTCAGCCCAACGGATACCCGGATCGGTCCGATGACTGGCGCTCGGCGGGGCGCACGCTCGGTCGTTGGAACATGCACTACGGAGCAGCGAACCATGGCTACCCAACGAACTACTTCCGAGGCACGACGTTGGACGAACTCAAGACCGAGCTCCTGCCGAAGACCCTGCCTAAGACACACGGCAAGTTGGTGAACGACCTTGCCAGCCGGCTCGTCTTCCGCGATCTGACGGACAAGCACCGCGACGCGATCTTGACTTTCCTCGGAAAGACCTCGAGCAGTCCGCTCCTCGCCAACGACGCGATCGTGAATTCGCGGTTCGGTCACGTGGTGGCGCTCATCCTCGACTCTCCATATCACGGGATCCGGTGACGACATGACTCAGCAGATCGATATCCCCGCGGTCGACGTCAAGCGCTGCGGTTGCCCAGAGAGCCAAGCCATATCTCGCCGTTCGTTCCTGAAGCGCTCGGCGGCTGCCGGGGTCGTGGCGGGCCTCGCCGCCGAAGGGATGTTCACGCGCCTGGCCTTCGCCGCGACTCCGTACACCGGCGACGTCCTGGTCGTCCTGTCCCTGCGCGGCGGCATGGACGGTCTCAGCGCGATCGTGCCCTCAGGTGACCCCGCATACCTCGTGCAGCGGCCCGGCATCGGGCTCCAGTCCCCGCAGTTGCTACAGCTCGACTCCATGTTCGGGATGCACGAGGCGATGGGCAGCTTGAAGCCGTTCTTCGACGCCGGCACGTTCGGGGTGATCCATGCGGTGGGGATGGAGGAGCCGAACCGCTCCCACTTCGCGGCGATGGAGGAGATGGAGCGCGCCGCGCCCGGATCGTCCACCCGTACGGGTTGGCTCGATCGGGTCCTGGGCCTCCGTGAGGAGACCTCCGCCTTCCAGGGCACACAGATCGGATACAGCAGTTCGTCTCAGCAGTTCGTTGGCCCCTCGGCGGAGCTCGCGATGTACTCCATCAACGGCTTCGACCTCAGCGGGGCCTACAACGACACCGAGCGGGTGAAGTGGGATGCGGCACTGCGGAGCCTGCACCAGGGAGCCCCCACGATGGTGGGCCAGCCGGCGGGCACCGCACTGGATGCCCTGGCGACCGCGGCCGCTCTGCAAGCGGCAGGTTACACACCCGCCAACGGTGCCTCGTATCCGGGCACCGGACTGGGCAACGCCTTGAAGGACATCGCTCGGCTGATCAAGGCCGACGTGGGTCTGCAGGTGGCCGCCATCGACTACGGCGACTGGGACATGCACTCCGACCTCGGCTCCCATGCCTCGGGAGAGTGGATGTACGACCACCTCACCGAGCTCTCGAACGCTATGTCGGCGTTCGCGACGGACCTCGGGGCGGGTTTAGACGACGTCACGCTGGTCACGTTGACCGAGTTCGGACGGCGCGTCGAGGAGAACGGATCGGCTGGCGTGGACCATGGCTACGGACAGGCCGTGATGCTTCTGGGAGGCGGCGTCGACGGCGGCAAGGTGCACATCCCCAAGGGGTGGCCCGGTCTCTCCAACGCGGACCTCGTGGACGGCGACCTGGACGGCCGGCACGACTACCGTGCTGTCCTGGCGGAGCTGCTGGAGAAGCGCTGCCAGGCGAGCGCGTCTGACGTGAAAGACATCTTCCCCAAGCTCACCACCGAGCGGTACGGGGTGGCGCTCCAGAAGACCTGATCCACCCCTCTTGCGCATCCGACGCGAGATGCGTCGGCCGAGATATCCTATCGGCAGCGATAAGATACCTCCGTGCCTCGACCGAGCCTCGCCGACGTCCGCCGTCCCCAGATCCTGGAGGCCTACGAGCGGTGTCTGGTGCGATACGGCGCCGAAGCCACCACGCTGGATCGGATCGCCAAGGAGGCGGGGGTCACTCGGGCGCTCGTGCGCCACTACCTGGGGAACCGTCGGGAGGTGGATCGCGCGCTCGTCGCCCAGGTTCGAGGAACCTACGTCGCGTGGTTCCTCGATCTCACGGTGGACCTTCCCGTCAAGGAGCGACTCACGCGGATCCTCGACGCCCTGTTCGCTGAGGTTTCCGCTGGTCCGAGCCAGGTGGTGGACGCGTTGTTCGGCCTGAGCGCCGAGGATCCGGCCCTGCGGGACGACCTCAGAGAGATGTACCTGGAGCTGGAGCACCTGCTGGATTCCGAGCTCGCCTCGGCCCGACCCGACGCGAACCCCAGCCGGCGCCGGGGGGTCGCGTACGGCATCCTGTGCCTGGTGGGGATGCACCGATCATTGGTCGACGTGGGGTTCCCGAGTGAACGAGGCTCGATGGCGCGCACATGTGCTCAGGAGCTGGTCGACACGCTCTGAACACGGATCCCGAGGGTTTGTTATCATCGGCGATCATCAACTTGACTCGGGAGGACACCGTGCACACCCGTTCCAACCGTTGGCTCCGGATCACGCTCGTGGCCGCGCTGGCGGCCGGTCTCCTGGTTGCCGGGTCCTCGATCGGTGACGCGGCGCCGAGGGCCGGCGGGAACCCGAGCGGGGGCGAGGACTTCTACGCCGACATCCCATCCGGCTTGGGAGCGTTCGCGCCCGGAGAGGTGATCAAGTGGGAGCGGGAGCGGCACCTGTGGCCGAGCCTCACCGATCTCTCCGCCTACCGCGTGATGTTCCGTTCGGACGGTCAGCTGGGCGGGCCGGTCGCCGAGACGGGAATGGTGTTCGTGCCCGACGGCGCCGCACCGGCGGGCGGCTGGACGGTGGTGGCGTGGGGCCACGGCACCTCGGGCGTCGGCGATTCGTGCGCTCCGTCGAAGTATCCGAGCATGTACCCGACACCGTGGGGTGTGTACGCGAACGAGATCGCGCGGCTGGTCCACCAGGGACACATCGTGGTGGCACCCGACTACGAGGGTCTGGGTACCCCGGGCCGTCACACGTACCTGCAGACGGACGCGCAAGCGAACGCCATGATCGACGGCGTGCGCGCGGCTCGTCAGATCGCCGTCGACGCCGCCGGCACCAGCGCCGACACGTCCTGGGCGGCCATCGGCCACTCCCAGGGAGGCCAGGCGGCGATCGGCGCGTCGGAGCTCGCGCAGGACCGCGCCCCCGAGCTGGATCTGGTGGGCGCCGTGGGATTGGCACCGTCCATGATGTTGGAGACCGCGATCGAAGCGATCGCGGCGGACGCGTACAACTTCCCGTACATCGGATACATCGGAGCGGGCATCGCCGCCACGCACCCAGGCTTCCGCTACGGCGACTTCCTGGGACCGCAGATGCTGCCGATCCGTTGGTACGCGCAGGAGGAGTGTTTCGACTCCTGGTTCCCGGCGCTGCACACCTACTACAAGCCCGGCGTACATCGGAACCTGGCTCGGGGCTGGGATGCGTCGGCCGACGTGCAGGACTACTTCGCGGATTCCGAGATCGGTATGCGCACGTCCGACTCGCCCGTCCTGATCGAGCAGGGGAAGGCCGACGGGCTGTATCAGGTGCTGAGGGCGCAGGTCCGGCGGATGTGCCGCAAGGGCAGCGTGGTGGCCTGGGACGCCTACCCGGGGGTCACCCACGACCAGGTGGTGGCCGCGAGCTGGCGAGCGGTCCGGCATTGGCTCAAGGACCGTTTCGCCGGTGATCCAGCACCGAACGTCTGCTGAGCCCTAGCGGTATCGTCCGGACGTGGAGTTCCGGGAGGTCGTTCGTCACCGTCGGATGATCCGACGCTTCGACCAACGACCGATACCGGCCGAGGTCGTCGACCGGATGCTGGACACCGCACGTCGGGCGCCCTCGGCGGGCTTCTCCCAGGGTCTGGAATTCCTGGTTCTCGACACCCCCGAGACCGTCTCGGAGTTCTGGCGGATCACGGCGGATCCGACCTTCCCCTGGGACCCCGACGACGTCGCGGTCGGCCCAACGCTCTTGGTGTTCCCGCTCCCCGACAAGGCGCGCTACTTGGAGCGGTACTCCCAGCCGGACAAGGCCGATTTCGGCATGCAGGACGAGTCGAACTGGCCGGTGGCCTTCTGGGACGTCGACGCGGCGATGGCCTCGATGTTGATGTTGCTCAGCGCCGTGGACGAGGGTCTGGGCGGGTGGTATTTCGGGTTCACCCACGGCGAGGGGGAGCTGCTCAGGCGGTTCGGCGTCCCCGAAGGCCCTGCGTCCGATCGGCGTCATGGGCTTCGGCTATGTGGCGGACGACGAGGAACCCACCGGATCGTGGGTGAAACGCCGACGGCGCCCGTTCGAGGATCAGGTCCACCGCAACGGCTGGTAGGACCACGTGCCCGGGGAGGGATTCGAACCCTCACGCCCCGAGGGGCAGGCGCTTTTAAGGCGCCGTCGTCTGCCAGTTCCGACACCCGGGCATGCAGGGATGCTACGCCTTCACCTCGTCATGTCACGACTCGTCGATCGTGACGGTCTTGATGAACACGGGCTCGGTCGGCGAACAGATCTCGCCGCTCGGGCAGTTGGGGCCGGCGACCGTGGGCACGCTGCCGATCTTCTGCACCACGTCCATCCCCTTCGTGACCTTCCCGAAGATCGTGTAGCTCCCTTGCGGCGTGGGGTCGAGGAACGGCGTCGCCTTGAGCGTCACGAAGAACTGACTGCCGTTCGTGTCCGGCCCCGAGTTCGCGTACGCGAGGATCCCCGCAGCGTCGAACGTCTGCACCTTCGAGGTCTCGATCGGGAACCCGTAACCCGGCCCACCCTTGCCCGTGCCCTGCGGATCCCCACCCTGGATCACGAAGTCCTTCACGATGCGATGGAACACGAGGCCGTCGTAGATGCCCTCGTCCGCCAGGAAGACGAAGTTGTTGACCCCTTCGGGGGCGACATGCGGCAGCAGCTCGGCCGCGAAGGTCCCGCACGTGGTGTGGAAGGTGGCCGTGTACGACGCCTGCGGATCGATCGTCATGGGTGGCGGATGCTTGAACTGCGGCTTGGTCTCCGACGCCGATGCCGGAGGCTTCGGACTCCCGCACGGCGAGGGGGGCGTGACCGTGGGTGTGACCGACGCCGCGCTGTCGCCGGTGTCCTGCGAGCCGAAGAGCATGCTCGCGGCCACGACCAGCAGCACCACGGCCGCGACACCCGCCACGATCGCGAGGGTCATGTCGCGCTTGCGCTTGCGGGCCCGCCGCTCGGCCTGACGGCGCGCCGCCTGCTTCGCGAGCTGCCTCTCACGCGTCCGCTTGGGCATATGGCGAACGAGGTTACCCGATGCCGAGCATCTGGAAGGCCAACCCGTCGAGGATGTCGGTCTCGCTCACGAGGACCTGATCGAAGCCGAACCGTCGCATCGTGGCGACCAGGATGACGGCGCCGGCCACGATCACATCGCCTCGTCCCGGAGCCATCACCGGCAGGGCATCGCGCTGCTCATCCGTCATCCGCGCCAGTTCCAACAGGATGGCCTCGGCGCGTGCGAGCGTGAGCCACGTGCGGTGGATCAGGTCCGGGTCGTAGCGTTCGAGACCGAGCGCCAGCGCCTGCATCGTGGTGGCCGTCCCGGCCACGGCCACCAGCGTGCGCGCTCCCGCGAGCGGCAGCGATGCCTCGACCTCGTCGAGCACCCGCTGGACCTCGGTCTCCACGGAGGCCAGCTCCTCCGACGACGGCGGGTCGCCGGCGATCAGGCGCTCGCTGAGCCGCACGCTGCCCATCTGCATGCTGACCGAGCTCTCGGCACGTCCCGCCACGGTGCCCATCACGAACTCGGTCGAGCCGCCACCGATGTCCTGCAACAGGTACGGACCCGGCGCCACGATGGGGTCGAGGCCGTGGGTGCCACCCAGGTACGACAACGCGGACTCGGCCTCGCCGGAGATGATCTCGAGTTCGGCGCCCGTCTCGCTCGCCACCGCCTCGACGAACGCCTGGCGGTTCTGGGCATCGCGGACCGCGCTGGTGGCGCCCACCCGCAGGCGCTCGGCTCCCAGGGCTCTCGCGCGCCGCGTGTAGCGAGCCATCACCTCGATCGTGCGATCCAGGGCTGCGGGATCGATCCGGCCGGTACGGTCGACGCCCTCGCCCAGCCGGGTGATCACCATGTCGCGCGCGAGTTCCCGAGGCGGTTCGTCCGGAACCCGGCTGGGCTCCACGACCAACAGCCGGCAGGAATTGGTCCCCTGGTCGATAGCCGCCGCTCGCCCCGAGCGCTGCTCGGGATGGATCGGCTCCACGGTCGTGGCGACCCAGGAGCCGACGGGGTCGACCCCGCCGGCCAGGTGGTAGGCGTAGTGCGCGTGCAGGCATTTCACCCCGGTCCGGGTTCCGGCCACACCGCCCCATGCTCGCGCTTCCGCGAGATCTTCGGCACGGTCCTCCGCGTATGCCCGATGCGCCGCCTCCAACGCCTCGTCGAACGCTTCATCGTCCTGCACGCGTTCGTTGAACCGCGCGATCCACCCCTGTGACTCCACTCGCGCCACGGCCTTCACGGCGGTGGGACACGTGAGCCAATACGTCGTGGGGAACGGATCGCCGTTCACGTCCGAGGCCGCGTTGCGGATCACCAGGGGATGACCGACCGTGCACCGACACACGACGACGAAGGGCGTGGTGGGATCGCGTCCGAGCTGCTCGCGGACCGCAGCCAGATCGGCAGCCCGGAGATCCCGATGCAACAGTGGCGACCGCTCCATCGCGCTCATGGTGACAGGGGACGGGCCCGGCGGCGCAGCCCGCGCGGGTTACTTGCGCTTGTGCTCGACGGCCCGCTTGTAGTCGACCAGACGCTCCTCGCTCTGCTTCATGAACGTCTTGAGCTTCTTCTCGAAGTCGGGATCGCTACCGCGACGCTGGCGCGTGGGGGGAGGATCCTGCAGCGCCTTGATCGAGAGATCGATCTTGCCGTCTTCCTTGATCGCCAGCACCTTCGCCTGCACGACGTCCGCCTCCCTGAGGTGGTCATGGACGTCCTTGACGTAGTTGCGGTCGATCTCGGAGATGTGGACGAGGCCGAGCCTGCCGTCCTCGAGTTTCAGGAATGCTCCGTACGGTGTGATGCGTTCGACGGTCCCGTCGACCACCGCACCCACTTCGATCTCTGCGATGCCGTCTCACCCTTCCATCTGCGCGCCCGGCCGACCCGGGCGACGGCCGCCAGTGTGCGGGAATCGTCTTCGCACGTCAACGTACCGAAGATGGCCATGGCAGGCTCCATCGGGCCGGTGCCCGACGGCTACCATCCTGGGATGCAGGCTCAACGCATCGACGACCCCATGGCGTTCCGAGTCGCTGCCATGGACCTGTTGCTCGCGGACGAAGCGCGCCACAACCTGATGCTGGGCCTCACGGGGACGCTCTGCGATCATCCCGAGACCCACCCCGAGCACCATCAGTGGATCGTGTCGGAGGGAGCCGAGGTGGTCCACGTCGCGTTGATGACACCTCCGTTCCCCATCTGCGTGGCCCGCCCCCGAGCGGAGGGGGCGTTGGAGATCCTGGCTGATGCGGTGATGGGCGAGGGCATCCCCGTGCCCGGTGTCGAGGGTGCGCACCCCGAATCCGCCCAGTTCGCCGAGATCTGGGGACGACGGACCGGCATCACCCCGGTGGTCAACACCCGTGAGGGCATCTTCGCCCTCACCCAGGTCCGGCCGGTGCCCCGGCCCTCCGGGGGCGCCCGAAGCGGTGCTGCCGGGGATCGGCTCCTGCTGCTGGACTGGTTCCAGGCGTTCCTGGAGGAAGCGGTCCCCAACCACCCGGGCGACCACGAGTCGCTCGAACGCTCGCTGGACAGCCGGCTGCGAAACGACGGGAGCGGCGGGATCTGGTTGTGGGAGGACGGCGGCGTCCCGGTGTCCATGGCCGGGTTCGCCGGCCCCACGCCGAACGGGATGCGTGTCGGTCCCGTGTACACGCCGCCCGCCCTCCGGGGTCGCGGCTACGCGACATCCCTGGTGGCCGAGATGAGCGCATGGCTCCTCGCCGGGGGCCGGACCTCCTGCTTCCTGTACACGGATCTCTCGAACCCCACCTCGAACGCGATCTACGAACGGATCGGTTACCGCAAGGTGGGTGAAGCAGCCAACATCCGCTTCGACCTGTGACGCAGCTGTCGCCGGCTCAGCAGTGGGGCGGGGTGGGAGCTCCCTGCTTGGGGATCGTCCGGAACGGGATCTCCCCCGGGAACACCATCCCCAGGCATTCACGCGCCAGCCTCCGCAGGTAGGCGGGGTCGTTCAGCTGCGTGATCTGCCGGTTGAGCGCGTCGTTCCGACGCTCCAGCTGCTGGGCCTGACGCTGCAGATCCGCCATCGCCGTCCGCTGGTCCAGCAGGTTCCTGAGCGGCGCGATCGCCGTCACCAGGATCAGCATCACGACGATCAAGAGTGCGGCGGCGCGCCCGGTCAGATGCGCCCGGCGAGGCCGAGGCGCAGCGTGAGCACCACCTCGGGTTGGCGGTGGGGTCGTCCCGCGAGCGACGGCCTGGGGAGTGGCCGCGGCTCGTGTGCTCATCCCGCGCCTGCCGTGAACATCGAGCCCGCGTAGCGGGCGTTCTCGCCGAGCTCCTCCTCGATCCGCAGGAGCTGGTTGTACTTGGCGGTGCGCTCCCCTCGTGAGGGCGCGCCCGTCTTGATCTGCCCCGCGTTGGTCGCCACGGCCAGGTCCGCGACCGTGGTGTCCTCGGTCTCGCCGCTGCGGTGGCTGATCACGGTTGCGTACGCGTGCCGGGCGGCGTCCGCCATCACGTCCAGCGTTTCGGTGAGCGAACCGATCTGATTCACCTTGATCAGGATCGCGTTCGCGGCGCCTTCGCGCAGACCTCGATCCAGTCGTTCCGTGTTGGTCACGAACAGATCGTCACCCACCAGCTGGACGCGGTGGCCCAGCTCCTGGGTGAGCCGCACCCAGCCGTCCCAATCGTCCTGCGCGAGACCGTCCTCCAACGAGACGATCGGGAACCGATCCAGCAGGTCTGTCCAGTACGCGATCATGTCGTCGGCGGCACGAGCCCGGCCCTCCAGGTGGTAGGAGCCGTCGCGGTACAGCTCCGAGGCCGCCGGATCCATCGCCAGTGCGACCTCCTCGCCGGGGGTCAGCCCGACCCGTTCGATCGCCTCCAGCAACAGCTCGAGCGCGTCGGCACCGGTCGAGAGCTCCGGTGCGAAGCCCCCCTCATCACCCACGCCGGTAGCGAGTCCCTTGTCCAGCAGGATCGTCTTCAGGGCGTGGAACACCTCGGATCCCCAGCGGAGCGCCTCGGAGAAGGATGCCGCGCCCACCGGCATCACCATGAACTCCTGGAGCTCGAGCTCGTTGTCCGCGTGGGCCCCCCCGTTGAGCACGTTCATCATCGGCGTAGGCAGGACGTGCGCGTTCGGCCCGCCCAGGTAGCGCCACAGCGGCGTCCCGGCAGAGTCGGCCGCGGCCCGGGCGGCGGCGAGCGAGGCTCCCAGGATGGCGTTCGCGCCCAACGCCGACTTGTCCGCCGTGCCGTCGAGGTCGAGCAACACCCGGTCCAGGTCCCGCTGGTCGGAAGCGTCCAGGCCAGCCAACGCCTGGGCGATCGGTCCGTTCACGTTGGCCACCGCCTGCCCGACACCCTTGCCGCCCCAGACCGCACCTCCGTCCCGGAGCTCCAGCGCCTCGTGGTCGCCGGTCGAGGCTCCGGAGGGAACCGCCGCCCGGCCGATCGCACCGTCGGCCAGGGTCACGTCGACCTCCACGGCGGGGTTGCCGCGCGAATCCAGGATCTGACGGGCGTGAACGGACTCGATCTGGGACATCGGAAGGTCGATGGTACCGGACGGCCTCAAGGCTCCTGGGATTTCGCAGGCTCCTCCCCCTGCGGCCATCGCGTGAACAGGACGGACCTGCCGATCTCGTCGAATCCGAGACGTCGGTAGAGGTGCTGCGGCCAGTCGTCCGCGTCGGCGAACAGGAAGAGCAGGCCGGCATCGGCGGCTCGCGCCTCGGCCACCGCCCGCAAAACCACGTTGCGAGCGACGCCCCTGCCGCGGAACTCATGGAGGGTGGCGACGTCCTCCACTTGGGCGACCCCGTCGTGGACGTAGAGCTCGCATGCTCCTGCCAACCGTCCGTCGATCCGCTGAGCGAAGAAGCGGACCCCGGTACCGGCGACCAACGCCGTCTTGTGATCGGCGAGAGTCTCTGCGACGCCCGGCGCCCTCCCCCAGGGCTCGCGTCGGCTCCCCTCGACCAGCAGGGGTCGGACCTCGCCGAAGTCGACCTCATCGACGGCAGCGACGTCCGCCTCCCGATCGGGCGGGCGCCGGTTCGCCATCACCATCAGGTGTTCCACGGTGTATCCACGCTCCGCCAGCCCCGGCGCCACACGGCCGGCGCCGGTCGCATCGAGCACCTCTACCTCGCGGTGCGCGAACCCCTCATACAGCTGCTCCATCACCTCGTCGACGTCGCTCACGGTGGCGTCCCCCAGCGGTCGATCGAGCAACACCATGTTGGCGTCGTACTTGGACGGGAAGTCGTCGTTGAAGAACGCGGACCCCCACGGGACCGGTTCGACGCGCGTCGAGGTTCGCTCGAGCACCCAGCGCTGGAACGCCGATGCCCGCGCGAAGTCGGAGGAGGGATCCACGGCCGGGCAGGATACCCGAGAGGGCTCCTAGGGTCCGAGGACGGGAGCAGGGTCGCCGTTGGAACCGCAGATCACCACGACGACGTGCTCATCGGGACGGACCGGATACGCACCGGTCAAGACGGCGGCCAGCGCGGCCGCGCCACCAGGTTCGGCGAGCGTGTGGAGCTCGCGCCAGATCGCCCGCTGCGCGCGGAGGATCGCAACATCGTCGACCGTGACGACGTCGGCCACATGACGCCGGGCCACCTCGAACGCGATGGACCCCACGCGGCGGGCGCCGAGCGAATCCGCCGCGATCCCGCTCACCGGCACCTCCACCGGTGCGCCGGCCGCAAGGGCCGCGGCCATGCATGCCGATCGTGTGGGCTCCACCGCCACCACCCGGGCGGCACCGCCGTACCACGTGGCGATGCCCGCGATCAGGCCGCCGCCCCCGACGGAGACCAGCACCGTGTCGGCGTCGGGGACCTGGTCGGAGAGCTCGGCACCGACCGTACCCTGCCCAGCCACCACGGCCGGCTGATCGAACGGGTGCATCCAGACGGCCCCGGTCTGATCCCGCTGGGCGGCGGCCGCCGCCGACGCATCGTCGTAGTACCCGTCGACGACGCGGACCTCGGCGCCGGTGGCGCGCACGCGGGCGATCTTGGACTCCGGGGATGTGGACGGCACGAAGATCTCGGCTCGGTGGCCGAGGGCGGCCGCCGCGTACCCCACGGCCAGTCCGAAGTTCCCGCCGCTGGCGGCCACGACGCCGGCGTCGCCGACGTCGGTCGACAGCATGCGGTTGAACGCGCCACGCGGCTTGAACGAGCCGGTGACCTGCAGCAACTCCATCTTGAGGGAGAGAGCGGGGACGCCGGGCTCGAAGGTCCCCGGGGGGACCTCGAGGACGGGCGTGACGCGGACCCGACCCGCGATCCGCGCTCGAGCGTCGACGACGTCCGCATGCTCTGGGATCTCGATCCCCTCGGTAGTCTGATACAGGCTAGTTCTCCCGAGCCTCGCGGAAGAGCTCGCGGAGCTCCCCCTCGTCAGCCGTCTCGACATCGAGTCCCCGATCCCGCGCCAGCTGCGTGAACCGTTCGTAACGCTGCGCGAAGCCGCGGATCGTGCGGCGAAGGGCCGTCTCGCCGTCCACGCCCAACGTGCGGGCCACGGCCACGGTGGCGAACAACACGTCGCCGATCTCCTCCTCGGCGTTGTCGGGCGAGGTCGCACGGGCGAGCTCATCCACCTCCTCGCGGAGGGCCCCGATCGCGCCATCGACGCTGCGCCACCCGAAACCCCATCCCGCCGCGCGGCGCTGGACCTTGCCCGCTCGGGCGAGCGCGGGCAGTGAGGCCGGGATGTCGTCATCGACAGCCCCGCGCCCCGTTTCCTCGGCCTTGAGCTTCTCCCAGTTGACCAGGACCTCCTCGGCGCCGCCCACCTCGGCATCCCCGAAGACGTGGGGATGGCGGTGGATCAACTTCTCGATCAGCCCGGTCGCGACATCATCCACGTCCCAAAGCTCGTCGTCGGCGGCGATCTGGGCGTGGAAGACCACCTGGAGCAGGACGTCGCCCAGCTCATCGCGGATCGCGTCGGAGTCCTCCGCCTCGATCGCTTCCAACAGCTCGTGGGTCTCCTCGAGGAGGTGCCGCGCGAGCGACCGGTGCGTCTGCTCGGCGTCCCACGGACATCCACCGGGCGCGCGGAGCCGGGACATCACCTTGATCAGGTCCAGCACGCGCTGTCCCTGCTCGGACGTGGGAACCGGGCCTGCGGGAACGTGGGCGAGGAGATCCGGGCGGCCGGACGCGTCGCTCACGGCGAGGACGAGACCGGAGCGGGGGTGCCGCCGGGACTCAGCGTCGCGCTGGGATCGGTGCTCTTCACCGGGACGACCGAGAGGGTCGCCACGTCGTAGCGGCCGAACGTGGGGTTCACGTCCACGCCCTGCGCATCCACCTGGCCACGGAGCCACTCGCTGAACACGGTCGTGGCCTCGCTCTGGACGAGCGAGGTCTTCGCCTCGGCGAACGGCGTGACGTCCTTCGTGTTCATCCGGATCACGTGCCAACCGAACTGGCTCTGCACCGGAGCCGAGATCTCACCCGGCTCTAATGCCGCTGCCGCGACGCCGAACTCGGGGACGTAGGTGGATGCGTAGGCGGAGCCGAGGCTGCCGGAGTTCTGCTTGGCCGTGGGGTCGATGGACACCTGCTTCGCGATCGCCAGGAAGTCCGCCTCGGTGGATCCCGGCTGGGTCACCTCTTGGTACACCTTCTCGGCCTCGGCCTGGGTCTTCACCAGGATGTGATCGACCTGTACCGAGGTGAACTCCAGGATCCGCTTCTGGTACTCCTTCTTGAGGTCCGCGGTGTCGAGCTGCTCGGCGACGACCTTCTGCTGCACCTTCCGGAACAGGAGCCCGCTGCGGGCGAGCTCGTTCAGGTCGACCCGCGTCAGGGACTGGTCCTTGAGCTGCTGATCCACCTTCCCCGCGCCGAACTGCTGATCCAGGTTCGCCACGGTGTCGGTGACCTCCTGGTCCGTCACCGTCACCGTCACCGAGTGCGCGGCCGCGTAGTTCTCCACGATCTGTTGCTGGATCAGGTTCGAGAGCGCGAACCGGTTGCAGGCGGACTCGGCGCTCTCACCCTCGGCCTTCTGGCCGCAGGGAGCCTGGCTCAGCAGCGCTGCCAGGAACGCGTATCGATCGGCGCCCTTCGTCAGCTGGGCGTCGGTGATGTCGATCGTGCCGACGGTGGCGGCGGTGGACGAAGAACCGGAGTTCGCGCAGGCCGGGAGCACCAGCAGGACGAGTGCGGACATGACGATGAGGCGGATCGTTCGGGGATTCACCGGACCAGTGTACGGGGCAACTGCCGACTTGGAGGATGCGTCACTCCTCGCGACCCACGGCCACCAGCAGCCATCGTTGGACGAACCGCACCAGGTCGACCCCGAACACCCGCTCGGGGACCAGGTTGAGCGTGCGCTTCTCAGGATGGTAACTGGCCCTGAAGACCCGCTCCTCCAGGTCGACCAAGAGCTCCTCGGGGATCGCCACGGGCGTCAGCCGCACCTGTTCGCGGAAGGTGCTGACCTCCTCCACTCCGAGCTGGCGACACGTGACGCGCAGCGACGCGATGGCGAAGAGCGTCTCCACCTGATCGGGGAGCGCACCGTAGCGGTCGATCGTTTCGGCGCGGATCCGCTCCAGGGCCTCGTGGTCCGCGGACAAACTGATCCGGCGGTACAGCTCCAGCCGCAGAGCTTCCTGGGCCACCCATCCGGGTGGGATGAACGCCTTCACCGGGAGATCGATCCGCAGCTCCGGCTCCTCGGGGAGATCCTCGCCCTTCATCTCGGCCATCGACTGCTGCAGGATCCTCGCGTACGCGTCGAAGCCCACCGCGGCGATGTGCCCGCTCTGCTCCCCGCCCAACAGGTTCCCGGCGCCGCGGATCTCCAGATCCCGCATCGCGATCTGGAAGCCGCTCCCCAACGTCTGGTGCGTGCTGATCGTGGCCAGCCGCTCGCGGGCCTCGTCGGTCATCTCACGCTGGGGCGGGAAGAAGAGGTAGGCGAAGGCGCGTTCGGTGCTGCGCCCCACCCGTCCGCGCAGCTGGTACAGCTGTGCCAGTCCCAACATGTCCGCGCGGTCCACGACCAGCGTGTTGGCGTTCGGGACGTCCAGCCCGGATTCGATGATCACCGTGCACACCAGGACGTCCGCCTCGCGGTTCCAGAACCGCACCATCTGCTGCTCGAGCAGGTCTTCGTCCATCTGACCGTGGGCGGTAACCACGCGGGCCTCCGGAAGTTGCTCCTGCAGCCAGGCTGCCTGACGGTCGATCGTCGCCACCCGGTTGTGCACCCAGAACACCTGCCCCTCCCGCAGGAGCTCGCGACGGACGGCGCCGAGAGCCAGCCCTTCGTCGTAGGAGCCGACGTAGGTGAGCACCGGTTGGCGGTCCTCGGGCGGCGTGTCGACCGTGGACATCTCCCGGATCCCGGTGAGGGCCATCTCCAGCGTTCGAGGGATCGGCGTCGCGGTCATGGTCAGCACATCCACCTGCGCACGGAACTGCTTCAGCCGCTCCTTGTGGCTGACGCCGAAGCGCTGTTCCTCATCCACCACCAGGAGACCGAGATCGTTGAAGACCACGTCCTTGCCCAACAGGCGGTGGGTGCCGATCACCACGTCGACCTTCCCCGCCTTGACGTCCGCCACGGTAGCCTTCTGCTGCGATGGGCTCACGAATCGGCTCAACATCTTCACCGTGACCGGGTAGGGAGCGAAGCGCTCGCTGAAGGTGATGAAGTGCTGCTCGGCCAGCAGCGTCGTTGGGACCAGCACCGCGACCTGCTTGCCATCCATCACGGCTTTGAAGGCGGCCCGCACCGCGATCTCGGTCTTTCCGAAGCCCACGTCGCCGCAGATGAGCCGGTCCATCGGCTCGGGCAGCTCCATGTCCCGCTTCACGTCGTCGATCGCGCTGGCCTGGTCCGTCGTCTCCTCGTGCGGGAACGCGTCCTCGAGCTCCAGCTGCCAGGGGGTGTCCGATCCGAACGCATGTCCGGGCACCGACATCCGCACCGTGTAGAGGCGGACCAACTCCCCCGCCATGTCCTTGACGGCACGCTTCACCCTGGCGGTCGCGCGCGCCCAATCGCTCCCACCCATCCGGTGAACGCGCGGGTGGTCGCCGCCCAGGTACTTCGCGACCATCCCCACCTGGTCGCTGGGCACGAAGAGCTTGTCGCCCGCCGCGTACTCCAGGATGAGGTAGTCGCGCTCGGCCCCGGCAAGCTCGCGGTGGGTGATGCCGGCATAGGTCCCCACGCCGTGGATCCGGTGGACGGCGTAGTCGCCGGGCTCCAGCTCGTCGGCGACCGATCCCGGACTGCGCCGGGTGAACCGAGGGGCGGTACGCGTGTGGCGCCGCGAACCGAACAGGTCCTCCTCGGTGGCCACGGCCACCCCACCGGCGGCGAACACCAATCCGTTCGCGAGCGGTGACTCGAGGGTATCCACGGCCAGGTCACCGACGACCTCACGCATCCGCGTGAGGGAGCCATGGCCGCGCGCGGACAGGACCACCCGGTGGCCCCGTTCTGCCAGCTCATGCAGCCGTTGCGCCAACTCGGCCGGGCTCCCCTGGGCGCTCCCCCAGCCGGTGATCCCCAGATCCGTTCCCTGCGCGAACTCGGTGAGCTGCAGCTGCACCGGCCCGTCCAGGGCCGCGTCCAGGGCGTGTAGGGCGCGGGCCCCCGGCCAGTCGAGCGCCTCCGCGAGCGCCTCGGCTTCGTCGTGCGCCTGACGGGCCCGATCGAACGTCCGTCGGGCCTCGGTGACCACGATCCACGCCCCGTCGGGGAGCAGCTCAGCCGGCGTGGGCAGGTGGTCGAACAGGAACGGCGCCAGCGTTTCGGCGCCCTCCACGAAGAGACCGTCAGCCAGCCGCTGGAGCTGGTCGGCGAACCGGTCCGCGTGCTCCCGCGCTTGCGCGCCGGCGCGTGCGCGCAGCTCGGCGTCGGGGATCAGCTCACGGACCGGGGGCACGCCGATATGGGCGACCTTGTCGGTGGACAGCTGGGTCGACGGGACGAAGGCGCGCATCGACTCGATCTCGTCGCCCCAGTACTCGAGACGCACGGGCCGCCGCGCCGTCCCCGGGAAGACGTCCACCACCCCCCCGCGGACCGCGAACTCCCCCCGGTGCTCCACGACATCGGCCCGTGCGTAGCCCAGATCCACGAGGAGCTCGGCCAGGGCATCCGGAGGCAGGTCGCGCCCCACGACCAGCTCCAGCTCGGGCACCGTGCCGAGCGTCGGGATCACCCCCTGCATCGCCGCCAGAGCCGGGACAACCAGCACGAACGGACCGGTCGCCACTCGGAGCCGGCCGATCGCGCTCGCCCTGCGAGCGGCCACGTCGGGGGCCGGCGAGATCCCCTCGTACGGCAGGGCCTCCCACGCCGGCAAGAGCGCCACCCGGTCGGCGCCCAGGAACGCCTCCAAATCGGCGGCGAGCTCGTCGCCCTCATGCGGTCCGGCCGCCACCGCCAGGACGGGGGTGTCGAGCGCGGTGGCGACGGTCGCCACGACCAGCGGCTCCCCGGCCTCGGCATGCGCCACGATCGGCCGGGCGCGCTCGAGCAAGAGCCGCTCGAACGGCTCGGAGGCCGCCACCGCCTCCACCACGTCCCGTAGGCTCATGCCACCTCCCGCACAACGCGAACAGCCCCGGCCGCGGCGCGGCGGGGCATCGGCCGCCAGTCTAGCGAGACGGCGAACGCGGGTGCCGACTCAATCGCCGTCGGGGCCGCGACGATTGAAGCGGTCCTGCGTCTCTTCGAGGCCATCGGAGATCAGGGATCGCACCACATCGCACGCGTGGTCGACCAGGATCTCGATGTCCGCCTGGTCGCGTTTGCCGATCGGCTGCAGGGCGAAGTCCGCGGGGTCCTGTCGGCCGGGCGGACGCCCGATCCCCACGCGCACCCGGAAGAAGTCCGGAGTCCGAAGGGCCTGCTGGAGCGACCTGAGGCCGTTGTGTCCGTTGTTGCCGCCTCCGAACTTCACGCGGATGGTCCCCGCCGGGATGTCCAACTCATCGTGCACGGCGATCACATGATCGGGGTCCACGTGCTGCTTCTTCGCGATCGAGGCGTAAGAGGGACCGGACTCGTTCATGTAGCGGGTGGAGCGCACCAGGATCACGCGCTCAGTCCCTTGGCGCGTTTCTGCGACCTCGGCCGGGACGAATCGTGACTTGCGGAGGCGCTCACCCGACGCTAAGGCCAGGGCATCCACCGTGAGGCGCCCCAGGTTGTGCCGGGTGTTCGCGTACCGGTCGCCGGGATTGCCGAGACCGGCGACCAGCCAGGCCATGGCTCAGCCCTCGCCGCCCTCCTCGGAAGCCTCGGCCGGCGCCTCGCCACCCTCGCCCTCGGCGGGAACCTCCTCCGCACCTGCCTCGGCAGGAACCTCCTCGCCCTCGGCCGCGGGGATCTCGACGCCCTCTTCGCCCGGGACCGACAGATCCGCCTCGACGCGCAACGCGGCCGGGGTGATGACCGACAGGACCGCGTCATCTGGGTTGGTCAGGATCGTGACGCCCTCCGGCGGGGTCAGGTCGCGGACGTGCACCATATCGCCGAGTTCGACGTCGGTGATGTCGACGTCGATCTGGTCGGGCACGTCCTGTGGGAAGCACTCCACGCTGACCTCGCGCAGGTGGTGCTCCACCACGCCGCCCTCCTTCACGCCCGCCGCGTCGCCGAACTCGATCACCGGCACGTTCACGGTGATCGTCTCGGTGCGACTGACGGCCAGGAAGTCGATGTGGATCAGCGTGCCGTGGATGTGGTCACGCTGGATCTCGCGCGCCATGGCCAGGTGATCCTTGCCGTCGACCACCAGGTCCACCAGGGCATTGGCGCCGGCGCCGCTGCGCAGGACGTGGAACATCTCTCGCTCGTCCACAGAGATCGGGACCGACTCTAGATCGTGGCCGTATAGGACGCCCGGCACGCGGCCGCCCGCGCGCAGCTTGCGCGCCACACCTTTGCCGGTGCCGTCGCGCTTCTCGGCTCGAAGTTTGGTCTCGCTTGCACTCTTGGTGGTCGCCATGGTGAACGGGTCCTTGCGGTCAGGGGTACGGCTGGAGATTGTACGGAAACGGGACCCGGACCGACCCCGAGGTCGGTTCCCAGGACTTCGGCGAGGTCGCGATACCTTCGGCCGGTCCCACGCGTCTTGGTGATGTGATGCGAGGAGGAACCGAGCTGGCGGGCGAGCAGATCCAGGAAGCACCCGGGGCCGAGCCCACCCAGGGCAAGCTGGCCGAACTCTACGGGCGGCACGTTCCCGCCGGCATGCGCTTGGCCTACCTGCTCACCGGCGACCGTCAGCAAGCTGAAGACCTGGTGCAGGAGGCGTTCGTGCGATGCGTGGGGCGGTTCCGCTACCTGCGTGCGCCCGACGCGTTCGACGCGTACCTGCGGCGAGCCATCGTGAACCTGCACACGTCGGGGATCCGGCGCAAGCGGGTCGAGCGGGCATGGCTGATCAGAGAGGGCGCCGCCCAGGCACGTCGGACGGCCTCCCAGCCCGACGTCGGGGCGCGCGAGGACCTGTGGAACGCCCTGGCCGCACTGCCACCGCGGCAACGGGCGGCGTTGGTACTCCGCTACTACGAAGACCTGACCGAGCGCGACACCGCCGAGGTGCTGGGATGCAGCGTGGCGGCCGTGAAATCGCTGGTGGCCCGTGGGGGCGGGACGCTCCGCGTGGGGATCGAAGGTGAGGACCGATGAACGACCTTGAGAACGACCTGCGGGATCTGTTCGAGGAGCGGGCTCGGGATGTGTCGGCGCGAACCGACGCGCCGCCCGCGGTCCTGAAACGTGGCCGGCGCCGGCAGGTCGGTATGGCCCTCGTCGGTGCGGCGACGGCGCTGATGCTCCTGGCGGTCTCGTTCGCCGGTCTCCGCGCGATCGGGCGGCCGAACGAGAGCCTGCCGGCCCAGGATCCGAGCTTCGCGCCTTACACCAGGTCAGCGACGGTCCTCGACCTGACGACCCGAACACCGTCCAGATTGTCGGTGATCGACTTCTGGCCCCTGGGACAGAGCATCGCCGTGTCCAGCGCCACGACCACGGAGTGCTCCGGTAGTGCCGTGGCGCAGCCCTCCGGCAACAACGTCGATCAACCATCCCCGGATTGCGCGGTCACCAGCACGTCACCCCCGGACCTTCCCGTCTACGGGGTCCCCGTGCTGCAGGTGTCGAACTACGACCCAGGGCTGGCCGCGCCGGTGTGCGGGGCGGACCTCCCCGCCGATGGGGCCGTCCTCTACCTCTCCATCGACGCGGTCGGGACCGCATCCTTCTCAGATGGACCTGCGTGGCCGGTCCATCTCGAGGAGACTCCGGGGTCCCCCTGTGGACCGGGGATGACCGCCAGGTTCCGGAGCCCCTCCGGGTTCATCTACGACGCCTGGGCAGGCTTCGGCTCTCAGGTGGGAGACGACGACCGAGAGGCGATCCTCCGGGCGTTCAGCGGAATGCAGGTCTCCGACCGGACGCCTGAGACCGCGACGGCCCTCCGGCAGCCCGGCTACGTGATCCAGGGGGGTCAGAGCCAGACGGATGGACCTTGGCAGCTGGAGGTCTCGCTCGCACGTGACGGCGTGGATCTATTCCTCGTGAGCCGGGATGGCGGCGGTGTCGAGCAGATCTCCGGGGTGGTGGTTCCGTCTCGAACGGAACTGCAGTGGGTGGGCGACTCACCCTCGTTCGGTGCGGTCACCATCGACGCCCACAGCATGCGGTTACGCCCAGAGAGCGGGGAAGACGCGTTGCCGGCGACGCTCGTTCCGCTTCCCGCCTCCATCGCCTCGGAAGTTGCCGAGCCGTTCGATCTGTTCTTCATCGAGAATCCCACAGGGCTTCAAGGAAGGCGGATCGAGGTGTTCGACGCCGAAGGCAATCAGATCTCACCGAGGCCGCTCGAGCCTGTTCCCACATCGACACCGGATCGCATGCCGAGTGTCACGATCGACGGGTCGTACCTCGGTGCGAACTGGCGCGCGGAGTTCAACGGCCCAGGGCCGAACTGCATCGCCGTGTCGATCGATGCGAAGGTCGGCCCCTGCGAGGGACTGGCGGGGGCGCACTTCGAGACCAACCCCGCGCTGGAACTCGTGCTCTTCGACCAGCTCGCGGTCTTCGCCGGGTCCGTGCCCACGTCGGTTAGCGCCATCCGATTCATCCCCGACGACGGATCTGGGCCCAACGACGTCTATGCTCGATGCCGACCCGCGCCCCTCGGATGGCCTCAGGTCAACGTGTGTGCGTTCGCCATGCCTCCCGCGGCGTCGGGCACGTTCGAGTATCTCGATGCTGAGGGAACGGTGCTGTATCAGGAGGGCCGCGGATGGGCGCCGGCCACGTGATCAGACCTGGTTGGCACCGCCGAAGATCTCGCTGACGCTGGAGTCCTCGAACACCGCACGCAAGCCGCTCGCGATCAAGGGGGCGATCGAGAGCACCTTCAGCTTCTCGAAGCTCCGCTCCTCAGGGATCGGCACGGTGTTCGTCACGACCACCTGCTGGACGGGCGCCTCCTCCAACGACTGACGGGCCTTGCCGCTGAAGATCCCATGGGTGGCGCCCACGAAGATCGGCCCCGCCCCCATCTGCGCCAGGGCGTGGGCACCCTTCGTGATGGTGGACGCGGTGTCGATCATGTCGTCCACGATCACGCAGGGCCGGCCCTCCACCTCACCGACCACCGCCATCTCCTCGATCTTGTGGGCCTCGGTGCGGCTGCGTCTCTTATAGAGGAAGGCCAGGTCCGCATGCAGGTACTCGCGCAACTTCTCAGAGGTCTTGATCCGCCCGGCATCCGGGGCCACCACGACCAGGTCGTCGCCGTGAAGGCCCAGTGTGTCCTTGAAGTGGTTCGACAGGATAGGCAGCGCCGTGAGGTGATCGAAGGGGAAGTCGAAGTACCCCTGGATCTGTCCCGAGTGGAGGTCGACCGAGACCACCCGGTCGGCACCCGCGGTCGACAGCAGGTCGGCGACCAGCTTGGCACTGATCGGCTCCCGGGAAAGCGCCTTGTGGTCCTGGCGCGAGTAGCCGTAGTACGGGATCACCGCCGTGATCCGCTTGGCCGACGCACGTTTCATCGCATCGATCATGATCAGCTGTTCCATCAGCGCTTCGTTGACCGGCTCGTAGTGCGTCTGGACCACGAACACGTCGGCGCCGCGCACCGATTCCTCCGCCCGGAAGTAGATCTCGCCCGATGCGAACCGGAACAGCTCGGAGGGACTTACCGGCACACCCATGCAGTCGGCGATCTCGTGCCCCAGGGCAGGATGGATGGTGCCGGTGAACAGCATCATCCGTTTCTTGGTGATGATCTCCACCGCGCTACCCCCTCTTCCGGCGTCCGCCGCGATGCTCGGCGTCCTTGCGCTCCCGGTACCCCGGGATGTTCCGTTGCTCCCCGCGCTCCACGGCCAGTGCGCCCGCTGGGACGTCCTTCGTGATCACCGAGCCGGCACCCGTGGTCGCACCTCGGCCCACGCGAACCGGCGCCACCAGCATCGTATCCGAACCGATCCGCACGTCGTCCCCGATCACCGTCCGATGCTTCGCATACCCGTCGTAGTTCACGGTCACGGTGGCCGCGCCGATGTTCACGCCTGCCCCGATATCGGCGTCACCCACGTACGACAGGTGCGGGACCTTGGAGCCGATCCCGACCGTGGAGCCCTTGATCTCGACGTAGGAGCCCACATGCACACCATCGGCAAGGACGGCGCCCGGCCGAAGTCGGGCGAACGGTCCCACCTCGCAGCGGGGGCCGACCGTGGCGTCCCGCGAGACGCAGAAGGTGACCTCCGATCCATCCCCCACCGCGGTGTCGCGCAACTGCGTGCCGGGTCCGATCCTGCACCGCTCGCCGATCACCGAGGCGCCTTCCAGGAAGGTCATGGGTTGGATCACGCTGTCGGTGCCGATCGTGACGTCGACGTCGATGTAGACGGAGTCCGGATCCACCAGCGTGACCCCGTTCGCCATGTGCCCCGCGTTGATCCGCTGCCGGACCACCCGCTCGACCCCCGCGAGTCCGGCGCGTGAGTTCAGTCCCATCACGCCGCCGGTGTCCATCGTCACCACAGACACCTTGCCGCCCTCGGCCGTGAGGATCGGGATCACGCGGTTCAGGTAGTACTCACGCTGCCGGTTCTTCCGGTCCAGCTTCGGGAGCGCCCGGAACAGGTCCGCCCGGCGGAACGCGAACAAGACGATCGACACCTCACGGATCCGGCGGACCTCCTCGGAGGCGTCGACGTGCTCCACGATCTCGACCAGCCGCGAGCGGTCCCGAACCACGCGGCCGTAGCCGCCCGGATCCTCGAGCTCGGTCGACGCGATCGTGGCCACGCTGCCCGTCCGCCGGTGGCTCGTCACCAGCCGGCGCACGTCGTCCGAACGCACCGGATCGAAGTCGCCACCCATCACCACCACATCGTCGACGCGTCCCACGGCCCGTTGGGCGACCCGCACCGCGTCACCGGTGCCGAGCTGCTTCGGCTGCTCCACGAAGACCGGCTTCGGCTTCAGCCCCCACGAGCGCACACCTTCGCGCACCTGGTCCGCGCCCGAGCCCACCACCACGACGATCTTGGTGGGCCGGGCCGCGAGGCCCGCTTGGAGGACGTGCCACAGGGCCGGCCTGCCGCAGATCGGGTGCAGCACCTTCGGGGTGGTGGACTTCAATCGCTTGCCTTCGCCGGCGGCGAGCACCACCAGGGCCAAGGAGCGGGAGGGCTTCGGCTTCGGCTCGGTCAACGCGCTTCCCGGGTCGGAGGGGCACCCATCATAGTGCTGTGCCGGCCGGGTGCCCGGTCAGGTTCCGGGGGAAGGGAAGGCTTCGGACGGGAGAACGCAGCTGCGCTTACGCCCAGAACTCGTCGGATGCGTAGGCGTCGCTCGGATGCAGCCATGACTCGGCCAACTTGCCGTCCTTGATATGGAAGACCTGGACGGTGTTGTCGTTCAGGGCCTTGCCCTCCCGCTCAGCCGTCGCTCGAAGGAGCGTCACGGCATGCTCGTCGTCGGCCAGGATCGTGTGGATGTCGAGCTTGAAGGTGCCGCCCGTCAGTTCCATGTTCTTCTGGAGGTTGGCGAAGACCTCCTCCTTGCCCCGGAAGGTCCCCGCGAGTTCGTTGCGTCCAGGGGCGTGCCAGACGATGTCATCGGCGAAGAGCTCATTCAGGGTGGCCATGTCGCCGGTGGCGAACGCCTCGTAGCCCCTGCGGACAAGATCCTCGTTGGGATGGGGCAATGGTTCCTCCTCGCTCTGGCGGGCAGCCGTAGGACCATCCATCCTCAGGCCCGGCCATCTTGCTCGTCAAATCGGATGACAGAGCCTCGGGCCGGTGCACGGCGTGGGCGAGTTCACGGGTGGCGTCACAAGGAAACAGGGCTAGGAAAGCGGATGTCGAGCATGGTCGCGAATGCCGGATCGGTCTCCTCGGGTTCCGGGGGGAGGGGTCGAACCTCCATCTCAGGCTCCAAAGGCCCGCGTCTTGCCGTTAGACCACCCCGGATCACGCCGGTCGATTATCCCTCGGCCGACCCGGCCGCAACCGTACGTTCTGGCCGACCAGCGGTAGCGATCGATCAGCGGTGCCAGACGGTTTCGCCGTCGACCACCTCGGCCGTTGGTTTCATGCCCACGGCCAGCGCAACCCCCATCGATGCCTGGTGTTCGGGGGTGGATCGAGGCGCCGATCTCGCGGATACCGTGGTCTTCGAGCCATGTCACCATGGCCTGGGCGCCTGCGGTCGCATACCCCTTACCCTGGTGCGCCGTGCCGATGACCCAAGCGACGTCGGCGCGGTCATCGACGACCGTCGCCTGCAGCGTGCCTACGGCGGTTCCGCTCCGATCCCTGAGGATCCAGTTCAGCCATGCCTGCGATCCGTCCGGAAAGCGACCCGCAGCCCAGCGGTCGAGGCGCGAGCGCAGCTCGACGATCGTGTCGGGCTGGCCGCCCGTGAACCGGTGCAGGCCGCGATCATCCAACAGGGCGAACAGGTCATCGATGTCATCGGTCGTGAGCGGGATCGCGCGGAGAGGGTCGGCCCCGAACGCCGTGGCGACGATCATGCCGGCGGAGCTGCGACCACCATGGAGCCCGGAACCGCCTCGGCCAGGCGATCGGCGTGGCCCAGATGCCGGGCCAGGGCCACCACCGTGGGGCCGCTCCCGGTCATCACCGCCCCCAACGCGCCCGCCTCCAGGAACGCGTCGATCGTCTCTGCGATCTGCGGATGGTGGGCGGAGACGGGGGCCTGCAGATCGTTGAACAACGCGCTTCCCAGGAGCTCGAGGTTGCCGGTCTCGGCGGCCGCCAGCAACGCCCCCGGGTCCGGGCCGGTCCCGCCGCCGTCGTCCCACCACGCGAACGCATCGGGCGTCCGGACGTGCACATCGAACGGACGGATCACCCAGGTCGTCGCCTGCGCGTGGACGGGCTGGATCCGCTCCCCACGCCCACGCACGAAGACCGGCCTATCTGCGAGCAATGCCGGCACGTCGGAGCCAACCGAGGCGGCTACCTCATGCAGGCGGGCGTCGTCGAGCTCCAGCTCCCACAGGGCGAGGAGCGATCGGAGCGTCGCAGCGGCGTCCGCGCTTCCCCCACCGAGGCCGGCCGCCACGGGGATCCGCTTGTCGATCCGGATCCGGGCCCCCGCCTCCGGCCGTCCGAGCGCGCCGGCCAGAGCCTTCGCCGCGGTGAGAGCGAGGTTGGCCTCTCGGTCGGGAAGCTCGCCCGCCCGCTCGCCCTCGACGGTGGCCGACCAGGAATCCGCATCCTGGACCGTGACCACATCGTGGAGCGAGGTCGGGAGCACCAAGCTCTCCAGGTCGTGGTAGCCGTCGTCCCGCGCCCCCAGCACACGGAGGAACACGTTGATCTTCGCGTGGGCGCGTCCCCTGATCTCCTTCGGAGCGGTCACGCGGGCAATCGTTCCGCGATGGCCGCGAAGGCGGCCAGTCCCAGCTCCTCGGCGCGCACGTTCGGCGGCACGTCGCACCACACGAGGATGGCTTCCGCCCGGGGCGCATCCAGACCCAGGCGGCGCAGGGCGCTCCGCATCGTCTTCCGACGTTGCTCGAACCCCGCATCCACCACCCTCCACAGCCGCTCGGGATCCGCGTCCACCGCAGGCGCGCTCAGACGATCCAGCCGCAACACGAGCGAGGCGACCTTCGGCCGCGGCCAGAACACGTCAGGCGGTACGCGGCGAACGAGCGTGCTCCGGCAGCGGTACGCGACCCGCACGCTCACGGCCCCGTAGGCCTCGGTCCCGGGCGGCGCCACGAGCCGCTCACCCACCTCCTTCTGGACCATCACCGTGAGGCTCCTCACCGAGGGCGCTCCTTCGATGACGTCGAGCATCAGCGGCACGGCGATGTTGTAGGGCAGGTTCGCCACCATCGCCCAGGGTCCATCGGACAACTCGGTCGACCAGTCGATCCTCATCGCGTCCGCGTGCAACACGTGAACCGCCGGCAGATCGCCCACGACCTCTTCGAGCGCGGGCAACAGCGCGCGGTCGAACTCGATCGCCCGGACTTGGGCGCCGGCCGCGGCCAGCGCCAGGGTGAGCGATCCCAGCCCCGCCCCGACCTCGACCACCCGGTCGCCCGGACCCACGCCCGCGTCGGAAGCGATGGCGCGCGCGAGGTTGGGATCGATCAGGAAATGTTGCCCGAGGGCCTTCGACGGATGGATCCCGTGGCGCGCGGCGAGGTCCCTGAGCGCCGCGGCGCCCAGCCCGTCCTCACCAGGAGAGCTGGATGTGGAGGACGCCGGTGCCGAGCGGGGCGATGGCGGCGAAGGCCTCCGGCGAGAGGTCGATGATCTTGCCCGTGGCGAACGGTCCTCGGTCATCGATCACCACGGTAACGGAGCGGCCGGTGTCCAGATCCGTCACCAGCACCCGGGTGCCGAACGGCAGCGTGGGGTGGGCGGCGGTGAGGCCGGCCCACGGCGGGTCGTACCACGTAGCCATCCCGGTCTGGGTTTGCCCCACCGCGCCCGGCACGTCCGTCGTCCCCCCGTACATCGACTGGGGACCGGACCGCACCATGGTGGGGACCGGAGCCCGCTCCACCCACCTGGCGATCAGATCGCGGGACCGGACCCGCCCGTTCACGTAGGTCAGCTGGTAGGTGGCTCGGCCGTCGCCGTCGGATCCCTCTTGGAGGACGCGGCGCTTCCCCGGCACCATCGACGCGGAGTACGTGGTGATCGTGCGGAACGGGATCGTGTACGCCTGCACCCGGGTGACGACGTCCACCTGATCGAAGGTGACGGTATCCCCGATGTGAAGGGGGGTGCTGGGTGATGGCTGGACGCGGTCGTCAGCGTCCGGTGTGATCCCCATGGCCGAGAGGAGTGCTCCGGCCGTGCCCGCGTTGGTCAGGACGTCGTGTACCTTCCCCGACACGACGGCCCGCACGGACACGGCCGGAGACGAACCGGCGCTGCCTGCGGAGAGAGAAGACTCGACGGAGGTCCCCGCGAGTGCGGGGTCCGTCCCAGCCACCACCCAGACCCCCACATCTGTGGGAGCCGTGTCCATGGTGACGGTCGGCAGGTCGCCGACGGTGACGCCCGGTGCCGGGCTCACCACCACGGTCATGCCGTCGGCCAGAAGAGCGGTCGGCGGCGGCACCACCGAGACCTGGCCGGCGAGTTGGATACCCTCGCCCACCAACAGATCCCGGACGTTGGACGACGTCGTGCGGATCGCTTGTGGCTGACCGTCGACGACGAGCGTGACGTTCTTCTGCGCGGTGAGGTAGATCACGCCGAGCACCAGCACGACACCCATCGCCAGGGTGGTGCCTTGCATCGTTCGCTGCAGGCGGAGCCTGCGCAACCGTGTCGGGCGGATCAACCTTCCTCCTGTGGTTCGAGGAAGGCCTCGAGGGGAAGCGGCTTGACCGGACCGAAGCCTTCAAGCGCACGGGCCCGAACCCTAGCAAACCCTCAACTCTCACTGCAACCTTGAGAACGAACGTACGTTCGAGTCGATTGAATCCCTCGATCGCGTTATCGCAGGCCGGGGAAGGCGGCCCTGGCGTTGGCGGCGGTTGCGTCGATCACGAACTGCACGGGTTCGTCGCGCACATCCGCGATCGCTTCGATCGTCACCATCATGTTCGCGGGCTCGTTGTCCGAGCCTCGCATCTTCTGCGGCGACAGGAACGGCGAGTCCGTCTCGGTGAGGAGGCGGTCCGAAGGCACGGCTGCGGCAGCCTGACGCAGGTGCTCGTTCTTCGGATACGTGACGTTGCCGGCGAAGCTGATCCAGTACCCGCGTTCGGCGCACTCCCGTGCGGTGGTGGCATCACCGCTGAAGCAGTGGATCACCACGCGTTCGGCGGAACCCTCATCCAAGACTCGAAGCACTTCGGGCCACGCCTCGCGCACGTGAACGACCATCGGCTTGCCGGTCTCGTTCGACCACGCGATGTGGGTCTTGAGACAGCGCAACTGGTCCTCGACCGGCGAGCGCATGCGGAAGAAGTCCAGGCCACACTCCCCCACCCCGATCACGCGCGGATCGTGCAGGAGCTCTTCGATCCGGGCCCCAGCCGCCGCATCGAAGTGGGAAGCGTCGTGCGGATGCATCCCGGCCGTGGCGAACACCCCGGCCAACCCGTCGGCCAGCTCGCGTGACCGGGCACTGGTATCGGGGTCAACACCCACGCAGATCAACCGGTCGACACCCGCCCCGTTCGCGGTCTCGACCACATCTGCAGGTTCTGAGTCCAGGAGGAAGAGGTGGCAGTGGGTGTCCACCGCCCCTGGCTTCACCGTCAGTTCAGGGTTCCGGTCGCTCACGAGCGGGGAGCATACGCGCCTCTCCATATCCGGTCGAGGGGGTGAGCTTCACGTGAAACACGATTCCTGCAACCCTCAGGCGACAGTGAAGGGGCGGTGGAAAACCCGTCGGCCGGTGAACGGCTCTCCTAGACCTCCGGGTCGGGGTCCACCCTCGGGAACAGGGCCCCGCCTTTCGTGGTCCGGGTTCCAGGTTGGAGGTGACCCCACACGATGCTGGTGGGGACGCGCTGAGCGCCGAGCGGCTCCGGGATCCCGAGCTGCTCCCATAGTCGCTCGGCCGCGCCGGGCATGATGGGCTCGATCAGGATCGCCAGGATCCGCAGGGTCTCCGCGCTGGCGTAGAGCACGCTCGCAACCTCGGCCGCGTTGGCGGGATCCTTGGCTAGCTTCCAGGGCGCCTTCTCGACCAGGTACTGGTTCGCCCGACCCACGATGTCCCACACGGCGGCCAGCGCGGGTTGGAGCTGGACCGCCATCATGTGGCGGTCGTAGCGGGCCGCAGCGTCGGCCACCACCTCGGGCAGGTCGGCTTCGGCGCCCTCCATCATGGGCTCGGGCACTACGCCTTCGCCGTTCGACGCCAGCATCGCCAGGACGCGACTGGCCAGGTTGCCCAGACCGTTCGCGAGGTCGGCGTTGTGCCGTTCCACCATCGACTCCCAGCTGAAGTTGCCGTCCTCCCCGAAGCGCATCTCGCGCATGAAGTAGTAGCGGTAGGAGTCGGTTCCGAACTGATCGACCAGCTCGAACGGGTGGATACCCGTCAGGTTGGTCTTGGACATCTTCTTGCCGCCCACCGTCAGGTACCCGTGGGCCCACACCTGGGTGGGGGGCTCGATCCCGGCAGCCATCAGCATGGCCGGCCAGTAGACGGCGTGCTGACGCAGGATGTCCTTGCCGATCAGGTGGATGTCCGCCGGCCACACACGAGCGAAGCGTTCAGGATCGTCCCCGTAACCTGCCGCCGTGATGTAGTTCGCGAGCGCGTCGAACCACACGTAGCAGACGTGATCGGTGTCCCAGGGCAGCGGGACCCCCCAGCTGAACGACGTGCGGCTGATCGAGAAGTCCTGGAGCCCGCCGCGGATCAAACTCAGGACCTCGTTGCGCCGGGTCTCAGGCTCCACCGCCGCGGGATGCTCCTGATAGTGGGCCAGGAGCCGGTCCGCGTAGGCCGACAACCGGAAGAAGTAGTTCTCCTCGCGCATCAGCTCCACGGGCCGCTCGTGGACGGGGCAGTTGCCGTCCACCAGGTCGTCCTCGGTGTAGTAGAGCTCGCACGACACGCAATACAGGCCCTCGTACGCGTCCAGGTAGATGTCGTCGCGGCCGTTCCCGTACACGGTGGTGAGGAGCTTCTCCACGACCGCCTCATGCCGTGGCTCGGTCGTCCGGATGTAGTCGTCGTTCGCGATGTCCAGGCGCGCCCAGACCTCCTTCCACTTGGGCTCCATGTCGTCCACCCAGGTCTGGGGGTCCAGTCCGGCCGCCTCGGCTGCACGCTGCAACTTCAAGCCGTGCTCGTCGGTGCCCGTGAGGTGGAACACAGCGTCCCCGCGGAGCCGGTGGTACCGAGCGATGAAATCCGTGGCCACGGCGTTATAGGCGTGTCCGATGTGCGGCACGTCGTTGGGGTAGTAGATCGGGGTGGTGATGTAGAAGACGTCGCGACCCATGGTCGGGCCATCCTACGCGTGGGGGGACTAGTCTGTCTCAGACTAGTTCCGGGTTTCAGCCCTGCGCGTCCGTCGTGGCGATCTCCTCGAGCTGGTGGGTCCGCACCGCGTCGGCGGCGACCCTGGTGCGGGGTCCCAACCCACCGTTGCGACCTGGGAGGCGGCGGCGGATCTGCTCCAGCTCCGAACGCGTGAACTCGCACCGGGTGGTGATCGGCTCCACATCGTAGAGCCTGGCGCCGTTCAGTCCCATGATCTTGGCCTTGATCTCCTTCGTGAGCTCGGGGTAGCCGTACCGCTCCTGGAACTCGGGGGTGATCTCGAACGCTCGCATCGCCTGGATCAGAGGCTGCGGGGAGCCGTAGAACAGGCAATCGGTGCCCCACAGCACGTTGTCCTCACCCACGTACTTCAGGAGCTTGCCCAACACGTGGGCCGCCTGGGTGGGGTAGCGGTGCGTGTACCACCAGGTGGAGCCGATCTCGGCGAACACGTTCTGGTTGGGCCCGATGCCGGCGCGCCGCATCGAGGTGATCAGCCGGTTCACGCCCAGGTCCGCCGTGGCACGGGTATAGGGTCCCTCCACCACCGAAGTCTCGAACCCAGAGTGGTACACGACGAAGTTCGCGTCGGGGTTGCGCCTGGCCGCCGGACCGATGTCCCGCGGCGAGGCGTAGGCGCTCCCGTTGCTGAAGCCCTTGTGCACGCAGATGTTCGGCTTGCCGAGCGACACGCACTTCCGGATGAAGCGCTCCCCCACCTGGGGCAAGGAGGGGTCGTGATCGTCGAACCACCAGCCGTTGCCGCTGCGGTCGAGCACGTCGGGGAAGTGCGTGAACGTCTTCCATGCCACCACCGGGTAGGTCTCGGCGGTGTGCTGCATCGCCGCCAGGGAGGACTGCACGACGTCCACGTTCGGCAACGCCTGGGCGTGCAGCAGGACCCGGTCGTCCTGGCACAGACCCATCGCGATCCGGCGCGTCACGTCCATCACGTCGTGGGAGAGGGGACTGCCCGCCGGGTAGATCGGCAACGCGGACAGCACCAGCATCGACGTGTCGGATCGCAGGAACATCAGATCCATGAAGTGCTCGATCGAGTAGCAGACCCGTGGGTCCTCCTCGCCGCAGTTCTGTTGGGGGAAGTTCCGCCAGAAGTCCTCTCCGTTCAGGATCGGGAGCAGCTCGTACTCCAACAGATGACCCTGGATGTCGAAGATGAACTCCTCGCCGCCCAGCACCTGCCCCGCGGGCGACGGATCCACCGTGGCGTCGGGCGGGATGCTCCCGTACGTTCCGCCTGGCGAGCTGGTGACAGCCGTCGGGTCGGCCTTGTGGGCCTCGCGGGTGCAGGCGTCCAGCAGGAGGAAGGTGGTCGCGGCTCCGCAGACCGAGAGCAGGAACTCGCGGCGGCTCAGGCCGGTCCGCCGCGCGTTCTCATCGCAAGCGGCGCGGGCCCGGCTGATCGTCTCGGTGAGGACCGGCGGCAGGGCGGGCTCTGGGTCGTATTCGCCGTTGGAGCACGGCCCGAACTCGATCGGCAGACCCGGGTCCTCATCGCTCCACTTCACGTCGCCCCCCCGGCGAGCATAGCCTCACGCCTCATCCCTTCATACGGACGGGAGGGGGTCGGACGTGGGACCATCCCAGGGGTCCACTCACGAAAGAGGTCGTGCCGATGCGTCTCACCCGCTCCGTCGTGCTCATGCTCACCCTGGGGATCCTCGTCACCGCGTCGTGTTCGTCGTCCTCATCGGATGGCGGGGGCGACGGGGGGACCGGGGCCGCGCCCACCACCTCAGACGCGTCCACGTACGTGACCGGCGTCTGTACCGCCCTCACCGACTGGAAGGATGGGATCGACTCCGACCAGCAGCAGCTGCAGTCGGCGCTGTCCGGCCAACCGTCGCCGGAGGGCGCGAAGTCGGCCCTCACCGACTTCCTCTCCTCGGTCGTGGACGGGACCAAGACCATGGTGGCCGACGTGAAGGCGTTGGGAGCGCCCGACGTGGACGGCGGCAGCGAACTGGCCGCATCGCTCAACCAAGGACTGGAGAGCGTGAGCACGACCTTCGAGACCGCGCTCGCCAAGGTCCAGGGGATGTCGACCGACGACCCCGCAGCCCTGGCGCAGTCGATGACCGCGCTCGGGACCGACATCCAGAACGGGACCTCCGGGATCTCCGACGCCTTCAACGGACTGGATACCGGCGAGCTCAAGACCGCGGCGAGTGAGAGCGCCGCCTGCGCGCCACTGACGAGCTGAGTGGAGGCGTCGTTCGACGCAACCGAACGCCTATCCCAGCAGGGCCCGATACAGGTCGTTGGCCGAGGCACCGCACCGGTCGGCGACCTCGCGCGCGGCGTCGCGTTTCTTCATCCCGCCGGCCACCAGGACGCGCGCCTCAGCCAAGCACGCCTCGGCGTCCAGGGGTTGAGCCGCCGATGCGCCCTCCAGGACCACGACCACCTCGCCCTTCAGCTCAGTGGCACCGAGCCGCTCGAGCAGCTGGGATAGGGGACCGCGCAGGACCTCCTCGTGCCGCTTGGTCATCTCGCGGGCGAGCGCGGCCCGGCGGTCCCCCAAGGTGCTCTGGATGTCCCGGAGCAACGCCGGGACGCGGATGGGGGACTCGAAGATCACCAGAGTTCGCGGATCATCGCGCATGGCCTCCAGCCGGGAACGGCGCTCGCCGGCCTTGCGCGGAAGGAACCCCTCGAACGCGAACCGATCGGTGGGGAGGCCGGATAGCACCAGGGCGGACAGCACGGATGACGGTCCGGGGACGACCCGCACCTCGATCCCGGCGTCGATCGCCCCTCGGATCACCCGGTACCCGGGGTCGGACACGGCGGGCATGCCGCCGTCGGCGATCAGCGCCACGTCTTCCCCTCGTTCGAGCCTGCCCACCAGCTCCGATGCCCGCTCCCGTTCGTTCCCTTCGAAGTAGGACCGCATCGGCGGGTGTTCGAGGAGTCCGATCGAGCGGAGGAGACGGCCGGTGCGGCGGGTGTCCTCGGCGGCGATCACGTCAACGGACGCGAGGGTGGCGCGTGCGCGGTCCGTCAGGTCCCCCAGGTTCCCGATCGGAGAGCCCACCACCCATAGCGTGCCGGCCATGCCCCGATGGTCCCACGTCGGACGGTACGCTCGAAGACGCCATGGCACCCAGCGATCACAAGGACTACTCGGCCACGCCGCTGTGGAAGAAGCTGGGGATCCGCGAGGGATCTCGTGTCCGTCTGGCGGGAGCTCCCCCAGGGTTCGAGGATCTGCTGGAACCGATGCCGGACGAGGCGGTGGTGCTGAGCAGGGGCGGGGCCGACCTCGATGTGATCGTGGCGTTCGCCACCCGACTCTCCGATCTCACGAAGCGGTTCGCCTCCCTCAAGCCTCGGCTCGCCCTCGACGGGCGCCTGTGGGTCGCGTGGCCCAAGAAGGCGTCCGACGTCGCGACGGATATCGCGTTCGAGGATGCGCAGGCTCTCGGCCTCGAAGCCGGGCTCGTCGACAACAAGACGGCCGCCATCACGGAGGTCTTCACGGGTCTGCAGTTCGTCTATCGCGTGAAGGATCGTCCCCGCCGCTGACCCTCCCAGCGCTCGTCGCCCCGATACCATCACCCGGTGCATCCCCTCCTTCAGCGGCTCAACCGCCCGGTGGTTGCCGTGCTCGCCGTGGCGGCGATCGCGGGCGGCGTCCGCTTCTGGGACCTGTCGCAACCGCACGGGGTGGTCTTCGACGAGGTCTATTACCCCAAGGCGGCGTGCATCTACCTGGGCTGGTCGGATCGCGTCTGCGAGGTGAACTCGTCGGACGAGAAGTACTGGCGCGAGCACGAATGGGACGTGGGGTCCTGGGTCCATCCGCCTCTCGGGAAGTGGACGATGGCGATGGGGATCGAGGTCTTCGGGATGCGCGACTTCGGCTGGCGGTTCATGTCAGCTCTGGAGGGAACGCTGATCGCGGTCTTCGTGGCGATGATGGCGCAGATGCTCTTCGCCCGGCCGGTCTGGACCTTCGTGGCTGGACTCCTGCTGGCGGTGGAGGACCTCAACGTGGTGATGTCCCGGGTCGGGTTGCTGGACATCCATCTCGCGTTCTGGGTGACGCTGGGGTTCCTGTTCCTGTTGCTGGATCGCCGATGGATCGAGCGGCGGACGCCGCACGAACCGGTACCGATGCAGGTGCCGGGGCCCGACGGCACGCTCGCCCTGGTGACGCCCCGCTGGTCGAAGCTCCCGAGCCCCGTATGGCGACCCTGGCGGTTCGCGGCGGGCGCGGCGCTCGGAGCCGCCTGCGCCGTGAAGTGGTCGGGCATCACGGCGCTCGTGGCGGCCGTGGTGATCTCCTACGTCTGGGAGACCTCCCGGCGACATCGAGGCGACACGGGTTGGGGCAGGGCGTTCGGCCGGGCCGTGGCCCTGGAGACCTTCGGACTGGCCCTGGCCCTGTTGATCGTGCCGGCGGCCATCTACCTGGCGGCATGGATCCCGTGGTTCAACCATTTCGGCTGGAACCTCTCGGCCTGGTGGCATCACCAAGCCGACATGTGGCGATACCACGCCGAGCTGAAGGCGACCGCTCTGGAAGCGGGCACCGACCACTACACGCCCACCCATCCCTACTACTCGCGTCCGTGGACCTGGCTGATCCCGCTCCGGCCCGTGAGCTTCTACGTGAAGGATCTGGGGCCCGACATCCGCCAGATCCTGGCGATCGGGAACCCCGCCATCCTCATCGCGAGCCTCGTGTCGATCCCGTTCACCGGGCTGGCGTGGTGGCGCCAACGTGATTGGCGAGCGGGGTTCGTCCTGCTGCCCTTCCTGATCCAATACCTGGCGTGGTTCGCCGTCAGCCGCCCGCAGTTCTTCTTCTACCTCCTTCCCTGCACCCCGTTCATGGTCCTGTCCGTGACCTACATGCTGCGGATGCTCTCCGACCTGCGTCTGGTGATCCGCGACGAGGAGAGTGGCCAGGTGGCGATCAATCCCGAGACCGGAGCTCCTGCGGTCTCCGAGCGGCACCTGTACCGGCCCGTGGTCTGGATCTACCTGCTCGTGGCCGTGGGGATGTTCGTCTGGTTCTTCCCCGTCCTCACCGGCATGAGGATCAGCGATGCCCACTGGCGCGCGATCGTGTGGTTCCGCGGCTGGGTGTAGTGACCTCAGGTCAGTCGAGACCGCACGGTCGTCAGGGCACGGGGCGTTACCGCCTCTAGGCTGCTTCCCCGTGACGAGCCGAAGGGAACACGTATCCATCGTCATGGCCGACGGCGTCAGGCTGGCGGCCACCCTGTACTTCCCGGTCGACGGCACCGAAGGCCCCTGGCCCGCCGTGATGGAAGCGCTCCCCTACCGCAAGGACGACATCACCGCCTCGTACCGGCCCGAGTACCGGCGCCTGGCGACCGCGGGCTTCGTGGTCTGCCGGGTGGACGTGCGCGGCACCGGCTCGTCCCAGGGGCTCGCCGAGGATGAGTACCCCGCGGTCGAACGAACCGACCTGGTCGCGGTGATCGACTGGCTCGCGACCCGGTCGTGGTCCACGGGCAACGTCGGGATGTACGGGACCTCCTACAGCGGGTTCAACGCGATCCAGATCGCGATGGAGCATCCTGCGGCGTTGAAGGCCATCATCCCGATCTACGCCACCGACGATCGCTACGCGGACGACGTCCACTATTACGGCGGGGCGTTGAAGGCCCTCGACCTTCTGGACTACCCGACCTACATGGTCGCGATGAACGCGCTGCCGCCGGTGCCGTCGATCTTCGGCGAGGGGTGGCGCGAGGAATGGGATCGTCGCGTCGAGTGCAACGAACCCTGGATCGTGACCTGGCTCTCGCACCAGCGGTTCGACGACTACTGGCGGTTCGGCTCGCTCCGTCCCACCTACGACGCCATCGAGTGCCCCACGATGATCATCGCCGGGTGGGCGGACGGCTACCGGAACAACAGCCTCCGCACGTTCGAGGCGCTGTCCTGCCCCAAGCGTCTGATCGCTGGACCGTGGGCGCACGCATCCACCGATACGTCCCTGCCCGGTCCGAACCACGACCTGATCCCCGAGCACATCCGGTGGTGGGACCGATGGCTGAAGGGCGTCGACAATGGGATCGATCGCGAGCCTCCGATCGTGCTGTTCGCGCAGCGGTCCACGCTCCCCGCGCCCGACCGCGCGGAGGTGCGCGGCGCGTGGCGGTACGAACCGACCTGGCCGGCGGAACGGCTCCGGGAACGCACGCTGCCGCTGGCCGACGCGTCGGCGAACCGGGGTGGTGACGGCCCCGACGCGCTCGAGGTCGCCGGCGACACCGGCTGGACCGCGTGGATCTCATGCGCCGCGGCCCTGCCGTGGGGGCAGCCGCAGGATCAGCGCCCCGACGAGGCCGCGTCCCTCGTCTACACCTGGCCCACCTTGGACGAGGAGGTGGAGATCCTCGGCCACGCGCGGCTTCGGGTGCCCGTCACCTCCTCGGCTCCGATCGCCTACCTCTCGGCGAAACTGTGCGACGTCTTCCCCGACGGGACGTCGTCCCTGGTGACCCGCGGCATGGTGAACCTGACCCATCGCGGGTCGCGGGAGGAGCCGGAGCCGGTGGAGCCCGGCCGGACCTACGAGATCGAGTTGGAGCTGGAGGTCGCGTCGTGGACCTTCGAGCCGGGCCATCGGATCCGCCTGGACCTGGCGGGCTCGGATTGGCCGAACGCCTGGGCGCCGCCGGAGCCGGTGACGCTCACGATCGATCGTGCCCCATCCCAGCTGGTGCTCCCCGTGTTGGACGGACCCTCGCCGGTCACGGATGTTCCCGTCCTCGCGCCGCCCAACGTCAGGGAGGCCAACGCCTCGCCGAAGGAGCGACCCAAGACCGACCCGGAGAAGGGCTGGGTGCGATGGTCGGTGGAGCACCAGGTGCTGGATCGTCACACCCTGGCCCACGCGGGGAGCTTCGGCGACTACGAGGCGCGCGACGACGTGCCCTCCTTCTCAGAGCTGTATGGCGGCACCGTCTCGGTATCGACGCGGGATCCGGGTTCCGCGGGTTCGGTGAGCGAGGCGGGGTTCGTGCTCCGGTTCCCGGAGGCCACGTGCGAGAGCCACGTGACGATAGAGCTTCGGAGCGACGCCGGCGCCTATCACCTCGCGATCGATCTGACGGTCAGCGAGGACGGCGTGGAGCGCGGGCGACGGCATTGGGAACGGTCGATCCCCCGAGACCACCAGTAGCCCGGATACGCGAAACCCCGGCGCTCGGCCGGGGCTCGGTCTTGGTGGACCATCCGTGCACCTAGGTCTTGCATCGGATGTCCTGGTGCCAGGATACCCGATGCGGTCAACTTCCTGAAGAGGACCCGCGGATCGTCACCGAACGTTCATGCGTAGCGGCTGGGCTCTTCTCCCGTGAGGTCGATCGTGGGATACCCCAGGTCGGGCACCTTCACGGGCTCCCGCTCCGAACCGTGCGTCAGCGGGGTCACCACCACGGGGTCGCTCCTGAAGAGCTCCCGCGTGGACATCCGGACCAGCGCGGTGGGCTCGCCGACCGGGAACACCACCTCGTGCAGGTCGGCCACCGCCGGATCGACGTAGAGCGGGAGACCCAGATGGAAGCCCAGCGGCGGAAGGGCACCGCCGTCGTATCCGATGGGGCGAAGGAGCAGATCTTGTGACGATGCCGCGCGGGCTTCGGGATCGCCGAGCGCCCGGCGGGCGGCCGACAGGTCCAACGTCCGTGAGGCGGGTAACGCCATCAGCACCCGGCCCTCGCTCGTCTCGACGACCACGGTCGAGACCAAGCGGTCCAGCTCGATCCCGTGGTGATGGGCGGTCTCCTCGGGCGACGTGGCGCCCGCGTACGGGAGCACGGTGAAGGGGGCTCCCCGACCTCGCAGGTATTCGATCACGGCCGACATATGGCCCTCCCTAGGGGATGTGGCTCACCCGCCATCGTAGGCCCGCCATTCGGACACCCGAATCCGCCGAAAGGCCAGGTCAAGGGGTCCGTTCGGTCAGAATCCGGGGAGGTGATGGCGGAACAGCAGGAACCCCACCCCCGCCCCCAGGTCCAACAGGAAGTGCGCGACCACGAAGGGCCACGTGCGTCGCCAGCGCACGAACAGCAGGCCGAAGAGGATGCCCATCGCGAGGTTGCCGGCGAACCCGCCCCATCCCTGATACAGGTGGTAGGAGCCCCGCAGCAACGCGCTCGCGGCGATCGCGGCCGCCGGCGACCAGCGGAGCTGCTGGAGACGGGTGATCAGGTAGCCGAGGACGATGACCTCCTCCAGGAGGGCCGCCTCCGCCGCGTTCAGCACGAGCGCCGGGACCGTCCACCAATGTCCGATCGGGGGAACCGGCACCACGAACCGATTGACGCCCAGGCCCACCGCGCTCAGGTAGATGGCCAGACCGCCTGCGGCGACGATCAGGAACAGCACCGCCCCCCGGGTGAGATCGTCCCTGGGCCGATCCGTGCCCAACCCGATCACGCCGACACCTTCGCCGTCGCGTCGCACCAGATGAAGCACCAGGTACACCGGTGCCAGGCCGAACACGAACCCCAGCACCTGCTTCACGAACTCGTTCGACTGGTTGCCGGCCGCCACGTAGGTCCCACGAACGGGGGCCGACAGCAGGTCGAGCACCGCGTAGACGGCGCTCGCCAACAGCGACAGCGCCAGCACCACCAGGATCTCCTCGGTCAGGGTGCGTCGATCCGTGGGGGCGGGCGGAACGGGCGCCGCTGTCACGTCGATGCGCATCTCCTAACCGTACGCCCCGCGCGGTACCGTGGTTCGCGATGCCGAACGACCCCGTGGACATCGACGGCCTGGAGATCGGCGCACGCTATCGCGTGGACTGGAAGCACGAACGACTCCGGCGGACCTTCAGACTGGTGGGGACGCTGGTGTCCATCGACGAAGGTTCCGAGGACGCGGCCGCGAGGGTGCTGACGTTCGAGGTGAAACCACGGTTCGGGGATCCGGCGCTCCAGCGCGTCGACGGTGCAAGCGTGTCCGCGATCCGGCCAGCCTGACACCCTCCACGGAGAGGTTCACGACTCGACCTTCCCCAGCGCCCTGTCGAGCCACACCGGCAGGTGGGACTCCCACTCGTCTCGCTGGCTGGTGTCGATCGCCTCCAGGATCTCCTGATACGCGATCGCGTGGTGCATCAGGGTGACGGGCTCCGTGCGCTCGAACAACGCCGCCAGAGCCCGGGGAGACAGCAGGTCGCTCCAGCCGGACAGGTAGCGATCCCTGAGGCGGGTGCGCAAAGATCCCTCGGGCGAGGCGTGCACATAGAAGAAGGTGGGCAGGTCCAGGAACGGGTGCGCGACGCACGCTCCGTCCCAGTCGAAGATCAGGAGGCGACCGTCCTGGATCGCGACGTTGCCCGGATGGAAGTCGCCGTGGACCAGGCAGCTGGGGAGAGGAGCGTCCGCCAGCTCGCCGCACAGGTCCTGGAAGCGAGGGAGGGCCGTGCGCAGGCGCGCCTGGTACCCCGCCGGCAGCGCCCCGAATCCGCCTTCGACGAGCTTCTCGATCCTGGTCGCGAGCGCGGCCGGCCGGCGGTCGGGGAACCCCGAACGCAGGAGCTCCCCCACCATCGGGACGCTGCGCCGCTGCACGCTGAGGAGCACGTCCAACGACCGGCCCTGCTCCTCGGGTCCACCCTCGCCCATCGTGGCGTCGCCGAAGTCATCCAGCACCATCCACCCACGCTCAGGATCGATCGCCACGGGTGTCGGGACCACGTCGGGGAACCGTTCCGCCAGGTCAGACGTCAGCACCGGCTCGCGACGCGCGTGGTCGGAGGTGGCCTTGAAGTAGCGGCGCCGTCCGTCCCCCCAGATCGTCAGGATGCACGAGCCGCTCCACGAGCGATACGGCGCGACTCGCTCGACGTGCGGCAGGATCGCCTCGATCCAGGACCTCGCGCGTGCGAACCATCCCCCGCGCTGCCACGGCTGCACGCGCGACGGCGGTCCGCTCCTCCGCTCCTCGAACCACATGACCGCTGCGTCGCGGTCCGGCTCGTCCATCCTGCGCTCCCCCGAGAGCTTCCTCGGAACACCAGCCGTCCGATGGAACATCGTGGGTGGAGAGATCCTCGGCGAACCAGAACTCCCGCTCGGCCCTCCCGTCCATCTCATCGCCGGGGATCGGCACGCGACGGAGCAGAGCGATGTCGAGGCCGAACTGCGCTTCGACCTGCTGATGGACCGACGCGATCACGGCCCACGGCTCATCGCTGGCGATCCTCGGAAGCCCCCAGACACCGTCTCGCTCGATCAGGAGGAGTCGAGTGCTGGATGGATCAGGGACCACGATGTGGAAGATGGTCGAACCGCTCATGCGTACACACTCTCCACTGGGCGCACCCTCCGCAAATCCCGGCCTCCGCGCGAACGGCGCATCGGCGCTCGACCCCGGTTCGACAGCGAGCCGTTGGACGCGTCAGCATGGTCCGATGACCGCTCCCGATACCCCGTACTACCGGCGGGATCTCGCCCTCATCCACCACAAGGGGTTCGCCTTCCATGCGGACGACTGCGCCCCCGGCATCATCGAGTTGCTGCGGCCGGTCCGCGAACGCGACGGCCTGGTCCTGGAGATCGGGTGCGGGAGCGGATTGCTCACGCGGTACCTGATCGACGATGGGCATCGGGTCGTGGCCACCGATGCGTCGCCCGCGATGCTCGACCTCGCGCGCGAGGTGGCGGGCGATGCCGAGGAGATCCGCGAGCTGGTGTTGCCCGACGATCCGATCCCTCGCGCCGACGCGATCGTCGGCGTGGGTCACGCCCTGAACTACCTCCCTGACGCCGCCGCCGTGGATCGAGCCTTGATCGCGATCGCCGAAGCGCTCCTTCCCGGCGGGATCCTCGCGATCGATCTCTGCGATCTCGAGTGGAGCGCCGCCCGGCGTGATGACACCAGTCGCGGCTGGGTCGGGGACGACTGGGCGATCGTGACAGAGGTCTCCGTTCCGTCCGACGACACGTTCGTCCGTCAGATGGCGACGTTCGTTCGCAACGACGACGGCACCTGGCGCCGGGACGATGAACGTCACGACAACGTGATGACCGACACGGCTCTCGTCCCGGCGCTCCTGTCCGAACACGGGGTGCACGCGGTCATCGGACGCTCCTTCGGCACGGAGCAGCTTCCGGTCGGGCTCCGAACGGTGATCGGCACCAAGCAAGGGTGAGTGGACGTCCCGTCGATGGCGAAGCGCGAGACGGCCGATCTGGTGGTGGTGGGCGCAGGCACGGTGGGTGGCTGGGCGTCGGTGTTCGCGGCGATGGACGGGGCGAGCACGATCGTGGTGCTCGAACGCGATCTGGCGGGCCAGGGTGCGTCCAGCCGCGCGGCCGGGATGGTGCGGCAGCAGGGCGGGACGCCCGACACCGTTCGCCTGGGTGCCTACAGCGTCGACTTCTACCGGCGCCAACCCGAGTTGTTCGGCACGGACTCAGGGTTCCGCGAGCACGGATACGTGATCCTCGCCGGAACCGCAGCCGAGGAGCGGGACGCGCACGCCCGGGTCGCGATGCAGCGTGAAGCGGGGCTGGATGCCCGCTGGGAAGACGCCGACGGCGTCCGTGCGCTGAACCCCACCATGGCATCCAGCGGGTTCCGCGGTGGCTCCTACGTCTCGACCGACGGGTGCATCGACCCCGTGCGCAACGTCCGCGCGTACGCGCTGGCGATGCAGCGCCTGGGCGTCGAGCTGCGGGAGCACAACCCGTTCCTCGAGCTGCGGACGGTCCGTTCGCGCGGCGGCGGGCGGCGCGTCACCGGCGTCGTCACCCCGGCCGGCGTGATCGCGACCGAGCACGTCATCCTCACCGGGGGGCCCTCTCTGCGCGCGGTGGCCAGGGCCGCCGGCGCGAAGGTGTTCGTGGGCGCCGCCCGCCATCAGGTGGTGGTGACGGAGCCACACGATGCGTTCGATCCGGAGCGCCAGCCCATGATGTTCGATCTGCACGCCGGCATCTACTGGCGACTGGAGGAGGGCGGCCTGCTGTGGGGGATGTCGAACCCGAACGAGGCGCCCGGCGTGGCCCAGCAGATCGACTGGCCCTACCTGCGGAAGATGGAGCGCCGCCTCCACCGGTTGGTGCCAGCGACTGCGGAGCTGGGGATCCGCAAGGCGTGGGCGGCGACGATCGAGTACACGCCCGACCACCTGCCGATCCTGGGTCCGGTCATCACCCGTGACGGCGTGACGATCGAGGGCACCACGATCGCCTCCGTGTGCGGACACGGCATGATGTGGGGACCGGCCGTCTCTCGGGTCGCGGCCGACCTGGCTCTCGCGGGGCGAACCACCCTGATCGACGCACCGATCTACGGCATGGATCGGTTCGACGAGCACGGCCGGAGTCCGTTCTACGATCCCATCGCTTTGCCGTTCCCGGTCAGCGCCGACGATGACGCGTGAGCCTGCGTCCCCGGGTCACCAGGCCGTGCCTGAACACTGCGATGCCGCCGAGGCGTCGGTTCGCCCGTAGCCGACCACCTGGCCCGTCATCGAGACGCACAGCGGACCGCCGCCACCCATCGTCACGAGCACGACCGTCTGCGGTCCCACGCCGCGGATGCTGACGTGGTTGGCCTGCGCGACCGGTGAGGTGTCGTAGGTGGCCTGTGGATCGAAGGCCACCGCCTCCTGCGGACCGTACCCTTCCAGCGTTCCGTTCTCGGCGAGCCACACCTGCGCGCCTCGGACCGCGTTCGTGAGGAGCACCTCTGCCCCGGCGTCGTTCGCCTGGTCAACGGCCTTCAACGCCGTTCGGGCATCATCGGTTTCGGCGCGACCCATGAAGACGAACGGCACGGCCACGATGGCGCCCACGACTGCCATCACCAACACGACGGTGATCAGGCTCATGGCACCGCGCTGCGTGCGCAACCGTTCCATACGGCAGGCATCGGCCTGCCGAGCCGACGCCTGAAGCGACCGTCAGAGCTGGAGGACCGGGCAGGTGAGCGTGCGGGTGATGCCCTCGAGCTCCTGCATCGGCATCACGGTCCCTTTGGCCAACAGGTCCAGATCGTCGGCTTCGGCACGCGCCACGACGTCGTACGGTCCGGTCACCGGGTCCACCGCGACCACGCCCTCGATGCCGCGGACCTGTTCGGTGACCTGCCCTGCCTTGCCGACTTCGGTCTGGATGAGGATGTAGGCGTTGACCATCTCGTCTTCCTCCTCAGCTGTCCGACGCAGCGCCGTCGTCGTCCTTGTTGACGATGCCCTTCGCCTTGTCGATCAGGTCGCCGGCGGTGTCGAGTGCCTTCGAGGCAACCGGCGTCGCCGCATCCTTCGCCTTGCCGGCCAGGTCCCCGACCGTGTCGATGGCCTTGGACGCCACGTCGCCCGCCGTGTCGACCGCCTTGCCCGCGGCCGGGCCCGCCTTGTCCGCCAGATCTGATGCGGTGCCTTTCGCCTTGCCGGCCAGGTCACCGACGGTGTTCTTCGCCTTGTCCACGAACCCCTGATCCTCGGCCACGCAGCCTCCTCGCTCGGATAGGCCCTTCATCGTCCGGGCCGGTGCGCGAAACAGCAAACCCGCAGGTCAGGCACCGTCTGCGGGTCCCCCGGGTGCACCCGGTGTGACCCTCGCGGTCGGATGCGCGACGTTGTGCGCTTCATGGGCGTCTGCGACACTTCCGCGCATGGCGAGGGTCACGATCATCGGCGCGGGCAGCGTGGAGTTCACGCGGAACATCCTGGCCGATCTGTGTTCCTACGAGGAACTGCACGGCACCCTCCAGATCGCACTCCACGACATCGACGCCGATCGGCTCGCGGTCTCCGAGCGCGCGGCGCGGCGGCTGATCGAGCAGGCCGGAGCCGGGTACGAGACCGCCTCCTTCCCCGAACGGCGAGCGGCCTTCGACGGCGCCGACTACCTGATCAACGAGATCCAGGTGGGGGGCTACCCGGCCACCCTGACGGACTTCGAGGTGCCGAAGCGCTACGGCCTTCGCCAGACGATCGCGGACACGATCGGGATCGGCGGCATCATGCGTGGCCTGCGCACGATCCCCGTGATGGCGGCGATGGGCGACGACATGGCGGAGCTGTGTCCCCACGGGCTCCTCCTGAACTACACGAACCCGATGGCCATGGTCCCGTGGGGGATCTGGGCGGGATCGTCGTTCCCCGCCGAGCGCACGATCGGCGTGTGTCATTCGGTGCGCGACACCCATCACTTCCTGGCACGGACCGTGGGGATCCCCGAGGAGGACATCAGCTTCATCACTGCAGGCTTCAACCATCAGTGCTTCGTCTACCGGTTCGAGGACCGGCGCACGGGCGAGGATCTCTACCCGAAGCTCCGCGCCGTCGTCGACGCCGACCCCGAAGGGCTGGGCCGGCGCGTGCGCGTGGAGATCTTCCGCCGGTTCGGCTTCTTCCCCACCGAGTCGTCGGAGCACTCCAGCGAGTACGTGCCGTGGTTCCTCCACCACGACGATCAGGTGGAACGATTCCGCTGTGAGATCGACGAGTACCTGCGGCGCAGCGATGTGAACCTCGAGGAGTTCGCTGCCCTGCAGGCGAAGCTCGATGCTGGGGAGGACCTGGTGATCGAGCTCAACAGTGAGCTCGCCTCGGAGATCGTGCGCGCCGTCGAAACCGCGGTGCCGCGCGAGGTGTACGGGAACGTCCGCAACGCGGGCTTGATCGATGGGCTTCCCGATGACGCCTGCGTCGAGGTGCCGTGCCTGGTGGACGGGAACGGTGTGCTCCCCACGCGGGTGGGCGCGCTCCCGCCGCAGACGCTGGCGCTCAACCGCACGTTCCTGAACGTGGTGGAGCTCACGGTGCACGCCGCGCTGGAGGAACGACGCGATCTGGTCTATCAGGCGGCTCTGCTCGACCCCAACACGGCAGCCACGCTCACCACCCAGCAGATCGTCGACCTAGTGGACGAACTGATCGACGCCCACGGCGACCTGATGCCGGATGGGATCCGCAAGGGCTGACTGCCGCCCGGACGCCTCATGCGTCCAGTCGTTCGCGCACACCGACGAGCCCGCTCTCGACGAAGGAAGGTTGATCGGTCTCAAGGCCGTACATCACCTCGTGCCAGGGCATCTGCAGGAACGCGAACCAGGCGCGCTCACGGAACCGCGCGTCGGGCTGCCCGCCGTAGGCGGCGAGAGCACGCTCCCCCGCTCCCGGATATGCATGGAGCATCCACGCGAAGTCCCTGGCCGGATCTCCCATCCCCACCTCCTCCCAGTCGATCACGCCGGCCAGGTCCCCGGTGGGCGACGCCAGGATGTGGGCCGGACCCAGATCCCCGTGGGTGACGCACTCGGCGAAACGCCAGTTCGCGTCGTCGTCGATGTGCGTGTCGAACGCACCTGCAGCGCGCTCCCGTTCGCGCGGCTCCAGCAGAGGGAAGGCCCGGTCGCGGAACAGCGATAGCTGCGCGGCCCTTTCATCGCGGAACGCCGGCATCCCGCGGGGGCGCATCCCCAGGTACTCGGGCGGAACCAAGTGGAGGTCGTACAGGAACCGTCCCAGCCGCTCCGGCCACACCCCGTCCTCACCCACCTGGGTGAACGGAACGCCGGCGATCAGGCGATACCCCATGCACAGCGGCTCGAACGACACGAGCTCGGGCATCGGCACGGGGGCGCTCACTTCGTTCGCGAGTTCGGGCAGCACCTGGATCTGCATCCGCAGCGTGGTGGCGGCGTGGTCGGTGCGCGGGAACTGCACGATCCAGGCGTCGTCGATCCGGTACGTGTCGTAGGTCCATCCGTCGCCGATCGGTTCGAACCGCTCCATCCGCAGGTCGGGGAACCGTTCGATCACGATCGCCCGATGCGCGGCCGCGTGGTCGCTCATCCCAATGGCTCCGGCGGCGCGGCCCTGACGTCGGCCGGGGGATCCTCCGCTCCTGGCGCGTCCAGAGCGGGGGTCGCCAACGTGAACCACGCCACGACGGCTCCTGCCAGCGCCAGGGCGGAGGCGCCGGAGTACAGCGTCACAGCGCCCGCGTGCTCGTACACGAAGCCACCGATCCCGGCGCCCAGGATCGGGCCCAGTCCGAAGCCCACCATCTGCGCGATCGAGTTCCCGGTGGAGTACAGGGACGACGGGACCAGACGACCCACCACCACGACCGTGGTGGTGAACAACAGGCTGAAGGCGATCCCTTCGAACACCGTCAACAGCGAGACGATCGTGGGGTCGGAGACCAGACCCCATAGAAGGAACCCCGACGCGTAGATCGCGGCGCCGAGCGCGTACACCTTGCGCAACCCCAGCCGCCGGTGCAGCCGGGAGCTGTACCGCATCGTGGGCACCTCGACCAGCCCGCCGGCCGCGGTGCCGATCCCGATCAGCAGCGGACCTCCGCCTTCGCTCACGATCTTCAGCGAGATGAAGTTCCAGGCGGCGTTGAACCCGGTCCACACCAAGAAGACGGCGGCCAGGAACCCCCAGAACCGAGGTGCGGCGCGGAACACCGCGCCCACCGCCCCCAGCCGCCCGGGCTCCTTCAGGTGGTGCGGGCGATCGCGGGGCACCGTGAACGACCAGGCCAGGACGCCCATGCTGGCGACGGCGTAGATCGGCATCATCCATCCCACGCCCCAGACCTGGGCCATCGCGCCGAACACCAGGCACCCCGCGGCGTAGCTGAGCGACTCCCACGAACGGATGCGACCGTAGTCCGACATGCGTGCATCCCCCAGGTGCTCCAGGGTGATCGCATCCACGTTCGGGCCGAAGGTCACCATGGCGCCCGCCAACAGGAAGCTGGCGGCCGCCACGGTCTCGACCCCCTGCGCGGCCGCCAAGAGCAAGGCGCAGCCGCTGGCCAGGATCAGGCCGATCTGCAGGGTCGTGCGTCGTCCGAGCGTGGTGTCGGCCAGATGCCCCCACACGGGGTTCAGGACGACCCGGGCCACCGCCATCGCCGCGATCACCACACCGATCTGACTCTCGGAGAGATCCTTGCCTTTGAGGTACAGCGCGAGGAACGGGAAGAACGCGGCGATCACGAATCCGGACGTGAGGAACAGCCCGCGGACGGGCATGTCGGTCTTCGTGCGCGGGCTGGCGCTCACCCACCCACCTCCATCCGGAGCAGCCGGCGCGCGTTGTCCGCGTAGACGCGCCGCAGCACGTCGTCGGGCAGATCCAGACCCGAGATCGCCCAGCGACCCTGTGGCGGGATCGGCTCGTGGCTGTAGGCGAAGTGCTCGTCCGCCGTCTCCAGGAACCGGAAGTGGGTGGCGTAGGTCTGCGGGTCCGGGGGCACATCGTCCGTGCCGAACAGGATCCGATCGGGATGGTCCAGCATCAACGCTCGAGCGGCGCGCGGCTGGCGACCCAGCTCGGCGATCCTCGCCGCGATGTCCACGTGGAAGTTGTCGTGGGTGCTGAGCATGCGGTCGACCCACGTCAGATCCTCCGCATAGCCGCCGACGTGCGCGCCGACGAAGGTGGTCCCCTGCTCACGCTCGATCAACCGCTCGAGGGAGGCCAGCAGCGCGGCGAACGTCGGGAACCGAGCTCGATCGCCGAACCACCAGTCGGGATGCTCGATCAACTCCTCCAGCCGCTCGTTCGACGCGTCCAACGGTTCGAAGAACGCCACGGGATCGGCCGTGTGGATCAGGACGGGAACGGCGGCATCCGCAGCGGCGGCCCACACCGGCGCCAGCCGCTCGTCGTCGGGGGCGAGCCGGCTCCCCCTCGGGTCACGCAGGTGGAGCCCCAGGTCCTTCCACACCTTCAGGCCGCGAGCCCCCCGGGCGAGGGCGTCGCGGAACTGGGAGGCCATCAGCTCGCCGAAACCCTCGTCGTGGGCCGTCACGCGCCAATCGAGCTGGCAGAAGGTGACGAACCGTCCCGGGTGCGCCCGGTCGTACCGGTCGAGGTTCGCGTCCAGATCGTCGGGGAGGCGACCGTCGAGGTTCGCGATGGTTTCGATCCCACAGGTATCCATCAACCGCAGCAGCCCGTCCACGTCCGGCGCTGACCAGCCGTCGGTGAGCCAGCGTCCCAGGTGGTCGTGGGCGTCGATCACCGGGAACCGCGCACGCGTGATCGGGTGGACCGGCGCCTGGAGCATCGAGCGAGGCCGATACTCGCGGAGCGGGAGATCGTGAAGGTGCGGATCCACCGGCGCCCTCACACGGTGGTCACGTCGACGCCGGCTTCGCGCAGCTCCGTGAGGATCTCCGGATCGGCGTCGCGATCGGTGATCAGCTCGTCCACCCGGTCGATCGTGCATATCTGCGCGAAGGCCGTCTTCCCGATCTTGGACGAATCGGCCACCACCACCACGCGGCGCGCGCGCTCGATCAGCGCCCGATCCGTGTGCGCCTCCACCTCGTGATGGGTGGTGAGACCTGTGTCGGGCGAGATCCCGTCCGTCCCCAGGAACACGATGTCCAGGTTCAATCCCGCCAGCGACTGCTCGGCGAGCGGACCGACGAGCTCGTAAGACTCGGGACGGGCGTAGCCCCCCGTGACGACGAGCTTGAGGTTCGGCCGGATCGCGAGTTCGCTGGCGATGTTCAGCGCGTTCGTCACCACCGTGAGCCGTTCCCGGTCGATGATCTGACGCGCGACCTCGGTCGAGGTGGTGCCGCCCGTGAGGCCGACCGCCAGACCGTCCGTGACCCGCTCGGCCGCCGCCATCGCGATGCGACGTTTCTCGTCTTGATGACGCGCCGTCTTGTACCGGAGCGGCAACTCATACAGGACTCCCTGGGCCACCGCGCCTCCGTGGGTCCGGGTGAGCAGCTTCTGCTCCTCGAGGAGCTCCAGATCGCGCCGCACGGTCGCCGCCGAGACCCCCAGGCGGTCCACCAGCTCCGTGACTCCTACGGTGCCGTCGGTCGAGAGCTCCTCCAGGATCGCGCTCAGCCGTTCGGCCTGCCGCATGCGCGGAGTATAGGTGGCATGCGCGGTCCGGATTGCATCCATGAGCGATTCTGCACTATCGTGCGCGTTAATGAGCGAAACCGCGCGTGAGATCGCGAGTCAGCCGGCGTGCTGGGCGCAGGCGGTCGGCGTGGCGCTGACCTCGACGACGGAGCTTCCCGCCACCGGAGAGCGGGTGGCGGCGGTGGGATGTGGCACGTCCTGGTTCATCGCCCAGGCCTACGCCTCGCTCCGCGAGGCCGCCGGCCACGGCCGGACGGATGCATCCGCCGCGTCGGAGTTCCCGATCGACCGCGCCTACGACCGGGTGGTGGCGATCAGCCGGAGCGGCACCACGACGGAGGTCGCACGCCTGGTTTCGTCGCTCGATCCCCCGGTGACCGCGATCTCCGCCGTTTCCGGCACCCCGGTGCCCACCGCCGCCGACCACGCCGTGGTGCTGGACTTCGCCGACGAGCACTCGGTCGTGCAGACGCGCTTCGCCACCTCGACGCTCGCCCTGCTGCGCGCGAATCTGGGCGAGGATCTGCGGCGACCCATCGCCGATGCCGAGCGAGCGGTGACGATGGGTCTGCCGTGCGATCCGACGGCCTTCGACCACTTCGTGTTCCTGGGCCACGGATGGTCGGTGGGGTTGGCCAACGAGGCCGCTCTGAAGCTGCGCGAGGCGGCGCAGGCCAACACGGAGAGCTACCCCGCCATGGAGTACCGGCACGGCCCCGTGAGCCTGGCGACCGATCGGTCGCTGGTGTGGGTGCTCGGCACGCCGGACCCCGACGTGGGCGAAGACGTGCGATCCACCGGCGCCACGGTCCGCGTGGCCGAGCTCGACCCGATGGCCGAGCTGATCCTGATCCAGCGCAGCGCTGTGGCGCTGGCCGAGGCTAGAAACCTCGACCCCGACCATCCCCGTAACCTAACTAGATCGGTGGTGCTCTCCTGATGAATCGGAGGTCTTCGATGAAACGTGGGCTCGTGATCCTGGCAACGTTCGCGCTGGTGGGGGCGGCGTGCACCGGCGACGGTGGCGGCGACTCCGGCGCGTCGGCATCGGACGGTGGGGGTGGTGACCCCACCGAGATCACCATGTGGCACGGGTACGGCAACCTCCAGACACCCAATGGCCAGGTCAACTACGAGGCGAAGTCGCTGACCGACCTGGTCAACACCTTCAACGAGACCCACCCCGACATCGTGGTGGCGCCGGTCTTCACGGCCGTGAACGACAACATCCTCCAGAAGCTGGTGGTGGGCCTGCAAGGCGGCCTCCAGCCGGACATCGCCTACCAGTACGGAACCTCGATCCCGCAACTGGCCACGGCACCCGGGATCATAGACCTCACGTCGACCGTCCAAGAACCAGGATGGAACTGGGACGACTTCCTGCCCGGTGAGCGGGAGGCAGCGATGACCGACGGCAAGGTCTACGGGGTCCCCGCGCTCGTGGACAACCTGGCGATCGTGTACAACAAGGATCTCTTCGACGCCGCGGGGCTCGACTATCCCACCGCCGAGTGGACCTGGGACGACTTCAGGGCCGCCGCCAAGGCGCTCACCGACCCATCCAAGAAGCAGTTCGGATTCGGGTTCCCCGCCGATGCCACCGAGGACACGGTCTGGCACTACGACGCCATGTTGTGGGAGGCGAACGGCGACATCCTGAACGCCGACAACACCCAGGCCGCCTTCAACTCCCAGGCAGGCGTCACCGCGCTCACCACCCTGCAGCAGATGGCGATCACCGACAAGAGCATGTACCTCGATCAATCCAACACGAAGCTCGGACCGCTGATGAACAGCGGGAAGCTCGGGATGCTCGTCACCGGACCGTGGGCGCTCTCCGAGTTCCCCGACATCGACTACGGGGTCCAGATCATGCCGACGTACCCGGGCGGCTCGCACACCACGATCGCGGGCCCCGATATGTGGGTGGTGTTCGACAACGGCGCGGATCGCTCTGCCGCAGCGCTGACCTTCCTCAAATGGTTCACGGCTGCCAAGCAGATCGAGACGAATTCGATGACGACCGGCGACCTGCCCACCCGCGATTCGGTGGTCCAGCAACCCGGTTTCTTGAAGTCGTTCGGCGACAAGTTCCCCGGGGCCGATGCGTTCGCCGAGAACCTCGCGAACGTGACCAAGGCGCGGCCGTCGATCGCCCAATACGACGAGATCAGCCAGGTGATGGGTCAGGCGATCGTGTCGGTGCTGCTGGGACAGGCCGAGCCGCAGGCCGCGTTGGATGACGCGGCCGAGCAGGTGAACCAGATCCTGTCCGGACCCTAAGATCGGGAGCCGTCGGAAGGGGAGGGGTTGACGACGGGCGAGGTTGCCGGAACGGCCGGATCCCTCGCGCGGACCCATACGACCGTCCGCAAGCGACCGGGACCCCTCCGTCGCGCGGTCGCATCCGATCACCTGGCGGGCTGGCTCTTCATCCTGCCGTCGTTCCTACTGATCGTGCTCTTCGGGCTGATCCCCATCGTGTGGGGATTCGTCCTGTCCTTCCAGGACGCGAGCCTGATCTCGCCCATCAGGCCGTTCGTGGGCCTCGACAACTACGCGAAGATCGCCAGCGACCCGTTCGCGCGTCAGGCGGCGGTCAACGCCGTCTACTACACGTTCCTGTTCGTGCCGCTGTCGGTGGTGCTCGCGCTGATGCTGGCGATGGCCCTGAACCGCCGGATCCGCGGCATCCGGATCTACCGGCTGGCGGTCTTCATCCCGGTGGCGGTCTCCACGATCGCCACGGGGATCATGTTCCTGTGGCTGTTCGACGCTCAGTTCGGCCTGGCGAACTGGGCCCTGGGCAAAGTCGGCTTGGGTCCGTTCGGCTTCTTCGACTCCCCCGCCGGAGCGATGCCGTCGCTCGTGATCATGACCGTGTGGGGATGGCTGGGGTTCGACACCATCGTGTACCTGGCGGCGCTGCAGAGCGTGCCCGCCGAGCTGGTGGAGGCGGCCGCGGTGGACGGCGCCGGCCGATGGAGCACGTTCCGCAACGTCACGCTGCCGCTCCTGGGTCCCGCCACCCTTCTGTTGGTGGTGTGGTCAACGATCAGCGCCCTGCAACTGTTCGATGAGGTCTATTTCGTCACCAAGGGCGGGCCGCTGGGACACACCTCGGTGCCGGTCTTCTACGTCTTCAAGTTGGCGTTCACGACGAGCTACGGCTTCTCGGCGGCCGGATACGCGGCGGCGATCGCCTACGTGTTGTTCCTGGTGATCCTGGTCCTCACGCTGATCCAGTTCTGGCTGGGCAACCGGGTGGTGCACTACTCGTCATGAGCGCCGTCGTCGCGAACCGAGGAGCCCAGGCCGACCTGACCTCGCTCAGCGGCGAGACCGGCATGGTGGAGACGCGCGGGGCGCGCTGGCTCCCGTTCAGCCCTTGGCACCTCCTCCTTTTGCCCATCGCCGTCGTGATGCTGGTGCCCCTGGTGTGGATGGTGATGACGTCGCTGGAAACCCTGGCGCAGACCCGGCACTTCCCGCCGATCCTGTGGCCGGGCGACTTCCAGTGGTCCAACTACCCCGACGCGCTGGGAGCGGCGCCGTTCGGCCGGTGGTTCTTCAACACGACGGTGGTGACCTGCACCGTCGTGGCCAGCAACCTGGTGCTCTGTTCGTTGGCGGCCTACGGCTTCGCGCGGATCAAGTTCTACGGGAGGAGGGTCGTCTACTTCTTCCTGTTGGCCACGCTGATGGTGCCGCTCCAGGTGATCCTGATCCCGACGTTCTTGATCGTGAAGCAGATGCACCTGCTCGACACGCTGGGTGCGCTCATCGTCCCCAACCTCGCCAACGTGTTCGGCATCTTCATGCTCACCCAGTTCTTCCGCACGCTGCCGCTCGAATTGGAGGAGGCCGCACGGATCGATGGCGCCTCCCGCCTGAAGATCCTGTTCACGATCGTGCTGCCCCTGTCGACCCCCGCCCTGGCCACACTCGCCGTGGTGCAGTTCATGTGGACCTGGAACGACTTCCTGTGGCCCCTGGTGACGATCATCAACAACACCGACGCGTTCACGCTGCAACTGGGCCTGCAGAACTTCCAGGGCGCGCACGCCGCGGACACGAACCTGCTGATGGCGGGCAACGTGATGAGCACGATCCCCATGCTGGTGGTCTTCGTCCTGGCACAGCGGTGGTTCGTGCGCGGGATCGCGACCCAGGGGCTGAAGGGGTGAGGCCATGTCGTCGGTGACGTTCGAGCATGTCACCAAGGTCTTCCCCGGTCCGACGGTGGCGGTCGAGGACCTCAACCTCACCGTAGCCGAAGGCGAGTTCCTGATCCTGGTGGGCCCTTCGGGCTGCGGCAAGTCCACCGCGCTCCGCATGGTGGCGGGCCTGGAGAAGATCTCCAGCGGCACGATCCTGGTCGGCGATGAGCCCGTCAACGACATCCCTCCGAAGGACCGGGACATCGCGATGGTGTTCCAGAACTACGCGCTGTATCCCCACATGACGGTGGAGAAGAACCTGGCCTTCGGTTTGCGTCAACGAAGGGCCTCGCGCCAGGACATCGACCTCCGCGTCCGCGGCGTGAGCGAGATGCTGGGGCTCGACGAACTCCTGCAGCGACGCCCCGGGCAGCTCTCCGGGGGCCAGCGGCAGCGCGTGGCCATGGGACGCGCCCTCGTTCGGGAGCCGGCCGCCTTCCTGCTGGACGAGCCCCTCTCCAACCTGGACGCGAAGCTCCGCGTGCAGATGCGCGCGGAGCTGAAGAAGCTGCATCACCGGCTGGGGATCACCACGATCTACGTCACGCACGATCAGACCGAGGCCATGACCCTGGGCGATCGGATCGCCGTGATGAGTGCCGGCAAGCTGCAGCAGCTTGGGGGACCGCAGGACGTCTACGACCACCCCACGAACGTCTTCGTGGCGGGCTTCATCGGCTCGCCTCCGATGAACCTGTTGCGCGGATCGGTCGCGCACGGGACCGTGAGCGCCGGAACCTTCACGTTCGAACGCGCCGGGCTCGCCGAGGGACCGGTGACGGTCGGCGTGCGGCCCGAGGCCCTCCGGCCGGACGGGGTCGGGACCGACCGGCCCTCGATCGACCTGCGGGTCGACGTGGTGGAGCCGCTGGGCGACGAGGTGCTGGTCCACGGCACCGTCGACGCGCAGGCCGCCCAGAGCGGCGCCGAGGAGGAGGACGCCATGCTGCTGGCGGGCCAGAGCACCCGAGCGTCCGTCACCATCCGCCTGGATCCGGGCGCGAGCCCGCGCCCCGGCGACGTGATCCCGGTCGGTGCCGACCCGGGGTCGATCCACCTGTTCGATGCCGGATCGGGAGAACGGCTTTCCTAGCGCTGCGGTGACGCGGTGCCGATCAGGAATTCCGAGCCCGAGGTCCACACGGTGGCGCTCCACCCCAGCTCCTCCAGCTCGGATCGGAGCTCATCGGGCTCCCAGAACCGCTTCACGATCGTGAACTCGCGGCCGTCGTTCAGCCGTCGCCGGTGGGCGTAGGCGGGCCCGTCCTCCACCTCCTGCCCCGAGTACGGACGTTGCGGGCCGGCGACATCATCCAGGAAGAACACGCGTCCCTGCGGTGCCAACCATCCCGACAACCGGTCCCAGAAGCGCGCGAACCGCTCGGGAGGCACGTGCGAGAGGAAGAAGCCGAAGACGATCGCATCGAAACGCTCATCACCGGAGGGCTCCCACGTGAACAGATCCGACTGGAGGTACTCCACGTTCGGCGCACCGTACCGCTCCCGGTTCACCTCGATCATGGTCGGCGACGCGTCGATCGCGAGCAGCCGCGTGGCCGTGCGTACGAGGAAGCGGGTCCACAGGCCGGTGCCGCACGCGAGCTCGAGCACCGACCCGCGCGCCTCGAACGCCAGGAGCGCCTCCTCCATCACCCGGGTCTCGTCGCGATAGCGGGCGTTGCCCTCGGGTCCCAGGTCGTGGCGACCGCGCCGGTGGTACAGCTCCTCGTACTCGCGTGCGCGTTCGTCGTAGTAGCGGATCTGCTCAGCGAGCAACGGGTCGTGCTCCATCACAGGCCCTACAGGACCCGCACGTGTGCCAGCCCGGCCAGGGCGGCGGCCCGCGCCGGATCCAGGCGCCCGGCACCCGGCATCTCCGAGTTCGCCGTCCCGGCGCCCAGCGCCAGGCGCAGCGCGCCCTCCCATCGATCGCCGCGGTCGAGACCCGTGACCAGCCCGGCCAGGAAGGCGTCACCGCTGCCCACCGGGTAGCGGCCGCGGACGTACAGCGAGGCCTCGTAGAGCACGCCGTCGGGCGCCGCCAGCACCACGCCGTCGGCGCCGCGCGTCACCAGGCCGGCGTGACCGTCGCCGCCCGCCATCGCACGCAGCTTCTGTGCGGCAGCCAGCGCCTCGTCGCGCCGGGCGGTGGGGATGCCCAGCAGCTCCCCCGCCTCGGAGGCGTTCACCTTGACGACGTCGGGCGCCGCCTCGAGCGCCAGACGGAGCCGTTCCCCGGCAGCGTCCAGCGCCACGTGCACACCGGCTCCGCGCGCCTCGCCCACGATCGACCGGTAGCCGTCGTCGGCGGCGCCCGGGGGCAGGGACCCACTGATCGTGAGCCACCCGTCCGCCACCCACGTGCGCGACGTGAGCTCCATCAGCTCCACCCACGCGGAGGCGGGGACCTCGGCACCATGCTCGTAGAACTCCGTGAGCCCCCCGGTCTCGGCGTCGGCCACCGAGAGCGAGGCACGGTTCTCACCATGGGTCCACACGTAGACGCCTTCGACACCCTCGGCGCCCAGGGTGTCGGCGAGCCACCGCCCGGCGTGGCCGCGCATCAGGGCGACCGCGCGCACGTCGCCGCCCAGCGCGCGCGCCGCCCGCGCCGCATTCAGTCCCTTGCCGCCCGCGGTCTGCACGAAACCCGATGGCCGATGGATGTCGCCGCGCACCAGTCGGTCGATCTCGAACAGCTTGTCGATCGACGGGTTCGCCGCCAGGCAGACGATCACGCCGCCGTCCCCCGTTCCACGGCCAGCAGGGCCTCCTCCATCGTGGGCTGCCCATCCGTGCCGCCCTGCACCCGGGTGGACAGCGCGCCACACGCGTTCGCGATCGCCACGCACCGCTCCAGAGGCTCGTCTTCCAGCCAGGCGGCCAGGAACCCGGCGTCGAACGAATCCCCGGCCCCCGTCGTATCCACCACCGGACCCGGGAAGGCGGGCAGCGCCACCGTCTCCCCCAGGCGCGCCGCCACCGCACCCTGGGCGCCGTCCTTCACGACCACCAGGGGTCCTTGGGCACGCAGTCGGGAGATCGCCTCCTCCAGTTCGGAGATCCGCGTCAGCCGCATCGCCTCCATGGCGTTGGGCAGGAACACGTCCGTCTTCGAAAGGATCTGCATGAGCCCGCCGTCCCACGCACCGCTGGGATCCCAGTTCGGATCGATCGAGGTGGAGACCCCTCGTCCTTGGGCTTCGGCGAACAGGGCCGGCAGCTCCTCCGCCAGCTCCGATTGCAGGAAGAAGGAGCTGACGTGCACGTGTCGGCATGCGCGCAGCAGATCGGGGTCCACGAGCGAGGCGCGCAGCCCGCCGATCGTGCCCAAGGCGGTCAACATGGCACGGTCGTCGCGTGTGGACAGCACGACCGTGACGCCGGTGGGCCGCTCCTCGTCGACGGCCATCCCTCGGACGTTGACCTCGCGCGCGGCCAGCTCATCCCGCATGAACCGCCCGAACAGATCGTCCCCCACCACCCCCACGAACGCCACGCGCAGACCCAGGCGGGCGGCGCCGCAGGCCGCGATCGCGCCCGAGCCGCCGATCGTGAGCCGCGCGTCATCGACCAGCCGCTCCGCCTGGCCGAACGCCGGCGTCACCTCATCGCCGCTCAGGATCAGATCGGGGTTCGCATCGCCCAGGACCAGCAGGTCGAACTCCGCCACCTCAGACCGCCTCCAGGTCGCCCACGATCACCGAGCGGAGGCCGGAGAGGCGCTCGCTCCCGTTGACCGATCGCTCGTAGGCGACCCCCGCCCGGTACGCCCACGGGTTGAAGAACAGGTAGTCGGGGCTGGGCTCGATCAACGCCAACGAGGCGACGCGGAACCCGGCCCGGGCTGCCAGCTCGCGGAGCTTCCGGCGGTCGTTCGCGCGGTAACGCGTGGGGAAGGTGTCGGCCTCCACCCGGCCCCGCTTGTCGTTGAACCAGGCGTGGAACCGCGTGGGGGTGACCATGGCTCCCAGCGCGACGTAGTGGTACCGGTTGGGAGTATGGAAGACCAGGTGCCCCCCCGCTTTCATCACGCGACGGAGTTCGCGGAACGTGGTGAGCGGCCGATCCAGATGCTCCAGGACGTACTTCGAGAACACCAGATCGAAGGTGCCGGGATCGAACGGGAGGTCGGACAGGTCGGCCACGATGCCCTCGTCCACGTTGGGGTTGTCTCGCACGCTCGGATCCACGTCCACCCCGACCAGTCGCTCGACCTGCTCCGCGTAGTCGTACCGGTTGCGCACGCCGCGGCCGGCGCCCGCGTCCAACACCACCGCGTCCGGCCGCAGGTATCGGCGCACGGTGGCATCGAAGACCGCGTGATCGTCCACGTGGTCCACGTAGTACCGGGCCTTCAGTTCCTCGACCGTGGTCACGACCCCTCCGTCGAGCGACGCCCGATGCTATACCGTCCGTGACGGGGCACCCACGGCCCTCATCGCGCGCCGTACGATCGTTCGCATGCCACCTCGGATCGTCCTGATCGAAGGCGACATCACCCACCAGGCTGTGGACGCCATCGTCAACGCGGCGAACACATCGTTACGACCCGGAGGCGGCGTGGACGGCGCGATCACCCGAGCCGCCGGGGCCGAGGCATTGGCCGAGCGGGAGCGACTGATCGACGAGCTCGGGACCCCTCCCCTCCCCACGGGCCGGGCCGTCTTCACGTCGGGCGGAGACCTCCGTGCGCGCTGGATCATCCACACGGCCGGGCCGATCTACTCCGGCGTGGAGCGGGATCGGGAGCAACTGGCCGCGTGTCACGTCTCCTGCCTCGCCCTCGCGGACGAACTCGGCGCCACCGCCGTCGCGTTCCCTGCGATCTCCACCGGGATCTATGGCTACCCGGTGTCGGAGGCCGCGCCGGTCGCTCTCGGATCGGTGCTCGACGCGATCACCGACGTGCAGGAGGTGCGATTCGTCCTGTTCTCCGCGCCCACCTTGACGGCCTTCCGGGTCGCTCTCGAGGGACTCGGAGGCCGCTGGTAGCATGCGCTTCTGCCATGGCCGAACCGGACCTCGCCTCAGTCGCCGGCGTGAGCGAACGCCTGGGAGACATCCAGCTCGTGGACTGCCGCGAGCCCTACGAGTGGGACGCCGGCCACGTCGAGGGAGCCATCTTCCTCCCCCTGAATTCGATCATGGCGGGGGCGGGGGCCGACCTGGACAAGGATCGGCCCATCGCCGTGATCTGCCGGAGTGGGAACCGGAGTGAGCTCGCCACGATGATGTTCCAGGCTCGTGGGTTCGACGCCACCAACGTGCAAGGGGGCATGGAGGCGTGGGCCGCCGCGGGGCTGCCCTACTCCACCGACGACGGCTCCCCGGGCCGCGTCGCCTGACCGGAACCAGCGTGGACGCCTCGCCGATCGGGGCGCCCACCGACGCTCTGGACACCCCGAGCCTCCTGGTCGACGTGGATGTCCTGGCCGCGAACATCGCCGAGATGGCCGGCGTGGCCCGCGACGCCGGGGTGAGGCTGCGCCCGCACACCAAGACGCACAAGTCATCCGAGATCGCCGGGATGCAGCTGGCGGGGGGCGCGGCAGGGCATCACGGTGGCGAAACTCGGGGAGGCCGAGGTCATGGCCGATGCCGGCCTGGACGACATCCTCGTGGCCTACCCGTTGGTGGGCGAGTCCAAGCTCCGGCGGCTGGCCGCCCTGATGGAACGCGCTGCCACCCGTGTGAGCCTTGACTCCGTCGAGGTCGCGGAGGGGATCGGCCGGGTGGCCCTCGGCATGGGCCGGACGCTCGAGGTGCTCGTGGAGGTCGACACGGGGCAGCATCGGATGGGTCGCCCCGCCGGTCTCCCAACCGTCGATCTGGTCGCCGACGTCGCGCGGATCCCCGGTGTGGAGGTGATCGGCCTGCTCTCCCACGGTGGCCAGGCGTACGGCGCCACGTCGCCCGAGGATCTCTCCCTGATCGCCCGACGCGAGGCCACCGAGCTCGCCGACACGGCCGAGCGCTGCGCCGCGGCAGGGGTTCCGGTGCGCACGATCAGCGTCGGCGCCACGCCCACGGCCCGAGCGGTCGCCGGCCTCGCCGGCGTCACCGAGATCCGGCCGGGCACCTACGTGTTCAACGACGTGCAGCAGATGCGCCTGGGGGTCGCCACCGAGGCCACCTGCGCGGCCGCGGTGCTCACCACGGTGGTGGCCCGCCCGTGGGATGACCGCTTCGTGATCGACGCCGGGTCGAAGTGCTTCTCCTCCGACGGTGGGGACGGTCCCCCCTACCCCGGTCGGGGAGTGGTTCGGGGCCGTCCGGATCTGCTCCTGGACTTCATGACCGAGGAACACGGCGTGGGGCACGTCGCGGACGGCGGGCGTCCGCCGTCGATCGGTGACCGGCTCGAGGTCATCCCCCTCCACGTCTGTAGCTGCGTGAACCTCTTCGATCGAGCGCACGGCGTGCGGGAGGGGATCGTCGAGCGCGTGTTCGCGATCGAAGGACGCGGCCGGGTGCAGTGACGGAGGCGTAGCCTTCCGGTCATGGCCGACGTCCCGGCAGCTCACCGCACGCTCGTCGCGGCGCTCGGCCCCGACGATGTCCTGGCCGACCCCCTCGACCTGAAGCTCTACGCTCGGGACGCCTCGATGGTGGAGGGTGGATGCGCGCTGGTGGCGTTCCCCCGCACCACCGAGGACGTCGTGGCCTGCGTGCGCGCCGCCGCCGAGCACGGCCTCTCGGTGGTGCCGCGAGGAAGCGGGACGGGACTGGCCGGGGCCGCCACGCCGATCGGCGACGCGCTCGTCGTGGTGCTGTCCAAGATGAACCGGATCCTGGAGGTCCGCCCCGACGACCGCCTGGCCTGGGTGGAACCCGGCCTGTTCAATCTCGACCTATCGACGGCGCTGCGACCGATGGGATGGACCTACGCACCGGATCCTTCGTCCCAGCAGGCATCGTCGATCGGCGGGAACGTCAACACGAACGCGGGTGGACCCCACTGCCTTGCGTACGGCGTCACCTCGGCCCACGTGTTGGCGGTGGATCTGGTCACCGCCGAAGGCACCGTCGTGCGCGTGGGCTCCGAAGCGCCGGAGGCCGCCGGGTACGACGTGCGGGGCGTCGTGGTCGGGGGCGAGGGGACGCTGGGGATCGTGGCGAGCGTCTGCGTCCGGCTCACCCCGCTCCCCCCGTCCGTCCGCACGATGCTCCTGGACTTCACGTCGGTCGAGAGCTGCGCCGCCACCGTGTCGGCGATCATCGCGCGCGGCGTGGTGCCCGCGGCGATCGAGATGATGGACCACGGGATCGTGGTGGCGGCTGAGAACTTCGCGCACGCCGGGTACCCCACCGACGCCGCCGCGATCCTGATCGTCGAGGTCGACGGGGTGCGCGGGGCCGTCGAGGCCCAGTCCCGCGAGGTCGAGGCCGCCGCGCACGAGCACGACGTCCGCACGATCCGGGTGGCCGCCGACGAGGCCGAGCGCGCCCTGCTATGGAAGGGGCGGAAGTCGGCGTTCGGCGCCGTGGCGCAGATCGCCCCCCACTACCACCTGCACGACTGCGTCGTCCCGCGGACCAAGCTGGTCGAGGTGCTGGCCGGTGTGTACGCGATCGCGGAACGCCACGACCTGATCGTCACCAACGTGTTCCACGCCGGTGACGGGAACCTCCATCCGCTGTTCTCGTTCGACCGGACCGTTCCCGGCACGTTGGAGCGCGTGTTGCAGGCGAGCGACGAGGTCGTGAGGCTGTGCGTGAAAGCCGGCGGCGCCCTCAGCGGCGAGCACGGGATCGGTCTGGAGAAACGTGACTTCATGCCGCTCGTCTTCACCGACGACGATCTGGACGCGCAGGCGTGCATCCGCGTGGCCTTCGACCCTGCCGGTCGCATGAACCCCCAGAAGGTCCTGCCCGATGGCGCACGCTGCGGCGATTTCGCGGTGGCTCGCGCCGCCACGGACGATGCGACGCAGGCGGCGGCGCGCCTCCCGGAGGGCACGTGGATCTGAACGCCCCGCGCGCGGGCACCACGCGGTCCGGGCCGATGACGACGCTCCACCCGTCGTCCACGTCCGACGTCACGGACGCACTTCGAGCGGCCACGGCCGACCGGGTCCGGGTCCTGCCGGTGGGAGGTCGGCAACACATGGAGCGCGGGCTCGCGTGCGAGGTCGACGCCGAGCTGTGGACCACCCAGCTCGACGACGTCGTGGCCTACGACCCGGCGGAGATGCTGGCGGTGGTCGGGGCGGGGATGCGCATCCGCGACCTGGGGGCGCTCCTGTCACCGGCGCGTCAGGAGTGGGCGGTCGACGCCCCCGACGACGCCACGGTGGGAGGCGTGATCGCCGCCGGGGTCTCGTCCCCGCGGCGGCTGCGCGTGGGCCACGTCCGGGACACCGTCACCGAGCTCGAGCTGGTGACCGGCGACGGCCGCCTGATCAGGAGCGGTGCCCGAACCGTCAAGAACGTGACCGGATACGACGTTCACCGGCTGGCCACCGGATCCCTCGGGACCCTGGGGATCATCGTCCAGGTGGCGGTGAAGGTGCGTCCGCTTCCCCAGGCGGTCATCACCCTCCGCTCGCCGGGCGACGGTCTCGCCCTGGGAGCGCAGCTGCTGGGGGCACTCCCGGCAGCGTCGATGATCCTGGCTCGCCCGCACGACGTGACCGTCCGGCTCGAGGGGTGGGACGCGGAGGTGGCGGAGCTTCGAGAGATCGCTCGCGCCTCGGTCCGCGGCCTGGCGGAGGTCGACGACGGTCTCCCGGGGCCGGCAGAACTCGGAACAGACCGCGTGGTGGAGGCGGCCGTCCCCCCGTCCCGGATCGGCGAGATCGTGGGACCGGAACGGGCCTGGGCCGCCCTGATGGGGGTCGGGATCGTCTGGATCTGGGCCGGAGACGCCGAGGGTGTCGCCGCCGTCCAACGACGGGCCGCCTCTGTGGGCGGTATCGCCCCCGCCGTGCGAGGTCCCGACGGGATGGGCGAGGTCGCGATCCCCACCGGGGACATCCAGCGCCGACTGCAGGCGTCGTTCGATCCGGCGGGGGTGCTGGCGCCGGACCGTTTCTGGAGCCTGGCGTAGGTCTACTGGGCCAGGGAGCGGAGGCGCTCGCCCGCTAACTCAAGCGTCTCCAGCCGCTTGCAGAACGCGAACCGCAGCAGGTCGGCGCCATCCTGCGGACGCGTGAAGAACGACGAGCCCGGCACCGTGGCGACGCCGGCGTGCTCGACCAGGTGGTTCGCGGTGGCCACGTCGTCGCCCAGGCCAAGGTGCGACCCGTCGGCCATCACGTAGTAGGCGCCGGCGGGCGGGTCGGCCCGGAATCCGGTCTCGGCCAGGATCCGCATCATCGTGTCCCGCCGCTGGATGTAGTCGTTCGTCATCGATGCGTAGTACGACGGTGGAAGCGTCAGGGCCGTGATGCCCGCCACCTGAAGCGGCGCGGGTGCCGCGACCGTGAGGAAGTCGTGCACGGTGCGGATCCCGCCCAGGAGCGATGGCGGAGCGACCGCCCAGCCCACGCGCCAGCCGGTCACCGAGTACGTCTTGGAGAGCGCGCTGATCGTGACGGTGCGCTCGGCCATCCCGGGGAGGCTCGCGATGGGGATGTGCCGAGCCCCGTCGTACAGGATGTGCTCGTAGATCTCGTCGGTGATCGCCAGGGCGTCATGTGACTGGCAGAGCTCGGCGATCAGCGACAGCTCCTCGCTGGAGAAGACCTTCCCGGTGGGGTTGTTCGGCGTGTTGATCACGATGGCCCGGGTGGCGGGACCGAACGCCGCCCTCAGCTCCCCCTCATCGAAGGACCAGTCGGGCGGATGCAGCGTGACGGTGCGCGGCACGGCGCCCGACAGGATGGAGTCGGGGCCGTAGTTCTCGTAGAACGGCTCGAAGAGCACGACCTCGTCGCCGGGATCCACCACGCCCAGCATCGTGGCGATCATCGCCTCGGTGGAGCCGCAGGTGACGCAGATCTCCGTCTCGGGATCCAGCGTCATCCCGTAGTCGCGTGCGTACTTGGCGGCGATCGCCTCGCGGAAGGCCTGCACCCCCCACGTGATCGGGTACTGGTTGTGATCCTCGGCGATGGCGCGCGCCGCCGCGTCCTTCAGCGGCTGCGGCGCGGGGAAGTCGGGGAACCCCTGCCCCAGGTTGATCGCGTCGTGGACCGCGGCCAGCCGGGTCATCTCCCGGATCACCGACTCGGTGAAGGACGACGCCTTCGCGGACGGGCGCAGCTTCGACATCGCCCGGGAAGCCTACAGCCGGCTGCGGAGACCCCAGAGCTCGGGGAAGCAGCGCTTGTCCAAGGTGGAACGGAGGTAGTCCACCCCGCTGGAGCCGCCGGTCCCGCGCTTCGCCCCGATCTCGCGCTCCACCATCAGGACGTGGAGGTAGCGCCACCGCGCCATCGACTCGTCGTGATCGAGAAGACCCTCGCTGACGGCGAACACCTCGCGCTGTTCCCGGGCCATCGCCACCAGGGACCTGACCCGTGCCTCGGCGTCGTCCGCCGGCATCGGGAAGCCGTGCAGCTCCATCAGGGCGACGAAGCCATCCCACAAGGTGGGCTCGTCGAGCCGTCGCTGCATCCGCTCGCGTTCGGTGGTCGAGGCCGTCAGATCCTCCAGGAAGCGCGGATCCTTCAGCCCGCTGATGAACTCGATCTCGCGGAACTGGGCCGACTGGAAGCCGCTGGCCGGCGCGAGCAACGTCCGGAACTCCAGGAAGTCCTGGGGCGACATCGACTGCAGCACCTCGATGTGCTCGATCAACACCCGCTCGATCGTGTGCACACGCACCAGCTCGTGGCGGGCGCGTTCGGGACGGTCGGCGAACAGGTGATCGCGGATCGACCCCAGCTCGAAGAGCAGCTGCTTGAACCACAGCTCGTAGGCCTGATGAACGACGATGAACAGCAGCTCATCGTGCACGGGCGGGTCCGAGCGGAGCTGCTGCAGCTCCAGCAGCTCCGGGATCTTGAGGTAGCCGCCGTAGGTGAGATCCCCTTCCGCGACGTCGCCGAAGCGCCGCTCGCGCCCGGTCCCCCCTTCGGCCATGGGCGCACGCTAGGTGGGGCACCGCCGAGCGTCAAACGACCCCGGCGAAGGGAGAGAGCGAACACCAAGATGGCCGCGAAACCGGGACAGGCGAGGTGGCCCGTGACAGGTCAGATGAGGTGGCCGGTTCGGACAGCAGTGCGAGTCCTGCCCGAGCGCGTTTGACAGCGTGAGGCGACGGATGTACGTAGGATGTTGAGTCCGGTCGGCGACGCGGTCGACCGGTGCATAGGGAAGGGAGTGCGGATGGGCAGTTATGCGGACTTGAACCTCGTCCTCTACGTGGCCTCTTACGGAGACGCGGCGACAGCGAAGCAGGACTATCAGTCGCTCAAGCAGCTCGACGACGCTGCGGTCATCGCATCGGTGGTACTTGACCGCGACGCCGACGGCAAGGTGAACGTCGACGAGCACGGCGGCGGGCAGGTCGCGGCCGGTGCGACCCTGGGCGGGGTGGCCGGGCTCGTGGTGGGCCTGTTCGCCCCGCCGCTGCTCGGCGCGATGGCCGTGGGCGCGGTCGCAGGTGGGGTCGCCGGCGAGATCGCGAAGCACCACGAGGAGAAGCGGATCGCATCCAGCCTGGACGAGGCGGACTGGCTGCCGGCGAACTCTTCGGCGATCGTCGCAGTGGTGGACGACCAGTACCTGGACAAGATCGACGCCGCCGTCGATCACGCCGCGAAGAAGGTCAACAAGGCGATCGACAAGGGTGACTACGACGCCGTCGTGAAGGCGGTGAACGAAGGCGGCGAGAAGATCGTCGACGCCGTCGACTCGTAGACAGGCCGAGGGCAATAACAGAGATTGCCCCGAGAGCAAACGATCCATCACGGGTTCGCGGTCGAGCCCTACCCTGATCCTTCTCCCTTCGCGTCAAGAGACCGAAGGGCTGGGTGGGGTCGTCCCGGCCCGTGGCCGTTTCGTGGACGGAGTCGAGTTGGTGCTCCTTAGGAAGGGCCTGGCCTGAGCCTCCACATCGATCTACATCTCAGCCTGACCGAAGCGAGCCGATGCTCTGAGTGGTCCTACTTCATGATGGAATCAGCTTCGGATATCGACGCGGCCACGTCATCTGATCCGCTTGCCGATCTCTACGCGCGAACGATGGGCCGATCGGAGGCGCTGGCTCGCGGGTTGTGTGGCGATGCTCACCTCGCACAAGACATCGCCCAAGAGGCGTTCATCCGGGCAGCCGGCAGGCTCCCCTTCCTGCGCGATCCCGCTGCATTCGAGGCGTACCTTCGGCGCACCGTCGTGAACATGTGCCGGACTTACGCCAAGCGCCAGGCGGCGGAACGCCGGAGCTACGTGCGGCAAGCAAATGAACCCACTGTCTCGGATGACCGGGGTCGCGAAGACCGTGATGAGCTGTGGGCAACGCTGCAGCGACTGCCGTACAGGCAGCGGGCCGCGATCGTGCTGCGCTACTACGAGGATCTCTCCGAGGCGCAGACCGGACAGGTACTTCGCTGCTCTGAGCGCGCAGTGAACGCACTTGTGTCTCGAGCGATGGCGACCCTTCGCTCCCAGATGGAGGACCATCCATGAACGATCTCGAATCGAAGCTCCGTGAGTCCCTGGATCGGAACATCGGCGCGTCGCCGCTCCGATCGTTGTCTGATGATGTCCGTCGCCGAACCATCAAGGCGCGGCGGCGGACGATCGGAGCCCGCGCCCTTTTGGCGATAGTGGTGATCGGTGTGGCGGTCGCCGGTGTTCGACTCGCGCCGAAACTGTCGGCGGAGGCGCCTATGAGCGGCGGTCGCTGGCCGGTCGTGACGAAAGGGGACCCTCGAGACGCCTATGTGAGCACGGCCGAGGTGGAGGACATCATGGGGCTGAGGTACATCCTCGCCTCCGGATCGGTCGATGGACGCGCCTATTCGCTCGAAGGCTGGACCTCGCGCAGAGCGGACGCGGGCTACCCCACGCCATGCCTCTACCTGGCCGGACCTGCTGATCCTCAGGCGACGCCTGTGAGCCCCGGCCCGCAGCCTCCCGGTGGCGCCGCCCGTGATAGCGGGGTGGGCGGCTACTGCCTTCCTGACGCCGGATCCGCCGAAGCGGGCGGTTGGCCGGTGTTCCCTTCGGAATCCGACCTCCTGTTCCGGACGCTCGCTCCCGGTGGGGCGGGGGTGTGTCAACAGTGCACCGTGGGGTCGCGTGGCCCGTTCGCGGGTATGGGGTTCGCATCCAACCGTGTCGACAGTCTGTCGATCACGATGGACGACGGTGCCTCGCACAGCGTCCCCGTTCTGCGGTTCCCCAACGCGTGGGGCGTCAGCGCATTCATCTACTTCCAACCCGACGTCGAGCACGCCGGCACCCTTCGTGCATACGACAAGGTGGGACGACCACTGGCCACGGCAGCCCTGTGTGACTCGTGGACGTGCGATATGCCGAAGATGGATCAGATCGCGCCGATCCCGGACACCCCTTCACCGCCGGCCGTGGAAGCTCCCACATACCCGTACTTCGCTGCGACGGGGGACTGGCCCGAGGTCACATCCCTTGACGAGGCGCGTCGTCCTGATCAAGCGCTATTCGCATCGGACGAGGCGTGGCCGCTCGTGTGGGGATCGGTGGACGGGGCGGACTTCGATGCCTACATCGACCCAACGGCTGCTCCCTGCGACGGCGAGGCGAACTTCGTCTTCAGCGCCGCCACCTCCGGAGTGTCGGCTGCCAAGCAGGCATCCATCTGCACATCCCTGGAGACGGTTCCCGAAGGCGGCTCATGGTTCATCCAGACCAAGACCGGCGTCGTGGGTCCGGATGTGATCGTGATGGGCGTCGCGAACGCACAGTACGGCGACATCCGCGTGACGCTCGACGACGGATCGTCTCAATACCTCAGGCTCTTCAAGGCGCCGGATGACCCAGCACTGCGGTACTTCGTGGCTATCGTTCCGGGCGGCCATGGCGGCAACGTGTTCCTCAACGCCCCCGACGGGACCTACATCGACAGTCAGGAGATCGCCGCTGAGGACGCTTCGATGAGCGGCTAGCAAGGGTTCCACAGCACGGTGGAGCGACCGACGATCGGCTGAGCGTCTGAGGCTCCGGACGGACGAGCCACGCGACTCCCCCTCACACGTTCGGTCGACGCGCTCCGACGCCGGTCGCTTGCTCGAAGGCGTGGGCCGCCCGAAGCACACCCAGATCGTCGCCCCAACGTCCAACGATCTGGAGCCCGACCGGCAACCCATCATCGGTGAACCCACATGGCACCGAGATCGCCGGGCTCCCGGTAAGCGAGATGGACCAGCACGACTCCATCCAGTCGATGTAGGTCAGCATCGGCACCCCGGCGACCTCGGTCGGGTACTCCTCTTCGACCTCGAACGGCGGCACCTGCACGGTGGGAAGGACGAGGAGATCGAAACGTTGGTTGAAGTCCGCGACCCGCTTCCGGATATCGTCCCGGAGCTGGCGTGCTCGCGAGAGGTCTTCGGGCGTGAGGCGACGACCTTCTTCGATGTTCCACACGACGGTCTCCTTGATCTGGTCGGGGTGGGCATCCAACAGGTCGCCGAGCTGCATGGCATATATGCGGGCACGAAGGATGAAGAAGGAGTACCGAGCGCCGGACAGGTCCGGAAAGGAGTCCTCGGTCCGACATCCAACTCCCTCGAAGGAAGATCGAGCGGCGTCCACAGCCGCGGACACGCGGACATCGACAGGCATCGTGCCGCCGCAGGTAGGTGCCCAGGCCACGCGGGGCGCTCCGAGATCACCGTCCAGGGGAGGAGCGAACACAGCCCCAGGATCGGCCAGCGAACCCGGTACTCGCGGATCGGGACCCGACATGGCGCCGAGGAGCAGAGCCACATCCTCGACGGTCCGGGCGATCGGGCCCTCCACCACCAGGTCATCGCCCGGGTCTCCGTCTGGCCACGATGGTACGCGTCCAGGGGTGGGACGGAACCCGACGACGTTGCAGAAACTCGCCGGGTTGCGAAGCGACCCGCCATGATCGCTCCCATCCGCGATCGGGAGCATCCCACTCGCGACGGCGGCAGCCGCGCCACCCGACGATCCGCCGGCCGTCCTTCCGAGATCGTAGGGGTTCCGTGTCGCACCGAACACCGGGTTGTAGGTGTTCGAGCCCGCTCCGAACTCCGGCGTATTCGTCTTGCCGATGAGGACGGCACCGGCCTTTCGGATCCGCTCGACCAGGAGCTCATCCTCCTCGGGCACCCAATCGGCGAAGATCGGGGAGCCGAACGTCGTCCGGATCCCGGCGGTGGAAACCAGGTCCTTATGCGCGATCGGCAGTCCGTGCAGCAAGCCCGGGGTCTCGCCACGCGCGAGCGCATCGTCAGCGTCCTGGGCCTGCGCCCTCGCCCGATCGGGCACCAGCGTGACGATCGCGTTCACCGCGGGGTTCGCCCGCTCGATCCGGGCCAAGTGAGCGTCGAGGACCTCGCGGGCGGAGACCTGCCGATCGCGGAGAAGTGCGACCAACTCGGTAGCCGGGCGATCGCAGAGCTCGTCGTACATCGACGACAACGTATACCTGCCGCTGATCGGGAGGATCTCCACGTTGATCCAGGACGACGGATCATCGGGCTCATCGCGATCAGGACGTCCCCCGGGCGGCGTCCATTCCGCCATCTATCGAGGGTACGCCGCTTGGTAGGGAGGCGGAATGAGCTTCCTGACCGTATCGTGCGTACGGAAGTAGGAGAGCGAACGGAGGCTTCCATGGCGATCCTCACCGAGGACATGAAGCGGGTCGTCCGTGAACAGCGACTCGGGTTCTTCGCCACCGTCTGCGAGGATGGGTCACCGAACCTGTCCCCGAAGGGGACCACGCGGGTCTGGGACGACGATCACCTCTTCTTCGCCGACATCTCCTCGCCGCAGACGGTGGCGAACATCCGTCGGGGATCGCACGTTGAGGTCAACGTGGTGGACCCGTTCGTGCGCAAGGGGTACCGCTTCAAAGGACCGGCCGTGATCCATGAGCCCGGGACGGATGGCTTCTCGGGCGGCCTCGAAAGGCTGCGCGAGGATGGCGCTACGACGCTCCTCGATAGAGTCAAGACGATCGTGGTGATCAAGGTCCAACAGGCCCGGCCGCTCGTCTCACCAGCCTACGACGACGGCACGACCACCGAGATCGACATGCTCAGGGTCTTCCAGGCTCGCTTCGCCCACCTCCACGAGAGACTCGAGCCCTCGACCACGCCCACCCCATCCGCACGAGGTGTTGCGGACGATGCGAGCACCAATGATGCGGGCGGCCTCGTGCTCCAACCGGGCGAGGGCCACGACATCGACCTGCGGGGCAATGTCGCGTCGTTCAAGGCCGTCGCGGCGACGACATCGGGGCGATTCTCGCTCATGGAGCGAGTGGTTCCCGCTGGCGGGCGCACACCTCCGCCGCACGTCCACGTCGACTGCGTGGAGGCGTTCTACGTGATCTCCGGTGAGCTCGAGTTCCGTCTCGATGACAACAGCGAGCGCGGAGTGAGCGGATCGTTCGTCCTCGTGCCTGGTGGCGTGCTCCACACGTTTGCAAACGCAGGCAGCTCCGAGGCGCGAGTCCTGATCCTGCACGCACCGGCGATGGACGCTTACTTCGAGGAGCTCTCCGCATTGTGGCGAGGGACTGAGCCGCCGTCGACCGAAGCCGAGCGCGATCTCATGCGACGACACGGCATGGAGCCGGAGTAGCGTCGCTAACCTCGGAGTCAGCGCCTTGCGCGAACGGCCACCCAGCTGGCCTTATCATGACCCGGTCCACGTTCTGGCGAGCGTCATCCTTCGAAAGGGGCACACGTGATCGCAGCGATGTCATTCTTCTGGTGGCTGATCATCTTCGTCCTCTGGGTCATCTTCCTGACCCTCACCATGTCGATCGCACGCAGCAAGGGTCACAGCCCGCTGCTGTGGGGCCTCCTTGCCTGTTTCCTCCCGGGGATCACCGTCATCATCGTGCTGCTGCTCCCGGTTCGCGGGCAAGGTGACATGTCGTAACCCACACCGCCGACGGCGGCTCCCCTACGTCATGGGTTCGAGTACGAACACCGGGATCTGCCGGTCCGTCTTGGTCTGGTAGCTCGCGTAGTCGGGCCAGGCTTCGACCGCGCGCGCCCACCAGACGGCCTTCTCGTCGTCGAGCACCTCACGCGCCGTGTAGTCGAGTTTGGTCGAACCGTCCTGCAACTCGACGTGCGGGTGCTCCTTGAGGTTGTAGTACCAGACGGGATGCTTCGGCGCGCCGCCGAGTGACGCGACCACCGCGTAGATGCCCTCGTGTTCGACCCGCATGAGGGCGGTCTTGCGGATCTTGCCGGTCTTCGCGCCGACCGAGGTCAGCACGATCACGGGCCGTCCGCGCAGATCGCCGCCCTGCTCGCCGTTCGTCGCCTCGTACAGCTCGGTCTGCTTCCGCGACCACGCGGATGCGCTCGGTTCGTAGTCTCCGGTGAGGGGCATGTCCGCTTCCTCTCGGCATCCTTGACCGCCATGACGACCGCCTCGGCGAACATACCAGGGGACCTCGAGCAGCAAGGCAGCTACCGTGGCATGTTGAGTTGTGGCGACACGCGATGGGTGCTGGGGGAAGATCCGTCATGGCCAGGCTGATCTACTCGGCGATCACGTCGCTCGACGGCTACGTGTCGGACCGGGACGGCAACTTCGACTGGGCCGAGCCGGACGCGGAGGAGCACACCTTCGTCAACGATCTGGAGCGGCCGATCGGCACCTACCTCTACGGGCGTGGGATGTACGAGGTGATGGTCTATTGGGAGACGGCGCTCAGCCTGCCCGATCAGCCGTCCTTCGCGCAGGACTTCGCGGAGATCTGGCAGGCGGCCGACAAGATCGTGTACTCGACGTCACTGGAGAAGGTATCCAGCGCGCGAACGCGCATCGAGCGAGCGTTCGACCCCGGAGCCGTCCGGAGGTTGAAGGAGCGAGCGGAACGTGACATCAGCATCGGCGGCCCCGACCTGGCCGCCCAGGCGATCAGGGCCGGGTTGGTCGACGAGTGCCATCTGTTCGTGGTGCCCATCGTGGTGGGGGGCGGCAACCCGTCATTCCCCGAGGATGTCCGCCTGGAGCTCGAGCTGAAGGACGAACAGCGGTTCGGCAACGGCGTGGTCCACCTGCACTACAGGATCACGTAGCCTCGAGGCGTCTCCTCACGCTTCGGCGGGCACGGGGATCCGGCCGGACACCGTCGTCCCCTTGCCGGGCGCACTGCGCACGGCGATCGATCCTCCGAGCGCGGCAAGGCGATCGGCCATGTTCTGCAGGCCCATCCCGAACGGCGTGGTGGCCCCATCGAACCCTCGGCCGTCATCCGTCACCCAGAAGGCGAGGGCCTCCTGCTCACGGCGCAGCTTGATGGCCACGTTCGTCGCGTCCGCGTACTTCGCGACGTTCTGCATCGCCTCCAGGACCGAGAAGTAGACCGCCGCCTCGATCTCGGGCGGGTAGCGACCCACGCCGTCATCGTCGACCGTCACCGCCATAGGGGCTTTCCCCGCTTGCGCCTGGATGGCAGCGGGGAGCCCCCGATCGGCCAGCAGGGGCGGATAGATCCCGCGCGCCAGGTCGCGGAGATCCTCCAGTGCCCCTTGCGCATCGTCGAGGATGCCGTGCAGGACCTCGCGCTGTTGCTCGTCCTGCCCCACCAGTCCCTCGGCCATCCGAACCTTCACCGCCAGCGCCACGAGCTGCTGCTGCGCCCCGTCGTGGAGGTTGCGCTCCAACCGCCGTCGCTCTTCGTCCTGCGCGGCGACCAGCCGTTGGCGCGAGGATCGGAGATCCTCGATCAGCCGGAAGTTCTCCAGGACCAGCCCGGCCTGCGCGGCCAGGTCGGACAGCAGCGCATGCTCCTCCGGTCGGATCGGATCGTTCGCCGGTTTCGTCACGGTGAGTGCTCCCAGCAGCTCGTTCCCGTGGCGCACGGCAACGGCCGCGTCCACGTCGGGGAACCGCGGGAGGCCGTCGCCTTGCCAGGCGACCGGTGCTCGCGAACGCGTGGGCGCCGGCCAGGTGGCGGCCGGGCGCATCTGGGCGCCGATGCGCAGCCACACGGTGGCGTCGGTCGCTCCGGTCCCCTCGGCCAGCAGACGCGCCATCCTGGGCAGGATGTCCTCGCCGCCGTACGTCTCGCTGACGTGCTCGGAGAACCCCGAGAGCACCTCGTACGGGGTGGCGCGCTTGCCGTAGATCAACCGGTTCGCGGTGCGCTTGGCCCGCTCGCGGGCGGGCTGGAACGCCACCGCCACGATCGCGGTCGCGACCAGCGAGAGGAACTCGGTAGCGCCCACGAACGTGCCCACCACGACGACGATCGCGACGTAGACCGCCGTGATGAAGGCCGCGAGCGATCCATACACGACGGCCTTCTTGATGATGACGTCGATGTCGTACAGCCGGTGTTTCAGGATCGCGATCCCGATCGCCACGTAGAGGAACAGCAGCGCCACGTCGAAGGACAGCGATGCCAGGGGGACGTTCGTGAGGATCGTCATCGTGAAGGTGACGACGACGAAGAGTGCGGCCGTCACGAACCATTTGAGCTGCAGCCGTTCGTCGCCGACCGAGCGCCTGAACCTGACGACGAGCGACGCGAACGAGAGGAACGTTGCGGCCGGGATCGCGAACAACGCGATGACGAACAGCGTGAGCGCGAGGGACGTGAGCCATCCGGCCCTGGCCTGATCCGCCAGCGTGAAGGGACGGGCCCAGATGGACGTGGCGAAGATCGCAGTGGTGGACAGGATCAGGGCGAGTGCCGCAACCGAGAACCACTCTGCCCGCTTCCAGCGCGGCGATAGCAGCCGGCCGTCGGGGAACAGCAGGAACAGGAAAGGCAGCATCCCGACCGGGATCGGCCAGATCGTGTTCGCGATCCAGCCGGCGATCCGCCCGCCGGGAAGCGACCCGGGGTCGGCGATCAGCACATGGAGGGCGTACTGGCGCGAGAACCCGCTCAGCCCCAGTGCCAACCCCGCCGTGAGCAGGAGCCAACCGATCGGATTCTCGGGGCGTCGAGAGGCGATCACGATCCCGATCACGGGCACACCGACGTTGACGAGGAGGTCGAATACGTTGGTGAAGCTCCAACCGTCCGTGCTCTCAGGCAGAACGACGTTCCGGTCCACGTACATCAGGGCGAGGGTGGCGGCCATCAAGACGATCGACGCCAGGCCGATCGTCCACACCACCCCAGGAGCCCGCCACCACGCGTTCTGATCCGCCACGGCGCGATTCTCTGCGCGCGGACGGCGGAAGGGAAGCCCCGGGGGGCCGATCGACGGGGCCCCCGGTCACGGCGCGTTGCCACCTGATAGAACGTGACCGGCATGATCGGGCATGAGGGTTCCAGACCGGGCGTCGACCCAGCGGTGCACCCCAAACCGCTTTCGCGTCGGGCCTTCCTGCGCACCTCCGCGATGGCGGTCGCCGGGAGCACGTTGTTCTCCTGCGCGGGGGGGAAGCTGATCCCACGGGTGGATCCATCGAGCCGGGCGAGCATGCGCGTCGACACCCGATGGCCCATCAAGCACGCGATCTACCTGATGCTGGAGAACCGGAGCTTCGACAACCTCTACGGCCGGTTCCCAGGGGTGAATGGAACCACCGTGGGGAACCTGAACGGCTTGGAGAAGCCTCTCCGGAGCTGTCCGGATTGGCTCCCGGGCGACCTCAAGCACGACCGGGACTCCGCGTTGGCGCAGTACAACGGAGGAAGCGCCGACAACTTCGGGATCGGCGACTACGGCGATCCGTGGGCGTACACCCAGTTCACCGGGTCCGAGATCCCCGCCTACTGGCAGTGGGCTCGCGACTACGCCCTCAGCGACAACTTCTTCGCCTCCGCCCTGGGACCCTCTTTCCCCAACCACCTCTTCTACATCGCCGGCCAGTCCGGGGGGTCGGCAGACAACCCCGAGAACCTGGGTGCGCGGCTCGACGTCAAGACGGCAGGCAGCCCCGGAGGGGGTGAGTTCACGAGTTGGGGGTGCGACGCACTCGGCCGGGAAGAGGGGGACCCGTACGTGGTCATCACCGGGGAAGACGGTACGACCACGTCCCAGGAACCGTGTTTCGGCTTCGAGAGCGTCGGCGAGCAGCTGACGCGTGCCGGGATCGACTGGGCCTACTACGCACCGTTGGCCGGTTACCTCGGTTACTTCTGGAACGCCTACAACGCGGTCGGAGGCGTCTTCCACACCGACCTGTGGAACGAGCACGCGCAACACAACGTCGACGACCTCGTGTCGGACATCCAGGCGGGGAACCTTCCGTCGGTCACGTGGGCGGTCCCGCATTTCCAGCTCTCGGATCACCCCCCGGCATCGACGGCATTCACCCACAACTGGGTGATGGATGTCGTGAACGCCGTGATGCGCTCGGACCTGTGGTCCTCGACCGTGATCTTCCTCACGTGGGACGAGTGGGGTGGTTTCTACGACCACGTCGTGCCGCCACAGATCGACCACGTCGGCCTGGGGTTCAGGGTCCCGTTGCTCACGATCAGTCCGTTCACCCGTCGGGGTGTGATCGACACGGAGCTCGGAGAGTTCTCGGTCCCGTTGCGGTTCATCTCGGACAACTGGGGCCTGCCGTACCTCACCGCCCGGATCGCCGGCAGTCACAACCTGGAGCACACCTTCGACTTCGGTTCGAACCCGCGTCCGCCTCGACTCGCGACCCAGCGGGCGGTCACGTTCGGCGATCCGTACACGTTCCCCTCGAGCTTCCCCGACTGGCCGCCGGGCACGCAGCCACAGAGCGGTCCGTTCGGCAGCAACTGACCCTCGCCGTTCCCCGTATTCAGTCGGACCGACGCCTTCGCCAGCCGGGCAGGAACCGTGGTGTGCTACCGGCATACGGGGCGTACCCCGGATATCGGATCCTGAGACGACGCTCCTCCCACCTCGCCTTGATCGCCAGCCACACGAGGAGCGCGGAGGCAGCCGCCGCGACCTCGATGCTGGCGGAGGCGATCGCCGAACCGACGGCGAAGATCATCAGGCCGCTGTAGATGGGATGCCGGACATATCGGTACAGGCCGTTGGATCGGAGCTCGCCGTCGCTGACCGGGGTGGGGAGCGGCGTGGCCGACCTGCCGAGGTTGATCAGTCCGACCACCACGATCACCAAGCCGATGAGCGAGACCGCCCGGGCGCCCACCCAGAGCCAGTCGGGCGTGGCCCAGTCGTCCCCCGTCGGAAGGAGGACGACGGCCGCGAGCAGGGCGAACTGCACGAGCACGAAGATCCAGGCGACGGCCTGATCGCGAGCACGGGGGTCGGATGGCGGCATCCCGCCACGAGCCTATCGACGACCCGAAGCGGACGGCTGCTCCGCACCTGGCGGACCTCTCGGGCGGGTCGTGAGACGATCGGAGCCGATGGGTATCGAGGTGAACCCGGCGGCGCCGCTGGGAAGCGATCTGCCGGTCGGGACCCGGTTCGTGGGCGGTGCGACGTCCGAGCCCGGCTGGGTGGGCGAGGACCGCCCGTCGGACGCCGACCTGAACACGTGCGTCTCCTGCGGACTTTGCCTCCCCCACTGTCCCACCTACCGCGTGACGGGCGACGAATCCGCCTCACCGCGGGGCCGGATCAACGCGATCCGCGCGGTATCCGACGGCGCGGCGACCCTCGATGAACGCTTCATGGGCTTCATGGACCTTTGTCTGGTCTGTCGCGCGTGCGAGGACGTCTGTCCCTCGCACGTCCCGTTCGGGAGGATGATGGAGCGCGCGCGGGTCCAGGTGGAACCCCTGCGCTCATCCCGCACCAGGTTCCTGCGGTGGCTCGGCCTCGACGTCGTGCTCCCCCACCCGAAGCTGCTCTGGCTCGCGGCTCTGATCCAGCCGCTGGCCAGGCCGTTCATGCCGCGGAGGATCAGGGCCGTGACGCCGAAGCCCAGTGCGCGGTTCCGGAGGGTGCCGCGCGTGACGGAGCCGCCCACCGACGTGGTCAGGCGCGGCACCGTCGCCGTCCTCACCGGGTGCGTGCAGGATCGATGGTTCCGCGAGGTGAACCTGGCCACCATCCGGGTGTTGGCCCGCAACGGCTGGCGTGTGGTCGTGCCGCGGGCCCAGCGATGCTGCGGTGCGTTGCAAGCCCACAACGGCAGGCTGGAGACCGCCCGGCGGCTGGCGTCGCTCAACGCCGCGACGTTCACGGGCGTCGACCACGTCATCGTGAACGCGGCCGGCTGCGGAGCCCACATGGCCACCTACGGCGAACTGGTCGAGGGCACCGCGCTCCCAGCCGCGGACCTGATGGCGTTCCTCGACGCGCAGGGGATCGAGCCGCCGTCAGGCGGGGCGGGTGTGGACCGCGTGGCCTACCACGACGCGTGCCACGCGTTGCGCGCGCAGCGGATCCAGGCACAGCCTCGGCGCGTCCTCGCCCAGATCCCCGGTCTCGAGGTGGTCGAGATCGCGAACGGCGATCGATGTTGCGGCGCCGCAGGGCTCTACAACGTCACCGAGCCCGAGATGGCCGACCGCCTGATGCGGGACAAGGCCGACGCGGTGCGGTCGACCGACGTCCGCGTCGTGGCCAGTGCCAACCCCGGTTGCACGCTGCAGATCGCCGCGGGTCTGCGGGCCGAGGGAGTCGACGTCGAGGTCCTGCACCCGGTACAACTCCTGGATCGCGCCTACCGAGCGGCCGGATCGCCAGGAGCGGATCCGCGTTAGCGGCGCCCGATCCGCTCAGCGGGCGGCGCGGAACACCGCGGCCATACGCCGGAAGCCCGCCGGCAGTCCCTGGGTCGAGCCCAGATCGCCGGACACCAAAGCGTCCATCAGCCCACCGGTGGAGCCGGGGTCGGCCAGAGCCGTATCCGCCGACATCCGGGCGTCCAGAGCGGACATCGCGCTCGCCAGCGGGTCGCTCGGTACCGCGACCGCGCCCCCCATCGCGGCACGAGGGGCGTACGGGAGCGGGATCACCTCGCCGGGATCGGAGCCGGGAAGGACCAGGACCACGTTGTTGACCGCGCGCTCGCCCGACGAATCGGTCGGGCGATTCACCACGCCCTGTCCCTTCACCCACATGGTGGAGCTCCCGCCCCCGTCCAGGTTCAGGGCGTCGGTGGCTCCCAGCGAGAGCATGTAGTCCCCGAACTGCTTCAGGGTCATCCCGATCGAGCTACTCCGCCGCCCGTCCACCACCACCAACAGGATCGTGCCGTCGGCCCGGATGCCGATCCCCGTGCGGGGGTTGCGGGAACAGAAGTACGAGCTACAGTTCTTGGCCAGGACCACGCCCCCGTCCACGAGCCAGGGCATCCCACCCACGGAGTCCATCACGCCGGGCCATCCGATCGACCAGGTGAGCCGCACGATCTGGTTGCGCTTCATCGCCTTGAGCGTGGCCGCGCCCTTCCCGGTCTGCTTGGAGGAAAGGACGATGGCTCCGTGGCGTGCGGCCAATGGGGAGGCGCCGCACTTCCGCTTGATCACCTTGTAGTCGCGGTAGACGCCCATGTTGGCCTTGCCCCAATGCGGCTTACCGGTGGTCTTCAGCCGCACGGAACAGGCATCCGACGGTGGCTTGGCGATCGAGCCTCCGAAGTTCGTGAAGCCGGCGATCTGCCCGTTGACCGGGTCATCGGTGTTCCATTGCTCGACCAGGAACTTGCGCTTGCTGGTCTTGTTGCGGCCTTTCACGACCATGCTCTGATGCCCGATGTGCGCCGCCGTCTCATCCTGGGAGATCGCGAAGCTGGCGCCGTTCTGCAGACCCAACTCGCGGAGCCCTCCGTCCTCGGCGAACGGATGGACCGAACGCCCCGGCCACACCGAGAAGTCTCCGTTCACCGCGGCCAGGGCCTGGTGCGCGGACGCGGTGGTGCTGGTGCGGGCGTAGGTGCCCATCGGGGTGGGTGTCGCGAGGTCGATCGTGATCGGCTTGTTGGGGTCGATCTCCAGGACCTTCAGCTGGTACGGGCCGGATGGATCGGTGATCTCGACCAGTTTGAGTCCGGGCGCGAGGTTGGTGACGGTCTGACTCCTCGCGACGACGGGTTTCGCCGCGCTGGGGACGGGGGAGATGGTGAGGCCGGTCGCGACGGTCAGGCTCACCAGGAGCACGCTCAGGCCGATAGGGCGCATCCTCCGCATGAACTAGTCATCGGTCCGAGCTCACTCGAACTTGAACCGCCCGTATCCCTTCCTCTGCAACAGGTTCCGGCGTCACACTTGACCCACATGGCCGACGCACCTACCGTCGGATGGCCCATCCCCGTACGGAGGACACACAGATGCGCTACGTCGGTGTCGGTCGAAGGTTCGTCGCCCTTTCGATCGACTGGGTGGTCTCGCTCCTCTGGGTGATCCCGCTGTCTGACGTCCAGCGCACCCCCGGCGTGCTGCGCGTCTCGCTCACGGGGTGGCGGTTCGGCGCCGCCATCGTGCTCTGGCTGATCTACTTCACCCTGATGGAGGGCACGATCGGAGCGACCCTCGGCAAGCTGACGATGGGGATCCGGGTGCGGGACCCGCAGGGTGGATCGATCGGCCTGCAGCCGGCGCTCGTGCGCAACCTGATGCGGGTGGTCGACGCGCTGCCCTACGTGATCCCGTACCTGGTCGGCGCGATCGCTGTGTGGAACTCATCCACCCGCCAACGCCTGGGCGATCGGGCCGCCCACACCGTGGTGATCCGCCGTACCGCAGTGACGGCTCCCGTCCCGGCGCCCGCCCCGCCGCAGATCGCGGCCGGGGACACCGGTCAGGCCCCGCTGCCGCCACCTCCGGAGCCGCCCTCCCCCGCACCCCCGTCGTGACGAGCGCGGGTCACCATCGATCGTCCTGCGCTCCCAACGCTTCGGTCGCCGTGCAGACGGTGCCCACCCCGTATCGGGCTTCCTCCCCCGATCCCAGCCGAAGGTAGAAGCAGGCATCGGGACGGATCCGCACGGCGGCGGCCCAGACCGAGTCCGACGCGCTGATGCTGACCTCGCTCTGACCGGTGGAGGCGACGTCGGCCCCCACGTAGGTGAGCCCGTCTCCCGGCCACCGGCGGTTCAACCCGGCCGCGTCGGCCTCGACGAATGACCCGGTCTCGGTCGCCACGGTCTCTGCGCGCGACTGCGCCTGGCGAAGGGCGTGCTGCGTCCGGCCGATGTCGTTCGCGATCGGCCGGTTCGCGAAGATCTCGACGACCAGGACGACGCAGGCCAGCGCGAGCGTCCCCACGACCAGCCAGAACCCCCGGTTGGACCGTTTCGGGGGCTCGGAGTCGGCGTCGAACTGCGACTCGTACGCCTGGATGATCTCGTCGTCGTCACGCATGGTTCCAGCCTACCGGGGGTCCACGATCAGCTGCCCAGCGCCCGACCGAGGTGTTCGAGACTCTCCAGGTTGTGGCCGGACAGGAACACATCGACGCTGGGGAGCGCCGCCGCCATGCCCCGCGCCAGCGGCTCGTAGCGCGGCGATCCCTTCAACGGGTTCACCCAGATCACGCGATGGGCCAGCCGCCGCAGGCGAGCCATCTGCGCCTTCAACAGGTCGGGGTCTCCCCGCTCCAGCCCGTCGGAGCACAGGATCACCACCGCACCTCTGAGCGCCGCGCGCTGGCTCCATCCGTCCAGCAGGCTCTTGAGCGATTCGCCGATGCGCGTGCCGCCCTCCCAGTCCTCGACCTGGCGTCCGATCTCCTCCAGCGCGCGGTCGGGGTCCTTCGTTCGCAGCGTCCGGGTGACCCGGGTCAGCCGCGTCCCGAAGCAGAACGTCTCGACCCGACGGCCCGCCGACATGGCGGCGTAGGCGAACTGCACCAGGGCACGCGAGTACGGCGCCATCGAGCCACTGATGTCCAGGATCAGCACCAGCGGCCGCACCCGTTGACGCCGCGCCCGCCACGCCCGGTCGAACGGCTCCCCCTGCGTGCGCAGGGAACGACGGAGCGTGCGACGAAGGTCGAACGCCACGCCGTTGGCTGCGGGGCGGGTCCGGCGCGTCCGCTCGACGGGAACCGTCAACGAGAGCGTACGGATCAGCCCCGCGACGCGCGCCCGCTCCTCCTCGGTGAGCTCGGCGAACGACTTCGTGCGAAGGACCTCGGCGCCGCTCGCCACGATCCGGATGGCGGCCTCCTCCTCGGCCTCGGCCGCTTCGGGGTCGTCGTCATCCAGTCCGTGCCATTCGGCAGCCGTCGATCCCACCGTGACCTCCAGATCGGCGGGCTGTTCGCCCCAGTCCACGTCGTCGCGGGCACCGGTGGGGAGCGTCAGCTCGATCTGCAGGTCCTCGGTGCCGCCCATGGACCGATACCACTCGTCGAACGCCAGGTCGTAAGCCTCGATGTCCTCCATGCGCGCCACCATGGATGCCCGGCCGGCCCAATACAGGGACTCGCGATCGGTGAGACCCAAGGCGGCTACCGCCTCCGCGAAGGTCAGGATCCTCCCCGTGCCGACCGGGAGGCCGCGCGCCCGCAGCTCCCGTCCGAACCTGACCAGCGGCGGGAGGGGACCGCCCGAGACGACCTGCGTGTCAGCCATCCCCGTCGCCGACGATGTCGGCGAGCCGGGCAGCCACCAGCTGCTGATCCTCGTGATCCTTCACGACCGCGCCCAGGGTGTCGGCGGCGACCCCTGGGTCCAGCCGGTCGGCACCCAGGAACGCGAGCGCGTTCGCCCAGTCGATCGTCTCGGCCACACCGGGAAGCTTCGCCAGATCGAGGTCCCGCAGACGCGCCACCGCCCCCGCGACATCACGGGCCAGGAGCTCGTTCACGTGCGGAGCTCGGGTGCGCACGATGGCGACCTCGCGGTCCAGGTCGGGGTGGTCGATCCAGTGGTAGAGGCAGCGGCGCTTCAGCGCGTCGTGCAGCTCGCGGGTGCGGTTCGACGTCACGATGACGGCCGGCGGCGTGGCGGCGGCCATCCTCCCCACCTCGGGGATCGTGACGGCGAACTCACTCAGGATCTCCAGCAGGAAGGCCTCGAACTCGTCGTCGGCGCGATCCAGCTCGTCCACCAAGAGCACGGCTCCGTCGCCGGTGCGGATCGCCGAGAGCAGCGGCCGCTCGACCAGGAAATCCTCACCGAAGAGATCCTCGACGTGCGACTCCGCATCTTGGGCATCCATCGCTCGAACCGCGATCAACTGACGCGAGTAGTTCCACTCGTAGAGGGCCTGGGAGGCGTCGATGCCTTCGTAGCATTGGAGCCGGATCAGCTCACGGTTCAGCAACGTGGCGAGAACCTTCGCGACCTCGGTCTTGCCCACACCCGCCTCTCCCTCCAACAGCAGGGGCTTGCCGAGCGACAACGAGAGATAGATCGCGGTGGCGAGGCCGCGATCCGCCAGGTAGGCGTGACCCTCAAGGGCGGTCCGCAGGTCCTCGACGCCGGTGAACGGAAGGTCGGGCATCCGTACAGCGTATCCGGTACCGCGGGCGCGGTGGTCCTAGGGGCCGGGCGTCGTGTCGGTCCGTACAGCGCCCGTAGGGGGAACGGGGATCTGGATGTCCCGCTCGGCCAGTCGCCGGGTGGTGCGTTCCCGCAGGGCACGCTCCACGTCCAGACGTTTGGAGGGGCGTGTCTCCGCCGTGACGCGGACCTGGACCGCGTAGTCCGACACGCCCTCGATCCCCAGGATCGCGGGACCGTCGCGGATCCAGTCATGCAGACCGGGGTCGCGGCGCATCTCCTCGAACAGCTCGTCCAGGACCTCACGCACACGCCCGATGTCCTGGTCGTGTGCCACCCGCACGTCCACGATCGCCCGGGCCCATCCGCGCGACTTGTTGCTCACCACCTGGATGTTCCCGTTGGGCACCACGTGCAGGGTGCCGTCGAACGCGCGCAGGGACGTGATCCGCAAGGTCAGCAGCTCGATCCGTCCGCTCACCGGGTTCGCGGTCGTCTGGACCTCGACGACGTCGCCCACCCCGAACTGGTTCTCGAGGAGGATGAAGAACCCAGCCAACGTGTCCTTCACCACGTTCTGAGCGCCGAACCCCAGGGCCACACCCGCTATCCCGGCGCTGGCGATCAAGGGGGCGATGTTCACATCCAGATCGCCCAGGATCATCAGGATCGCGATCGTCCAGATAACGGCGATCGCGGTGGTGGAGATCGCGTGGGAGAGCGTGGTGGCCCGCTGCAGGGTCAGCACCTGCGTGACGCTGGGCGATCCCTCCAGCTTGCGTTGGAACCGCCTGACCATGAAGCGCGCGATCAGCGTGAGGATCAGCGCCACGGCCAGGATCAGCAGGATCCGGAGGCCGTGGGCCTCCACCCAATCGCTGAACGAGAGCTTCTGCGCTGCCAGGAAGGTCATCCCCCATCTCCTCACGCGCCGACGCGGTCGTCAAAGACCCTCCCCCCTGGGTAGGGTTCGGGTTCACCCACGGGGAGGACTGAGATGGGTTGTCTGCTCGCGTTGCTGGCGGCGTTCGCGCCCCGCCTCGTGCTGTTCCTGATCTGGATCTTCACCGATCTGGTCGACCGGGCGTTCAACGGCTTCCTCCTGCCGCTGCTGGGGTTGCTGTTCCTGCCCTTCACGACCCTGATGTTCGTGCTGTGGTATCAGCCCGCGCGCGACGGCCTGCCGGCGATCGGGTGGGTCTTCGTGATCCTGGGCGTGTTCTTCGATCTCGGGTCCTACGGCAAGGGGTACCGCGACCGCGACAAGATGCGTCGTCAGGCCTGAAGCGCCTCCAGACCTACCCCATCGCCTCCTCGAGGGCCCGCCGGACCAGCACCTTCGAGAGCTCTCGCCGGTACTCGGCGCTGCCGAACGCGTCGCCGGGTGGCGCGGTGCCCTCGTCCGCCCGGGCGGCCGCCGCAGCGGGGTCCGCCCCACCGGCCAGCGCTTCCTCGACGCCGGCGGCGCGCAACGGGGTCTCCCCCATGTTCGTCAGCGCCACCGATGCGCTGCCGTTCATCACCGCCGCCACCCCAACGAGGGCCCAGTCCTGTGCCCGCCGGTGGAACTTGATGTAGCTCCACCCACCGGTGCTCTTCGGCACGCGGATCTCGGTGAGCACTTCGTTGGGCGCCAGGTCGGAGGTGAACAACCCTCTGAAGAAGTCCCTGGCGTTCACCGTGCGCGTGGCCCCGCCCGCGCCCCGGATCATCAGGTCGGCACCCAGCGCAACGAGCACCGTTGGCATGTCCGAAGCCGGGTCCGCGTGGGCCACCGATCCGCCGATCGTCCCCATGTGCCGAACCTGCGGGTCACCGATCTCACTCGCGGTGTGCGCCACGATCGGGCACAACGTCTGCAGCGCCTCGCTGTTCGCGACATCGTGATGCCGGGTCAGCGCCCCGATCGCCACGTGGTCGCCGTCCTCGCGGACGTAGGAGAGATCCTTGACCCGCCCGATGTCCACCAGGAGAGCGGGCCGAGCGAGCCGGAACCGCATCAGCGGCAGGAGCGAGTGCCCGCCAGCCAAGATCTTGGTGTCCTCGGTCCCGCTCAACAGCTCGATCGCGTGATCGACGGACTCCGCGCGCGCGTACTCGAAGGCGGCGGGGATCATGCCGCACCTCCCTTCGCGTCCTGGATAGCTCGCCACACCCGCTCGGGCGACGCGGGCTTGCCGATGTCGGTGACGCCCAGGTGGCTGACCGCGTCGATCACCGCATTGATGATGGCGGGAGGCGACGCGATCGTGCCGGCCTCGCCGATCCCCTTCACCCCCAGCGGGTTCGTGGTGGACGGGGTCTCCTGGCTGTTGTCGGTGATCATCGTCGGGATCTCCATGGCGCTCGGCACCAGGTACTGCGTCATGGACGAGGTCACCAGGTTGCCGCTCTCGTCGTAGATCGCCTCTTCGTAGAGCGCCTCGGCGATCCCCTGCGCCACGCCGCCATGCACCTGTCCCTCCACGATCATCGGGTTGATGATGCTGCCGCAGTCGTCGACCGCCACGTACCGCAGGATGTCCGTGGCACCCGTCTCGGTGTCCACCTCTACCACGGCGATGTGCGCACCCGCTGGCCACGTGAAGTTCGGCGGATCGAAGATGGCGGTCTCGGTGAGGTTCGGCTCCACCCCCTCAGGCATCGAGTGCGCGTGCCAGGCCGACAACGCAGCCTCTGGGATCGTGCGCGCCTTGTCGGGAGCACCCCTGACCTTGAAGGCCCCGTCTGTCCACTCGAGGTCGTCCTCGGCCACCTCCAGCTCGTGCGCCGCGATGGTGCGCGCCTTCACCTTGATCTTCTCCATGGCGAAATGCAGCGCGACGCCTCCGACGCTCACGCTGCGGGAGCCATAGGTGTCCATGCCGAGCGGGGTGATCTGCGTATCGCCGTGCAGCACCTCGACGTCGTCGGGCGTGACGCCGAGGCCGTCGGCCACGATCTGCGACCACGCCGTCTCGTGCCCCTGCCCGTGCGGCGAGGTGCCCGTCTTCACGATGATCTTGCCAGTGGGGAGGCACTCTATGGTGGCACCATCCCAGCCCCCCGCCGCGTACCGGAGCGCGCCCAGGATGTTCGAGGGAGCCAAGCCACACATCTCGATGTAGGTGGACAGCCCGATCCCGATCTGCTTCGTGTCGCCGCTGTCGCGACGCGCCTGTTGCTCCTTGCGCATCTGCTGGTAGTCCGCTAGCTCCAACGCTTTGTCCAGCGTCGGCTCGTAGTTGCCCGAGTCCACGTTGAGCCCGCAGATGGAGGTGGTGGCCTCGTCGAAGGGCGGGTGCAGGTTCATACGACGCACCTCTGCCGGATCTTTGCCAACCTTGCGCGCGAACGCGTCGACCATGCGCTCGACCACGTAGGTCGCCTCAGGACGCCCTGCGCCGCGGTACGCATCGGTGGGTGTGCAGTTCGTGAGAACACCTCGGAACTCGTACCAGTACGCCTCGGGCTTGTAGGGACCCATGTACACCCACCCGCCGAGTTCGGGGATCCCCGGCGTGAGCAGCTGGTAGTAGGCACCCATGTCGGCGATCTCCACGAACTTCATGCCCAGGATCGTGCCGTCCTCGGCACCCGCGATCGTGCAGTCGTGGGTCACACCGCGGCCGTGTGTCGTGGCAACGTAGTTCTCCGTACGCTCCTCGATCCACTTCACGGGCCGGCCGAGCTTCTTCGCGATGCCGAGCGCCAACGCCTCCTCGGCATAGACGTTCAGCTTGGATCCGAAGCCGCCTCCCACGTCCGGAGCGATCACGCGGAGCTTCGACTCAGGGATACCGCACGTTCCACTCAGCGTGACTTTCGCGATGTGCGGGATCTGCGTGGCGCTCACGAGCGTCCACTCGTCCATGGACGAGATCCCGAATGCGAGACATCCGCGAGGCTCGATCGCGTTGGGGATCAGCCGAGGCTGGTGGAACCGCTCAGTCACGACGACCGGCGCGGAGTCGAAGACATCCTGGTCTCCCCCTCCACCGTGGACCCAGTGCACGGAGACGTTCGTCTCGAGCTCTTCGTGTACCAACGGAGCACCGTCAGCCATGGCGGCCTCCATGTCGGTGACGGCGGGGAGCTCGGTCACGTCGGCGGAGACGACTTCGGCAGCGTCCAGCGCCTGCTCGCGGGTCTCGGCGACGACCACCGCGACCGCGTCGCCGTTGAACCGGATCTTGTCTTTCGTGAGCGGGTAGTGGTCGGGGACCTTGATGTCTTCCGTGATGGGCCATACGAACGGCAGCCCACCCAACTCCAGGTCCGCCGCGGTGTACACGCCAACGACTCCTGGCATCGCAGCTGCGGCGTCCGTGTCGATGCCATTGACGGTCGCGTGCACATACGGAGGACGCACCAGAGCCATCCACACCATCCCCGGCATCGTGTGGTTGTCGATGTAGCGAGCCTGTCCGGTGATGAGATCAGGATCTTCCTTGCGGAGGACCTCGCGGCCTATGTACTTCTCGGTGGCAACCATGTCGTCCTCCCCTCAGGCGTTCGCGCGGCTCATGGATCCGGCGGCGTCCATGATCGACTTGACGATGTTCTGGTATCCCGTGCAGCGGCAGAGATTGCCCTCCAGACCCTCACGAACCTCTTCCTCCGTGGGGTTGGGGTTCTCCTTGAGGTTGGAGGCCGCGGCCATGATCATGCCTGGTGTGCAGTAGCCACACTGAAGACCGTGGTTGCGGTGGAACGCCTCCTGCAGCGGATGCAGCTGATCGCCATCGGCGAGGCCCTCGATCGTCGTGATCGAGCGCCCGTCGGCCTGGGCAGCCAACAACGTGCACGACTTCACGGACTCCCCATCCAGCAGCACCGTGCAGCTGCCGCAGGACGAGGTGTCACACCCGACATTGGTTCCGGTGAGCCCGAGGGTCTCTCGGAGGAAGTACACGAGGAGCGTGCGGGCCTCGACATCGGCCTCGCGGGAGTCCCCGTTGACGGTGACGGACACGTGCGTCACGGATGAACCCTCCTTCCACGGAAGCGCGCGGAACGGCTGGAGCTTCGGATGGGCCGGAGTCTAGACCGGTCCGTTGAGACGCGCGAACCGATGCAATCTGGGGGCGCGTCTACCAGGCCGTCTACCAGGAAGGCTCGGACGCGCTCAGGGCGGTGACGCCGGTGCAATCGCCTCCCGTGCCGTAGCGGATGCGTCCTGCCACGTTGACCTGGATCGAGAAGCAACCGCCGGAACTGGACCGGACAGCAGCCGCCCACGCTCGTCCGTCGACGGCGACGCTCACGATCGTCGGAGCGGGCGACGGACCGTCGACGAAGGAGTATGCCGGAAGCATCCGAGACAGCCGCGCTTGGTCCGCACGGCTGAACCCGCCTTGGCGCTCGGAGACCCGTTGGGCCGCCTGGGCGGCGCGTCGCGCGACCCCCTGGGCCTCACGATCGCTGGGCGTGGACCGTGAGGCGGTGGTGGCGGCGACGGTGGCCCCGTTCATGTTCCCGACGGCCGAAGACGTCTCCTGGTGCTTCAGGGGTGCCTCGCTGGCCCGCTCGCTGGCGATCACCCACCGTGCGAACATCGTGATCGCGATCACGAGCATGACGCCTGCGAACCCCGCTTTCAGGGCGCGCGGATCCACGCGCTTGCGGAGCGGCTGCTGCGCAGCCCGGAAACTGAAGGTGTCGCTCATCCCCAGCCCGGTATCGGCGCTTCGAGGGGTCGGACTTAGGATCCAGCGATCGTGAGGGCGTGGGAGTTCGAATCCCCCGGGCACTCCGCGAGCAGGAACGAGCCCGGACGGCCGACCAAGGTTGATCGACCCTGGCGACCCCTCTGCAACTCGGGCTCCCTCGACGATGCGCCCCGAGTTCACCTAAGAATCGCGGGTGCGTCTCCTGCTCTCGGGCATCCGGCCGCAGAGCCTTGCGGACCAAGAGGTCGACTACGCCGGCGTCGTCACCAACACGTCGTCCCAGGCGACGTCGTACGTCCGCCCGGCGACGTGGTCGCCGATCTCGACCGCCGCGACCTGGGACGATCCCAGGTTCTCGTTCAGGTTCAGCCCCGCGACGATCCCGCCGTCCACGCGGACCTGGACGTGCCCGGCCGTCCCGCTCGTGACGCGGAGCTCCAGGGTGTGCCAGGCGGCGTTCAAGGTCGCCGTGCTGGTCCGCTGAACGCCCGAGACGTCGTTGCGGTAGGCGATCCGCCCGTTCGGCAGTATGAGCAGCCGCGCGAGGCCGTTGCCGTCGGCGCCGACCACCCGCAGCAGGATCACGCCCGACGAGGCGTTGTGCGAGAGCACGCGCACGCCGGAGGTGAGGTTCACCGAGGCGACCGCACCGGCGAGCGTCTTTCGCGCGAACCCTGGCTGACCCGTCGCGGTCGCCCGGGCCGCATGGGTGCCCGTTCGCACGATCGCGGTTTGGACCACCACCCGCGACACCGGCGACCAGTTGGCCATCGAGCCACCCTCGAAACCGTCGGAGAACAGCACGGTCGGACCGCTGCCCCGCTGGATCTGGACCGGGTCCGACGCAAGCGACTCGTTCCCGGCGCCGTCGAAGGCGACGACCCGGTAGGTGAGCGTGCCGGTCGCAGGAGCGGTCGAGTCGACGTAGGTCGTAACCGGTCCCACCGTGGTGAGCGGGCTGCCGCCCCGCTCGATCGCATACCCGGTGACGGCGACGTTGTCTGTCGACGCCGTCCAGCTCAGCCGCACGCCCTGGGCACCCAGGTCGGTGGCGGTCAGGTTCGTGGGCTGCGTCGGATCCTCGATGTCGGATGAAGCGGAAACCAGGCACCCGGTTCCCGAGCAGACGCTGTCGGCGGCGAGGATCGAGTGCAGGGGACCCACGGGCGGATCGTTCCCGGGGTTGCCGTCGCCCAGCAGGTTCGTGAGCTGCCACGGGTCGTGCTCCAGGTCGTAGTACTCGCGAAACGCGATGGTCTGGTCGTCGTTCAGCCACTCGACGTACTGGGTCGTAGGGGTGAGCGTCGCGGCCCACGACGGCCACTTGGGCGCGTCGGTGCTCCGGTAGTACTCGAGATGGATCCTCGCCCGGGTGAATCCGCCCAGCATCGAGACCCCGTCCATCGGCGGGCTCGACGGAAGCGGCAGGCCGGCCGCGTCGAGGAAGGTCGGCGCGAGGTCGATGCCTGCGACCAGGCGTGGGTCCACGGCTCCGGCGGCGACGTGTCCGGGCCACCGCATGTGGAACGGGACCTTCACGGACTCCAGGTAGGGGAGGCGCTTGGTGCCGACGATGCCGTGCTCACCCCAGAAGTAGCCGTTGTCGGACATGAAGATCGCGAGCGTGTTGGTCTCGCCAAGGGCGTCCAGCCTCCGCATGATCCGGTCGACCATGTCGTCCACCGACATCAGGGTGCGCGATTGCCCGGTCCGGACCGTGTTCGCGTTCGCCGGCGTGTCGGTCGTCGCGCGGACCCAGGGTGGCTTGTCGCTGCGATCGGCCTCGAATAGCGACGGGGGACCATTCCAGGGTGGGACGGTCGCGTCCGCGTACTTCGGCTGAGCGGTGTAGGGGTCGTGGGGAGATTTGGGCGCCAGATAGAGGAACCACGGCGTGGTGTCGCTCGACTCCCACGCGGTCAGGGCGTCGTCGGCGAAGTCCCCGAGCACGTCGGTCTGGTACCGGCCGCCCAGGTAGTAGGCGTCTCCGACCCTGGACCGGTCGAAGTAGGAGGGGGCCACGTTCGTGGGCCACGTGTTGAGGAACTTGCCGGCGAACCCGCTGTGGTAGCCGGCGTCGTGCAGGTAGCGCTGGATCATCTTGCTCTGGTCGACGTTGCGCACGGTCTCCGGTTCCCCGTTGCGCTTGACCCCGTGGTTGTGGGCGAAGCGTCCCGTGAAGATCGACGTCCGTGACGGGCAGCAGAGCGGCGTCGTCACGACACCGTTCGGAAACGTCGTGCCTCCGGCCCGGAACCACGACGCGGTCTTCGGCATGACGCTCAACCCGTCGATCCGCTGGTCGTCGGTGACGAACACGAGGATGTTCGGGCGGGTTCCGTCGGCGGCACCCGCCGTTCCCACGACCGGAGGCGCGGCCACGAGCACCGCCGAGGACGCGATCGTGAGGCAGATCGTGGCGAGTCGCGTGACGCCGTGCCATTTCATGTCGTCCCCCTGAGTTTCGATGTTCCTCGATAAGGCAACCCAACTCCCGCCCGTCCGGAACGTCCAGGTCGAAGGTCCCGTCATTCACCGGCCGACCCGCCCGTGGGCGAGCCGTCGAGGATGTCGCGGTCACGGTCTCGGTCACGAGCGTCCGGAACCCGAGGCGGTGCATCGCCCGGATGAGGGCGGCGGCACCGGCGGCGATCACGTCGCCGCGTCCCGGAGGTGACCCATGATCCGCCGGTCGTGCTGACGCTGGTGAAAGGCGGTTTCCAGTCGAGGCTGAGCGGCAGAGGTCAAGCCTGTCCCATTCCAGGTGCTGACCCAAGATGTGCAGATGCAGGAGAAGCGGGGTCCGTCGTGGGTGGGCCCCCCCGATCGAGACGCTGGAGCGCGGCTCGGATCACAGAGTCTGCGTCGGGCTGAACGATCCGCGGAAGAACTTCTCGCGTCGAGCAAGGACGCGCACCTCATCCTCGACCCCGGCTTCGGTACGCAGCGCGCCGTCCCCGCAGGATCGGGTGCGCTTGTTTCTCGACAGCCTGCTCACGACGGGGCGACGCCGACGGCACGGACGACTCCAGGCGACGCCGAGCGACATGTAGAACACGATTCCGTGCGTGGCGCGAGCAGATAGGGATCCGTCGCTCGCGGCAGGAGGTTGCCCAGTAGCTGCGCGGGGCCACACTCACGCCCATGCCTCGGCGTCCACCACCGCAGCGCATCCTGGCCACGGTGCTCTTCACCGACATCGTGGGATCGACGGAGCGCGCGGCCGAGTTGGGCGACAAAGGTTGGCGGCAGCTGATCGCGCGGCACCACGCGATCGTGCGCCGGGAACTCAAGCGGTTCGACGGGCGTGAGATCGACACCGCCGGCGACGGGTTCTTCGCCACGTTCGGGCAACCGCTGGACGCGATCCTGTGCGCCACCGCGGTGGCCGAGCGTCTGCGCCCGCTCGGCATCGCGATCCGCGCTGGGGTCCACATGGGCCAGGTCGAGGTCGCTCAGCAGAAGGTGCAGGGACTCGCGGTGAACATCGGGGCTCGCGTGGCCGCGAAGGCGAGCGGCCACCAGATCCTGGTCTCGAGCACGGTGCGCGACGCCCTCGCAGGAGCCGAGGTGAGGTTCGATCAGGAGGGGACCTTCGAGCTGAAGGGGGTGCCGGGTACGTGGGAGTTGTTCTCTGTCGTCAAGGATGAGGCGCTGCTCGTCGAGTCCGGAGCACCTGCGGCGACCGGGCCCTCTCCGGAGGCTGCGGCGGAAGCGGAGCTGACCGAGGGCCGCGGCCGGCGCTGGACCGTCCCCGTCGTGGTCGGCGTCTTGGTGATCATCGCCGGCGGAGTACTGCTGGCGTGGCGCGCCTCGCACGCATCGGACTTCACCCCAGCGCCCGACACCCTGCTGGCCCTCGACGCCGACGGCTCTGTCGCCGGGGGCACACCCGTGGGCCGCGACCCGAGCGTGATCGGATCGGGCGACGGCGAGGTGTGGGTCGGCAGCACCGTGGACCGCACGATCCAGCAGGTGAGTCCCGACACCTTGAAGGTCATCGGCCAGCAGGGCCTGGACACCGACGCAAGTCCCAGCTCGATCGCGGTGGAGGCGGCTACGTGTGGGTGGCGTCCAGCGCGGGCAGCTCACCTACCGGATCCGTCACCAGACGAACGAGGTAAGGAAGGTCGACGTCGACGCGACGGCGGTGACGTGGGGAGGAGGTGCAGCGTGGGTGCAGCAGCTACAACGCCGGCACGGTGACGCGGATCGAGCCTGAGACGCTGACACCCCAGGTGTTCCCTCTGCCGCTGGCAGCGGACCGCGCGGTCTGGCCGTGGGCGAGGGCACCGCTTGGATCGCGGACACCCTCAAGCAGCGCATCCTGAAGATGGACCTGGCGTCTGGCCAGGTCGCGCCGGTGAACCTGTCGGTGTCCGGCGGCCCGGAGGATGCCGTCCTGGGGCTGGGCTACCTTTGGGTGACGGTGCCCTCGGCCGATGTCGTGGTCCGCATCGACACGGCAAGCGGTCAGGGCACCACGATCGAGGTGGGAGACGACCCCTTCGGCATCGCGGTGGCCTCTGACGCCGTCTGGGTGACGAACCGTGGATCAGGAACGGTCTCGCGCATCGACCCGAACACCGCCAGTGTCGATGCCACGACCACGGTCGGCTTCCGTCCTACGGGGATCGCCGCGATCGACGACCACGTCTTCGTGGGACTCAGCGACTGAGCGGGTCACGCCTTCTGCGACGTCCACGGGCGGATCGCCCAGGGGAGCGCGGCGTATCGAACGGGGTAGGAGGCGTCGACGGGCTCGAAGCTGAGCCCATCCGGGCCCGCCCGCCACCGTAACGTGGTGAGGTCGGGCCCCTGGAGTGGACGGACGTTGTCGCGAAGGGTGACGGTGTCACCCGAACCCGTGTACACGCCGGTGAACTGGACGGTGTCGAGTTCGCCGGGCGCGTCGAGCCGGATGCTCCAATGGCCGTGATCCAGGACCAGGGTCCACGATCCGGCGTTCTGCGAGGCCAGGTATCCCCGTTCATCAGGGTCTTCGGTCACGGCCGCCATGTCGGCGGGTGAGATCTTCACCCCGTACGTCCCGTTCGGGGATCGCCGACGCAGGCTCGGTCACCGGCGCGTGGGGAGACGGGAGGGGCGGCAGCGGCTCGGCGGCAGCATCGGCGGTGAGGGCGATCCGGTCGAGCGCGGGGACGGGGATCACCGCCTGGTCGAACACCGCGCGCGAGATCCGATCGGAGATGATCCGTCCCGTCAGCTCCCGCTCCACGGGCACCCATGGGACGACCTCCTCCATCAGGTATTGATCCAGCTCCGCCCAGCACCGCGTGGCATCGTCGAAGGTGGCCCGGAGACAGACGTTGATCCTGTCATCGACGCTGGGGACGCGGTCCACGCCATACCCCCACCGCCGAAGCTCCTCCGGCGACGCACTCACGAGCGGATCGTTGCAGCACCCCGTGAAGGTCTCGCCGTGGTCGCCCCGGCCCATGAACTGGGGGAATAGGGTCGCCGCGCTCGGGTAGTCCTTGCCGAACCCCTCGTTGAGGAAGATCGCCGTGTGGAGCTTCGGGTTGGTGTACGTGGTTATGTACGCGTCATCATCCAGCAGTCGGACGTGCAGCCGGATCCCGATCGTGCGCAGATCCGCCGCGACCGCTCGCGCGAACCGATCGTACGGACGGGGATCGTAGGAACTCTGGGCCCGACCGATGGCCGCGAGCATCGGACACAACGCCGGATCGCAGCGGCCGTCGCCGTCGCGGTCGTAGCCTGATCGACGCATCTCGGCTCGAGCTTTCGCCGGATCGAACGGGTACGGGGCGTAGTTCACCAGCAGGTTGTCTTCCTGGCCGTCCAGCCCGATGTGGCTGGCCGCGGCGGCGGGCTGGCTTTGGGCCAGCATCTTCACGAGCGGAGCGGCGTCGATCGCGAGGTTGATGGCTCGGCGCACGTGCACGTCGTCCAGCGGCGGCATCGCGACGTTGAGGCCGATGAAGCGGAGGATGTCTTGGGACCCCCACATCACCGGGCGATCCTGTCGCGCGGCCGCCGCCAGCTCGTCGGACGTAGGGGTCCAGTCCAGGACCAGGTCGACGGTCCCGCTCCTGCACCCCCCGGTCGGCCGCCTGCTCCGCCACCTCGGGAGGGGCTCCGGCCCTCACCACCCGCTGGATCACGATGCGATCCACGTAGGCGGGACGCAGCGGGTCGTCGGCCCACGATGGGTTCCGCACCAGCGTGACGGCGTCCACACCCACGCCAGCGGCCGGGATCTGGCGCACGGGCGGGAGGGAGAAGTCCAGTGCTGCCGCTCCCGGCGAGCATGTACGGACCCGAGGCCACCAGGAAGCTGCCGTAGTCCGAGGGGTGCCCCTGCGCCACGCCGAACGGAGCCTCGGGATCCGCGGGGTTGGCGGGGATCGGGATGGCGTAGGGCATGGCCAGGAAGTACGGAAGGTCGCCACTGGGTCGCGTGAGCCGGAACCGGAGCGTGTGGGGATCGGGCGCCTCGATCCCGGTGATCGTGGGGGCCCGGCCGTCCAGGTAAGCCTGCGCACCCTGGATCGGTCCCGCCGCCACGATGAAACGGGAGTATCCGGCGAAGCCGCTCCGCAGATCGGGAGACAGGAACCGCTCGAACGAACGCACGAAGTCCTGGGCCACGATCTCGACATCCTGGAGCGGCGGGGCGTAGCGCAGGCCGCGACGCAGCCGGAACGTCCACGTGAGCCCGTCCTCGGACACCTGAGGGAGCGACGCCGCCAGGTCGGGACGGGGCGTGGTCCCCGACTCATCGGCGGGAGGACCCGCGTAGGACATCAGCGTCCTCCCCAAGCAGCACCGCCCCAGCTCCCCCGCCAGGACGCTGAGGTTCCCGAGCTGGGGATCGAGCACCGCCGGTTGCTCGAAGACCCCGACGCGAAGCTCCCCGCCGCGCGGTGCCTTCCAGCCGGGCGTCGGGGCGGTGGACGCCGGACGCTGGGTACAGGCGACGCCCGCCATCACCACGATGACGAGGGTGAGGACGGCCACATGCCCGGCCAAGGCCGGCGGGAGGGACCGGGTGCGACTCATGGGCAGGATGCAACCCCGTATCCGGCGTCCGGTCAATGAAGGGGGCCACGGATGACGTGTGCCGTGCGTCACCATCGATCGTTGCCGGTCACTATCCCTTCGCGCCGCGGGTCCGTACCATCAAGACATGAGTGAGATCACCGACGTGCTGGCGGCCATCGAGTCCCTGTCCGCCCAGGGGCAGAAGATGGCGCTCGCTACGATCGTCGCCGTGCGCGGATCGACCTACCGACGCCCCGGCGCCCGGCTGCTGGTGCCTGAGGAGGGCGCGCCGATCGGCAACATCAGCGGAGGCTGTCTGGAGGGCGACGTCGCCGACATGGCGCGCCTGGTGATGGATGAAGGAACGGCGCGTCTGGCGGGATGGGATCTCACCGCGGATGACGACGCCGTGTGGGGTCTGGGTCTGGGGTGCAACGGCGCCATCGAGGTCTTCATCGAGCCGGCGGAGCAGGCGGCCCAGGTGGCCGGAGCGCTGCGGACGGCCCTGGAGGAGGAACGCGCCATCAGCGTGGTCACCGTCCTGGAGTCCGATCGTGACACCGTGTCACCCGGGGCCCGCATCGTGGTCAAGCCGGACGGCCCACCCGAGGGCACCACCGGTGATCCCGGGATCGACGCCACGGCGCTGGAGGCCGCGCTCGAGCAACTCGCCCTCCAGCGCTCGGAGGTGCGCACGATCGCTGAGGGGGTGCGGGCGTTCGTGGAGGTGCTGGAGCCTCCGCTCCGCCTCCTGATCTGCGGAGCGGGCCACGACGCCATCCCGATGGTGCGCGTCGCCGCCGGCTTGGGCTGGAGCGCCATCGTGGTCGACGACCGGCCGGCGTTCCTCACCGCCGAGCGCTATCCGGAGGCCGCCGGGTTCGTCGAGGTGGACGCTCCTGAGAACACCGCGAAACTGGCCCCGATCGACCCGCAGACCTGCGCCGTGGTGATGACCCACAACTTCCTGCGCGACAAGGAGTACCTGCGCTCCCTCCTCACCTCGCCGGTGGCCTACATCGGGATGCTGGGCCCGGCCGCGCGGACCGAGCGGTTGCTGATGGAGCTGCGCGACGAAGGGGTGGAGATCACCGGTTCCGATCGAGCCCGGATCCACGGGCCCGCGGGGTTGGATCTGGGGAGCGAGGCACCTGAAGAGATCGCCCACTCGATCGCCGCCGAGATCGTTGCGGTGCGTCACGAGCGGCAGGGAGGGTTCCTCAAGGAGCGCCCCGGACCGATCCATGACCGGCCCAGGCCGGGGGCCGAGGCTCGCTAGCCCCACTGAGTTGCCCGTTCTCGCGAAGCATGGTGATAATCGACCTCTGGCTGTCCGTTCCGGACGACCCGTTGCAACGCGGAAGGAGCGCCTGACGATGCTGCCGTCACGGTTCGACTACCACAGGGCGGGGACCCTGGATGAGGCCCTCGCCCTGCTGGATACCTACGGAGACGACGCCAAGGTCCTGGCGGGTGGGCAGAGCTTGATCCCGATGATGAAGCTGCGTTTCGCCAACCCCGCGCACCTGATCGACATCAACGCGGTCGCGGGCCTGGACGGGATCGAGGAGCGCGACGGAACGTTGCGGATCGGCGCGTTGGTGCGACACAACACGCTGGCTTCATCCGACGTGATCGCCCGCTACCCCACCATCGCCACCGCCGCGCCGCAGATCGCCGACCCGTTGATCCGCAACCTTGGCTCGATCGGCGGGTCGCTCGCCCACGCGGATCCCGCGGGCGACCTGGGCTCGGTCATGTTGGCCGTGGGCGCCTCGGTGATGCTGAAGAGCTCTGGCGGCGAACGCGAGGTACCGATCGGGGACTTCCTGGTCGATACCTTCACCACATCGATCGAGCCGAACGAGCTGCTCACCGAGATCCGGGTGCCGGCAGCCGCCCCGCGCTCCGGCGGCGCCTACCTGAAGCTGGAACGCAAGGTGGGCGACTGGGCCACCGTCGGTGTGGCCGTCGCCCTCACCCTTTCGAACGGAAGCATCGAGAGGGCCGGGATCGGCCTCACCGGTGTGGGTTTGAAGAACCTGGAGGCGACGGAGGCTGAAGGATCGCTCGCCGGCGCTGCGCCCACCGCCGAATCGTTCGCGGCCGCGGGGCGTCTCGCGGCGGCGGCGGCCGACCCCGTGAGTGACGTTCGGGGGCCCGAGGAGTACAAGCGGCACATGGTCGAGGTCTACGTGCAACGGGGACTCGCCCGCGCACTCGAGCTGGCGAACGCGGCCTGAGGGGGATCGAACATGGAGATGAAGGTCACGGTCAACGGCGAGGCGCATGCGGCGGACGTGGAACCCCGCCTGCTTCTCGTCCACCTGATCCGCGAGGTGCTCGCCCTCAGCGGGACCCACATCGGCTGCGACACGAGCGGCTGCGGCGCCTGCACGGTGCTGCTCGACGGCACGCCGGTGAAATCGTGCACCTTGTTCGCGGTGCAGGCCGACGGACGCGAGATCACCACGGTGGAGGGACTGCAGCAGGGAGCGGAACTCGATCCGATCCAGGCGGCGTTCAAGGAGCATCACGGACTGCAGTGCGGGTACTGCACGCCGGGGATGATGCTCACCGGGAAGGCGTTGATCGAGAAGAACCCGGCGCCCACCGATGACGACGTCCGGTGGGCCATCTCCGGACAGATCTGCCGTTGCACCGGCTACATGAACATCGTCAAGGCGATCCAGGCGGCTGCCGCCACGCAGTTCCAGGGCGCCTCAGAAACCGCGAACGCCTGAGCGAAGGAGCACGCATCCATGGCGACCGAGACGGAAGAGATCCGCGGACTCGGCCATAGCGTCCGCCGCGTGGAGGACGACCGATTCATCCGCGGCAAGGGCAATTACATCGACGACATCCACCTTCCGGGGATGCTGCACATGGCGATCCTGCGCAGCCCCTACGCGCACGCGAAGCTCAACGGGATCGACGCCTCGCGCGCGCAGGCGCTCGACGGCGTGATCGCCGTCGTGACCGGCGAGCTGATGGCGCAGCACAACCTCGCATGGATGCCGACCCTTTCGGGCGACACCCAGGCCGTCCTGGTGACGGACACGGTCCGGTTCCAGGGTCAGGAGGTCGCGGCGGTGATCGCCACCGACCCCTACATCGCGAAGGATGCCCTCGAGCTGATCGACGTCGACTACGACCCGTTGGACCCGGTGGTGTCGCCGCAGCAGGCGCTGGAGGCCGGCGCCCCGGTGATCCGCACCGACAAGGAAGGGCAGACGGACAACCACATCTACGACTGGGAGGCCGGCGACAAGGAGGCCACCGATCGCGCGTTCGCGGACGCGGACGTGGTGGTGAAGCTCGACACGTTCTACCCGCGTTGCCATCCGGCGCCGCTGGAGACCTGCGGCTGCGTGGCCGACATCAACCCGGCCACGGGACAGGCCACGATCTACATGACGTCGCAGGCGCCCCACGCGATCCGCACGGTCTTCGCGTTGGTGGCCGGGTTGCCCGAGGAGAAGATCCGGATCGTGTCGCCCGACATCGGGGGCGGCTTCGGCAACAAGGTGCCGGTGTACCCCGGGTACGTGGTGGCGACGGCGGCGTCCCTGCTGCTGGGTCATCCCGTGAAGTGGATCGAGGAGCGCACGGAGAACCTGATCTCCACCGGGTTCGCCCGCGACTACCACATGTCCGGCGAGATGGCCCTCAAGAGCGACGGCACGATGCTGGGGCTCCGCGCCTCGCTCCTGGCCGACGAGGGCGCCTTCTTCGCGGACGCGCAGCCATCGAAGTTCAAAGTGGGGCTCTTCCACATCGTGAGCGGCTCCTACGACCTGCCGGCCGTGCACGTCTCCGCGACCGGGGCGTACACGAACAAAGCGCCGGGCGGCGTCGCCTACCGGTGCTCGTTCCGGGTGACGGAGGCGTCGTTCCTGATCGAACGGCTGGTCCAGAACGCCGCGTACCAGTTGGACATGGACCCCGCCGATCTGCGTTCCAAGAACTTCATCACGAAGGACCAGTTCCCGTACACGTCGGCGACCGGCTTCGAGTACGACTCAGGCGACTACCAGACGGCCATGGATCTGGCGCTGGAGAAGATCGGCTATGCCGAACTTCGCAAGGAGCAAGAGGACGCCCGAGCGCAGGGCAAGCTGTACGGGGTCGGGCTCGCCTCCTTCACCGAGGTGGTGGGGGCCGGCCCTGCCAAGGACTACGACATCATCGGGCTGAAGATGAACGACGGCGCCGAGCTGCGGATCCATCCCACGGGCAAGGCGATCCTGAAGCTCAGCTGCCAGACGCAGGGGCAGGGCCACGAGACCACGTTCGCGCAGATCGTGGCGGAGGAACTAGGCATCCAGCCCGAGGACATCAAGGTGATGCACGGCGACACGGACAACACCCCCTACGGCCTGGGCACCTACGCGTCCCGATCCACCCCCACGTCGGGAGCCGCCACGGCCATGGTCTCGCGCAAGCTTCGGGAGAAGGCGACGAAGTTGGCCGCGCATCTGCTGGAGGTGGCCGACGAGGACGTGGAGTTCTCGGCCGGGAAGTTCTCGGTGAAGGGCGCGCCGGACAAGGTCGTCACGATCCAGGACGCCGCGTTCGCCGCCTACACGAACTTCCCCGACGGCATGGAGCCCGGGTTGGAGGGCTCGTACTACTACAACCCGCCCAACCTGACCTTCCCGTTCGGCACGTACGCGGTGGCGGTCGAGGTCGATGCCGACACCGGGCAATGGCACGTGCGGCGGATGGTGGCCGTGGACGACTGCGGCGTGCGGATCAACCCGATGATCGTCGAGGGGCAGATCCATGGAGGTCTCACCGAAGGCTACGGGATCGCCGCCATGGAGCTGATCACCTTCGACGAGAACGGCAACTGCATCGGTTCGAACTTCACGGACTACCTGATCCCGACCGCGTGGGAGACCCCGAAGTTCGAGCTGTTCGAGACCGTCACGCCGTCGCCTCACCACCCGATCGGCGCGAAGGGGGTGGGCGAGTCGGCCACCGTGGGCTCCCCCGCGGCATACGTGAACGCCGTGATCGACGCGCTTCGACCGCTGGGCGTGACCAACATCGACATGCCGCTCACCTCGGCGAAGGTATGGGGCGCGATCCAGGAGGCGAAGGGCGCCTGAAGCCCGACGTCCTGGAACTGGCGGCTGCGCTGTCCCGCGACGGGCAGCCGTTCGTGCTGGCCACGGTCGTGTGGAGCCGGTCGCCGTCGTCCGGCAAGCCCGGCGCCACAGCACTCATCACGCCCGATCGCTCGGTGCGGGGCTGGCTCGGAGGCGCCTGCGCCGAGCCGACGGTCGTCCGCGAGGCGCTGAAGGCCTTAGAGCACGGCACCCCCACTCTGCTCTTCATGGGAACACCGGAGGAACTGGAGGGACACGAACGCGCCGGCGTGGTCACGGTGCCGATCGCGTGCCAGAGCGAAGGCGCATTGGAGGTCTACGTGGAACCCGTCCTGCCGCAACCGCAGCTGGTCGCGATCGGCCGATCCCCCGCCGCGGCCACCTTGGCCGCCCTCGCCGAGGCGCTCGGCTGGCGGAGCACGGTGATCGACGACGCCGACCTGTCGTCGGTGGAGCCCGGGGCGTTCGTCGTCGTGGCCACGCAGGGGCATTTCGATGAGGAGGCGCTGCAGCGTGCGCTGGAGACCTCCGCGGCCTACGTGGGACTGGTGGCGTCGGCGAAACGTGCGGAGTCGGTGCTGGGGTACCTGCGGGATCGGGGCGTGCCAGACCAGGACCTGGCTCGGGTACATGCGCCCGCGGGGCTCGATCTCGGTCACGTCGCCACCGAGGAGATCGCCGTGGCGATCCTCGGAGAGATCGTCCGCATGAAAGGAGCCGGCGAGCTGGAGGGTGGCTCGCCGAGCCCCTCGACCCGACACGAGGAACTGGATCCGGTGTGCGGGATGACGGTGGACGTGGCCGACGCCCGCTTCCGGACGGTGGTCGAGGGGAAGACGTACTACTTCTGTTCGGCGGGGTGTCTGGAGGCGTTCGAAGCCGACCCCGCCCGCTACGGTGTGGCACCGCATGCACCGGCCGCCCGCCGGGACGACGGTTGATCCTTCCGGCTCCGTGCTCCACGCGAGGCGCTGGAAGCGCCGGTGGAAGTAGGCTTCCCCCATGCAGATCGACAACGAGTTCACCGTCAAGGCGCCGACCGACCTCCTGTGGAACTACCTCCTGGACGTGGAGCGCATCGCGCCCTGCATGCCTGGGGCTGAGCTCACCGAGGTCGTCGACGAGCGCAACTGGAAGGGCAAGCTCAACGCCAAGTTCGGCCCGGTGAGCATGTCGTTCGCGGGGACGGTCGAGATGACCGAGCGCGACGACGAGGCCCACCGCGTGGTCCTGAAGGCAAAGGGCATGGAGCAGAAAGGTAAGGGCGCCGCGAACGCCTCCGTCACCTCCTGGCTGGAACCGGGATCCTCGCCCGACGAGAGCACCGTGAAGATGCAGGCCGACATCACCCTCACCGGAGCCGCCGCGCAACTCTCGCGCGGCCTGCTCCCCCAGATCTCGAAGAAGCTGACCCAGCAGTTCGCCGACTGCCTGCAGGCCGGCATGGCGGCGCAGCAGGCGTCCGTGTCGGGCGAGGGGGCCGCCGCCGTTCCGGCGGCGGCTCCGGACACGTCGAGCGCGCCCGCCGCTCCCGCGGCGTCCCCCGCCGCCGCGAAACCGGTGGGTGGCATCGGTCTGGGGATCGCGGCCATCTGGGCTCTGATCACGAACTTCTTCCGCAAGCTCTTCGGCGGACGGTCCACGTCCTGACGTGATCTCCGGGATCGTGCTGGCCGCGGGCACCGGGTCGCGGTTCGGGGGCACGAAGCAGCTCGCCGTGGTCGGAGGGAAGACGCTGACCCAGCACGCCATCGACACCCTGGAGACATCGGGGGTGGACCAGATCCTGGTGGTGACGGGCCACGATGCGGACGCGGTCGAGGCCGCCGTGCACCTTCCCCCGAACGGGATGTTCGTGCGCAACCCTGCGTTCAAGGACGGGCAGGCCACGTCGCTGGCCGCCGCGCTCCATCACGTCGATGACGACAGCGAGGCCGCGGTCGTGCTGGTGGCCGATCAACCCGGGATCGCTCCGTCCGTGGTGCTCGCCCTGATCGAGCGCTTCCGGGCTACCCGCAAGCAGATCGTCCGAGCCGCGTTCAACGACGGCCCCGGTCCGGCGCTGCTCTCCCGAGAGATCTATGCGGAGGCGGGGCATCTCCACGGCGACGTGGGCGCCCGGGTGCTGATGGCGTCGCACCCTGATTGGGTCGAGGAGGTCCCGATCGACTCGGACGCGCCGCCGGACATCGACACCCTCGCGGACCTCCCCCCCGGCTAGATGCGTCGTTCCCCCACCTGGAGCGTCAGCAGGACGTGCCCAGCCGTCGGTGCTGCAGCGCCGGGAACGTCTGCCGGATCCGACGGAGCTCTGCCAGGTCCAGCTCGGTGACCCACACGCCGGTCCCCTCTTCGGGAGCTTCCAGGATCACCCGCCCCCAGGGGTCGACCACCAGGCTATGGCCGTACGATCGGCGGCCCCGTTCCGGATCCCCGTAGGGACCCCATTGCCCCGGCGCCACCACGAAACACTGGTTCTCGATCGCGCGTGCTCGCAGCAGCGTGTGCCAATGGTCCTTGCCCGTCGCGAACTGGAACTGCGCCGGAACCAGGAGGACCTCGGCGCCCTGTGCCATCAGTCCCCGGTAGAGCTCGGGGAACCGCAGGTCGTAGCAGACCGACAGCCCCACCCGACAATCGTCGACCCGGTGGGTCACGAGCTGCTCACCCGGCGTGATCGTGGCCGACTCCCGGAACGGGGGCTGGCCCGGCAGGTCGACGTCGTACAGATGGATCTTGCGGTAGCGAGCCACCGGCTCGCCGGACCGGTCGTACAGGACGGCGGTGTCGTGCACCCGTTCGCCATCCGCCTCCAACAGACCACCGGCCAGCACCCACATCCCGGTCTCCCCAGCCTTCGCCGCCAAGCGATCCGAGGTCGGTCCCGGGATCGGCTCGGCCAGCTCGGGTCGACGCGCGGACGGACCCAGGTAGCTCAGGTACTCCGGGAGGGCAGCCAGATCGGCCCGCTCTCCGGCGGCCTCCTCCAGGAGACCCTCGGCGATGTCCAGGTTCGCGGCGACGTCATCACCGGCGTTCATCTGACACAGGGCGACCCGCATGGGCCCGTCAGTCTAGGACGACGATCCGTCGCCCACGCGGAACTTCCTCGACAGGGGGATCCCGAACCACATCACCAGGATCAAGGCAGCCACCAGGATGGTCATGACGGTGGCGACGGTGTCGCTGAACACCTGCTCGGCGACCAGCGCCACCACGGCCACCATCGCCACGCCCAGGAGCACCAGGCCGGACCACCGTCACGCGGTTCGAGGTGATCAGCAGCGCCTCCTTGTCGCCCTGGCGCCACCGCAGCCGGTGGTAGGCCGACGGCGCGATCAGGAGGATCGCCGCGGCCGTGGTCGCGAAGAACGCGAAGACGTAGGTGTTCTTCTCGAAGGACGAGAACCGCTGGTACACGCTGGACAGCGGGATCGTGAGCAGGAACGCGAACAGCACCTGGACACCGGGCACCACCACCCGTACCTCGTTCAGGAGCTCGAGCAGCTCACGGTTCTCCTGCTTGTGGCTGGGTTGACTCACCCGTTGACCCTAGTCATCCGACCGGCTGCCCGCACGTTGTCCCGCGAATGCGTCTCGGATCGGGTCGAGGACGGCGGGGTCCTCCAGCGATGAAAGATCGCCGGGATCGTCGCCCACAGCGGCGGCGCGGATCGCCCTGCGCACGATCTTCGCACTCCGCGTCTTCGGCAACGCGCTCACGAACACCACGCCCGACGGGGCGAATGACCGACCCAGCTGATCGGCGACCACCGATGTGAGCTCCCCGGCGAGCGTTTCGTCGGCATCGGCCCGTGGCATCGGGACCACGACGCACCAGATCGCCTCCCCCTTCACCGGATGCGGGATCCCGATCGCGGCCGACTCGGCGACCGCCGGATGCGACGCCAGGGCGGACTCGACCTCGGCCGGGCCGATCCGCTTGCCCGCCACGCTCAGCGTGTCGTCGCTCCGGCCGTGCAGGAACCAGTAGCCCTGGTCATCGACGCTGGCCCAGTCGCCGTGCACCCACATCCCCGGGAACCGACGCCAGTAGGTGTCCAGATACCGTTCCGGATCGCCCCAGACGCCGCGGGTCATCGACGGCCAGGGCTGCCGGCATACCAGCTCGCCCACCTCCCCGGGAAGCACGGGAGCTCCGTCCTGATCCACCACCGCCATGTCCATCCCCAAGGAGGGGCCACGGAGGGTGCAGGACTTCAGCGAGGTGATGGGCAGGGGGGACAGGAAGCAGGCCCCGACCTCGGTCCCGCCGGAAAGGTTGATCACGGGGCACCGGCCGCCGCCCACCCGTTCGAAGAACCACCGGTACGGATCGGGGTTCCACGGCTCGCCGGTGGAGGCGAGGATCCGGAGGCTGGACAGGTCGTGGGATCGCACGGGCTCGTCACCCGCCGGGATCAACGCCCGGATCAAGGTGGGCGAGACGCCGAGGGTGGTCACGCGGTGGCGCTCGACCGTGGCCCACAGGCGGTCGGGACCCGGGTGGGTGGGCGCCCCCTCCGTCAGCAGGACCGTGGATCCCAGGGCCAACGCCCCCACGATCTCCCATGGACCCATGATCCAGCCCAGGTCCGTCACCCAGTGCAGCACGTCGCCGGGTCGGACGTCGACCTGATAGGCGACCTCCTGCGCGACCTTCACCAGGAAGCCACCATGCACGTGCAGCGCGCCCTTCGGTCGCCCGGTCGTCCCACTCGTGTATCCGATGAACAACGGGTGCTCGCTGGGAAGCGCCGGGGCCGGGAAGGGTTCAGCCGGACCCGCGAGCAGATCATCCCAACCCACGTCACCGGCCCGATCGGTGACCCCGCCCTCGCGAGGTAGTCTGTTCCAGACTAGTAGACGACACTCGGTCCCAGACTCGGCCGCCGCCCGAGCGGCGATCGCTCCCATGGGAACGACGGAACCTTTGCGCAGGAAGGCGTTCGCGGTGATCATCCAGGATGCCCCGGCGTCCCGGAGACGGGCCGCCACCGCGTCCGCACCGAAGCCGCTGAAGATCGGCACCCAGACGGCGCCCAGCTTCGAACACGCCATCACCGCGGCGACGGTCTCGATCGCCATCGGCATGAAGATCCCGACCCTGTCGCCGGCGCCCACGCCCAGCCGCACCAGTCCGCGAGCGAGCCGGTCGGTGATCCGTCGTAGCTCCCGGTAGCTCGCCCGGCGAACCTCGCCGTCCTCCGCCTCCCAGATGACGGCCTCGGCATCGGGGGTGCGATCCGCCCACCGGTCGACACACTGTTCGGTCAGGTTGATCGTGCCCCCCTCGAACCAGGTGGCCCATTCGGGGCCGCGCGAGAGGTCCGCGACCTGCCGGTACGGCGTGGAGAATCCGATCCCCAGGTCTCGGACGACGGCGTCCCAGAACCACGAGATGTCGGCGATCGATCGCTGCACCAGCTCCGGGTAGGTGGCGACGCCGTGAGCTCGCATGAACCGCGTGACGTTGGCTCGCTCCACGTACTCGTCCGAGGGCGTCCACACCAGATCGCTCACGGCGCCACCGTACCGCGGGGCCCCGCGCGTGGGTTCGCGCCGTTCGCGGTATAACCCTCCCGTGGGACCACCGGTACGCATCGTGGGGGCGGGCTGGTCCGGGTTCGCGCCCACCACCGAAGGCGTCTCCTACAAAGAGCTGATGTTCGAGGCCGCACGGATGGCCTACGCGGATGCTCGGATCGATCCGCGAACCCAGATCGATTCGTTCGTGTGCTGCTCCGAAGACTTCGATGAGGGCACCTCGATCTTCGACGAGTACGTGCCCGATCAGCTGGGAGCGGTCCAGAGGCCGGTGCAGACCGTCGCCGGCGATGGACTCTTCGGCCTCGCGACTGGCGCGATGCTGATCCGCAGCGGCATCGCCTCCGTGGTGGCTGTCGAGGCTCACTCGAAAGCCAGCGACGTCGTGTCCCAGGGTCGGATCGACCGGTTCGCGCTCGACCCGGTGCTCAACCGTCCTTTGGGCGTCGCGGCGATGGCGGTGGCGGGACTGGAGATGCGCCGGTGCCTCCACGAGCTCGGCCTGACGGCGGACACGTGCAGCGAGTTGGCCGCGGACAACCGCATCAATGCGCGCGACAACCCCCGGGCCTCGTTCGCCGATCGCCCCGCGGATCGCACGCCGCTGTTCGATCCGCTCACGGCGGACCAGGTGGCTCCCAGCGCCGACGGCTGCATCGTCCTCGTGCTGGCCGACGACGAACGTGCCGGTGAACGCGGCGTGGTCCTGGATGCGATCGACTGGCGGCAGGACGCCCCCTCGATCGAGAGCCGGCGGTGGGGCTGGTGCTCTGCCTCCCTGGAGCTCGCGGCCGCTTCGGCATGGACACGCGCATCCGTGGTGCCCGGGGATCTGGACGTCGTCGAGGTGGACGACCGTTACGCCCATCGTCAGCTGGCCGCCGTCCGTGTCTGCGACGCAGCCGAGCTCCCGAGCGAACGCGTCAACCCATCCGGCGGCGCGCTGGGCGAGGGATATCTCCATGAGGCCCACGGGCTGGCGCGAACGCTGTCGTGCGTCGAGCGCATCCGCTCCGGCGACGCCGACGTCGCCCTCGCGTGCGTGACCCGCGACGTCCCCAGCACCGGCTCATGCGTGGCCATCTTCCGGGGGCAGGGCTGATGGGTCGCCGCGTCGCGGTCGTGGGAGCCGGCATGACCCGGTTCGTGCGCCGAGCCCAAGAGACCGGTAAGGAGTTGAGCTGGATCGCAGCGAAGCAGGCCCTGGAGGGTGCCGGCATCGATCTGGCGCGTGTCGACGCCGTGTGCTGCGGCACCGCGCCCGACGCGTTCGATGGGGTCCACCGCAAGGGCGAGTACCTGTCCGACGGCTGCGGAGCCCTGAACAAGCCGTTCATCCGCACCTACGTGGGTGGCGGCACCGGCGTGTTCGCGCCGATCCAAGGGTGGTACACGGTGGCCTCGGGGGTCGCCGACGTCGTGTTGGTGGTGGCCGAGGAGAAGATGTCCAGCTGCCAGCCCCATCCGCAGGGCGCCTTCCTCACGATCTTCGACAACATCATCGAACGCCCGCTGGGGCCGAACCTGCTGTGGATCTTCGCCCTGGAGATGAACCGCTACATGCAGGCTTACGGACTGGACAAGCGGGACATCGCCGCCGTCGCGGTGAAGAACAAGCGGAACGCGGCCGACCACCCCGCCGCCCTGCTGGGAGACGAGCGGATCACCGTCGACGACGTGCTGGCCTCGGAGACCCTCGCGTGGCCGGTGCAACGCCTGGACGTCTCCCCCATCAGCGACGGCGCCGTGGCCCTGGTGCTGGCGTCGGAGGAGGTGGCCGGCAGCCTCACGGACGCCCCGGTGTGGATCCAGGGGGTCGGATGGAACCTGGACACCACCTACTGGACGAACCGCGACCTGGTGTATCCGCAGTACGTGGAGAACGCGGCGCGCATGGCCTACGACATGGCGGGGGTCACGGAACCGAGGAAACAGATCCACGTCGCCGAGCCGTACGACCCCTTCGACTACAAGGAGCTGCACCACCTGGAGGGCCTGCAGCTGTTCGACAGAGGGAAGGCGCCAGAAGCCGTCGCCGCCGGCATCACCCAGCGCGACGGCGACCTGCCCGTATGCCCCAGTGGCGGACTGCTGGGCGTCGGGAACCCCATAGCCGCCGCCGGCCTGATGAAGATCGCCGAGCTCTACTGGCAGCTCCGAGGGGAGGCGGGAGCGCGCCAGGTCCCGGGGACACCTGAGCGCGGGGTGGCGCAGGCGTGGGGCGATCTGATGCAGGTGGGGACCGTCGTCGTCATGGGAACCGGTGGCGGGCCCGCGACGGTGGCGACGGAGATGGCGACCCCACCGCTCGCTCCGCGGGCCACGCCCCTGTCAGACGCCGCCTTCCGAAGCGCGACCGGCGCGGTCGAGGACCGGCTGGACGCCGCGTACGACTGGGACGCGGGGCAGGCGATGGGAGCGTTCCTGGAGGGACTCCGCGAGGGCCGGATCGTGGCCACCGTCTGTGCGCAGTGCAAGCGGACGCTGGTCCCGCCCCGCACCTTCTGCGAACGATGCTTCCGCCCCACCGACACCTGGGACACGGTCGAGGACATCGGCATCGTGGAGACCTTCTCGATCTGCCACGTGCGCTGGGACATGGAACGGCTCGATCCCCCGGAGGTCCCGGCGGTGATCCGGTTGCGCGGTGCCAGCGAGGGAGGGTTCCTCCACATGCTCGACGAGGTCGCTCCGCGCGACGTCGTGATCGGGCTGGAGGTCGAGGCCGTGTGGCGACCGATCGAGGAGCGGTCCGGTTCGATCCTGGACATCGCCTATTTCCGGCCGGTGGATCCGGCGCGTCGCGTGGCCGCGGTGGCGCCGTGACCCGCACCGTTCGAGGCGAGCTTCCCGTCGGGTTCCGCTACACGCCCGGGGTGGGAACCACGGCCTTCCTCGAAGCGCTGCGAGACCGGGGGGTGATGCTCGGCTCCCGATGCACTGCCTGCGAGCTCACCTACCTGCCCGCGCGTATCTTCTGCGAACGCTGCTTCGCCGAGCTCGCCGCCGACACCGAATGCGGCCCCGGAGGAACCGTGTGGTCCTACACGGTGGCTCGGTCCGGGATCGACGGTGAGCCGCTGGATCCGCCGCGGACCCTCGCCCTGGTGAAACTGGACGGCGCCGACACGGTGCTGATGCACGATCTGGTGGACGTCGAGACCCCCTCGGTGGACATGCGCGTCTCGGTGCGCCTGCGCGAGGATCGGGTGGGGTCCATGCTCGACATCGAAGGCTTCGGTCCGGAGGAGATCTGATGGATCTCGACCTCTCGCCGGAGCAGCAGCAGCTGCGGGACGTCGTCCGGGAGTTCGCCACCGAGGTGGTGACACCCGCGGCCGAGCGTCACGACCGCGAGGAGACGTTCCCCCTCGAGGTGGTGCGCCAGATGGGCGAGCTCGGGTTCTTCGGGCTCACGCTGCCGGAGGCGTACGGCGGAGTGGACGCCGGCACGCTCACGAACTGCGTGGCCCTGGAAGAGCTCGGGCGTGCGGATCAGTCGGTGGCCATCACGGTGTCGGTGTCGTCAGGACTGGCCGGCGGCATGATCGCGCGTCTGGGGACCGACGAGCAACGGGGCCGCTGGCTGCCCGGGATCGCGCGGGGCGAGATCCTGGGTTCGTTCGCGCTCACCGAGCCGGGAGGGGGATCGGACGCAGCCGCCGCGACCACGACGGCGCGCGTGGACGGCGACGCCTGGGTCCTGGACGGGACGAAGTCCTTCATCACCAACAGCGGCACCCCGATCACCGGCGTGCACGTGCTGACCGCGGCCACCGAGCCGGGCGGCGGGCCACGAGGTCTATCCACGATCCTGGTCCCCGCCGATGCGGAGGGGATCACCGTGGGGCCCCCGTACCGGAAGATGGGATGGCACGCCTGCGACACGCATGAGCTGGCGTTCACGGACTGCCGCGTCTCGCAGGAGAACCTCCTTGGCCCGCGCGGCCGCGGCTTCCCCCACGCCCTGGAAGCGCTGGACGGCGGGCGGATCAGCGTGGCGGCGATCGCGGTGGGGCTGATCCAAGCCTGCCTGGATCACAGCCTTCGATATGCCGGGGAGCGCACGGCCTTCGGCAAGACCATCGGGGAGTTCCAACTGATCCAAGCGAAGCTCGCCGACATGCGGGCCCGCCTGGAGTCCGCGCGGCTCCTCACGTACCGAGCGGCCTGGCTCCGGGACCAGGGACGGCCCCACACGGCGGAGGCGTCCGTCGCCAAGCTTGTCGCCAGCGAGGCGGCGGTGGCCTCGGCGAACGACGCGGTCCAGATCCACGGAGGCTACGGCTACATCGAGGAGTTCCCGGTGGCGCGCTTCTACCGAGACGCGAAGATCCTGGAGATCGGGGAGGGCACGAGCGAGATCCAGCGGCTCATCCTGGCTCGTGACCTGGGTTTGCCGGCGAGCTGACATGCCGCAGGGTCGGTACACGGTGTCCGACGGCGAAGGAACGGTCGTGGGGAGCGAGGACTTCCGATGCGCGCCGGGCCCGATGGGGTGGCGCTACTTCGCGGAGATCCAGACGGAGGACCCCGAGCCGCACCACGAGACCGTGGACGTGGCGGTGGACGCTTCCTGGCGCGTGGCGCGCGTTCGGATAGACACTGGGTCACACGACCTGCTGTTGGAGACGCGGGGAGACTCGCTCGTCGGCTTCCGCGACGGCGTCGAGGTCCAGATCCCGTTCGGTTCGCAGACCCACCTGGACTACTTCACACCCGCGACCAACGCGATCACCTGCCGACGACTCACGACCACCGCGGACGTCGACGTCGTCTACCTCGCTCCGGTCACGCTGGAGGCGACGATGGTCCGCCAGCGCTACGACCGCCACGGGCAGGAAGCGGTCGCAACGCCGGCGGGCCGATTCGTCGCCACCCGGTGGACCTACACCAGCCTCGATGACGGGTGGACGGCCGATCTGTGGACGGCCGACGACGTGGTCGTGAAGTACGAGACCTTGTTCGAGCTGGCGTCGTACGAACCGGGAGCATCGGGCCCGCGCCCCATCGACTGAGGCGCGAGCCCGAGCGTCCGTGCGATGCGGGGTCAGGCGACCTTGTGGGCCTCGACCTCGATCTCGAGATCGACCTTCTTGCCGACCAACAGGCCACCGGTCTCCAGGACCATGTTCCAGGTCATGTCCCAGTCCTCGCGGTCGATCGAGGTCTTGGCGGAGGCGGCGAACATGGGCTTGCCCTCCATGTCCGGGCTCCAACCCTGGTACTCGCCCGTCAGCGTGACGGGCCTGGTGGTGCCCTTGATCGTCAGGTCGCCGTCCAGCTCGAAGGCGTTCCCGCCGAGGATCCGCACGGCGGTGCTCGCGAACGTGATGGTGGGGTGATCCTCGATCGAGAGGAAGTCGCCGCTCCTCAGGTGGTTGTCACGCTGCTCCAGGTTGCTCTGGATGCTGGCGCTCTGGATCTCGACCTCCGCGCTGGACGCCTCGACCGTGTCTCCGATCACGACGGTTCCTGAGAACTCGGTGAAGCGACCTCGGGTCTTCGAGAGCATGTGACGTCCCACGAACTCCACCGTGGTGTGGCCCGGATCGAGCTCGTACGTCCCTGCCGGTGGCGCTTCGACGCCCTGGATCTCGCGAACTGCCTGTGCCATCGCATGGCCTCCTTCTACCGTGCGGCCCCGCCCCTAGCGGCGCCCTACTACGTCACTAACGAGAGGCAAGGTACTCTGTATTCCTTAGTTCATCATCTTCCCGTACCTCATCACTGGCGCACTAGGATGACGAGATGGCCGAGGAATCCCCGATCTGTGAGCACTTCCAACGGGCCGCCGAGCTGATCGGCAAGCGGTGGAACCCGCAGCTCGTGCGTGCCTTGCAAGCGGGCGTGACCCGGTTCTCGGATCTGAAGTCCTCGATCCCCCACATCAGCGACGCCCTGCTCTCGGAGCGGCTCAAGGAGTTGGAGGCTGGGGGCATCGTGACACGTACCGTCACCCCCGACACCCCGGTGCGGATCGCGTACGGCCTCACCGAGCGGGGTCGAGATCTGTCGAAGGTGATGGACGAGCTCGGCCAGTGGGCCGAGCGATGGGCCACCAAGGAACCCGCCGGACGCAGCTAACCGGGCGTGACGGCGTCGCCCACGCTCACCGTTCCCGGACGGGTCACGGTCGCATACATCCCGAAGGGCATCTCACGGTCGGGGAGCGGATCCCGGTAGCCGGCGATCACCTTGAGGGTGGGGAAGTCCGGACGCCCGGTCCGCTGATCGAGGGTGGTGATCACGCAACGGGGGATCCCCGTTCCGATCTCCAGCTCCGCGTCACCGACCGCGATCCTCCGCCCCGTCCACGTGTCTTCCTCGTGAGGCTCACACCCGTCCAGCTCGAACGTCATGCGGAACCGATCCGCATCCAGATCGTCTTTCCCGCCTTGGCGTCCCAGTTCCTCGACCGAGGCGAGCGAGACGATCGTCACCGGCTCGTCGACCAGGGTCGCCGGCTCGTCGAGGTACGCCAGGTGGAGGCTCCGACCAAGGTGATCCGATAGGTCCCGGCTCCACGTGCCGCCCACCAGGTGGGCCCCCACCGGTTCGCCCAGGTAGTCCACCGAGATCGCCGTCCCATCGGGCCTCGCGACCCCTTCGACGACGCGGCCGTCCGGGAACCGGAGCGCCAACCGTTCCCCCTCCAGGGATGCCTGCACCACCATCAGCGGCGCCTTGGCATCGCCGCCGAACCGTTCGCCAGCGTCGTCCACGAAGAAGAAGCGGCGGTCACCCACCGGCCCGGTGGTCTCGAGCTCAACCGACGCGGGGTGGTGCAGCGCCGTGGACTTCACCGGCGTGACGTTGATCCTTGCGACGGTGGGCACGGCTGGACGCTACCACCGGGGTTCCCGGGGTCGTCCGACGACAGATCTATGCCCACAAGTCACGGCTCGCTCCGGCAGGCGCGCGTACCTGGTCAGGAGGCGTGCGGTGGTTCCTTGACCTGTTCGGGTTCGCGAAGTAGACCCTGACGGGAGGGAGACGCGATGACCGCCCGGCTCGACGAGATGGTCGCCGCCACGCCGGCGACGCGTGACCGCTACGTCGACTTCCTCCGCGCCGTCAGCATCCTGGCCGTGGTGGCGGGGCACTGGATGATCGGCATGATCGTCTGGGATGGCGGTCTCGTCCGCAGCACCAGCGCCATCGGTCAGACCTCCTGGCTCTGGCTCGCGACGTGGTTCCTGCAGGTGATGCCGATCTTCTTCTTCGTGGGCGGGTATGCGAACCAGGTCGCGTACGAGTCCTCCCAGCGGCGCGGGGCCACCACCGGTGCCTTCATCCGAAGCCGGCTGGACCGGCTGCTGCGTCCATCCTTGGTGTTCCTGGGTGTGTGGGCCGTCGTGATGATCGTCCTGCACCTGGCCAACGTCGGCACCCAGGCGGGTCCACCCCTGTGGGGCGAGACCCGCCTCCTCCGGGGCGTTCTGCCCCCGGGCGCCACGATCCCGTTCGGGCCGCTGTGGTTCTTGGCGGTCTACCTGGTCGTGGCGATCGTGAGCCCGTGGACGATCGCCCTGAACCGTCGGTTCGGCCTGTGGGTGCCGGCCGTGATGCTGCTGGGTGCGGTCGTCTCGGACGCTGTCGGGTTCATCGGTGGACACCCGCTGGTGCGGTGGTGCAACGTCGTGTTCGTCCTCCTGTTCCCCCATCAGCTGGGACATCTCTACGGCGACGGGCGGATGACGCGTTGGCCACCTCGAGCCTTCTGGGCGATGGTGGCGGCCGGCCTCGCCGGACTCGTCCTGCTGACGAACCCGCCCTTCTGGCAGCTGTTCGGCGACGTGCGTCACACCTGGTTCCCGGGGATCGGCACCTATCCGAAGAGCCTGCTCGGCACCGACGTCGAGGCCGTGTCGAACGCCTACCCGCCGACCCTGTGCTTCCTGCTGGGCGGGGTCTGGTCGATCGGCGCCGCGATGCTCCTGCGCCCGAGCCTCACTCGATGGCTCGACCACCGCAGGCCGTGGCGGTTCACGATCGCGATCAACAGCGTGATCATGACCCTGTTCCTGTGGCACATGACCGCCTACCTGCTGGCGATCCTGTTGTTGTGGCCCCTCGGATACGGGCAGGAGACCGACAGCACCCTGCGATGGTGGCTGGAGCGACCCCTGTGGCTCATCGTGCCGGGCGTGATCCTGTTCGGCCTGGTGCTCGTCTTCGGGCGGTTCGAACGGCCGAGACGCAGCGTGGACGGACCCGAAGGAGGGAACCACCGATGAGGAAGGCAGCCGTGATGGCGACGCTGCTGGCCTCGATGCTCCTGCTCGCGCCGACACCGGCGTCCGCGTACAGTATCGGAGGTCGCGATCCCGACGATGTCCGCTCGGCGCTGGATATCCGAAGGGCGTTCGTCCATGTGTTCAGGAGCGGGGGCGGACGGGCCCTCACGGTCGGCTTCACTCGGTTCGGATCCGCTCGTTTCACCTACGCCCTGATGCGATGGCGACTCGACACGGTCGGCGACCGCCGGGTCGACTACCGCGTGAAGCTCATGTACGACGGTGCGAGCGCCGGATGGTTCGATTGCCAGGTCCACGCGCTCCGCCACGGGGGCTCCAGAACGGGGACCCTCCAACATGGCGACGTGATCGGTTGTCGGTTCGCTCGCTGGTGGTTCCACATCGGCAAGCGCATCCGGGTCTCCCTGACGACCGACGGCTACTCCGATCGCGACCTCGAGGCCGACCGCGCGCCCGATCGCGGGATGTACGGCGAGCCGTCGGGTGTGACCTCAGCGGCTCGGTTCGGCCTCCAAGAGGGTGAACAAGCCCGAGTGGTCTAGCTCGCCGCCACCTCGGTCGATCAAGCGCTGGAACTGCTCGGCCACGATGGTGAACGACGGCACCGGCGCGCCCACCTCCGCGGCCGCGTCCATCACGATCCTGGCGTCCTTCCGATGCAGCCGCACGCGGAACCCCGGGTCGAACGCACGGTCCAGCATCCGCTGCCCATGCACCTCCAGGATCTTGGATCCTGCGAACCCTCCCATCAGGGCTTCGCGCACCTTCGCCGGGTCCACCCCGGCGCGCTCGGCCAGGACCAGCGCCTCGGCCACCGCCTCGATCGTGGCGGCGACCACCAGCTGGTTGCAGGCCTTGCAGATCTGCCCGGCGCCCGAGGACCCGACGTGCACGACGCTGGCCCCCAGGGTCTCGAAGATGGGCATCGCCCGCGTGACCGACTCCTCCGCGCCCCCCACCATGATCGACAACGTGGCCTCCAAGGCTCCCTTCTCCCCACCCGAGACCGGCGCGTCGAGCATCGCCACATCGCGTTCCGCCAGGCGCTCGGCGAACGCGCGCGTGGGGATCGGATCGATCGAGCTCATGTCGATCACCAGGTTTCCCGCCTGGAGGCCTTCGGAGACCCCGCCCTGCCCGAACAGGACCTGATCCACATCCGGGGTGTCGGGGAGCATCGTGATCACGATGTCGCTCGCCGCGCCGACGCCGTCCGGCCCCTCGGCCCGCGCAGCCCCCGCCGCGACCAACTCGTCCACGGGGCCGGGGCTGCGCGAATGCACCGTGAGCGGGTAGCCCGCCTCCACCAGGTGAAGGGCCATGGGCCTGCCCATGATCCCCAGGCCGATGAACCCGATCCGCTCCCCCATCACGACTCCATGGCAGCGTCGGAGATCTCCAAGGCCCGGTCGATGATCTCGAAGCCCTCCGCCAGCTCCTCCTCGGTGATGCACAGCGGTGGGTTCGTCATCACGTTCCACCACCGGATGAAGGTGGCGAGTCCGTTGTCGAGCAGGAACCGGTTCAACTCGGCCATCGGCTCGCTCACGGTGTTGAAGGGACTGAGCGGTTCCATCGTCTCGCGGTCCTTCACGAGCTCCAAGATCCCGAACAGCCCGATGTTGCGGTAGCGCCCGACGCTGGGGTGCTTCGCCGCGAGCGCCTCGTGATGGGCGCGCATCACAGGTTCCAGCCGCTTCGCGTTACCGATGAGGTCGTCATCCTCCAGGACCTGCACCGCGGCGATCGCGGCGGCCACGCCCAAGGGATGCGTGTTGTAGGTGAGACCGCCCCAGAACACGTTGTCCTCGAAGTAGGCGGCCAGCTCCGGGCGCATCCCCACGGCGCCCAGAGGAGCATAGGAGGAGGTGAGTCCCTTGGCGGTGGTGATCAGGTCCGGTACCACGTCCCAGTGGTTCACCGCGAACCATTCCCCCGTTCGGCCCCATCCACACATCACCTCGTCGGCGATCAGCAGGATGCCGTGGGCCGTGCAGAGTTCGCGCACACCTTGCAGGTATCCATCCGGGGGGATCAGGATCCCGTTCGTCCCCGTCACCGGCTCCAGGATGAAGCACGCGATCGTCTGCGGGCCCTCCAATTCGATCGTCTCCTCCAGCAACGCCAGGGCGGTGGGCGCATCGTCGAACCCACGCTTGGGGCCGTGGTACGGGTCCATCACGTGGACCACGCCCGGCATCGGCGGTGCCTCGTTGGGCCACCGTCGGGGATCGCCGGTCATCGCCATCGTGGCGAACGTCGATCCGTGGTAGGAGCGGTAGCGGGCCAGCACCTTCTGGCGGCCCGTGACGAGCTTCGCGATCTTCACGGCGTTCTCGTTAGCCTCGGCTCCGGCGAGGGTGAAGAACGTCTTCTCGATGTCCCCGGGCCACAGCCCGGCGAGCTTGCGCCCAAGGACCGCGCGGCCCTCGAAGGCCTGGAACGGGGAGACGTAGGGGAGCTTCTCGGCCTGGCGCGCGATCGCCTCGGTGACGCGCTTGTCCCCGTGCCCGATGTTGACGCCCATGAGCTGCGAGCTGAAGTCGATCCAGCGCCTGCCGTCCACGCCATACATGTAGACACCTTCGGCGCGATCGATCGCGAGCGGCGACACCTTCGACTGCGCCTGCCAGTCGAACAGCGTGAAGCGCTTGGAGTCCTCGATGATCTGCTCGGCCGTCATGGAGCCGGTGTCGGTGGACATGGTTGCGGTCCTTCCTCCTCTAGGTGGTGGCGGGGGCGGCCGCCTGGCCGCCCCCGCCGTGGGTGGGGTCTTCCGAGGCCGCGGGCACGCCCACGGACGATCCCACCACGTAGCTGTGCTCCGCCGCCCAGTGCACGGTCACCTGTCGACCCGGCGTCGGGTCCTCGGCGCCGACCTCGTCGTTCAGGCGGTGCACGGTGAGTTGCTCTCCCGTCGGGAGCAACACGATCAGCTGGGTCACCGACCCCAGGTAGACGACGTCGACCACCGTGCCGGTCACCTGGGAGTCGCCGATCCCGACGTCACCACTCGCCACCTTGATCCACTCCGGACGCACGGTGATGGTGGCGTGAGCGTCGACGCCGGGGGCGCCCGGCGAGGCCTCGGGGTCGATCGCCAGGATCCGCTGGCCTCCGCCGAGATCCATGGTCAGCAGCCCGTCCTCGCGCCGGTCGACCCGCAGTTCGATCAGGTTCGACGTCCCGATGAACCCGGCTACGAAGGCCGAAGCGGGGCGCTGGTAGAGCTCGCGAGGCGTGGCGAGCTGTTCCACCACGCCACCGTTCATGACGGCGATGCGATCGGACATCGTCATCGCCTCCTCCTGATCGTGCGTGACGTAGACGAACGTGGTGCCGGTGCGCTGCTGCAGATCCTTGAGTTCCAGCTGCATCTCCTTGCGAAGCTTCAGATCCAGCGCTCCCAGGGGCTCGTCCAACAGGAGCGCGGCGGGGCGGTTGATCAGGGCACGACCCAGGGCCACACGCTGCTGTTGCCCCCCCGAGAGCTGTCCGGGGCGGCGGTCCTGGTATCCCTCCAGCCGCACGACCCTCAGGATCTCGATCAGACGTTCGGCGACCTCCTGGCGCGGCAGCTTCTTGATCTTCGGGCCGAACGCGATGTTCTGCGCGACCGTCATGTGCGGGAACAGCCCGTAGGCCTGGAACACCATGTTGACGTTGCGCTTCGCGGGCGGGACGTGCGTGACCTCCTGCCCCTGCAGAAGGATCCGGCCCTCGTCCGGCGTTTCGAACCCGGCGATCATCCGCAACGTGGTGGTCTTCCCGCACCCGCTCGGTCCCAGCATCGAGAAGAACTCTCCGCCCGGGATCGTGATCGATACGTCGTTCACCGCCGTCACGTCGCCGAAACGTTTCGTGCAACGCTCCACCTGGATCTCGCCCTCGCGACCCGGCTGCCCGTTCGCGCTCATGCGTCGATCCTGTTCAGCTTGGCGAGGCGGTAGGCCACGAGAGACAGCACGACCGACATCCCCAGGAGGAGGAAGTTCAACGCGGATCCCGCTCCCCAGTCGCCCTGCTCCAGGATCAGGTTGCGGACGCGTTGGCCCATCATGAAGGAACCGGCTCCTCCCACGATGTCCGACGTCACGAAGTCCGTGAGCATCGGGATGTACACCAGGATCATGGCGACGAAGATGCCGGGGGCCGCCAGCGGGATCAGGATCTTGCGCGACTGCTGCCACCATCCCGCGCCCAGATCGGTCGCCGCCTCGAACATCGAGGGCTCGATCGCCTTCATCGCGGCGTAGATCGGGATCGTCGTGTAGGTGATGTAGGTGGTGGCCAGGGTCAGGATCACCGCGAACCTGCTGTAGAGGAGCCATTCGACCGGCGGTCCCGGGATCAGCCAGTTGGCGATCCCGTTGCGACCCAGGATCACCTGCCAAGCGTAGACCTTCACCACGGGAGCCAGTTCGTCGGCCAGCACGAGCGACAGCAGCAGGAACAGCTCCCACTTCCCCGCTCGGAAGACCATGAAGTGGGCGAGCGGGATCGCGATCAAGAGCATGATCGCCATGGCCGTGGTGGCGATCGTGATCGTGGTCCACGCGATGTGGGGGTTGAGGTCGTTCGTCAGGACCTCGACGTAGTGACTGAGCGTGTACCCGCTGGACAGGTTGGGCGGGTACTTCACCACGCTCATCTGCACCATGATCAGGAAGGGCAACAGGAAGAACAGGATCAGCAGCGTGACGGGGGCGAACAGGATCCCGAACGCACCGCGTCCGGATCCACGAGGCTTCCCGCCGCCGCGGGGGATCTCGAGAACGTCTTCGACCGCTGCCATCTAGGTCTTCGCCCCCGCCGCCACGGCCTCGGTGCCGGCGATCAGGCTCTTCGCTCCTTCGTCCCCCGAGCGCGACCGGAGCAGACGGAGCGCGAGCCAGATCAACAGCAGCTGTGCGAGCGAGATGAGGGTCGAGATCGCGTTCACCACGGCGGTGTGATCGGGGTTGCGCACCGACGAGAAGACCCACACAGGGAACGTCTGTTGGAACCCGAGCGTGAACGCGCTGATCTCGTAGTTGTTGAACGACCACGTGAACGCGAAGATCGTCGCCGCCGCGAGAGCGGGGAAGATGTGCGGCAGGATGATGTGCCGCAGTACCTGCAAGGCGCGTGCATCCCAGGTCGATGGCGGCCTCCTCCTGCACCTTCTGGAAGCGGAAGAGCTGCGCGGCCACGATCGCGGTCACAAGCGGGAACGTGCAGACCGTCTGGGTCGCGATCACCGTCCTGAGGCTGAGGTCGATGTTCGCCCTGGCGTAGCCCATCAGCGCGGCGATGCCGACGATGAGCCACGGCAGGACCAGCGGGGCGCCGACCAGTCCGCCGACCGCCCCCGTCCACGGAACCGGAACCTCGTGAGCCCGAAGGCCGCCAGGGTCCCCAACACGAGGCTCAGAGGGCGCCACGATCAACGCGACGGCGAAAGAGTTCGCGATGGCCGTGCGGAGCGTCGGCATCCGACGAGTGCGTCCGCGTACCAATGGGGCGTGAACCCTTCCAGTGGGAACGCCAGCACGCTGGCGTCGTTGAACGAGAACAGCACCAGGATCACGAGCGGGCCGAACAGGGCCAACATCACGATCGCCAGGAACGCGCGCCAGCCCCAGGCGTTGAGGGCGCGTCGACGCCGCCACCGGGCCGCCCCGGCCAGGTCCGTGACCGGCAGACCGGCGCGCTCGGAGACCGCCTGAGCCACTAGGAGGCCTTCACCTCGGTCCACGCCGCGATCCACGCCGCACGGTCGTCTGGAGGGCTAGCGGGGATCGCGTTGTCCAGGCTGTAGAGAGAATCCAGCGCGGCTTCCTGGACGACCTTCTTGGGGACCGCGTCGATGATCCCCTCGTTCGACGTCGAGGAAGTTGCAGTTGGTGGCTGCGTAGATCTGCGGTGGCAGCGATGTGTACCAGTTCAGCAGTGCGTAGGCCGCGTCCAGGTTCTCCGGGATCGATGTCGGGACTGATGCCGTACCCGCACGTCCAGAACATCTGGCCCTCTTCAGCCGCCACGAACTGCACGTTCACGCCGTCCTCCTCTCGCATCTGCTTCGCGTCGCCCGGGTAGCCGGAAGAGATGATCACCTCGCCGGACTTGAACTGCGCGCGGATGTCGGCTTGCCCCTGGTAGAACGTGCGGAACTGATGCGCGGTGATCCTTCAGGTACTGCGTCACCTGTGCCAACTGCTCGTCGGTCATCTCCAGTGGGTTCGCGATCCCGTTGGCGAGGGCACCGACATCCAGCGCCGTGATCGCCAGGTCCTCCAGCGACGCTCGCCCCTCGTACTGTGGATCGAACAGGTCCTTCCACGACGTGGGGGGCGTGGTGATCTCGTCGGCGTTGTACATGATCCCTGCGGTGCCCGCATCCACTGGCACGAGGTACGCCTGGCCGTCGACCTGCACCCCCGGGCAGGGATCTTCATGCCCGGCCAGATCGCATCCCAGTTCTCCAGGCGCGAGGTGTCCAGTGGCATGTACATCCCCTTGTTCACCATCTCCAGGGTCGCCTCGTCCACGCAGCTGTTGATCACGTCCGCCTGGAATCCCGCCTGGATCTTGGCGACGGCCACTTCGTTCGAGTTGAACGAGGCGGTCTCCAGATCGATGTTCGGATAGGTCTCGTAGAAGGTCGACATGTACTCGGGATCGAAGCCGTCTGAGTAGGAGAAGAGGCGAACCTTGCCGGTGATCGACGCGGGATCGGCGGGGTTCGTGCCGGCGGCGCTCGATCCGGAGGACGCGTCCTCGTTGCTGCAGGCCGCCATCACCAGGACCAGGGCGGTCGCCATCGCCGCACCGATCAGGAACCGCCTTGCCTTCATCGATCCTCCCCGCCGGACATGCCCCTCGGATGCCCAGTTGACCGTAGCCGTCGAACTTGCAGATTGTCAACGGTTGACCGACACTACCCCCCGCACGAGCACGTTCGAGCGGAAGGGGTTCTCGATGAGGGGTACGAGAAGGACGATACGCGTGGTCGGCATCATGGCCGCCGTGATGGGGCTGGTGCTCCCCTCAGCGTCGGCACGCGTGCCGGGCCATGGCGTGGCCCCGCGAGGGTTCGTCACCTCCACCCGTCCCTTCATCGTGGGTGTCGCCGCGGGGGTCCAGATCCAGCCGCTCCTGTCGGCGGGCGACATCATCGGTGGGAAGCGCTTCGGGTATCAGATGACCGGCGTGCCCGACGGGCTCGGCGCGTACCGGAGTTCCGCCAGCACGATCGAGCTCTTCATGAACCACGAGCTCGCTCGGCGTGACGGGGACGTGGCCAACTCCCGCGTCTCGCACCTCACGCTGGACAACAACGGGGAGGTCAACGCCGCGACCTATCCCATCGACGGCTCCGAAGGCTACGAGGCCTTCTGCTCGTCCACGCTGTTCACCCTGCACACGGGCACCCCGTGGTACTTCACCGGCGAAGAATCCCCCACGTCGGCGCACAACGGGGTGGCGGTGGGGATGAACGCGATCAGCGGTCAGCACCGGGAGATGCCGTGGCTCGGCCACATGTTCCACGAGAACGTCGTGCCCGTTGACGGCTTGCGACGGGCCGTGACGTTCGTCTCCGAGGACGGCGACGCCGGGAAGTCGCAGGCGTACGCCTTCTTCTCCCAGACCTTCGGTGACCTGATCCGCGGCGACGGATCGTTGCGCGCCTGGGTGCCCAACGGTCACACCGACGGACATCCCTCCACCGACGACATCCAGCTCGGTGACGTCATGAAGGGCCATTTCGTCACGATCCCGCACGCCGGTTCCCTGAGCCCGGCGGCCCTGAACGCCGCCAGCGACGACGTCGGCGCCTTCGCCTTCGTGCGCATCGAAGACGCCACGGCGGACCCGAACGACCCCGGCGTCGTGTACTTCTCCGACACCGGCTCCTACGGACGCGAGACGCTCCACGGCAGGATCTACCGGCTCACGGTCGACCCGACGAAGCCGCGGAAGGCATCGCTCGAGGTCGTGCTAGATGGCGACGCCGGCGACGCCATGGTGAACCCGGACAACCTGGGCATCAGCGACGAGGCCCTGGTGATCCAGGAGGATCGCAACAACACGGAATCGGGATGGGCGCGTGTGCTCGTCTACGACCTCAGCAGCGGATCGCTCACGGCGGCCGCGCGCGTGGATCCGTTCAAGTGGCTGATCGATCTGGCCGGAAGGGGCGTGTGGGAGACCTCGGGCGTGATCGATGCCAGCGCGTTCTTCGGCAGCGGATGGTGGCTGCTCGACGTCGAGTCTCATGGAACCCATGTCCGCCAGCCCGGTCCCGGTCTGCGACCGGATTCGGCACGTGGCGAAGGAGGTCAATTGCTGAAGGTCTTCATCCCCAACACGTGAGCGACACCGCTGAGGTCTAGCCGAAGGACAGGTCCTTGACGTCGGTGACGTCGCCGGCGGCCGGGAGGTCCAGCGTCAGGTGATCGGCGTAGCGAGTGATGTCGATCGTCATCGTCATCGAGAACGCTCCGGCCGCCCCCATCGAACCTCCGTCGGTCTCCATGCGGTAGGTCATGCGGCGCAGCTGTCCGTCCGCGTCCACCCACACGTCGAACGGCATCGTGACCGTGCCGAACTGCTGGCGGAACTGGGCCATCACCTGGCTGAAATCAGCTTGCATGTCCTCGGGGAGTTGGCCGAGCGCGTCCTCGAGACTCAGCGTGCCTCGGTAGTGCGTCGTCTCCACACCGTGGATCTCTTCGGTGCCCACCACCTCGGCGTCCTCGACCCCGCGTAGATAGCCGAACGCCGCTGAGGGATCGTTCTGGCCGGTGCCGAAGGACGCGAGGCGCTCGAACCCCGGCACGGTGTCGTTCAGATCCATGCTGACCCAGTCGGTACCGAGGCCGGGGAGCTGGGAGAACATCGAGGACCGCATGTACATCACGTGGCCGTCGAGGATCAACTCCATGTCCATCCCGTCGCTCAGCCCTGCCATGCGGTCGAAGTGGAAGGTCATGTGCTGCTGCAGGCCCTCGAGCGAGACGTCGCCCTCTCCCGATCCCGAGATCGTCTGACCCGCCGCCGAGATCTCCATCCCGAACGTCATGTGGAGGGCCTTGGCCTGCAGGACCTTGTCCGAAGCGGCCTGGATCATCGCCACCGGGTCGACGCTCCCGTCCGACCCGACCCCGCCGGTCGCGTGCGAGGGTGCATCGGAGCCGCAGGCCGCCAGGAGCGAGGCGGACACGAGCACGGCGGACAACAGCCGGAACGAACGGGTTCGCGTCATCATCCTGAACGTATCGGCAGGCGGCGGGCGGAACGTGAGTGGGCGGCGCTATCCGTTCGTGGCCACGACGCCGGCGATCAGCTCGCCCGCGTGCTCGGCGTGTTCGGCCAGCAGACGGGATGCAAGATCCTCGTCGCCGTCCTCGATCGCCTCGACGAACGGCCGATGTTGCATCGACACCTCGTCCAACGAACGCAGGACCCGCTCGTCCAGCCGGAGGAGGGCGCGGAGCATCGGGACGTAGCGGTCGAACACCTCCAGGATCCGCGCGTTCCCGCAGAGCTCGCACAGGCCCTCATGGAACGCGAGGTCGGCTCTGGAGACCGCCACCGCGTCGCCGGTGGCCACAGCGGCGTCGATCTGGTCCACCAGCCCGCGGAGCCGTGCGATCGCCCCCGGGTCTCGACCGCGGGCCAGCAGCCTCGCGGCGCGGCTCTCCAGCGCGGCGCGCAGCCCGTAGATCTCACGCACGTCGTCCGCCGTGAGGCTGACCACGAACGTGCCGCGGCGCGGCTCTTCGTTGAGGAGGCCCTCGGCGCGGAGGAGTTTGAAGGCTTCTCGGACGGGCCCACGGCTGATGTTCAACTGCTCTGCGAGCTTGGCCTCCACCAGGTGTTCGCCTTGATGGAACCCCCCCGACAGGATCTGCTCGCGGATGCGGTCGGCTGCATCCTCGGCCAACGATCGAGGTGCCGCGAGCGGCGCCAGGGGCGTGGAGGTTGCCGCATCCGTCACCGGCGTAGCCTAGCATGCGACTGTCGACTGTTGACCGATGACCCGGAGGGGCGATGTCGAGGATCGGGGACGTGGAGGCACGAGCGATCGGGCCGCCCGTGGAACGCTTCCGCTACACCTCGTTCCAACCGGAGGTCTTCACGACGACGACGCTCGTGCGCATCACCGATGAGGACGGTGTCGCGGGCATCGGCGCCTACGACTCCGATACCTACGGGGACTGGGATCGAGCGCCGCTGGAGACCCTGAGGACCCTGATCCCGCCGCTGATCGGGATCGACGCCGAGGACCGGAACCGGGTGGCGGCCATGCTCAGCGAGGATGGGACCTCGCCGTTCCCGCCCGCCGTCCGGTCCACCGTGGACATCGCGTTGTGGGATCTGGCCGCCCGCCGCGCGGGCGAGCCGTTGCGACGGATCCTGGGCCCCGGTCGCTCGGACGCCCTGCCCTCCTACGCCTCGATCCCCACCTTCGACGCTGAGACGGACTACCTGAGCGCGATCGAGGATCAGGTCCAGGCTGGGTTCGGGGCGATCAAGGTGCACGCGTGGGGCGACCCCGATCGCGACGCCGCCCTGCTGCGGGCGATCCGATCCGCGTTCGGCTCCCTGACGGTGATGCACGATGCTGAGGGCCGCTACGACGCCGACGGTGCCCTCGGCGTGGCGCGGGTCTGCGCGGAGATCGGGGCTCGCTGGTTCGAGGCCCCCCTCCCCGACTTCGATCTTCCCGGGTACCGAGCGCTTCGGCCGAGCCGTGCAGGACGTACCGATCCTTCCCGCCGGCGACGCGGTCTGGGACCCGCGGTTGTTGCGCGACATCCTCCGCGATCCCCCCTGGGACGCCGTCCGATTTGACGTGTCGTTCGTGGGTGGCCTGACCCCCACGTCGTCCCTGATGGAGGTGGCGGCCGAAGCCGGCCTGCCGGTCGAGCTCACCAGCTACGGCCACACCGTGATCCAAGCCGCCAACCTGCACGCCGCGCTGGCCTTCGAACGGACGTCCTTCTTCGAGCAGGCGGTGCCGCCGGAACCGTTCGAATACGGGGTGACGCGCACCCTGCGGACCGGAGAGGACGGATGCATCGACGCACCGGACGGCGCGGGAATCGGGGTCGAGCTGGATCCCGAAGCGCTGCAGGATGTCACGCTCGGGGTCGTCCGAGCCGGCCAGGAGGGGTGAACGAAGGATGAGGTTCGAGGGACGACGCGTGATCGTGACCGGAGGCGCCCGGGGGATCGGACGTGGGATCGTGGACGCCTTCCTGGATGAGGGCGCCAGCGTGCTGGCCACCGACGTCCTGGAGGAGGGGCTCGAGGTCATGGCGGCCACGCATCCCCACGCTGGTCGGCTGCGGACCCACGCCACCGACCTGGCGGACCCGACCCAGGTGCGGACGATCGTCCCGGCCGCGATCGAGACCCAAGGAGGGGTCGACGTGCTGGTCAACAACGCCGGCGCCCAGCCCGACGGCCCGGTGCTCGACGTCACGACCGAAGATCTCGACGCGTGCTTCGCCGTCAACGTGGGAGCCCCACTGCTGTTGATGCAGGACGTCTGCCGGCACCTGATCGAGCGCGGTTCCCCCGGCTCGATCGTCAACATCGCCAGCGCGAACGCCTTCCAGAACGAATCACCCGAATCGATCTACAACGCGTCGAAAGCGGCGTTGGTCGCGCTCAACGAAGGCCGTGGCCCACGAGATGGGCCACCACGGGATCCGCGCGAACTGCGTCGCTCCGGGGGAGACGATCACCCCGGAGGCCGAAGCGGAGATGGCCGCCGATCCCCGCGAACGCGATCTGGTCACTCGCTATCTCTCCCGGATCCCGTTGCGGCACGCGGGGACCCCCCGGGATCAGGCGATGGCGGTGCTGTTCCTCGCGAGCGACGATGCTCGTTTCATCAGCGCCCAAACGCTGATCGTGGACGGGGGCGAGCTGGGCGGCGGCAGCTGGTACGACGACGCCGACGCACCTCCTTCGCCGCCCGATCGCCCCCTCACGGGCTAGAGGGTTGTGGAAACGCCCCCCCACGGCCGATACCTTCCTCATCGTCGAGTCGAACGTGGAGGGACCTCGTGCTGACCGCTTCTCGCCGGATCCGATCGACCGCCCTGGTGCTCGTGGGCGCCCTGATGCTGACCTCGTTCGAGGCAGCGTCGGCCGCCGCGGCCCACCACCTGCCCCGGCGGATGGATCGGCTCATCCATCCGTCAGCCCCGCATCGGCGTGCGGGAGGAGCCTCCTACACCACCCTCACCACGGCGCCCTTCAAGGTGGACGGGTCCCCCTACTTCTGGTCGCTTGAAGCCTCTCAGTACCGTCCGGGACCGGGCTCGCCCCCCTCGGACCCGAACCTGCGCGTGATCGCGGACCGCGCCGCCCCGTCTGGAACCCACCCCGAGCAGGTCCACATCTGGGAGTTCGACCTGCCGGCGGGATCCCTGCAGTTCGACGCGCAGTTGCGTCACGTGGGGCTGGACACCGGCTTGATCCCCGGCTACGGCGCCATCTTCATGGACTTGGAAGGTCTGGGTCCGATCACGCGATCGAAGGACCGTTGTCCCAAGACCGGCGCGCTCCTCACGACCCGCAGCCGGCGTCGCGGCATGCTCCGTGGCTCCATGACCTTCTTCCCCGGCTACTCCGATCCACAGATGCCCTCGGACGTCAACATCTCGCACGTCCGTGCGACGATCGAGCGTGACAAGTACACCGACAACCCGTGCCCATTCGGCACGACCTGCGACGTGGGCCGCACGTTCGACGGCCTGCAGCCGGTCGGCATGGGCGGGTACATCATCGACGCGTTCTCTTCGAGGGAGGAGAACGCGCTGGTGCTCCAGGAGCAGGAGCAGGTGGGTGTCGCGGTCGTCACGCACCTGCTGTTCGCGTTCGGCGATCCCGAGGTGATCACGGCGACGCCTACGCAGGTGGAGATCCTGAGCGACATCGGACAACCCTTCGTGCAACCGGGTGGGACGATGACGTACACGAAGGGCGCGAAGGTCGTCGCGACCGGACCGCACTGCAAGCGAACGACCTGGACGCTCACCGGCCCGATGGGATCGTTCGACTTCACGTTGGATTCGGGCGACCAGACGCTCGCCGCTCCCACGACCGCCCAGTTCGAGGTCGCGAAGCGGCGGTAACGGCTCAGGTCTCGCCGCGGGCGCGCTTCATCGCCTCCTTCACCTGGTCGACGTCCAGGGTCATCTCGAAGAAGCCGATCTGCGCCTCGTAGACGCCGTCGTCGGCCTGACGTTTCACCTCGTCCTCGAACACGTGCAGCACGGGGAGTCCCAACTGGACCCCGGCCAATGGACCCACCCAGGCGGGATCGCCATCTCGGACGGTCTCGACGGCGACCTCGACCGCCTCCGCGTCGGCGGCTCCGAGCATCACCACGACGTCGTCGCTGCCGATCTCATCGACGATCCGTTTGATCAGCGCCTGGTTGTCCGGATCCATGGCACCGGACGCCGTTCAGACGAAGCACTCCGTTCGCACCTCGATCACCTCGGCACCGGCGGAACGCGCCACCTCGGCGATCGCCTCACCGGGAACGCTGTCCCGCTCTCCGAGAGCGATCACCTTCTTGCCCTGTAGATCCATGGGTCACCCCCCTTCGGCGGTCTCGGCCTGCTCGCGCAGGTGTTCCGGCACCGGCGGACCGACCGCCGGCGCTCCGTTCACGAGTCGGACGATGGCGTCCTCGATCTGCCTGGGCGTGGTCCCGGCGCTCGTGAGTCGCTCGACCTCGACCCCGTCGCGCAGGGTCACGTAGGCGGGAAGGCCGGCCACCCGCAGGTCCCGGCAGATCCTCCGGTTCTCCGGCGCGTTCACCTTCACGAACCGCACGCGATCGCCGTAGGTCTCCGCCAGGGCCTCAACCGCCGGCATCAGGGCGAGGCACGGCTGGCACTGCGGGCCCCAGATGTCCACCAAGACCTCGCCGGTGCCGGCGAGCTCCTGGAAGGTGTCCACGGTGGCATCGATCATCGATCCTCCTCAGGTCTCGAGCGTCACGGACACGCCGTCCCACAGACGCGTGAGGCGTCCCAGGAACAGCGACCCTTTCGCGATCAGCATCGTTCGATGCAGTTCACCGGCCCGCATGCGGGCGAGCGCGTGCGGTAGCCAGGGAACGGCGCTGGCGATGTGTCCTTGGGTCGGCGCGAACCCGGGCATCCCGTGTGCCCGCGCGAACCCCGCGATGTCGGTCCGGTCGAGCTCTCCGCGCACCACGCCCAGGCCGGCCAACATCTTGTAGTTGCGGTCCGCAACGTCGCCACCGCCCTGCGGTTGCGTGATCTCCGGGTTGTGGATCTCGGTGGCGTACGTCCCCACGTCGCCGACCGTGATCCCCAGGGCGTCGAGGGGGCAGCCCACCAGCGCTTCCAGCTGAGCCTGGGGAGCGTTGCCGGCCTGCACCGGCATCCTGCCAACCGCATCGGTGCGCAGGACGGGTCCGTTGGAGCCGTCCGCCGGCTCCAGGAGGATCGCCATCCCCGCCAGTACGTCTTCCAGGATCGGGAAGCCCTTGGAGAGCGCTCCCTCGAACTTCATCCCGAGCTTGCCCAGCGAGCCCCCCGCCACCACCACCACGCGCTCCTCGATGCCCGACCCGATCAGGGCGGCGGCCAGGACCATCGCGTGAACGGGTGCCGCACAGAACGACTTGACATCGATCGCGGCAGCGCGCAGCAGACCACATTCCTCCGCGATCGCCTTGGCCATGTTGCCGCCTCCGCGCTGGTATCGGTCGCCGACGGCCTCTTCGCCACAGCCGATCGCGTGGGTGATCGATGCGGGGTCGATCTGCGTTCGCTGGAGCAGATCGCGCAGGGCGTGGACGCCGCTCGCCTTGATCGCGAGGTTCTCGAGCAACACGGAGGCGCTCAACGACTCGTCCTGCTCATGCTCGGGGGCGATCGCTCCCACGATCGCGGTACCGCGGTAGAGGGGCAGCGCGCGGGACTCGGGAACGAACTCGGACGTGACCAGATCGAACCGATCGACCTCCCGCATCAGGTCGTAGAAGGCGTCAGGATCCATCACCTCGCCCGTCGAGCCGGTCGGGGCGGCGCCTTCGAGGGGGTGTTCCCACCAGTCCCTGGGGCGATCCCAAAGATCCTGGGGTGCAAGGTTGCCGATGAACACCTGGTTCGGCGGATAGGCGACCGCGTCATCGAACGAGCGCAGGGATCTCAGGAGCTCGGGCAGCTGCGCCTCGCTCCCTGGCCGGCTTGGACCCATACCGCACCAGGTCGGGAACGTGCTCCAGGACGAAGGATGCCGCGGTCACGGCGGCGCGCCGCACGCTCACGGTTCCTCCCGTTCCCACACCGTGCCCGGCCCGACGTCGGACGCCAGCATGTCCAGCGCTCGGCCCACCATCCGTTCGCGCAAGGCGTGTTCGTCACCCACCGACAGCGAGGGATCGCCGGTGGGATGCGCGATCGACACACCGCGCAGGATGCGGTTGGCGCCCACCATCTGCGCGATCGTCGGCAACGCCGTCACGAACACGGTCACGATCCCTTCCCGTTCGAGTTCCTTCGCCAGCGTTGCCCCGCAACGCGTGCCGGTGCCTCAGGTCCCGGTGAGGATCACCGCCTGCACGCCGGCCTCACGGAGCTCCAGCGCCATCTCCTGGCCGAAGCGCGCGGCGACGGCCACGGGCGTGTCGACGCCCGATGTGGTGAAGAACGCCGGATACACGTCGCCGATGCGCCCGGCACGCTGGAGGGAGCGGACCGCGTCCAGCGGGACGAGCCGGTTCGGATCCAGGTTCGCGGCGTGGGTGTCGAAGCCCGCGTGCACGGATCTGTAGGCCGGCGCATCCAGCCCGTCGAGGTCGGCGATCGCGTAGCGGAGCCACTGATGCGCGTGACGCGACGGCAGGCGGTCGGGATTGCCCTGGGGAACGCACCCCGCCTCGGTCACCAGAGCGATCGTTGCCGCACCGGGATCGGCCAAGGCCGGCGGAGGCGGCACGCGATCCCCACGCGGCGTGACTTCGGTGCGGATATCGCCGGCGAGCTTCGCGAGCAACAGATCGATCGCCCGCTCGGCCCCCGTGCGGTCCGAGAAGACATTGGTCCGCAACCCCCGGGGCAGGTAGCCCTCCTGCTCGGCGGGTCCGACCGGCTCGCGGGCCGCGAGCCGAGACGCCAGAGACGCCATAGCGGGCAGGGCGTCTTTCATCGCCGCGACGTTGGAACCCGTCGGCACGATGTAGGCCGCCCCTTCTGAGGCCAGCACCCCGGGCGAGTCCTCGGTCATCGCGGCGACCACCGGGATGCCTCGTCGCCCTGCCTCGCGGGCCAGCACCCCGCACGCGTAGCCGTAGCGGCCCGATCCGAACGAGGGTCCGCAGACCAGAACCTCGGGCTGCAGCTCGTCGAGCCAGCCCACCAGGATGGCGAGCGCCTCGGCCTCCCGCTCACCGAAGAAGTCGTCGCCGCAGGCGAGCGTGATGTCGGGACGAAGGCCGGCAGCCGACCAGGCCGCGCCCCGGGCCCACCGGCCCGTCGATCCGGACGGGCTCGTGACCGGCGGCCTCCTCCGCGCCCAACCCCGCGAAGAACTGGTTCAGGTAATGGACGATCAATGCCGGCACCGCCGTCCATCGCGCGTCGCCCATCTGCGGTGCAGCCCGCCAGGTAGTGCACGGTCGGGACCCGCTCGCCCGCTCGCGCACCGTCCTGCGCACCGATCACGCGAGCGGGGCTCCACGGCTCCACCAGCTCGTCCTCGTTCCCCGTGCTCACCAGGCAGTCGGCCTCGGGAACGTGATCGGTGAGCCCACCGTTCGTCTCGGCGACGAGCGCCACGGTCCGCAGGCCGCATCGCTTCGCACGCCCGGACCGTGAGCATCGTGTCGGTGTGTGAGTTGCCGGAGGAGAAGGTCGTGCACACGACACCATCGGCCCCAAGCTGTCCGCGAGCGTGGCGGCGCGCTCCGCCGCCCGACGCTTCTCGGCCGCGTCGTCCAGGTAGCCGGGCGTCAGCACCAGGCCCGCGTAGCGGAGACGGTCACCGTCGGCCTCGAGCAGCACCGCACGAGCAACGCTCCGTCTTGGTAGTGCGCGGTCACGTTGCGCACCCCCGGCCAGTCGTATGCGCCGTTCGTGAGACACCCTCCCAGCACCTCGCGATGATCGGCGATCCTCGGCGTCAGGGGGCGCATCGGCGAGCCGCGCCAGAACGTGTCGACCAACGGGCCTTCCGAGGCGACCTGAAGGATCACCGCGATCGAGGCCAGGGAAGGATCGCGGGTAGGCCACAGGCCCGATCGACCTCACGGCATCGGGTTCGTCCTCAGCCGTGCTCAGGGCCAGGTCACTGGCGAGCCGTAGGCACGCCCGTCTGACCGCCGCATCGGCGTCGGCGGCGGAGACGCCCGGTTGCGGGACGCATCGCACCACCAGGTTCGTCGTGGCGCCGAACGGGCTCCGATCGGCGCCGGGTCCTGCCATGTCCACGAAGCTGTCGGGGAGTTCCGCGGCGTCCGCGTATCCGGCGGCAGCCCAGTCGCATACGGGCAACACCGTCACGCCGGTCAGCCGGTGGAGCCGGCCACCCACCACGGCCTCGGCGGAGCCGACGACGCCCGGGAAGGTGGCCGAAGGATCGTCGACGCGGGCGTCGGGCAACACGGCGTCGAGGACGTTGGCGATGCGAACGGGATCGCCGGGACGGATGACCTCGACCGTGGCCTCCGCCAGCGCCGGCTCCCCGGCTCCGACCGCGAGCTGCGGGAGCGACAGCACCAAGGTGCGTCCGTCCCGCCCTGTCTGGTCCCCCTCGACGACCTCGTCGACCGCGAACGTCGCGATCTCGAGATCAGCGAGCGTGGATGACACTGTCGACAGTCTACCGACAGTCCGTCCGGGCCGCCACAGGACGACGTTTCGTCAGTCGAGGATGGGGTGGTGCAGCGGCTGCCCCCTCGACCCCCAGGTCCGCGATGGCCAGGAAGGTATCTCCCACGTTGGCGACCACCGTGCGATCGAGCACCTCGCCGACCCAGGCGATGTTGGTGGGCGCATCGAGCGTGGATGCGAGGTGATCGTCCACCACGATCCTGACCTCGCCGTGGGGTCCGATCCGAGCCAGCCCGTCGGGTCGATAGAGCGTGACCCAGAAGTGTCCCTCGGCGTCCAGAGCCACGCCGTCGGGGTCCGTATCGGGAAGCTCCGCCACCAGCTCCGGTTTCCCGGCCGCGCCATCGCTGAGGATCGGGATCCGGACCAGGCGCTGCTCATGGGCTTCGACCACCACGAGCCAAGCCCCGTCGGGGCTCACGAGTGCGCCGTTGGGATAGCCCGGCACCGACGTGGCCCACCGTTCCACCTGGCCGCCCGCGGGGACCCGAAGGATCTCGGGCCGCCCTTCCTCGCCCGAGCAGGTCACGTACAGAGCGCCGTCGGGCCCGAAGGCCGCCACGTTGGGGCAGTCCATGTCCTCGCCGGCAACCCCGCGCGCATAGGTCGTCAACGCCGACGATGACGGGTCCCAACGCACGATCTCCCCTCGCCCCGCATCGCATGCGTACACGCGCCCCTGACCGTCGACGGCCACGCCCAGCATCGACCCACCGCTCGACGCCACCTGCTGCACCGTCCCGTCCAAGGTGACCGCGTAGATCTCGCCGCCCTCGCCCCCCGCGTAGACGCGCCCGTCGACCGGGTTCCACGCGACGCCCTCGGGATGGTTCAGCCCACCCGCCAGCTCCTCGAACGCCTCCGGCTCGATCACCCCAGGACCTCGGCGATCGCGTCGTCCAAGATGGCCACCCCCTGCCTCAGCACCTCGACGGGCGTCACGAGGGAGGGCTGCAGGTGCAGGGATGTCGAGGTGAGGTCGACCAGCAACCCGCGTTGGATGCAGGCCCGTGCGACGCGTTCGCCGAGCTCGGGATCGCGCTCCTTCGTCTCGCGGTCCTTCACGAACTCGATCGCCATGAAGCAGCCCACCACGCGGACGTCACCCACCGGTGCGTAGCGGTCGCGCAACGGCTCCAACAAGGTGCGGCCCTCCTCCTCCAGCGCCCGCACGTGCTCCAGGATCGGCTCGCGCTCGAAGACGTCGAGGGTCTCGATCGCGGCGGCGCAGGCTGCGGGGAGCCACGACCAGGTGGAACCGGTGGAGAGATCGCCGAAGTCCATCGCGCGTTCGGTCCCCAGGACGGCGCCGATCGGCATCACGCCGCCACCCATCGCCTTGCCCAACGCCATCAGGTCCGGCTCGACCCCCCAGCGCTCGACCGCGAACAGGTGTCCCGTTCGGCCGAACCCCGTCTTCACCTCGTCGGCACACAGCAGGAGATCCTGTTCGTGGCAGAGCTCGGTAAGCGCCCGCCAGAACGCCTCGGGCGGCGCGACGCAACCGCCCGAACCCATCACCGGTTCGATCACGAAGCCCGCCACTTCGCGGGGATCGACGACATGGTGCAGCACGTGATCGCGGAGGTAGTCCACGGTCCCGTCGCCGCAGCCGCCGGGTCGGGCCCGGAACGGCGTGCGGTACGGGTTAGGGTAGGGAACGTGCACGAAGCCCGGCATCAGGGCCCGGTACCCGTAGGAGATCTCCGCGTCCTCTGCGCCGGCCGCGCCCGCGGTCCCGGCCTCTCCGTGGTAGCCACCCATGAAGCCGATCACGATCGGCCGGCCGGTGGCGCGGCGCATGAAGCGGATCGCGGTCTCCACGGCCTCCGTGCCGTTCAAGGCGATGTCCACACGGGCGAGCTGTCCCGGCGCCACGGCCAGCAGCTTCTCCACGAGCGGCAGCACGTACTCGTTCGCGAAGTAGTGGGTGTCCTCGTTGCCGTAGCGGCGGAGCGCCTCCACCGCCGCCTCCGTGATGTCCTCTCGGCGCGGCTCCCAACGGAACCGAGGCCATGGCGCTGATGAAGTCGAGGTAGACGTTGCCGTCCACGTCTTCGATCTCCCACCCCGACTTGCGACGGATCACGAACGGTCCGAGCTCGTCGGCCAGGCCCCGGTACAGCACCTTGCCCAGCCGCTCCAGGGTGTCGCGGGTGCGCGGCCCCGGCGGCGCGGCCAGGATGCGTGGCACCTCGATCTCGCCGCCGGGGCCGGACCCTTCGTTCATAGTCCGATACTGCCCCACGGGCCCGTGATCGCGCACGTGATCCCGGGCACCTGGATGTTCACGAACAGGAACTTCCCGTCGGGGCTGAAGCGGCATCCCGCGAACTCCGACATCCCGTTGCCGGTCGTGAAGTTGTAGTCGTCGAACGGCGTGTCGGGATCGAACACGATCCCTGAGGAATCGATGTAGGCGATCCGCACCGACACCAGGTTCTCGCCGATCGTGATCAGCGTGTTGTCGGGAAGGAGCGCCCGTAGGAAGTTCGTGGCGTCGCCGTCCTCGGCCACGATGATGGCTCCACCGGGACTGGTGCACAGGTTGTCGGGCCCCTGCATCGCAGCCTCGTCGACCGATTCATAGAGGAGGACGAGCTCGCCATCCTCGTCCAGATCTCCGACGTTCTTCGTGGGCGTGTACTGCCAGATCTGGCCGAGTTCCGCATCACCTCCGTCGGAGGAGTTGAAGACACACGAGCCGGGGTCGGTACCACCGTTGGCGCGGAAGGTACAGCCTTCCCCACCCAGGAACCGCGCGGCTCCCTTGCTACGGCCCTCCCGATAGACGGCGTCGGGATGGTCCTCGGCGTCTGCCGGATCCGGATCGGTGATCGTCGCCCACTTCGCTGGCAAGACCTCACCGACCGTCTGTCCGATCACCGTGTTGTACCCGGGCTGCCCCTTCACTTTCAGGATCTGAACCGTTCCCTTGTTGAGCTTGCCGAAGGTCTTGGGGACGAACCGGTAGAACCCATCGGGCCCGTTGTCCTCGGTCATGTAGACAACGCCGGTATCGGGATCGACCGCGGCCGCCTCGTGCAGGAAGCGTCCCATCGCCTTGTGCGGGTTCGTCAGCACCGGCTCGTCGGCGAAGGCATCCACCTCGAAGATGTAGCCGTGAGGCTTCTGCAGCCCGGACTTCACGCCGGCGGTCGTCTCCTCGCAGGTCAGCCAGGTGTCCCACGGGGTCGGCGAGCCCGAACAGTTCGTGTCGGTGCCGTTGAGCGAGATGAAGCTCTCCAACAGGTTCCCGTCGTTGTCAACGGTCATCGTGGTGGTGCACCCTCGGCCTTTGGGATCCCACGCGGTGGACTTCAGACCCGTTGGGCGTCCGGGACCGATGTCGTTGCCCTCGCCCAGCTCGTGGTTGCGCACGATCCGGTAGGTCCCGCCGCCGGCGTCGAACACACCCATGCCGTCGTGGATCGGCGGCGTGATGAATCCGTCTGACATGGCGGAGCCGAACTGACCGAAGGCGGTGTAGCTGAACCCGGGCGGCAGACCGATCTCCGGCCCAGCCGTGATCAATCCCGCCGTCCGAGGCTTGGGCCCGCGGATCTTCGGCTTCGGCGCGGCACTGGCCAGCGTCGGGACACCGAGCGCCACCGCGCCCGCCGCGGTGCCGGCGGCGCCGGCCTTCAGGAACTGGCGCCTCGAGAGATCGGATCGTCGGGCGTTGCGGCTCATGCGCTACCCCTTTCCGGTGGGACCGAGCCCACCATCGTCGGTGCCATCACTTACGAGACTTCCGCGCGTCGCGCAGCACCTCGCGCGCTGCATTGCGACCGTTCGCGCCGGTCACCCCGCCGCCTGGATGCGTCCCCGCTCCACACAGGTAGAGCCCGCGGATGGGCGTCCGGTAGTCGGCCCATCCGCGCACGGGGCGCAGGAAGAGGAGTTGGTCCGGCGCCATGTCGCCGTGTAGGGCATGGCCCCCGGTGAGTCCCATCACGCGTTCCATGTCCAACGGGGTCAGGACCTGCCGGTGCTCGATGAGATCCGGGAGCTTGGGGAAGGACTCAGCGATCTGGTCCACGGCTCGGTCGGCCCGCGCCTCCTTCACCTGGTCCCAGTCATCACGCAGCCCGTAGGGCTGGGAGTTCACGTCGATCGTCATGATGTGCCTACCCTCAGGCGCCAGGCTCGGGTCGTGGACCGTGGGGAAGCAGAGTTCGATGTGCGCCGGGTCCGCCGCGATCCCCTGTACGGCCTGCGCCTGCTGGAAGTCCATGTCGGGGATGAATGGGTTCAGCTCCATGATCCCCGTGTGGTAACGCTGCGGACCGCCCTCGGGGAGACCCTGCACCATCGGGAGCTCGGATAGTGCCAGGTTGATCTTCATGCTGGTCCCCTGGCATCGGTATGCGCGGATCTTCGCCGTGAAGTCGGGTGCGAGGTCCGCGGGATCACACAGCCGTAGGAACGTCCGCTTCGGATCCGCGTTCGACAGGATGCGACGCGCGCGCAGCTCCTCCCCGCTCGCCAGTCGCACGCCGATGGCCGCGCCTCCGCGGGATAGGACCCGCTCCACCTCCGCTTCGCAGCGGATCTCGACCCCTTCTTCCCGGGCCGCCTCGGCCATCGTCGCGGTGACGCGACCCATGCCTCCACGGACGAACCCCCACTGACGGACGCCACCACCGGTCTCCTCGCTGGCATGGTCATGCAGCAGCACGTACGCCGTTCCCGGCGTGGATGGGCCGGCCACAGAGTCGTTGATCGCATGCCACCCGAGCGCCGCCATGACGTGGGGATCCTCGAACCGTTCGGCCAGGAACTGCGTGGCTGAGGTCGAGAACAGGTACGCCAGCTCCTGCAGGTTCCGGCGGTGCTTCCAGCCGATCCGCCCCCACTTCGAGAGGTCGCGAAGGTGCTGGGGGTTCAGCATCCGGGGATCGGGAGCCGTCCACTCGAACGACGGCAGCACGGCCTTGGCCAGCTCGGCCAGATCCTGCTCGAACACCGGAAACGCGCGGGCGTCCTTCGGCGAGAAACGCGCAGTCTCCGATACGTTGGCGGCCATATCGTCGCCCAGCTCGTATCGGGCTCCATCCGGAGTCAGGTTGAGCGATGGCCCCGCCTGATCGACCACGATGCCGCGCTCCACCAAGCGCATGTCTCGCCAGATGGACGCGCGTAGCATCGACAGAACGTAAGCCCCGGTCGAGGCCCGGAACCCCGGGGCGAACTCCTCGGTGTTGCAGGCGCCACCCACGAACGGCCGACGTTCCAGGACCACCGTTCGAAGACCCGCGCGCGACAGATAGAAGGCGGCGACGAGCCCGTTGTGGCCGCCACCGACCACGATCGCGTCGTAGGTCCCGGTCAAAGTGTCAACAGTCTACAGTTGAGCGCACCACGGTGCCGCCCTTCATCACGAAGGTGACCTCCTCCAATAGCCCGATGTCCTCGAGCGGATCTCCGTCCACGGCCACCAGGTCCGCGTACCGTCCCGGCGACAGGGCGCCCACGTCTGCCTGCCAGCCCATCAGTTCGGCGCTCACGGTCGTGGCACTTTGGATCGCCTGCATCGTCGTCATCCCGTGGCGCACCATGTAGGCGAACTGCCGGCCTACGAATCGGTGCGGATACACGCCGGAGTCGGTGCCGTAAGCGATGGTCACCCCGGCCGCCAGCGCCTTCGCGAACCCCTCGCGCTGGGCATCGGTCGTCTCGCGGTTCTTCCGCAGGGAGTTGGGCGACCACCCATCCCGACCGCCGATCTCGTTGATCCAGTCGCCGTTGTAGATGTCGGCGACCAGGTAGGTCCCGTGCTCGAGCATCAACGCGATCGCCTCGTCGTCCATCAACGACCCATGCTCGATCGAACGCACGCCGGCCCGGACGGCCCGTTTGATCCCTTCGGCGCCGTGCGCGTGCGCCGCCACGTGGGCGTGGTAGTACGACGCCTCCTCCACCGCGGCGCGGATCTCGTCTTCGCTGAACTCAGGGGCACCGGGCGTGGTGCCTTCGGTGAGGACCGCGCCGGTGGCGATCACCTTGATGAATCCCGCGCCGCGGTGCAGGATCTCGCGCACGACCGCACGGACCTCGTCCGCGGAGTTCGCGACACCGAAACGAAGATCCCTGGGCAGCCGCTCGTCGACGTCCACGGCGAGGCCCGGGATATCGCCGCCCCCCTGCGAAGACGTGACGAAGGGGCCGGCGCACAACATCCTGGGTCCCGGCGTCCAGCCCGCATCGATCGCATCGCGCAGCGCCAGATCCACGAACGCCCGGAACGTCCCGATGTCGCGCACCGTGGTGAACCCTGCCATCACGGTGTCCCGCGCGTTGCGCACGCCCGTCATCGCCTCCTGGGCTCCACTGCGCATCGCCAGGGCGGCGTAGGTCTCGCTCCCCTCCACGTTGCCCACCATGTGCGCGTGCATGTCCATGAGGCCGGGCAGCACCGTGCACGAAGACAGATCGATCAGCGTCGCATCGTCCACCGGATCCGCGAAGGATCCGACGGACGCGATCCGGTCCCCTTCGATCGCGATCGCTTGGTCGGTGAGGACCTCACCTGCCTCGACGTCGATCAGGCGGCCGGCACGGACGACGGTGCGATCTGCTGGCGCGGGAGACATGCCGCGGAGCATACCGCCGCGCTCGGATGCAGCCGTCGGATCACACGCGGTCGTCGAAGCAGACCGCCGCTGCCGGCTCGCGCAGGCAATGGGCCGAGGTCATGGCCGCGTTGTACGAACCGACGTTGGGGAGGGCGATCACATCCCCCTCGTGCATCTCCGGCATCGACCACTCCTCGGCGAAGAGGTCATCTCCCTCGTTGATGTTGCCGGAGATCGTGACCGACCCGGCAGCGGACGCATCGGCAGCCCGGCACAGGATCGGGTGGAACGGGATGTCGTAGGCGAAGTGCTCGCAGGCCAGGTTCCACCCCGCGTCCACCCCGACGAAGGTCGCGCCGTCGCGGTCCTCCACGGTCACGATCTCGGCCAGCAGGGTCCCGCTGCGCTTCGCGATGAAGTCACCCGGCTCGGTGGCCACCGCGACGCCCAGCGACCCGAAATGCCTCTGCATGATCGCCGCCCACGCGGTGAGGTCCAGCGGGCGGTCGTCCGGCCGGAACGGCACGCCCAATCCACCGCCGGTGTTGACCTCGATGATGGGACAGCCCAAGGCCTGGAGGCGGGCGGTCATCTCGGCCACGCGCCGCATCGTCTCGTCGACCGCCGGCAATTGGTCGTCGAAGTAGAGGTAGCCAGAATGCACGTGGACGGTGTCGATCGTCATGGCGAACCGGCTCGCCACCTCCACGGCCTCGTCCAGACGCTCCGGGTAGACGCCGAACTTCGTGGGCCGCGTCCCCGCGTACTTCGTCTCGCCGGCGGTCTCCCGCGACGCACCCGACCGCGGGTTCACGCGGAGGCCGATGGTCCGTCCGCGTGCGCGCCGCCCCACCCGCTCGAGCTGAGAGAACAGGTCGACGTTCACGTGGCAGCCCGTGGGGAGGATCCGGTCGAGGTCGCGCTCGGACAGGTTCGTCCCCGTGTAGCTGATCTCCTCGACCGTGAACCCGTGAGCGAGCGCGTACTCGAGCTCCGCCGGCGAACAGACGTCGATACCGACGCTCTCGGGCGAACCGGGTGGGCCAAGGGAACGCAACGCGGCCAGGAACGCCGGCTCGCGTTGCGCCTTCATCGCGTACCGGACGCGGTGATCGAGACCGGTGGCCGACAGCGCCTCCTGGAGCGCCCGCGCTTGATCCCGGGCTTCGGTCAGGTCGTAGACGAACAGAGGGGTGCCGTGCTCGTGCGCGAGCGCCTCAGCGTCGCGTCCGGCGATCGCGAGGCGTCCGGCGCGGACGTCGAGCCCGGGCCGTTCCCACCAGGTGCGTGCGTCGGTGGTCTGCACGCGGGGAAGGCTACCCGGCTTCAGCGGCCTCCTGCACCGGCTCCTCGGCGGAGGCGTCGGCGGCCTGGGCGGCCGCTCCCAGCGACAGGGAACCGGCGAACGCCACCACACCGGCGAGGAGGGTGACCAGCAGTCCCACGCCTCGCGAGGCCGATACCACGTCCACGGGCCCTCCCGAGCTCTGAACGATCGAGTCCATCGAGAGGGCGCCGATCAGGGCGGCGCCGGTCAGGATCACCGAGGCCACGGCCATCCCGATGAGGAAGATCCGCTCGAGACTGGAATCGTTCATCAGGATGCTGGCGGCGCCGAACACGAGGGCCGCGAACCCGGCTACCGCAGCCACCTGGCCGGTCCAGTTGCTGACGCCCTTGATCGAGACGTCGACGGACGAGCCACCCTTCAGCCCGGCCTGGTACGTCCACCACGTCAGGAAGGTCGCCAGGGCTCCGAACAACCCGGCCACGCTCACCGCAACCGCCGCGAAAGAGATCTTCTTCGAGTCCATGTCGAAAGGCTTCGGCGCGTTGGGGGTGAACCTGAAGTGCGAGCTGGTGGTGGAGGTGAGGGGACTTGAACCCCTGGCCTCTGCCGTGCGAAGGCAGCGCTCTACCGGGCTGAGCTACACCCCCGTGTCGGCCTCAGCGTAGCAGGCGTCGTACCCTGGCCTGGAGACATCTGATGGGCCGATGGACCACCCCCGGGCAACTCCCGATCGATCGTTCCGACGAGGCGATCCTGGGGTTCCGCGCGTGGCGGCTGACGCGCAGCGGTCGCGGGCCGCGCCTTGCCCCCACCACCCCACGGGCGGTGTGGGAGCCGGGCCGAGCGCCCGCCGCCACATGCAGCGGGTCGCACACCCGCCTGTACGCCGAGCTGGACCCCGACGGGGTGCCCCACCGGAGTCCGGACAAGTTCTGCACCTGTGGCTACCACGCGGCGAGCGACCCGGCGGCGCTGGTCCGGCCGGGCGGACCTGCGGCGGTGGTGGGTCAGGTCGCCCTGTGGGGACGCGTGATCGAACACACGAAGGGGTGGCGGGCCGAATACGCCTATCCGTCGCGACTCCGCCTGACCTGTCCCTGGTGCATCCGCATCGGTGACTGGCCCGCCGACCCCAGCGTCGTGCTCGTGCATCGTGACGAAGAGCTCAGCCCGAGCTGCGCCGTCCACCAGGACCGGGTGAAGGACCCGGTCGACCGCTTGGATGCCGACCTCGTGCAGGGTGCCCTGTTGGATGCCTACGGGGTCCGCCTGTTGCCCGAGGAGATCCTGCCGTCGCCCCAGAGGATCGGCACCCTCACGCGCGCGGCGCGGATCTGGGACCGCCGCCGCGTCGCGCGCCGCGATCGCTAGCTCGGGCCGCTTCCCACCTGTCGCGCGTGCCGCTCCAAGGCGTCCTCGAGATCGCGTTGCACGAGGCCGATCGAGAGATCACCACGCGTCTTCTCGATGAGCGAACGCGCCACGTCGGTGGATCGCCGCAGGTTCAAGGTGAGAGCGTCCGGATAGTCGATCGTCACCAGCACCCCGTAGAGATCCTCCATCGCCCCCAGCATCGCCTCGGCCCGGGCGACGTCGCCGGTTCGTAACGTGTCCAGCACGAACCTCCGCCCTTCGCCGATCGCCTCCGCCATGCCGTTGAGATAGGGCGCGTCCTCGACGCCCAGCTCCGTGGGTGACGGGAGCGGCTCCGCCGCGACCAGCGCGAAGGTGATGTTCGCCTCCGCGTACTCCTTCTGGGCGTCTTGGAGATAGCCGGCGAACCGCACGTCCGGATGGTCGACGACGGCATCGATACCCTCCCGCAGGGCGGAGCGCGACTCCGCGATCAGCTCCCCGGCACGTTCGAACTCCCCGCGGTGCACGGCGCGGATCGCGTTCGCACTCGCGCGGATCGACCGACGAGCCGCAGGGATGGCCCGTTCGCGAGCGGCGTTCTTCGCGTCGAAGCGAGCATGGAGCTGGGTGGTGAGATCGTCGAGGTCCACGCGGTGTGGACGCTACGCGTGGACCATCTGGCCGGCCGGTCGCACGACGACATGCACGCGGTCGCTCTCGTCGACGGCGCCCAGGCCGTTGAACGTGGAACGTGCCAGGGTGCTCCGTCCTTCGGCGACATACCGCTGGGCGGCCGCCATGGGAGCGACGCGCTGGGTTGGCGCCTTCGCGGCACGCGCCTTCTCGTGCGCGGGCGAGTCCGCCCGGTGCTTCATGGAGAGCAAGAGCCAGACGTATAGCAGGAGGATCCCGCCCAGGATCATGCTGACCGTCCACATCACCCGCAGCGGTGGCACCAGCCCGATGATGAACGTGAGGCCGATGGCCTCCAACAGGAACGTGAACACCTGTTTGCGGCGCTCGCGGGCGCGCGCCCGCTTGCGCTCGGCCGTGCCGACGAAGCGCACGCCCTTACGAGGGGTCACGATCCAGCGACCGCTGGTTCCCTGAACTTCCGCCTGTGCCAAGAGCTCCATCCTGCGTTCGAAGTCAAGGACGCTCGCGTCCGGCGAGTGCCTGCGACGTCCGGAGGGCATTAGGAACGCCGCCCACATGATGCCTAACGCGGCCAGGAGCAGCCACTCCAAACCCAGCCTCCCGTCGGTGTTCGATCCCGGTTCGTACACAACATCTAGGCTGGAACTGGAAGCTAGCACCACATCTAGGGGCTCTCAATCACATCGAAAGGATCCGAAGCACTTTTTCACAAGCCGTGTTCCCGTCACGTCCCGTTACCCCGGACCCGGTAGGACGTATGCGGTAGGCCGTCCGAGCGCTTCAGGCTGAGGGCTCGGCCCGGTAGTCACCGGACTTTCCGCCCGATTTCGACAACAGACGAAGTCCATCGATCCGCGATGCACGGTCGAACGCCTTGGCCGTGTCGTAGAGGCTCAGTGCGGAGACGGCGGCGGCGGTGAGTGCCTCCATCTCCACCCCGGTCCGATCGATGGCGCGGACGGTGGCCTCGACACGGATGCGGCCTGCGGCCGGGTCGGGCTCGATCACGATCTCGGCCCCCGTCACGCGGATCGGGTGGCAGTGCGGCAACAGCCGTGGCGTTTCCTTCACGCCGATCACGCCGGCGATCTTCGCGGTCTCGATGGGTGATCCCTTCCTCGTGCCGGCGAGGAGGTTTCCGACGGCCTCGGAGGTCATAGACACCCAGCACTCGGCCACCGCTGTGCGTTCGGTCTCGGGCTTCGCGCCGACCTCGATGATCCGGGTGACCCCATCAGCGCCGGCTTGCTGCGAGCCCACCGTGATCAGTCCTCTGGTGCGCGGAACACCTGGACGCGGACGGGAGAGCCGGCGGGCGCCACCTCGATGCCGGGGGGGATCATCGCCAGACCGTTCGCGCGGGACACCGTGGAGATCAGGTTCGACCCTCGGGCGCCGGTGGGCGTGGCGCGCCACCCCTCTCGCGTGCGCTCCACGAGCACCCGCGCGAACTGCAGTTTGCCCACAGGACCGGCCACGTCCTGCGTGAGGGTGGCCGTGACCTCGGGACGCGCCAACTGGGTGCGTCCCATCATCTTCAAGATCGCGGGCCGGACGAACTGCTCGAAGCTCACGAAGACGCTGACGGGGTTCCCGGGCAACCCCCAGTACGGCTTGCCCTCGATGTGGCCGAACCCCTGCGGCATCCCGGGCTGCATGGCCACCTTGTAGAAGGCGATGTCCCCCCGCCGGAAGAAGGCGGCCTTCACGACGTCGCGCTCGCCCACGCTCACACCTCCCGACGAGATGAAGGCGTCGGCTTGGATCACGTAGTCGAGCACCGTTTCCTTCAGCTGCTCGACGTCGTCACGGACGATCCCCGCGAGCACCGGCATGGCGCCCGCATCACGCAACGCTCCGAAGATCGTGAACGCGTTGGAATCGCGCACCTGACCGAACTCGGGGGTCTCGGTAGGTGGGATCAGCTCATCGCCGGTGGACAACACCACCACCCGCGGACGCGGGTGGACCAGCGGGGTGGGGTGTCCGGCGTTCGCGAGCAGGCCCAGCTCGGGCGGACCAAGGCGCTTGCCGCGCTCCACCAGGACCTGGCCGGTCTTCACGTCTTCGCCCGCCGGGCGGACGTGGGTGCCCGGTGCGGGCGCCTGGAAGAGACGGACCGTCTCGTTCGCCTTCTCGCTGTTCTCCACCGGAACGATGGCGTCGGCGCCCGCCGGTATGGGGGCCCCCGTGGCGATCTCCACCGCCTCACCGATCCCGACGGTCGCCTCGGGGCGGTGACCGATCATCGATCGGCCCACGATGCGGAGTTCCACGGCGCTCTGGGGGGATGCGGCGGCGGTATCCGCAGCGCGGATGGCGAAACCGTCCATCGCCGATGAAGGGAACTCCGGCAGGTCGATGGCGGCGACCATGTCCTGCGCGACCACGCACCCGAAGGCGTCGGTCAGCGGCAGTTCCAACGGTGCCAACGGCTTGACGGCCGAGAGCACCCGCTCCCGCGCTTCGTCCACCGGGACCAATCCATCACCTGAGTCGTGGTCGTGCACGGCGGCATGAGCGTTGGCCATGCCCGGAGTCTACAGAGGCTCCGGATCGGGCCTCAGACGAGCTTCTTTCGCTGGACCAGATCGGCAAGGTAGCTGCGGAACGCGGGTCCAACGTCATCGCGCTCGATCGCCATCTCGACCGTGGCCTTGAGGTAGTCCAGCTTGTTGCCCACGTCGTAGCGACCGTGGTCGAAGGTGAAGGCGTACACCGCCTGCTCCTGCGCGAGCAGATTGATCGCGTCGGTGAGCTGGATCTCGTCGCCACGGCCCGGCTTCGTCTGGCGGATCGCCGGGAAGATCTCCGGGGTGAACACGTAGCGACCGATCGCCGCGAGGTTAGAAGGGGCCTCCTCTGGAGAGGGCTTCTCGATCACCGAGATCACGCGCGCCAGGTTCTCGTCCACGAACTCCGGCGTGATGCACCCGTAGAGCGAGATCTCGTCCTTCGAGACCTCCTGGGCGGCCAGGACGCTCCGCCCGTACTTCTCGTGCACACGCAGCATCTCGGGGAGCAGCGGCACGGACTCGTGGATCAGATCGTCGCCCAGGAGGACGGCGAACGGCTCCCCTCCCACATGCGGCTCGGCGATGCTCACCGCGTGCCCCAGCCCCAACGCCTCGCCCTGTCGGATGAAATGGATGTCCGCCATCTCGGAGAGCCCGCGCACCATCTTCAGGTCGTCGAACTTCCCCTTCTCCTCGAGGAACAACTCCAGCTCGACGTTGCGGTCGAAGTGGTTCTCGATGGATCGCTTGTTCCGGCCCGTGATGATCAGGATGTCGGTGAGACCCGCCCGGACGGCCTCCTCGACGACCAGCTGGATCGCGGGGGTGTCGACGACCGGCAGCATCTCTTTGGGTTGCGCCTTGGTCGCCGGAAGGAACCGTGTCCCGAGCCCGGCGGCGGGGATCACCGCTTTCCTGACCTTCACGTGGGCACCCTCCACTCCGACGGAACGCGAGTGTACGTTCCGACCACCGAACGCCGCCAGTCGTTCCTTCGATGTAGGCCGCGGGGAGGGGCCGTGGGCATGGATGCCTCGCTAGACTCGTCCGGCCATGCCCACCTACGAATACGTCTGCAGGAGCTGCGGACACCTGTTCGAGATCGTGCAGTCCATGAAGGACGACCCCCTGAAGGAATGCCCGGAGTGCGGCGGTGAGCTCCGGAAGGTGTTCACTCCTCCCGCGATCTCGTTCAAAGGATCCGGCTTCTACGCCACTGACCATGGCAAGAAGGCCAAACCCAAGCCCGACACCGGGAAGAAGGACGCCGCGTCCTCGGACAAGTCCTCCTCCTCAGAAACGAAGACCGAGAAGAAGTCCGACGGCGCCTCGAGCTCGTCGAAGGACTCGGGATCGAGCGGTTCGTCGACATCGAATAAGGAGGACTGAGGTGGCCACGGCCGAGATAGGCGTTTTCGGAGGGTCCGGCTTCTACGCCTTCCTCGACGACATGGAGACGGTGGAGGTCGACACGCCGTTCGGCCCTCCCAGCGCCCCGCCGGTGATCGGTGAGGTGGGCGGCCGGACGGTGGCGTTCATCCCGCGGCACGGTCTGAAGCACGAGTTCCCGCCACACAGGGTTCCCTATCGCGCGAACGTGTGGGCGATGAAGGAGTTGGGCGTCACCCGGGTCCTCGGTCCGAACGCCAGCGGATCGCTGCAGCCCACGGTGCGGCCCGGAGACTTCGTGATCTGCGACCAGTTGGTGGATCGGACCCGGGCGAGAGAGAACACGTTCTACGATGGCCCGGTCACCACCCACATCTCGTTCGCCGACCCGTACTGCGAGACGATGCGGCAGGTCGCGATCACGAAAGGCCACGAACTCCAGATCCCGATCCACGAACGCGGCACGGTCGTCGTGATCGAAGGCCCGCGATTCTCCACGAGGGCCGAGTCCGCCTGGTTCGCCACCGCCGGTTGGGAGGTCATCAACATGACCCAGTACCCCGAAGCGTTGCTGGCGCGCGAGCAGGAGCTCTGCTACGCCAGCATCTCGCTTATCACCGACTACGACGTGGGCGTCGAAGACGTGCCGCCCGTCACCCATGAGGAGGTCGTGCGCGTGTTCACCGAGAACAACGAGAAGCTCCGTGATCTGCTGTTCGCCGTGATCCCCGACCTCCCGCAGGAGCGCGACTGCCCCTGCGCCACCGCCCTCGCCGGCGCCCGGTTCGGGGAGTGAGCCGATGGCCGAACCCGTCCTGATCCGCGTCGAGCTGGCCTTCAAGAGCACGGACGACATCGATCCGAACGCCGTGGGCGATCGGATCAGGGAGTCGGTGTCGATGATCGTGGGCCGCGACGCCCTCGAGGAGTTCCGTGTTCGCACCCTGCCCCTGTCGAGGAAGAAGGCGCCCCGGGACTGAAGCAAGCTCAGGGCTTGCGCATGACCCAGATCAGCACGAGGGGGAGGCCGATCAAGGCACCATGCGCCGCTAGCCGGATCGCTTCGTCGCCCATCTGCGACATGAATGGCTCGTCGACCGGAACCTCCTCGCACCGTTCGATGCGGAGTCCCTGGGCAACCGCGACGTTCACGTACGCGCTCGCCCAGTGCACATGGTTCTCCACGACCACTCGCGAGCCATCGGCGCGTCTGAAGAAGCCCTGCGCGCCCGTCGCTACGGCCATTGGATGGACATCCGAAAGCACGATCCGGCCGCCGGTCCTCACCACTCGGGTGAGCTCTGCGAACACCTCGTCCAACGACGGCGAGTGCGTCAACGCCAACGATGCGACCGCCAGGTCGACGCTCTGGTCATCCAGGGGGAGATGCTCGAGGTCGCCCAGTTCGAAGCGGGCAGGGATCCCTTTCGCCTTGGCACGGTCGAGCATCTCGGGCGAGGCGTCGATCGCGACCACGTCGTGACCGCGGTCCGCCAGGATCGCGCTGACCCGACCCGTCCCGCACGCCGCGTCCAGGGCGTTGCCCGGTTCCATCGAGGACAGGGCGGCCCGAAGGACCGGCTCCTCGATCTCGATCAGGCCGTTCCACATCTCGTCGTAGGTGTCGGACCAGGAGCGATAGGCGGCCTGGAGTCCCGGATGATCGACCTCCACTTCGGGCGGGTCCGGATCCGCGTGGCCAGACAGGATGCCCCGCATCATGTCCATGTTCTCGGCAGCCTCGGCGGCATCGCCGAAAGGCCAGCCGCGCAACAGCGCCAACCCGTGCAGACCCAACAAGAGCCGGCGAGTTTGGAGTCGGAGTCGCATCGGGCAACGGTACCGGAGGGGCGGCTCCGACTCACCTCGCGCGAGCGACGCCGCAGCGAACGTCCGCGCAGACGTGACCGGGATCACGGCGCCGGTCGTCGCTCCTCCGTAGCGTCCAGCCATGTTCCGCCGCAAGCTGCCGCTGTCGGCGATAGCGTTCTTCGGGCTCGCCATCGCGTGCGGATCGCTGACCGTGCTGGTGATGCAGGGTTACGCCCGCCGCGTGGAGGCGAGACGGCCCGACCTCGGCACTCCCGTCACAGCCGTCGTCGTCACCCAGGACCTGGTTCGCGGGACCACGCTGACCGCCGAGATGCTCCGGGATCAACCGATCCCTGCCGGCGTGCTTCCGCCGGACGCGACGCCTGCGGACGGGTCCGCGGTGGGGCGGGTGCTGGCGGCCGATGTGGCGTCGGGCGAGGTGCTCACCTCGACCCGTCTCGCAGGATCCGCGGTCGGTCCGGTGGCGGCCGTGGTTCCCGACGGCCTGCGAGCGTTCCTGGTCCCCTCGGGGTTGCCGGTCGGAACGGTGGTGCCGGGCGACGTGGTCGACGTGCTGGGGACGTTCGGGGGAGGCCGCCCCCACGTGGAGACGGTGGCCGAAGGGGTCCCCGTTGCCCGCGTGCTGGCGCCACGATCCGAGGGTCCGACAGATGTCGGACAGGCGGGCGGACCCGTGCTGGTCCTGCTGGTGGATCCATCGACGGCCGAGGATCTGGCCTACGCCGCGGCCTTCGCGACGTTGGTGATGACGGTCCAGCCGCCCGTTTCCACACCCAGTCCGACGGTCGTCTCGCCCTAGTTGCGCCGCAACTCGTTCTCCACATCTCTGAGCACGCCCAACCGCTAGGCTGACGCGGACCTGCCGGAAGGAGACAACCCCCTGAGCATCTTGCAAGCGATCATCCTGGGCCTCACCCAGGGCGTCACCGAGTACGCGCCGGTCTCGAGTTCCGGTCATCTGATCCTGGTGCCGTGGTTGTTCGGCTGGAACGCCTCCATCTTCGCCAACGCGGACTTCAACAAGACCTTCGACGTCGCGCTGCATATGGGGACGTTGCTGGGCGCCCTGATCTACTTCCGGCACGATGCGTGGCGCTACCTCAAGGCCTGGTTCGGGTCCATCTCCCGACGCTCGATCTCCTCGGTGGACGAGCGCCTGGCGTGGGCCTTGATCATCGGGACGATCCCGGGTGTGATCCTGGGTGCGACGCTGGAATCGGTGATCCAGGAGACGCTCGGCGAACCCTGGTTGATCGCCATCATGCTGGGCGTGTTCGGCGTGGTGCTGTGGTACGTGGACGCGAAGATGGGCAGTGAGCGCAGCCTGGAATCGATCGGCCCCCGGACCGGATTGTTCCTGGGCAGCGCCCAGGCATTGGCCCTGCAGCCCGGGATCTCTCGCTCGGGCATCACGATGACGGCGGCCCGGCTCCTGACCATCGACCGTGAGTCGGCGGCGCGCTTCTCGTTCCTGCTCTCGCTCCCGATCATCGCGGGTGCGGGTCTGTACAAGGGCATCGACGTGCTGCAGAACGGGTTCCAGGGCTATCAGGCGCAGTTCTTCTGGGGGTTCGTCGCCTCGGCCGTGAGCGGGTATCTGGTGATCGCGGGCCTGTTGACCTATCTGAAGCGCCACACGTTCAAGGTGTTCATGTGGTACCGGCTGGCGATGGCTGCGCTGATCTTCGCGCTCATCGCGACCGGGGTGCGCCCCGCCACCTTCTGAGTGACGGTAGGCTCGGACACCGACGAGCGGAACAAGGAGAGCGGGGATGGATCGGCAGCAGGTACAGCGCTGGCTGGATCGGTACGTGGCGGCGTGGCGGGCGAACGAGCGAACCGCCATCGAGGACCTGTTCAGCGCCGATGCCACCTACCGCTATCACCCGGCGGACGAGCCGTTGCGGGGCAGCGAAGCGATCGCGAAGTCCTGGCTGGAAGATCCGGATGAGCCCGGCACGTGGGACGCCTGGTACGAGCCCCACGCGGTGGAGGGAGATGCGGCCGCCGCGACCGGGGTCAGCACCTACTTCGACGATGCCGGCGATCCGGACCGCATCTACGACAACGTGTTCCTGATGCGCTTCAACGACGAGGGTCGCTGCAGCGATTTCCGTGAATGGTTCATCGCACGGAAGGACGTCGAGCGGAAGGTCGAGAAGCTAGTCTGACTCAGACTAGATGCTCCTTCAGACACCGGCGAGGGTCATCTCGCCGATCAACATCGACGGCGTTCCCACGCTGGAGAAGAACCGGAGGTCATCGCCGACGGCCGAGATCCCCGCCAGCATCTCGGGCAACGTGGAGGCGATCGTCATCTCCCGCAGGGGCTCACCGAGGGTCCCGCCCCCGATCCGCAGGCCGGTGGCCCCCACGCTGAACTCCCCGCTGATCGGGTTCGCGCCGCTGTGGACGCCGGACACGTCGCGGATCAAGACGCCGCCGTCCGCCTCAGCGAGCAGCTGTTCGAAGGACCGGGTCCCCGCATCCAGGAAGAAGTTGGACGTGCCCACGCCGGGAGCGCTGCGGTAGCCCCGCTTGCCGTTCCCGGTGCTCCGCTGCCCTTCCCCAGCGCGCGCGGCCGTGTAGGCATCGTGCAGGAACCCGTTGAGGCGTCCGCCCGAGAAGAGCTCGGTCCGGCCGCTCGGCACGCCCTCGTCGTCGAACGGGCATGAGCCTGGCCCGTCGGGCACCCGCCCGTCATCCACGATCGTGACGAGCGGGGAGCCGACCTGGTCCCCCACCATCGTGGCGAACAGGGACCTGCCTTTCTGTACGGCCTCGGCGCTCAGCGCCCCCGCCAGCACACCAAGGAAGTTCGTGGCGGCGAACGGATCCAAGATCACGGGGACCTTGGCGGTGGGCGGCTTCAGCGCCCCGAGCATCTGGATGCTCCGTTCCACCGCCTCATCGGCGATCGACTCCCACCCGAGTTCGTCCAGGCCGCGTGCGATCTTGTACGAGAACCCCGTCTGCGTTTCGTCGTCCTGGGTCGCGAGGGTCACCACCACGCACCAGGCGTCCGTGCGTGCATACCCGGCCTCGACACCGGCCGTGGAGGCGATCGCACACCGCGAGACGGCGTCACCCACCTGCGCCAGATCCACCTTGGTCACCCGTGGATCCCGCGACACGGAGCGCGCCTCCAGGTCCAACGCCATCTGTACCTTCTGGTCAGTGGAGAGATGGGCCGCATCCTCACGGAACAGCGCGGAGATCGGCTCGGCGGCCTCGACACCTGGCAACACGTTGAACTCGTCGGGTTCGGCGAGCGCCGCGTTCTCACGGGCGCGGCGCACCGTGTCGCGCACCTCGTCCGGCGTCGGGTCAGCGGCCCATGCGTAGCCGAGCCGTGCATCGCGGATCACCCGCACCCCCACGCCGCGCGACTCCGAGAACGACAGCCCTTCGACCTCGCCTCGCAGCGCGCTGGCCTCGGTCTGGCGGGTCTCGTCGGCGTAGGCCTCGACGGCTTCATCCGGTTCCGCAGCGTCCACGGCCGCCCGAACCAGCTCGTCCAGCTCAGGCACCGGTGCCTCCCACGGTGATCTTCGAGATCCGCAGCGTGGGCGACCCGCTGCCCACCGGGGCCGCTTGACCATCCTTGCCGCAGACGCCCTCCCACGTGTCGAAATCGTTCGCGACCGCATCCACAGCACTCATGACCTCGATGGCGCGCCCGATCAGGTTCGCGCCGCGGACCGGCGCGCCCACGCGACCGTGGTCCAACACGAACCCCTCGCTGACCCCGAACACGAAATCCCCGGTGGCGGGGTTGACCTGCCCACCGCCCAGGGAGGTGACGTACACACCGCTGACGGTCGAGGACAGGACGTCGTCGGGCTCCGACCCGCCGTCCAGGATGTAGGTGTTCGTCATGCGGGCCACGGGTGGATGCGCGTAGGATTCGCGCCTACCGTTCCCGGTCGAGGCCACTCCCGCCTTCTCCGCACGCAGCCGGTCGTAGAGGAAGCTCTGCAGGACGCCTTCGGTGAACAGGACCGTCCGCTGCGACGGCTGACCCTCGTCGTCGAAGTCGAACGATCCCCAGCCGTTGGGGACCGATGCGTCGTCGACCCCGTTGATCAGCTCGCTCGCGCACCGCTCACCGATCAACCCGCGATACACGCTGGCCTCCTTGTCCACGGCGTCTGACTCGAGCGGATGGCCGACGGCTTCGTGGAACAGGACCCCTCCCATCCCGGGCGCGAGGACGACCGTCATCTCGCCGGCGGGCGCGGGGATCGAGTCGAGCATCGTCACAGCACGCTTGGCGGCCAGCTCAGCGGTGGCCCGGGGGGTGAACCGCTCCATGAACTCCACCCCCGAACAGGCCGCCGGCCCGAAGAGCCCCGTTTGGATGACGTCTTCGCGCTTGGCCACCACCTGGGCCACGATCCGGATCCTGGGGCGATCCTCCTGGACCCATCGCCCGTCCGACGTCGCGATCAGTTTGCGCTGCAAGGAATCGCCGTAAACCCCGACGACCTGCAGCACCTCGGGGCTGTAGGCGCGGGCAACGGCGTCGACCTCCTGGAGCCACGCCACCTTGTCGGCGGCGGGCACCTCGCCGGCGGGACGCTCCACCCGGTTCGTGCCCCTGCCCGTGAGCTCGGTCAGATCGACGACGTCACCGCCGGCCCCGTCCCGCAGAGCCGCGCTGGCGGCTTCGGCTGCCTCCAACAGCGCCTCGCGATCCAGGCGGTTGGAATAGGCGTAGCCGTACGACGTGCCGAGCGCCACACGAACCCCTGCCCCGCGGTCGAGCCCTGTGGTCAGCTCCTCGACCTTCCCGTCGTCCAGACGGATCGATGTCGACGAGCGCTCCTCGACGAACAGTTCCGCGAACGAGCCTCCGCGGCGACGGGCGGCCCGGAGCACGTCTTCTGCGAGCTCCCGGTCCAGCATGCGCGGGATGCTAGCAGGCGCCGCCGGGCCGGCCGGGTGGAGTACAGTCAGCCACCGACGAGGAGTCGAAACACGATGCGCAGGAACCTCACGATCGTCGCCGCCTTGATAGCACTCCCCCTGGCGGTCGGCGCCTGCAACCGTGACACCACCTCGTCGCTCGGCCCGGTCCCGACCGCCACCTCACCCCCTCCAGCCACGTCGCCCGCGAGCCCGGCCACCGGAAGCACCGGCGTCACGGTCAGCCCCAGCGGGAGCCTGCCACCCACCTCCTCACCGGGGATCACCGGCGCCGTGAACGCCGGCACCGCCTCGGCGACCGTCACGGGAGGGATGGTGACCACGATCGCGTTCGGCTCGTTGGGCAGTCCGGCGATCTGGGAGCCCCCGCCCGGTGGGATGGCCTTGGTGTGGACGGGCCCGTCGGGGCAGTCGCTCGGGATCGGCGGTGAATCGTTCACCAGCGTGCAATCCACGTCGGGGACGCGTGCGTTGACGCTCACGCTGCGGGTTGAAGGCAAGAAGGCGGAGTTCCGATCGATCGCCGGCGAATGTCAGATCACGATCGACCCCGCTCTGCCGAACGCCATGGGGGGCAGCTATCGATGCACCGCTCTCGCCAGCACGAACGGCGCCCTGTCGATCAACGCGCTAGGCACCTTCAGCGCAACGGGGTAGGGCACGGACTCGCCCGAGCGGACCCGCACGCGGATCGACCTCGCCTTGATCGTGGGCCTCGCCGCAGCATTGCTCGCGTTCTACCTGCGACCGACGTTCACGCATCACTGGCCGTTCGGCGTCGGGCCCGACGTCCCCGTCTACCTGTGGTGGGCGCGCGTGGGAGCGAGCGAGGGGATCTCGCTCGTGGGCGAACGCCCGGGGATCCCGGCGCTGATCCCCACGGTCGCGGGCATGCTGCACCTGCCGCTCGTCGCGACGGTCGGCGGACTCCAGAACGCGCTCGCGGCATGCGCGGGAACGGGGTCGATCGCGCTCGTGCGTGGCCGCGCTCAAGGGGGGAGATGGGCATGGCTGCTGGCTGGGGTCCTGGTGGGCTTGTACGCCGTACACCTGAGTGGCGGCTACATCGCCAACCTGGCGTTCACGGTGCCGTTCTTCGCCGCCGGCGCCGCCCTGGCCGCCCGGTCACGGCGGGGGACGATCGCTGCAGCGTTACTGCTGGGCGGAGGTGGACTGGCGCACCCACAGTTCTTCCTGGTGGGCGCCGGGATCCTCGGCCTGGTCGCCGCCTGGGCGTGGCTCCGCACATCGGAACGGGGATGGTCGTCGGACGCGGGACGCACGATGGTCGCCGTCGGTGGGGGTGCCGTCGTCGTGGGCGCCGGCCTGGTGTCCTCTCTGTCGGGCCCGACCCGGCTAAGGGTGGACACATCGAAGGATGCCTTCCTGCGACGGTCCGGTTTGGACGCTTCCCTTGGGGCGAACTATCTGGAGCGGTTCCGGCAGAAGATCGGGAGCTACGTCCCCTGGGTGCTGCTGCCGCTGGCGGTGGCCGGCGCCCCACGTGCCTGGGGGTTCACGCGCCGGTTCCTGGTGTCGTGGGGATCCGTGTCGCTCGCCGGTGTGCCCATCGGGATCGCGACCGGATGGTTCCCCCCGGATCGGATCATCACCTTCGCCTTCGCCCTCCCCGCGCTTGCAGCGCTGGGGGTGGTCTGGGTCTGGGAGGCGATCGCCCGACGGGCGGTGTGGCTCGCCTGGCCGGTGGCGGCGACACTGGTCCTGGCGATGGCCGCTGGAGCGGTCGCTGCCCGAGGCCAGCAGCAGACCTACATGTCGCCCGACGATCTGGCGTCGGCCACGATGGTCGGGCGGATCGCCGAGACGCTCCCCGCCGGCACGCCGCTCGTCATGGTGGTCAACGGCGGCCCCGGCACAGCGACGTTCCTGTACGCGCACGCCATGAACATCGTGCGGGCGGCCATCCCCCCGGAGCGCGCGGCCGACGCCTACGTCTACGTGGGCGATGCAGACGCCCTCCTCGAGCACCGGCCCACCGCGATCGGCGACCCCGAGTACGACACGATGTCGCGCACATCGCTGGACGCGATCCCCCGGGGCCCGGTCGCCACGTTCGTGATCCGCGAGTTCAACCGGGGCATCGACGATCCGAAGGATCCTCGCCTCGTGCGGTGGGACGACGCGGTCACATCGTCCGTGCCGAACCCCCGGCCCCTGTCGCCACTCCCGGGTGAGCTCGCCCCATCGACCCCGTGGAGGATCGCATGGGCGGCAGCCGAGATCGTGATCTTGCTCGTTGCGACCGGGTACGGATGGGCGCGGTGGGCACTGCCGGACGGTGTCGGGGCTGTGGCCGCCGCGCCGGGGTTCGGCGTGGCGGTGCTGATCCTGGTCGCCCTGGCCTTCGAGCGGCTCGGCGTCTCGCTGGGTGGATCGGCGGGAGCGACCGCCGCCTCAGCGGTGGCCGGCGGCCTGGGGTACGGGCTCCTGATCGTGCAGGGCAAGGCCCAACCGGAGTCGGCGCCGCAGATCGACCAGGACCCAGACGAGCAGACCGGTGATCACCGGCATCACGATCCAGTGCCCGATCCATAGGTTCACGCTGAACGCCCCCGGATAGCGCAACGGCTCGGTGGACCATTGCGCGAGCAGCAGCGCGACGCCGGCCCCGATCACCGCCACGCGCGGCGCCCTGGGGAGGAGCCACACCAGCGGGAGCACCCACGCCGCGTACCACGGCAGCAGCACCGGACCGAGCAACATGACGAGCACCAGGGACCACCCCATCGCCGCGCCGAGCTCACGAACGTCGGCCCGGTGTGCGCGCCTGGCAACCGCGCGCACCAGGGCCGCGACCGAGATGACGAGCAGCAAGCCGAAGGCGACCCGGGCGGTCCAGCCCAGCGTGTGGAAACTCACGAGCTCCACCTGATTCCGGATGAACACCGAGGGCGCGAGCCAACCTTCGTGTCCTGCAAGCTCCACCATCCCCAGGGTGGGGTCATCGGTCTGCAGGTACGGGAGGGCGAACGCCAGCCCGATGGCGGCCGACAACCCCACGTGCGTCGCGGCCGTGCGCCAGCGGAGAACCTTGGGACGTCGGGACACGCACCACACCAGCACCAGGAGGAGCGGGACCAGCACCGTCGCCTTCACCAGGACCCCGAGCGAGAGCACGGCGATCGCGGGCAACTCACGTTCGCGGATCAGCAGCGCGAACGCGCCCACGACCGCCAGGCCAACCAGAACATCGTTATGGCCGCTGGCCACCGAATGGAAGAGCACCACCGGGTTCAAGCCGAACGCCACCACGGCGAAGGTCACCCGCTCGGGCCAGAGACGCTTCACCGTGTCGTAGATCACGCCGACCGTCGCGAGGCTGCCGGCCACGGCGATCCATCGGAAGGAGCCCACCAGGTCCAACGGGTCGCGTAACAGACGGGCGAGGCCGCCGGAGATCGTCGTCCACAGAGGCCCGTACACCGCCGGTGTGTCCACCCACTTCGGGCCCACCAACGGCCAGAGGGCATCGTGTGCGAAGGCCACGGGCGTCAGCACGTAGGGGTTCGCGTGGTACACGCCCGCGATGCGGCCGTAGAACGCATAGGAGTAGACGTCACGAGAGAAGAGCAACGGTAGCGTCAACACGAGCAGGTTCGACGCCACCGTCAGGATCACGACCGTCCGCACGGAGACCTTGCCTCGCCAGGCCTCACGAAGCAGGAGCAGGAACGCGATCACGGCGAGCGCGGCGAGCGCCACCCCGGTGGCGATCAACCAGGATCCGGTCAGCCGATCGAACCCAGCGATCCCTCCAAGCCAGCGGAGTGGACCGGCGGGCTCAGCCCCTCGGGGCAACACCGGTTGGAACGGCGAGCCCGGGGTGGCGGCGAACATGGCGAACAGGAGCAAGCCCGCGATGACGAGCACCACGGCACGCGTGGCGGAACGGGAGCCGTCCAGGGGTCGCACGACGCCTGAACGTACCATCACTGACCTGCGGAGATGCCCTCAGTCCGGGTGCCCACGCATGGCGATCGCCGTCCACCGGCCGGACCGACGGTCCACCGCGATGGGCATCCCGAACGCCTGCGTCAACCGCTCGGAGGTGAGGATCGCCTCGATCGGCCCGGCCGCGACGGACCGTCCCGCGCGCAGCAGTGCCGCATGCGTGGCGCTGGGGGGAACCTCCTCCAGATGGTGGGTCGCCAGGATGCTCGTCGGTCCGTGCAGATCCGCGGCGGTCGACTCCATCGCGGCGATCAGCGCTTCCCTCCCCGGCAGGTCGAGCCCCGCCGCTGGCTCGTCGAGCAACAGCAGGTCGGGACGACCGAACAGCGCCCGAGCCAGCAGCACGCGAGCTCGCTCCCCCTGGCTGCAGCTTGCCAAGGCTCGATCGGCCATCGCCAGGCACCCGACCTGGTCGAGGCGGTGCTCGGCCTCTCTTCGCTCGCCCTCGCCGAAGTTCTGGAACCACGTCTCGAGGGTGGATGAACGACCGGTGAGGACCACGTCCCGCACCGACGACCCGCCACGAAGGCGTTCCGAGATGGTGTGCCCAACGTGTCCGATCCGCTCACGCACGCGTCGCACGTCCGTGCCGCCGAGGCGCTCACCCAGGACCCAAGCGGCTCCCGCCGAGGGCTGTCGCCACGCTCCGGCCACCGAGAGGAGGGTCGTCTTCCCGCTCCCGTTCGGGCCCAGCAGCACCCAGCGTTCACCGGGGCGGACGCGTAGCGAGACCGGGCCGAGGATCGCGCCCGACCCGACCACGCGGACCTCGACGTCAACCAGACGCACCATGTCGTTCATGGTGCTGGAGGCTACCGCCGGTGAGCCTGCGGAACCGGCCGTCCGTGGTGGATACTGTGACGCATGACCGTCCCCCAGGAGCGACCGCTGGAACCGGCGCACGTCACCCCCTCCAGCACGCCGAAGATCCCTGAGAAGGGCGGCCTCGGTATGGCGCTCGGCGGCACCGCGTTCGTGATGTATGCCCTGCTCCCCGTGCTGCTCGTCGTGGGTGTGTGGACCTTGGTGAGCGTCTACGCGATCGTGAAATGGATCGGGTCCGCACCCGACCACGTCAACCCCGTGGTGATCGTGGTCGGCGTGATGCTGCTGGTCACCACGTTCGTGGTGCTGTTCTCCGTGGCCCTCGGGTGGATCGGCAAGGGGCTGGATCCGAAGAAGCGGAAGGACCGCGAGGCGACGTAAACGGATCGCCGGCCGGCGGCACTCACGACTCCCTAGGCCCGAAGGACCCCCGAGCGGTCGTACTCCCATCGGAGCTGTCCACACGCCGCATCGATGTCGCTGCCTCGGGTGTCACGCACCGTGACGTTGACCCCGCCCGCCTTCAGAACGCGCACGAAGGCGCGGATCCGCTCGGGCGGACTGGGCTGCGTCGGCCAGCCGGGCGTGGGATTGAGCGGGATCAGGTTGACGTGCGCGCCCAGCCCGCGAGCGATCGGAACGAGCAACGATGCCTGCTCGTCGGTGTCGTTGGCGCCCTCGATCATCGCCCACTCGATCGAGGGCCGGCGGTGGGTGATCGATCGCCAGTCGTGTATCGCGGCCTGGAGCTTCGCGAGCGGGTACCGACGGTTGATCGGGACGAGCTCGTCGCGCGTGGCGTCGTCGGCCGCATGCAGGCTCACCGCGAGACCTACCTGTGGATGGTCGTCGGCCAGCCGCCGGATCCCTGGGATGAGCCCGACGGTCGACACGGTGATGTGACGGGCACCCATGCGCATCCCCGCGGGATCCGTGAGCTTGGTGATGGCGTCGCGCACCTTCGTGTAGTTCGCGAGCGGCTCGCCCATGCCCATGAAGACCACGTTGCTGAGACGCCGGGGCGTCGCGTCCGGCAGGTTCGCCGCTTCGCGCTTTGCCCACACGACCTGCGCGGCGATCTCGCCGGCGGTCAGGTTGCCCATCAGTCCCATCTGCCCCGTCGCGCAGAAGCCACAGTCCATGGCACACCCGACCTGCGACGAGATGCAGACCGTCACCCGGTCGGGATATCCCATCAACACGACCTCGACGATGTGGCCTTTCGCGCCCAGCTTCAAGAGCGACTTCCGCGTGGCACCACCGTCCGCCGCCCGCTCGTCCAGCACGTCGACCCCGATCGGCAGCTCATGTGCGAGGCGTTCACGCAGCGCCGGAGCAACATCGGTCATCTCACCGTAGGTGGCAGCTCGCTTCCACAGCTGCCGCCACACCTGGCTCGCGCGGTACCCCGGTTGCCCCATGCGTGCATCCGATTGTCGAGCGTCTCGAGGGAGAGGTCGTAGACGGTCGGCACGGAACGCAGCCTAGTCGGGGCGCTCATGGACGCGCGAAGCAACACCGATGCTCAGTTCGTGGTCCGCAGTGTTCGCAGGACGCTGGGTAGAACGGGATCGACCCCGGCCGTGTCCATCCCGAAGTGGTCCGTGGCTTCGATCGAGACGAAGCTCGCGTTGGGGATCTCCTCGGCCGCGCGTCGCGCTTGATCGAAGAAGTCCATGTCGTCCGCCGCGAAGCAGATGAGGCATCGGACGTCCCACGCTCCCAGTTCCTCGCTGATCGGTCCTTCAGCCATCGCGGCGCTGTAGGCAGCCCGCATCGCCGCCGCGTCGCTCGCGAGGTACTTCGTCCGCACGGACTGGGGGTAGGGACCCACGATGGACTCGAACGCTTGGACGAGCGCCTCGATGCCCTGCTCCTGAGATGCCGCCAGTGCGTCTCCCACGACACGGGTGAGTGGACCCTCTGGGTCGATCTCGTATGGCTGCTGACCGATGATCGTGAGCGACCGCACGCGCTCCGACGCGTGCTCTCCGATCCCGAAGCACAGGCTTCCCCCCCAGGAGATGCCGACGAGATCCGCTCGCTCGATGCCGAGAACGTCGAGGACCGCCACCACATCGGCGACCCGCAAGGGCATGGCGTACGACCGCGCGTCGTGCGGCTTGTCGCTTCGCCCGTGACCGCGGTGGTCGACGTAGATGAGCCGAAACTCCTCGGATAGCTCCTGCAGGGCTTGGGCGATCGGCGAGGCTCGCACCAGGTCGAGGGGGTCGAGGCATCCGCTGAGGATCACGACCGGGGTGCCTGCGCCACCATCGTCCTCGAAGTAGACCCGGCTGGTGTCAAGCGAGTTCAGGGCGTACGTCATGGGCGGCCCACCCATCCTCGCATCCCGCCGGCGGAGATAGACCCGCAGGCGAGGGGTCGTTCGGCCCTCATCCAGACCCGGCTCTGGCCGCGAACATGAAGGGCGAACAGCAGATGGAACTGCTTATGCCAGGTCCCAGCACATCGAAAAGGGAGGACAGGATGGTCGAGCGATCCCGGTGGATCCTGCTTCGTCGCTCGTGCACCCGGATGCTCCCGCTGGTGACGGCTGCCTTCATGGCTGCCTCGGTCGCCGTGGCGCCGCCTGCGGCCGCCGCAGGTGGCGACCTCGATCCCTCGTTCGGCCACGGTGGGAAGGTGGTCACCACGGGCGCGGGCTCAGGAACGAGCGTGGCGCTTCAGACCGACGGCAAGATCGTCGTGGCCGGCGCGTTGGCGGACACTTCCCGCGAACCCGCGCATGGCCGTCGCTCGGTACGAGACCGACGGGAGCCTCGACACCTCGTTCGGCGCGAACGGCGTGGTCGTGACCCCGTTCCGCACCGGCCCCGGTTGCTGGGACATGGCCAACGATGTGGTCGTCCAGACCGACGGCAAGATCGTGGCCGTGGGTCTGTCCTACTGCACGCGGGCACTGTTCGCGCTGGCCCGCTACGACACCGATGGCGATCTCGACCCCAGCTTCGGCGGAGATGGGAAGCTCCTCACGAGCTTCGGGCCGCGCGCGACGTGCACGGGGTACGCGAACGCCGCGACGATCCAGCCCGACGGCAAGGTGATCGCCGCCGGCATCGCTCGCTGCGGGACCCAGCGGCCCCTTGCTCGACTACCGGTACGCGGTCGCGCGGTACACCCTCGACGGGAGCCTCGACCCCACGTTCGGCCACGGAGGACAGATCCGAACCAACTTCACTCCCGGCTATGACAACCTCGCCGACGTGGCCCTGACCGGGGGCGGCAAGATCGTGGTGGCCGGCACCTCCGCCGATGACTCCATCGACGACCCCCACGCCACGGAGCCTGGATTCGCCCTCGCTCGCTACCGAGAGCGACGGCACCCTCGACCCGACGTTCGGGGGCGACGGGAGGGTGATCGAGCACCTCCACAGCCGGCTCTGCGGCGGCTCGCCCATGGCCCACGCCGTGGCGATCCAGCCCGGCGGGAAGATCGTGGCCGCGGGTATGGAAGGGTGCGCGCCGAAGGTCGGAGCGCTCCCCGGCCCGTACTTCGTCGTCGCCCGGTTCCGCTTGAACGGAGCCCTCGACCCCATGTTCGGTCGCCACGGTAGGGTCACCACGCTGTTCCACGTGGGGAACCGTGCTGATGCCGCGTTCGACGTCGCGATCCAGTCGAACGGGAGGATCGTCGCGGCCGGATGGGAAGGGATGCGCAAGGGTGCGCCCGAACGCACCGACTTCGCCCTGATCCGGCTCACGAACGGCGGCCGGCTGGACCCGAGTTTCGGCGGCGACGGCAAGGTCACGACCGGATTCGGAGGGAAGCGTTGCAGCTCGAGGATCGACGCCGTCGTCATCCAACCCGACCATAAGGTCCTCGCGATCGGGGAGATCGGAGCGGATCCTGCACCATGCGGCGGCTTCGCGATGGCGCGCTACCTGCCTCGCTGAACGGACCGCCATAGCGAGCGTACCCTGTGGCCGTGGCGACCCAGTCGATCGTGCCGGAGGGTGGACCGGTCGACCTGGCAGCGCACGTTGTTCCCGCTGCGAAGGGGACCGAACGATCCCACCACCCGGATCGACGCCTGCGAGGCGTGGTGGACGACCAGAACCGCCGAGGGCCCAGCCACGCTGCATCTATGGGCCGATGGCGATGTGATCCGAGCCGAGTCCTGGGGTCCCGGTGCCGAGCGAGCGCTCAGCCAAGCGCCCGACCTGGTCGGCGCCCACGACACCGCCCCCGGATTCCGGCCCGAGCACGGGATCGTCGCCACGCTGTGGCGTCGGAACCGAGGCCTCAGGCTCACCACCACGGGCGACCTGCTGCGTGCGCTCCTCCCCGCCATCCTGGAGCAGAAGGTCACGGGGATCGAGGCGCGGCGCGCATGGCGAGGCTTGGTGCTCCGCACCTCCGAGCCCGCACCGGGCCCGGCGCCCGAGCTCCGGCTGCCACCCGACCCCGGTCGGGTGGCTGAGCTTCCCTATTTCGCGTTCCACCCCCTCGGGGTGGAACGCCGCCGCGCCGAGGTGATCCGCCGCGTGTGCGAGCAGGCCGCCCAGATCGAGGAGCTCCACCGGCTCCCCGCGGCCGAGGCGAGGGAGCGACTGCAAGCGTGGCCCGGGATCGGACCCTGGACCGCGGCCGAGGTGACCCGCCTGGCCATGGCCGACCCCGACGCGGTCTCGGTCGGCGACTACCACCTCCCGCACCTGGTCTGCTGGACCCTGGCGGGCGAGCCCCGAGGGACCGACGAGCGCATGCTGGAACTCCTGGAGCCTTATCGAGGACACCGGGGCCGTGTGCAACGGCTCCTGGAGGCGGGGGGACGGAGCGCTCCCCGGTTCGGCCCGCGGACGCCGGTGCGCTCCATCGCAGGACTCTAGTTCCGGGCGTGGGAGCCTTTGCCCTAGAGCGCGATCAAACCGGCGTCCGTCGGCGAGGATCCGCACGCATCCAAGTAGAAGGGACGGAGCTGCTTGCCGAAGTCGACGTGCAGCCATCCACACCCGGCAGACCTCGCCCCCTGGACGGCCACCTTCACGAGCTCGGTCCCGATGCCGCGCCGAGCTCGACCCAGTTCCATCCGTCCTCCGTGTAGAGCTGCGTGTCGAACGCTTCGGCATGGAGCCGATTCAGCTCCGCATCCGCAACGCTGCCGCGCCAGGTGTAGGTGATGGTCACTCGGGGACTCTACGATGCGCTGGTGCTTCAACGCGGCCACGCAGGAGTCCTGCTGAACCACTGACGTTCGACCCTCGTCGTTGCCGCCGCCTCGTGCAAGTGTGGAGTTGCGCGAAGGGAGGCAGCATGGACGGCATGGTCATCTTCATCAGCACGGTCGTCATCGCCATCGCGGCGATCATCATCGCTCGTCGCCGGAGCCACCGCGCCAACAGCTGAACGACTCGGGCCCGGGAAGTCGCGGGTCCTTCGAAGAAAGGTGCATGTGGCGCGAGGAGTGCGCTGCGCTGTCGGCGTGACCCACAGGATCCTTCTGGATGTGTGTGGTGACGATCATGTACCGAGCTTCATAGGCGACCCGAAGGACGCTAGCCGACGGCCCCGCTAGGGTTGGCGGATGGATGGCAACTCCCTGCTCGCGTTCGTTCGGTATCACGCCTGGGCGAACGATCGGATCCTGACGATCGCGGCCGAGTTGTCCGACGAGGAGTTTCAGAGGCCTGGGGTGCTCGACCACGGGAGCGCCTTCCGGACGATCCGGCATCTCGTCGACGTCGACTGGAGCTGGCGTGAGTTCTGCATCGGCAACGACGTGGGCGAGACGTACGTGTGGGACCACGGGTACGTGCTCGATGACCTCGGCGCCCTGCACGCGTTCTGCCTCGAGGAAGACGCGCGGCTCCGTACGCTCGTCGAGTCGCTCGACGACAACGCGCTGGCCGAGCCGTGGGGAACTGACGCTCGCTTCCTGCGGCCACGATGGCTCGTGGTGTCCCACATCGTCAGCCATGGCACGCAGCACCGGAGCGAGCTTGCCCGGTACTTCACCGAGTGCGGGCACTCTCCGGGCGATCTCGACAACCTCCTCGACGCGTTCGAACTCCCCTGGCCGGCCACCGATACGTTGGGCGCGTGACCCACCGATCACTCCTCGACGTGTCGAAGTGGCGATGTACCGGCCCCGCGCGGATCCGTTCATCGGGCGTCTCAGGTTGTCCCTCTGTCCATCGTCCAAGAGGATGTCGCTGATGAACGAACGAAGGGCTATCGAACCCGACGCATGGGGGGAAGATCTCGAGTGGTACCGGAGGACCCGCCTTTCTCCAGCTGTCCAGGTTGATGACCTGTTGTTCGTCGCCGGATGTACCGGCTCGTCTGCAGACTCGCCGGAGGATCAGATGCGGCGTGCCTACGAGGAAGTCGGCGAGGTGCTCAGTGCGGCCGGCGCGAGCTGGAACGACGTCGTCTCGATGACGACCTACCACGTGAACTTCCGGCGCGACATCGATCTGATGACCGAGATACACCGCGAATTCGTCACGATAGAGCCCTTCCCGGCTTGGACCGCGGTCGGTGTGACGCAGCTCTACTCGCCCGACGCGATCGTTGAGATCTCCGTCACCGCGTTCATCCCCAAAGGCTCCAACGCAGGCGAATGATGATCGATCCAGGGTCGGCCGGGTGCGTGGGACGTGGGCATCTGAGATGAAGCCCAACGGTCACCGCCGCTTACTGCTTGATGTCTCCAGCATGATGTATCGGGCCCATTTCGCGATGCCCGATTCGGTGCGAACCCCCGACGGCCAGCCGGCTGGCGCGCTGCACGGCTACCTCGACATGGTGACGCGTTTGCTGGTGTCGCGGCATCCCGACGAGGTCGTCCACGTCTACGACCACGATTGGCGGCCCACCGCCCGCACGCAGATCTATCCCGCGTACAAAGCCAACCGTCCGTCCGAGCCTCCTGAGCTCACCCGGCAGTTCGAGATGTTGCGCGCGATCCTGGATCTCACCGGGATGCCGCAGGCGCAGACACTCCAGTGGGAGGCGGAGGACGCCATCGGGGCCCTCGTCGAGGGGGCCGCACCCGAGGACCTGATCGAGATGGTCTCGGGCGACCGCGATCTGTTGCAGCTGGTCCGCGACGCCCCGCCGCCCGTCCGACTCCTGTACACCGTCCGTGGGGTGAGCGAGCTCCACACGTTCGACGAGGCGGCCGTGGAGGAGAAGTACGGGGTCCCCGCGAGTCGCTACGCGGACTTCGCGATCCTGCGCGGAGACCCGTCCGACGAGCTTCCCGGGGTCTACGGGGTCGGTGAGAAGACCGCCCGAGCGCTGATCCTTGCGTACCCCTCACTGGACGACCTGATGGCCGACGCCGCGGCGGACGGACCGCCACGGCCCGGTCCGCTGAAAGGCTCACCCAAGCTCAGGGCCCGCGTGCGTGGCGCGGCCGACTACCTCGCGGCCATGCGGGAACTGGTACCGGTCAACGCGGTTGCGCCGGTCACATCGTGGAGCGGAACCCGTGACGACGCGGCGTTGAAGGAGCTCGCCGAGGTCGAGGGGATCCGTGGACCGGCCCAGCGGCTCCTCGCCGCATTGGACAGCGCGGCCTGAACCCGACCTTTCTCAGGACCAGTCAGAATCGCTGCTACTGGGGTTCCGCGGCTTCTTCCTGGCGGCCGTCTTAGCCAGGCGCGACCGCAGGCTCGTCGCCTGGGCCGGATCGACCTCGGCCGGCTCGGTTCCGTTGGACCCGCCCGTCGTGGACTCAGCCGGTGCCACCGACGACCACACGTCGTTGCGTGATAGCGCCGAGACGCTCTCGGGGTCAGCGTCGGACTCGTCGGAGGGCTCCTGGTTCCCGTGCTCCGGATCGGTGGTCGCTGCGGTGCCACCGATGACGGCGTCCTGGAGGCCAGCGGCGCGATCCTCGGCCTCGCGGGCCCGCTCCAGCGCTGACTCGAGCTCTCGGTTGAGGCGGTCGACCTCTTTGCGTGCCTTCGCGAGCGCAGGGTCCGGCCCGGCGGCGTCTCCCCCTCGAGCGAACGTCAGCTCGGCGCGCGCGTTCTCCGCGTCAGCGTAAGCGCGGCGGAGGCGGATCTGGGTTTGTTCGAGCTCCTGCTCCACCTCGTGGACGTAGTCGGCGTTGATCCCCTCGCCCGCGTCCGACGGAGCGGTCGCCTGGGATGAGGACTGGGACGACAGCCTCTTCACCTCCACCTCGAGCTCCGCCGCGCGCGTCTCGAAGACCGACAGCTCCTCGATCCGCGCCTTGGCGATGTCCAACTCCGCCCGGACCGACGCGACCTTCTCCTCGCCGGCGGCCGTGGCGGCCGACCCCTTGTCGGCGATCCGCGTCTCGGCCTCCATCACCTTGGATTCCAACTGCTGCGCGTGTGCCTGCAGATCGGCGGCCAGGGCCTCGGCTTTCGTCGCACGAGCCTCAGCTTCCGTGAGCTTCGCTTTCAGGGCGCCGGTCTCCTGACTGCCGGCGGTCTGGGCACCATCGCGCTGCAGCTGGGCCTCCAAGCCTTTGGCGCGAGCCTCGGCGGTCGCAGCCTTCGCCTGCTCGGCCTCCAGTGCCTGCTCGAGCTCCTTCACCCGGGCCGACGCATCGGGGCCGATCCCGGGCGCATCCTTGCCGCCGGTGCTCCCCGCGGCAACCTGCATCTCTTGCACCCGAGCCTGGCTCTTCGCCAGCTGCTCACGCAGCTGGGAGATCTCCTGGGTCGAACGGTCGTTGTCGGTACGCAGCTGCACACGCATCTGATCCATCTCGGCCTCGAGGGCCTTGCGCCCCTCCTCCGACTTGGCGAGGCGATCCGCCAGCTTGGGATCGGGCATCACCGACGGGTTGGGGTCGACGTTGCTCGGCTGGCGTTTGCCGCTCTTCGCCACGGCGGTGGCCGGAGCGACCGTCTCCTTCCCATCCTCCCCCTTCTGCTTCTTGGCCTTGCCGAACGACAATCCCTTCGACTTCTTGGTCTCTTTGCCGAAGGCGGCCGTACCCGCGGCCGTCGCGGCTACCGCCGTGTCGGGCTTCCTGGACCGTCCCAGTACGAAGGACAGGATCAGGAACAGACCCATCGCCAGCGCGGCGACCTGGGCGAGCTGTCGGATCGAGAGCCATGGCTCCTTGGACGACTCGACGATGGGGCTGTAAGGCTGAACGATCTCCACGGCGCCGAAGGCACCCCCGGACGCACCCGCGCGCATCGGGAAGTACGTCACCATCTGGTCGGTGGCCTCGTCCACGGTCGTGGCGGGGTGCCCGTCACCCTTGGTGGCACGCTGAAGCGCGGAGGCGTCCGCCTTGGCGGCATCGTCCTGGATCGTGGAGAAGCGGAGCGTTCCGTCGGGGGTCCAGACGCGCACGATCTCGATGCCCTCGCCGTTGCTGGCGTGGCGGACGCGATCGTCCAACTGGCGTTCGGCGCTGGGTGAGAGCGGCACGTCCAGGTCCTTCGTTCCCAGCGCGCCGTCCACCTCGGATGCCACGGCCTTGGATCGGGCGACGGCGTGGCTGCGCTCCTCGGGCAGCGCCTGAGCCTGCAGGTAGTACGTGGCGCCGACGATCGCGACGCTCAACAGCAGCAAGGCCGCGAACACCCCGCGACCTCTGCGGAACAGACCCCCACCGTTTTCGCTCATGTCATGTCACCCCGTTCGACGGAAGACGGGCTCCTTGCACGTTCCCTAGAACCTTCGGCCGGGATCGCCCCGACCCTGAGCCTTTTCTCCCTCCGAACGGAAGGAGCCGGATGCCGATCTGAGGACCGTGGGCCGAACGGCCGATGCCCGAGGCGTGGAACGGGGGCGCCTGTCGGTTGGGTGGTTCGTTCTCTGCGGGCCGCGGCGCCGATACGCTTGGCGGATGCGGGCCCGCAGCTCCCTCGGATCGGTCATCTCGCTGGTCGTCCTCACGGCCTGTGTGGGCAACGCCGTCAAGGTCCCACCCGCCGTCCCCAACGCCGGGCCAAGCGGCTGCCCCAACGGCCGTGCCCAGCGAACGACCTTCGTCGATGCCAGCGGCATCTGTCTACCTTCCAGAGCGCTGTCCCTCTATCGCTGCTCGTCCGACGTCGCGCCGGTACTGGTCCGGTTCGGGGGCGGCGCGAACGAGCGGCGGTATCTGGGCGGTGCATATGCGGTTCCCGTCGAGCGGATCCCGGCCGACGCCCGTGAGATCGGCCGCTCGCCCGACGGGGGGCGGATCTACGGACGGACCGGCGCCCCCGAATGGGTGTGGGTGCAGGGTGCGTCGGGGATCTCCAGATGGCTCCAGATCCCCAGACGACCCACCTGGACGGCCCTCGGGGCCGCTCCCACGTCGCCGTCGCCCGCGGGTTCCAGCTCCGCGACGGTCGTCACGAGCGGCGTGGCCGCCACCGTGGCGCCGGTCTCCGACCCGCCGAGCGCGTTCTTCATCGGCGACTCGATCACCGACGGGGCCTCCACGTTCATCCCCGCGGCGCTCCCGGGCTGGACGACGGGGTTCGACGCCGTCGTGGGCCGAGGATCGGCCAGCGGGGTGTCGCCCGCGCAGATCCAGGCGGCCACCGATCCCCCGCCGGACGCGATCGTGCTGGAGTTGGGCACGAATGATCAGGACGTGGAGGCGTTCCGTGCCAACGCCAGGGCGATGCTGGAGTCGGTCAGAGGCATCCCGCTGATCCTGTGGCAGACGGTGCACGGAGACGTCGCCACCCGCCCGGCTGTGAACGCGGCGATCCGTGAGCTGGTGGCCGACCACCCGAACGCCGCCCTCTCGGATTGGGCCTCGTTCGTGACGAAAGACGAGATGTCGAGCGACGGGGTGCACCCAGCGGCCGACCACGAGGATCTGATGGCACTCTTGGTCGGCCCGCTGCTGCAGGGGTGGCGCGAGGCAGTCGAGGGCGTTGGAGCTACGGAGTGTCTGAGCTAGCGGGCCTCAGGTTGGCCGTGATCGGCCACATCGAATGGGCCGAGTTCGTCCGGGTGCCGCGGATGCCGCGGCGGGGTGAGATCGTCCACGCCACTGAGACCTGGGAGGACGTCGGGGGCGGCGGCGCGGTGGCGGCCGTGCAGCTCGCGAAGCTGGCCGGTGGAGCGGTGTTGTTCACGACGCTGGGCGCCGACGTGCTCGGACGCCGTTCGCGGGAGTCTCTGGAGTCCCAGGGCGTGGAGGTTCGTGCCGCCGGCGTGCGAGGAACGTCGCGACGGGTGGTGGTGCACATCGACGATGCGGGCGAGCGCACGATCACGGTGATCGGTGAGCGGATGGGGCCTCGCCGTCGGGACCAGCTGCGATGGCCCACCCTGAAGGGGTTCGACGGTGTGTACTTCACCGCCGGGGACCTGGGTACGCTGCGCGCGGGCCGACAGGCGCGGGTGCTGGTGGCCTCGTCGCGAGCGATGGAGGTGCTCGTGGGATCGGGCGTCACGTTGGATGCGCTGGTCGGCAGCGCGTCTGACACCTCCGAACGCTACGAGCCCGGGATGCTGGATCCGCCGCCCGAACTCTGGGTCGACACGCAGGGTGCCAAGGGAGGGCGGTGGCTGACGGCGGGCGGTTCCCACGGCCGCTTCAAGGCCGCCCAGCTGCCGGGTCCGATCGCCGATGCCTACGGCTGCGGCGACAGCTTCGCGGCAGGCCTCGCGTTCGCGCTGGCATCCGGGGTCGATCGGAAGCAAGCGCTGTCGATGGCGGCGCGGTGCGGAGCCGCCAGCCTCACGGGTCGAGGTCCGTTCGGGGGTCAGCTCCGGCTCCCGGCCGAGCTCGCGGCCGGTCCCCTCACAGGCCCGTGATCGGCTCCTGGAACGGCGACGGCCGGCCGCGGCGGGGAATCCGCGGCCGGCCGGTGACTCGCCGGTACCTCTTCGGGGGGTGCTAGTTGTGGACGATGAAGTTGTTGAAGCGTGAACGACCGTCGTCCTCGCCCTCGCCGCCGTGACCCTTCAGACGGATGCGGATGCCGACCTTACGACCGGAGCCGTAGGCCTTCACGTCCTGCTTGGTCATGTGGTAGTTGATCGTGGTCAGCGTGGTCGCACCCTTGGTCAGCGAGCACGTGATGTTGCGACGGGCGCGAACCAGGTTCAAGCGGTACTTCGTGCCCGCGGTGAGGTTCAGGTTCTTCTGGAACACGCGGACCGTGGGGGCCGAACCCTTGAGCCGACGGCCGATCGCCAGGAAGCCCATGCGGTGAGCCTTCGACAGCTCCACCTTGCAGAACAGGTGGTTCTCGACGTTGGCGTACGGCCCGACCACACCGACGTTGGAGTAACCGGGGCTCAGCTTGATCCGGCTCTGGATCGTGATGTCGCGGATCTTCTTGCCGTGCAGCTGACGGGTGGCGTACCCCACGTTGGTGACCGGGTTGATCGACGCGATGTCGACCATCACCGAGCCGGAGGCGTGACGCCAAGTGGCGTTGACGTGCTTCCAGGGCGGACCCAGCGGACCGGTGCCGTTGAACGGATCGTTGATCAAGGTCTTCGCCGAGGCCGCGGACATCATGGACATGGCCATGACCCCCACCAATGCCAGCGCGGACATGCGAACCAGACGTCTCATCTACTCTCCCTTGCTCCGAACGGGTGACACCTGGTTCACCCACTGACGATGTATGGATAACCTACGGGCTGCGTCGATGTCTCTAGGTCAAACGGCTGATGGTTTCGCCTAGGGCGAAAGGATACACATCGCCCCTTCCCCTGACACTGCGCAGCCCGCCTACAGCCAGTTCGGCACCGACCGGCCTGCGGTTCGGGCCTCACATCCCGAGCGCCTCAGGGCTTGACGACGATGTCCGTCGACGCCAGCTTCACGTAGTCGTCGTCGGGGAGCAGGTAGACGCTGTACGGGCCGGGTTTCAGTGGCCACCTTCCGTCCGAAGAGGCATCGAACGTGGCCGAGCCGGCCACCGTGGATCCGGTGTACGCCCAGTCGAGGTAGGGGGCCACGGCGGGGTCCGCGCCACGTCGATAGATCGCGACCCAGTCGAAGCGGTTCCCCGGGGCGTCCCCCCAACGCACCTCGATGGGATCGCCCGCATGATAGGTCCCCGTATCGGTGGTGATCAACGGGGCCCCTCCGCGCGCTTGGACCCAGAAGGGCGAACGGGAGAGGTCTGCCCCCCGCCCATCGGTGAGGACGGCTTCGTAGGAACCCGGCTCCAGCGCATCGGTCCCCAGGGTCAGCCGTCCGTCGGTGGCCCCACCGGTCTCCACGTCCTCCAGGCCGTCGGCCTGAGGCGCGCCTCCCGCGGGCACGACCACCACGCGGTCGGCCGCCTCCGATGCCGCGTGGAAGACCACCTCCAGGGGTTCGCCCGTGGTGACCAGCCGGCTCCGGACCGCCACCATCGTGGGTGGAACCCCCGGCTTGACCCCGAAGGTGGATACGACGGCGCGGTGATCCGAGGGCCACGGATCAACCGCGATGTCTGAACCGCGCTCGCCCACCACCTCGCTGTCGAGCGTCTTCACGGGACCGGCCGCGTAGACGAAGTCGATCCTGTCCTGTGGAGCGTCGCGACGCGGGTTCCATGAGTCCGTGAGTCGCGGTCGGCCCGAGGGCCAGGTGAGCCCGGTGTCGGTCACGGGGTCGGGATGCGCCTGCCGATACGAGTCGGTGAAACCGGCGTCGGCCACGGCGATCCCCACCGGCCAGGGGAACGCGAAGGAGACCTGCGGTCGGGCGCCCACCGCCGCCTTCGTCCAGTCCAGGTTCGACGGAGTGTTGAAGTCCCCGATGAGGAAGGTCGGGATCCCGGCGTCCACGAGCGGGGCCAGCGGCTGCAGCGTGGTCCGGATCACCGGCATGCGGACCTGCTCCTCCGCCGCCATCGCCTCCGACTTCGTCATCCCGTCCAGGATCTTGCGGGGACTGTACGGCCCCGAGGGCAGGTGGACGTTGGAGACCGCCACGACGTGACCGGGCGTGACCTCGGCGAACAGGTAGTCGCCGTCCGCTCCGGGCGGATCGATCAGCTGGTACTTCGACACCAGGGACAGGCGCGTGCTGTAGTCGGGCCAGCCGAGCGCCTTCGCCAGCTTGGCGGTGTGATCCTGCGGCTCGTTGATCCCCACGATGTCGGCCCCGCTCGCCTCGACGGCGGCCCGGACCTGATCGAAGTCCACCAGCGTCCCGCCGTACTCGATGTTGAAGGTCATCACCTTCAAGGTGACCGGTTCCACGACAGCTTGGGAGCTTCCGATGGACGCAGTAGGGCTGGGTCGCGAGCCCGACGACGTGCAGGCGGTCAGGATCGCGACCGATGCGACGATGCACGTCCACCTCGCAGCACGTCGATCCATGGCGCGGATGATGGCATGCCCCGAGCCCAGGGGCACCCAAGCGCCAACGGCCCACTACGTGGCGCAAGGCACCCGCCGGGCGTAGGGTCGAGGCAAGGGGGTGCGCCATAGACGACAGAGATCCGATCCGGCGGCGGGAGTTCCTGCGTCGCTCGGCCGCGGCGGTCGGGGTCGTCGCGGTCGGAGGGATGCCGCGGATGGTCGCAGGCGCGGGCAGGATCGCCGCCGCCGACACCCCCACCCGCGATCCGGCGATCATCGGCTCGTGGGGCGGGCTCGTGGTTCCGAGCACCGGGGCGTACTGGGGAGCCGACGACACGACGCGCGGCTTCACCACCGCCAAGGGGATCGAGACGCAGTTGCGCCGCCGCATGGCGATCCGCAATCGGCAGTACGGGTGGCTGGCCACCTGCCCCAGCGGGGCAGCCGTCGCCGATGCGCACCTGGGCGCCCCGAAGGTGATCCCGATGTGCTCCCTCAGGAAGAGCAATTCGTTCCCCGTGAAAGGCTCGGGATGGTCCGGCGGCGGCGACCGAGCGGTGACGAGTTTCGGCCAAGGGTTGGACAGGATCGCGAACGGCGAGTTCGACACGTACTGGTCAACGACCGCGAGGAACCTCCAGGCGCTCGGAACCCCGGTGCTGTTCCGCTTGTGGATGGAGATGAACGGTAAGCACAATCCCTACGCCTCGATGTGGCAGGGCGGGGTGGGGGTCGGCGAGGCGTCGTTCATCGCCGCGTGGCGTCACGTGCACGGTGTGTTCGCAGCGAACGGCGCCACACTGGGTTCGGGCGGGAACGTGATCTTCGTGTTCTGCGCCCAGCGCATGAGCACATCGGGCTCGTGGAAGGCCTACTGGCCCGGCGATGCCTTCGTGGATTGGAGCGGGCTCGACCTGTACCGGACCACCTTCCTGAACGGCACGCGCAACCCGGCCGGCGACATGGACACCTACGACTGGGCCGTGGCGCACACGAAACCGTTCATCGTGTGCGAGGCGGGGTTCGACCAAGGCAAGATCGTCAAGACGTCGGAGGGTAGGTTCGACAAGGACGGCTCGAAGACCGGGAAGAGCCTGATCACCGACGCCCTGGAGAAGGTCAAGGTGAACCCCCAGTGCGTGGCCTACGTCCACTGGAACAACGTCGGTCCGCTGACGAACGACTTCGTGGACACGAGCCAGCTCTCGCTCACGAAGTATCGGGCCTTCGCGAACGACCCCTATGTCGGGTTGGTCCGAGCCTGAGGTTCAAGCGATCCGCGCGGTCGGGATCCCGCTGGGCGGAGCCGCGCGCAGCATCCACACGGGGTTCGATCCGGCCAGGAACTTCCCCGACGCATCCACCACCTCCACGCGCGCGAACCGGGATGCCGACGTGTCGATCGAAACGGTCACGCTCCCCGTGGCGAATTCCGTGACGGGCAACGTCGCGGTGACGGTCCCCGGATCGGGGACGGCGGCGCCCGCGAAGTCCACGGGCCCTTGCACCAGACGAACGGAGCCACCAGACGGCAGACCCGTCGCAACGATCTGCAGCTGCCGGGAGGCGAGGTCCGCCACCGACGCCGAGCCCATGGGCGCGAACCCGTCCACCGTCAGATCGAGCCGACCCCGGAACCCCAGGTCGGCGAAGTAGCAGCGGCCAGAGGCGAGCGCGCTCATCAGACTCGATTCCGCCTTCCCCTCGGCCCACGCCCAGGTGAGGAAGTTGTTCTGCTGGCCGGTCCAGCCACCGCCGTGGCTATCGTTCACCCCCGTGCCCGTGGTGAAGATGCCGTTCCGCGAACAGGCGTCCCAAACCCCCACGTGTCGCGCCAGGTTGACCCCCGCTCGCGACTGGTACCCGACCTCCAACAGGTCCGCGCCGTAGACCCTCGAGGAGATCAGCTTCGTGGCCATCGCGCGACGGAGCGAGTCCTGCTTCGCCGCCGACAGCAGCGCCGGCGTGTTCGAACCGAACATGTGGTTGAACGAAGCGAGGCCACCCCCCGCATGGATCGCGCTCACCAGGCTCGACGTCGCGGCCGGGTCGTTGGGCGTCGGCAGGACCTGGGCGGTGCCGTAGTCGGGGAGCGCCAACGAACCGCCGAACCAGTTCAGGTGGTCCTGGTACAGGGAAACCTCGGAGCCCTGCAGCTGAGTCACCGTGGGATAGCTCGGTGCGTAGGCAGTCATCAACTGGCGTTGCGTCTGCATCTGGGCCGCCCCTGAGGGGCGCGAGAACCGCAGGTAGTCGACGTAGCCGACCGCGGCGGAGCGAGCCTTGCTGGAGGCCGCCAGGGAGAACTCGTACAGCGACCCGTCCTGAGGCTGCAGGTCCGGCCAGAGCCGGGCGATGTCGGCCGTGGGTGTGAGGGTGAGCGAGGTCCACGCCCCGGTGGGCGCGCCCAACGTGACGGTGCCCGCGATGCCCGATGCGCGGTAGGTGCCCGGAGCGTCAGGACCGCCGATCCGATACGCGATCGTGTACGCGCCCGCAGGGCGGCCGGCGGTCGCGGGATGGCTGCTCGTCTTGAGCTTGATCTCCAGGAACGCGTTCGAGGAGATCGATTCGGGGTAGACCTCCAGCTGGATCGTCATCCCAGCCAAGGAGCCACGCAGGTTCTCGCGCGCCGAGCTGGCGTTGGCCGTGCACCGCAGCGTGGCGAACGACGACGAACTCCTGCCCACCGCGCTGAGCTTCATGCTGGACGGAGCCTCCGGGTCCAGCGGCGACGCGGGCGACGAGACGATCGATCGCGGACGAGGAGTTGAAGCTGCCCGTCTTCGACTGGCTCCACGTGATCGGGAGGTTCCCCTCGTTCTCCGTCATGCCGCTGAAGTGCACCACCTGGCGATAGCCGTACCCGGACATCCGCCAGTCGTGTTCGGTCCACCACACGACGTCCACCTGGTTCGTACCGGCCTGCACCAGCTGGGAGAACATCGAACCGGTGCCCTCGCTGAAGGACGAATGGACGTGCATCGCCATCCCGACGGGCATCAGGGCCGCCTCGGCCCGTCGAGGCAGGGGATCCAGCGTCGTCGCGAGCACCCCGGCGGCTCCGACCCCCGCGACGCCCCTCAGGAAGGTGCGTCGCGATATGGCATCTGGCACGCTTGAGGTCCCCTCCCCGCCGGCCGGTCGGGCCCTATCAGAACATGGATTGCGTCTTCGAGAAGTGACCCCCGGCCGGATTCCCAGCCACATCCGTGATCTGGGACGAGGGCGTGTAGACGACGGTGACGCTGAGCACCGTGCCGAGGGAAGAGCACCCTGCGCCGGTGCAGGCGCCCAGGATCCGCACCGTGAGGGTGTCGGCGGCCGCGCCACTCAGGGTCAGCTTCGAAGCGATCCAGCTGGCAGATCCCCCGTCCACGGTGACGTAGCCGTCGGACCCCAGGTCCATGGAGCCCCCGATGAAGGTGCCAACGCTCAACGTGTCGTTGCCGGCGCCGGGCGGATCGGCGATCGTGAGGGTGGTCGTGGCGGGGATCGAGCTGGCACGGAGCGCTTCGCTCCACTCCGAGGTCAGTTCGTCGCAGACCTGGGCGAGACCCGCCGTCTGCGTCGTCCCCACGCATCCGCTGGCCGAGCTGTTGTGCTGCTTGCGGAACCCGACGGCCACCGGACCAGCCCCGTCCGTGGGGCCCGTCGCTCCGAACGACGGGTGGTTCCCCGCGGCGTCCTGGATCAGGTTCGGCCCGGAGAGCCCGACCGTGAACGTACCCACCGCCGTGTCCGGGACGTCGGCCCACGCCCCGATCGTCAGGATCGCCTGGTTGCCGGCGGTCACGACCGACTGCAGCACGCCATCGGACGGCACGTTGGTAACAGACCAACCAGCGGTGCACGGCGTGAGGCATGGCGCCAGACCCTCGTCGAACGTGACGACCACGCGATCCACGAAGCCGTCCGCGTTCTGGTCGAACATCTCAGCGGTCGCCTTCGTGGGTGCGACGGTGTCCCCACCGAGCGCGGGATCGCGGACGCTGGTGTAGCCCACGGTCTGGTTGTCCGAGGTGTCCGGGTCTTGCAAAGGGCCGGTCACCGTCGCCGAGTTCACGATCGTCTGCGGGGATCCCGGGGCGGTCACCGGGATCGTGACCGTGGCCGCGGCGCCCGGCGACAGGGCGCCCAGCGAACAGCTCACGGAACTGGAGCCGCTGCAGCTCCCCTGAGAGGCGGAGGCGCTGCCGTTCGGGGACACGTTCGCGGGAAGGACGTCGGTCACGATGGCGTCCGGCGTGCTCGCGCTCCCCTGGTTCGTGATGGTCAACACGTAGTCGAAGGCCGCGGCTTGGTCGACCGTGTCGCCCGAGCTAGGGGTGCCGACCAGATGGAGGTCGGCCGTTCCCGCAACCGGAGCGATCGTGGTGCTGGCAGAGGCTTGATCGTTCGCACTCGCGGGATCCGTGGCGTCGGAGGTCACCGTCACCGCGTTGGCCACCACCCCGGGACTCCCCGCGGTCACGGTGATGATCGCCGTGGCACCCCCACCTACCGCCACCGTTCCCAGGTCGCAGGTGACCGTTCCCGCTCCGTTCGAGCACCCGGCGGAGGCGCTCGCGAACGACACCCCGGCCGGCAGGACATCGACGACCGTGACTCCGGTGGCGGCGTCCGGGCCGGCGTTCGAGACGTGCGCGGTGTAGGTCAGCAGCCCGCCCACATCCACCGGGTCCGGGGCGTCGGTCAGCCCGATCCCCAGGTCCGCCGACGGGCCCACCGCCGCGTCGGAGAAGGCCGCGAAGTTCAGCTGCTTCGCGTTGCTGACGCGTGTGAAGTCGCCGCCGATGTAGAGCTTGCCGCTGAACGCGTGGACGGCGAACACGCCCAGGAATCCCGATGTGACCGACGGGACCCAGGTCGTGTCCAGCGCCCCGGTGGCGGGATCGGCCCGTACCATCTGTTCCACGGCCTTCCCGTCGTACTTGAAGAAGTGACCACCGAAGTACGGCACTCCCGAGAGGATCCCCACCCCTTGGACGTTCCCATCGGTCTTCTTCTCCCAGACCCTGGTCCCTGCCGGCAGGGTGGTGGCGAACGCCTTCCCCCCGCCGCCGCCGCCGGCCCCGTACAGCCGTGTGGAGCCCGCCTCGATGTCCAGCACCGGGTAATTGGGGTGATACACGCCCGAGATCAGGGAGCCGCTGACGGGGTCGACGGCGGCCAGGCTGCGACCCGTGGTCCCGTTGATCGCGTTGAAGTTTCCGGCAAGGAACGCTCGCCCCGCCGCGATGACGATGTCGCGCACCAGACCGTCGGCGGCGGGGGTCCACGACGACAGGATGGAACCGTCGGTCGGGCTCAGGGCGGCCAGTCGGGTCCGAGGATTCGCCGATCCGATGTTGGTGAAGCTCCCGCCCAGATACACGTGATCGGCCGTGACCGCCACGGCTCGCACGACGTTGTTCGGCCATGCGGGTGGCTTCCACGACGACAGGGCACCCGTGGGCAGATCGAACGCAGCGATCTTCTTGCGGACCTGCCCTCCCACCGCGTTGAAGTTCCCCACGGCGTACAGGCGGCTGCCGTCGGCCGAAGCCGCCAATCCGAACACGCTGGCATCGACGTTGGGATCGAAGGAGGTGGGCTCTCCGGTCGATGCGTCGATCGCCGCCAGATGGTTACGGGCGATCACCGCATCCGCGTCACTCTGCAACGCCGTGAAGTCCCCGCCCAGGTAGATCGTGCCACCCACCCGCAGGATCGCGTTGACCTTGCCGTTGGTCCCCCAGGTGTCGTCGGCGTCGATCGAGAGCGCCGCGTGGGCGGGGATCGCCGAGAGGCCGAGGGCGGCCGCGATCACGAGGGTCGTGATGACCGAGCGGACGGGGCGCCGCATGGGGAAGGTGCTCCTCCTGTGTTCAGGACGTGTCGATATCGGGGCCGAGCGCGGGCAGGCCGGTGATTCTACTCCGTCCACCCGTTGGCCTACAACAGAAGGCGTAGATACTCTTGGGGATGACGACCCGACGCTTGGGACCCGCCCACCAGCTCGCTCCCCTGATCGTGGTCGCCGTGCTCGCGATCGGATGCACCGGGCCAACCACCCCCGTCGTGGCGCCGATCACGAGCCCTCCTCCCGCGGCGGTGGAACCCACCGTGATCACCCAGGGAACGGACTTCGTGTTGAGGAGCTCGGGTGGACCCCTGGCCCTACGAGGTGTCAACGTGCACCCCGCGGCCGACGCGGCTGGGATCGCCGCGCTGGGCGCCAATTTCGTGCGCGTATACGTGAAGTGGTCCGACATCGAACCGGTGGCTCCGGTGGACGGCGTCCATTCCTGGGCGGTCGACGCGCTCGCGGCGTTGGACACGCTGATCGCCGACCTGGGGTCCCACGGCATCCAGGCGTTGATCGACTTCCATCAGTGCGGATGGTCCGACTACTGGGCCGAGACGACGCGTTGCTCCGCCGGCATCCCCGCGTGGTACTACGCCGATGGGCGGTTCCCCGCTGACCAGAGCGCCAACGCGGCGAAGGCGGCCTGGTGGACGATCGAGGCCGACCGCTCGCACGCGGCCTACCTGCCCTTCGTGCAGATGATGGTGGGACGCTACCGGTCGCAGCCCAACGTGGTCGGCTACGAGGTGTTCAACGAACCCTCCCCGGGGCGTCTCGGACCTGCTGCCACCTCCACCGACGCCATCTTGAGCTGGCAGGCACCCGTGGTGCACGCGATCCGCGCGCTGGACCCCTGGCGGGCCATCGTGGTGATGTGCCGGGGCGGCGGCGAGGGCGTCGGCACCGCGGACCTGTCGCTCCTGGGCCCGGACCCACACCTGGTCCTCGATTGGCACGATTACTTCAGCGGCGTTCCGGGCACCGGCCTCGACGTGACCGGGGATGACTGGGTACCGGACTGGCCATCGACGCACCTGCAAGCCACCGACACCTACGTGGGCACGGCCGATGCCCAGCGCGCCGTCCTCCACGTGCCGGTCGACAAGGCCCGCTCGCTGGGCATCCCCCTGTTGGTGGGGGAATGGGGGATCCGCAGCGACGACCCCAACCTCGCCGAGTACCAGTCCACGATGCTGGGGTTGTTCGCGCAGGCCGGCGTCTCGTGGGCGAGGTGGGGCTACGATCCAGGGAGCGCGCTCACGATAAGGGATCCCGACGGCGGTCTGAACGCGGCAGGACGCCAGCTCCAGAGCTACTTCGCTCAGGCGGGCGCGTTCTCGGTATCCCCCTGACGGATGTCGGGACCCGCGCCGATTGACGCTCGCGAGCGGCGTGCCTAGGCTCGGGCGGCATGCTGGTTCCGGTCTTCCTCCTCTCGGCGGCGATGCTCGTCGTCGCCGGTGTGGGGAAGCTGATCCACCCGCGTTCGACCGCCCAGGCTCTCTACACCGCAGGGATCCCGGCCGATGACGCCGCCGGTCGGTCGCTGGGCGTCGTCGAGATCGTGATCGGGATGGCTGCCCTAGTGCGACCCGTCCCATGGACGGCCCTCAGCGTCGCCGTGATCTACGCTGCCTTCGCCGGATTCGTCACCTTCTTGATCGTGGCGCGCCCACAGGCCGCCAGCTGCGGATGCGCGGGTGGTGGGGACGCTCCCCCCAGCTGGGTACACGTGGTCCTGGATCTCTTCGCCGCGGGGGCGGCGGTGTCGGCCGCCGTGGTCGGCGTACCGTCCCTGATGTCGGTGGTGGCGGATCTCGGATGGCTGGTGGTACCCGCGGTCATCGGGTTGGCCACGGCCGGCTGGCTCGCCGCGATCGCGGTGGCGGAGGTTCCCGAAGCGCTCGGCGCTTGGACGGCGCCCACGCATCACGAGGAGCGGCTGATGGATCCCGACCGCCATCGACGGGCCGACGCCGCGCTGGCGACGTCGGGCATCGGTCCCGATCACCCGAGCCTGTGGCCCGGGACCGATCGCGTGGAGCGAGGTGATGGGGATGTCGATCGCTGAGCGCGCGATGCGTGCCGCCACCCAGGTGGTGGGAGGGGCTCGCCGAGCCTCGCGTGCCGAACAGCTCGCCACGGGAGCCTCGGCGGCTGCGGTGGCGCCCGTGCGCTATGTCGCTCGACCCGTGAAGGCCAAGGACCTCCTCCGAACGTCATGCTCCAGCTGTCCACCGGGCTCGCGATGCTGCGCCGGCTACACGGCGTTCTGCTGCACGCTGCCCGGCGGATCGAACTTCGGGTGTCCCGAGAACACGTTCGTGGGGGGCTGGTGGCAATGTAGCTACGGCGGCAGCGGCCTGTGTGGCACGACCAACGTCCGCTACTACTTGGACTGCAGCATCGACGTCGGCAAGACCTGCCCCGGAGGATGCCACTGCGGGAACGGCGATTGCGGGAACTTCAAGACCTGTTGCGTCGTGTTCCGCTACGGGCAGTGCAACACGCAGATCGCCGCGGTAACGCCGATCCAGTGCCGGCTGGTCACCTGCGTCCTCCCATGCCAGATCGAATGCCTGAACTGCCACTGCTCGTCGGCCGTACGATCAGGTCACGTGCAGCCACAACGCGGGGTGCCTGTGAGCGCCCTGAGCGTCCTGGTCGTGATCGAGACCCTCCTGCTTGTGCTGCTCGCTTTCGTCATGGTGGGGCTGCTGCGGAGCCATGCCGAGATCCTGCGTCGGCTCCCCGATGACGCCGGACCAGTGGACCGACCGCAGCCGATCGTGCTCGAGGACCGGCGACCTGCGAGCGACGTGCGACCTCGGCTCCCCAGATCCCGGCTCACCTGCCGGGTCCGCGCGGCACGGTGACCCGCCCGCCCACGACCTGGTCGGGCGAACCCTGGACGGCTCCGCCGTCGGTGACCCCGGTCGCCACCGGCCGGCGTCCCCGACCCTGGTGGCGTTCCTGTCCAGCGGATGTCTCACGTGCCGCTCGTTCTGGGACGGCTCTGCGAACGGGCGCACACGAACCGATGCCGGGTGGAGCACAGGGTCGTCGTCGTGACGAAGGACGCCGACATTGAGAGCCCGTCCCGGCTGCGCGACCTCGCCCCCGAGGACATGCCGGTCGTGCATGTCATCCCAGGCCTGGAGCGACTACGGCGATCACGATGTCGCCGTACTTCGTGATGGTGGGCGACGACGGCGAGGTGCGGAGCGAGGGGGCGGCCAGCAGCTGGGAGCAGGTCCGCTCGCTGTTGACCGACGCGATCGCCGACGAGGCACTCGCCCGCGCGCGGCCGAGGAGCGCGTCATGACCGCCGGCCTCACGTGTCCCCGCGTCGTCGCTGGTGGCGATCGCAGCGGCGTCCGATCGACGTGGTCGCCCTGAGGCACGTCGATGCTGGGAAGCATCACCCCGCTCGGGCAGCGGGCACGAGGGTTCCGGTTCTGGCCGACGGCCGCTGCCTACGTCGCGGCGTCGACGGTCGGCGGGGGTCCTGATCGGCGCGACGCTCGGCGGTGTCGGATCGGCCCTGGTCGAGTGGACTGAGCGTGCATCGCGCGGATCGGGCTGTTGGCTGGGGCCACCGTCGTGGGTCTCGCGATCGATCTGCGGTGGTGCGGTCTATCGACTCCCCACGCATCCACCGGCAGGTCAACGAGGAGTGGATGTCGCGCTACCGCGGGCCCGATCTTCGGAGCCGGGTTCGGGTTCCAGCTCGGGCTGGGGGTGGTGACGATCGTGACGACGTCCGCGATCTATCTGACCCTAGCTGGCGGAACTGCTCTCGGGAGCGCGGCGTCGGGCGCCCTGCATCGGTACTGGTGTTCGGGCTCGACGCGCGCCCTGCCGATCCTGACGGTGGCGCCGCGTGCGCGATCCCGGCCGTCTGCGCGGCGTGCAGGATGGCGCTGGCGCGGTGGCAGAGGCCCGTGCGCACCGCGACCTTCGCGCTGCAATCGGCCGTTCGCGGTGGCGGCCGGCGTCGCCACGGTGGCGGTGCTGCGATGACCCGCCTGGTCGATCACGGGATCTCGATCGACGTGCCGTCGGGCTGGGAAGGCGCGCATGTCCGTCCCCGACCTCGCCGCGCCCGCGGTCAACCTGCCCGTCCTGCACATGGCCGACTATCCCCTGACCCACGCCCGCAGAGTTCCTACGCGCGTCGAGACGGCCGCCGCGATGGGCAGCGACCGCGGCGGCGTCATCGTGCTCGTTGATCGAGTTCGGCTCCGAGCTCGCGGACGTGGGGCTCTACGCGCCGCAGGGCGCGCCGACGCGTGCATGCCGCGCGACCTCGACGGGCGCGCCCTCCAGATCCCACGCCCGGACCAGGGCGGCGTCCAGCGGTTCTTCTCGATCTCGGGGACGGGCGTTCAGCCTGTACGTCGTGGCCAGCCTCGATCGCGCCACCGCAGCACGGCTCCACGATGCTGAACACCGCGCTGGCATCCCTCGGATGTGAGCCGGCGCCCTCGCCCCACGGGCCGAGCGCCATGACGATGCTGCCCTGGGTCCTCGTCGACGGTCCTGGCGGTATCGTCGTCTGGCTGCTGCTGGCGCTCGCCGGTGCCTCGAGAACGATCGCCGACCAGCGAGAACGGCTGGCGACCGCCGGTGAGGTGGAACATCTGTCCCCCGGTCTGCCGCCTGGCTCGATCGCGCCGTCCTTCGGCGCCGCGGCGGCGCCAGGAACGGCGTTCCGGTCCGATGAACTCGCGGGCAGCGACACCTCCTGCTGTTCGTCGACCCTGGATGTGCGGCATGTGCCGAGCTGGTGCCCGCCGTGATCGCGCGGCCGGTGACCTTCACCTGCCGCTGACGGTCATCGTGAGCCGAGGCAGGCTGACGAGCACCCCGCCTCGTGGTCGAAGCCGGACCGCACACGACTGCTCATGGAGACGAACGCGACCGTCACCGACGCCTTCCGCGTTGACGTCACGCCGACGGCGTTCCTGATCGACGAAGGCGGCGTCGTCGTGGCGGGCGGACCGACCGCGACCATCGAGATCGCCGACCCTGGTCGCCGAGAGCGAAGGCGTTCGCATCGTGCCGGGTGGCTGAGCGCGACCGTCACACGGCACGCGCCGTCGGTTCCTGGCTCGGACGGCCGCTGGCCGCGTTCGGCGCGTACGCCGCCCTCGCAGGCGTCGGACCCTCCGATGGCGTCGCACGGCCGTGTCCCAACCCTTGCGCGTGGGCTGCGAACCGATCACCAAGACCGGTTGCGCGTGCGGCGGCAACCTCTACCGGTGTTCGGGCTGCCGGAGGTCCTTCCATGCCTGTATCCAGGGCCGCCGGTTCACCGGGTTCTGCATGCGTCGCAGCTGCTGAGTCACACGCTGCCCGAGCCGACGCGCAGC
>CAWGVY010000001.1:0-503771 GCA_963826185.1 uncultured Actinomycetes bacterium | reverse complement strand
TTCCGACGACCGTCTCGTCATCAATCACGAGCACCCGCGACATCGGCCCTCCCCTCGGTCACCCAGACTTCAGGTATCGGCGGCAGAGCACGGAGGCTGAAGGGGCCGCGTAGACTGCGGGCGATGACAGCGCAGGGAGGACAGGGCGACTCGTTCCAGTCCCGTGGCATCTTCAGCGGACTCGAGGTCGAGGACGTCGACGGGATCCTGGCCGCGGGCCATCCCGTCTCCGCACAGGCGGGCACTGCGGTCTTCGAGTCGGGGGATCAGGGGGACGCGATGTACGTGATCCTCAGCGGGGAGGCCACGGTCGACGTGGGGGGCCGAGTCCACGTGCTGAAGGCGGGCGACTTCTTCGGCGAGATGGCGCTGCTGGCGCCCGGGAGGCGGATGGCGACGGTTCGGGCCGAAACCGACATGGAGACGCTCCGCATCTCGGCGGAGGAGTTCCAGGCCTTCGTGCTGGAACATCCTCGGGTCGCCCTGGCGCTGCTGCGTGCGCTCGTGATCCGTCTGCGCGAGGTGGAACAGCGCATCGAAGCCTGGATGGCCTGAAGCCGCGTCAGCCCGAGCCGGCACCCGGTTCGACCACGTAGTCCTCGGCGTCGTCATCCCACTCGAGGGTGACGAAGCCCTGGGTCTCCGCGGCCTTGCAGAACTGCAGGAAGCCCCGGTAGCCGAACTTCTTCTCGCTGAAGTCGGGCTGGACCTTGCGGACCTGGTTCTTCAGGCCCGACAGGTGGGGCACCGCTCCGTTCGTGCAGGTCGGCCACCACCGAGCGCAGCAGCTCGAACGCCTCGGTCTCCCGCCCCGTGTCGGCAGCGACACCTCGGGGTCGCCCTTGGCCGACCCTTCGCTCAGCTCGATCACGTTGCGATCGGCGAGGTGCCGCAGCAGTTCGCCGAACGCGCGGAACCCGTAGTCGGCCTCGCTGAACGTGGGGTCCTTGCGCAGCAGCGTGCGCTTGACCGACGACGCGAGCACCGGCGCCGCTGGAGGTGCGCTCCAGCCCGGCCACGGTCTGGGCGACCAGACCGCGAGCTGGTCGACGTCGCGCGGGGCGGCTCGTCCGCCGGCTCGTCCTCGGTCTCGGTTTCGGCTCCGCCTCGGTGGCGGCCGCGGCCTGTCGCCGCCCGAGCCGCGTCCGCGACGACGCCCGGCCGGGACCTCGACGCCTTCGAGCGAGTCGTAGATAGAGGAACTCGTCGCACGCCGGCGGCAGCAGCGCGCGAGGTCGAGTCCTTGACGCCCACGCCGATCACCCGCTTGTTCAGCTCGCGGAGCTTGTGGACCAGCGGCGTGAGAGTCGCTGTCGCCCGTGCAGATCACGAACGTCGTGACGTAGTCGCGCTCGAACGCCATCTCCGAGCGCGTCGACCGCCAGCTTGATGTCGGCGGCGTTCTTGCGCGAGGTGCGCATCCGCTGCGGGATCTCGATCAGCTCGACGTGGCTCCGGGTCAGCATCCGCCGGTCCTCGTCGAAGTACGACCAGTCGGCGTACGCCTTGCGCGCGATCACCCGGCCGCGCTCGGCGAGCGCGTCCAGCACGGGGCGGAGGTCGAACTGCAGGCCGCCGAGGTTGTCGCGGGCGCCGATCGCCAGGTTCTCGTAGTCCAGGAACAGCGCGATGCGTTCTTCGTCGGTATCCACGGGTGGAGACTAGCCGGAAGGGGGGGTCACCCGTCGTCGGCGTCGACGCGCCGCAACGCCTTGGTCCTGCCCCGGCGCTTCTTGTCCGCCAAGCGGCGCTCGACCGCTCTCTTCGATGCCTTGGTGGGCCGGCGCTTGGGCGGGGGCGGGGCGACCCCCGCGGCCAGGACCTCCCGCAGGCGGCCCAGCGCCGCCTCCCGGTTCCGCAGCTGCGACCGATGCTCCGACGCCGTCACCGTGAGGACCCCGTCCGTCAGCCGGTCGGCCAGCCGCTCCAAGGCGCGGGCTCGCAAAGTGGGGCCCAAGGCGGTCGTCGTCCGCAGATCGAGGCTGAGCTCCACCCGGGAGTCAGCGGTGTTGACCGACTGACCGCCCGGGCCCGAGGAACGGCTGAACCGCCACTTCAGTTCCTTCGCGGGCACCTCGACGGAACGCGTCACACGAAGAGGCTCCTTCATGGGGTCAGTATGCGGCGGTATCGTCGGTGCATGGCCAAGCTCAGTGCCAGCCAGCGAGCGAAGCTCCCCGATCGAGCGTTCGCCTATATCGACGGTCAGGGTCGCAGGCGCCTGCCCATCAACGATGAGGCGCACGTGCGCAACGCCCTGGCGCGGTTCGAACGCGTGACGTTCGAAGACGACGCCGCACGCGAGCGGGCGCGCCGGCGCCTGCTGAACGCCGCGAAGAAGTACGGGATCGTGCCGGTGGGGTTCATCACCGGCCAGCTACGTTCGGAGCGCAGCGCCAGGATGCCGGACTTCTCGACGTTCCCGACCGGCTCGGTCACGTTCCTGCTCACCGACATCGAGGGCTCCACCGGTCTGCTCCGGCACTTGGAGGACCGGTACACGGCGTTGCTACGTGACGTCCGTACCGTGCATCGCAACGCCATCCGTCGTGGCGGTGGTCACAAGGTGGACACCCACGGCGACGAATACCTCGCGGTGTTCGAGCGTGCCGCACCCGCCGTCCAGGCCGCGCTCGAGATCCAACACGCCCTGGCCGAGCGCGCGTGGCCGGACGAGCTGGAGGTGAAGGTCCGGGCAGGGATCCACGGAGGCCGCCCCACCCTCACCGACACCGGCTACGTGGGGCTGTCGATCCACACCGTGGCGCGCGTGTGCTCGTGCGCGCACGGAGGACAGATACTCGTGACGAGCCAGACGAAGGCGGCGTTGGAGGGCTCGATGCCCGCCGGTATGCGGTTGCGCAGCCTGGGTCGCCACCGCCTGGCCGGCCTGCCCCGGCCCGAGGCCCTCTACCAGGTGCATGCGAAGGGCATCCCCACACGGTTCCCACCGTTGCGGACCGAGGCGTAGGTCCGCTACAGCCGCGCGCCACGGTAAGGCGTGACGCCCAGCTTCGCGGCGTCCACCACCGACACCGTGCGGTGCCACGAGCGCCGGAGCTGCCGGAGGATCTTCCCCGGGAGCGCTCCGGCATCGAGCGCCGGACCGACGAGGCGCACGATGAACGGCCCCGGCTGCACCCAGGTCGGGCGCGAACCGGATCTTCGACACCTCCCAGGAGTCCGCCGTCGACGCGAACGTCACGAGCACCACCATGCCGTCCTGCACGTCGGGCACGAACCCGTCCGCCGTCATCCCGGTGAGGGAGTTACCGGCACCGAACGCCACCCACCGTCCGGCGCTCCGGCGGATCGGTTGCACCACGTGGGCGTGATGGCCCACGAGCAGATCGATCGCGTCGCTCGAGGCGAGCCGTCTCGCGATCCGGTCCTGATCGGGCGAGACCCCGTGGCTGAGCTCCTGGCCCCAGTGCAGGCTCACGACGACCAGATCGGCGCCTTCTCGGCGCAGCTCGTTCCGCCCTCACGATGATCGCGTCGGGGTCGATGAGGTTCGCGCTCCACACGTGTTTCGGACGGAGCCCGTTGAACCCGAACGTGTACGCGAGATGGGCCACGGCCACATCGCCCACCTGGTAACGGACGATCGAGCGAGACTCCTGCTTCGTGCGTGCGCTGCCGGTGTGCGACAGGCCCTGGGCGTCGAGGGCATCGAGGGTTGAGTGGATGCCCGCGGTGCCGGCGTCCAGCGTGTGGTTCGAGGCGGTGGAACACCCGTCGTAGCCGGCGTAGCGGATCGCCGCCGCCAGCTGATGCGGCGCGACGTAGCGGGGTGAACCCGATGGCGGCACGCCCGGTCCCGACAGCGGCGTCTCCAGGTGACAGATCGCCAGGTCGGCCGACCGGATCAGCGGCCGCAGCCGGGCCACCATGGGACGGAAGTCCAGGCCATGTCCGTCGGCGTTGCGGCGGGCCGCCGGCCACAGCGCCGGCGACCCGAGGTCATCACCGGTGAAGGCGATCGTGATCGGCGACGGCGTGGTGGCATGCGCCGGCGCGGGAACCATCGACACGGCCGTCGACGCCAGCAGGGCGCCGACGACCCATGCCGTTCGTCTCAGCACCCGTTGCAGACCGCCGGACCGACCTCCGCGTTGACCCAGGAATCGGTGCTGTCCGCGTCGAAGCGATCCTCACCGGGTCCGCCGTCGACGAAGTCGCCCGGGTCGCCGTCCTTGACCGAGATGCAGAAGTCGTTGCCGGGACCGGTCCGGACCACGTCGACGCCCTTCAAGGAGTCGAAGAAGTCCTGCCCCCTGCCCAGGTTCGCGACGTCGGATCCCCGTGTATCGGACACGTAATCGTCCCCGTCGCCGCCCAGGTAGCGGTCATCGCCGAAGCCGCCGGCCAGGAAATCGGTACGTCCCCCACCGACGAGCGCGTCGTTGCCGAGCTGGCCGAGGATGCTGTTGCGATCCGCGCCGCCGACGAGCCGATCGTTGCCGTCCTCCCCGACGAGGCGATCCCTCCCGCCTCCGCCCAGGATCCGGTCCTTGCCCGCACCGCCGTAGACGATGTCGTTGCCTCCGAGCGCCTTGATCACGTCGTCACCCTGGAAGCCGCAGATCACGTCCTTGCCCCCTGTGCCTCGGAGGCGGTCGTCGCTCGCGGTGCCCTCGATCGTGCAGTTCTGGTGCACGACCCCGATGTCGGCGGCCCGGGCGATCGCGCCCCACTTACAACCGCGCTGCGCCGGATCATCCAGGCTGGCGAGGCTCATGGTGTTGAACGCGCAGAGCGTGTGCACCATGGGCAGCGTTGCGTGGGCCGTCGCCGGACCCGCGAGCGCGAACACCCCCTGCAGGACCAACGCCAGCGATACGGCCGCAGACCCCATCCTCAACCTGTGTCGAGCCATGGCTCTCCCCCTTCCGGTTCGTGCGGGGGCAATCATGCTCCTGTTGCGCTGTCATGTCACCGGCCGTTCGGCCATCCCCCGCCGGGACCACACCCGGCCTCAGGCCACGGGCGTGGATTCGACCTGCTCAGCGGCTCGCATCAGCCGGAGCACGTTGCGACCGGCGATCGCCAGGAGGTCGTCGTCGGTATAGCCGCGCGCGGCGAGTTCGGCGAACAAGGCGGGATAGCCCGAGACGTCATCGAGCCCCTGGGGCATCACCCCCGCACCGTCGAAGTCGCCGCCGACCCCGATCGCCTCGATCCCGGCCACCTCGCGCACGTGGTCGATGTGATCGGCGACCTCGCCCACCGTGGCCTCGACCTCGTGCTCGTCGAACCAGGAATCCATCGCCGTGCTCACCGCGTCGGGATCGTCGGGATGCTCGGCTCTGAGGCGATGGGCCTCCTCCCACCCGGCGCGGTTGAGGGCGGCGCCCTCCTTCGTGACGAAGCCCGGCACGAACGTCACCATGACCACCCCGCCGGTCCGGCCCACCTGCTCGAGGACGTCGTCGGGCACGTTGCGGGTGACGTCGGCGACCGCGCGGGCCGAGGAGTGCGAGAACACCACCGGCGCCTCGCTCACCTCGATCGCCTGCCGCATCGTGTCGGGCGAGACGTGGCTGAGGTCGACCAGGACGCCGAGCCGGTTCATCTCGCGCACCACGTCCTCACCGAAGTCGGTGAGGCCACCGTGGGGATGCGAGCCCGTCGCCGAATCGGCCCACGGCGTGTCGTCGTTGTGGGTGAGCGTCATGTAGCCGGCGCCCAGCCGCGCCAGGACGCGCAGGACCGACAGCGAGCTCGCGATGCAGTGACCGCCCTCGACCCCGATCATCGATGCCACCTTGCCGGAGGCCGCGATCCGCTCGACATCGTCGGCGGTGCGCGCCGGTTCGAGCCGGTCCGGGTAGCGACGACACAACGAGGCTCAACGCGTCGATCTGCTCGAGCGTCTGGGTCACCGCTTCGGGCTCGGGCAGGCTCGAGGGCACGTAGACCGACCAGAACTGCCCGCCCATCCCGCCGGCGGCGATCCGCGGCAGGTCGGTCTGCAGGGCCGGAACGGGCTCCCGCAGGTCGGGCTCGTCCTCACCCGCTTCGCGGAGCGTCGCGCAACGCCCACAACAGGTCGTTGTGTCCGTCGATCAAGGGAGCCGCTCGCAGCAGCGTCCGGATCCGATCCGCATCTCCTCTCACCGGTCCCCTCCCCACGCCGACGCCAGAAGGATAGGGCGAGCCGCAGGCTCCGTTCGTGGAGATCCCCGATCCATGGGAACTGGCGTACCCGATTCAAGGTGGATGGGCCCCGTAGCCGAAACCCCACAGGAGCGAGAGAGGTGATCGTGGGAGCGTCCCCCTTGCGCCGCAGCCGCGTGCGCGCCGTTACGAACATCGTCGCCGCCTGCGCGACCCTGTCCCTGCTGGTCGCCCTCATGCCGGCGGCGATCGCCGGACCGCACCGCGCGCACCTCACCGGCACCTATCGCGCGATGGCGGTGGACGGCGACACCTGGGGCCGGACGGACCACTACCTGCTCTCGGGAGGCCAGCGGTACCTGCTGCAGCGGGGTGGAGACTTCCCACGCCTCGCCCCCGGCACGCGCATCGTGGTGGACGGGATGCTCCAGGACTCGCGGCTCAACGCGTCGTCGATCCGGTCCCTTCCGGGACTGGCGCGGTTGAAGCCCCGCGCCACCCTCGCGGCGGCGCCCGACACCCGCAAGGTCCTGGCCATCCTCGTGAACTGGACCTCCCCCGACTCCGTCACGTCCGTGTCGGCGGAGCACCAGCTCGCCGACCTCAACGATGTCTGGTACGACGACGCGTCCTACGGCCAGGTGCGCATGACGGCCGATGCCACGAACTGGCTCACGATCCCAGCCCCTGCCGGCTGTGATTCCAACGGCATCATGAACAACGCCCTGCTCGCCGCGACGGGGGCTGGCTGGAACCTCAACGCCTACGACCACCTGCTCGTCTACTTCCCCTACTTCGCCAGCTGTGGTTGGGCAGGGCAGGCCTACATCGGGTTCGGCGAGCTCTGGATCAACGGCTACATGGACACGCGCGTGACGGTCCACGAACTCGGCCACAACCTAGGGCTGTGGCACGCGCACTCCGTCTCCTGCACGCAGAGCGGTTCCCCGGTGCCGTGGTCATCGTCGTGCACCCGCAGCGAGTACGGCGATCCGTTCGACGCCATGGGCGGCTCGTTCTCGGGCGGGGTCGGGCGGTTCAACGCCTCGCAGGCCGATGAGCTCTCGTGGATGCAGGGACGGAAGCAGGCTGCCGCCGCGGGCGGGGGAACGTATGCGATCGAGCCTCTCGGTCAGCAGTCTTCCGGCCTGCAGGCCCTGCGATTACCAGGAGCTGCCCACGACATCTGGGTCGAGTACCGGCGGGCGACCGGGGTGGATTCGTGGTTGCCCGCCGGCGGGACCAGCGGGGTCCTGCTCCACGTCCCCGCAGACGTCGGGGGGTCCGACATCCTGGACATGACGCCTGCCGACGGCAGCTTCACCGACGCCGTCCTGCGGGTCGGTCGATCCTGGACGGATCCGGCCACCGACTGGGCGATCCGCGTCGACGACATCGGCGCGAACGCGGCCACCGTCACCGTCGCGAACCCCCCTGACGTCGCGCCGCCCACGTTCACGAAGGAGCCACGGTTGGCGTTCGCCTCGCCGCAGACGCTCCCGGCGTCGGGCCGGCCCGCGCAGGTCCAAGTCAGCTGGGACGCGAAGGATACGGGCGACCACGTGGACGGCTACGACGTCCGCGTCGCCACGGACGGTGGCGCCTTCAACAACGTCGCGACCGACGATCCGGCCCTGTCGACCACGATCGACGCGCTGCCCGGCCACACCTACGACGTGGAGGTACGAGCGCAGGACGGGTGGGGCAACGTCAGCGCGTGGACGCCCGCACCCATCGTGGACCTCACCCTGATGAGCGACAAGCGACCCGCCTACAAGGGGAAATGGTCGCACCGCACCGACAGCCGCGCGGTCGGCGGCACCTACCGGATGACGAAGCGCGCAAAGGCCTCCGCCGTGGTGCACGTGAACGGCTCCGCCGTCGCGCTGTTCGCTCGCATGGGGAAGAAGCTCGGCTCGTTCCGCGTGTTCGTGGACGGGAAGGCGAAAGGCTCGTTCTCGCAGCTGGCGGGGGGAACCGCCTTCCGGACCCTCGCTTTCCGCCTGGGATGGGCGCACGGCGGTGCTCACACGATCCGCTTCGTCAACGTCGGCTCACGCGGCCACCCCAGGTTCTCGATCGACGGCATCGCCGTCCTGTCCTGAAGGAAGGAGCTATGGAAGTGCCTAAGGATGCCCTGAAGGCCCGACAGGCCGACGGCCCCGATGTCGGGTGCATGTGCGGACACATGTCGAACCTGCACGAGGACGACGCGTGCACCGCGTGTCCGTGCAAGCTCATGATCCCCGAGGATCTCTCCGAACCGCTGGACCTGACGCCGTCCGAGGATCGCATCACCGAACTGTGGGCGGAACTCGGACTGCGTAAGCGCAGCAGCTAGCGGCCGGTCACCTCTCGACGGATCCTAGTGAAGTTCCTCTCGACCGGGTCTGCGAGGCTGGGAGACGGGAGGTTATGCTCCGCACTCCGAGGGAGGGAGAGCCGATGATGGATGACGAGCTGATGGACGCGGCCGAGGACGCCGCGGACGACGCGGTTGCGGAAGCGGAGGTGGCGAGCGAGCTCCATGCCGACGCGGCCGCAAAGGCCGAAGCCGCTGTCGAGCTGGAAGCGGCTGCCGAGGAACTGGCCGAGGAGGCCGTCGTGGAAGAGGCGGTCGCCGAGGAGCTGGACGTCGAAGCCGTGGCGGACGCGGAAACCGCCGTGGACCTGGCCGAGGCGGCGGACGAGGAAGCGTAGCGTCCGATCGCCGTTGCGGATGGGGCGCCCCTTCGGGGCGCCCCCGCTTCGTTAGGCTCCCACGGGATGCCAGCCGACCGTGACAGTGGAAAGGTCACGCTGCGCGTCGTGACCGAAGCCGACTTCCCGATCCTGTTCGAGTATCAGCGGGACCCCGAGGCGAACCGGATGGCCGCGTTCCCGGCCAGGGACTGGGAGGCCTTCACGACGCGCTGGCTGGACACCCTGGCCAATGACGCCTTGGGCAAGCGGGCGATCCTGGTGGACGGCGAGCTCGCCGGCACGGTCGTGAGCTTCGATCAGGAAGGCCAGCGCGAGGTCGGCTACTGGCTCGGTCGGAACTACTGGGGCAGCGGCATCGCGACCGCAGCCCTGTCGGCCTATCTGAACGAGGAACCCATCCGCCCCCTCCACGCGTTCGTCGCGGAGCACAACGCCGCCTCCATGCGTGTGGTCGAGAAGTGCGGGTTCCTCCCGGACCCCGGATCCGACACCAACGACGACGGCGTCCCGATGAGGGCCTTCCGACTCGATGCGTGAGGTGACGACGCCGGCGAAGATCGCCCGACGGATCGCCGACCGCACCCTGTTCCCGGCGGCCCTGAACACCGACGCGGCCGACCTTGTTTCCCTCGAGCACCTCGACCTGCTCGCTCGTGAGGGCCTCTACGGCGTGGTGGGGCCGCGGGAGGTGGGCGGCTCCGGCCTCGACCGCGAGGGATTCAACCAGGTGGTCGAGGAGCTCGCGGGCGGCTGCCTCACCACGACGTTCGTGTGGATCCAACATCACAACCCGGTGCGCGCGGTGGCGGCCTCCACGCTACGTGACGCCTGGCTGGAACCGATGTGCCGCGGGGAGGTGCGCGCGGGCATCGCTCGGACCGGCGAGCGCCCGGGCCCTCCGCTCCTGACCGCCGAGCGCACGTCCGAGGGCTTCGTGCTGAACGGCGAGGCCCCCTGGGTGAGCGGCTGGGGTCGCATCGACGTGATCCTGGTCGCCGCCCGCACGGGCGATGCCGTCGTGCGGCTCCTGATGGATGCGGATGTGGCCGGAACGCTCACCGCTGAACGCGTGCGACTGGTGGCGGTCGATGCCAGCGGCACCGTCACGCTGCGGTTCCGAGACCATGTGATCCCCGTCGAGCGGTTGGTCGATCAGGAGCCGCTGGCCGACGTGGCCGCACGCGATCCCATTGGACTGCGTACGAACGGCTCACTGGCCCTGGGTGTCGCCTCCCGCTGTTGCCGACTGATCGGCGCATCGGACCTGGACGACGAAGTCCGCCTGGCCCGAACCGCGCTCGACACCGCGACCCCCGACACGATGCCGGCCGCTCGAGCCCGGGCCGCGGACCTGGCGCTGCGCGCGGCGGCGGCCCTCACCGTGACGCGGGGAGGCCGCGCGATCGTTGTTGACGACCACGCGCAACGCCTCGCCCGCGAGGCTCTCTTCCTGCTGGTGTTCGGCACCCGCTCGTCGATCCGCGACGCGTTGCTGGATCGACTGATGACCCGCTAGCCGGCGCCCGACCGCAGCGTCATTGATGCGGAACCGCTCACGCGTCGGGATCAGATTCCACGATCCGGTCGGGGGTGTTGTGCATCGCCGGGATCGAACCCAAACGCCCGGCCTGGTAGTCCTCGAACGCCTGCACCAACTCGTCCCGCGTGTTCATCACGAACGGGCCGTACCAGGCGACGGGCTCTCTGATCGGTCGCCCTCCCAGCACCAGGACCTCGAGCTGCGGAGCGCGGCTCTCCTGGGTCGCCGAGGCCTCCAACGTCACCGAGTCGCCGGGGCCGAACACCGCCAGCTGCCCGCTGGCGATGGGCCGGCGCTCGAGACCCGCGTGACCGCTGCCGGCCAGGACGTAGGCCAGAGCGTTGAAGTCCGATCGCCACGGCAGCTCGAGGCGCGCGCCCGGAGACACCGTGGCATGCACCATCGTGATGGGCGTGTGGGTCTGGCCGGGCCCGATGTGATCGGCGAGGTCGCCGGCGATCACGCGGACCAGGGATCCGGCATCCGTGGATGCGAGCAATCCGACCTCGCTGGCACGCAGGTCCTGGTATCGAGGTGGCGCCCACTTCTCGACCTTGGGGAGGTTCACCCACAGCTGGATCCCGTGGAAGAGCCCACCGCTGAGGACCAGGTGCTCGGGCGGCTTCTCGATGTGCAGGATCCCGGCTCCCGCCGTCATCCACTGCGTGTCGCCGTTGGTGATCAGGCCGCCGCCGCCGTTCGAATCCTGGTGCTCGAAGATCCCGTCCATGATGTAGGTGACGGTCTCGAACCCCCGGTGGGGGTGCCATGCCGTCCCCTTGGGCTCGCCCGGCGCGTACTCGACCTCGCCCATCTGGTCCATGTGGATGAACGGATCCAGCTCGGCCAGATCGACACCGGCGAACGCCCGTCGCACGGGGAACCCTTCACCCTCGAAGCCTTCCGGCGCGGTGACCACGGTCCGGACAGGCCGTGGCACGCCCTCGCCGGGAACGGCGATGCGCGGGAGTTGCGTGATGTCGTCGACGGTGACCGCGGGCATCGGACCCTCCTTCCGTTCGGGGGAACGCCCCGGGGGGCGCAGACTATTCCGTGCGGTCCTCGATCTCCCACGCGTGGTCCAGGACGTGCCACGCGGCGCGGCGGACGAAATACCTGGGCAGCCAGATCTTCCCGCCGCGCGGGCCCGCCGCCGGCAGGCCGTCCGTGACCGCGCGCGTGAGCGCATCCAGGGCCACCGCATGGACCTCGTCTGCTGCGCCGGCCAGGTCGTCGTCTTCCACCGCCGGTCGCTTGGCGGCGATCTTCGCGCAGTACGCGGCCTCGGCCGACACCACGTGTCCCACGATCGCCTGCAGATCCCGACCGCCGCCCCGTGGTCCCTTCGTGAGTTCCCGCCCCGTGGCGGCGTCGGCCGCCCGATCCAGGGCTGCCCAGCAACGCTCCAGGATCCGGCGGAGCCGCGCCAGTTCCGATCGATCCACAGGACGAGCGTCCGCGGCCGGGGCCATCGATGGCGCCCCGAAATCCGTCGTGGCGTCACCGGTGAGATGTTCCACGACCTTCGGTTCGGGATCCTTCCCGAACGCCGGCCGCATCCCCTTGATCACGGCGGCGTAGCGCGGCGCATACGTCTGGAGGGTCCGCAACGCGCCGACCTCGTCGCGGGCCGAACGGGCCCAACCGGGCCACTCGAGGGCACCCGCGAAGACGCGTTTGGTCCCCTGCTCGACGTAGGCATCCACCGTCGTTCGCGGCATCGGCCGTTATGGTGCCTGATGGCCGCGGTGCACGACCACCCATGGAGGATCGGTGTCCGACTGGAACGCGAAGATCATCGAGGAGTTCCGCACGAACGAGGGGAGGGTGGGCGGCCCGTTCGAGGGCGCTCCCATGGTCCTGCTGACGACGACAGGCGCGAAGACCGGGCAGCAGCGCACCAACCCGATGATGTACCTGGCCGACGGCGACCGGCTGCTGGTGTTCGCCTCCAAGGCTGGAGCCGACACCCACCCGGACTGGTACCACAACCTGGTCGCGAACCCCGACGTGACCGTCGAGCTGGGGAGCGAGGCGTTCCACGCCCGAGCCACACCCGTCACGGGACCGGAGCGTGACGAGCTCTATGCGCGTCAGGCCGCGCTCTATCCCGGCTTCAAGGGGTACGAGGAGAAGACCACACGCCTGATCCCCGTCGTGGCTCTGGTCCGCACGGACTGAGCGATCCATGCCGGGCCTCGAGCGGGTGCCTTCCGACGTCAGGACCACCTACCTCGGTCAGTACACGCGCGAGCACGCCGATACCATCGCCGGCAGGCTGCAGGCCGCCGGGATCGTCTGGTGGTTCAAGGAACCCGGGTACCTGAGCCGGATCTGGGAATACGGCGTCCGGTTGTTCGTGGATGAGGCGAAGCTGGATGAAGCGCTCGCGATCGCCCGCGAGGTCACGGGACCGATGTCCTGATCGCGTCGTATCCTTACGGGGCCATGGCGACCTACGAGTACATGTGCCTCACCTGCGAACAGCCCTTCGAGGAGCGGCGGTCGATGACCGCGTCCGTGGACATCGCGCTGGCGTGTCCGGATTGCGGCAGCGAGCGTGTGCGGCGGCGCTTCTCCCTGTTCGCCACCGGGCTCACGAACGATGCGGGTGCGAGCGCCTCACCGTCCGCCGGCGGATGCTGCGGCGGGGGCGGGTGCGCCTGCGGCCACTGACCACCCCTCAGGGCGTGGGCTCGGGCTCCACCGGTTCGATCGGCTCGGGCTCGGCCAACTCGGGACCGCGGGGGATCAGACCGGCCTCACGATCGGCACGCCGCTGGGCACGCGCGATCCGTCGCTGCTCCCGCGCGTCCTGTTTCTTAGCGTTCACCTCTCGGCGTGCGCGCTTCCCCATGCTGTCCGGCATGCACCCAGACTAGCTGAATCTCGCGGTTGCACCATCATCCCGCTTCCCCCCGGCGCTCGAGGAAGGGGTAGGTTCCTGACATGAGAGCGGAGAGGTCGACGTGGTTCCCGCGTGTCGCGGTTGGCGCGGCCGTCACCGTGGCCCTCATGCTGGGCACCCTCGCACCCGCGGGGGCGGTCGTGGACAAGACCCCCAAGAGCACCTGGCAGGCGAACGGGCGCGTCAGCGCGATCGTGCGTGTCGGAAACACCCTCTACCTCGGGGGACAGTTCACGCGGTTGTTCGACCACGCCGGTCACGCGGTGAACCGTGCCCACCTGGCGGCGGTGAACGCAGGAACGGGAGCGGTGATGCCGTGGAACCCGGGCACGAACGGACCGGTGCGGGCACTGGCCCTGGCCCCGAACAAGAAGACCCTGTACGTCGGGGGCGCGTTCAGCCGCGTGGCGGGAGCCGATCGCCCCCATGTGGCGGCCTTCGGCACCCGCTCCGGGTCGCTGCGACGGTTCCACGCCGCCGTCTTCGGCGGGCAGATCCGTGCGGTGGTCGCCACGTCGAAGAAGGTCTATATCGGGGGATCGTTCACCCGGGTGGACGGGCGGAGGCGGATCCGTCTGGCGGGCCTGTCCCGCAGGGGCGACGTGCTGAAGTGGTACCCGGGCCGGGTGAACGGACCGATCCGCGCCATGAGCCTCCCCGTGTCCAACCGGCTGGTGATCGGTGGGGACTTCGACAGGGTCGGGACGAAGCGACATTCTCATCTGGCAGCCGTCAGCCCGTCGAGCGGCGCGGTCCAGTCCTGGCAGTCGCACCCCGCGCGGGACGTGATCGCGATGACCGCGGCGAGAGGGTCCGTCTACGTGGGCACGCGCAACGACCAAGCGAACCGGTACGCACCATCGAACGGTGCGCTGAAGTTCAGCCGGAAGGGGAACGGTGACGTCCAAGCGCTCGCGGTGTTCCACAAGATCCTCTACATCGGCGGTCATTTCACGGCGTTCGGGGGGCGGAACGAAGGTCACCTGGCGGCGATGCACTTCGATACCGGCGGGTTCATCGATTGGAAAGCGAGAGCGAACTCCACGCTTGGCGTCTTCGCGATGCTGGGCGACGGCCATCTCTACATCGGCGGTGACTTCACGAAGGTCACCAAGCGTTCGCAAGCGCGCTTCGCGATGTTCGCCGGCTCCTGAGGCGGTAACGTGGCTCCATGACCCGCGATCCCCTCACCGTCGGTGTGATCCAGATGACGTGCGGTGCCGACCGGGACGCGAACCTGGACGCTGCAGAGGCGCGGGTGCGCGAGGCGGCAACCGCTGGGGCCCGGTTGATCCTGCTGCCCGAGCTGTTCGAGGGTCCGTACTTCCCGAAGGATCAGCTGGCCGAGCCCTTCGAACGGGCTCATCCGATCGACGAGCACCCCACCGTGAAACGCTTCGCGAGCCTGGCGCGCGACCTCCAGGTGGTCATGCCGATCAGCGTCTACGAGCGCTCCGGCCAGGCGTACTTCAACTCGGCGGCGGTCGTGGATGCCGATGGCTCGGTCCTGGGCGTCTACCGGAAGTCGCACATCCCCGACGGCCCCGGCTACACGGAGAAGTTCTATTTCAGCCCGGGCGACACGGGGTTGCACCCGTGGGACACGGCGGTTGGCCGCGTGGGTCTGGCCATCTGCTGGGACCAGTGGTTCCCGGAAGCGGCCCGTGTGCTGGCCCTCCGGGGGGCCGAGCTGTTGCTCTACCCGACCGCGATCGGATCGGAGCCGGCGGACCCCGGGATGGATTCCTCCGGTCACTGGCAGCGGACGATGCAGGGGCATGCCGGCGCCAACGTGACCCCGGTCCTGGCCGCCAACCGTTACGGGCGGGAGCCGAGCGAAGGCGGGACGACCGACATCACGTTCTACGGCTCGTCGTTCATCGCCGATCCCACAGGCGACAAGGTGGCCGAAGCGCCACGGGACGCCGACGCCGTCCTCACCGCCACGTTCGACCTGGATGCGATCGCCGGCGAGCGCGCGGTCTGGGGGCTCTTCCGCGACCGCCGTCCCGATCTGTACGGGCCGATCCTCACGCTGGACGGTGAGGACCGCGCCACCCCCTGACCTTCCGGAGCATCAGGGGGTACGATGCCAACAGTTCGCGGAAGAAGGTGGTAGGTGTGCCGCGCTATCTGATCAAACGGAACTTCGGCCACGTCGATGATGAGCACATGTACCTCCGGTCGGTCCGAAGCCGGGAGCTGACCGAGACCGAGTTCCTAGAGATCATCTGGGAGCACAGCCATGTGACCGCGACCGAGGAAGGCGCGATCCTGACGTTCTGCATCTACGACGCTCCGAACGAGGAGCTGGTGCGGGAGCACGCGGAACGGCTGGGAGGACACACGATCGAAGCGATCTACGAGATCGCCGGAGATGTGAGGCCCGCGGACTTCAAATCGAAGTAGCGGACGGATCGCTCGTCGCTCGGCGGAGTTGTCGCTCCTCGGCCACGGCGTGGTCGTATCGAGCGCCGGCGACGGCGCGCTTGATCCCGATCATCCGGCGCCGAGCGTCATCGCGTGGGAGCAGCGCCAGGGCTTCCTCGTAGAGCTCCACCGCCTCCACGCACGCCCACCCACCCTCTGCTTGCTCAGCCGCCGACAGCAGGTAGCCGATGGCGCGCTCGTTCTCGCCGGCCTCGCGCCAGTGGAAGGCCAGGATCGCGTCGACCGTGTCCGAGTCGAAGGCAGACTCCTCGATGAAGTGCGCCACCGCTTCGTGTCGCTCCCGACGGCTCCCTTTGGGCAACGTCGCGTACGCGACGTCACGGATCAGGATGTGTCGGAAGGCGTACTCGTGTTGACCTTCGATGGCCGAATTGCTCTCGCGCCGGATCAGATCACGGTCCTCCAGCGATCCGAGCAGCTCCTCCAGCCGCTCGTCGGTGACCCCGGCCCGCCGGAGCGGTCCCGGCCAGAACTCCTTGCCCACCACGGAGGCGTCGTAGAGGACGCGGCGCTCGTCGCTCGGCAGGGCATCGAGGCGTGCCGCGATCATGGCCTTGACCGTCGTGGGCAACTCCGCGGCGTCGGTACCGGTCTCGCGTGACCACACGGCCATCTCTTCGATGAACAGGGGGTTGCCGGCGGCGGCGGTCTCCACGCGCCGCACCAGGTCCTCATCGGCGTCGCCGATCCAGCGTGCGACCAAGGCATGAGCTTGGTCGGGCGGCAGCGGATCGAGCCGGATCGCCGTCGAAGCCATCAGACCACCGCCCCAGCCGGAACGCACATCCAGCAGCTCGGGCCGCGCCAGCGCCAAGAGCACCAGCGGCGCGTCGCGGGTGCGCGAGGCGAGGGACTCGATCAGGTCCAGGGCGCTGGCGTGCGCCCAGTGGATGTCCTCCAGCACGACGAGGGTCGGCTGTTGACGGGCGAGGGCCTCGACCCACCGACGCGCCGCGTCGAACATGGCGGTGCGCGCTGCGGCGGGTCCCTCCCCCGCACCCACGAAGACCGACAGGAGTTGCGCTACCTCGGGATCGGCGATGCCGAGCTCCACCAAGCTTGCGTCCAGCTTCGACCGCGCCTGGGCGTCGGTGTCCGAACCGTAGATCCCGGCGACGTCTTTCACCCATTGACCGAAGCCCTCGTACCCTGAGCTCTGCGCGTACGGGAGCTCCCGGACATCCCAGACCTGCCCGCCCGACGCCTTCACCCGCTCCGCCAGCTCCAGAGCGATGCGGCTCTTGCCGATGCCGGGCTCGCCCAGGATCGTGACCAGATGCGGGCTCCGCTGGCGCGTGGCTCGCTCCCACACCCCCTCCAGCAGATCCAGTTCGTCCTGTCGGCCCACGAACGACGAGCCTGCCAGCGGCGCGGACAGGGCCCCCACCGGCTCCACGGCGAGCCACGCGGGGACGGGATCGCGCTTCCCTTTGGCGCTGATGGGCTCCACCGGCTCGTACGAGATCGCCCGGGAGGTGGCGTGGTACGTAGCCTCGCCCACGAGCACGCGACCCGGGGGGGCCGCCGACTGCAGCCGTGAGGCCGTGTTCACGACATCGCCGACCACCAGGACCTCGTCCTGCCCGAGTGGATCGACCGCCACCATGGTCTCCCCGGTGTTCACCGCCACACGCACCTGGAGATCGACACCCGGGGTCCTGGTATCGAGATCGGCGATCATCTGCGGGATCCCCAACGCCGCTCGCACCGCGCGCTCCGCGTCGTCACCACGGCTCACGGGCGCCCCGAACACCCCCACCACGGCATCGCCGATGAACTTCTCCACCACACCGCCGTAGCGCTCGATCGTGGCCTTGGATCCGGCGAAGTAGTCCGCCAGGATGCGGCGCATGTCCTCGTGGTCGACCGACTCGGACGTGGACGTGAATCCCACGAGGTCCGCAAACAGCACCGAGACGATCTTGCGCTGCTCCTCCGAAGGTTCCGCAGGGGCCACGGCGGCGCCACACGATGGACAGAACCGAACCTGGCTTGGGAGTGCGTTCCCACACTTCGCGCAGGTGGATTCCAGGGACGCGCCGCAGTTCGAGCAGAACCCGGCCTCCCCCGGGTTCGACGCTCCGCATGCCTGGCAGACGATCACGCCTGCGGAGTCTAGTCGCGGGTCAACCGACGGGATCGGGCGCCCGCGGCTCGTCATCGATGGGTGGCGTGAGGGCCGGCGCCACCACGATCGCCACGGTGGCGGCCAACACCACGATCCCCCCGACGATCGTCAGCGGGGTGAGCGTCTCCCCCAGCACGATCCATGCCGCCACTGAGGCCACCAGGGGCTGGCACTGCAGGATCACCGAGCCCAGCCACGCTTCCACGTGCTGGTGCGACCACGCCACCAGCAGGTGCCCGATGGCACCGGGGATCAGGACGACGAGGAAGATCCAGAGCCAGTCCTGACCCTGCGGAGGCGCGAGCGAGATGCCCGCCAGCGCCGTCACCGTCGTCATCGCTATGAAGGCCACCAGCATCACCGTGGTCATGTACTCGAGGGCCGGGGTGGCGAGCCGGGCGCGTTTGGAGAACAACCAGTAGGCGGTCCAGCTGATCACCCCTGCGGCGGCGAAGGCGTCGCCCAGCGGGCTCCACGTGGGAGAGCCCGTCGATCCGACCGCCACCATCGCCACACCGGCGATCGACGCCACCATGAAGCCGATATCACGCCGCCCCAGGCGTTCGCCGAACCAGCGCGAGGCGCCGATCGCGATCGTGACCGGCGCCAACGCGCCGATGATCGTGGCGTTGGCCACCGAGGTCAGGCGGAACGCGCTGAACGAGAGCCCGATGTCGAGGGCGAAGATCAGGCCACCGGGCGCGCAGCGTTTGATGGTGGCCCAGTGGAGCCGGCGCCCGGTGGCCACCAGGGCGATGCCGTAGACCACGGCCCCGAACCCCAGCCGCCAAGACGCGAAGGCCAGGGTCGGCATCCGGACCTCCTTGAGCACCAGGGGCACGAGTCCCCAGGCGATCGTGGCGGCCGATACCGCCATGATGCCGAGCGAGCGCTGGGATCGGGGTGGGTGCACGCTGGGACCCGCGGCGGACATGCTCACGACGGTACCGCCTGGGAAGGTCAGGTCCGAAGTCGCAACTCGACGGCGCCCTCGACGATCCGCGTCTCGAACGAAGGCTCCGCTCGGACGGCCGGACCACGAGCGACGCCGCCATCTTCCAATCGGAACACGCTGCCGTGAGCCGTGCACGTCACGGTGGCCGACGAGCCACTGATCCGCACCGGGCCCCGGTCCAGTGGCGCGCCTTGGTGCGTGCAGCGGTTGCCGATGGCGAACACCCGCTCCCCCGATCGCACCACCAGCACGGCAGCGTCATCCACCATCATGCGCTTGGCCTTACCGTCCACCAGGTCATCCAGCGCGATCACAGACGTCCAACCGTTCACGGGCACGCGGCATCCTACGTCGGACCCGTGTACGGCGGCGACGAATCGGCCACCGTCGCGAGCCCGAGCCGCTTCAGCTCCACCCCCGCCAGGGCGTCGAACCGCTCGGCCTGCAGATCGCCCCACGGATCCGCGGTGATCGTGGTCAGGTCCCGATACGGCCGGGAGGACACGGTGCGGTGGGCCAGGTAAGCACGGATCCCGGGATCGCCGAACACCAATGCCCGTCGGATGCTCTGGCGCTCCCGTTCCCAGGCGATCCGCAACGGCAGCCACACCACCAGCAGGGGGAGGGTCGGCGCCAAGGTGATCAAGGCCCCGATACTGAGCGCCAACCGGAACACGGCGACCTTTCCGGCCTCGCCCTTGTCGACCGTGCTGGCGCCGATCGATCGGATCTGGTCGGCGACCGCCTGGATGCTACCCCCGACCAGCGGGAGGTCCGTGAGCCCGTCGAGGGCGTCGGCCGAGTTGCTGACGCCCTGACCGGCGTCGATCACCCCCTCGCCCAGCGCCTGCAGACGATCGACGCGACGCCCCACGGCGACCCCCAGCATCAGGCAGAGGAGGAACCACACCACGAGGGCCACATCGACGATCCGCACGGTTCGAACCGAGATCCGGCCGGTGATCATGGGGGCTCAGGGTAGCCTGAGCGCGCGATGCTGGCTCATCTGATCCCTCGGGGCCCGGGACCGATCATCGCAGAGGCGCTGTTCGTGGTCGGCGTGTGCGCAGGCCTGGGCGCTCGGTGGCTACATCAGCGCGGCCGTGGGCGCCCAGTGGTCTTCGCGGTGGGTGGCGTGGCGGTGGTGAGCCTGGTGCTGGCAGCGGTCACGCCGTTCTTCGTTCAACCCGCGTGAGAGCCTCGGCGCAATCGCGAGATCGCCATCGCGACGGCTCCAGCCAGGAGCAGGAGCACGTCCAGAAGGACCATGCCGGCAAGATCGGAGCCGGTCGAGGCCGTGCTGCCCCCGGTCCCTTGGATATCCTGCCCGCCATCCCCACCCGGGTCGTTCCCGCCGGATGCTTTGGACACCGTGACGGGGACGCCGTCGTCGTCGTTCCCGCCGGCTGGATCGACCTGATCACCCGAGACGGACGCACGGTTCACGATCGTGGATCCGTCCACGACAGGGTCGATCTGCATGACCAGCTCAAGCGACCACGTGGCATCCACGTCGACCGCGCCGACGGCCCAGCGACCGGTCGCGCCGTCGTAGGTCCCGGTCTCCGGGTCGGCAGAGACGAAGGAAAGCCCGTCAGGGTACGTGTCGGTGACGACGACGCCGGTCGCGCGCGCGGGACCGTGGTTCGTGACCATGATCGTGTAGGTGAGACGGTCGCCCTCTGCCGCGGTCGCGTCGTCGACTGCCTTCGTCACCTCCAGGTCGGCCACGCCCGCCACGGTGGTGTCCTCGGAGGCGTCGTCGTTCGTCGCGTCTGGATCGCTCTGGTCGGCATCGACGTGCGCCGTGTTCGCGTAGGTGGTCCCCGGGTCGGTCGAGGAGGTGGCCACATCGACATGGATCGTCCAGGAGGCGCCCGATGAGAGGACCGAGATCGCACAGGAGACGTCGTTGCCCACGAACGAGCAGGCCCCGCTGGCGGTACGCACCCCTGCCACGGTCAACCCCGCAGGGACCGGATCGCTGACCGAGACGTTCGTCGCATCGGCGGGGCCGAGGTTCCTAACGACCAGGTCGTACACGAAGGGGTCGCCCGCCACCACCGGGTCCCGACTATCGGACTTGCGGATCCTGAGGTCCGCCGTCTCACCCACCGTCGTGTCCTCCGAGTCGGCGTTGTTCGACGTGTCCGGATCCACCTGATCCGCGATCACGACGGCCGTGTTCGTGACGGTGCCTCCGGGGTTCGCGGGATCGACGGTCACGTCGACGTGGATCGTCCAGGTGCCGCCTGAGGCGAGAGCGGCGCGGGAGCAGGTCACGTCGTTGCCCGACACGGAGCAGCTGCCGGCGCCGGCCGAGGTGCCGTTCACGGCTAGTCCGGCAGGAATCGTGTCGGAGACGGTCACGTTGGTGGCAGGGGCCGGGCCCTGGTTCGTCACGACGATGTCGTAGGTGAAGCTTCCCCCTGGCGCCACGGGGTCGGCGGAGTCGGTCTTCGAGATCTGGAGGTCGGCCAGCGCCCGGATGGTCGTGGGCTCGGTGTCAGCATCGTTGGCGGGGTCGGGGTCGTGCTCGCTCCCACTCACCGACGCCGTGTTGCTGACCGTTCCCCCTGGATGCGCGGGATCGACGGTGACGTCCACCTCGACCGTCCAGGTGCCACCTGACGCGATCGAAGGACGGAGGCAGTCGACGAGGCTTCCGGTCACGGTGCAGCTTCCCGCTCCGGCCACCGTGCCGGTGACCGTCAGGGCGGCCGGAACGGTGTCGACCACGTGGACGTTCGTGGCACTCGCAGGCCCGTGGTTCGTCACCACGAGGTCGTAGTGGAACGCCTGGCCCGGATCCACCGGATCCACCGAGTCCGTCTTCTGCATCTCCAGGTCCGCCCATGGGTTCACGGTGGTGTCTTGGGGGGAGCTGTTGTTCGCGACGTCGGGATCGGTCTGATCGGCCGTGACGCTCGCGGTGTTCGTGACCGTTCCGCCTGGGTGCGTGGCGTCCGCGGTGACGTCGACCGAGATAGTCCAGGTGTCGCTGGCCGCCAACACTGCGAGCGTGCACGTCACGTCGTTGCCCGTGACCACGCAGGCGCCGTCGGGACTGGTGGCGCCGGTGACGGAGACGCCCGCGGGAACGGAGTCGGTCACCTGCACGGAGGTGGCATCCGCGGGGCCGTGGTTCGTCACGACCAGGTCGTAGCTGTAGGACTGCCCCGGATCCACCGGGTCGGCGGTGTCCGTCTTCACGATCTCCAGGTCGGCGACCTCGCTCACGGTGGTCGTCTCCGAGTCGCTGTCGTTGGCGTGGTCCGGGTCGTTCTGATCCCCGCTGACGGTTGCCGTGTTGGTGACGGTGCCGCCCGGATGCGCGGGATCGACGGTGACGTCCACCTGGATCGCCCACGACCCGCCGGTCGCAAGGCCCGCGCGGGTACAGTCCACGTCGTTGCCCGAGACGGTGCAGCTGCCCGTTCCGGTGGTCGCGCCACTAACGGTGAGCCCAGCCGGAACGCTGTCCGTGACGTGCACGCCCGTCGCATCGGCGGGACCCTGGTTCGTGACGGTGAGGTCGTAATGGAAGTTCTGGCCCGGCGCCACGGGGTCCACCGAGTCGGTCTTCACGATCGAGAGATCCGCCCTGGGCGTGACCGAGTCGGTGTCCGAGGCCGAGACCTGCGGGAAGACGTTTCCCAGGGAGTCTTGGTAGTCGGCGGTGGCCCCGTTGACCACGGTCCCACCGGCGCCCTGGTTCACCTTGACGGTGACCGTGAGGTGCGCCGTGTCGCCGGCTGCGATCCATCCTGTCTGCGTGAACGTCACCACGCCGGCGCTTTGGGAGCACGTCCACGTCCCGCTTGCCGGGCTCGGGACCGAACAGGATTGGTAGCTGGCGTTCCCCGGGATCGTGTCGCGCACGACGACCGCGGTCGCCGCTCCAGCGGTGGCACCGCTCGACGTGTTCTGCACGGCCAGCGTGTACGTCAGCGTTTCACCCGGGGACACGGTCGCCTGACCATCATCCTTCGAAAGTGACAGAGAGGGTGTGGGTGGCTGCACGTAGTACACAGGGACGCCCGTCTGCCCCTCCTGGATCAGCTGGTTGTGGCTGCTGACGCAGGTGGGGAGACGCCACCAACCGGTCGTCGGGTTGACGATCGTGTCCCCCACGCGGGTGCTGACGGTGCCGCCGCTCCACACGCCGTTGCCCGAGAGCGTTCCGGCGGTCCCGCCGGTGGTCGCGGTGGGATCGTACGCAGGATCGCCCGGCGCGTAGTAGCGGATGCGGCCGCTTCCATCCATGTCGAAGTTGTTGAACGTGGCCGATGCCTGCGACGGGCCCACGTATTGGTAGAAGGTCTGGCAGACGGTGGATCCAGCGTCGTGCTGGAACGTCACCTGCTGCACGCCCAGCATCAGCTCGTCGTTGGTCCCACGGATCCCGTCGGGGTCGTCGTAGTTCGCCGGTGGCGCGTTCGTGGGGTCGGCGTCGTCGTCGTAGCCGATCCGTGCCCGCCATCCATTCTGGTCGTCACCCGTGCCCCCAGGGTTCAGGAGGTCGTTCGTCAGCACGGAAGAACGCACCGCGTAGTGGCCGCATGTCACGGGAGCTGCGAGCGTGGCGAACCGCACCCACGACTCGGGGACCCCCGGGGCTCCCGGCTGGTACGTGACGTTGGTTCCAGCGATCCCCGTCCCCGGAGCGGGCGAGGCGGGTCCCGGGCCGATCGTGACACCGGGGCCGTACAGCTCGAACTGAGTGGAGTCGTAGTTCCCGCTGGGCTCCTCACTCTGGTTGAGGGCCCCGGCCACGCGGTTCATCTCCGGGCTGAAGAGGTCGACATGGATGGGACGGGAGGCCGGCCATCCGCAGGGGACGTTGAACGCGAGGTAATGATGCCCGGCTCCCGAGCCGGCCGATGTGGCCGTGTACCAGTCGCCGAGCGTGACGGCCCCTATCGGCCCGTTGGTCTGGATGTAGAAGGGGGCGCCCGCCGGAGGCAGCTCGATCGCACCTGCCATGGGCAGCTGCAGCACCGCCAGTACGACCAGCAGGGCGGCGCCGGCCGCGCGGAGCCGCCTTATCGTTCGACCGCTGCGATCAGGGTCGTCTGTCCCGGTTCGGGTTCGGCCGTCGTCGTCGTCCATCGGTGACGGCCGGGGGTCGGGAGGCGGCCGTCCCCACCTTCATCGGCGTCGACGCCAGATATGGCGATACCCCAGATCGGGTGGAAGGACCTACCGGGAGGCAGGACGTCCTCCCCGGCGGTCAGACCCCGCCCACGGTCTCCAGGCCGAAGCGCTCGATATCGGCCTGGATGTCCAGCGGCTTCATCCGGGTCTTCGCCTCCACGACCTCCTCGGTGAGGAACCGTTCCGGGACCAACCAGCAGACCTCGAACTCCAGGCCGTCGGGATCCTTGCCGTACAGCGCCTTGGTCGTGCTGTGATCCGTGGCTCCCACCAGGGCGCCCGCGTTGGCCAGACGAACGGCGATCTCCTGGAGGTCGCCCAAGGTCTGCACCTCCCACGCGATGTGATACAGACCCACGGTGCTCCGGCCCGCCAGAGAGTCGCCCGCCGCCTCGCCGATCTCGAACAATCCCAGGTCGTGGTCGTTGGAGGAGTCGGGCGCCTGGAGGAACTTCGCCCCTGGCATCTCCGCCACCACCCGGAACCCCAGCACTTCGCGGTAGAAAGCGAACGTTCGGTCCACGTCCCGGACGTAGAGCACCGCGTGATTCATCCGCTTGATCGCCATCGTTGCGTCCTCCCTGGGTCGTCTGCGGATGACAACACTCGCGGCGGGGCCCCGGATTCCATCTCGATTCGACACTCGAAAGGCATGGGTGTAGGACGGTGCCTTCTTCAGCGTGCCCGCAGGAAGGGGATCCGACCATGCCCATGACGCTCGACCAACTACGTGGAGCACTGCGGGGCCCGGCCATCGCCCAGGGCGACGAGGGCTACGAGGATGCCCGCCGCGTCTACAACCAGATGATCGACCGGCGCCCGCAGGTGGTCGTGCGGTGCGCCGACGCCGATGACGTCGCCTCATGTGTGAACTACGCCCGCGAGAACGTCCTTGACGTGGCGATCCGCGGCGGAGGTCACAGCGTCCCTGGCTTCGGCACGTGCGACGACGGGGTCGTGATCGATCTGTCGCTGATGCGAGGGGTCGAGGTCGACCCGGCCACGTCGACCGCGCGGGCGCAAGGAGGAGCCACGTGGGGAGACTTCAACGACGCCACCCACGCCCACGGTCTGGCCACGACGGGCGGCATCATCTCGACCACCGGTGTCGGGGGACTCACGCTGGGTGGGGGGATCGGCTACCTCAGCCGCGGTTTCGGTCTCTCGTGCGACAACCTGGTCTCGGCCGAGGTGGTCACCGCCGACGGGAACGTGGTGACCGCCAGCGAGACGGAGCACGCCGACCTGTTCTGGGCGCTTCGGGGAGGTGGCGGCAACTTCGGCGTCGTCACCTCGTTCGGGTTCGCGCTGCATCCGGTCGACCAGATCTACGGCGGGCCGATGCTGTTCGAGCTCTCGGACGCTCGCAGCGTCCTGGAGTGGTACCGGGACTTCATCGCGGATGCGCCGGAGGCGTTCGGGGGGTTCCCGGCGTTCCAGATCGCTCCCCCTTGCCCTTCATCCCGGAGGACCGTCATGGCGACACGTTCATCCTGTTCGTGTCGTGCTGGTCGGGCCCCGTCGACGAAGGGGAGGACCAGCTGAAGTCCCTGCGTGACGTGGCGCCGGTGGTGGCAGAACACGTGGGGGCCATGCCCTACCCGGCGCTGAACTCCGCCTTCGACGCGCTCGTCCCACCGGGCCTGCAGCACTACTGGAAGGCGAACTTCGTGAAGGAACTGAGTGACGACATGATCGACGCTCATCTGGAGCACGCTCCGAAGCTCCCGGTGGTCAACTCGACGGTGCACATCTACCCGATCAACGGCGCGTGCCACCGGGTCGCGAGCGACGCGACCGCCTTCGCCTACCGCGATGCGAACTTCGCGCCGGTGATCGCGGGGATGTGGCCCGACGCGGCCGACAACGAGACCAACACCGCCTGGGTGCGCGACTACTACGACGCCACCTCCCCTCTTTCCGAGGAGGGCGGCTACATCAACTTCATGGCGAGCGACGATCAAGCGCGGATCCGCGACAACTACCGTGGGAACTACGAACGACTCACCCAGGTGAAGCGGACCTACGACCCGGACAACCTGTTCCACCTGAACCAGAACATCGAGCCCGCGGGGTAGCCGATCCACGCCCGGTCCCGCATGGACCGCGCGTATCGTTGGGCCATGCGCCGCTGGGTCCCACTGATCGTCGTCCTGTCCGTGGTCGTGGCGATCGGCACGGTCCTCGCCGTGACACGCGACCGCAACGACGGCTCGGGCCAGACGCATGGACCCCTGCCGTCCGTCAGCCCGGCGCCGCCGCGGGCCCTCACCGTGGCGGCCGCAGGCGACATCTGCCTGTCCTCACCCGAATCGTGTGCACCGACCGCAGCCCTGATCCGCTCGCTCACGCCCGATGCCGTCCTGACGCTGGGCGACAACCAGTACACGGAGGGCGCGCTCGCGCAGTACCTGGCCAGCTACGACCACGCGTGGGGCACGTTCAAGGACATCACGTACCCGGTGGCCGGCAACCACGAGTGGCGCACGCCCGGTGCGGAGGGGTTCAAGGACTACTTCTCCCGCGATGACGTCTGGTACACGTTCACGCTGGCAGGTTGGCGTTTCTACGCGCTCGACGGCACCTGCGAAGCGGACGGGGGCTGTGCCGAGGGCGACCCTCAATACGCGTGGCTGGATTCCCAGCTCGGCGCCCACACGGATCGATGCATCCTCGCGTACTGGCACCAGCCGCGGTTCTCGTCGGGCACCGAGCACGGATCCGATGAAGCGGTGGGGCCGCTCTGGGACCTCCTGTCAGAAGCGGGCGTGGATCTGATCCTGAACGGCCACGAGCACAACTACGAACGGTTCGCGCCGCAGGACCCGTCGGGGTCGGCTGCCGTCGGAGGTCCGGTGGAGATCGTGGCCGGCACGGGAGGCGCCGGAGGGTATCCGTTCGGTGCTCCGATCGCGAACTCCCGTGTCCGCCTGAACGGACCGGGCGTACTGGAGCTCCGGCTCTGGGGTGACGGCTGGGTCGAACGGTTCTTACGACCCGACGGCACGGTCGCGGATCAGGCCACGGGGTCCTGTTGAGAGCATCAGCGAACGATACGCTTGCGCCGGATGCACATCGACACGACCTTCGAACCGATACTCACGCCACGTCTACGGCTCCGGCGCTCTCGGCCGGAGGACGCCGATCCGATCTCGGTGTACCGGAGCGACCCCGACGTCCACCGCTATCAGGGGTGGGAACGGACGGATGCCGAGGGGATCCGGCGCGAGATCCAGGAGATGGCGGCGCGCCTACCCGGAGAGCCGGGCTGGATCCAACTCTCGGTCGAGGAGCGCGACGGGGATCAGCTCGTCGGAGACGTGGGCCTGAGCCCGTCCGAGGGCGAGCCCGGGGTGATCAAGATCGGCTACACGATGGCGCCCGCCTATCAGGGCCGTGGATACGCCACGGAGTCGATCGAGGCGCTGATCACCTACGCCTTCGACACCCTGGGAGCGACGACCATCCGGGCGTACGCCAGCGCGGCCAACCTCGCTTCCATCAGGGTTGCGGAGAAGGCCGGTCTCGAGCTCGTTGAGCGGATCGAGCGAACGTTCGACGGCGAGGTCTGGCACGGTGTCCGGTACGAACGGCATCGTGAGGAACCTCGATAGCGTGCGCCCGGCAACTCACAGGCACGGAGAGGGACAGTGACAGACGGCAACCCGTTCGACGCCGAGGGCGAGTGGCTGAAGACCGCCCTCCACACGCACACCGCCCGGTCAGATGGCGACCTCGACCCCACCGCTCACGTCCGCCACCACGAGTGGATGGGGTTCGACGTCTGTGCCATCACGGATCACTGGACCTTGACGTACGAGCCCTCCACGGCGCACTGCCTGGTGATCACGGGAGCGGAGCTGGCGGCCGATCCGTTCGTCCCGGGACCCCATGCCGAGATCCTGGCGATCGGCATCGATGACATCCCCGAAGACCCTGGAGGCGACCGCGCGAACTGGGGACCGATCGACGCCTACCACTACAAGACGTTCCCCGACCTGTCGGCGGCGGCGCGGAACATCGCCGATCAGGGCGGCGCTTCGTTCATCGCCCACCCGTACTGGAGCGGATTGCCGTTGGACACGCTCCTGGCCGTGGAGGGAACGCACGGGCTCGAGCTGTTCAACTCCAGCGCGGAGCGCGAGAACGCCCGCGGGGATTCGTCCTACGTGTGGGACCAGTGCCTCGAGCGCGGGAAGGGATGGTGGGGGTTCGCGACGGACGACTGCCACTACCCCGGGTTCGACATCGGAGGCGCCTGGACGATGGTTCGCGCGGTGGAGCGCTCACGGGAGGCCGTCGTGGATGCCCTGCGCCGTGGACACACCTACGGGTCGGCCGGTCCGAAGATCCACCAAGTCTCGGTGGACGGCGCCGCGGTCGAGGTCAGGTGCGACCCCGCACGCTCGGTGATCCTTGCCTCGAAGTCCGAGACCGGTTGGGCCGTGCGGGCCGACGACCGCAACCGGATGGAAGATGCTCGTGTGCTGGAGCGAAACGACCACGGTCTGGTGGTGCGGGCGCGATTCACGCCTCCGATGGACCTCCCCTACCGCCGTCTCGTGCTCGAGGACGAACAGGGGCGCAAGGCATGGACCAACCCGATCTGAGCGCGGACCTCGCCTTCGCCCACCGGCTGGCGGATACGGCGGGTGAAGTCACGAAGCCGCCTTTCGGCTCGCGCCTGCCCGTCGAGCTGAAGGACGACGCCACGCCGGTCACCGAGGTCGACCGGGCGGCCGAGCGCGCGATCCGTGCTGCGGTGGCCGAGCGGTTCCCGCGCGATGGCGTGCTGGGCGAGGAGGAGGGTCTGGACCCGGGCACCAGCGGTCGCGTATGGATCGTGGACCCGCTCGACGGCACCAAGCTGTTCGCGGAGGGGATCCCCCTGTGGACGACGCTGATCGGCCTGGAACGCGATGGCGCGATGGTCCTGGGCCTCGCCGACGTGCCGATGCTGGGCGCGCGATACCACGCCACCCGCGGAGGTGGGGCCTGGCGGGGGCCGCAACGCCTCCAGGTCTCAACGACGACGTCGCTGGCATCGGCCTTCCTCACCCACTCGAGCCTCGAGGAGTGGATCGCCGGAGGCAGGCAGGACGCTCTCATGCGGGTCGCGAGCGTGGCGCGCGCCACCCGGGGACTCAGCGACGGGTGGGTTCACCTGCTGGTCGCCCAGGGTTCGGTCGACGTCCTCCTGGAGCATGAACCCTGCTACGCGTGGGATTGGGCCGCCACCCGGGTGATCGTGGAGGAGGCGGGAGGGACCGTGACGACCCTCGGCGGCGAGGAGCCCCGCCCAGGATCCGACCTGTTGGTGTCCAATGGCAGGGTGCATCACGAAGTGCTCGAGATGCTGTCGAGGGCGCTGACCGGAGGAGCGCGATGAGAACGAAGGCTCTGACCGCCGTCGTCGCATCGGTGACCGCCGCCCTGACCCTTGCTGGGCCGGCCGCGACGGCTGCCTCGCCCAGTGCCGAGGCCGAGCCGGTCGTCCTTCGGGTGGGCACGATCTCGGACCTGATCACCGCCAACCCTTGGGGCGTGAGCGCGGGCAGCGACTGGTCCGTGTCGACGCTGCAGTACGACCTGCTGCTGGAGATGGGCTCGCGCGACCTGTCACCCGAGCCCTCGCTGGCCGAGGGGTGCGACCACAGCGACGACTACATGACGTGGACCTGCACGCTCCGCGACGGTCTGCGATGGAGCGACGGCACGCCGTTGACGGCTCGCGACGTAGCGTTCACCTATCGCTTCGTGATCGACAACAAGATCCCGCAGTACCGTGGGTACTTCCCGTTCCATCCCACCTTCCGCACACCCGATCCCCGGACGCTGATCTGGCGCTCCAGCGAGCCCACGTTCGCGCCCGCCATGCCCCCTTGGGTCTACATCGTGCCCGAGAAGGTGTGGGCTCCCTACGACGGCAAGGGCCTTCCCGCGATCAAGTCGGTCGAGAACGTGCCGGCGATCACCAGTGGGCCGTTCATGCTGACCGACTGGCGGCAGGGGCAAGGCTGGACGATGGACCGCAACCCCGAGTACTGGGGGACCCAACCCACCGTCGACCGGATCGAGTTCCGGCTCTACTCGAACCAGGAGGCGATGATCCAGGCGCTGCGTAACGGCGAGATCGACTTCGCCGACGGGATCGCGCCGTCCCTGGTGAGCTCGGTGGAGGGCATCCCGGACGTGAAGGTGCAGAAGGTGTTGTCGGACTGGTGGCTCAACCTCGCGTTCAACTTCGGTGGTCAGGGACCGGACGCGAACCCGCTGCCGGCGCTCAAGGATCACCGGGTCCGCCAGGCGATCGCCATGGCGATCGACAAGGAGACCATCGCGGAGAAGGTGTACGCGGGCACGGCCACCCCGGGCGACACGGTGATCCGTCCCGCGTCGGCCTTCTGGCATCTGGACATCCCGGCAGATCAGGAGCTGCCTTTCGATCCGACGGCGGCCAACGCGTTGCTCGATGAGGCGGGCTACGCGGACACCGACGACGACGGGGTCCGTGAAGACCCGGCAACCGGAGAGCCGCTGGAGATGCTGATCCCCGCCTCGAAGGACACCACGGGCGCCGTGGAGGCGGGCCAGCTGATCGTCGGCTTCCTGAAACAGATCGGGATCACGGTCCACCTGAGTCCCGTGTCCGACGCGAAGATGGGCGACTACTGGGGTGCGGGGAACTTCGATGCCTACATCTGGTATTGGACCGGGGACCCCGACCCCAACTACCAGCTCTCCGTGTTCACCTCCGGTCAGTGCGGCGGGTACAGCGACGGATGCTGGAAGGATCCGACCTTCGATCACCTGTACGAAGAGCAGCGGGGCATCATGGATCGCAACGAGCGCCTCAAGGTCGTGCAGGAGGCCCAGCGCTACATCTACGACCAGATCCCGGGTGTGGTGCTCGCGTATCCCGGGTGGTTGCAGGCGTACCGCACGGACCGGTTCCAGGGGTGGATCCCGGCGCCGGGACCGCACGGCTACCTGATGCCTGGCTACAACTACGAGTCGGTGGTGGCGCTGAAACCCGTGCTGGCATCGGCCGGCTCGAGCGCCGCGTCGGGTCTGGTCCCGGGCTGGATGTGGCTGGTAGCGATCGGCGCGTTCAGCGCGTTGTTCTTCCTGACCATGAAGCGCAACCGACGGCGCGAGCTGGAACGCGCGTAGCAGCGACCGATCGGGATGGGATCGCGCCGGTACCTCATCCGCAAGATCCTTCAGGCGCTGGCCACGTTGGCGTTCGTGATGACGTTCAACTTCTTCCTGTTCCGCGTGCTGCCGGGCGATCCGATCGCCCTGTTGGCGCGCAGCCAACGGCTCACCCAAGAAGACCAGGCGAAGCAGCGGGAGGAGCTCGGCTTGGACCAGCCCCTGCCCGAGCAGTACGTCACGTTCCTGCGGCAGACCCTGACGGGCAACCTGGGCGTATCCCTGCGCACCGGACGGCCGGTGACCGAGATCATCGGATCGCGGGTGGGGCCGACGTTGCTGCTGGTGGGGGTCGGAACGGTGTTCGCGACGGTCTTCGGGGTCCTGATCGGGATCAAAGGAGGCTGGTTCCGGGGGAGCCGCTTCGATACGTCCAGCCTGTACGGATCGCTCGTGCTCTACTCGATCCCGGAGGGCTGGCTCGGGATGCTCCTGCTCATCCTGTTCGCCGGCATCCTCGGCTGGTTCCCGGCGGGCGGGTACGAGACGGGCGGACTGACCGGCGTCACGCGGTTCGTCGACATCCTGGACCATCTGTTCCTGCCGGTGCTGACGCTGGTGCTCGGCTACATCGGGGAATACGCCATCATCATGCGCTCGTCGATGGTCGACGTGACCCATGAGGAGTTCATCTCCACCGCGCGCGCGAAGGGATTGCCCGAGGGCGAGGTGCGCCGTCGACACGCGGTGCCGAACGCCTTCCTGCCCACGTTCACCCTGATCTTCCTGAGCTTCGGGTTCGTGCTGGGCGGAGCGGTGGTGATCGAGGCCGTGTTCTCGTGGCCCGGACTCGGGCTCCTCACCTACACCGCGATCAACACGCTCGACTACCCGGTGATCCAGGCGGTCTTCCTGGTGACCAGCGCCGCGGTGATCCTGTTCAACCTGGTGGCCGACGTCCTCTACGGCACCCTCGATCCCCGGGTGCAGGAGGCCTAGCATGGCGACCCCCGCCGTCACGCGATCATCGCGCTCGATCACCTGGGAGCGCCGACGAGCTGCGATGAGGGTGCACTGGGCCACCTTCCGCCGCAACCGTCAGGGGATGATCGGCCTGGTGGTCCTGATCTTCTTCGTGCTCGTGGCGATCGTGGGCCCGATGCTGGTGAGCCCGGCGTCGATCGACCCCGCCACGGCAACGGGTCCCGTGCTTCACCCGCCGACCCTGCACTACCCCTTGGGGACTGACAACTTCGGGCGCTCGGTCCTGTCGCTCATCATCGTTGGCACGCGGATCAGCATGGTGGTGGGGATCACGGCCGCGTTCGGCGCGATCCTGATCGGCGCTGCCGTGGGGCTGGGGGCGGGCTACTTCGCCCAGCGCCACCTCGGCTCGTTGCTCAACTCCTTCACGAACTGGTTCTTGGTGCTCCCGTGGATCGCGTTGGCGATCGCCCTGGCAACGGTGCTCGGGCCCACGCTGTTCAACGTGATAATGGTGATCGCGTTGACGTCGTGGGCCAGCACCGCTCGGCTGGTCCGCTCCCAGGCCCTCAGCGTGAAGGAGCGTCCGTTCGTGGAGCGCGCGCGGGCGCTGGGCGGCAGCGACTGGCACATCATCACCCGCCACGTGCTGCCCAACGTGTTCCCGATCCTGTTCGCCAATGCGGTGCTGATGGTGGCGTTGGCCATCCTGTCCGAGACGACTCTTGCGATCCTCGGACTCGGCGACCCCAACGCCATGTCGTGGGGACGCATCATCGAGGAGTCGTTCAGCGCCGGTGCCCTGTCGGCGGGTTGGTGGTGGTGGGTGATCCCGCCCGGCCTCGCCATCGTGGCCGTCACCCTGTCGTTCACGATGGTGGGGTACGCGGCCGACGAGGTGCTCAGCCCGCAGCTCCGTGGACGCTGAGCCCGGCGCTCGGGAACCGTGATATGCAGATCGGCCGCGACCCCGTGATCCTGGACGGAGGGTTGGCCACCGAGCTGGAGCGGCGCGGGGCCGAACTCAGCGACCGTCTCTGGTCCGCTGCGCTGCTGATCGACGATCCGGAAGCGATACGTCAGGCGCACCTGGCGTACTTCCGCGCGGGGGCGCAGGTCGCGATCACGGCCACCTACCAGGCCAGCGTCGAAGGATTCGCCTCCCGAGGGATCCAGACGGCTCAGGCGGAGGACCTGATGCGCCGAGCGGTGCGCCTGGCCCGTTCGGCACGTGATGAGGCTGGGAGCGCGGATGACCGGGTCGCGGCCTCGCTGGGACCTTACGGCGCCTTCCTGGCGGATGGCTCCGAGTACACCGGCGCCTACGGTGAGACGACAGAAGCCGATCTCGTCGGATTCCATCGATCGCGGGTCGACGTGCTGGCCGACGCTGGCGCGGAGCTCTTCGCGGTCGAAACGATCCCCTCGCTAGCCGAGATCTCGGCCCTGGCCCGGGTGCTGGGCGAGGTTCCCGAGGTGCCCGCATGGGTGAGTTTCAGCTGCCGCGACGGGGCCACGATCAGCGATGGCACCCCCATCGAAACCGCGGCCGCGGTGGCCGCGTCGATCCCCTCCGTCGTGGCCGTGGGCGTGAACTGCACGCCCACCCGGTTCATCTCCCAACTGATCACCCGTCTGCGCTCGTCGGTGCCGACGCCCGTCGTCGTCTACCCGAACGCCGGAGGCCGTTGGGATGCTCAGAGCCGGACCTGGGTCGGTGAGGGTCGGAGCGTCCCCACCGATCTCGCGGACGCGTCGAACGCGTGGCTGGACGCGGGCGCCCTGATGATCGGGGGATGCTGCGGTTTCGGCAGCGATGCGATCGACGCCCTGGCGCGCTCGATGCGGAGCTGAGCAGGGCGGTGACACGGTCCCGCGGCGGGTCGTCACCCGGGACGTCGTCGGCATACGATACGGCCTCACCCGAAGGGAGTTCCCGTGGCGTCCACCGATATCGCATCGCCGGATGCGGCCTTCCTGAGGCCCGACGGCAAGGAGAAGGTCACCGGCTCAGGCCGCTACACCGCAGACCTGACGCTCACTGGCCAGGCGTGGGCTCGCTTCCGGTACGCCGACCACCCCCACGCACGGATCCTCCGGGTCGATACGACCAAGGCCCGCGCGCTTTCCGGGGTGCTGGCCGTGCTCACCCATGCCGACGTCCCCGACGTCAAGTACGGACAGATGGCCCAGGACCGGTACCTGTTCGCGAAGGACCTGGTGCGGTTCGAGGCCGATATCATCGCCGGCGTCGCCGCCACTTCCGAGGAGATCGCGCAGCGGGCCGTCGATCTGATCGAGGTCGAATACGATCCGCTTCCGCCCATCACCGATTTCGAGGAGGCCATGGCCGAAGGCGCTGCGCTGGTCCACGACGACTGGGCAAGCGATGGGCGTGACGAGAACCTGGTGGGGACCGGGAACACCTTGGGGTATTCCACGATCGTCAAGGGCGACGCGGACGCGGCCATGGCGCAGGCCGAGATCGTGGTGAAGGGCCGCTACACCTCGGACCCGTCCCACGGCGTGCCGATCGAGCCGCACGCGGTGATCGCGCAGTGGCAGGGCGACAAGGTGACCGTGTGGTCTTCCACGCAGGTGCCCTACATCGCTCGCTCCGGCGTCGCGGAGACCCTCCAGATCCCCGAGGCGAACGTCCGGGTGATCGTCCCGCTCCTGGGCGGTGGGTTCGGCGCGAAATGCGACTTCCACTTCGAGGCCCACGTCGCGGCGCTCGCCCGCGCCGCAGGACGTCCGGTGAAGCTCGTCTTCTCTCGCAAGGAGGAGTTCATCGCGATCGATCACCGCCGCGAGGGCATGGCTTTGGAGTTCGAGACCGGTGCCCGTGCCGACGGCACGATCGTGGCCCGGCGGGCGAAGCTGGTACTGGACAAGGGCGCCTACTGCGGTGAGGGCGGGTTCCTGGCGCAGATGGCGGCGATGCACGCCTGCGGTCCGTACAAGATGGAGAACGTCTTCGTCGAGTCCTACCTGAACTACTCCACCACCCAGCCCTCCGCGTCGGTCCGTGCCCCGGCGGCGCCGCAGGTCTGTTGGGCGCTGGAGCAGCACATGGACGACCTGGCCCAGGCGCTGGACCTTGACCCCGTGGAGTTCCGTCGCCGGACCCTGATCGCCGAGGGGGACGAGGGACCCACCAAGCAGATCTTCGATCACATCGCGGTGAAGGAGACCCTGGAACGCGCCGTCCAGATGATCGGCTACGACCAGGAGCTCCCCGATGACGAGGCGATCGGGTTCTCGTGCGGTTGGTGGCCCAGCTTCGCCTCGAACGCCGGGGCTTACGTCCAGCTGAACCCCGATGGATCCGGGACGATCGTGACCGGCGCCCAGGAGAACGGCACCGGCGCCGTGATGGCGATGCCGAAGTTCGTGGCCGAGTTGCTCGGGATGGAGCCCGACAACTTCCAGATCCTCTACCAGGACACCGACGCCGCCCCTTGGGACATGGGATCGGCGGGCTCGCAGACGACGTTCAACGCCGTGCGTGCCGTGCTGGACGCGGCGAGCGACGTGCGCGACCAGCTGCTGGAGGCGGCGTCGGAGATGCTCGAGGTCGCCAAAGAGGACCTCGAGCTGGTTCACGGCTCCGCGCAGGTGAAGGGATCGCCCGACAAGGCGGTCTCGATCGCCGAGTTGGCCTCGGGCACCACGATCCACGGCAAAGGCGCCGGACCGCTGCCGGACTCGCCACCCGTCGACTCGTCCTCTTGCGTGGGGCGTTTGGGCTTCGAGTCGTTCCTGGCGCCACAGCTCTTCACCCATGCCGCTCGGGTGAAGGTCGACCGTCAGACGGGTGTGGTCCGCGTCCTCCAAGTGGCTGCCGTCCACGACTCGGGCATGATCCTGAACCGGATCGGTGCGGACGGACAGGTCTACGGCGGGATCGCCATGGGGATCGGGCTGGCCCTGTCGGAAGGGACCCAGCTGGACGACCAGGGCCGTCAGCGGAACCCGCACCTGCTCGACTACAAGCTGGTGACCAGCGCCGACGCGCCTCAGATGGACGTCGAGTGGATCGAGATCGACACGCCGGACGCTGGGCCAAACGGCTCGAAGGGTGTGGGCGAACCGCCCTGCGTCCCGACCGCCGGCGCGGTCGCCAACGCAGTCGGCCGGGTGCTAGGCCGGCAGGTCCGCCAGCTCCCCATGACGCCCGAGCGCGTCTGGGCCACGGCCCGGGGGAACGGCGCATGACCCGATCCTTCGTCGCCCCTGGGACCGTGGAGGAGGTCGTGGCCGCGCTGGCTTCGGGCGCCCGGCCGGTGGCCGGTGGCACCGACCTGGTCGTGGGGGCGCGGCAGGGCAAGGCTCCGCTGCCCGACGATCTGGTGGCGATCCATCGCATCGCCGATCTCGATGGCGTCGACGACGCCGGGGGAGGACTCCGCCTGGGCACCCTGGTCACCCACGAGGCGATCGTCCAAAGCGCCGTGATCCGGGACCGCTTCTCGGCGCTGGCGGATGCATCGGCGATCGTAGGCTCGCACGCCACCCGAGCTCAGGGGACGATCGGGGGCAACATCATGAACGCCTCCCCCGCGATGGATGCGGGAGGCCCGCTCCTGTGCTTCGACGGTTCCGTGGTCCTGCGGTCCGCGGGAGGGGAAAGGGTCGTTCCCCTCACCGAGCTGTGGACCGGACCCGGCGCCACGACTGCGACGAAGGGGGAACTGTTGGTGAGCGTCGAGCTCCCGGCTCCGGCGCCCGGAACCGGCTCGTGCTACGTGCGGCTGGAGTACCGACGGCAGATGGAGATCGCGGTCGTCGGGGTGACGGCGGTCGTCGCCGCGGCCGGTGACTCCATCGCAGACGCACGGGTGGCGATCACAGCCCTGGCGCCAACGATCCGCCGCGTGGCGGAGGCCGAAGCGGCGTTGAAGGGTTCCGACGGAGGGGCCAACGCCGTGGAAGCCGCGGTCAGCGCCACCGCGGGCGCCTCCGCACCCATCACCGACGTGCGGGGCTCAGCGGAATACCGCCTGGCAATGGCCGCGGTGATCGCGCGACGCGCCATCGAAGGCGCCCTGACGCGGGCCCGTGGCGACCACCTACCCATCCCCGCAAGCCCGGCGCTCCACGGAGCTCACTGAGTGAGGAGACGATGAAGCTCGACGCCACGCTCACGGTCAACGGCACCGCCTATCCGGTGGAGTTGGATCCCCACATCACGCTGCTCCGCGCTGTCCGCGACGTGATCGGGCTGACCGGTCCGAAGGAGGGCTGCGACGACTCCGAGTGCGGGGCTTGCATGATGCTGCTGGACGGCAAGCCCGTGAACGCCTGCTCCTACCTGGCGCTGCAGGCCGAGGGCCGCGACGTCACCACCGTCGAAGGCCTCGCAGACCCGGATGGGCTGGCTCCGCTCCAGCAGGCCTTCCTCACCGAAGGCGGCGTTCAGTGCGGCTTCTGCACCCCGGGCATGCTGATCTCGGCCACGGCCCTGCTCCGTTCCACGCCCGAGCCCACGGACGACCAGATCCGGATCGCGCTCGCTGGGAACCTCTGCCGCTGCACCGGCTACGATGGGATCATCCGCGCGGTGCGCAGCGTGGCGCAGCACTCCGGATAGACATCAGATCTTCTCGGTTGCAGGCGCTGCGGGTCGGCGCGGCGGGGAGGTCATCTCCCCTCGCTTGTGCCTCAGGCGGCGCCGGCGGGTCTGTTCGACCTGCTCGCGGATCGTGCGCTCCTGATCGTGGATCAGATGATCGTGCCAGAACGGGAACATCGGGCCACCTCCTTCGGTGGGGTAGATTCGGTGTTTGCTACAACGTTTCAACGCGCAGGATATCGAGTTGCGTCCCGATCTGAAAGCGTTTAAGCTAACGCGAAATCATGGCTATCGCTATCCGGCTGTCGGCGGAGGACCTGGCGGAGACGCGGTTCGCGTTCTCGCCGATCTGGGAGCTGGTGATGAGCCTGTACAAACCATGGCGGGACCCCGCGAAGCATGCGCTGCACCTGCCCTGGGTCCAGGAGACGCGCGAGGCGATCAAGGGACGGGACCTGACCACGCTGTTCGCCCTGGTGCCGCCGAACACCCCCGGCCTCACGCACATCGCGGACTTCCTCACACCCTCACCGGAGTCCCCCTTCCCGCAGTTCGAAGACGAGCTGGAACGGGTGGCCACCACCCCGCCCGATGTCGTCAGCTCCGACATCCGCTCGATGGTGGACACCCTCGAGGGTGGAACGCTACCGGAGCTGGCGTTTCAGATCATGGATGACCCGACGAGCCACCTCCCTCGCCTCGTCGAACAGATGCGCGAGTACTGGAAGCTCGCGATCGAACATCATTGGCCCCGGATCCGGGCGCTGCACGAAGCCGATGTCGCGTACCGCGCCCGCCAACTGGCGCTGGGTGGCGCCGAGCTCCTGTTCGCCGATCTCCACCCCATCCTGGAATGGCGCGAGGGCGTCCTGCTCCTGAACAAGAGCTACGAGGCGGAGGTCGATCCTAAGGGCACGGGGTTGATCCTGATCCCGTGCGTGTTCGACTGGCCGGGAATCGCGATCACGATCGACACCGAGCAACCGGCGCTCTCCTACTCGCCACGGGGGATCGCCGAACTGTGGGACCGGCCCGAACCCCCCGAGCGGGGGGGCGCGATGGACGCGTTGATCGGCGGGACCCGTGCGGACATCCTCCGCGTGCTCGATGTCCCGATGACCACGACCGAGCTGGCCCAACGGTTGCATCTCACGCCGGCGGCCGTGTCGCAGCAGCTCGGGATGCTGCGACGGGCGGGCGTGGTGGACGCTCGCCGCCAGGGGCGAGAGGTCTACTCCGAACTCACCCCGGCCGGGACCAAACTCCTGGAGCTGTTGGGCTGATCAGTCCGCGCGGCGATAGAGGCGGACCGAGATCACGCCGAAGATCACGATGAGTCCCACGCTCCACAGGACCGAGCGCCACACGTAGGTCGCGGTGGGGCCGCCGATCGTCAAGGCCCTGACGGCGTTCGCCGTGGCCGTCACGGGTTGGTGCTTCGCGAAGACCTGCAGCCACTGGGGCATCCGCTCGACCGGAACGAACGCGCTGGAGGCGAAGACCAGCGGCGCCAGGATCGGGAACGAGGCCGCCTGGGCGGCTTCGGGATCGCCGATCGCCAGGCCCACCGTGGCGAAGATCCACGACATCGCGAACCCGAAGAGCAGCACCAGCAACCCGCTGGCGATCAGCGCCAAGAAGTTCGTGTGGATCCGCCAGCCCACCAGGAACCCGACCACCATCATCAGGATCACCACGAACACGTTCCGCACGAGGTCGGCCGTGGTCCGGCCGGTCAACACGGCCGAACGACTCATGGGGAGGGCGTGGAAGCGTTCCATCAGACCACTCTTCATGTCCGTGGCGAGGCCGATCGCGGTGGCGATCGCCCCGAACACCACGGTCTGGACGAAGATCCCGGGCATCAGGAAGTCCACGTACGCCAGGCCTCCCGGCACGACGATCGCGCCCCCGAACACGAACCGGAACATCAGCACGAAGATCACCGGCTGGACCGTGGAGAAGACGAGCAGCTGGGGCACGCGCCGATACGCGATCAGGTTGCGCTGCATCACCGCCACGGTGTCGCGCAGGGCGCCCATCGGGATCCGGCGATCGAGCGCGACATCGATCGGGGTAGAGACCGCACGCGAACTCATGCCGGGCCTCCTGGAGCCGCAGGATCCGACGACTCTCCACCGTCAGCCTCCGCGTGGTGACCCGTCAGGGCCAGGAACACGTCGTCCAGACTGGGCTCCCGCACCGACAGGGAGGAGGGTTCGACGCCGGCCGCGTCGAACCGACGCAACACATCGACCAACACGCGCGGGCCCATGCTGGATGAGATGCGGAGCTTCGGCCCCTCCCGCTCGACCGATCCCGGCAGACCGTCGTCGAGCGAACCCAGCGCCCGGGTGGTGATCTGCTCGTCCGCGAACCCCAGCTCGATCACGGTGTCACCCATCTTCGCCTTGAGGTGTTCCGGCGTGTCGTTGGCGATGACCTTGCCACCGTCGATCACCGCCACCCGGCTCGCCAGCTGATCCGCCTCCTCCAGGTACTGGGTGGTGAGCAGCACCGTGGTGCCGTCCGCCACCAGCTCGCGGATCATGTCCCACAGCTCGTTGCGGCTGCTGAGGTCAAGACCGGTCGTGGGCTCGTCCAGGAAGAGGACCGGGGGTTGCGGCATCAGCGACGCCGCGACGTCCAGCCGCCGACGCATGCCGCCGGAGTAAGTGCGAGCGGGTCGGTCGGCCGCCTCCTGGAGCCCGAAGCGGCTCAGGAGTTCGTCAGCGCGCGGGGCGATGGCGGGCCGGGGAAGTTGCCCGAGGATCCCCACCATGCGCAGGTTCTCGCGTCCCGTGAGGTTCGGATCCACCGCTGCGTACTGGCCCGCCATGCCGATGCGCCGGCGGACGGCATCGGGCCGCGCAACGACGTCGATGCCCAGCACCTCCGCTCGGCCCGCGTCCGGCGTCAGGACCGTGGCCAACACTCGGATCGCGGTGGTCTTCCCGGCGCCGTTGGGACCCAGCAGCCCGAAGACCGTGCCCTCTTCCACCTCGAGGTCGATGCCATCGAGGGCCTTCACCTCGCCGAACCTCTTGGCGAGGTCCTCCACGAGGATCGCGGTCCCGCCCATGGCGGGAGCCTCCCACAGATGGTGGAAAGATGCCGAGGCCGTCCATCCCCGTTCAACGCGGACGAGGAGGCGTAGGCTCGGGGCCGTGCGGGTCTGCGATCGATGCACCAGCGAGAACCCCGACGCCGCTCGTTTCTGTCATGCGTGCGGGACTGCGCTCGCTGATGCTGGGCGCGTCCTCGAGGAGCGCAAACTCGTCTCGGTGCTGTTCGTCGACGTGGTGGGCTCCACGGCTCGCGCCGACGGCGCCGACCCCGAGGACGTCCGTGACGAGCTCCGGGCGTTCTTCGAGCGCGTGCGGGAGCGGATCGAGCGCTTCGACGGCACCGTCGAGAAGTTCATCGGCGACGCGGTGGTCGCTGTGTTCGGAGCGCCGCTCGCGCACGGCGACGATGCCGAGCGAGCTGTGCGATGTGGGCTGGAGGTCATCGAGGCGATCGAGCAACTGAACGCGGAGCGACCGGAGTTGGACTTCGCGGTTCGCGCCGCCGTTGACACGGGTGAGGCGGTCGTGACGCTCGGGTCCGGATTCGAGCGCGGCGAGGCGCTGGTGACGGGCGATGTGGTCAACACCGCCGCCCGGCTGCAGTCCGCCGCGCCAGTGGGGCGGCTCGTCGTGGGCGCCGAGACCCAGCTGGGGGTGGCTGGTACGGGCTCACGCTGGCAGCGCTCGGCAGGACCGAGGAGGCCATCGCGTGGCTCGACGGCGTCGTCGATCGCATGCGTGAGGTCGGGGAACCGCGATGGGGCGCTTCCTCCCTCAACTACTCCTCCCTCCCCTTCCGAGATCTGTTCATGGCCGAAGAGGCACGACGGCGCAACGAGGCGTCGCTCGAACTGGTGGGCAAGCACGGAGGTTGGGGCATGCCGGAGTTACAGGGCAGGATCGACCTCCTCCTCGCCGATCTCCTCCAGGGAGATCTGGGACGGGCACAGCGCGAGTGGCCGGTCCTGTGGGATGCCGCGATCAACGGGAAGGCCTGGCGGCCGTGGCTCGGTGGGATGAGGCTGTCCCTGATCCGGGCGCGGATCGCCAGGGAGACCGAGGGGCCGGAGGCGACGATCGATTGGGCCCGGGAGGCGAAGGACCGGGCCGCGCGCGGCCATCGTCCCAAGTACCAGAGCGACGCGAGGGAGCTGTTGGGAGAGACGCTCGTGGAGCTGCAACGCGGCGAGGAGGGACTCCACGAGCTCCGCGGGGCCGTGACGATCGCCGATCGTCTGGGGACGCCGTCTGCCCGATGGCGGATCCGAGCGAGTCTCGGATGGGCGTGCTACGCCACAGGCGACGACGGCGGCGCTGCAGCTGCGTACGAGAAGGCAGCCGACATCATCGACACGTATGCCGGTAGCCTCTCGACCGAACATGCCGCCCACTTCCTCGAGGCCGCGCCGGTGCAGGATGTCCTCACGCGGGTGGGACGCCGCTGAGCGACCGGGAGGGACCAGCAACATGGACGACCCAACGACCCCGAGGGACGAAGGGATGCGGATGCCTCCCGAATGGGAGCCGCACGCCGCCACGCTGATGGCCTGGCCCACGCATCGGGAGCTCTGGAAGGACCGGCTCGAGGATGCGAAGGGCGAATACGCCGCGGTGGCGCGTGCGATCGCGGACTTCGAGCCCGTGATCATGATCTGCGATCCGTCGGACGTCCGCGAGGTGCGCGACCGTTGTGGCGCGAACGTGGAGACCCTGGCGGCGCCCCTGGACGATTCGTGGATCCGCGACAGCGGCCCCGCCTTCGTGAAGGACGACCAGGGGCGGGTGGCGACGGTGAAGTTCCGGTTCAACGCCTGGGGAGACCGGTTCCCGAAGTACGGCAACGACCAGGCGGTTCCGTATCGGGTCGCCGAGCACCTGGGCATGAAGATCTTCACCGCGCCCTTCGTGTTGGAGGGAGGATCTTTCTTCGTCGACGGCGAGGGAACCCTGCTCACGACCGAGATGTGCCTGTTGAACGAGAACCGCAACCCGTCGCTGACGAAGGAGCAGATCGAGCAAGGGCTCCGTGACTACCTCGGGGTCGACACCATCGTGTGGCTGCCCTACGGGGAGGCACAGGACGTCGGCCCGAACGCCACCGACGGACACGTCGACGGCGTGGCCCAGTACGTGGGACCCGGCCACGTCATGCTGCTCACCCCGCAGGACCCCGCTCACCCCGACCACGCGTACGGGAAGGAGAACCTGCGCCGCCTCGAGGACGCTCGAGACGCGCAGGGACGTGGGTTCGAGGTCAGCCAGCTGGACGTGAGCGCGGCGGCACGCCTGGGCTACGCGAACTGTTACCTGGTGAACGGGGCGGTGATCGTCCCCACGGCCGATGACGCCGAAGACGCGCGAGCGATCGACCAGATCGCGAAGATCTTCCCCGATCGCGAGGCGGTAGGGGTGCCGGCGCTGACCCTGCTCTTCGGAGGCGGCGGCCCGCACTGCATCACGCAGCAGATCCCCGTGGGCGATCCCGCCTAGCTCTCGCCCATCCGGCCGAGCGCGTCATACGCGGCGTACTTGAACGCCTCACCGAGGGTCGGGTAGTTGAAGACGATCTCGATGAAGGTCTCCAGGGTCCCGCCGAGCGCGATCGCGAGTTCGCCCACGTGTACGAGCTCCGTCGCTCGTTCGCCGATGCAATGACATCCGATCAGCTCTCGGCTCACCCGGTCGAAGACCAGCTTGACCATGCCGTCGCGATCCCCCAGGATCTGGCCGCGCGCGTTGTCGCGGAAGAACGCGCGACCCACCACCACGTCCACGCCTTGCTCCTGGGCCACGCGCTCCCCGAGCCCCACGCAGCTCACCTCGGGGATCGTGTAGACGCCATAGGGCAGCAGGCTCGAGACCTCCTGCTTGTAGGCGAACCCAAATGCCCGGCACACGGCCACGCGTGCCTGTTCCATGGAGGTCGAGGCGAGCGCGGGGAACCCGATCACGTCGCCGGCCGCGTAGATGCCGCTCGCGGCGGTCCTGTACCCTTCGTCGACCTCCACGTAGCCTCGCTCGTCCGTCGCCACCCCCACCGTCTCCAGGTCCAGGTTCGCTGTGTTCCCGCTGCGACCCGAGGCCACCAGGACCTGCTCGCTCGCCAGCTCGGTGCCCGACCGCAGCCGGCACAACAGACCCCCGTCCGGCTGACGCCGCACCTCCTCCAGGCGATCATCCAGATGCGGCCGCACGCCCAGGTGCGTCATCGCTTCAAGCAACCGCTCCCCCATCTCGTGGTCGAGGAACGGCAGCAGCGTCGGACGTCCCTCGACCAGATGGACCTCGACACCGAGGGCCGCGAACATCGACGCGTACTCGCACCCGATGACACCCCCGCCCAACACCGCGAGAGAGGACGGCAGCCGCTCGATCCCCAAGATGTCGTTCGAGTCGTGGACATCGGGATCGTCGAAGGGGATCGAGGGAGGGCGGAAGGGTCGAGAGCCGGTGGCGATCAGGATGACGTCGGCAGAAAGCCTGCGGATCCCGCCGCCCTCTCCCGTCACCTCGATCGTGTCAGGTTCGACGAAGCGCGCGCCTCCGTGGATCAGCTCGATGCCATGAGCCTCGAGGTTGCGAACGATCCGCTCGGTTTCGAGGCGGCGCACGGCGTCCTTGCGCGCGATCAGCTTGGCGACCGCGAGGTGGGGCTCCACCTCGACCGTGACCCCGTACAGGTCGAGCTGGCGGTAGCCGGAGAGGAACAGGGCGGTCTCGCGTAGCGTTTTCGAGGGGAGCGTGCCGGTATGCACCGCCGCGCCGCCGGGGTGGGTCTCCCGCTCGACGATGGCCACGCGCTTGCCGAAGTAGGCGGCCTGGGCGGCCCCCTTCTCGCCGGCCAGGCCGGCGCCGATCACGACCAGATCGAAAGGCTCGGCGCCACCCGACATCGTCGAGGTCTCAGCCGCGGCGCGCTAGACGCGCGGCTCGTCCTTGGGATCGTCGTCGGGCTCGTCGTCGCTGGGCTCGCCCGTGGAACCGCCGGAACGGACCGCGTGGCTCGCCTCGTTGACCGTCGCCGTGATCGCGTCGCCGATCGCGGAGACGGCGGCGCCCAGGTCCTTGTTCGCCTCGTCGTCGCGCAGCGTCTTGCCCACCGCCAGGAAGCCCCTCGACAGCTCGTCGATCAGCTCCTTGGCGGCGCGCTGGAGTTCGCGCTGCGATTCCTCCGCTGCCTCGGACGCCGTCGACCCTGCCTCCTGGTACCGGTCGGAGACGCGTCGCCCCCAGGACGCGAACTTCTCACCCACTTCGCTCCAGGCATCCTTCGCGCTATCGCTCATCCTTCCCTCCTCAGGTGTCGATCGAACCATGCCTGCGTCCGACGGATCACGTCGAGCGCGTGCGCACGCTCCAACGGTACGTGGCCCTCCCGCGGGTAGACCACCAGCTCGACCTCCGTGCCGGTGTCCGCGATCGCGGCGTAGAGCTCTTCCGCCTGACCGGGCGGCGTGCAGCGGTCGGCCGCACCCTGGATGATCAGGGTCGGCGTCGTGCATCGATGGGCATGGGTGATCGGCGACCGCTCCGCGTACTGGCTCGCGGGATCGTTCCACTCCCCCTTCAGGATCGCGTGGTCGTACCACCACACCTCCGAGGTCAGGTGGAACGATACGTAGTTCGAGACCACCGACATCGCCACCGAGGCGGCGAAGCGATCGGTTTGCCCCACCGCCCATCCCGCCATGTAACCGCCGTATGACAGACCCGAGATCCCCAGGCGTTCGGGATCGGCGATCCCTACGGCGACGCAGTGATCGACGCCGGCCATGATGTCTTGGAAGTCGACGCCGCCGCCGTCACCGATCACGCCCTGGGCGAATGCGTGCCCGCGGCCGATGCTCCCGCGGGGGTTCGGCAGCAGGCAGGCATAGCCCGCCGACGCCAGCAGCACCGCGTTCGGTTCCGAGTCCGAGAAGTACGCGCCCCAATTCCAGGTGGGACCTCCGTGGACGCAGACGATCATCGGGAGCGGTCCCTCGGCGCCCGGCGGTGTCATCAGCACGCCCTCGATCTCGACCCCATCCTCCGCCTCCCAGCGGATCGTGCGAGCGTCCGGGAACACCCGTCCCTCCACGATGTGATCGTTGAACGAGGTGAGCCGGGACCACGTTCCTTCGGCGTGATCGAAGCGAGCCAGCTCCGGGGGCCTCACATGTGCCTGGTGCGTGGTCCACACGTCGGCGGCGTCCTCGGTGATGACACACGCGGGGGTGGTCACCGCGTCGCCGATGAACGCGTCGGCTCGCCAACGCTCCTCCAGCCGCCCGTCCAGCCAGATCCGGCCGCACGCGTTCCCGGTTCCGTCGGTGCGGGAGTACCACAGAGACCCCTCGTCGCACCAGGAGGTCAGCCCGACGGTCTGCAGGGCCGGCCACGGATCGGTCGTCGCCCCGGTCAAGAGGTCGATGAGCATGACGCTGCCGGAAAGCAGGCCGTGATCGCTCGCGTACCCCTCGACCACGACGACTCGGCCGGCGTCCGGGGAGAGTGCCAAGCCCTCAACCTGCCAGGTTGGTTCGTACAGGATGGTTGCGGTGCGTGCTCCGATATCGAGCCGGGCGACCGCGGCCTGGTACCAACCCGATCCGGAGTGGTCACGGGACACGATCGCCACGAGGATCTCGCCGCCGTCCCAGTCGACCTCCCACACGCTGTGCTGCGGCGGACCTACCTCCTCGACCCTTCCCGTGCCGAGCTCGATCAGGAAGAGCCGCCTCCTGGCATCGCCCGGTCGGCGAACGAGCGGATCGCTCGGAGGTTCGGCACCGTTGACGGCTCGGGCGCTCCAGTCCAGACCGTAGGATCCGGGATCGGCGGCGAGCACCAGGAGTCTGGCCCCGTCGCTGGACCAAGCGACGCTCTCCGCGGATCCTTGAAGGGTGGCGGCCAGCGTCGGCTGGCGGCCGTCGCTCGCCATCGTGTAGGGGAGCTGATGCCCGGGCGTCACCCGGTCCGAGAGGAAGGCCAGACGCGAACCGTCCGGCGACCACGCGGGGGTGCGATCGCTCCACCCGCCGTCCGTGAGCTTCGAGGGTCGAGCGCACTCGTCGACATCGGAGATGTAGATATCGCTCGGCTGGAACGATCCCTCGTCGGCCACGGTCGCATGCAGCGCGAACGCGATCCGCGTCCCATCTGGCGAGAACGCCAACTCTGCCGGCGTCCTCACGTCGAGGAGGAGCTCATCGGTGGGCGGGACCGGATCGGGCATGACTGGGAACCTACTCCCCGCCCCCGACTCCCGCACCAGACGGGGGATCGGATCGACCGTTACCCGCTGCCCGACCCCTGAGCTGACGATGATCCGCTCGCCGCACCCTCGAACACGCGTGAGGCGATCAGGGTGCCATCGGGCCCGGCCACGCCGGTGATGAAGATCGACGAGCCGGGAACCAGATCCGCGACTTCGCCGGCCGTGGCGAGGCGCACCAGGGTGGACCCGTCCGTCTGCACGGCAACCTCCTGTCCCCGGATGGTCTTCACGTAGATCGTGCTGCCATCGACCCGCGTGACGACACCTGCTGCGGCGCCACCGAACGAACCCGATGCAGAGGGGACATCACCCACCGAGCCCGGGAACCGGTCGGGCATGTCGAACCCGGGCATGCCGTGTCCCGGGGCGACGCCGCCCGGCATCCCGTAGCCACCCTGAGCCATGCGCCGGCCGTCGAACGGGAACGCGAGCGCGGAACGCCCCTGGTGATGCCCGATGAGGAGCCCTACACCGAAGCCCACGAGCACCAGCAGGATGCCACCCAGCACGAGCGTGGAGGTGGGCACCACCAACCGGTGTGTGAGGCGCGACTCGTGCGGTGTGTGCTCGGGAGACGGCTCCTGAGCGGGGGGCGATGCTTCGGGCTCGGCTGGCTGCTCTGTGCTCACGATGATCCTCCTCGAGGGGTGTTCGTGAAGTATCCGCCACCGCCGCGGATCGAAACACCGTCGGGGGACCTAGGACCGCCGCCTGGATCAGATCGGTGGATCTGGCCGCGGTGGCAGCGGGGGAGCCGGGGGCGCTAGCCCGCGAGGTGTCGGAGGCCGGTTCCTGTACGGCATCAGTGCATAGACGATCAAGGCGATGACGCCGAAGACGAAGCCGAACGCGATCGCCCAGCCGGTGCTGTAGCCCTTCCGCTCCGCCAGCACGTAGCATCCCCAGATCGCGAGGATCCCCACGATGAGCGGCAGCAACAGGATGAAGACGTTGTCTCCCTGCACGGTTCACCTCTCTCGCACCATCCTCGAGGATGTCTCACAGTCGCATGCCGGTCAACGAAGGACCATCGGTCGGTGGTAGCGTCCCGCGCCATGGAACCGGATGTGGTGGTGATCGGAGCAGGCTTCGCAGGGATCGCGGCCGCGCGGAACCTGACGGAAGCGGGACACAGCGTCGCGGTCGTGGAGGCACGCGACCGGATCGGCGGCCGGACGTGGTACCGGGAGATCCCCGGGACGGGGGTGATGGCGGAATACGGCGGCATGTTCTTCTCCCGCAAGACCCAGCCGCACCTGGCTCGCGAGATCCAGCGATACGGCCTGGCGGTGATCCCCGGAACCGAACCCGACGTGGTGGCCTGGATCGACGGCGACCGCCGGGATGAGGGTGTGGACGTGATCGACCGGCTCGAGGGCAAGCTGGCCTCATCGAACCTCGCCGACGCGATCCGGACCACGGAAGGGATGTTCAGGGCCAAAGGTCATGACGGATCGACCGCGTTGAGCGAGCTGGATATCCCAGCGGAGACCTGGATCGCGAGCCTCGACGCCGATCCGGAGGCCGTCGACTACGTCCGGGCGTTCGCGGTCTCGATGGGTGGAGCCCCCCTTGCACACTGCTCGATACTGCCGTTGCTTTGGGACATGGTGGAACTCGACTACGGCCCCGCCGATGTCTTCGTCGACGTGGGAGAGCTCCTCACCGACGGCACGAAGAGCCTTATCGAACCGATGGCGGCCGGTCTCGACATCCGGTTCGAGTCCGTGGTGAGCCGGGTGGTCCACGAGGATCGAGGCGTGACCGTGACGCTCGAGGACGGGTCGCTCGTGCGAGGCGGGACCGCGGTGGTCGCGCTTCCCCTGAACGTGTGGGCCGATGTCGTATTCGATCCGCCGCTCCTGGACGCGAAGCGACGCGCGGCCGACCGCCGCCACCCCGGACGGGTCTCGAAGGTGATCGCGGTCGTCCATGGAGCGCCTGACAGCTACTTCGCTCTGGGCTGGGACACGCCGATCAACGCGGGCTTCGTGCTGCGTCCCGGAGGAGATGGCCAGCTCTTCATGGGCTTCTCCGTGGAGGATCCGGTGGACCTCGCCGACCACGAGGCGGTAACGGCAGCCGTGAACGCCCACCTCCCCCATGCCTCGGTCGTCACGACCGACGGCCACGATTGGGTAGGCGACCGCTTCTCTCAAGGAACGTGGCTCTCGGTCCCGCCCACATGGTTCAGCGACGGCACGTTCGATGCCCTGGCCGTGCCAGAGGGTCGACTCGCGTTCGCGGGCTCGGACATCGCTCCCGAAGGTGCCGGCTGGATCGAGGGGGCGATAGCCAGCGGCGTCGCCGCGGCGGACCATCTGCGCGGCGTCCTTGCCAGTCCCTGAGGACTCATCGGGCTGGATCGATGGGGTGGGTCCGAGCGATCGGGGGGATGACCAGATCGCAGTCGTTCGACGTCATCGTGGTGGGCGGTGGGTCGGCTGGGTGCGTCGTCGCCGCGCGCTTGGCAGAGTCGCCTTCGCGGTCCGTGTTGCTGCTCGAGGCGGGCCCCGATCTGCGTGCGAACGTTCCAGACTTGTTGCGCGACGGTTGGACCATCGTCCGGGATCATGATTGGGGATTCACGTCGGAGCCGGATGAACGTAGCGAAGTCCAGAACCTGAGGAGGGCGAAGCTCGTCGGTGGAACCTCGTGGGTGACCAGGTTCGCCGTTCGGGGTTCGCCCGCCGACTTCGACGGGTGGGCGGCGCTCGGCAACGATGGATGGTCCTTCGAGGACGTGCTCCCGTCCTTCAACCGACTCGAGGCTGACGCCGACTTCGGCGACCGACCATGGCACGGGAACGACGGTCCGATCCCGATCGATCGCTACCTGGGGATCGAGCCGACCGAGATCGAAGCCGCTGCGGTCGCGGCGATGGAGGGACAGGGGTTCCCCGCGGTCGAGGACCACAACCAACCCGGCGCCGTCGGCGTCGGGCGGATGCCGATGAGCTCACGCGACGGCGTCCGGATGACCACGGCAGACGCGTACCTCCCGGCCGGCCGCACACCGTCGAACCTGACGATCCGCCCCGATGTGCACGTCGCCGACGTCGTGTTCGACCAGACGCGAGCGCGAGGCGTCCAGCTCGTGGACAGCTCGGTCATCGACGCGGGCTGGGTCGTGCTCGCGGCCGGGACCTACGGCAGCCCCCCGATCCTGATGCGCTCGGGGGTCGGACCGGCCGACCATCTGAGCAGCATGGGGATCCCGGTCCGGATCGACCTTCCCGGCGTCGGCGCGAACCTCGCCGACCACCCCGCGATCGACATCGAGCTCGGGTATGGCGGAGCCTGGCGGTCCACTCCCATCCTTCACTCGATCGCCACGTTCCGCAGCCGTGGCGCCCCGAGCGACGGCCCGCCGGACCTGATGCTGTGGGTTTCCGACCCAATCGGCTCCCCCGAGGATCCGCCGGTGTTCGGGTTCGACGTCGTGCTCCTCAAGCCGCGCTCGAGAGGCACCGTTCGGCTCCGGTCGACCGACCCGGCGGATCCGCCCCGCATCGACCTCCCGGACCTGCGCGAGGCGTCCGACGTGGAGCGGCTGGCTGAGGGATACCTGCGTGCCTGGGAAGTCGCGAACCGACCGGAGGTCCGTCGCCTGTGCTCGGATCCGCCACCGGAGATCCCCGACGACCAGGAGCTACGGGGTCGGATCCGCGCGAACCGCTACTCCATCCCCCACGTCGTGGGGACCTGCTCGATGGGCCCCTCGCCCGACGACGGCGCTGTGGTCGACTGGCAAGGGGTGTGTCCACGGCACGGAGCGGCTCAGCGTGATCGACGCCTCGATCATGCCCGACGTGCCCTCGGGCTTCACCCACCTCCCCACCATCATGATCGCCGAACGACTGTCGGAGGAGCTCGCCGCGTTGCTGTGACACGCCGACGACGACAGAACGGCCGGCTACAGCCAAGGGATCCTCACCGTGTTGAGGTAGTCATCCCACGCCGTACCGAAGGTCTTCGCCAGGAGGGCCTCTTCTTCTGGCGCGTACCTCCTGGCCGCGATGTACATGACGATCCCGATCACCGCTCCGAGCCATGTACCCAACAGGAAACCGAGCCACGGCAGCACCAGGAGCGCGACGCTCGTGTAGAGCGGGTGCTTCACGAGAGCGAAAGGCCCGGTCGTGATCAGTTCGCCTCGCGGGACCCTCGTCAGGATCAGGATGACCGACCAGATCCAGATCGCGATCCCGACGGTCAACAGGACGATCGAGATCGCCCGAAGGACGCCGGAAGGGCCAACATCGAACAGCGACGGAAAGGTAGCGTTCGCCACCAGCCCGACGACCACGAACGGCAACATCAGCAGGGCGATCTTGTCTCCGCTGCCAACGAGCTCCTTCAACTTCATCGTCGTCCTCACGAACCGGCGGACCGGGCTGTGGAGGCCGGACTACGACGTCCCCGACACGCTTCGGCCCGCAGCCTCATCGACCGGGATCCGGGTCGCGAAGGCTTCCACCTTCTGCTGCCAACCGTCTTCCAGCGGCCCCTGGATCCCGGTCACGAAGACCTTGTCCTCAGCCACACAGACGAGATCCTTTCGCTGCAGCAGCTCGTTCATGATGGGACGGACCTTCTGGTACTTGCAGATCTCCTCTTCCGTCGGCATCCGCCCGGTCTTCTTGTCCGGTTTCGGCGCCATCTCGGTCGTCAAGATCGCGTATCTCGTGCCTGCGGGAAGTTGCAGATCCTTCAGGAATCGGCGCATGCCCCGGATGGGCTTGCCCAGACGCCCGGGCGAGCTGAACAGATACAGGTCGGCCGGCGGCATCTCCTTCGGCTTCAGGTCCCGGATGTGGTGGACGGTGACGTCGACGCCACGCACCGCCATAGCCTTCTTGAACGCTTCCGCGACCTTGGCCCCGTTGCCGTACTTCGATGCATGGGAGTACTCGATCCTCATGGCACCCTCCCTTCGACGTCGAACGAGAAGCGAAGTGGGAACCTCACACATCAATCGTGGCAAGGAGAGGAACCGCCGACAGGGGCCGTTCGGACCGTGCAAACCAGGACCCGCCGCCGTGTATCCGCACGGGACGGCGCCACGATGTGACTGCCACACCGTCCTTCTACACTGCAGGGAGGTTCGAAGATCGGGGAAGGCGTCGTTCGCCGACTTCTTCGCCAACCCAGCCCTCGGCCCTCGTAGCTCAGTGGATAGAGCACCGGTTTCCTAAACCGGGTGTCGCAGGTTCGATTCCTGCCGGGGGCACTCTGTGATGTCTCGCGACATCGTTCCGACGTGTCTCGCGTCATCGTTCCACATCAGCTGCGGCCGTGGGGCTGGTAGTCACGGCTCGGATCGAGGGTGAGCTCGCGGAGAAGCGCGCCGTCCTCGGTGATCACACGGATGCGAAGACCATCCACGAGCGCCAGCACGCGCGTGCCGACGAGCCGACGACCCAGGCCGATGTGGTGCAGCCGTGAGTTGTGCCGGATCGTGATCACCCCGGTGATGTCGATCTTGTCCCGGCGCACGCGCACGTGGCCCTCGATGGGAACCGGCGGCAGCGACGGGCTCGCCTTCGGACGCGCCAAGAACGCCTCGGCGGGGGTCCGTCGATCGATTGCGCGGTGCGGGCGCACATCGTTGTAGTAGCTGCGGAACCGGTCGAGCTCTGCCTGCAACCCTTCAACGCTCTGGGCCGGCTGGTGCTTGTCGAGCCACTGCTTGAGCGTCTGGTGGATGCGCTCGACCTTGCCGCAGGTCTGCGGGTGATAAGGCCTCGAGTGCAGGTAGCGGATCCCCAGCGCTGCGGTCTCGAGCTCGATCGCGCAGGTGCCCTTGCGCGGGATCGCGGTGAACACCGCCCCGTTGTCGGTGAGCAGCGAGGCCGGCAGGCCGTGTGCTGCAGCTGCTTCGTGGAAGCACGCCACGACGTCGGCGACCTTGAAGATGGTCCGTGCGTGCGAGGCCACGAGGAACCGGGAATGATCGTCGATCACCTGCAAGACCTCGACCTCGGTGCCATCGGCGAGCTTCCAGTGGGTGATATCCGCCTGCCAGCGTTCGTTCGGCATGTCAGCTTCGAACCGGACGAACGAGCTCCGCGGCCGCTTGTGGGGTTGGGGGGTCACGAACCCCCGGCGCGTGAGGATCCGCCAGATCGTCGCGGTCGCCGGAAGGGGCTCGGTGGGATGTCGACGCCGAAGATGCACCGCGATCGTCTGGGCGCCCGCATCCAGGCCAAGGTCGCTCAGCTCCTTGCGCAGCTCGACGATGTCTGACTCGAGCGCCTCCGGCGTTTGGTGCGGGCTCGTCTTCGGCCGACGGGACCGAGGTTCGAGCCCCGCCTCGCCCTCGGCCTCGAACCGCCGGCAGAGCTCGTAGACCCACCGGGGTGAAACCCCGCAGGAGTGTGAGACCTCGGCCTTCGCACGCCCCTCCACCACGACCGCCGTGACCACAAGCCTCGCCAGCGACATCCCGACCCCCTCGTGCCTGAGGTCGGAACGATGTCGCGAGACAGGGCGGAACTATGTCGTGAACTCAGACACTCCCGGGGGCACCCACCCCTAAGCCCGAAGAGTGAGGAGCAGCGTTCACCGTAGCCCCCGCTCTAGTGTCCGCCCGCCGGCAGCGATGCGACGCTTGATCACCGATACGATAGAGCGACCAGCCGCTCCCGCGTTCGGACAACTAGGGATCGCAAGGCTGTTCCAGTGCCCGTTGTCGCAGGTAGCCGATGATGTGACGGGGGGTACCCGATCCCTGTGCCGGATCCTAAGGGCGCGAGGATCGACACATGATCCGGGTCCTCGCGCGGCTACCGCGTCATGGATGCATCCACCGAGATCGCGTTCTCGGGACAGTTGGCCTCGGCCAGCCGGACCTTCCCCTCGAGCTCGGGACCTACCTCGGGCAGCTTGACGACGGAGTAGCCGTAGTCGTCGGCTTCGAAGACCTCGGGGCAGGCGGCCACGCATCGGTTGTGGCCCTGGCACCGCCGCCCGTCCACCGTGACCCGCACCAAGCCGAGCGCACCACCGTCCGGTCCTATCGACATCACACGCGATCACTTCCCCCGAGTACCAAGGGGAGTGGATCGATGCCGTACCAGACGGGATCCGAGCCCGGCGCGAGTGAAAAGTCGGGATAGCGGATCAGGAACTCCTCCAGTGCGACCCGCAGCTCCCGCCGAGCGAGGTTCGATCCCATGCATCGATGGATCCCCACACCGAACGCAACATGGGGGTTCGGTTCGCGATCGATCACGACGCGATCCCCGTCCGGGAACTTCGCCTCGTCGCGGTTGCCGGCCCCGAACACGAGGAGTAGTCGGTCGCCCTTGCGCAACGCCTGGCCGTGGAGCTCCACGTCCCGGGTCACGGTCCGCGCCATGCCCTGAACGGAGGATAAGCACCGTAGGAACTCTTCCACCGCCGTCACCACGAGCTCCGGTTGCCTGATGAGCTTCGCTCGGTCCTCGGGATGCTGCGCCAGGTACCAAAGGCTGCTGCGCAGGACCCACGCCGTGGTGTCGAGTCCGGCCACGACCAATATGAAGCCGTAGTCGGCGAGTTCCTTGTCGGTGAGCCGGCGGCCGTCGATTTCGGCAGTGAGCAGCAGCCCGAACAGGTCGTCTCGCGGGTTCTCCCCTTTCCTGGCCTCAAGGATCGAGGTGATGTAGGCCGTGAGCTCGGCGGCGGCTCGCCGGGTTGAGTCGAAGTCGTGCGTCCGGACATAGAAGATGCGGTTGATCCAGTCCTCGAGCTTCTCCGACTCGTCGGTGGGCAGCCCAGCCAACTCGCAGAACACCACCATCGGGAACGGCACGGCGTAGCGCGAGGCAACATCGATTTCGCGCTCGCCCCGGAAGGCGTCGAGCAGCCGGATCGCGGTGCGCCGCACCATCGGCTCGAGCCTGTCGATCTGCTGGGGGCTGAACGCCGGCAGCATCACCTTGCGGTACTTTCCGTGCATCGGAGGGTCGATGTCGATCGGCACTCCTGGCCGCTCGTTGCCCATGGGCGGCAGCAGCATGCCGGGCGAGACGGCGAAGGTCTCCGGATCCTGCTCGATGCGATGGATGTCCTCGAATCGGTGACGAACCAGAAGCCCCCGTAGTGCTCGCTGAACCCGACCGGACAGTGTTCACGGAGCTCTCGATACACCTCGAAGGCGACATCGAGTCCCTCGTCAGTCATGCCGGAAGTCGCGCGCGATTGCCCGAGTTCGATCGTCCAACATCCGCGTGACGAGCGTAGCCCGCCGCCCAGATCGGGGCAATGTCCGCCTTCGTTCAAAGCCGCTACGCGTTGTATTCCACCCTTGGCTCCATGGCGGCGAAATAGGCGCAGCGGCGCAGCGCACCTAAACCCGGTGTCGCAGGTTCGATTCCTGCCGGGGGCACCTCGTTAGCCGCTGCGGCTCGGGTGTCAGCCCCCTGGTTGGTCGATCGGACCGCCCTCCGCCCTCGCCAGCGCGGCCAACCCATCGAGATCGAGCACGAACCCCTGCGCGAACACACGCTCGTACTCCTCGTCCCCCAACGCCGCCCTTGCGGCCACGGAAGGATCCCCGAACTGGTCGATCGCGACGTCCGGGAACCGCACCAGATGGTCGCGCTGGAGTCGCTCCCACCCCCCCATCAGGCGGCCCGCGTCCTCGTGGCGGCCGTCGAACGAGGCCACGATGGCATTGGGCAACAGTACGAGGCCCAACAACCCTGGGGTGCTCGACCGCGTCGTGACCTCGGTGGCTTCACGCACGAGCGACCGCGCTGCAGCGGCGTCGCCGAGCATCATCTGTATCGCCGCGAGCCCAACGAGGTTCTGGCTGACCCCGAGTCGATCGCCCACCGCCTGCTGGATCTCGATCGCCTGCTCGAACGGCCCCATCGCGCCGGCCGCGTCACCCCGGAGCATCCTCGAGAAACCGATCCCTCCCACGATGCGGCTCCGCAGGAACGGGTCGGCGTCACCCAGCACCTCCAGGGCTTCGAGGAGGATCCGCTCTCCACCCTCGAGGTCACCATCCGTCATGGCGGCGACGAACGATAGATCGAACAGCGCAGAGGCCAGCAGTGCCTGATCGCCCAGGGACCGCGCGATCGTGGCAGCCTCCTCGTAGGCCGCTCGCATCTCTTCGAACTCCGACCGCCAGTACAGGATGCCGCCGTAGGCGCCCAGAGCCTGCGCCCTGGCCTCGTCCGGGTACTGAGCGTCGGGCAGGTCGAGGAGACGCGCGAGCCGAGCCTTCGCCTCGGTCAGGTGACCCCTGTCCTGCCAGAAGCGCCAGACCGCCGCCGCGGTTCGCAGGCCGGTCGCGACCGCCGCCCGATCCTCTTCGGCCCGCTCGGCCGCGTCCAATGCGGCGCGGATGTTGTCGTGCTCGCGTTCCAGTCGAGCGAACCATTCCGTCTGCTCCTCATCGGCCAGGTGAGGCTCTGCTTCGAGCGCCAGGGAACAGACCCACGCCGCATGTTGGCGCTCGATCGCCGCCCGTTGGCCGCTTGCGTCGAGACGCTCACCCGCGAACTCACCGATCGTCTCGAGCATCGAGCATCGGACCTCGTCGCTCACGGGATCGGACCGGCGCACCAGGCTCGCGTCGGCGAGCCTGCCCATGACATCCAGCACGTCGAGGCCTTCGCCCGCCACGACCTCGACGGCATCCAGGGTGCAGCCACCTGCGAACACCGACAGACGGGCGAACAGCGTCCGGGCATCGTCGTCCAGGAGATCGTGGCTCCAGCCGATCGTCGCGGCCAGCGTCCGCTGGCGCTCAGGTGCGTCTCGCGGACCTCCCGTCAGCATCGGGAGCCGACGCGCCAGTCGATCGGCCAGCGCGTCCGCGCCGAGCAACGCCATCCGGCTCGCCGCCAGTTCCAACGCGAGCGGCAGCCCGTCGAGCGCCGCCACGATGCGGACGACCGCCGGCGTCGATCGCTCATCCAACTCGAACCCTGGATGGACGGCGGCCGCTCGTTCGACGAACAGCCGGACCGCGTCGAACGATCCTGCCTGGGCGGCATCCTCCGTGGGGATCGGCATCGGCTGCAGCGAGAAGCGCTGCTCGCCCGCCAGCCGGAGCGGCACGCGGCTGGTCGCGAGCACCGCGAGGCCGGGACATGCATCGAGCAACGTTCCGATGTCCGCCGCGGCCTCGACTACCTGTTCCACGTTGTCCAACACGAGGAACACCTGACGGTCGCGCAGATGCTCCCGCAGCGCCTCGACGGCGTCCTGCCCCGGTTCACGCCGAACCTTCAACGTGGCGGCGATCTCCGGCATCACCACCTCGGCGTCGGTCACCGCGCTCAGATCGACGAGGAAGGCCCCACCGGGGAACCCGTCCGATGCACGGGACGCGACATGGATGGCGAGCCTGGTCTTGCCGGTGCCCCCGGGACCAACGATCGTGACGATCCGCGTCGTGCCCAATAGACCCTCGAGCTCTGTGACCTCCTGGGTGCGGCCGATGAACGAGGTCCGTTCCGCCGGAAGATTCGTGGGGCGCGCGTCGAGGGAGCGCAGCTGCGGGAAATCTGAAGGCACCCCCTCGATCACCAGATCGTGCAGCCGGAAGGGGTCGGAGAAGTCCTTGAGCCGGTGCGGTCCGAGATCGCGCAGGGTCACGCCCTGGGGCAGGTCCCGCTCCACGAGACCGGCGGTCGCCGTCGAAACAACCACCTGGCCTCCATGCCCGACCGCGGCGATCCGGGCCGCACGGTTCACGTCGATGCCCAGGTAGTCATCCCCCCCGAGGGCTCCCTCGCCGGTGTGCATCCCGATCCGGACGCGGATCTCCGATCCGTCGGGCCAGGTGTGCGCCGCGAGGCCCCGCTGCGCCTCGGCGGCCGCGACCACCGCGCCCATCGGCGAACCGAACACGGCGAAGAAGGCGTCACCCTCGGTACGGATCTCGACACCGTCGCCGAGGCCGATCGCCCGGCGCATGATCGCACTGTGCTCGTCCTGCAGGCGTCCGTAGCGGTCGGGGCCGAGCGACTGGAGCAGCTGTGTCGAACCCTCGATGTCGGTGAACAAGAACGTCACGGTCCCGGTCGGCAGCGCCACGATGGCGCCACCCTAACCTCGAGCGCCCACCCGCGTACGCCGCATCCGTCCGATGGATAGATTGGGCCCGGATGGGGAAACGTGTTACGGCGATGCTCGGACTGCGCGCCGGCGAAGCCGGATCGGTCGCGCTGGCCGCATCGGCATGCTTCGCGGCGTTCGGCGGCCTCATGATCGGCCAGAGCGGCATCGAGGCGATGTACTTCGCGCGCTTCGGCGTCGGCACACTGCCGGTCCTGTACCTGATCCTGGGCGGCACGATGTTCCTGACGACGCTCGGGTTCTCCGCGCTCCTGGCTTCGCTGGGCCGTGGGCGCGCCTGCATCGCGATCCCCATCGCCCTCGCGGTCCTTGCCGCCGCCGGGCGCCTGGCGTTGGAGACCGATCTCGCGTGGGTGACGCCGGCGCTCTGGATCCTGCAGGGCGTCTCCCAGTTCGTGTTGGCGCTCGCCGTGTGGGGCTTGGCCGGCCTGATCGCCGACACACGACAGGCGAAGCGATTCTTCCCACTGATTGGCGCCGGCGGCGTGCTGGGTTACGTCGTGGGCGGCCTGATCACGAAGCCGCTCGCGACCTGGATCGGCACCCCGAACCTCCTCGTGGTATGGATCGCCTCGCTCATGGCAGTCGCGGCGATCGGCGCGAGGCTCCGCACCCGTGGCACCGAGACCCAACGACGGCGTCGGCCCTCGGACCCCGGCGCCCTCGATCGATTGCGGCTCGGCCTCCTGTACGTACGGAGCTCGCCGCTGCTGCGATGGCTCGCGCTTGGGGCATCGCTGTTCTCGCTGCTCTTCTTCTCGCTGTACCTGCCGTTCTCACGCGCCGCAACCCTGCGATACCCCGATCCAGATGAGCTCGCCGGGTTCTTCGGCGTGTTCTTCGGGGTGTCGACCGGGGTCGCCTTCCTCCTGTCGATGTTCGTCACGAACCGGCTCCTGACCCGGTTCGGGGTGCCAACGGTGTTGCTGGTACTGCCGCTGCTCTACGTCGTCGCGTTCGGCGTCCTCACGGTGCAGTCGAGCTTCGCCGCACTCGCGGTGTTCCGCTTCGCGCAGGTCGCGTGGATGTCGGGCGGAGCGACAAGTGCGTGGGAGGCGGTGATCAACACCGTGCCGGTTGGTCGCCGCGATCAAACGCGTGCATTCCTGTACGGCGGGCCGACGCAGATCGGGACGATCCTGGCGGGACTGATCGCGTTGGTGGGCGAACGAGCGCTCTCCCCGACGACACTGTCGGCGATCGGGTTCGTGGGTGCGATCGCGGCCGTGATCGCACTCGTGCGGGTGCGCCGCGCCTATCCCGCCGAACTCGTCCGCGCGCTGCGGGAGGGCAGACCCAGCGTCTTCGGTTCACCCGACCCGATCCCGGCCGCGCCAGCCGAGGCGGCGCGGATAGGCGGCGCGGGCGTCGATCGTGCAGCCATCGAAACCGCTGTCACCGGTGCGCTAGACGCTGATGTGCACGTTCGTCGTGTCGCGGTGTTCGCTCTGGGCGATCTGCCGTCCGACACGAGCACTGCGGCGCTCCTACGAGCCCTGGACGACGACGATCCCGACGTGAGGGCAACGGCGATCCGCTCGTTGTCCAGACTGGGTGACGGCGACACGATGGATGCCATCGGCGACGCTCTCGACGATCCCGATCCCCGGGTCCGCGCCAGCGCGGCAGGCGTCATGGCGCACGCCGAGCCGAACGCCACGGTGCTCGCGATGCTGGACGAGCTCGCCCGTGACGACCTACCCGACGTTCGGATCGCGGCTCTCCATGCGTTGCGCGGGGTGGCCGAACCCGCAGCGTTCGCGACCGCATCGGTATCGTTGCACGATCACGAGAGCCGCGTCCGCGTCGAGGGAGTGCGCGCGCTTCCGACGATCGATCGGCACCGTTCGATCGAACCGTTGGTCAAGAGCCTGGCCGACGAGGACCTCATCGTGGTCGATGCGGCGGCGGAGGCGCTCGGCGGCCTCGGGGCAGATGCTGTGGGTCCCGTGCTCGATATCCTCAACGACGACGGTCGGTCGGTCGGCGCGTTGACCGCGTTGCGGCGCCTCCCGCTCGGCGAACGCGCCGGAACCGTTCGCGACTTCGCCGTTTCTGCTGGCGCCCGGGCCGCGGATGACATCGACCTCGCCCGCGCCGTCGGCCAGGGCCGGAGCGACGAGCGACTCGCGTTGCTGGCTGACTCGGTTTCGGTGCGAGCCGATCGCGAGGCGCGACGAGCGTTACTGGCTGCTTCCGCGGTGCAAGGAGGCGGCCAGATCCCAGTCGCGATCGACAACCTGTCCGTGGGCGACCCGTCACAACGTGCAACGGCGATCGAGGTGATCGAGAGACGTGGGCGATCGCGACCTCGTCCGCCCCCTGCTGGCGCGGTGGGACGGCAACAACGCCCCCGCCGACCTCGACACGGCACTCGCACTTCTCAGCGACGATCCGGATCCCTGGATCCGGGCGTGTGCGGAACTCGCTTCCGGCACCCAGCCCGACCACGATGACCCAACACACCTAGGAGGAGCCACCATGACCGGTCCCGCCGCCGCGATGTTGTCGCAGATGGAACGTGTCCTGTTCCTGCGTAAGGTCGCCCTCTTCGCGGACCTGCCACCCGACGATCTGCAGCCGATCGCCTCGATCGCGAGCGAGGAGCATCACGAGGACGGCGCCGTGATCGCCCAGCAGGGGGAGGCGGGCGACGCGATGCACGTGATCGTCAGCGGTGCCGTGCGCGTGACCCACGACGACCGGATCCTCGCCACCCGAGGCGTAGGCGAGGTGATCGGCGAGATGGCGCTGCTCACGGGCGCCCCGCGCGTCGCGAGCCTGGTCGCGGAGGGCACGGTTCGACTGCTGACGATCGGTCGCCCGCAGTTCCTGGCGATCATGCGTGAACGTCCGGAGACCTCGCTCGGCGTGATCCGGGTCCTGTGTCGGCGTCTGGAGGAATCACATGAAGGCCCAGGGGCGCCGACGGCGACGTCGGGCTGAGCGGCGTTCCCCCTCGGCCAGTCTGGGCCGACCGACCTACTCGATGAGGGAGCAGTAGCCCTACCCCCCTTCCACACGGGCAGCGATACTCAATCGAGGTGAGGGATGCCCCCGCCTTCGGAAGGGAGCGGAAAGGTGGCCAAGCTCGATCTCCTCAAGGAGTTCAAGGATCTCTATCGGCCGCCCACCGACCAGCCGGTCCTCGTGGACGTCCCCGAGTTGCCGTACGTCATGATCGACGGCCAGGGGGATCCCAACACCTCGGCCGACTACCGCGCCTCCATCGAGGCCTTGTACTCGGCGTCGTACACGCTCAAGTTCACCATCAAGCGCGAGGCCGGTATCGACTACAAGGTCATGCCGCTCGAGGGTCTGTGGTGGACCGACGACCCGGATGACCTCGTATCCGAACGCAAGGACCGGTACAGGTGGACCATGATGATCGCTCAGCCGCTCGTCGTGACGGCCGAGTTGGTTGCCGGGGCCGTCGAGGACGCGGCTCGAAGGAAAGACCTTCCGGCACTCGCAGAGATCAGGTTCGAGGCTATCCGGGAAGGCCTCAGCGCACAGATCATGCACGTGGGCCCGTACTCAGGCGAGCGATCAACGATCGAGAAGTTACAGGCGTTCATCGCTGAGAACGGGTACGTACCCCGCGAAAAGCACCATGAGATCTACCTGGGTGATCCCCGTCGTACCGCACCCGAAAGGCTCAAGACCGTGATCCGCCAGCCGGTCGCTCGGCCCTGATCGAGCGCAGGTTGGGACACCGGATACCCATCCTGCTTCGGCGATCGCGGCGGCGAGCCCTCGTTGACCGAGCAGCGACGCACGAGTACCGTCGGCAGAAGCGCCAGGCCGACGGGGGGGAACGTGAGACTTGGCGGTCGACTTCGTACAGCACCGGTCCTGCTCGGCCTCTTCATCGTCGTATCGTCGTTGGTGATGCAAAGCGTCCCGGCCGAGGGAGCCACGGAGCTGCTCCAGAACGGCACCTTCGAGGGGAGCGGATCCGGCTCGATCTCCGGGTGGGCGGCGAGCGGCGGATCGATCGGGCTCACGTCGGGAAGGATCGGCGGGCACGCAGCGCATGTCACGGCGAGCGCAGGCGTGAGCAAGGTTTACGCCTACACGCCGTCGAAGCCGGTGTCGAACGCCACCGCCGGCACCTCGTACACGATGTCGGGGTGGGTGCGTACCGACGGATCGACGGCGACCGTGTGCCTGGAGCTGAAGGAGCTCCCCGCTTCCGGGACGACGTCCGTCGGATCGGCACAGGCGTGCGTGTCGGCGTCAGGCGTCTGGCAGGCGTTCCCCCCGGCCTCGTACGTGATCAAGACGTCGGGCGACCGGCTGACCATCAACGTGACCCGATCCTCACCGCCCAGCGGCTGGTCGTTCGATATCGACGACCTTTCGCTCACGGTCGGGTCTGCCCGGCCGGACATCGGGCCTCCGTCCATACCCCAGAACGTGAAGGCGGTCGCGGACGGACCGACCTCGGCCTCGGTGTCCTGGGACGCTTCGAACGACGATGTCGGGGTCTCCGGGTACGACGTGTACCGGGATGGACTCAGGGTCAACACGGTCGGCGGCTCGGTGACCAGCTGGAAGGACACCGGACTGGCGCCCGACACCTCCTACTCGTTCGCGGTTCGCGCTCTCGATGCTGCTGGGCACGTCTCGGATCTCTCGGTCCCCGCATCCGTGACCACCCCGTCGAGCGGCAGCTCGGGACCGTGCGGGATCGCGATGCAGAGCTCGCGCCCGTATGACCACATCGTGGTGATCATGGACGAGAACCTCACGTATCCCGACTGGCAGAAGGCGACCGATGCCCCGTACACGCACATGCTGGCGAACGATTGCCGGCTGCTCACGAACACCGCCGGCGAGACGCACCCGAGCTTCCCCAACTATCTGGCCGTGGTGAGCGGAACCTTCGAGACGTGCCTCGCGTGCTCGTCGAACGCCGACAACGTGTTCCATCAGCTGAACGTCGCAGGAGGAACCTGGAGAGACTACAACCAGTCGATGCCGAAGAACTGCTCGGGCAACGTGAGCTCGGTGTCCCAATACCGGAGCGGGCACAACCCGGCGTACTGGTTCACGAACCTGGGGACGAGCGGCGACAAGACTTGCGCGACGAACGACATCCCCCTGGACCCGTACCTGTGGAACGACATCGCGGCTGACCGACTCCCGGACTTCACGTGGATCGCGCCCGATGACTGCTACGACATGCATTGGCGGAACGGCGTGTGCGAAGGCGTCACGGGCAAGACGAAGGCTTCGCGGATCCGCCTGGGCGACGACTACATCGGCAGGATCGTCACTGCGATCGCGGCGACGGCGAGTTACCGGGCTGGCGACACGCTCGTGATCGTCACCTGGGACGAATCCAATGAAGGGTCGGTGCTGGACAAGGGGCACTGGGGGATGGATTGCTCGGATCCGGCCGTCTACGCGGCGAACAAGGGGACGTGCCAGGTGACGACGATCCTCGTGTCGGCCCGGATCCCGGCGGGCAACGACGGCGCCTTCTACAGCCACTACAGCCTGACGAGAGCCATCCAGGAGAACTTCGGACTCCCCCTCCTGGGCGGCGCCAAGACCGCCCCCCGGGCCCCGATCGACTGAAGTCATCACGGTGAGTAGCACGGCCTTCGACCAGGTGCCGGGTATGGTGGAGGGGCATGAGAGAGCCCGGTTTCCTCATCGGTGACGCCGAGAGGCGATCCCTCATCGACGATGCCACTCCGCTTCAGGTCATCACGGTCGAGACGCAGGATTCGACCTATGCGTCGAAGTGGCTGATCACGATCTCCTTCGAGGGTCCCGACGGCGTTGCCAAAGAACGAGGGATCGTCTTCCCGAAGGGCACCCGTGAGCGCGATGAAGTCCTGGAACGCTTGGCCGCGGACTCGGGGCCAATGGTCAGTGCTTCGGAACGAAGAGAAGCAGAACCGATCGTCATCTGGCTCAAGATGGAGAAGAGCAGCGAGGGGAAACGTTTCGTCAGGATCATCCCGGGGCCGCCGCCGATGCTGAGCGTCGGAGCCTAGACGCGCCCCCTCCGGAAGGCCATCCGGCTGCTGATGCTCAGATGGGATCGTAGTGGGCGGCGGCGAGTAGCTGTTTCACTGTGCGCATCAGCCTCGCGTCGGTCGGCATGACCCGTTCGTCGATGCGCGCAATCGAAGCCATCCCATGTGAGTTCGTGACGAACCAGCCATCCAAGGAAGCCAGATCAGCCATGTGCACGGATCGATACCGCCACGAGACCCCGCTCCGATCTAGCTCCCGCTGGAGCACCTGCATCATGACACCGCGCAGCGCCGGCGCGTCGGGCCACACGATCTGGTCGCCATCGATGAAACCGATGTTGGTGATGGAACCCTCGGAGATCGCGCCGTTCGGCCCCACGAACAGCGCGTCGTCGAACCCGTTGGCTTGGGCGAGGCCCCGGTAGTACGACTGGCCGAAACCGGCGGCGTGCTTGATATGGGCGGCCGGCCTCTGATACTCGACCGTCTGCAGGCTCTGCGGATCGGCGGGCTCGTATGCGGGCGGTCTCACGCTGACCATGACGGACACGCCATCCTCGGAATCGTCGGAGCCGAACACGTTGACCCGCACCGATGCGTCGGTCGTGTCCTCGCCGAGGGCGTGCCTGATGTGGTCGCGCACCCGGTCGCTATCCAACCCTCCGCCGAACAGCTCCCGGGTGGCGGCGTCGAGACGGGCCAGATGGAAGTCCATCCCCAGCGTCCGGCGATCCCTGACCTGCATGGCCGTGAAGTGGCCGGCGGGACTCAGATCGAGGGCCCATATCTGTTCGAGGGAGGCGGTCCGGCCGTCGCATTCGACCCGTGGGAGACGAACGTCACGCATGCGACCGCGACAGATCGAGGAGCGCCTCGTCGAGCACCTCGACGAGCGGCCAGGCCCCCGCTGACGTGTTGGACATGACCGTGTACAGCACCTCGGACGACGGATCGTAGGCGGAACGGAACGAGACCCCCGCGTCGTATCCTTCCAACATCGCCGTCGCCCGGTCGTCGCGGAGCCATAACCCCATCCCGTACCGTTTCGATTCGGATGGGCGCGCGCCCCGTGGCCGCACCATCTCCTTGACCAACGTCAGCGGAACGATCCGGCCAGAGAAGAGAGCCACCCAGAACGCTCCGACGTCTCCGACCGTGGAGTACGCGCCGCCGTCTCCGGAGCCGCGGACCGGGAGGTGCAACTGGTTCGTCCGCCAACCGGCCTCGGTCGGAAGGTATCCGATGGCCGCCGTTCCGGGCAGCTCATCGGACCGCGGGAACCCGGTGGCCGTCATGCCCGCGGGTGCGAAGACCCGCTCGGCGACGGTGTCGTAGAAGCTCGACCCGGTCATGATCTCCGCGATGAGGGCCAGGACCACGAACCCGCCGTTGCAATACTCGAATCGCTCGCCCGCCGCGAACTTCGCCGGATGACCCCGCAGCACGGGGAGATAGCCGGTCGTGCTCGCGAGCTGGCGGACCGGGACGGGCATCTCGTAGTCGTCGATGTCTCCGATGGCGTCCTCATCCATGTAGTCGCCGATGCCCGAGGTGTGTGCGAGCAGGTGGCCGACCGTCACGTCCTCGTCGATCAACTCGAGCTCATCGCCGAGCAGGCTCCTGACGTGGGTGTCCAGGCCGAGCGATCCCTCGGCAACGAGCGACATTATCGAGGACGCCGTGAAGCCCTTCGTGCCGCTCGCGATCCCGAAGCGGGTCGTGGTGGTATTGACGACGCCGTGAGCCCGATCGGCAAGCCCGTATGCGGCCTCGAACAGCAGATCGCCCCCGCGAGAGAGATGCACGACGCCGGAGAAGTCGGTCTCGCCGACCGCCTCGATCAACCGGACCTCTAGTGCAGGACTCATGACTCGAGCCTACGGCCCGCGCCCCAACGTCGCACGAAGGGTTGCTCCAAGGGGGGTCGGGTACGCTGACCTGATGCGTGTCGCCCTCGTATCGACCTACCCGCCGCGGCGGTGCGGGGTGGCGACGTTCACGTCCGACCTCATGTCGGCGGTGCACGAGGCGGATCCGACGGTGACGATCGACGTTGCCGCCATCGACGAGCGCCACGTCGTGCGTGCGTACGAGGGCGAGGTTCGCTGGCGGATCTCCCAGGGCACGGCGGCCGGATACACGGGGGCGGCGAACGCGATCGCCGCGTCGGACGTGGACGTGGTGAGCGTCCAGCACGAGTTCGGGCTCTACGGTCTGTGGCGTGACGAGGGCTGGGAGGGCGATCGCTGGATCGAGGGCAGCTACGAGGACCATCTCGCGTCGTTCCTCGCAAGCCGTGCGCAAGCCCACCCTCGTGACCCTGCACACCGTCCTGCCGGAGCCGTCCCCGGCTGTCCGCCAGGCCGTCCGGACCTCGCGGCCGCCAGCGATGGCCTCGTGGTGATGGCCGAGACCGCCGTCGGACATCCTCCGCGAGGTCTACGGCGTCACGACGCCGTCACCGTGATCCAGCACGGCATGCCCCACATCGAGCCGCGCGGGCGTCGACGGCTGAAGGAGAAGATGGGGCTGGAGGGCCGATCGATCATCTCGACCTTCGGTCTGGTCGGCCCCGGCAAGGGTCTCGAGTACGTGATCGAGGCGATGCCCACGGTGGCGGCGAGACACCCCGACGCCCTGTACCTGATCGCCGGCCAGACGCACCCCGAGCTGCTGCGCCGCCAAGGCGAGGAGTACCGCAACAAGCTGATCGCAGATCGTGGATGACCTCGATCTCAGCGACCACATCCGGTTCGTGAACCAGTACCTCGGCCAGGACGACGTGATCGAGTTCCTGCTGGCGAGCGACATCTACGTGACGCCGTACCTCGACCCGAACCAGATCACGAGCGGCACACTCGAGCTATGCCCTCGGCGCCGGCAAGGCGGTGATCTCCACCCCGTACCTGCACGCGATCGAAGCGCTGGCCGACGACCGCGGCGTCCTGGTGGACTTCCGCTCGTCGGACGGACTGGCCGACGCGATCGATCGGCTGCTCGACGATCCGCAGCGAGAAGGCGGAGCTGGAGCGGAACGCCTACGCGTACGCCAACGAGTTCACCTGGCCAAAGACGGGCGAACGGTTCGTGCAGACCTTCAGGGACCTGGTGGCCACCGTCCCGGCGATCCCCCGCGCGGCCCCGCTGCCCGGCGGATCGATCGCGGTGCCCGATCGCAGCGCGCCTTCCTGAGAACCCGCTGATCACGCCTGCCGACGTCGCGCCCTCGCAGCCGGGGATGGAGGTGATCTCCACGATCAACGCCGGGATCGCCCGCGTGGGCGACGAGATCGTGGCGCTGCTCCGCGTGGCCGAGCGCCCGCGGGCGGGAGGCGAGCTGCCCGAGGGCGCGATGCTGCTGGAGCTCGGATGGCCAGGAGCCACACCTCCAGCCCCTGCCGGCACACATCGAGCGCGAGGCGCTCGTGGGCGTTCCGTTCTTCGATCTGTCGAGCAGCGAGCCGCACGTCGTGATGGCCTACGTTCCGCGCGATCTGCCGGGCCTCGACCTGCGAGACCCGCGCTCGATTCGATACCGCGATCCTAACGACGGGCACCGGGCCGATGACGGGCACGTGGACTACCTCACCCACGTGTCTCACTTGCGCGTCGCCCGCAGCACGGACGGCATCCATTTCGATGTGGAACCGGCACCGGCCATCCAGGCCGCATCGCGCGTGGAGGAGTACGGCGTCGAGGACCCGCGGATCACGCAGATCGGCGACGACTACCTCATCACCTTCGTGTCGGTGAGCCGTCTGGGCATAAGCACGAGCCTGCTCCGCACGACCGACTTCCGTACGTTCGAGCGCATGGGCACGATCCTGCAACCCGACCAGAAGGACGCAGTGATCTTCCCGGAGCGGGTGGGCGGAGAATACCTCGCGCTCACACGCCCGATGCCGGCCTCGTTCGGCCATGTGCTCGGGATCTGGCTCACGCGGTCGCCCGATCTGCTGCACTGGGGGAACCACCAACCGATCGCGCTCCCTCGGCCCGGACAGTGGGACGAGGCCAGGATCGGCGCCAGCCTGGTGCCCATCCGGGTGGACCGGGGATGGCTGGAGCTCTATCACGGGGCCGACCGCACCGACCGGTACGGCATGGGAGCGTTGCTCCTGGACGCGGCCGATCCCTCGATCGTGACAGCCCGCACGCCCGACCCCTTGCTGGTGCCCGAGGTGGACTACGAGCGCAGCGGCTTCCTTCACGACGTGGTGTTCCCCAGCGGTCACATCGATCTGGGCAACGGCCGGATCCGGGTGTACTACGGAGCCGCTGACTCGTTCCTCGCGGCCGCGGACTTCTCGATCGACGACATCCTGGAGCAGCTTCGGGCGTGCTGAGGCAGCTCGCCCGCCTCACCCACCCGATCCCCGCGGCCGGCCCCGCAGCCCTGGCCATCGCGGTGTACGCCGACGCCGACGGCGAACGCCGATCCCGCGGCCGAGTCCGGGTTCGAGGGCGTGGCGTGCGTCGACGACGCCGCTCGACTCCTGGGCGTCCTGTGCCAGGTATGCGAGCGGCAACCGCAGGAACGTGTCCGGGACTGGGCGCTCGGCCTGCATGGCAGTTCGTCCTGTGGATGCAAGAGCCCGACGGCAGATGGGTCAACTTCATCTACGACTGGGACGGGACGGCGGAACGTCCACGGGCCTGACGTCGGCGGTGGGGGACAACTTCTGGCACGGACGCGCGATGTGCGGCCTCGCCGGGGCATGGTTCGACGTTCGGCGATGCCCGCGCGGAAGCGTCGATGCGTCGAGGACTGGACCAACTGACCGCGACCGAGGCGCCGTCGGACGTTCGAGCCCTGCACGTCCAGCTCGCCCTGCGGCTGGTCGCCTACGAGGCGGGTCGGACGGATCTGGAGCCGACCGTGAGGCGATGGGCCCTCGAGATCGCGGGTCGGCGTGACGGCGAGATCCTGATGAACAACCCCGACGAGCGAGGCGACGCCGCACCTTTGGGCGCACGTCCAGGAGGGGGTACTGGCCGACGTAGGCGCCCTCCTTGGCGAGTCGAGCCTGATCGAGGTCGCCAAGGAGCAGCGCGGACGCGCTGCTGGTGCCGACCGTGCGAGGAGGCTTCGACCGGCCGAGCACCACGGCGTACGACGTGGCGAGCACGATCTACGGGCTGGATCGTCTGTCCGAGGTGACCGGCGAGGCCGTCTGGAGGGATCGGGCAGCCGAGGCTCGCGCCTGGTTCGAAGATCGCAACCCGGCGGGTGACCCCGTCTACGACCGCGATCGTGGACGCGTCGCTGACGGCATCGACCGGGCCGGGTCAGCGCCGAACTCGGGTGCCGAGTCGAACATCGAGGCGGCAAGCGCGCTACTGGACGACGCGGTGGCCTCGATCGCGGCTCTGGACGCCCTGCTTCCCCTCTCGTAACGCCTCTTCTCGATCCACCGACGGGAACCGCACCTGGACCAGAAGGCCGCCGAGAGCGCCGTCTGCGAGGTCCACCCTGGCGCCGTGGGAGGTCGCCACCTCCCTGACGATGGCCAGCCCCAGACCCGTTCCGCCCGTCCCGCGGGCGCGTGCATCGTCCAGCCGGACGAAACGATCGAAGACCACCTGGCGGTCTTCGGCGCGGATGCCGGGGCCGTCGTCCTCCACCGTGAGCACGACCTGGCCGTCCCGCGACTCGAGGCCGAGTGCGGCTCGTTCACGAGCATGGTGGGCGGCGTTGTCGACGAGGTTGCGCACCATGCGCTGCAGGTGCGATCGGTTGCCCATCACGCGCCCGCCGGAGACGCCGACCATGTCCACCTCCAATCCGGAGATGGCGCGGAGTCGGGCGCCCTCGGCCAGCACGAGATCATCCAGATCCACCTCGACCGACGGATCTGGCCCCGTCTCATCGAGCTGGGCCAGGAGGAGCAGATCTTCGACCAGCCGCTGCAGTCTCTCGTCCTCTTGCAGGACCACCTCGGCCAGCTCGCCGACGCTCGTGCGATCGGGGTGTTCTCGCGCGACCTCGGCATGTTGGCGGATCGACGCCGTGGGTGACCGGAGCTCGTGCGAAGCGTCCGAAACGAACCGCCGCTCCCGCCGCTGGGCGGCGTCGAGGCGATCCAGCATCTGGTTCATCGTGGACCCCAGACGGGAGATCTCATCGTCAGCAGCGGGCACAGGGACGCGCCGATGGAGCTCCCGTGACGAGATCCGCTCGACCTCGATGCGCATGTCCTCCACCGGTCGCAGCGTCCTGCCCACGATCCACCAGGTGACCAGCCCGACGACCAGTAGCAGCAGCGGGCCACCGATCAGCAGCGCGACCGCCACGGCATGGCGAGCCTCCACCACATCGTCGATGTTGAGCCCCACCATCACCAACCGCTCACCTTCCGGGGTGGTGGCCCCTACCGCATCGACGACGAACGGGCCGGGCGTGAACGGCACCGCATCCAGAGAAGCTTGCCGACCCGCGCGGAGGAGGACGAGCGGAGGCTCTCCGGACACGTTCTCGCTCGAGGCCACCACCGCGTCGCCCGCGAGAACCTGGACGAAGGCCTCCTTCGGCTCCCCGACCGGGACCGTGACGCCGTCAGCGATCGACGCCGGGTCTCTGGTCAGCTCGCGCGCGCGGAGTTCCGCCTCGTCCCCCACCTGCGCCGTAAGGGAACGCGCCACGTAGTTGAGCATCACGAGCGACGCGATCAGCATGCCTACACCCACCACCACGACGGCCGCCACCGTGGTGCGGATGCGGATCCCGCCGACTCGCCGCGGGGAAGGCTGTCTTCGGGTGTCCGCGCGCGGGTCAGCCACCGTCGTCCTCCCACCGGTAGCCCGCGCCTCGCACCGTCTGGATCGAATCCCGCCCGAACGGTCGATCGAGCTTGTTGCGCAGGTGCCGGACGTAGACCTCCACGATGTTAGGGTCGCCGTCGAATCCAGCATCCCACACGTGATCCAGGATCTCGATCTTCGAGACCACCTGCCCCTCGCGGCGCAGGAGGAACTCGAGGAGCGCCATCTCCCGGGCCGTGAGGCGGACCTCAACCTCGCCGCGCCACACGCGCCGCGCGCCGGGATCGAACCGGAGATCGCCCACCTCGAGCACCGCCGGCCGTTCAGTGGCTCCCCGCCGGATCAGGGCGCGGAGGCGAGCCACCAGAGCCAGGTAGGAGAACGGCTTCGTGACGAAGTCGTCGGCGCCCGTATCAAGTGCCTCGGCCTCGTCGAACTCCCCATCCTTGGCGGTCAACATCAGGACGGGCGTCCAGTTCCCCTCCTCACGAAGGGTGGCGCACACGCGGTAGCCGTTCATACCGGGGAGCAGGATGTCCAGGACGATCGCGTCGTATGGATGCTCGCGTGCCATCCAGAGGCCGTCGGTACCGTTCGTCGCAACATCCGTAGCGAAGCCCTCCGCCTCCAGGCCGTTGCGCAGGCCTTCAGCGAGGTTTTCTTCATCCTCCACTACCAGTACACGCATCGCCCGCCTCCGAACGGAGTTCACCATCTTCACCTGCGTTGCTGAAGGGCTGCTGAACGACGCCGGCAACGGTTCAGCCAGCGGTCAGCGGCCTCCGCGCACAGTGTCCCCACAGCAACGACGTAGCGGAAGGAGGATGCCATGAGGATCGGACGGACCGCAGCGATCGGCGCGGCGCTGGTGGCGATCGCAGGAGGGCTCGGCACAGCCGCTTCGGCGGACGGGGCGTCAGGGGTACGTGGGAGAGGGATCGACCCGGCGAACTTCACCACGCCGATGCAGAATCCCTACTTCCCTCTGGTCCCCGGCACGGTGTTCGTGTATCGCGGCACCGAGGATGGAGACAAGCTGCGGGAACGCCTCACGATCACGGAGCGGACCAAGGTGATCCAGGGTGTCACGACCACCGTGGTGCAGGACGTACTCCACGCCAACGGCGCCCTGCGTGAGAAGACCACTGATTGGTACGCGCCGGACAACGACGGCAACGTCTGGTATTTCGGCGAGGCCACAGCCGTCTACGCGCCGGACGGACACGTGACGAGCACCGAGGGCTCATGGGAAGCGGGCGTTGAGGGAGGGATCGCGGGGACGATCATGCCGGCAGGTCCCCGTCCGACGGACGCGTATCGCCAGGAGTTCTATCGCGGCCACGCAGAGGATCAGGCCTGGGTCGTGCAGACGGGACTCAAGACGAAGGTTCCCTACGGGTGGGTCGATCAGGTGGCTCGCACCTTCGAATGGACCCGGCTGGAGCCCAACGTCACCTCGGCCAAGTACTACGCGTCGGGCCTAGGCATCGTGCGAGAGCTGGACGTCGCCGGCGGCTCGGAGTTCCTGGAGCTCGTGGATGTGACTACCCGTCCTCGCGCATGATGGCGCCACCGGCGAAGATCCGACCCGGCTCTGCCGATCGGAGCGTCCCCCACACGTCCTGCACGGGCAGGCCGAGTTCGATGCCGACGGCGCCGCAGGCAGCCGCGAGAACCTCGGCGTCCGTCGCCTCATCGCGAGGGCGGATCCAGACGTCGACGTACGCGATCTGGCCCCGGTCGGCGACGACCCGGGTGCCCAGGGTCATCCGCTCGACGGGTGAGAACGTGCACCACGTGCCCGCGGGATCGGTCCCCAGCACCTCGGCCACGCTGTCCGCCACACGGGACAAGGTCCGATCGATCTGCGCGGTCCCCCCGGCCGGGGCCAGGGCTCGGATGTGCACCACCGGCATCGTCCAAGCCTAGCGCCCGGTCGTACCATCGGTGGATGCCGCCGACGCCTCCCGTCCCCCACGAGGTCGAACCGGTGATCGACGGTGTCGCCGACAGCGCGCGTGCGTACCTGGAAGGGATCTGGGACCGCCCGGTCAGGGTCCCCGACGCCGAGACGATCGCCCGCTCGTTCGACGGTCCCCTCCCCGACGATGGGATCGGCGCCGAGGCTGCCGTGCGCGAGCTCTTGACGGGGGTCGACGGCGCGATCCACACCGTGGGACCGAAGTTCTTCCATTTCGTCACCGGCGGCACCACGCCCGCCGCCATGGGCGCCGACTGGATCGCATCCACCTGGGACCAGAACCCCGCGGCCTGGGTAGAGTCCCCACTGGCTGGCGAGCTGGAGTTGGTGGCCCTGCGGTGGTTGCGCGAGCTGTTCGGCCTTCCCGCCGAGTGGAGCGGCGTTCTGACCACAGGCGCCACCATGGCCAACTTCACCGCGCTCGCCTGCGCTCGGCGGTGGTGGGGGCAGCAGCACGGGGTCGACGTTGACGAGGCTGGCATGAGCGGCTTGCCGCCCATCCCGGTGTTCGGCTCCGGATACGTGCACGCGAGCGACGTGAAGGCCCTGGCCATGCTCGGCATCGGGCGGCATCAGGTCAGCACGTTCGCCCTCGACGGCGTCGGCCGGCTGGACCTCGATGCCCTCCAAGGCGCACTGGAGGCGCTCGGGGGTGCACCGTCGATCGTGATCGCGAGCGCCGGCGAGGTGAACGCCGGTGACTTCGACCCCATCGCCCGGATGGCCGACCTCGCGGAACGTCACGGAGCCTGGCTGCACGTTGACGGTGCGTTCGGTCTGTTCGCCGCGGTCTCGGACCGGACGCGCCACCTGTTGGAAGGGGTGGAGCGCGCCCACTCCGCGATCGCCGACGGCCACAAATGGCTCAACGTCCCCTACGAGAGCGGGTTCGCGTTCGTGCGTGATCCCACGCTGCAGCTAGGGGTCTTCGGAAGTGGGGCCCCCTACCTACCCGACCTGGACGAACCGCGTCCCGCCTGGGGATACCTAGGCCCAGAGATGTCACGTCGGGCACGATCCTTCGCGGTCTGGGCCACGCTGCGCGCCTACGGACGCAGCGGCTACCGCGCGATCGTGGAGCGGCATCTGGACCAGGCGCAGCGCCTGGCCGCGCGGGTGGACGACGCGCCCGATCTGCAGCGGTTGGCGGACGTGCCGCTCAACATCGTCTGCTTCCGATTCCGACCTCCCGACGTCGACGAGGATCGCCTGGATGAGCTGAACCGCCGTTTGGGCGATGCCGTACTCGAGGACGGGCGAGTGGCCTTCGGCGCCACCGTGTTCGAGGGGCACGTGGCCTTCCGCCCGGCCCTGTGCAACTGGCGTACACGCGACCAGGACATCGACCTGATCGTGGACGTGACCCGCGAGCTGGGAGCGCGCCTCCTGCGCGAACCGTAGATCGAGGGGCTACGCCGGGTCGACCCCGAGGGTTTCGGAGAGCTTCGCGAGCATGTCCTTCTCGCCCTGGCTCACGAGCTCGGCGCCGAACCCCATGAACCCACCCTCCTTGGCGGCGTCGGCCGCCTCCTGGGCCGCGCTCAGGAGCCACGAACGGAACGCCGCGGCCTCCTCGGGGCTGGCTTTGGCCGTCACGATCGCGTTCGCCGCCCGCAACTCCTCCAGGATCTGCTCGCCGGCCATCGCGCCCTTGGGCTTGAAGTCACCCAGCAGGTTCTCGTGTGCCTGGGTCATGGCCATCGCATCCTGCGACAGGGCCGTCATGAGCGGCTCGTCGCTTCCTGGGTTCGAGACAGCCTTCATCGTGGCCATCAGCTCCTTGGTGGTCTCGATCGGACCGCCCGGATCCGCCAAGGTGATCGCCATCCCCGCCACCAGCGGGGACCGACGCAACGTCGTCCACTCCGCTTCCGTGTAGTCACCCTTGGTCGTCACGACGCTGCTCCTTCCGCTCGATCCCGCCCGCCCGGAGCCTACGGGAATCTCCCCACAGCTCCACGGTCAGGGGCCGAACCGGGGATAGGGTGGCCGAGCCTTCCCCAGGCCGCGACGACCGTCTTCGGGGTTGGCCAATCACCCGGAGAAGGATCTGCACGATGCGTGGGAAGCATCAGCGTCGGCGGCCGGCCCCCGGCCCCATCACCCGCTCCACGCTGTTGGTGGGCGTCCTCGCCCTGAGCCTGGCGGTGCCGCGCATGGCCGGCGAACCTACGCATCGCACCCCCGAGCCGCAGGCGCGTGAGGCCGTCTCGACGGCGCCCAGCACGGAGCCCAAGCAACCTCCCGGACCACCACCGGCGCCCGCACCCGCCAGGTTCACCATCGCGGCGACCGGCGACATCCTGATCCACCAGGCGTTGTGGGAACGAGCGGCGATCGTGGGCTCGGCTCACGGACACGCATTCGACTTCCGCCCGATGTTCGGCCGGGTTCGGTCGATCCTGACCGGCGCGGATCTGGCGATCTGCCATCTCGAGACACCGGTCTCTGCGGACGACCGCCACCTCTCCAGCTACCCCGTATTCAGCGTGCCGCACGAGATCACGGACGCGATCGCCTACGCGGGCTACGACGAATGCTCCACCGCGTCGAACCATTCTCTGGACGGGGGGATGACGGGGATCCGCGCCACGCTGGACGCGCTGGACCGCTCCCATGTCTCCCATGCGGGGACGGCTCGCACCCGTGCCGAATCCCGCCACATCACCTTCGTCAGGGCGAACGGCGTGAAAGTGGCGCACCTCTCCTACGCGTTCGGCTTCAACGGCTTCACCCGCGCGCATCCGTGGGAGGCGAACCTCATCGACGCCAGAGCGATCCTGGCCGACGCCCGGCGTGCCCGAGCTCTGGGATCCCGGTTCACCATCGTGAGCCTGCACTGGGGCGTGGAGGGCGTGGTGCCGCCCACCCCGTCCCAGCGCGATCTGGCCGAACGCCTGACGGCGTCGCCCGCCGTCGATCTGATCCTGGGCCACCACGCCCACGTGGTCCAGCCGGTCGCGCGGGTCAACGGCAGGGTGGTCGCCTTCGGGATGGGCAACTTCCTATCGGGCATGCGCCCGAGCACCGTGTGGCCCGAGGGGGTCGAGGACGGCGTGATCGTGTGGCTGCGCGTGCAGCTCTTCGGGAGGTCCTACCGCGTCGTCCGGGTCCGCACGATCCCCACGACGGTCGAGTACGGCACCTGGCGGATCCTGCCCGCCTGAGATCCGGGCTTACAGCGCTTGCGTGACAGGCCCCATCGCCTCGGGTAGGGTGGGGCATCCCGGTATGAGGTTCCTCCGTCTATTCGTCGTGGGCTCGATCATCGTCGCAGCACTCTTGGCGGCCAACGTGGCGGACGCCAAGTCCGAGGCACAAGCCCTGCGCCACAAGTGTTTCAGAGAGGTCAACCTTTCGCGGCGGCACCACGGGCTGACGCCGGTGCGGCTGAAATGGGATCTGGCGAGCAAGGCATGGCATCACAGCCGCCGGATGGCACGCCGCTACAGTGTCTACCACACAACCGATCTGGCCCGGATCGTGCGTCCGTACGGAGCGCACACGTGGGGCGAGAACGTGGGGATGTCGGGCACCTGCGACCAGATCCAGCGCGCCTTCATGCGCAGCCCGGTCCATCGCGCCAACATCCTGGCCAGCCGTTTCCGACACATCGGGATCGGCGTGGTTCGCTCAGCCGGGCGGATCTGGGTCACGTACGACTTCTACGGCTGAGCCGAGACGGCGGGTCCGAAGGGGGTTCTACCCCACCAGCGCGCGGATCTGACGGAGCGCCACCGTGAGCTGGGCGAGATCGGTGACCCCCTCCATCGCCAGGCCACGCATGAACTTCTCGAGCCGCGCGAAGGCTTCCGCGTGCTCCTGCAGGAACCACTCCACCGCTTCGTCCACGGGGCGACCACCCGACTGCTCCAGCACCTTCTCGGTCATCTGGCGGCGCAGGGTGAACAGGTCGTCCTCCATGGACTGCTGCGCCCAGCGGCGCCACCGCGTGCCGGCGCTCAGCCCTTCAAGTTGCTGCTCGAGCCAGTCGATCTGCAGTTTCTCCCCGAGCAGGAAGAACCCCCTCGCGACCTCCAGACCGGTGCGGCCCGTGGTGTGGGCCACCGTGATGATGTCGGGGCCGTGCACCAGCTCCGATTGGAAGGCGTGGCGCCGGGCAAGTTCCGGCGGCACGCCCTCGGCGACCAGGCGCCGAGCCGCATGTTCATGCTCCTCCCGCCAGGCCTCCGGGCCGATCTGATCGATCACGCTGGAGAGCTCGGCGAACGCTTCGCTGGCCTCCTCGACCGCCTGTTGCTGACTGAGCCGGCGACCCGCCGCCCGGACCAGGTACCAGCGGGACGTGGTCTCGACGAGCCAATCCACCCCCGTCATCAGCTGGTTCTGCACACCGGGGTCGATCTTGCCGTCCAGTGACTCGACGGCCTCCCACCGAGCCACCGCGCCGGTGACGTCGCGGGCGATCCGGAACGCCCGCACGACATCGGAGGGACGGGCGCCGGTCTCGGTCACCATCCGGGAGACGAACGTGATGCCCTGAGAGTTCACGACGTCGTTCGCCGCGATCGTGGCGATCAGCTCCCGCCGAAGGGGGTGCTCCGCGATCAGATCGCCGTAACGCTCCACGACCAACGGCGGGAAGTACCGCTGGAGATCGTTGACGAGGTAGGGCGAATCGGGGAGGTTCGAGTCCAACAGGGCGGCCGCGATCGAGCGCTTCGCGTAGGCCAGGAGCACAGCCAGCTCGGGACGCACCATGCCCTCGGCGTCGGCCCGCCGCTGCAGCATGTCTTCGGACGAAGGAAGGAACTCCACGACCCGGTCCAACTCCCCTTCATCCTCCAGCTGCTCCATCAGATCCTCGTAGGCCTCGATCCGCTGGTTGCCGACCACCATCTCCTGGCTGAGGATCTGCGCCTGCAGGTAGTTGTCGTAGAGGACGTGATCCACCACATCCTGCACGCATGCCTGCAGCAATTCGTTGCGCTGCTCGAAGGTGAGCAGCCCACGTTCGCTCGCCATGCCCAACAGGATCTTCAGATTGACCTCGTGGTCGGAGGTGTCGACGCCCGCCGAGTTGTCGATGAAGTCCGTATTGATCCTGCCGCCGTTGTTCGCGAACTCGATGCGGCCCAACTGCGTGAACCCCAGGTTGCCGCCCTCGCCCGCGACCCGGGCGCGAACCTCGTCACCGTTGATCCGGACCTGGTCGTTGGCACGATCCCCCGCCTGCGCGTTCGTTTCATCGGAGGACTTCACGTAGGTGCCGATCCCCCCGTTCCACAGGAGGTCCACCTTGGCCTTCAGGATGAAGCGGATGAGGTCGGCCGGCGTCATCTGATCGGGCACGCCTGCGGGGATCGTCAGCGCCTCGCGCACCTGTGGCGAGATGACCACCTGCTTCGCCTTGCGATCGAACACGTCCGAACCCACCGACATCGCCGCACGGTCGTAGTCGTTCCATGACGTGCCGGGCGTGACGAATAGCCGCTGACGCTCCGCGAACGAGATCGCGGGGTCGGGGTCGGGATCGACGAAGATGTTGCGATGGTCGAATGCTGCGATCAGCTTGATGCACCGCGACAGGAGCATGCCGTTGCCGAAGACGTCGCCGCTCATGTCCCCGACCCCCACGACGGTGAAGGCCTCGGACATCACGTCCACGCCCAGTTCGCGGAAGTGCCGTTTCACCGACTCCCACGCTCCGCGCGCGGTGATGCCCAACGCCTTGTGGTCGTAGCCGTGCGATCCACCCGATGCGAACGCGTCTCCGAGCCAGAAGCCGTAGCGCTCGCTGATCTCGTTCGCGGTATCGGAGAAGGTGGCGGTGCCCTTATCGGCGGCCACCACCAAGTATGGATCGGGCCCGTCCAGGACCCGGACATGCTCCGGATGCTTCACCTCGTTGGCGACGCGGTTGTCCGTGATATCCAGCATCCCGCGCATCAGGGTCGTGTACTGCCTCACGACCTCCGACTTCAGCTCCTCCGGCGAGGCGGGGGTGCGCTTCAGGATGAACCCGCCCTTCGACCCGTCGGGGACGATCACGGCGTTCTTCACCTTCTGCGCCTTCATCAGGCCCAGCACCTCGGTCCGGTAGTCCTCCCGGCGGTCGGACCAACGGATCCCACCTCGCGCCACCATGCCGCCGCGCAGGTGGATCCCCTCCATCTCGGGGGAGTACACGAAGATCTCGAAAAGCGGATAGGGCTTGGGCATGTCCGGAACCTCGGCCGAGCGCACCTTCATCGAGAAGTAGCGCCGGCCCAGGTAGGCGTTCGTCCGGACGGTCGCGTCGATCGTGCCGAGCATCCCCCGCAGGATCCGGTCCTGGTCCAACGACGCCACCGACTGCAGGGCGTCCAGGATCTGCTGGCGGATCTCCTCGATCTGCTCGGCAGAGGACACGTTGGTCGTATCGAACTTGGCCTCGAACAGCTGCACCAGCAGCGCCGAGATCTGGGGATTCTCGGCGAAGGCGTCGTTCTGGTACTCCTCGGTGAACTGGGCGGCGACCCGCTGCCGGTACTTGCGGTAGGCGCGGGCGCCCGCGATCTGACGCCAGGTCAGCCCGGCCGAGATCACCAGGCGGTTCAGGGAGTCCGACTCCGCCTCCCCGCGCCACACGGCGGAGATGGTGTCGGCGACCTGCTCGGCCGCCGTAGCCAACTCCAGCACCGCTCCCCGGGAGTCCAGCACCCCGAAGTCGTGGATGAAGATCTTGCCCTCACCCTCGATGGCCGTGGGGATCTCCTCCACGGCGCGGAGCCCGAGGGTCTCCAGGATCGGCATGAACGCGGAGAGATCGACCTTGCCGCCGGTCTTGTACAGCTTCACCCGCGTGAGGCGTTCACCCTTCGTCTCGTTGCCTAGCCCCACCAGGTACCCGTCGGGCGTATCCTCAAGCGCCTCCAGCGCCAAGACGTCGTCGACGATAAGACCCCACTCGTCGTTGGCCTTGTAGTAGCTGGGGAACCGAGGTCCCCAGCGGTCGGCCAGCACCGCCGCGCGCTCCGGCCCGACCCGTTCCGTCAAGGCGTCGAGGAGATCGTCCTCCCAGGTCCGGGCCAGGCGCTCGACCTCGCGGTCGAGCTCTTCGAACGGGACATCGGGGATCTGGATTCCGGGTTCCACGTGCACCGTGAAGAAGATGCGGGCCGACTCCGTCTCACCCAGCGACAGGTGATAATCCACGGTGGACCCGTTGAACCGCTGGACGAAGAGCTTCTGTAGACGCTTGCGCAACGTAGCGTTGAATCGGTCGCGCGGGAGCGCCACGATGATGGAGACGCTGCGCCCGTAGAGGTCGCGTCGCACCAGGACCTTGATGCCTCCGTGCTTCTCTAGCTGGAGCAGCCCCACCACCAGGCGGCGGAGCTCTTGCGTGGAGGCCTGGAACAACTCGTCCTTCGGGAAGGACTCGAACAGCTCCACGACTTCCTTGTAGTCGTGAGAGCCAGGGATCAGGTCCTCGGCCGTCAGGATCTGCTCCAGCTTGTGATGCAGGAGCGGCGTCTTGGTGGCCGGCTCCATGTACGCCTTCGAGGTGAACAGCCCGAGCAGCCGTGCTTCGCCCACGATCTCGCCCTGCGCGTTTACCTTCCGCACGCCGATGTAGTCCATCCGCGCGCGCCGATGTACCGACGAGTACGCGTTCGTCTTGCTGAAGACCAACAGGTCGCCGTCCTCGATCCTTCGACGCACCGCCGGGTCCAGGTTGTCCAGCAACGTGATCTCGGCGAAGGACGACTGCTGCGACGTTCGACAGGATGCCGAGACCGCTTCCGGGAACGGTCCGGATCGCCCGGCCCTCGTCGGTGTCGATCAGCTCGTACTCGCGGTATCCGAGGAGCACGAAGTTGAGCTGCAGGAGCCATTCCAGGAAATCGACGGTCTCACCGACCTCCTGCGGCGAGTACCGGACCGCGCCGGTGCGCGCCAACTCGATCATGTGCTTCACGCGATCCTGCATGGGCTCGAAATCGCGGACGACGAGGCGCACGTCGTGGAGGATCTGCTTGACCCGCTCCGCCAACCGCTCCGCCTCCGCGGTGGGGAGCTTGCGATCCACTTCGAAATGCATCACGGACTCGCGATGGCTCGCGTCCCGGCCGGAGAGCACCCGCTCGAGGAGGCCCTCCTCGTCTCGGACGGTCCCGATGACCGGGTGCAACATGCTGCGTACGAACAGGCCGCGCGCGGTGAGTTCCTCGTTCACCGAATCCACCAGGAACGGCGAGTCGTCGGTGCAGGTCTCGATCACCGTACCGGGGACGTGATAGCCGTCGATGGCGGTCTGCGGCGAGAAGATCCGGACGACCGAGGGGTGCATCCCTCGCTCGTCGACGAACGTGAACGCGGAGAACACCTGGCCGAACAGCTCGTCGGGGTCGAAGGCCTCCAGCTCGGCCTCGGGGATGCGTCGGGTGTACGCCTTCACGAACGCGTGAACAGCGTCGCGTCGTTCGATCGGGACCCGATCGTCGATCAGGGCGTGGAGGGTGTCGAGCGCGGACCCTGCCGAGGCGGGGACGACCACCGGGCCGGGAGCCGGGTCAGGGGAAGCGGCGGTCTCGGTTCGCGAGTCCACGGGAAGTCATTGTGGCAGGTTGCCGACGGGGATGCCGAGGTGCCATACGTCGAAGGGATGAATGCACGTTAGGCCGGGATGGCGATGAGACGGGCCGCGTGCTCCGCGTACTGCGACCGCACGATCGGGATCAGCGACAGCAGGTACATGCCGTCGCCACATCCGCGGCACCACGCTGAATCCCGTACTTGGGTGGCCGTGGCTTTCGCGGACGCGCAGGCACGTAGCGACGCCAGGATCGCGGCGTACCCGTACGACTCGGCACCCCCTTGCAGGGTGTCGCGGACGCCTCCAGCCCCTGCTCCAGCGAGACGTAGTTCTTCACGCCGACGTCGTTGAAGTCCGTGGCCCCCTCCATCGCGTGGGTAGTGGCCAGCGGGTTGAACAGGGCCTGGGTGGATTCCTGGGTCTCCCACGCCACCACGAGCAGGACGTTCTCGTCGCAGGTCGGAGCCCCCACCGAGGAAAGGAAGAGTTGGGCCCACGACTCGAAGGTGACCGGGCCGTCCGGGATGCTCACCGCCTGGTGACGGCTAGCGGCAGTGAGCGCGTGCTCGCGCGCTCGTTGCAGCCGCGTCGAGTAGGTCTGCCACGCCCATTGCTGCTGGAGGGCTTCCTGCGCGGCGTGGTTGCGTAGCAATCGTTGCAGCTCACGATGCGCCTCGGCCACCGGGTCCTTGCCTCTGGGAACGACCACAAGGCCCGGCAGCAGCAGCGCTACGGACGACGCCAGATCGGTCTCGGTCGCGGCCGCCTCACGGTAGGTGAGCCGTTGGACGTGGGCCGCGGCATGCCCGACCCTCACCTGCCACCGGGTCACCTTCCGCTGCCACCGTTGGATCACCCGCTCGGCATGATGGATCTGGTCGTCGATCCTCCGCACGGCCGCTGGGACGTGGTCGGCCTGGGCCGGTGGGGCTGCGGCGCCCAGGGCTGCGAGCGCGATCACCAGGATGGTGATCGCGCGGCGAGCGTGGCGCGCTGAGGGCATCGACGGGTTCCTTCGGTGGTTCCGACGGCGGGCTGTGCGGCTCTACAGGCTATCGGCCGATGGTGACCGTCGACTTGAACCGAGCGAGGCGCGACATGCCTCCACGACCTCGGCGGCGCGATCGTAGCGGCCGAACTGGGGCATGACGTAGATGCCGGCTGCCCCGGCCTCGCGCAGCTGGTCGATCAGCTCCATGGCGATCGCCCGGCCCTCCCGCCAGGCGTCCTCACCGGCCGCCCGGAGGCGTCGCCGCGTGGCGCTGGGGATCACCACGCCGGGGACCTCGTTGTGGAGGAAATCGGCGTGGCGCTCCGAGACCAGGGGGAGGACCCCGCCAGGAACGGCACCACCAGTCGGCCTTTCCCCATCCCCTCGTAGGTCTCATGCACCCGGCGCAGCGCATCCGGGTCGTAGATCGGCTGGGAGAGGAGGAACGAGGCCCCCGCCGCCACCTTCCGATGCAGCAGGCGACACTCCCGCTCCAGGTCCGGCGCGTTCGGAGCGACCGCGGCGCCGGCCAGGAACGCCGTCGGTTCGCCCGATCGACGATCCCGCACGGTCCCGCCCCTGGTTGAAGTCCTGGGTGATCAACCGCAGCAGCCCGGTGGCCGTGACGTCCACGTCGTTGAGGCTCTGTGGATAGTCCCCGACCGTGACCGGATCGCCTACGCACACGAAAAGGTTCCGGATCCCAAGAGCGTGCGCCCCCAATAGGTCGCCCTGCAGCCGCAGGAGGTTGCGCCCGCGCGTGGGGAAGTGCAGCGTCGTCTCGATGCCCGCCTGCTCCTGAACCAGGCGACACGCGGCCCATGCGCTCATCCGCATCTTCGCCATCGGCGAGTCCGCGACGTCGATCACGTCGGCGCCGGCGTCGCGCAGGGTCTCCGCCGCCGCCACCAGCTCTGCGGCGCTGAATGATCTCGGAGGCTCCATCTCGACCGCCACGACGAAGTCACCCCGGTCGAGAGCCGAGCCCAGGGCCGTCGGCGGCAGGGCCGGCGACTCCGCCGGACGTTCCGACAGCGGGGCGATCGTCGCCACATGGACGGGCGGTTCGGTCCCACGTTCGGCGATCGCCGCCGCGATCGCGGCCGTGTGCGCCGGGCCCGTTCCGCAGCAACCCCCCACGATGGCGACGCCCTCGTCCAGCAGGGCCATCGCCAGCTCGCCCATGTAGTCGGGGGTGGCGGGGTAGACGGGTCTGCCCCCCACCTGCGCCGGGCCGCCCGCGTTGGGTCGGGCCACCAACGGGCGTCCCTCCGCCGGCCCCGACATCGCCCGGGCGATGCGAACAGCCTGGGCGGGTCCCTCGCCGCAGTTCACGCCCACGACGTCGGCGCCGAGCGCGGCCAACATCGCGGCCACCTGTTCTGGCGTGGAACCCAGGAGGGTCCGATCGTCCTTCGTGAACGTCGCCGAGGCGACCAACGCGAGATCCGGAGCCACGTCCCGGCACGCGTTGATCGCCTGTTCGAGCTCCCGCAGATCGCTCTGGGTCTCCACGACCAACATGTCGGCACCGCTCGCGGCCAATGCCGCCGCCTGCGCTCGGTAGGCCTCGAACGCCTCCTCCAGTGGCACGCGGCCGTAGGGCGCCAATCGGATCCCGAGTGGGCCGATCGACCCCGCGACGAACTCGGCGCCGCACTCGCGCGCCAGCTCGACCCCCGCCCGGTTCAGGACCTGCACCCGGTCGGCCGCCCCGTGGGTAGCGAGCCGGAACCGGTTCGCCCCGAACGTGTTGGTCAGGATCAGCCGGGCACCCGCTTCGATGAACCCGCGATGCACCAGCGATACCCGATCGGGATCCGTCTCGTTGAGGGCCTCGAAGCACGCGTCCACCGGGGCGCCGGCGTCGATCAGCGCGGTCCCCATCCCGCCGTCACTCAGGAGCGGGCCGCTGCGCAGCACGGCGCGGAGCTCCTCGGCGTTCACGCGACGCCCGTCCAGACCAGCCGCTGCTCGCCCATCCAGAAGCGAGTCTACGAGGGAACATCTGGGCGGATGGGGCCTGCTCCGGTGGGGTAGGCTTCGGGGACGCTGCAGGCCGAACGGGGGACAGTGAACGCATGAGACCGGACGTCGTCCGCGTCGTCACCGCCGAGGGCTCGCCCACGCGCCGGGGCCTGCTTCCCTACGTGCTGAAGGACGCCGGCTACGAGGTGGTGGGAGAGGCCGGAACCACCGCCGAGCTCGCCCGCGAGCTCGCCCTGCACCGCCCCGACGTCGTGCTGATCGACGACGGCATCGGCGCGTTGGCCGTGGGCATGACCCACGAGATGGTCCCCGACGCCAAGGTGCTCCTGGTCTGGCCGAAGGCCGTGGTGCCGATCGGAGGGGACGCACGTGTCGACCCTTCGGAGATCCTCCGCGGCCTGGCACCCGCCATGGCTCGACTCACGGGCGCGAGTGCGGCTGCGCCGACGCCCTCCGCATCCTTGGCCGACATCGTGGCGCTGCATCGGGGCACCCGAGAACCCGCCGAACGCGTGCAAGCGCCGGAGTCCGAAGCGGTGATCGAGGATCGCGAGGATGCCCCCCTGTTGATCCTCCCCCCGAGTGAGTCGGTCGAGACCGCAGAGCCGGCGAGAACCGGTGCAGCCAAAGTGCCGGCCGAGATCAGCTCGCCGGTGACCGCCGCAGAGCTCGCCGCCGCACGTGAGGAGGCCGCCGAGGCCTGGGTGGTGGTCCCCGAAGCCGAGACCCCCCCACCCCCGCCACCTCGCGATAACCATCACGAACCTGCCCTGATCGTCCCCCAACCCGCAAGCGCGGAGTCCGAGCCGGAGACGGAGGAAGAGGCGCCGCTGCCCGAGACGGTCCCCCCGGTTCCCGCCACGTCCACCGATGCATGGAGCTCCTCCGACCGGCCGGCCTCCGCCGACCGCAACCGCCGCCTCGGCAGCATCGCGCTGGGAGGGGCCGCGGCCGCCGGAACCGTGGTACTGGCCCTGGCGCTGGGCGGGTCGCGCCTGCCTCTTTCGGAGATCGTGGGCGAGGCCTCCTCCAGCATCCCACCGTCGTCCCGACCAGCGTCTCCCGCCGCTCCGGCCAGTCCCGCATCGCCGTCCATCCCCACCACCTCGCCTTCCGAGATCGTCCACGCCCCCGGAACCCAGGGCGACGGATCGGTCGTACCGGACCAGGGGAGCGAGCTCGGCACTCCGCAAGGGGGAGTCGTCGTCGCCGGATCCGACGGGGGGGGCGTGGAGGACGGGGGGGCCGCAGGCGCCCCCGTCATCGCTCCTACAGGTGGCCTCGGCACCGCCGCCCGCCAGGGTGGAGGGGCCACGCCCCACGGCGGCGGCGCCGGCGACGATGGCGGCGGGAGCCTCCCGGCTCGCGTCCCGCCGCACCTGCGATAGCGCGGCGTGACGTAGCATCGCCGCCATGGCGATCCAGGATCAGGTCTCGCACCTGCGTCGCGTGTACGTGCGGTCCCCCCGTGCGGACGATCCGGCGGCGTGGGAGGCGTACGGCTGGCGGTCGGCTCCCGACGCGGCTCGGGCTCGCGATGAGCACGCGGCGTTCCGCGCCGTCCTCGAAGGAGCCGGGGCCGAGGTGGTTGAGGGAGGCACCGACGTCCCCGGCGACCCCGATGCGATCTATGCCTACGACCCCGTCTTGATGACCGACCACGGTGCCGTCCTGCTTCGACCCGGCAAACCGGGGCGCCGACGAGAGCCCGAGGCCGTAGGCACCGATCTCGGGGCCGTCGGCGTCCCGATCGCCGGGCGGCTCCAGGAGCCAGGTGTAGCCGAGGGCGGGGACATGTTCTGGCTCGACGCCACCACCCTCCTCGTGGGGCGTGGGTACCGGACCGACGATGACGGAATCCGCCAGCTGCGGGCCATCCTGGAGCCGATGGGGGTGACGGTCACGGTCTTCGACCTGCCGCATCGTCATGGGCCGCAGGAATGTCTGCACCTCATGTCGCTCATCTCGCTCCTGGATCGCGACCTGGCGGTCGTCTATCCACCGTTGGCACCCGTCCGCCTCATCGAGCTGCTGCGCGAGCGAGGCGTCGGCTCGGTGGAGGTTCCCGACGAGGAGTTCGACACGATGGGACCCAACGTGCTGGCGCTCGGACCCCGCGTGGCGCTGGCGCTCGACGGCAACCCCGAGACCCGAAGGCGGATGGAGACCGCGGGCGTGGAGGTGCGCACCTACGTCGGGGAGGAGATCTCCCGCAAGGGCGACGGAGGTCCCACCTGCCTCACCAAACCGCTCGAGCGCGGCTGAGCCGCCGCAGATCCGACGGGTCGCTATGCTCGTGGGCCATGTATCGCTACTGGGTGCTGCTCCACATCGTCGGGGTCGTGGGCCTGATGGTCAGCCACGGCGTGTCGATGTTCGCGGTGTATCGGATCCGCAACGTCGGGCTTGATCGGGACCGGATCACCGAGATCATCTCGTTCTCCAACGTCACGGTGATCCCCATGTACGTGTCCCTGGGCGTGCTGCTCGTGGGTGGCGTGGCCGCCGCGATCATGGGGCACTACCTGAGCGACACGTGGATCCTGCTGTCGATCGCGATCCTGGTCCTGATCGATCGGGGCGATGCTGGGCATGGCCGCCCCCTACTTCCGCAAGATCACGGCGGCGTGTGAGATCCGACCGTCCGGCGTCCCCCGAACCAGCGACGAGGAGCTCCAGGAACTGGTGGGTGGACGAACGGCCCACGTCATCACGGCCATCGGCACCGTCGGTCTGCTGCTGATCCTGTACCTGATGATCTTCAAGCCGGGGCTGGGCGGGTAGTCCCCTACGCGGGCGGCAGCGCCCGTTCGGCCGGCCCCTGCACCACCTTGCCGTCGGGCCCGAAGCGCGACCCGTGGCACGGACAGGCGAAGACGCCGTCGGCCTCGTTCCATCCCACGGTGCACCCCAGGTGCGTGCAGCGTGCCGAGAACAGGTGCATCTCACCCTCGGCGTCGACGAATGCGGCCAGCTTCTCGCCCGCGCGCTCGACCACACCACCCTGGCCGGGTTCGAGTTCGGAGACCGCCTGGATCACCGTCCGCCCCACCAGGATGTCGCGATCGGTCCGATCCACCACCTGCTGCGGCACGGGGTTCAGGAAGAACCGCTTCGCGCCCTTCATCCCCTTGTTACCCACCACGATCAGGTCGGCGCGGTGATCCTGGGCGGCACGACAGGATCTCAGCGGCCGGATCCCCTTGGCGAACGTCGATCTCGGTCTCGACCTCGGTCCCGTAGATCGCCACCGTGTCGTCGGTGATCAGCCGCCCGGTTGCCGGGTGCCCCACGAACACCAGCGTCACGGGGATCCCCAACGCCTCGGCCAGGTCGTAGCCCTTGCGGGCCGCGCGGTCGGCGGTGGGTGAGCCGTCGGTCGCGATGAGGATGCGACCGTACCGGCGGCCGTCATCGGTCTGGGTCTTGCGCATCGTCACGATCAACAGATCGCGCGTGGAATGGTGGGAGAGTCGCTGTGCCACCACCCCCAACAACTCCTGGCTGCGACCGCCGCTCACGACCACCAGTCCCACGTCGCGCGCTTCTGCAACCTCGCCCAAGACCTCCGCGGGGGCCCTTCCGCCATGCATCTCCGAGGAGACCTTCTTCACGCCCGCGGCCTCGGCGTCGGCGACCGCGGCCGCCAGCCGGTCCTGGGCGCCCTCCGGCCGCTCCCAGACGTGGACGACGATCAACTCTGCCTTGCCGGCCCGGGCTAGCTCGGCGGCCACCTGCCCCGCCATGGCGGCGCGCTCGGTGCCGTCGGTTCCTAGGAGGATCCTCTTGTAAGCCACGCCGATATGCTCGCAGGCCATGGCCGATCGTGTCTTCAACTTCTCCGCCGGTCCCGCCACGTTACCCCTGCCCGTCCTCGAGCAGGTGCAGCGCGACATCGTCACGCTCCCCGGCGTCGGCGCCTCGCCGCTGGAGGTCTCCCACCGGGGCGCCTGGTTCGAAGGGGTGATCGCCGAAGCCGAGGCCAACCTCCGCGGCCTCTTGCGGATCCCCGAGGGCTATCACGTGATGTTCTGTCAGGGAGGGGCCACCCAGCAGTTCGCGATGGCGCCCATGAACCTGCGCCGGAGCGACCGGGGTGCAGCCGCGTACGTGCTGACCGGGGCCTGGGGGTCGAGGGCCGTCGCGGAGGCGATGAGGATCACGGCCGCACAGGTGGCCTGGACCGGTGAAGGCGACGGGTTCGTCCGGGTCCCCACCGCCGAGGAACTCGCCGCCGTCCTGCACCCCGACGCCCCCTACGTCCACATCACCTCCAACGAGACGATCCAGGGCGTGGAGTGGCAGGGGGACGGAACCCCTCCGTCGATCCCGGCCGGCGTGCCGCTGGTCTGCGACACGTCGTCGGACTTCCTGGCGCGACCGATCGACGTGGGCGCCTACGGGTTGCTGTACGCCGGTGCCCAGAAGAACGCGGGGCCGGCCGGCCTCACCGTGGCCATCATCGGCGAAGGTCTGTTGGAGGGGATCCCCTCCGGCCTGCCCACCATGCTCGACTACCGGACCTTCGCGGAGCACCGGTCGATGTACAACACGCCTCCGATCTTCGCTATCTGGGTGCTGATGCTGGTCACGCGATGGTTGCGGGACGACGTGGGGGGCCTTGCCCGGCAGGCGGAGCACAACCGCCGGAAAGCCGCGCTCGTGTACGACGCGATCGACCGCAGCGGTGGCTTCTACCGTGGCCATGCCGAGCCGGGATCCCGCTCGCTGATGAACGTCACCTGGCGCCTGCCGGCACCGGCGCTGGAACGACGGTTCGTGGACGATGCGGCGGACGCGGGCCTGATCGAACTGAGGGGACATCGCAGCGTCGGCGGGATCCGCGCCAGCCTCTACAACGCCATGCCGCTTGCCGGTGCCGAGGCGCTGGCGGGGTTCATGGCGGACTTCGCCGCCGCCCACGCCTGAATGCCGCTACCCCACGGCGATGTCGAACTCGTTGCCCTCGGGGTCAGCCATCGTCCGCCACGTGAAGTTCTCGAGCTGACGGTCCTGGCCCACTTGTGATCCGCCGAGCTCCAGGATCTGTGCGGTCGCGACATCCAGATCCTCGACCGACAGATCCAGATGGATCCGGTTCTTCGCGGCCTTCGCCTCGGGGACAGCCTGGAAGCACAGGAGGCCGCCCTCCACCGACTTCAGGAAGACGAACCGGCCTTCGTCCATCGACACGTCGACCTCGGTGTCCAGGACCCTCGCCCAGAAGGTCGCGAGCCGCTTCGGGTCGACGCAGTCGATCGTGATGTACAGGAGCGAGCCCACCGCCATCGTCAACCGCCGATCAGTTCGTCGGCCGCTTCGGCGAAGACCTCCGTGTGCCGATCGACGTCCTCCGCCGTGGTCGCGGGCGACATCAAGCGACATGTTGTGGAACGGGGTCATCAGGATGCCGCGGTTCAGCATGTACAGGTGGATCAGCGTGTCGAGCTCCTCGTCTTGGCCCGCCGCGGCCTGCGCGCCGTTGCGCGCCTCGTCCGGACGGAACAGGTACTCCACCCGGCATCCGATCCGGGTGACGTGCCACGGCAGCTCTCGGCTGTCGATCACGCCCTGCACGCCCTCCTCGAACCGCTCACCGAGTCCGACCATCCGCTCGAACGCCTCGTCGGTGAGCACCTCGCCCAGCGTGGCACGCATCGCGGCCAGCGACAGCGCGTTGCCGGCCAGCGTCCCACCGGTGCCGCCCACGTCGGAGTTGCGCCAGTCCGTGTGGTCGATGATGCGCTCGGCCACCTCCTGGGTCATGCCGAACGCCGCGCTCGGGATACCCGCACCCAGCGTCTTGCCGATCGTGACCAGGTCGGGATCGAGGTCCCAGGCCTTCGTGCACCCGCCGGGACCGGCGCAGATCGTGTGGGTCTCGTCGATCACCAGCAGCGTGCCGTACTTCGTGCACAGATCGCGCACGCCCTGGTGGTAGCCCGGTGTCCGGGCAGCACGATGCCGATGTTCGTGAGCGCCGGCTCGAAGAGCACGGCGGCCACGTCCCCGGGTGCGAGCGCCGCCTCCAGCGCCTCCAGGTCGTTGATCTCCACGACCTTGGTGGTGAGCTCCAGCGGAGCGGCCTGGCCGATCAGCCCCTCGCGCGGCCGAAGCTTCCCGTCGTCGTCCAGCTGCGCGAACGTCTCGTCGACCGAGCCGTGGTAGTTCCAGTTGTGCACGACCACCTTGGGCCGTCCGGTGATCTCGCGCGCCCACCGCAGGACGAACCGGTTGGCGTCGGTGGCCGTCAGGCAGAACTGCCACAGGGGCACGCCGAACCGGCGCGTCATCTCGGCGCCCGACCCAGGCGGCGTCCTCGGTGGGCAGCATCAGGGTGATGCCCTTGGCCGCCTGCTCGGCGATCGCGGCGACCGAGGCCTTCGGTCCGTGGCCCGCCATCCCACCCGTGTCCCCGAGGCAGAAGTCCACGAACACGTTGCCGTCGACGTCGGTGAAGTGCGCACCCTCAGCGTGGTCGACGAACACCGGCCAGTCGCCGGGCCAACGGACCATCCAGTTCATCGGCACCCCGAACAGCAGGGAGGGCTTCGCCTGCTCCTCGAGCTCGCCGGATCGGGGGTGACGGTCGCGGAACGTCTGGCGCTCTCGCTCCATCAGCGTGGCGATGCCGAGACCGGTCGATCGCGTGTCCACGCGGGCTGCCTCCTGCGTCGGTCGCGGTCGAACGGTCGACAGTCTACGAGGGACCTCGGGAGGCTGCGCGAGGGCTAGGCTGCCGATCATGGGCTGGCCGATCGTGCAGACGACGGGCGGACCCAGGGAGCGCGGCCGCGCCTACGGCGCGGCCGCGCGGGAGCGGGTCCACGCCTCCCTGGACCTCTACGCGCGCGATCTTCGACCACTACACCGGCCTGGCCTGGGCGCAGGTGCGCGCGCACGCGGGCGCGTTCGCCGAGCCGATCGACGCCTACGACGTTCAGCTCCTGCCCGAGCTGGAGGGCATCGCCGAGGGAGCCGCGGTCGACGCCGAAGACATCCTGGCGCTGAACGTGCGCACCGAGGTGATGTTCGGGCTGGACGCGCGCGCGGCGGCGACGGCGGTGAAGGAATGCACGGCCATCTGCGCCCTCCCGGCGGTCACCACCGACGGTCATGTACTGCATGCCCAGAACTGGGATTGGAAGCGCCCCGCGCTCGAATCGTGCGTGCTGCTGGTGTGTGCCCCACACGACCGCTCGGCCTTCATCACGCTGGTGGAGGCCGGCCTGCTCGCCAAGTGCGGCATGAACGCCGCCGGCCTGAGCCTCACGGCGAACGCGCTCACATCCAGCCTGGACCGGGGCCACCCGGGCGTGCCGTTCCACGCGATCCTGCGCAGGATCCTCACCTCGGCCACGCTCGAGGAAGCGATCGACGCCGTCACGCGGCCCCGAAGGGCCTCCTCCGCGGACCACCTGATCGCCTCGCGCGATGGTCGGTCCGCCGACATCGAGGTCGCGCCGGGCGGACCCGAGAACGTGCACATGATCGAAGGTCCAACGCTCGTCCACACCAACCATTTCCTGTGGGCGGAGCGGCCGTTCAAGGATCTGGGGCGCCTGGGCGGCACCGAGAGCCTGGACCGCAGGCGCCGGGCGGAGGCGGCGATCGCGGAGCGACCTCTGGATCTGGATGCGATCAAGGCGGGGCTCCGCGATCACGAACACCGCCCGAATTCCGTGTGCAGCCATCCCGATCCGTCCGTCGATCCCGTCGCCGACTACGTGACGATCGCCTCCGTCGTCATGGACCTCACGCAGGCGCAGATCCATCTCACCCGAGGGAACCCCTGTGAGGCCCCCTACGAGGTCATCGACGTAGGAGCCCTGCTCCGCGCCCCCCACGACCCCTAGGTGAGGCGGCCTGGGCCATCCGGGCTACGGCCATCGGTCCTACCCGGTTGTAGGTGGACCATCTTTGCGAGGTAAAGGAACTTCGACCAGCGGTCGATGGGAAGTCACGATGGAGGCTGAGCTCACCGACTTCCCTCGGCGCCGAACGACCGACGGGCTCGGACGCCGTGCGTCCGACCTGCCTGCCGAACCGTCGCCCAACGGGAAACCGCGTCGGCGTCGGGATGACGGCTGGCTGGACCGCTGGTCGGCCACGGTCGCCGACCTCACGCGCCTGAAGACCACCCATCCGATGATGGACGCCGTGATCGACGAGCAGGTCGGGCGGCGGATCCGCATCGGCGATCATTGGCTGACCGACTGGGCCAGTTGCAACTACCTTGGATTCGATCTGGACGAAGAGATCATGGCGGCCGTCCCCGAGTACCTGTCGGCGTGGGGCACCCATCCCTCCTGGTCCCGGCTACTGGGCAACCCGCGCCTGTACCCGGAGATCGAAGAGCAGATGACCGAACTCCTGGGATGCGAGGACGTCCTGTTGCTGCCCACGATCACCCACATCCACATGTCGGTGATCCCCGTGCTGGTCGGAGACGGCGCGATCTTCATGGACGGGCGCGCGCACAAGACGATCTACGACGGCGCGATGTTCGCGGAGGGACACGGCGCCAGCGTGGTGCGGTTCCGCCACAACGACCACGAGCACCTGGAAGAGCTGCTGAAGGCTAGCGACCCTGCACTCCCGCGAGTGATCGCGATGGACGGCGTCAACTCCATGACGGGCAACGCCCCTGAGATGGCGGAGTTCGTGCGTGTCGCCGCCGACCACGGTGCCCTGCTCTACGTTGACGATGCCCACGGGTTCGGCGTGATCGGCGAGCGGGCCGACGACGAGCTGAGCCACTACGGCGTCAAGGGCAACGGCGTGATGCGCCACCTGGGCCTCGGCTACGACAACGTCGTGCTCGTGTCCGGCTTCTCCAAGTCCTACTCTTCGTTGCTTGCGTTCGTCGCGTTGCCCACGCAGATGAAGGACGCCCTCAAGGTGCTGGCTCCCCCCTACCTGTACTCGGGACCCTCACCGGTCGCCTCGCTCGCGACCACGATCGCCGGGCTCGAGGTCAACCGGGCACGCGGCGACGCGATACGGGCGGACCTGGCCGCCAAGACGCACCGGGTCCTGGACGCGTTGCACGCCCTCGGGATCTACACCCCGAACCGGTCGGGGTTCCCGATCATCGAGGTCCCCCTGGCCGATCACGAGGACATCGACGAGGTCGGCCGGTACCTGTTCGACCGAGGCGTGTATGCCACGCTCGCGGCCTATCCGCTCGTCCCCAAGGACGAGGTCGGCTTCCGCCTGCAGGTAACCGCGGCGAACACCGACGAAGAGATCGACGAACTGATCGCTGCACTCTCCAGCCTGAAGGAACGATTCAAGCTGGAGCCCGCCCGCGCGATGGCCTGAACGGCCCTCGGGCACCCTTCAGTAGGCCCTCCGGACGACCGATGACCTTTCCGTGAGGAAACACGCCTGGCTCCTGTACGCCATCGGGGCGGCCATCGCGACGGTCGCCTACTTCGTGATGGGGCACCCGAGCGGGCTCTTCAACCTGATCGGGCTCTCGTCCCCGATCCTGATCATGGTCGCGGTTCGGATGCACCATCCCGAGCAGCGCGCGCCGTGGTTCTTCTTCGCCCTCGGTCAGTTCCTGTTCATCTGCGGCGACGTGATCGCCTACAACTACGAGGAGATCTTCCACAGCGAACTGCCCTACCCCGCGATCAGCGACGTCTTCTACCTGTGCGTGTATCCCTGCCTCGCGATCGGTCTGCTGCTGCTGATCCGCCGCCGTAGCCCTGGCCGCGACTGGCCTGGGTTCATCGACTCGCTGATGGTGGCGGTCGGCGTCGGGACGCTCTCGTGGGTCTATCTGATCGAGCCGTACTTCCACGACGACGGCTCCAAGCTCCTGCAGAAGTTGACGGCGATGGGCTACCCGTTGATGGACGTGTTGCTGCTGGCGGTCGCCGTCCGATTGGCCGTGGGCGCCGGTCGACGGGTGCCGTCGTTCCTGTTGCTGATGACGGCGATCATCGCGTTGTTCGTCACGGACGCCATCTACGGCTGGGCGGGGCTACACGACCCGTACGTGCCCGGGAGCGGCTACCTCGAGATCGGGTGGATCGCGTTCTACGTGATCTGGGGCATGGCGGCACTGCACCCGTCGATGCGCGAGCTCTCGGAACCGGCGCAGGCAGGCGAGATGCGTCTGTCCTGGACCCGATTGGGGCTGCTGGGCGCCGCCGCGCTCCTGCCGCCGGCGATCCAGGTCTACAGCGTGATGACGGGGACCTCCAACGCCAGTCCGGTGATCGTGAGCGCTACGGTGATCCTGTTCGGACTGGTCGTGATGCGCATGGCCGGCCTGGTACACGCGCAGCAGCTGTCGGCCGCGCGCGAGAAGGCGCTGCGCCAAGCAGGCCAGGCGCTGGTGACGGCCACGAACGCCGAAGGCATCCATGCCGCCGCGATCGAGGCGGTGCGGTCGTTGGCGGGCGACGACACGACGATCCGGGTCTGTGAAGAGCGCGAAGGGACCGAAGAGCTCGAGGTGGTGGCCTCGGCAGGCGGTGTCCATGACGCACTGGGTGTCCACTTCTACCTGAGCGAGCTGCAGGCCTGGAAGCGCGAACGGCTCCTGGAGAACGACGCCTACACCGTAAGCTCCTACGAGAGCACGCTGCGCGACCCCCTCTCCCTGCCGTCCAACGAGGACGGCACCGTGTTGGTGGCGCCCTTGTTCATCCGCGACGAACTCCGAGGGCTGCTGGTGGCCGCCACGTCTCAGGAGATGCCACGCACCGTCGCGGACTCGCTCCGCGCGCTGTCGTCCCAGGTCGCCCTGGCCCTGGAGAGCGCAGCCCTCACCGAGGATCTGCTCACGCAGCAGAGCGAGAAGCGGTTCGCCTCCCTGGTGCAGAACTCCTCGGACATCGTCACGGTGGTCGACGCCGACACCTCGGTTCGGTACGCGAGCCCCTCGGCCCAGCGCGTGCTGGGCTTCGCTCCCGCGGAGCTGGAGGGCACCCGGTTCATCGATCTGGTGCATCCGGATGACAAGACCCGTGTCCTATCGTTCCTGATGGCGCCAGGCGAGGGGGAGGGTCACACCGGCTTGATGGAGTTCCGCGTCTGCCGCGTGGACGGGCAGTTCCTGTTCGCCGAGACCCTGCGCACGAACCTGTTGCACGACGCCAACGTCCACGGCATCGTGCTGAACACCCGTGACATCAGCGAGCGCAAGCAGTTCGAGGAGCAGTTGCAGCACCAGGCGTTCCACGACTCGGTGACCTCGCTCGCGAACCGCGCCCTGTTCCAGGACCGCGTCACGCACGCGATCGAGCGCCAGGAACGCGATCGCAAGCCGATCGCCGTGCTGTTCATGGACCTCGATGACTTCAAGACGATCAACGACTCGCTCGGCCACGCCGCGGGTGACGCGCTGCTGGCGGAGGTCGGCGAGCGGCTGAAGCAGTGCCTGCGCGCGGCGGACACCGCGGCGCGGCTGGGCGGTGACGAGTTCGCGATCCTGCTTGAGGACGGCGGCGAGGGGATCATGGCCGTGGACGTCGCGGACCGCGTGATGCAGATGCTGGAGGCGCCGTTCGCCCTGGAGGGCAAGGAGGTCTACGTTCGCGCCAGCGTCGGGATCGCGGTGACCGACGGTGGCGAGACCAGCGACGCGGAGGAGCTGCTACGCAACGCCGACGTGGCGATGTACATGGCGAAGGAGAAGGGCAAGGGCCGGTACCAGGTGTTCGAACCGGCGATGCACGACACGGCGCTCAAACGTCTGGAGCTGAAGGCCGACCTGCAGCGAGCGCTGGAGCACGACGAGTTCATCCTGAACTTCCAGCCCGTGATCGAGCTGGAGACGGGGCGCATCAACGGCGTGGAGGCGCTGATCCGCTGGATCCACCCGGTGCGCGGCCTGGTCCCGCCTCTGGACTTCATCCCGCTGGCCGAGGAGACCGGCCTGATCGTGCCGATCGGGCGATGGGTGCTGGCCGAAGCCTGCCGCACGGCCGTCGAGGTGCAGGCGCGCTTCCCCAGCTCACCCACCTTCCACATGGCGGTGAACCTGTCCGCCCGCCAGCTGGTGCGGCCCGAGATCGTGGACGAGGTACGGGAGATCCTGGATGAGACCGGCCTCTCCCCCGTGAGCCTGATCCTGGAGATCACGGAGTCTGTGATGATGCAGGACATGGAGCTGTCGATCGAGCGGCTCACCGAGCTGAAGAGCCTGGGCGTGCAGCTGGCGATCGACGACTTCGGCACCGGCTACTCCTCGTTGAACTACGTTCGGCGGTTCCCCGTCGACATCCTGAAGGTGGACAAGTCGTTCATCGACGAGGTGAGCCAGGGCGGAGAGTCCTCGGCGCTCACCGCGGCGGTGATCGAGCTGGCCGGCATCCTCAACCTGAAGCCGGTGGCCGAGGGGATCGAGCGGGCCGACCAGCTGCAGCGTCTGCTGGAGCTGCATTGCGACCTGGGCCAGGGCTTCTACTTCGCGAAGCCGTTGCCGGTGGACGACCTGCAGGCGCTGCTGCACGAGCGCCAGTCGATGCAGGCGGAGGCCGAGGCCATGGCCGACGAGGTACAGACACAGATCGCTCCGTGAGGTTGGGCGGTCCATCGCCTACCATCGGGGGCCCATGCACGTCCGCAGGATCCTGCTCGGCCTGACCCTCATCACCACGCTGCTGGCTCCCGCTGCTGCCACCGCACCGGCGGCGGTGGCGGGTGACAATACCCTCACCCAGCGGGCGGCATCCAAGTGGGTCAAGCGGATCAACGACCTGGTGGGAGACCTGCCGGTGGGCGTGCAGATCGGCTTCAACGGCCATGTCCTGTACCGCCACAAGTACTGGGTGGCCCGTCCGCCCGCCTCGAACGAGAAGCTGCTGCTCTCGATGGCGCTGCTGAACCGTCTGCCCGCCGGCACCACCATCCCCACCCGGGTGCTGGCGACCCGGGCTCCGAAGCACGGAGTGGTGACGGGCGATCTGTGGATCGTGGGCCATGGCGACCCCGAGGTGGGGCAGGAGGACATGCAGGCCCTGGCGGCCCGGATCGCCGCCTCCGGGGTCCGGAAGGTCCGGGGTCGCGTCCTGGGGGCCACGGGGCCGTTCGCGCGAGACTGGTTCGCGCCGGGGTGGCGCGACTACTTCCCCACCTACTACTGCCCGATCCCCACCGCGCTCACGTACCGATCGAACCTGGACCGCCACGGCCGCCACATCGCCGACCCGGAGCGTCGCGCCGCCACCGAGCTCACGAAGCAGCTGAGGCGAGCCGGGGTCCAGGTCACCAAGAAGCCCGGGTCAGGGGTGGCCCCGGCGAAGCTGACCGGGTTGGCGACGATCCATAGCCGTCCCCTGGCCTCGATCATGCACCGCATGGACGTGTGGTCGAAGAACTTCTACGCGGAGGTCCTGGGCAAGTACCTGGGGACCCGGACCGGCGGACCTCCGGGCACGATCGCCAAGGGTGCGGCCGCGATCGATGCCTACGCGAAGGGGCACGGCGTCCCCGGCCTGGTCGCCCACGACGGTTCCGGGCTGTCCTACAGGAACCGCCTCACGCCCGCCGGGATGGTGCACCTGCTGCGGGTCGCCGACGCCCAGCCGTGGGGCGACACGCTGCGCGGATCGCTGGCGCGAGGCGGTCAGGGCACGTTGGAGGATCGACTCGCGGACGTGAAGGTGCGCGCCAAGACGGGGACGCTGATCTCGGTGTCGGCGCTCTCGGGCTGGGTGTGGCTGCGGCGGGAGGGCGACTGGGCCGAGTTCTCGATCCTGTCGAGTGGCATCTCGAAGACGCAGTCGATCCACATCGAGAACGCGATCGTGCGCGTCGTTAGCGCCAACGCCACCGCCGCCTAGTCCTCGCCACCCTCTCGTGGATGGAGCAGGCCGAACAGGTACGCGTCGGTGAGCGCTTCCCAGGACGCCTCGATGATGTTCTCGCTGACACCCACGGTGGTCCATTCGCGCTCGCCGTTCGAGGTGTCGATCAGCACGCGAACGACGGCCCCGGTGCCGTGCGTCTCGTCCATCACGCGCACGCGGTAGTCCTCCAGGGTCATCTGCTCAAGGGCCGGGTACTCGTTCGCCAGGGCCTTGCGGAGCGCGTTGTCGAGCGCTCCCACCGGACCGTGACCCTCCGCGCTCTCGATGTGCCGCGTGCCGTTCGTGACGACCTTCACCGTCGCCTCGGCCAGGGCATCCTCCTCGTCCTCGGCGCGCTGCTCCACATGGACCCGGAAGCTCTCGATCTGGAAGAACGGTTGCTGCCACCCGCCGCCGCGGCGGAACAGCAGCTCCAGCGATGCGTCCGCCACCTCGAAGGTGTAGCCGTTGGCCTCCCTCGCCTTCAGGTCCTCCAGGATCGCGGGGATCGCCCCATCGGGCACGTCCACGCCGAACTCCTTGGCCTTCATGCGGAGCGTGGCCGCGCCGCCCAGATCGCTCGCCACCACCCCACGGTGGTTGCCTACCGCCTCGGGAGGAACGTGTTCGTACGCGGTCTCCAGCCGCGCCACGCCGCTGGCGTGCAGCCCGGCTTTATGGGTGAACGCGTAGCGGCCCGCGTACGGTTGACGCGAGTCGGGCGCTACGTTCGCCACCTCCGCCACGTAGTGCGCCACCTCGGTGAGGCGCTCCACGGCCCCGTCGGGCAGGCACTCGGCGCCCATCTTCAGCACCAGGTTGGCCGCGATCGGGATCAGGTCGGCGTTGCCAGTGCGCTCGCCGTAGCCGTTCACCACGCCCTGCACCTGGTAGGCGCCGTGCTCCACCGCGATCAGCGAGTTGGCCACGGCGCACCCGGCATCGTTGTGCACGTGGATCCCCAATGGCGCCTCGATCCGCGCTCGGACCTCGTCCACGATCCGCGAGACGTCCGAGGGAAGCATCCCCCCGTTCGTGTCGCACAGCACGATCCGCTCGGCACCCGCCTCCTGGGCGGCATCCAGCACCGCCAGCGAGAAGTCGGCGTCCTCCAGGTATCCGTCGAACACGTGCTCGGCGTCGAAGAACACCCGCCGGCCCTGTGAGCGCAGGAAGGCGATAGAATCCCGCACCATCGCCACGCCCTCACCCAGATCCGAGCGGAGCGCTTGGGTGACGTGCAAGGCCGACGCCTTGCCCACCAGGCAGACCACCTCGGTCCCGGTGTCCAGGAGTTCGCGGAGAACGGCGCTGTCTTCCGCGCGCTCGGCAGCCCGCCGGGTCATCCCGAACGACGTCAGCGTGGCGTGCTCCAAGGTCTCCTTGGTGGCCAGCTTGAAGAACTCGGTGTCGCGGGGGTTGGCGCCGGGCCACCCACCCTCGATGTAGGGCACGCCCAGCTGATCGATCTTGTGCAGGATCCGGAGCCGGTCCTCGATCGAGTAGGACAGCCCCGTTCCCTGGGCACCGTCACGCAGCGTGGTGTCGTACAGCTCGACCTTCACGCGCTCGCTCCTTCGACCACCAGGTCGCCGACCTCACCGGTGCTCATACCCATCTCGCCGGCACGCATCGACTTCATCCTCTGGGTGGCGGCGCGGATCCCGCGATCCACACGCTCCGCGGCCGCCGACTCGCCCAACTGACGCAACAGCATCTCCGTCGCCCCGATCGCCGCGAGCGGGTTGATCGTGCCCTTGCCCGTGTGGTCGGGGGCCGTGCCGCCGATCGGCTCGAACATGCTGACCCCGACGGGGTTGATGTTGCCTCCGGCCGCGATGCCCATGCCACCCTGGATCATCGCGCCGAGGTCCGTGATGATGTCGCCGAACATGTTGTCGGTGACGATCACGTCGAAGCGGCTCGGCTGATCCAGGAAGTAGATGCACGCGGCGTCCACGTGCACGTAGTCGGTCTCGACAGCGGGGAACTCTCCGCTCAACTCGTCAACCACCCGCTGGTATCAGATCGCCCGCGAAGTTCAGCACGTTCGTCTTGTGCACCAACGTCACCTTCTGCCGGCGGTGGGGTTGCATCGACAGGTCGAAGGCGTAGCGCACGATCCTCTCGACACCGTGCCGTGTGTTGACCGACTCCTGGACGGCAACTTCGTGCTCGGTCCCCTTGCGGTGGAACCCTCCGGCGCCGCTGTAGAGCCCCTCGGAGTTCTCCCGAACGACCACCATGTTCACGTCGTCCTCGCTCTGGCTGGGCACGAGGGTCTCCACCCCCGGGTACCGCACCACCGGCCGCAGGTTCACGTACTGATCCAGCTCGAACCGCGCCCGAAGCAGCAGGTCGCGCTCCAGGATGCCGGGTTTCACCCGGGGGTCGCCCACCGCGCCCAGCAAGATCGCATCGCACCCCCTGAGCCCCTCGAGCTCGCCATCGGGCAAGGTGTCGCCGGTGCGCAGGTACCGCTCCGCCCCCAGGTCGAACTCGACCAACTCGACTTCGAACCCGTCACGGACGCTCTCGAGCACCTTGAGCCCTTCGGCGACGACCTCGGGCCCGGTGCCGTCGCCTCTGATGACGCCGATGGTGTACGCGCGGAGACTCATGCCGCTCGGACCCCACACGGTTCGACACGACCTACGGACCGCGGATAGTCTCGCTGGAAGCCGGCCACAGCCGGCATCGAAGAGAGGGAGGGACCATGGCTCGACTGTTCATCCGGCACTCGGTTTCGGACTACGACGCGTGGCGCAAGATCTACGACGACGAGGGGCCAGCAATCCGGCAGGCAGCCGGCGTCACGTCCTCCGGCGTGTATCGGTCTGTGGACGACGCCAACGAGATCACCGTGATCCACGACTTCGCCACCGCCGACCAGGCTCGAGCGCTCACGACCGACGATCGGCTGCGCGACGCGATGGCGCGGGCGGGCGTGGTGGGCGCGCCGCAGATGTCGATCACCGAGGAGGCCTGAAACCCTCGTCGTCATGGGGTCTCCTCGTTGGAGGCCTTCGACTCCGCCGCCACACTGAGCGCCCGGTTCACGGCGGCAAGGTAGGCGCGTGCGCTCGCCTCCACCACATCGGTCGCCACGCCGCGACCCGTGACGCGGCGGCCGTCCACGTCGATCTGGACCACCACGTCGCCTAACGCATCCGTACCGCCGGTGACGCTGGATACCTGGAAGTTCACGAGTCGAGCCTCCACGCCGGCGGCGCGCTGGATGGCGCCCATCGCGGCGTCGATCATCCCGTCGCCCATCGCCGACTCCTCGATCTGCTCCTCGCCGCGGCGCAGACGCACCGTCGCCGTGGGCGCGATGTGCGTGCCACCCCCAACCTGGATCGCCTCCAACACCAGGGCATCCTCCACGCCGGCCCCGACCTCCTCGGTGACGATCGCCTGCAGGTCCTGGTCGGTGAGCTGGATCTTGCGATCCGCCAGGTCCTTGAAGCGGGCGAACGCGCGGTTCAGCTGGGCCTCGTCCAGGGTGACGCCCAGCTTCGCCAGGGCGTCGATGAATGCATGACGACCTGAGTGCTTGCCCAGGACCAGAGAGTTGCCCTCCAGCCCGATCTCGACCGGGTCCATGATCTCGTAGGTGGCACGGTTGGAAAGCACGCCGTGCTGATGGATCCCGCTCTCGTGCGCGAACGCGCTGGATCCCACCACCGCCTTGTTCGGCTGCACCCCGTAGCCGGTGGTCATAGCCACCAGGCGCGACGTCCGCACGATCTCGCCGATGTTGAGCTGGTGGGAGGTCCCCAGCGCCTGGCCGCGCGTGCGCACGATCATGGCGATCTCCTCCAGGCTGCAGTTCCCGGCCCGCTCGCCGATGCCGTTCACGGCAACCTCGACCTGCCCGGCGCCGTTCTCGATCCCGGCCAGGGAGTTGGCGACGGCCAGCCCCAGGTCGTTGTGGCAGTGCGTGGAGATCGTGACCCCATCAGGCGTGGCCTCTCGCACCGTTCGGATCAGCTCGCCGAACTCCGTGGGTGTCGCGTAGCCCACGGTGTCCGGGACGTTGATCGTGGTGGCGCCACACTCCACTGCCACGCGGAAGCACTCCATCAGGAACTCCAACGGGGTGCGCGTGGCGTCCTGCGCGCTGAACTCGACGTCCTCCGTGTAGCTCTTCGCCAGCTTCACGTTCTCCCGGATCGCGTCCAACACCTGTTGGTGACTCATCTTCAGCATCGACTCACGCTGGACGTCGCTGGTGCTGATGAACGTGTGGATCCGGAAGCGGTCGGCCCCCTTGAGGGCTTCGGCCGCCCGTTCGATGTCGCCGGTCGCCGTCCGTGCGAGCGCGGCGATCACGGGCCCCTCCACCGTGTCGGCGATCTCGCGGACGGCCTCGAACTCGCCGTCGGAGGAGATCGGGAACCCTGCCTCCAGGATGTCCACGTTCAGCCGCGCGAGCTGCTCGGCGATCTCGACCTTCTCGGGCTTCGTGAGCGCGATGCCTGGAGCCTGCTCGCCGTCGCGCAGGGTCGTGTCGAAGATCCTTACCGTGCCTACCTCACCTACGTTGCCTTCTCCGCTCATGTGGGTGCCACCTTCTCGTCGCTCTCCAACCAGGGCATCATCTGACGCAGATCCCGCCCCACGCCTTCCAGCTGGGACGTCCGCGCCTCGCTCCTAAGTCGGAGGAACTCCGGGAAGCCGGCCTCGGCCTCGGCGATCCAACGCTCGGCGAACGTGCCGTCCTGGATCTCGGCCAGGACCTGCTCCATCTGCTCGCGTGCGTGCTGATCGACCACGCGCGGGCCGCTCACGTAGTCGCCCCACTCCGCGGTGTCGGACACCGAGTAGCGCATCCACGACAGCCCACCCTCGTAGATCAGATCCACGATCAGCTTCACCTCGTGCAGGCACTCGAAGTACGCGATCTCCGGCTGGTAGCCGGCCGCCACCAGGGTGTCGAAGCCGTTCTTGATCAGGTTGGACAGGCCGCCGCAGAGCACGGTCTGCTCCCCGAACAGGTCGGTCTCGGTCTCTTCCTTGAAGGTCGTCTGGATGATGCCTGCGCGGGCGGCGCCGATCCCTGCGCCGTAGGCCAGCGCACGCTGCAGCGCCTTGCCCGTGGCGTCCTGCTGCACGGCCACCAGCGCCGGCGTGCCGATCCCCTGTTCGTAGGTGCGTCGAACCAGGTGCCCGGGACCCTTCGGCGCGATCATCGTCACGTCGACGCCGGTCGGCGGCCGCACGGTCCCGAAGTGGATCGAGAACCCGTGGGCGAACATCAACATGTCGCCGTCCTTCAGGTTCGGCTCGATCTCGGCGGCGTAGACCGCGGCGTGCGACGTGTCGGGGAGCAGGCACATGACGACATCGGCCTCGGCCACGGCGTCGGCGGTGTCCAGGACGCGGAGCCCGGCGGCCTCGGCCTGGGCGCGACTGGCCGAGCCGGGGCGCAGCCCCACCCGCACGTCGAAGCCGCTATCCTGCAGGTTCTGCGCGTGCGCATGGCCCTGGCTGCCGAACCCCAGCACCGCGATCTTGTCGGCGGTCAGGACCGAGCCGTCCGTGTCCTTCTCGTAGTAGATCGTCGCCATGTCGGTTCCCCGGTCCCTTTCCTCGTCGGTAGTCTGGTTCAGACTAGTTGGCGGCGCGGAGCGCCTGGCGTTCGCGGATGCCCTTCTCACCGCGGGAAAGCGCGATCGTGCCGGTCCGCGCCAGCTCCACGATCCCGTACTCGCCGAGGAGCTCCCGCAGCGCCTCGAGCTTCTCAGGCTTCCCGCTGGCCTCCACGGTGAGCGTGCTGGCGGTCACGTCAACGACGTTCACCCGGAACACCTCGCAGATCTCCATGATCCGCGCACGCACGTCGCCTTCAGCCTTCACCTTCGCCAGCATCAGCTCGCGCTCGACGGCCGAGCCGGGATCGTGCTCCAGGATCTTGATCACGTTCACCAGCTTGTTCAGCTGCTTCGTGACCTGCTCCAGGGTCTTGGTCTCCACGTTGACCACGATCGTCATCCGCGAGAGGCCCTCGACTTCGGTGGGTCCGACGGCCAGCGAGTCGATGTTGAACCCGCGCGCCGCGAACAACCCGGCCACGCGCGTGAGCACGCCGGGACGGTCTTCCACCAGGACCGAGATCGTGTGCAGTGCGTCGCCGTTGCTCATACGATCGGAGCCTCCGCCGGGTCGTTCATGGGCCGCAGGCCGTCGGGCCCCAGGATGATGTCGTCGTTCGATGCACCCGCCGGCACCATCGGGAACACGCCCTCGGCCGGATCCACCCGGAAGTCGATCACCACGCTGCGGTCCGTGACGGAATAGGCCTTCTCGATCGTGGCGTCCACGTCGCCGGGATCGTCCACCCGCAAGCCCACCGCGCCGTAGGCCTCGGCGAGCTTCACGTAGTTCGGGACGTCGGGGTCCAGCCAAACGCCCGAGTAGCGCTCGTCGAAGAACAGCTCCTGCCACTGGCGCACCATGCCCAGGTACCCGTTGTTCAGGATCGCGGTGATGAACGGGATCTTCTCCGTGGAACTGGTGGCCAGCTCCTGCGCCGTCATCTGGAAGCAGCCGTCGCCGTCGATGGCGACGACCCGCTTGTCGGGCTGGCCGACCTTGGCGCCCATGGCCGCCGGCACCGCGAAGCCCATGGTCCCCAGTCCACCGGAGTTGATCCAGTGGCGCGGCCGCTCGAACCGCCAGAACTGCGAGGCGTACATCTGGTGCTGACCCACACCCGAGACCAGGATCGTGTCGTCGCCGGCCTGTGCGTGCAGTCGCTCCACGCAGTATTGGGGCTTGAGGGGGCCGTCGGGCTGCTGGTCGTACCGGTAGGGGTACTTCTCCTTCCAGCCGGCCAGGGTCTTGAGCCAGGCCGAACGGTCCGGCACCCCACCGGCTTCCTCCTGGCGCTTCGCCAACTCGGCGGCCATCTTGCCGATCACGTCCTTGCAGTCGCCCACGATCGGCACGTCGACCGGACGGTTCTTCCCGATCTCGGCGGGATCGATGTCCACGTGGACGATCTTCGCGTTCGGTGCGAAGGCCAGGAGCTTGCCGGTCACGCGGTCGTCGAACCGCGAGCCCAGCGCCACCAGCAGGTCGGACTTCTGCATCGAGGTGACCGCCGTGTAGTTGCCGTGCATGCCGGGCATGCCCAGGCAGAGCTCGTGGGAATCCGGGAAGGCGCCGCGCGCCATCAGGGTGGTGACCACGGGGAGCTGTCCCTCGGTCGCCAGCTGGTAAAGCTCCTTCCACGCGTCGGCCTTGATCACGCCGCCGCCCACGTACAGGACGGGCCGCTTCGCCCGCATGATCAGCTTCACGGCCTCCACGATCTGGCGCTGGTGGCCCTTGGTGGTGGGCTTGTAGCCGGGCAGCTTCACCTGGTCGGGCCACGACCACGTCGTCTCGTTGATCAACACATCCTTCGGGAGGTCGATCAGCACGGGGCCCGGACGACCGGTGCGCGCGATGTGGAACGCCTCCCGCACCGTCTCGGGGATCAGGGCCGGGTCCTTCACCAGGAAGTTGTGCTTGGTGATCGGCATCGTGATGCCGGTGATGTCGGCCTCCTGGAATGCGTCGTTGCCCACGACCGGCGTGGGAACCTGACCCGTGATCGCCACGATCGGCACCGAGTCCATCTTCGCGTCGGCCAGGGGCGTCACCAGGTTCGTGGCGCCCGGACCCGAGGTGGCCATGCACACGCCCACCCTGCCGGTGGCCCACGCATAACCCTCGGCCGCGTGGCCGGCGCCCTGTTCGTGCCGACACAGGACATGCCGGATCGAGGAGCGATCTACCAAGGGATCGTAGATGGGCATGGAGGCGCCGCCGGGGATGCCGAAGACCACCTCGACGCCCTCGGCCTCCAGGGACTTCAGCAGCGCGTCGGCGCCGGAGAGCTTCATCCGGTCGCCACCTCGCGCTCCTCGACGGGACCGGTCTCCACCCGCCGGACGTGGGCGTCCAGGCGGTGGCTCAGGTTGCGGCACGCACGCTCGAACTCCCACGGGGTCCAGTCGCGCCGGCGCATCTGCAGGACGTCCTGCTCCTGCTCGTCGCCGAAGTCGAACCCGCTGCCCAGGTACACGACCTCCGAGGACAGGTAGCGGTCGACCACCGCTCGCGTGGAGGACTCGGCGGCCTCGACGCTGACCTGGCCGGGACCCTCCCAGAGCACGCTGGCGACGACGGTGCCGTCTCGCTCGAACTCGTACCTCATGGTGGTCTCCTCTCCTCCGGGATCCGCGTCCCGGTCTTCCGCGGGCGGTGTGGCTGGGCGGTGGGTACAAAAAACCCCGCGGGGTTCGCGGGGTGAGCGGCGCGGCAGTCAGGCCTCTGGGCCTGGCCGCGCCTAACGTAATAAGTACGAGGGAGCTGCGTCCGAACAGCGTTGCCTTCGACATGGTCCAGTCAGTGTAGAGACGTGAGCGAAGGTGTCAACCTTCCGCGGGTTTGGGCGTTCCCCTCCTCTTCTTCGCCCGCCGCGTCCCCGTCTCCGTGTTGCTCGTCTCCCCCCGTCACACCCCAAATGTGTCCGCATGTCGTCGGGTTCCGGTCCGATGGAGTTCCTCTCGACCTTGCTCCGGTAGATCCGGGCCTGGGTGGACAAATGGGCGTGGGCGCATAATCGGCGGGTGTCCGAGGAAGAAGGGCTCGAGCGAGGGCGATCTTCGTATGTGGCCTCCGCGTGGCAAGATGCGCACAGATCACTGGCTGCCGCGGATCGGGCAGCGCCGCTCGGTCCCGAGGACCTGGAGCTGCTCGCCAGGTCCGCCTACATGGTCGGCCGCGACGATGAATACGTCACGGCACTAGGGCGCGCGCACACCGCGCATCTCGATGCGGGCGACGTCCAGCGCGCGATCCGGTGCGCGTTCTGGATCGGCCACAACTGGCTATTCCGCGGCGAGACTGCGCGCGCTACGGGATGGTTCGGGCGCGGGGAAAGGCTGCTCGAAGGGTCGGAGCAGGACTGCGTCGAGCGCGGCTACATGTTGATCCCCGTGTGGCTGAATCAGATGGGACGCGGCGACTTCAAGGCCGGCTACGCCACGGCAGCGGAGGCCGGAGAGATCGCGGAGCGTTTCGGAGACAACGACTTGATGTGGCTAGCGCGCGACGAGCAAGGGCGCGCTTTGGTCAGTCTCGGAGATGTCGAGGCCGGCCTTCGGTCTTGCGATGAGGTGTTGGTGGTAGCCGGACGAGGCGAGCTGTCGCCGATCGTGACCGGCATCGTGTACTGCAACACGATCGCGTTCTGTCACGATGCATTCGAGTTGCGTCACGCGCAGGAATGGACGGAGGCGTTCACCGAATGGTGCAACGCCCAGCCCGAGATGGTGGCTCACAACGGCTTGTGCCTGGTTCATCGAGCGGAGATCACACAGGTGCGCGGCGAGTGGTCCGACGCGATGGCGCAGGTCCGTCACGCAGCGGACCGTTTCACGCAAGGAGCGCTGAATCACATCGCCCACGGCAAGGCGTTGTATCGCCAAGGCGAGATCCATCGACTACGGGGCGAGGCGGCCGAAGCAGAGCGCGCGTACCGGGAAGCCAGCCGGCTCGGCTGTGATCCTCAACCAGGCCTCGCTCTCCTTCGCTTGGCGCAAGGACAGGGCGACGCCGCCGCCGCGACGATACGCCGGGGGGTGGAAGAGCGAACCAAGCCGTTCGATCGGGCCGCGCTCTTACCGGCGTACATCGAGATCATGATCGCGGTCGGGGAGCTCGAGCGAGCCGCTGCCGCGTCCAATGATCTCAACGAGATCGCAGAGGCCCCGGGAAGTGACGTGTTGCGCGCGATGGCTGCGCAGCATCAGGGGGCTCTGAAGCTGTCTGAGGGCGATCCCGGGGCCGCGCTGGAGTCTTTGCGTCGTGCCTCGGCGTTGTGGCAAGCCCTCCATGCTCCGTACGAAGTGGCGCGTGTGCGCGTTCACCTCGGTCTCGCATGCCGCGCGCTCGGTGATGAGGACACTGCCGCCCTAGAACTGGAGGCGGCTCGCGAGACGTTCGACGTTCTGGAAGCGAAGCCTGATCTCTTGCGGGTCGAGTCGCTGCTGCCGGGGGAAACGTCGATGCACGGACTCACCGATCGCGAGCTCGAAGTTCTCCGCCTCGTCGCAGCGGGAAATAGCAACCGGCAGATCGCCCGATCCCTCGTGATCAGCGAGCACACGGTCGCTCGTCACGTTCAGAACATCTTCACCAAGCTCGGCGTCAACTCTCGGACCGCCGCCGGCGCCTTCGCGTACGAGCACAACCTGGCCTGAGTGGGCCGCGTGGTGAATATTCACCACGACGCCGAAGAGGCCGTTTGGTGAATCCCGGCGATGCCCGCCGACGGTCACTCCCGTACCGTCTGGCTGAGCCACTGACCGTGAAAGGAGGGATCGAGATGTACGTCGTGGTGCAGCACACGTTCATGGATCCGCCAACCGCCTTCGCACGCGGCGAGAGGTTGATCAAGTTGGAGGGCGCGCCGACAGGCGTTCGGGTCCTGCAGTTCTACCCGGCCGCCGACGGTTCCGGCGCCGCCTGCCTCTGGGAGTCGCCATCGGTCGACGCCGTCCAAGGATTCGTCGATGAAACGTTGGGGGACTCCAGCACGAACCTCTGCTACGAGGTTGAAGTGGATCAAGCCTTCGCCAGGCAACCGCTTGGGATACGCGAGCATCCACCGATCCACGCGAGCCGGTAGTGTCTTCGTCGAGAGCGTCCCAGCCGTGTGCAGGGGCGCTCTCGCGTGGCTTTGAGCACGTCCCCCGCGTAGGGGCCATCGCAGCCCAAAGACAGTGGCGCCTTGCCCCACGGACGCCTCAGTGCAAGACCGGCCCTCAGGCCTCGATGGCCTGGGACCCATGGTCTCGCCCAGGGACAAGTCGCGCCCCCACCATCAAGGTGATCATCCCGGAGACGGCGAACAGCGCTCCGGTGATGAGGTGCATCCGAACGAGCAGATCTCGCGCATGCGGCGTGAAGGGCTCGAGCGCCAGCGGAACACCGATAGACGCGACCGCGAGTACCACCCCTGCGATCAGGACCGCCTCAGCGGCGACCCTCGATCGCCGGAGCGCGAGGCCGAAGAGCGTCAATCCGATCAGGAACGGCACCACCGTGTTGATGAGTACATTCGTGACCTCGATGTCGCGGAATCCGGTCGTGAGCGTCTGCAGCGTCATGAACACGTCGGCCTGACCCTTGATACGGAACGACACACCAGCCGCAACCGCGGTTTCGTACAGCCCCACGTTGAGGATCGCCGCGATCGCCATGCAGACGAGGCCGACCGGCCAGACGAGGGTGGATCGGGTGAGGCGCACGTCGCGATGGCCTGGACGAGTCAAGATCTTCACTCCGTTGGGCGGTGTCGAACGATCCCGAAAAGCATCGAAGCGAATGTGTCATGGGCCGGAGCTCAAGTGAAGTTCCGATACGGAAGCGGCATGAGAACGACATGCGTCTGCAACGGACCAGACTCTCCCTCATCATCCGTCCGACACGCCACCTACGTTGGGGAGATGGAGGCCACGATGGGTCGAGATACATGATCTTCTTGGACGAGCATGCGATCCGGTGCCCCGCCGGGTCGTTCATCTTCATCCCCGCCGCGACTCCTCGCGGCTTCAGGGTGGGCAGCGTGGCCAGCCGGAAGCTCAACCTCTACCTCCCCGCCTCTATGGTCGGGAACTTCGATACCTGAGCGACGCGATGAATGAAGGGAGCGCCGATCCGACGAGGTTGTCGGAGATCGGCGCGAAGTACTCCCTTGATGTGATCGGACCGGTGCCGGATGGTTACCTGTGAGCCTCTGACAGGCCCCGACAGGCTCGGCGATTGTCATCTCGCTCCGCGCACGCAATCCTTCTCCGATGGGCGCGGAACACTCGGGACCTTCTAGGAAGATCACGGCGAACGCTGAGGAGAGCCTGGCCGCCATCGGAGGCGTCCTGGAAAAGGCGACCTTGGAGGTGCGTTGGATCCGTCCGGGAGCGCTGGCCCCCACGATGACCGACTGGTTCGGTCCGTTCGTTGCCGAGATCGAAACGCGCGACGACCTCTACCTCGTCGGCCTGGGGATCGAGGGCCTCTCCGTGAAGATCAGGGGTGGCACCCTGCTGGACATCAAGGGCGCCAGCGGCGACCAGGGAATCATCGAGATGCGCGGGCACTCGGTCGGTCGCTCCCAGGCTTGGAAGAAGTGGTCGTTCCCGCTCTCGATATCCCCTGAGACGGGCTCGCGATCTGCGGATTGGGTGCGGGTCGGCAAGTACCGGCGTATCGGTCTGTTCGCCATCGCGGATGGCGAGCCGACCGCCCAGATCTCCCCTTCTGCCCACGAGACGACGTGCACGGTGGAGCTCACTGAGGTCACGAGAGGTGCGGAGGCATGGTGGACCCTGGGCTTCGAGGCGACGGGGCGCCCCCACACCCTCAGGGAAGCGATCGAGGTGACCGCGGCGCTGGTGTTCGCCGCTCCCCTTCCCGTGGGGAAGCTGAGTGTGGTCGACTCGATGTCGTACGCGGATTGGCTTCGCCCTTCGGTCGCGGGTTCGAACCTCTGATCGCAACGGCTTCGGGTCACGCGAGCGGGCCCTTCAGGTAGATCCTGCCGATCGCCCGCCGATAGCCGAACTCCTCGTTGAGGTGGCGGATCGGTGCGTTCCGCTCGTCGTTGCGGGTACGGAGCTCCCGGTAGCCGTTCGCCTTCGCCCACGCGATCTGCGTCGCCTTCAGCGCACGCGCCACGCCGCGCCCGCGCCAGGCGCGCCTGACGCCCGTGAGGTCGTGATCGGCCGTCGTGGACGGGGTGGCGGCCAGTGAGAACTTCGCGTAGCCGATCACCTCTACGCCGGCGACCGCGACGAATGTCGCATCGGGCCGATCGCCTGGGCCTTGCATGTCGTGCACGAGCCAATCGTCGAAGGGCTCGACAAGTCCGTCCTCGCTGCCGGGGACGTCGGGTGCTGCCTCGATCACGACCTCATAGATCCCTCGCGCAAGCTCGGGCCGCTCGGCCCACGTGACGATCTCGACTCCCTCAGGTGGCTCGACGGTCGGCGGTTCGATCTGCGTCAGGTCGAGGGAGACACCTACCTCCCGGCTTTCCTCGACGAAACCGCGCCGCATCGCGAAGGCGAGGCTCTCGTCATCGCTATCGGCCACGATGGTCTCGATCGTGTCAAGCCCACGCTTGAGGGCACAGGCGGAGATCGCTTCATAGAGGGCGGTGCCGGCACCTCGACGTCGATGCTTGGGCAGAACGGTCACGAGCGCGAAGACGAACTCGGGCCATTCCGGCTGGATCGCTCCGATCGCGGAGCCGCCGACCTTGCCGTCGATCCGCGCGAGCATATCGACGTAGTCGCGGAGGCTTTCCCGATAGGACCGTGCCTCGATGATGCCCATCCGGTCGTGCGGTCATACGGCGTTGAAGACGTCGAGCGCGAGCCGCTCGTCAGCCTCGTTCGCGCAAGGGAGAACCTCGGTCACGTCACCCTCCTGGTGGAACGCACTGCCGGACACCGCTCGAGAGATTAGTCCTGAGGGCTGGCCAGCCCCACGGCGGCTGTGGGGATGCGCCCGACCACGGTGGTCCCCTCTGTCGGCGCAGATCGGAGCTGCAGCGTTCCATCGATCGCCTCGAGGCGGTCCGCCATGCCCCGAAGGCCGGTTCCGTACTTGGTGGACGTCGGGTCGAAGCCGGCGCCGTCGTCCATCACTTCGAACCGCAGATGATCCTGCTCCGGCATCAGTCGGATGACAGCCCGCGAAGCGCCTGCGTACTTGGCGACGTTCTGGAGGGCTTCCAAGCAGCAGAAGTAGACGGCCGCCTCCGCCTCGCGCGGATAGCGGCCGATGCCGTCTACCTCCAAGGTCGTTGGGATCGCGGCCTTCCGGGTCTGGGCGAGGAGTGCGGCTTGGAGTCCCTGGTCGGCAAGCAGGGGTGGATAGATCCCACGAGCGAGGTCGCGCAGGTTCTCGAGGGCATCGCCGGTGTCTGACTGGACCTCATCGAGCAGGCGACGCTCGGCGTCTTCATCCTTCCCGATCATCGAGGTCGCCAGACGCACCTTCACCGAGAGTGCGACGAGCTGCTGCTGGGCCCCGTCGTGCAGGTTGCGCTCGATCTTCCGTCGCTCCTCATCCTGGGCGCTCACCAGCCGTTGCCGAGAGGCTCGAAGATCGGCGATGAGGGCGGCGTTGCGAAGGACCAGCCCCGCCTGCCCCGCCAGGTCGCTCAGCAACTCGGACTCACCCTGCGTGAGCGGCTCGTCTGGAGGCTTCACGACCGTGAACGCGCCCAGGAGCTCGCCCCGGTGGCGGACGGGGGCCTCACGGGTGGATGCCTCAACACCGCTCTGTGTCGTCAACCTCGGGATCGCGTCACCCTCGATCGCGACGGGGAGGGGCAACGGACCGTCCGGGGGCCAGGAGGCTGCCGGCCGAAGCTCCCCTCCAAGCCGCAACCAGACGACGGCCCGAGAGGCCCCTGTACCTTCGGCCAGGATCTGCGCCATGCGTGGGAGGACATCGTCCATGGAGTAGATCTCACCCAGATGGCGGGAGAACTTCGAGAGCACCTCGTACGGGGTCGCCCGCTCCCCGTACACGATCCGGTTGGCGAAGCGTTGGGCGCGGCCCCGGACCGGCTGGAAGGCCACCGCGGCGATCGCGGTCGCCACGAGCGACAGTCCTTCCGTGGCTCCGATCATGGCTCCGAGAACGACCACCACGAGTACGTAGACCACGCGTGATGAACGCCGCCAGGAAGCCGTAGACGAGGGTCTTGTTGAGGATGACGTCGATGTCGTAGAGCCGATACCTGAAGATCGCGATCCACGCTCCGACGGCGACCGCGACCGTGGCGAGGAACAAGACCGCCAGATACATGCCCGCCGGGTTGAAGAACAGCGGCCCGATCAAGACGGCTGACGCAGGCACAGCCGCGAAGGTGAACCACTTGATCTGCTGTCGTTCCGCGCTCCCTGAGCTTCGGTACCTGATGACCGGCGCCGCCGCTGTCGCACACAGCGCAAGGACGCTCAGGACGCGCGCGAACTCGAACGGGATCGTCGGAGTGAACTCGCTGGCCTGCAACGCGGCGATCGCGAGCACCGCAAGGAGCGCGACGGGGAGCCAGCGTCGCGACGGCAGGCGCCCGGTCGGGAACAGCAGGAACAGGAACATGTATGCCAGGAACGGCAGACCGAACCCCCACTCGCTCACCCGGATGGCCAACTCGCCCCCGGGCAGCGAGTTCGGGTTCGTGAGCAGCGCGTACACGGCGTACTCGAACCCGGTCAAGGAGATCGCCATGCCGATCGCCGTGATCATGAAGATCCAGCCGATCAGATTCCTCGGCTGCCGCGAGATGATCAGCGCTCCGACGACGGCGAACGGGAGGAACGCGAGGAGCAGCACGGCGTCAGATACGACCGAGCTGTCTCCCGGTCCCAGCTCGGTCTGCCGGTTGAGGACGACGAGGCCGAGGCCGAACGCGGTGATGAGCAGGTCGATCAGGAACAGGGAAGCGGCGATGCGTACGGCTGTCCGAGTTTGCACTTGACCGCGCCCTCCGACCGGATTCTGCCCTCCCGGAGCGAACAAGGGAAGTGCGAAGAGCAGGTGTCCGCGGCTGAGATCCGCTCAGTCGCGATCCGGCCAGCTGGCGACGTCGACCTCGTTGCCCTCGGAGTCGGCCAGCAGCCACGTCTCGGGCGCGTTCTCGTCACTCACGATATGGCCACCGGCCGCGATCGCGGCTGCGACACGCACCTCCGCCTGGTCGTGCGGCACAAAGACATCGATGTGGATGCGGTTGCGCTGCGGGCGCGGCGCGTCCATCTGCTGGAACCAGAACGGCGGTCCCTGGAAGTCGGGATCCATCAGATCCGCGTCTCCCACCTCCCCGTAGCCGAGCACGGCACGCCAGAACGGCAAGACGTCGGGGATCACGAGGGCGTCGATCGCGACCTGGACGCTCTGCAGGCCGGTCAGGTCGACGGAGACACCCAGATCGCGTGCCGATGCCGAGATCTGCCGGGCTAGCTCGACGTCTCGCTCGCTCAGCCTCCCGTCGCTGTCCGATCTCAGACGCACCGTCACGCCGTCCGACCGGAGGTCGACGTCGGGGTGATGGTTCGCGGCGTCAGCGAGCCTGCTTATCGCGTCCACCAACGCGACGCTCGCGGCGAACGACCCGGTGCGGAAGTGCGTGGACGCGTCGTCCCTCACGACCCGCCAATCGGCCTCGTGGAACCGCTGCGGTGTGATCCTCTCGCTCATTCTCCCCTCCTCGCGATGTGGGTGCCCATGCTTCGACGATGCCAGGGGATCAGCCCGGCGGATCCTCCCCGACCAGCCCGTCCACGGACTCCCGGATGAGATCGGCGTGACCCACGTGTCGCGCGTACTCCTCGATCATGTCGATCATCATCCGCCGCAGGCTGGGAGACTCGGTCCATCGGGAGTCCCGAGCAAGCAGATCGAGACCGCCGTCGGCCAGCGCCTCCGCGACCGCGGCGCGAGATCGGGCCACTGCGTCCTGCCAGAGCGCCATCAGCTGATCGGGGGTGTCCTCGGTGGCCGAGCGCCAATCCCAGTCGGGATCCGCGTCCCAGTCCACCGCGTCCCAAGGTGGCCCCGGATCTCGCCCGAGCAGCTTCCTGGAGAACGTGTCGTCCTCGACGGCGGCCAGGTGCTTGAGCAGTCCGCCCAGGGTGATCGTCGAGGTGCCGACCGTGGCCTGCATGCCGGCCGCGTCCAGTCCCCCGCACTTCCACGCCAGGGTCGAGCGCTGGCGCTCAAGTGAGCCCAGGAGGGTGGCGGTCTCATCGCCCGCGACGGGAGGTTCCGGTCGACCCCGCTCGTTCAGGTACGCCATGGGCGGTGAGTGTATCGGTGGTGGGGATCGGATCCGTCGGTCAGAGGAGGATCTTCGTGAGCTCGTAGGAGCCCACGACCCAGATGACGCCTCGTGCCTGGTCCAGGACGGCTCGTCCAGCGTCGAGGAACTCCCCGGGGATCGACGTCGCGTCGGTGACCTCTCCGGTCCTTGGATCCACGCGGCCGATCCCGATGTGAGACCCGCCGGTATCGACGCCCCACACGAACACCGCCTCATCGGTCGCCGCGAAGGGCACGCCCGCATGCACCAGTGCCGGTTGGGTTCGAGGGATCAACGGGATCGGTCCGCCGCGTCGATGGCCCGTGGCCGGGTCCAGGGGCAGGAGTTCGAGGCTTCCATCCCACCAGCGAGCTGCTGACACCGGCTCGTCAGCGGGTTGCACGGCGACCCACACCGCTCGAGCATCGGCGGCGAACCCCGCTACGGCGCCGGTATCGAACTTGCTCGTGGTATCGGTCGCGGCATCGATCCTGATGGTGACGCCCCGTTCGGATCCGGCGGCCCAAACCGCGCCACCGGCGCCGATCAACTCCTGCGGGTAGCACGCTTGGAAGAGCGTGCACACCTCGGCGGGGATCTCAGCGCTGATCTTCCTGTCCTTCGGGTCGATCCTCAGAACTTCCAGGCGGACCCCGAAGCCGCTCCCGATCGACACCTCCGCGCTGACCCACAGATCCCCTTGGTAGGCGAGGATCGGACCTCCGTAGCTTCCGGCGGGCAGCGGGATCGAGCCGAGGATCACGCCGGACCCTCGGTCCACCTGGGTGACCCAACCTCCGCCTCCATCGGCGTGACGCACCACCCAGATCGAGTCGCCCAGGACCGTCAGGTCGTTGGCGCCCGGCACCTCGGTTCGGCTGATGATGCGACCCGTCGCCGGATCGAGCCGCAGGACCGCTGCGGGAAGAGCAGGATCGGAGGCGCCCCCGTCGAGGACCCACACCGAGTCACCGTCGGTCACGACCTGTTGCAGGGCTCCGACGTCATCGGGTGAGAATCGGAAGACATCCTCGACCCGTAGACCGGATGAGGTAGGTGGTGACTCGCTCTCAGCCTGGTCGAACAGATCGATCCGGGTCACGGTGCCCTCCCAGCCCATCGCCCAGATCGAGCCGTCCAGCACCGCGGCCGCACTCCAGCCCACGTCCATCGGGAACGTCTCGATGTGTCCGGTGTCGGGGTCGAAACGGCTGAGGGTGTCGGGAGCGCTGCCGTTGCCGCCCGGGTAGGCGCCGAACCACACGCCCGAGGCATCAACAGCCACGTCCGCGCGGGGGAACCCGTCGTCGATGTACGGCGTGGTCGGGGGAACGGGAAGCGCAGTTGCGGGATCCACCTGGGCGAACCCGTCTGCCGTCGCGTCCCAGACGGATCCGTCCCATTCGAACGGTTCACCCCCACCGGCACAGGCTCCAGGCGCCGGCTCTTCGGCGCGCAGGTGGCCGTCGGTCGGATCCACGGATGCCGTGACCGAGCACGGACCGCCTCCACCGGCCCATTCCAACTCCTGGACGATCACGGCGTCATCGGTCGCGACGACGTGCCGGGCCGCCTGTCCGCGAAGTGGGATCCGGGCCGTCACCCGTTCGCTCGTCGGATCGACGCGCACGAGTGCAGAACCATCGTGGGTGGGACCGACGACCCAGACCCCGGTGCTGTTCACATCGACGTCGCCTGTGCCGTAATCACCCCCGAGCGCGATCCGCGACACCACCGTGAGCGTCGTGGGATCGATCCGGAGCAACACGGTCTGCGCCTGTCCGTCGATCTTCGCTCCGCCGGCCACCCACAGCGAGCCGAACCCGCTGGTCAGCCCCCCACCGCCGGTCTCCCAGCTGGGCACGGTGTCGACGGGGATCACGTCGCTCACCTGGTTGGTCGCGGGATCGAGGCGCAGGATGGCGTCTTGGTCGACGCCCTCCCCCCCGGGGACGCCGTAAGCGGCCACCCACACGCTCCCGAACCCAGCGGTGATGGCGCTCACCTGTCCCCTGGTACCGACCGGGATCGTGGCTGTTGTGTGCGGCTCCGCAGCAGGGAGTGGCGAGGGCGTGGCGATCTGCTCATCGCGGCCGTCGAACGTCCGGATCAACACCCCCGTGCCGGCGGCGGTGATCGCGATCGCGGTCAGGGCCGCGGTGACACGGCGCCGAGTGGCGCGCCGATCCCGTCGGTGCCGCAACCGCTCGAGGGCTTCCGGATCGGCCGCCGGCGTCAGACTGTCACGCATCCGTTCGAGGACGGGGCGCATCTCATCCATCGGAGCCTCCGATCACCTCGCGCAGAGCAGCGCGTCCTTGGGATGCGAGGGAGCGGACGGTCCCAGGTTGGACCCCGAGCACCCGGGCCGCCTCGGCCGAGTCGAACCCCAGCAGCTCGGTCAGCACCAGGGCCGCACGCTGACGAACGGTCAGCGCACGCAAGGCTGCGGCCACGTCTGCGAGGTCGTCCGCCTGCGCGAACGCGTCCACCACCTGCGGGGCGTCGATGTGCCGGAGGGTGGCTCGTCTCAGCCGACGACGTCGCTGCCGTACGAGGTTGAAGGCAGTCCGATAGAGGTAGCCGACGGGATCGGGATGGGCGCTGACCCTGTCCCACCGCTCCCAGACCCGCACGAACGCTTCCTGCATGAGCTCCTCCGCCTCGGCACGGTTCCCGATGACCATCGCCAGCGTCCCGAACAACCGAGCCCGCTCGGACCGGAAGAGGTCCGCGAACTCCGGCCGCGCACCCATCCGCTCCGACGCCTCGGATGCCTCCGCGTCCGTCGGTTGATCGATCACATGAGTAACCATGCTCCAGGAAGCCGGAACGTTCACGTCCACAGGCAGGAACTCCCGTCCGGGGCCTACACCTGGTCAGGGAACGATCCTTGACCGAAATCGGCGGCCCATGTAAAGGCGCTGCCCCTATCTGGCGCACTATTCAGGTGTGACTAGGGCACAAGCGTCCGGGACAGAGATGGAACACCTCTACCGCGAACAAGGCCGAAGACTCTGGTGGGCTCTCCTGGCCTATACGGGCGACCGTGAGATCGCGAGCGATGCTTCCGCCGAAGCGTTCACGCGAGCTCTCGCGAGCCCAACACCCATCCGGGACCCGGCAGCATGGGTGTGGCGTGTGGCGTTCAAGCTCGCGGCAACCGACATGAGGCGTCGGAGGAACCACGTCGAGACGGACGATCCCTACGAGATCGATGTGCGGGTGGGTGAGGTCCTCGAAGCGCTGCGGTCGCTGAGTCCCAATCAGCGTGCCGTGGTCGTCCTCTACTACTACGCGGATCGGCCAGCGAAAGAGATCGCCTCACTGCTCGGGATGAGTTCGGCGACCGTTTCCGTTCACCTGCATCGCGCTCGCAAGAAACTGCGGATCGTCCTAGGAGATGACGATGACTGACATCAAGCTGTGGATCAGCCGGATCGAAGAGGCGAATCCTCCTGATCAATGGAGCGAGATCGCCGAGGCCATCGTGCGGGAACAAGACACGTCTTCGGTCTCCCGATCCGAACCCCCCCACCTCCCTCACCGGCGTCCTCCATCCCGACGTACGAAGGTCGTGGTGATCATGACCGCGTTCGTTCTCACGATCGTGGCCACAGGGTTGGTCGTCTTCGCGTTCCGTTCTGCGACTCCTACCGCCCCGGCGACCCCCGCTCCTTTGAGGACGAACGGCGATATCTGGGCCTTCGTGGGTGGCGGAGATGGGGGAAGTGCGGTCTACCGCGTCGACCCCCGAAGCGGTGCACCCTCCGTGCTCTGGTCAGACGATCGGGGGTGGCCCGGGGCACCTCCGGATCGAGTGAAACCGTCCGCCGTATCGATGGACTATGACTTCTCGCCTGACGGCTCCAGGGTTGTGTTCTCCTCGTATGGATACGACGGCGATAGACGTCCCTACGGCACCGAGCTGTTCGTGATGGACGCCGATGGGACCAACATCCATCAACTGACCCACGATCATGCCGTGAACGGCTTCCCTGCATGGTCGCCCGACGGCTCTTCGATCGTGTTCGCGAGCTATCGAGGGAGCGGGTATGTCCCCGGGTGCCTCGGCCTTTCGATCTGCCTTCCCGATCTCTACGCGATCGATGCGAACGGTGGACAGCCGAGGCAGCTGACGAACGATCCTCTAGGCGAGACGGCGCCACGTTGGAGCCCGGACGGCTCCAGGCTGGTCTTCGTTAGCGTCACACCAGAAGGGAATGGGTCCCTTGAAATCATGAACGTCGACGGTGGGCAGCGAACGCCCATCACTTCCGATCCGGACGTGGCCTTGTTGTTCCCTGAGTGGTCTCCCGATGGTCAGCGCATCCTGTTCCTGCGTGCCGCGCAGGGCGAGCGTTTCCATCTGTGGACGGTCTTCCCCGACGGATCAGACCAGCGAGACCTCCTCGACACCCGGGCCGACACGACGTTCGGCCGACCCTTGTGGTCGCCGGATGGAGGGCACATCGCGTATGGAAGGCTCGTCGGCGGCGAAGCGGAGCTGTGGCTCGTTGACCCCGATGGCACGAACGACCACCGGCTCGCAACGTGGCCGAGGTACGGTGGCGCGCCGGTGGCATGGCAACCGATCGCAACCGAGACCGACGGCCATCCCATCAGCGTCTCTGCGGAGGATACGACCCATGCACTGCGCTGCTCCGCGAGCTTCCCGTCCTCCGTCGTGGCGCCGGGTGAACCGACGGCGGTTCAGATGCGGTTGCAGAACATCTCGCCCGATCCGCTGACGCTCCGGGTCGGGATCAACGGCGACTACGGGGCGCTGCTGATCCGCGACGGATCCGGCGCATTGGTCCAAGACACCTATCAGTCCCATGCGGGGATCCTCGGACCGGCTCCCATGCCCGAGATCATGGCACCAGGTGGCTCGATCTCGGTCGGCGTCGATGGCACGGTGTTGTGGCCGGGTCCCCTTCAAGTGACCGGTTACTGCTCCGCGTTCGGCTTCCGCAGGATCGTGTTGCCCGAGGTCGCGCTGCAGGTGCTGGTTCAGGGCGATGCTCCCTCAGCAACCGAGGCGACCACCGAGGCCATCCAGGCTGCGGCTCCGGTCTTCGATGGATGCACACCTGCGCCTGGAGTCCCTGTGGTGGGCACCGTGCCCTCCCGGATCGACGGCGATGGCCCGACGATCGAAGTGCGGTGCGAGGTGTCGGTGATCCCCGCTGACGGGTTCGATCTGGTGGTGCTCGCGGTGATCGCTCCGCCCGAGGCGAAGGCTCAGGATCTGCGTCCGTTGGCGTACGACATCGCTGCGGTCCCTCAGATGGAGCTGAAGGGCCCGGTCGCCGTGAGTTGGTGGGTCTACGTCGTCACGGCCGACAGGACCATCCAGGTGCGGCAGCGAACGGTCGCCATCAACTGCGGAGACACCTCGATGTCGTCGGGAAGCGGTATCAGCTCGTGCCCTGCCCCATGAACCTGACGGGTCCGCATATCTGTCCGCCCTCAGCACCTCCTACGCCACGAAGATGCAGAACGGGTGACCGGCAGGATCAGCGTAGACGCGAAGGGGCTCGTCCGGATCCGCCGAACGGTCCAGCAGGAGTCGAGCCCCGAGCCCCACGGCCCGTTCGTGTTGGAGATCGAGGTCTCGTGTCGTCGACACCGTGAGATCCAAGTGCAGCTGTTGGGGAACCGGGCCCTCGGGCCAGGTCGCCTCCGGCAGCGCGTCGACGTGCTGGAACGCGACGCGGATCGCCCCTTCGGAGTCCCGCAACACCAACCAGTCATGGCCCACGGGGTCGGGCTGTCCCTCGGCCGGCGGTTCGTCTCCCGGTCGATACGTGAAGCCCAACAGCTCGCGGTAGAACTCCGCGAGGCTCCTGATGTCGGTGCCGTCGAGGACTACCTGACGCAGCTGCGGGAACGTTCGTCCTGATGCCATCTCTCCTCACCTCCGATCGGGATGGTGCCACAGCCATGCTGTCTACACTCCCCCGATGGGACGACGGCGCCGACCCGTGAACGAGGATCGGATCGCCGCCGATCTGCGGCGCGTGCTCGCGATCCAGGCGCTTCGCGCGTTCCTCTACGGCTTCGCGAGCGTCCTGCTCGGGGCGACGCTCGCCTCGACCAGCTTGAGCGACGCGCAGGTCGGTCTGGTCTTCACCGCCATCCTCGTGGGCATGGCGTTCACCTCGGCGCTGGTGGGCGCCGGTGCCCATCGGCTGGGCTGGCGCCGGGCGTACGCGCTCCTGCTGGTCGTGATGGGATGCGCGGGGGCGGTCTTCGCCGTGACCGCGAACCCGGTTGCCCTGATCGTCGCGGCCCTCACCGGAACGCTCTCCACCGATCCGAACGAATCGGGGCCGATCACCTCGCTGGAACAGGGGATGATCGGACAGGCGCCGGCGGCCACGCGGCTCCGGGTCTTCGGCCGGTACAACGCGATCGCGTACCTGGCCGGCGCGGTGGGGGCGCTCGCGGCCGGGATCCCCTCCCTGATCCGCCATGCCGGTGCGCCGGTCCCCGCCGATCGATGGTTCTTCCTGATCTTCCCGGTCGTCGCGATCCCGTGCGCGATCCTGGCGACCCGACTCACCGATGCCGTGGAGACCCGGGTCGTGACGGGCCGCGGATCACGTGCCGCGCTGACCACGTCCCGGCGCACGGTCGTCAAGCTCTCGGTGCTGTTCTCCATGGACTCCTTCGCTGGCGGCTTCATCGTGCAAGCGTTCGTCGTCTTCTGGTTCGGACGCCGTTTCGGCGCCTCGACCGACACGATGGCCCTCGTGTTCTTCGTCTCCGGGCTCCTCCAGGCCGGCTCATCCATCATCGCCGCCAGGGTCGGACACAGGTTCGGCTTGCTCAACACCATGGTGTTCACCCACCTCCCGTCCAACCTCCTGCTCATCCTGGTGCCGATCGCGCCCACGCTCCCGGTGGCGGTCGCCGTCTGGTGGGCTCGGGTCGCGCTGTCACAGATGGATGTCCCTGCCCGCCAGGCGTACGTCGCCGCCATGGTGGAGCCGGACGAACGCGTCGCCGCTGCGGCCTTCACGAACACCGCCCGCTACGTGTCTCGTCCGGTCGGGCCTGCGCTGTCTGGAGCCCTGATGCAGGCCGTCTCCGTCGGCTCGCCGTTCTTCGTGGCCGGTTCGATCAAGGCCGCCTACGACATCGCGATCTACCTGTCGTTCCGCCGCGTGCGCCTTCCGGAAGCGACCGAGGCTTGATCTGACCGGTGGTAGCGTGAGCGAACCGGTCGTGCGGATGAGGAACGGCTATGGCTGGACATGCGGGTGGGGACGGGCGTAGGGATGACGAGCGCCTTCTGGCGCGGGCTGAGGAGGCCCTCACGGAGATCAAAGTGGCGACCGGACTGTCGGAGCCGCACGCCGCGGTGTTGGCCGCCCTCCGCATCCGGTTGAAAGGCGATCCGGGTAAGAGCCTCGATGACCTCATGGCCGCGGCCGGAGACCTCGAAGGCCCAACGCTCGACGACGCGGTGAAGCGGTCGCAGGCGAGGACCTCTCCGTCTATCGACGACCTCATGTCGAAGGCGGATGAGCCGAAGCCCTCGCTCGACGACCTCCTCGACTAGTCGTCGGGGGCGCCGGCTCGCTCCGGGCCGCCGCTGCGGTCATCACGATCGCGGCCGGGACGAAGAACATCCCCACCGACCACATCCCGACGATGCAGCCGATCCACAGGAGGACGGCGGAGACGATCCTCGCCGCTCGGCGACGCACCAGCACCGGGATGGATGCCACCAGAACCGGCACCGACACCACCACGAGGATCCACGCTCCCTCGGTCTGGAACAGACTGACGTTGTAGGAACGTGTCACGACCTCTCCGCCGGGCGAAAGCAAGCTCTCCATCACTTGCCCGGTCGGCGCGAACGCCGCGATGAGCGCCCCTGAAACGGCGAGGAAGAACGCCACCCATGTGAACCGTTTCGCGTCCACGGAACCAGGTTACGCCCGGGCCGCGGTCAGCGTGGCGCGTCGAACAGGTACCGCAAGGACCTTGACAGGTTCAGGGGGGGTGCGGTCTCGTGGTACTCACCGGGCAGGACCTCGGACTCGATCTGGAGCATCGGGTACTTGCGCCCGCGCAGCAGCGCGACCATGCGCTCGGTGGCGTCCACCATGTCGACCATGGGATCGGCCTCGTCTTCCGCTTCGGCCTTGGCTCGCTCTTCGGCAGGGAGCTGCTCCAGGAAACGCCTGCGACCCTCGAGGTTCTCGTAGGCGCCCACCGAGAAGAACACCTTCGCCGGGAGGTCGTCGTGCGAACGTGCGTACTCGGCCTCGCGCTCGAACATGACCTCCTCGTCCCACCAGAGCGACGGGCTCCCGATGCCGTAGCGTCGGAACGAGGCGGGCTCGCTGAGGAGCACGTGGGTCGCGAACAGCCCACCGAGGGAGTCCCCGAAGAGGGCGGAGTCATCCGGATCGACGCCGAAGCGATCCCGCACCCAGGGCTTGAGCTCCTCAACCAGGAAGGCCAAGAACCGATCCGCCCCCCCCATCATCGTTGGGTCCGTGTAGCCCGTGGCGAGGGCGACGGTCGGGGTGAAGTCGCGGGCCCGCAGGTCGAAGTTCGCCTCGAGGGTCGCCACCCGGTATCCGACGGCGACGACGAGCATCGCCGACACATGCCCGCCCACGTTCAGGAGTCGGATGATCTCCACGGCGGTCCCGAAATTGGCCCAAGGATCACCCATGAACACCACCGGCGGAGGTGTGGATCCGGGCGAGCCGCAGTGACCGATGAGGATCTTGAACTCGTCACCGACATGCTCCGACCGGAGGTAGTGCACCTCGGTATCCGGCAGGGGTGAATCGTCGCTACTGATCATCGGACGCCCTTCGTTCGCGGCAACGCCGAGACGCGGGCCAATCTACAGGTTCCGTCTTCGCCCAGCGTTGAACCTATGAGATGGGTGAGGTGGCTCGAACGTCGGGAAGGTGGGAGGCTCCGCCCGAGTCCATGCCATCCAAGCACCTCACGTTCGAGGAGTTCTTCGAAGCCGAGAAGGACCGTCTGCTCCGGGTACTCAGTCTCATCACGGGGAGTCGCGCTGAGGCTGAGGATCTGGCGCAGGAGGCCTTCACGCGTGTGTTCGAGCGTTGGGACACGGTGGGGAGGATGGAGGACCCCGCCGGCTATCTTCACCGCACGGCGATGAACCTGTTCCGGAGCCAGTACCGCCGCGCCGCGCGAGGGCTGAAACGCGCGATCGGGCGGGAACCCGAGGATGACGTCTTCCAACATGTCGAGGACCGCGACGTCGCCACGAAGGCACTCGCTGATCTCACACCTCGACAGCGCGCCGCGCTCGTGCTGACCGAGGCACTCGGCTATTCAGGCGAGGAGACCGGTCGACTGCTGGGAATCCGAGCTTCGACGGTCTACGCGCTCACGCACCAGGCGCGGGCCGCGCTGCGCGCCAACCTGGAGGCGACCGATGTCTGATCTCCGTTCGATCGTCGACCGCGAGCTCGAGCGCGTGGAGCTCCGCCCGTTCACCCTCGATGGGTTCCATCGACGCCGCGATCGGAAGCGTCGGAACCAACGGATCGCCGCCGGTGGCGTTGGCGTCGCGGTCGCGCTCGTCCTCATCGCAGCTCTCGTGGGCACGAGCATCTTCCGCTCGCGTCGCATCCCGGCCTCGACGCCTTCGCCCACCTTGGTGACGCCTTCACCCACTGTGGTGACACTTTCGCCCGTCCCGGTGACGCACGCCGGCGGGCTGACATTCGCGACCGAATCGGGAATCGTCCTGCTCGATGGCGACGCAAGAGGTCCGCAGCAGCTCGTCCTCGGCGACGTCACCGCGCTCGATTGGTCTCCAGACGGTTCTCAGCTCGCCTACACGCGTCCGTCGCATGACTGTTCACTTTGGGTGCTCGACGCGGACTCCGGACTGAGCAGGAGGCTGACCTCGTGCGGCGGGGGTCCCAGGAGCGGCGACTCGATCGATTGGTCGCCCGACGGAACGCAGATCGCCTTCGTGACCGGCGACGGGATCCACATGATCGCGTCCGATGGAACGGGCGAACGGGTCTTGGAGGGGGGCGGAGCTTACTCGCCGACGTGGGCGCCCGATGGGACGCGGATCGCGTTCATCGAGGGGTCGTCTCTCAACGTCATCGCCACGGACGGAACCGGACAGGTCGAGGTAAGAAGGGGAGTCTTTGGGGGAGCAGCGTGGTCGCCCGACGGGGCAACGATCGCCATCCTCCGAGACCCGCCTATCGCCCGCCCCTGCACGGGCTATTGCTACCCGTACGTTCTACAGGTCTGGCTGATCCGGCTCGATGGCTCCCACGAGACGAAGCTCGCGGTGCAACAGGGATGCTGCATCGGCGCCTCACCGGACCTGAGCTGGTCCCCCGATGGTTCCAGGATCTCGCTGACCGGCTCGGCATTCCAAGTGATCGACGTGCGACCGGTGACAGCTCGGATCGCCGACCGACCGGGCATGGTCGGCCACCCATCGTGGCGGCCGGTCCCTTCAGTCGGGGGATGACGTCGTGACGCGAAGAGATGGGAGTACGGGATGAATCGCATCGTGGGTTTGATGTGTGGGGCCATGCTCCTACTGGGATCATGGGCGGTCGCCGTCCCAGCCGGGGCGGCAAGCCGCGCAGCGGCCGTCTGGACGCCCCCGGCCGGTGCCCAGGTGACACCGAAACCTTGCCACGATGACCCCACGTTCCTGTGTGGGAGCGTGCGCGTCCCGATCGATCGTGCACATCCGTCGCACGGGACGTTGGACATCACCTTCAACATCATCCCGCGCCGGGATCCCGACTTCCACCGCGACCGACGCGGTGTTCGCCGTGGAGGGCGGTCCCGGTCTGGCCACCATATCGAGGCGAACCGCAACGCCTATCCGGTCCTCTCTCCGGCGATCGAGCGTGACATCGTCCTGATCGACGTTCGTGGCACCGGGCCGACCGCGATCCGGTGCCCACGCTTCCAGCACGGGCGGTTCCACCCATCTCAGCTGCTTGAAGATCGTCGGCACGTGCGGCGAGCACCTGGGCCCCGACGCGGACCGCTACGGGACCGGCGATGTGGCCATGGACACCGAGGCCGTCCGCGAGCGCTCGGCTACCCGACGATCGACATGGTGATGGGTTCCGCCGCCGGTGTGCTGGAGCAGGCCTACGCCGTGCGCTATCCACATCGGGTTCGTTCGATCGTCAGCGACGCCACGTACCCGGTGACCGCCCATGCACGTGTGGGACGTGGGACTCGGGCTGCCGGACCACTATGTCCGTGTGGCGACGCTCGATTGCCAACGAGCACCTTCCTGCGCGGCTGCGCATCCCGACCCTGGAGCCCTGTTCTCATGGTTGGCGCGTCGTGTCGCTCGACATCCCGTGGTGGGAGATGTCCTCGATCCCTCGAACCATCTGCGCCACGTCGTGGTCGACGACACGGAGTTAGCAGTCATCGTCGGCGCCTCCGAAACGAACCCCGGCGAACTGATCGGCGCGGCTCAGGCGCTGCGCGACGGCGACCCCGCGCCGCTCCTCCGCCTGGGTGCGGATGCGGCCCCCGGTCCTCAACTACCCGGATCGACGGAAATCCAGTCGTCAGATTCCGATGGAGACTACGTGGCGGCGATCTGCAACGACGTCGACACGCCCTGGCCGCGCTCGTGGTCCATCGATCATCGGGAACGCGCCTATCATCACTACTTCGCCTCACTCCCCGAAGACGCATTCGCGCCGTTGTCGGTGCGGGCTGGGAGCTCTCGCAGAGCCAACCTCTGCATCCGTTGGCCGGCACCAGACCGCTTCACCCCGGCCGTGCCTCCAGACGCCGTGTTCCCGAACACCCCAACCCTTGTGCTGAGCGGGGACTTCGACATCGACGTCCCGACGTCCTCGTCCCAGATCGTGGCCGACGAGTTCCCCAACTCGACGCTCGTGAGCGTCGCCGGCACGGGACATACCCCGTTGGACTGGACCTACGGCTGTGCGGAGCGGATCGCGACCAGGTTCGTGGAGACGCTTCGCGTCGGGGACACGACGTGCGCCTCTCACCCCGACTTCGTGTGGCCGGTGACCCCTCGTTCCCCGTGCACGCACGGGATGCGGAGGAGGCTCGGAAGATCCCTGGAGGGACCGATCACTCGACCGCCGGCGACCGGCGGGTCGGCGACGGCCGTCATGCGGGCGTCCTCGACGGGTCTCATCCGCAGCTTCCGGCAGCTGGTCCCGACGACCGGACCTGGGCTGCGGGGCGGAACGCTTCTGTGTCCGGACTATCACGGCGCGCGGCGCGCGAAGCTCACCTTCAAAGGGGCGCGGTTCGTGGAAGACGTCGCGATCTGGGGCAGCATCTCGTGGATCAACGCTTCCGGCAAGCTCGAGGGTGATCTCCGGATCCGGGGTGCCAGCACGGGCAGCGTGCACCTGACAGGTGACTTCGGTGGGGGATGGCTGGACAGCCACTACGGAGCGGTCAAAGATCAGAGGCACGATCGACGGCAGGCAAGTGGCCCTGCGGATCCCGGCCAACTAGGGGCCATCGTCGACCGTCCGCCTACGGGTATCTGTTCTCGATCTCGGCGAAGAAGCCTTTGGACAGGAGCGTGAAATCCCCCTCGCTCAGCTCGATCTCATCGCCGACCTCATAACCCAACACGGACTTCGCAGGATCCAGTTTGATCGTCTTGTCCGCGGCCATGACGCCATCGTTGTTCATCATCGAATTGCAGAGGATCCGGACCTCGTTCAAGGGGTTGCCGTCCTTCCCCTCCATCATCCGGCTCCGATGACAGAAGAGGTTGTCCAACGCCAGGACCATGTTGTTGAAGAACAGCGGCTCGAACGTGGCGATCGCCGTGCCGAGCCGCTTTCCCTTGGTCCCGTCGAGCTCCCGGGCCGCGCTCACCAGATCCCCGTACGCGGAGATCTGCGCGTCGATCCTGGAGCGGCACGTGTCGACGTACGACTTGGAGTACTGGTTGACGGAGAGCATGTCATCGTACCTTTCTCTAGGTGTCTCTCGCCGTTCGCGGATCGTAGCCGAGCTCCTCCAACCGCCGCTCGAGCAGGCGTCGCTCGGCATCGTCGTGGACCAGCGCCAACGCACGGACGTAGGCCTCACGAGCCTCCTCCGTTCGGCCGAGGCGGCGCAGCAGCTCGCCGCGCGTCGCGTGCTGGTAACGGTAGTCCTCCAGTGCCAGCTGATCGACGATGGCGAGGCCTGCCTCGGGACCCTCGGCCTCGGCCACCGCGACCGCCCTGTTCAGCTCCACGACGGGCGAGTCGGTGAGGCGAGCGAGCTCGCCGTAGAGGGCGGCGATCTGCGGCCAGTCGCGGGGCTCATCCGCGTGCAGCGATGCGATGGCCGCCTGCACGACGTAGGGACCGCGGCCGTGCAGCGCCAGGGCCCGGTCGAGCACCCCTCGCCCCTCGGCGATCTCCGCGGCGTCCAGGAGCGCGCGATCCTGATCGGCGAGCACCACCAGCTCACCGTTTCGGAACCGCGCCTCACGGCGAGCGTCCAGCAGCAGCATCATCGCTAGCAGGCCGTGCACCTCAGACTCGTCGGGCATCAATCCGGCGAGCGCTCGCCCGAGCCTGAGCGCCTCGGCCGCCAGGTCGCCGCGACCTCCGTAGCCCTCGTTGAAGATGAGGTAGACGACAGCGAGGACCGCGATCAGGCGGTCGGGCAACAGATGATCGGGAGGCACCCGGAACGGGATCCCGGCGGCCTTGATCTTGCGCTTCGCACGCACCAGCCGCTGCGCCATGGTCGGCTCGGGCACCAGGAACGCACGCGCGATCTCACCGGTGGTCAGGCCGCCGAGCGTCCGCAGGGTCAGCGCCACCTGCGCGTCCGTAGCGAGTGACGGGTGACAGCAGGTGAACACGAGCTCGAGTCGCTCGTCCGGGAAGGTCGTGGGATCCACCCTGTCCTCCGATACGTCCGGCACCTGGAGCAGTCGTGTCTTCGCCGCCAGCGTGCGGTCGCGGCGGATGCGGTCGATGGCTCGGTTGCGCGCCGTCGTCACCAACCAGGTGCCGGGATGGGTGGGGACCCCGTCGCGCGGCCATCGCTCCGCGGCGATCGCGAAGGCCTCCTGAGCGGCTTCCTCGGCGAGGTCGAAGTCGCCGAGGAAGCCGATCAGCGCCGCGAGGACGTATCCCCACCGGTCGCGGAAGGCCTGCTCGAGGGTCGCTACCACTCGACGATCGGGCGCACCTCGATGGCGCCGCCCATGCTGGCAGCCGGGATCCGAGAGGCCAGCTCGATCGCTGCGTCGAGATCATCGGCCTCGAACAGCAGGTAGCCGCCGATCGCCTCCTTGATCTCGACGAACGGCCCGTCGGTGGTCAAGGTCTTGCCGTCTTCCACCCGCACCGTGGTGGCGGTCTCGGGCGGCGCCAGCTGGAGGCCGGAGGTGACCCCTGGGGTCTCGTTGATGCCCTGGTAGGCGGTGTAGACCGCACCCTTCTCGTCCTCCGACAGGCGTTCCCACGCGTCCGACGGTGGCGTCGGGGTGGTGCCTTGATGGATCAGAAGCATGTACTTCATCGCCGTCCTCCTTCTGGGATGGTCGTCTATCAGACGAACGGAAGTGGCGGAATCGACAGCTCCACGCGAGGAAGACGATAGCGTCGCTTGAAGAGTCTGCGGGGCCACCGCCGGTTAGCCGATCGGCAACGGGATCTCGCCGGCGGCGTTGCGGAGGCGGCTCACCCCGAACCGATCCTCCAACCCGGCCAAGAGGTCGTAGTGGTTGTAGGTGGCGGCGTCGACGCTGCGGGGGATCCCTGCACCTACCTCCACGGTGTAGATGTGCCCCCCGACTCCCGCCTTCGTGGTGCCTTCATCGAAGGTGACGATGACGATCGCACCCCAGTCCAGCCACTGGTCGACGTGATCTCGAAGCCACGAATCACCCCTAGTGATGATCGCCTGGGTGCCCGTTTGACAGTTCGCCGGGTAGCTGGGGTCCTTCACCCCATGCATGTCGTTGCAGTAGCTCGGCGTGACGAAGCTCAAGGCGGGAAGCGATGCGCCCATCGCCGTCAACGGCTTCACGTTCTGGCACTGCGGGGAGGTGAAGATGTTCTCGAACACGACGGCGGGGTTGTGCCCGATGGCGTACTTGTCCTTCGTTGGCGTCGTCGCCACCTTCGACTTCTTCGCGTAGCAGATACTGGGCATGTGCTCCTGATAGACACCCCACGTGACGCCCGCGTCGGTGAGCTGGCTCCAGATGTTGTTGCCTGGGAACCGCCCGGCAGCGGCATCCCCTCCGGTGCTACCGAGGGTGTCGCCGGCAACCGCCGCCAGATAGTTGGGGAAGCTCGGGTGAACGACGCCGTAGTACTTCGAGAAGTAACGCCCGTTCGTCTTGAGGCTCATCAGGTACGGAGCGTTGGCCTGCGTCAGCTTGACGTCCTCTTGGTTCTCCAACATCACGACGATCACCGGAGGCCGAACCGCAGCCGCCACACGTGGGGTCCACCTCATCCCGAGCGCGGTGACGAGCAGTCCGACGAGGATCAGGCTCAACGTGATCCGACGCCGCCACATGGCTCATCCTAGGCATCGTGTCGACGGTCACGCGTCCGGCGAAGGATGTAGATCGGGCGGGAGGCGCCCTCAGCGGGATCCATAGGCGTCGAACGACTTCACCAGGCGTTGCGGAGCCTGACGCCGCCATCCGTCCGTGATGAGCTCCTCGAGCTCACCCACCTCGACCTCTGCGAGCCGAACGAGCACGGCCGGGAAGCCCTTGTAGTGCGGTTCGGTGAAGAACTTCGCGGGATCGGACCGGACGAGCGCTTCCTTCTCCTCCTCGTTCGCGACGCGGATGGCGACGACACCGGGGTTCGGCACCCGAGGCTTCTTCGGCTGCACACGTTCGAGCCAGATCCACACGAAGCCCTTGTCCTTCCCTCCGTTACGAACCGAGAATGCGAACCGATCGTCGTCCTCCCGCGTTTCTGGGAGCGAAAGGGCGATCCGCCGAACGTCATCCTGCCGAGCCACTGGCAGCTCCACTCCGGTTGAGCGCCAACGCCAGCCGTTCGATGGACCGCTCGGTCATCGGCTGGAGGACGATGATCAGGTGATCGATGCCGAGGGTCTCGTACTCGCCGATCGCGCGGGCGAGCTCGTCAACGGAACCGCTGAAGGATGCCTCCTCGTCTTCGGCATCGGGGATGGCATGGTCGGGATCCACGACGATCATCCCGACGGTTCGCATCAGCGTTCGCCCGTCCCGGCCTTCGGCCTCGATCGCCCCATCGAGCGCCGCGAGCTGCTCGGCCAGCTGCTCATCCGGCGCTCCGTACCAAGCGGTGTTCCATGCGTCGGCGTAGCGGGCGGTGAGCCGAAGCATCCGCTCGCCGGTCGAAGCCACCAGCACCGGGATATGGCGTTTGGGGGCCGGTCGCAGCAGCGCCTCACGAGCACTGTGGTAGCGCCCGTCGACCGAGACAGACTCGCCGCGGAGCAACGGAGTGATGATCCCGAGCGCCTCCTCGAAGCGATCGACCCGGTGGTCCTTGGGGAAATCGAACGCTTCGTACTCGGGATCGTGCCAGCCGGCGCCGAGACCGAGGATGAGGCGACCTCCGCTCACCTCATCCGCCGTCGCCGCCATCTTCGCTACGAGGGACGGGTTCCGGAAGCTCGAGCACAGGACGAGCGTTCCGATCTCCACCCGATGGGTCACCGCCGCTACCGCGCTCACCACGGTCCACGCCTCCTGCACACCCTCGGTCGCGCCACTGGGAGGCTTGTGGAAGAAATGGTCGAACATCCAGACGGAGTCGAGACCCATGTCTTCAGCCGCCAGCGCGAACGACCGGATCGCGGGCCAGCCGGGCGTCTCGCCGTCGCCGTCGCCCTCGGATGCCGGGAGGATCACGCCGACCTTCATGGGGGAGAGTCTAGGGTCGCGCCCAACACCGCGAGAGGGTGGTGCCATCCCGGTTCATCCTCGTGAAGCGAGTGCTCGGCATGATCCCCGTTCTCCGCAGCGATCAGGACGCCGGGGAGACGGTGCGCTCGTCACCGTGAGGAAGGGCATGGTCGCTCGCAGCGATCCCTGCGGCCTCCACCACGATCGACCCGACACCCCCGTCATCGAACCGCTCCGTCATCGCGAGGAAGTCGCCTGTGTCCGGCGCCACGAAGACCTCGACGTCGGCGTCGTAGGCATGGAAGCGGAGCACCGTCGCCGCCCGTCCGCTCGGGTCGGCGGCGCCGGGATCGACGCTCACCATCGGAACCTCGGCGAGCACGCGCAGCATCGCCGCGCGGAGCTCGGGGGTCGCGTTCAGGTACTGGGTCGAGCCGAGGTAGTCGCGGATCGCCAGCCACAACTGCCCCTCATCCAGCGGCACACCGGGCGCGGGGGTCACCTCCGGCCGGGGCGAGGCACCCGACGAACCGCTGCGGTCGAGCAGGAACGCTTCGAGGGCGGCAGGATCGGTCGGGAACGCCGAGAGGTCGCCTTCGTCGGGGAATTCACCGGGACCGAAGCTGCCCGCATCGATCCCGTAGTTCCGTCGCTCGAGCACATCGATCCGCCCCGAGTCGTCCGAGGCCCACCACGAGGCGACGAGAAGACCGCTGCCCTCACAGCCCTCACATGAGAGGCCGTATCGGATCCGCTGATAGGAGTACTCCCCCGGCCCCAGGGTTGCCATGTGGGCAGGAGGGAGTCCAACGCCGCTCATCGGCCCGCGGGTGCCCTCGTCGGAGGGCGAGGAGACCATCGCGGACGCGGCGCCGGCGAGGATCGCGACCGTGAGGCCCAGACCGACGATCGTGGCACCGACCCTGCGTCGTCGCTCACGACTCGTGCGGCGGTCCCGCACCTCCTCCAGGCCGAACGGTGTTTCCGGTGCGCGGTCTCGCGCTCGCTCGAGCAGGAGCTTGCTGTCAGGCATCGCTGGCTCCGATCTGTGACGACAGGGTGGCGCGGCCTCGCGCGGCGAGGACGCGAACGGTGGACGGCCTGACCCCGAGCGCCTTCGCCGCTTCGTTCGATGGCATGTCCAATAGGTCCATCAGGACCAGAGCGGCGCGCTGGGACGGCGTGAGCGCGCCCAGGGCTCGCATGACGACGTCATGCACTTCCACAGCGTCCAGATCGTCGCTCGGTTGATCCGACCTCAACACGGCGTGACGCAGCGCGACGGACGCCCTTCGACGGCGGTTCCGGAGAACGTTCATGGCCGTCCGGTACAGGTACGCCGGCGGATCGTCCGGGGCGCCATCTCGCTCCCAGCGCTCCCAGACCCTCACGAACGCGTCCTGCGCCACGTCCTCCGCCTCATGGCGGTCACGGGTGATCAACCAGAGCGAGGAGAAGAGCCGATCACGCTCCTCAGCGAACAGCGACTCGAAGGTCGCCGGAGCCGCGGCTTCGACCTCGATCGGCGGGTGCACGGAAGCGTCCATCCATAACCTTAGACACGCGGGGCGCTGGTTCCGTTTACGACGTCGAGCACACCCTTGCTCCTGGGGGCGATAGGGTTGCGCGCATGACCAGCCCCGACCTCCACGACGCGTTCGGGCACCACGTGTGGGCGACCGTGCAGCTCTTCGACGCCTGCCTCCAACTCGAACCGGAACAGCTCGCCAGCCCGGTGCCGGGGACCTACGGCTCGATCCAAGAGACCCTGAGGCATCTCGTGGGTGCCGACGCGTGGTACCTGTTCACGATCACGAACGGCCGAACGCCGCGCATCGATGAGGACGCCGCCTCAGTCTCGGAGCTCCGAGAGGCCATGGAGCGGCACGGAGCGGAGTGGTCGTCGGTCCTCGCCGCGGGCATCGATCCCGACGTCGACGTGGTCGCCCAACTGTCCGACGGCTCTCAGGGCCACGCGCCTCTGGGGATCAGGCTCGCACAGGTCCTGCATCACGGGACCGATCACCGGAGCCAGATCTGCACCGGACTCACCGCGCTGGGGGTGGAACCGCCCGACATCGACGTCTGGGCCTTCGGTGAGCTCGACGGGCGCGTGTACGACGTACCGCCCGAGGGCTGATCCCGCAATTCAGCGACGGCGGATCGCGCGGGACAACAACGCTACGGCGATCCCGGCCGTCGCTCCGAACGCGATCGCCTCCTTCAGGCCGAAGAGCACCTTGCCGCCCTCGGACACGGTCACCTTCGGCGAGACCACGAAACCGACGAACCCGTCGCGACCCACGGTGGCGCTCGCACCCGCGATGATGCCTTGGGTGCCGCCGTACTCGATCGACGCATCGTGCCCGACGATCATCGGGCCGCAGCCCCCGTAGCGGATCGTGACATCGCCCTTCGCCAGCACCGGGCCACATCCACCCTTGTGGATGGAGAAGTTCCCCTCCGCAGCAACCAATCCCGCCACCGACTCGGTGAGGGTCACGTCGCGCGCTTTCAGGGAGCCGACCACGGAGCTCTTGAGCGCGCCATCAGCACCTGACTCGAACGCACCGGGATCCGATCCTGCGTCTTCATCCATGCGATCAACTCCTCCCTGCGGTGCCGTGAGCCGAGACTCAGATATGGGCTGTCATCCAATCGTGAACCGGCGCGAACCACGTCGCCACGAAGACCCCGATGATCCCGGCCACGTGGATGACGATGTTGAACCCCGCCCCCACGATGCCTCCGGTCTGCGCGGAGGCGAGCCAGTACAGGATCACCGCCGCCGATCCCAAGACCGCCGAAGCGACCGCCACGGGCTCCCACCAGGCCTGCTCCTTGAAGATCCCCCAAGCACCGGCGGTGAACCCGGCCAGCGCCACCCACGACAGGACCATGACCAGGGTCCATGCCAGCCCTTTCGGTTTCGGATCGCCCGCCACGAACATGGGGGTGAGCCACATGAACGTGGTCCCGAACAGGAACATGCACACAGCGGCCAGGTTCTTGAAGGTGAACATCGAACTCACGCCCTCGAGCGGCGCGATCCGCCTCCGGTCGGTCCCCACAAGAGGATCAAGGAGGCGAGTAGGAACGTCGCAGTGAGGAACATGCTCTCCGGTGGGAACGCCGTGATGCCCGGCACGTCTGCGTTCGCTTGGAACACGCCACCGACCATCATGTTCACTTGGTACGCCGCGCCCATCACCGCCATCGCGCCTCCCAGCAGGAACCCCATGGCGTGTCCCCGGTACAGGAGCACTCCGGCCACGATCAAGCTTGGCACCAGGAGACCCAGGTCCAGCGCGAAGACGAGGTGCTGTCCGGCCACCGGGATGTCCTGGATCACCTCGCCCGTGAAGGCGTTGCGGACCACCACGAAGACCCACAGGAGCCCCTGGAGCAGACCCACGGTCGCGAGGAACACGCCGACCCACCTGGCGCTGCGTCGGGTCCGCAGACGATCGGCGATCCAGGCGGCGTCCATGTTCGGGAGCGCGCAGGCTAGCGTGAAGACCGATAGCGAGAACAGCGCGATGTGCAGCAGGAAGATGTCGTTGAACCTGGAGCCGAACACGTAGTACGCGTAGTTGTAGACGGCGTAGGCGATCGTCCCCATCCAGACGACGTGGGCTCGCTGGGAACCGCGCCTGGCCAGGATCAGGGCCACGATCAGCAGGGGTACCACCAACGTCAGGGTGACCAGGTCGCCTCCCCTGAGCGCCTCGCGTGCCCACTCCGTCTCTTTGAAGAGCCCATCGATCGCCAGCCCGGCGATCGATGCCACGATCATCAATCCTGCGATGATCCATGACATCGCGTGGGCCCATCGCACGGGCGCGGACGCGGTTCGCGTGCCCCGGCCGTTGTTGGAAGCCAGGGTCAGCGGACGGTACGGGACTTCGATGAACGACCGATCCTTCATCACCCTCACCCCTCAGGGAGCCTCTGATGCGAACCTAAGCCGGCGAGGGTCGATGAGCTTCGGCCGAAGGTCCCGCCTCGTGAAGGACCTTCGTGACCGCCGATCCCACGATGAGAAGACGCCATCCAGGAGTCTGACCACGCGGGGCCGCCTATGCCGTCATCGTGGCGGAGAGCGCATCGTGCCACCGAGGGACGACGGCGAACGCGATGATCCCGAGATCAACCACGAGGGCACCGACCGCGCTGAGCGGCGGCACCACCGACCACCATGGGACCACGATCGCGATCAGCGAGATCACACTCGTCGCCACCGCCAGACCGCTCCACCACGTCGCCCCGGTGAAGATCCCCCAGGCGACGGCGAGGAATCCGACCATGACGATGAGTGCGACCAGCCCGGACACGCGACCGATCGGGTCGGTGATGCCCACGTCGCCGGAGAAGATCCGATGCGGGGCTCCGGCGGTGACCTCCACACCGGGAACCCAGGCCGCCAGGAACCACATCGTGAAGCCCACACCGTGGGCAGCTACGACCAAGGCGACGATGTTCTTCAGGTCGAGCATCCGCCGCCACCGGCCTTCAGCCAGGCCTTCACCAGTGACCCGATGGCCAACAAGGCTACGATCCCCACCACCTGACCGCCCAACACCATCCGATTCACGTCGACCGCGGGTCGCCATGCAACATCACCGTCCTTGATCACGAACACGCCGAACGGCTTGGCGTTCATCGCGAACCCCGTGCCGGTGCCACTGCCGGCTCCCTCGGGCGCCTCACCTCCACCGCCGCCGACGGCACCCTGGACGCGCGCGGCGGGGATCATCGACACGCCGTCCTTCTCGTAGGGCTCACCGAACACGCGCCGCACCGTGAAGGCTTCCTGGGCCTTCCCGATCCGTTCCACTAGGTCCATCGCTCTCGTCGACATCGCCCATCCCTCCTTCAAGGAGCCACCCCTTCACCGTCATCCTGTCGCGCGTGGGTCGATGGGATCAAGGACGAAGGGCCCTGGAGGGCCGGGACGCCTGGGACCGCTGCCGTATCCTCCTTCGCCATGGAGATCTCACGAGCATCGAAGCGTCCGTTCACCCTGGGAGAGAACGATCGGTTCACCGGGGAAGTGTCGCTCGGGTCGACGATCGCCGACCCGGACGGCACGAACGTCGGCATCGTGCACTTCGCCGCGGGGGCCAGGACGCGATGGCACCAGCATCCGGGCGGGCAGTTCCTGATCGGCATCTCCGGCCGCGGCCGGGTTCGATCGCGTGGCGAAGTGGGCCACGTCCTGCTGCCCGGGGATGTGATCCACGTGGGACCGGGCGAATGGCATTTCCACGGCGGCGCACCGGACGCTCCCATGGCGCACTACGCGGTCAACGGTCTGGGAGCGCCAGAGTGGGCCGAACCCGTCACGGAGGAGGAGTACGGGGAGGGGTTCTAGCCCATCCTCATGCTCCACCGATCAGGCGTCGACCGTGACGGGTCGCACCGGCGGTGGCGTGTTCCGGCTCTTCGCGAACCGCGGGATCCCGTCGATCACCGACGTGGCGACGGCGAGCGTGTCGCCGATCGCGAGAGCGCCCATCGCATCCGGCGCCTGCGAACCGAGCGGGGCGTCGACGACGATCATGTCGCCCTCACGTCCGGCTGTGAGCACGCCAGTGTTGAGCCCGTGGATCGCGGCCACGTTGCCGGTGGCAGCAGCCACCGCGAGCGTCGGGTCGATACCGCCGAGCGAGGCGACCCATGACATCGTGCGGAGGATCCCCAACGGCTGGACACCGGAGCCCGCGGGCGCGTCGGTCCCGATCACGAGCCGGTCCACTTCATCGCGAGCTCGCACCAGCGCGGCGACATCGCCCGCCGCCTTCACGTTGCCGTTGTGCACCACCTCGACGCGGGCGTCCGTCTCGTCGAGGATCCGTTCCACGTCGTCGAGCGGCAATGCGGTGGGGCCGCCGTTGGTGTGCGCGGCCACGTCGGGCCGGACCGCGACGACGAAGTCGGCGCCGATCACCCCGCTGCCGGGGATCGAGGCGCCGCCCGTGTGCACCGTCACCCGCATGCCGGCCGCCTGGGCCCATCGGGTCATCTGCGCTGCGACATCGGGATCTTTCACCCCGGAGATGCCGATCTCGCCCACCAACCTGACGCCCGCGGCCGCCATCTCGCGGAAGTCGTCCTCGGTGAGGCCCGGCTCCAACAACACCGCTCCGGCATGGACCTTCACACCGTTGGGACGGAGCTTGGCGAACGACGCGTGCGCGAGGATCGCGAGGGACCGCACCCCGGTCGGATCGGTGGGACGGCCGGGGAGGTGAGGCTCGCCAGCCGACACCATCGTCGTCACGCCCCCGTGCAGGCACGACCCGATCCAGTCGATCTGCTGTTGCCGCGGCGTGTAGTCGCCGATCACTGGGTGGGTGTGGTTATCGCACAGGCCGGGGATCACCGTGGCGCCGGCGGCGTCGATGGATGCCGTGATCCCCTTCGTCGTGGCATCGGCCTCCGAACCCACCGACGCGATGATCCCGTCACGCACCACGATCGTGTCGCCTTCGGCGATCGGCGATGCGACGTCACCCGTGACGATGGCCCCGAGGTTGCGGATAACCAGATCGCTCAAGGCTGCGTCCCTCCCTCAGCGCAGGCCGTCCTCGCCCACGATCTCGTCGGCCGTGAGACCACCGACCCGCGGGAGCGGGCGGCCGCCGTCGGTCACGGCAACGGCGATCACCAACTCGTCGTCCGCCGGTGCATCCACGATCCGTAGCTCCACCGCATCGAAATGCGTCCGGACGAACGCGGCATCCTTGTGGTGAAGCGGTACGTCGAGCGGAGTGCCCGGCCCGCCGCGCTTCTTCGCCGACGGGATGATCGCCTTGCCTCCTCCAACCCCTTCACGCACGGGCGTGCCGAGCTTCGGGTGGAGCATCGCCGCCACGTGCTCGAGCTCCCCCTTCGAGCCGACGATCCCGCCCTTGCCGTAGGAGTGGACGGGCCTCCCATCGAGCTGCGCGACGGCGGCGGCCGTGAGCCGCTCTCCGAGCGGCACGCTCTCCTCGATCAGCGGGCCGAGATCCTCCACGTATCCACCGGCGAACGGATTGTCGAGGACGGCGGCCACCACCACGCGCCGGATCGGAGGATCGATCTGCCGGCCGGCTTCCCGATGGATCTCGTCGACGATGGTGACGATCTTCCGGATGTCCACGGGGATCCTCCCCTCCAGTGGCGCGGAAACGGCAAGTCGAGGCGTGCGCCGGAGGGTAGCACGAGCCCCATCCGAGGGCCGACCTAGGAGGCGTTGCCGAGCCCCGGGGCGGGCCGAAATCGCCCCGTGCTGATCACCCGGCCTTCGAGACACAGCACGGCGGCGTCGATCACCCCAGCCGTCCTCATGCGCTCGGCCTCCGCGAGCCCGGCTGAAAGAGCCCTTTCGACCTCGCGATCGGAGAGGGAGCCGACATCGACCGTCACCTCCAGATGCCCCAGATCGGAATCGGGGTCCAGCTCCACGGCCGGCACGCGTAGGATCGCCGGATGGCCGGGCAGATCGACGGCGTTGGCCACGAGCGTCGCCCCCGAGTCGGCCGTGGCGGCGTCGACGGCCAGGACCGTCACCGCATCCGCGACCCCCAACGAGAAGGATCGCCCGTGTCGCCCGCTGGTCGCGATGCCCCGTGAGGGATCCTCGGCTAGGATCGTCGTTGAGCCCAACAAGGCAGGCCGTTCAGGCAGCGGCACCAACCCGACCACGAACGACGCCCCGGGCGACAGACGCACCGCGATGTCCCCGCCGTCGTTCACCGCGCATCGCCGGAGCGTGCCGTTGTCCGGCCACATCGCCTCGCAGATCTCGTCGGCGACCGCTCCCGCCACGGCGGCCATCGGCGTGACGAACGTGTCGGGGAATCGGGCGACGGCGGCCGCCATCCGCCTGGCCACCGGGTCTCGCAGCGTCCGGTGCTCATCGCCGAACGGCCGCCGGAGGAGGGGCAGCTCTGCCACGAGGTCGTCGAGGAGCGGCTGGAACCGCTCCCAGGCTCGGCGATAGCCAAGCGCCACCGCGTCCGGCTCGCCGATCGCCTCGATGATCAGGTCGATCGGCCCGTGCTGGAGATGCAGGCGTGTGCCGTCCGGCGTGGTGGAGGCGACCGGTCCCGTCACGAGGGATCCCCAGGTCCCGTCGGCGGCCTCAGCCCGCGGGCCAGGGATTGTCCGGCAACTCGGCGATCGGCTTCGCGTCCGGCCGCGCTACGACCTCGTCGATCCCCACGATCGCCGCGGTGTGCCCACCCAATGTCTCGTAGTCGTCGCGGCGCATCGTGAACTCGATCGGCGCCACGAGCGCCGGCGTCGGCACGTATCCGAACGCCCCTGGCGGCATCCGCGTCACGTCGACCATGAAGGTGATGCCGCCCCCCGGCCACACGAACGTCGGCGCACCGCCACACGTCACCGTCGCGAGGCTGTTCCTCACCGACCGGGTGAGGGCCACCGGGTTCTCCGTGGCGCCCGCTCGCAACGACCCCCCGGCGCCCGCCATGAACAGGATGGAGGTCATGGCGGGTTCGCAGTTCTCCCGGATCCGCCGAACGGAGAGCTCGAGCTGAGGAGGGAGCGGATGCTCCACGGGGCGCAGCTGCTCATCGAGCACGAAGTATCCGTGGTGCTCGCCCGTCGTGCCGACCATCAAGATCGTGAGCCCAGGGCGGGCGACCTTCGGGTCGAAAGCGTCGAGGATCACCAGCGGGTCCTGGAGGTTCGTCCCGCCCCAACCGGTTCCCGGCTCGGCGACGTTGAAGTAGCGGCCCGGGGTCGAACGCCGTCCCCTGATGCGGATCCCCGTTGGCTCGACGCCCAGATACCGCCCGGCCTGGTGCTCCGACAGGACACCCGTGATGTGATCATCGACCACGACGACCTCATCGACCAACCCGAACCACTGTTGGGCGAACATGCCGATCGTCGCGGACCCGCAGCCCACGCGCATCCGCTCCTCCACGACGCCGTTGATCGTGGGTGGCTCGCCAGCCTGGAGTTCCAACGACGCTCCCTGGTCGACCGTCAGCTCGACGGCCTTGCCCTCGCACAGGGCGAGCAGGGTGCGCATCGTCGCGAGACCCTCAGCCTTCGTACCCCCGGTGAGGTGGTTCACACCTCCCAGGGAGAGCATCTGGGAGCCGTACTGACCGGTGGTGACGTGGCCAACCGGCTCGCCTTCGGCTCGCACGACCTGTTGCTCCGCACCCACGTGCCGGTCGGTGTCGATCTTCACCAGCACCCCGCAGTACGAGAAGATCCCCTCGGTCACGACCGTGACCATGTCGACGCCGGCCACGGTGCTCCCCACGATGAACGGCGCCGGCTTGTAGTCGGGGTAGGTCGTGCCCGACCCCGCACCGGTCACGAACAGATCTTCGGTGGGGACGATGCCCCCCTCCCAATCGCCCTCTCGTGCGGCGAAGGGGACCAGCGCACCGCCGTGGTCGCGGGTGCGTTCCAGGATCAGGAGGGGATCCAACCGGGCGAGAACGCCATCCACATTGCCGTACCGATCGCACGATCCCGTACGCCCCGGCTTGATCACGCACTTGATGGGACAGGCATCGCACTGGACGGTGTCGGTGGCCGGCGTTCCCATCGCTCCCCTACCTCGCACCCTTCGCGATCGCCTCGAGCACGCGATCCGGGGTTGCCGGCACGTGGCGGACCGGGGCGCCCACGGCGTCGCGGATCGCGTTCAGGATCGCGGGGGCCGTAGGGACGAGCGAGTGCTCGCCCACGCCCTTCGCACCGTAAGGACCGAGCGGGTCGTTCGACTCCACCAGGATGCTCACGATCTCCGGGACGTCACCGATCGTGGGGATCAGATAGTCGTGCAGGTTCTCGGTTCGCCCCGGAACGTACTCCTCCATCAGAGCCATCCCGATCCCCTGGGCCACCCCGCCCTCGATCTGTCCCTCCACGAGGGTCGGGTTCACGGCGCGACCCACGTCGTGTGCCGCGGTGATCCGAAGCACACGCACGGTGCCGAGCTCGGTATCGACCTCGACCTCGGCGAGATGGGCGCCGTAGCCGAACATCGCGTAAGGGGCCCCCTGGCCATCCTCGTCGAGCGGGGTGGTCGGCGGGTCGAACGTTGCATGCGCCACCGCGACGAGTCCCTCGGGATCCACAGGAAGCGCGTCGAGCTCGAGCACCTTCCTCCGCCCACGGTCCTTCACGACCAGCTCGGGCCCATGCAATCCGAAGGAAGCCTCCGCTGTGGCTCCTGCCATGGCTAGCAGGTCGGCACGCAGCTGCGAGGCCGCCAACAACGTCGCGTTGCCGGACACGAACGTCTGCCGGGAAGCGCTGCTCTTGCCGGCGTCGGGGGTGATGTCGGTGTCGGGTCCCACCAACACGAGGTCAGAGACCTCGACGCCCAGCGCGTCGGCGCAGATCTGGGTCATCGCGGTGTTCGGTCCCTGGCCCATGTCGACCGCCCCCTGGAAGAGGACCACGCGTCCGTCGGCGCGCAGGCCGACCTTGATCGTCGAGGGATTCGGGATCGAGGTGTTGCCGCACCCGTACCACATGCCGGCGAGGCCGACCCCCCGCCGGCTCCTGCCCACCGGAGGCCTGTTCGCCTCCGCAGCGTCGATCCGCGCCCGGTCCCGGTGCGGGCGAAGCGCGTCCAGGCAATCCCGGTATCCGACACCCGCCTCGAAGACCTGACCCGTCACGGTCGGGACGCCCGCGATCAGGGCGTTGCGGAACCGGAGCTCGAGCGCGTCGATCCCGAGCTCGTCGGCGAGCTCGTCGAGCAGGCTCTCGGTGGCGATCGTGGACTGCGGCACGCCGAACCCGCGGAAGGCGCCGGCGGGCGGCGCGTTGGTGTGCACGGCCTCGGAGCGAGCGTGGTAGGCGTCGTAGACGTACGGGCCCGCGGCGTGCACCGGCACGCGGTTCGCGACCGTGGGCCCCCACGAGGCATAGGCGCCAGTATCGAAGCGTCCGAAGAACTCCATCGCCGTGAGGCGACCGTCACGCGTCGCGCCGACCCGCACGTGCATCGCGCCGGGATGACGCTTGGTGGTCGACATCATCGATTCGGGGCGGGTGTAGGTGATCCGCACAGGCCGGCGCAGATGCCAGGCGGCGATCGCCAGGTAAGGCTGCACGGACAGGTCGAGCTTGCTACCGAACCCCCCTCCGACCGCGGTGGGGAGGATCCGCACGGAGCCCTCCGGCAGCCCCAAGATCGCCTCGAGCTCCTCGCGATCCATGTGCGGAGACTGCGTGGTCACCTGGACCTCGACACGGTCACCGACCCTCCGAGCGAACCCCGCTTCGGGCTCGATATAGGCATGTTCGACGAACGACGTCCGATACGAAGACTCGACGATGACCTCCGCCGAGGAGAACGCCGCCTCGAGGTCGCCGCGCCGGACGTTTCCGCGGATCAGGACGTTGCCCTCACGGTCGCCGTGGATGCGCGGAGCTCCCTCGGCGCGAGCGGTCTCTACACCCATCAGCGCGGGGAGCTCCTCCCACGCGACGGGGAACCCCGCCAGGTCCGGCTCCCGCACCACCTCAGGCGTCACCACCACCATCGCCACCGCCTCGCCGCGGAAGCGTGCCTCCGACACCGCGAACACGGGCTGATCGGCCAGCGCAGGGATCACGCCGAACCGATTGCGCCCGGGTACGTCCCTCGCCGTGAATACCGCCTCGACGCCGGAGATTGAAGTGATGTAGCCGTCCAGATCGCCGAGGGTGAACCGCGCGTGATGGAAGGGTGATCGCACGATGCGAACCGTGAGCGCGTCCTCGGGCGCCTGGTCCGCGCCGAAGACGTCCACCCCTCTCAGTTTGAGGTCCCCGTCGACCCGGGGGAGCCTGTGTCCCACCGCCTTCCCGACCGGCGGTGCAACGTCGATCTCTTCGAACGAGGCGGCGGCGACCACCGCATCGATGATCTTGCGGTAGCCGGTGCATCGGCAGAGCACCCCGCCGAGCGCGTCCTGCACCCGCGGGACGGTGGGCCTGGGGTCGGAGCGCAGGAGCGCGCACGCCGCGACGAGCATCCCCGGCGTGCAGATCCCGCATTGGGCCGCTCCGTGATGCAGGAAAGAGCGCTGCAACCGCTCGGCCTCTCCGGTGGCATCGAGGCCCTCGAGCGTTTCCACACGCCGACCTTCGAGCCGTCCGACGGGCACCATGCAGGCGGCGGTGGCCTCGCCGTCGAGCAGGACGGTGCACGCCCCGCAGTCACCGGCGTCGCAGCCGACCTTCGTGGCGGTGAGCCCGAGCGAGCCGCGGAGGAACTCGCTCAGCCGACGGGCGGAAGGGTCCGCTTCGACATCCGTGCCGTTCACGTCGAACCGAAGCGGCGTCATCGGCCATCCTCCAGCTCTTCCAACGCCCGACGGATCAGGGTCGTCGCAGCCGCGATCCGGTACGCGGCCGTGGCCCGCACGTCGTCGATGGGCGTGAGCCCAGCGAGATGATCGGTCGTCACGACGGCCGCCAGTTCGCCCACCGGACGGTCCCGAAGCTCGGCTTCGAGTCCGCGGAGGCGCATCGCCACCGGCGAACAGGCTCCCACGGAGATGCGCGCTTCGCGCACACGTCCGTCAACGTCCACCGCGACCACCGCCGCCACCATCACCACCGAGATCACGAGGTACCGACGGAGGCCCAGCTTGTGGAACGACGCAGGAGCGTCCTCGACACCGCCGGGCACCAGCACGGCCGTGAGCAACTCGTCATCGCGGAGCGCCGTCGCCCGGTACCCGATGAGGAAGTTCTCGAGGCCCAGCACACGACGACCCTGTGCCGAGGTCAGCTCGACGGAAGCGTCCAGGGCCAACAGGTTCGGCACGCCGTCGGCCGCAGGTGAGGCCGTACACAGGTTCCCCCCGATCGTGCCCGCGTTCTGGACCTGGATCCCGCCGATCTCCCGGGCGGCTGCACGCAGGCCGTCGAAGCATCGGGGTAGATCGCCCGCGGCGAGGTCGGCCCACCGGGTGAGGGCACCCAGACGCCAGACGCCGTCAGAGCGCTCGATCCCATGGAGTTCCGTGAGCCCGGCGATGTCCACGATGGGGCCCTCGAAGCCCCTCCCAACATGGGCGGGGTACACGTCGGTGCCCCCCGCCAGGACCGATGCCCCCGTTCCCTTCATCGCCGCGGCCTCCGCGACGTCCGCGGGCACGAGGTACTCCACCGGAAGAGCGCTCCCCTGCTGCACGAGGTGAACAGCGTAGCGCCAATGCTCGAACAGGCATCTTGCTAGGATTCGCGCAGACCGCCGAGGCAGCTCGGTGACGGGGGAGGTACGCGATGCTTCGAGGGAACAGGACGTTCGCGATCACGGTGGCCATCGCAGCGTTGGTGCTTGCGGCGTGCACATCGAACAACGACGAGGCCACCCCGACCGCGACCACGTCGACCGCGACGGCTCCGCAACAGGGCGGCACGTTGAAGCTCGCCGACGCGAACGACGTGGTGACCCTCGACAACTCGCAGGCGGTCTCGACGATCGACTACTCGCTCACGGCAGGGGCGCTCTACGAAGGGCTCTACCACGTGGACGAGGGCGGCGACCTGGTCGCCGCGCTCGCCGAGGACATGCCCTCGGTCTCCAGTGACGGCCTCACCTACACCATCACGATTCGTCCCGACGCGATGTTCGCCGGGCCCGGCTTCACGCCTCGCGCCGTCACCGCGCAGGACGCCGCCTACGGGATGGAGCGGGCCCTCGATCCCGAAACCAAACCGGGACCATCGTGGGGCGGGGGCTACCTGTATCCGATCGAGGGCGCATCGGAGTTCGCAGGGGGCAAGGCGAAGTCGGTCTCCGGGATCGAGGTCGCCGATGACTCGACCCTGAAGATCACGCTGACCCAGCCGACGTCGACCTTCATCTACGACCTCACGATCGCGACCTCGTGGCCGGTCCCCGAGGAGGCCGTCAAGGCTGCGGGCGAGAAGTTCGGCCAATCGCCGGTGGGAGCGGGACCCTTCTACCTCGACCAGTGGAACAAGGGCGAGTCGATGGTGCTGAAGGCGAACCCCGGCTACGTCGACCCGACGTTCCCCTACCTCGATGAGCTGGACCTGGCTCTGAACGTCGACCCCAACACCCAGGTGCTGCAGCTGCAGGACGGGTCGATCGACGCTCCGGCCGAACCGTTCTTCCTGCCACAGGCGGCCATCCAACAGCTGGCGCAAGACCCATCGATCAACATGCCGCCGACGACCGGGCCGACGGTTTACTACTGGGCACTCAACAACGAGGGCATCCTAAAGAACGCCGACCTGCGCAACGCCGTGGCCATGGCGATCAACCGAGACGTCACGAAGCAGTTCGGGACCGAGGCGGTGCCGTGGACGCAGATCTACTCGAGCGTCACGAAGCAGTCCGATCCGGACATCCAGGCCATCCCGTACGACACCGAGCAGGCCAAGTCCATGCTAGACCAGGCCGGGTACAGCGGTGAGACGCTGAAGGTGATCTATGACGCCACCGATCCCTTCGCCTCCGCGATGTCCACCTCGATCCAACAGGACCTGAAGGCGATCGGGATGAACGTCGAGATCAAGGGCTTGCAGCAGGCGGCGTACTTCGGCGATGCCGGATACAACAACCCGGACAACTACGACATGCTCCCCACCTACTGGCGGCAGGACTACCCGGACGGGCAGGACTACATCTCCACGAACTTCGTCTGCGCGCAGGTGCCGCCACCGGGCCTCAATGTGGCGCGCTACTGCAACAAACAGCTGGACTCGCAGCTGGCCAAGTCCGACGCCCTGGAGTTCGGTTCCGAGCGCGACCAGATCCTGAAAGAGATCCAGCAGACCGTCGTCAGCGATGCGGCGGGCGTCGGCACGATGCAGGTCAACTGGCCGGCGATCTCCACCGAGCGCGTCGGCGCCCTCGTCACGATCCCGACGTACGCGCCGTTCGACTGGAAGTCCTGCTGGGTGAAGGCGAGCTAGCCGGCGGACCGGTCCTGCGGATCCGCGACCTGAGGGTCGGCACCGCGGAGGGTGAGATCGTCCGCGGTGCCGACCTGGAGGTCGCGCCGGGGGAGATCGTCGGGCTGGTTGGTGAATCGGGCTGCGGCAAGACCACCCTCGGCCTGGCCGTCACAGGGCTCCTCGGATCGAGCCGCCGCGTCGTGGGCGGCTCGATCGAGTTCGAGGGCGAGACCATCGTCGATGTCCAGATGGATCGGACGCAGCCGTTGCGAGGTGGACGGATCGGATTCGTCCCGCAGGATCCGTTCGGGGCGCTCGACCCGCTCCGCCATGTGGGGCCACAGCTGGCACGCCCCCTGCGGCTGCACCGTGGGTTGACCGAGGAGGCGGCCCTTGATCGGATCGGCCAGCTCCTGGCGGCGGTCGGCATGGGCGATCCTCGATCGATCCTCCGGAAGTACCCGCACGAGCTCTCCGGAGGGCAGCTGCAACGCACGGTGATCGCGAGCGCCGTTTCGGTCGAGCCGACGCTCCTGATCGCCGACGAGCCCACGAGCGCCCTCGACGTGATCGTGCAGGCCCAGGTGCTGGAGACCTTCCTGGAGCTCGTCCGCGAGGTGGGCGCGGCCGTGATCCTGGTGACCCACGACATGGGCGTGATCGCGGAGACCGCCTCCCGCACGGCCACGATGTACGCGGGCAAGATCGTGGAGTTCGGCCCGACCCGCGACCTGCTGACCGCGCCGAGGCATCCCTATCTCGGCGCGCTCCTGGCCTCCCTCCCACGCTTGGGCGAAGAGTCGGGGCGCTTGTTCGCGATCCCCGGACAGCCACCGCAGCTGCCGGGACTGCTGTGGCCCTGCGCGTTCGCACCCCGCTGCCCGTTCGCCACCAAGGTATGCACGGAGGAGGAGCCCCTGGCCGATCCGGGGGTGGCGCATGGCTACGCCTGTCACCATCCACTCGACGAAGCCGCCCGGGCGAAGGTGCGCGCATGAGCGGGGAGTCCGTGGGAGGCGCGGCCCTGGCGATCCCCGAGACGCCCCCGGCGCCCACCACCACATCCCCGCGGCACGATCGGGGAGAGCGTCGACTGGGCCTGCGCATCGGGCTGATCATGCTCGCGGTGATCGCGTTCATCTCGATCGCGGCGCCGCTGGTAGCTCCCAAGGATCCCAACGCGGAGAGCGTCGCGGGTCTCGGCCCCGATGGCGGTCCTCAAGGACCGGGCCTGACCTGGCCGCTGGGGACGGACGCGAAGGGACGCGACGTCGCGTCGCGGCTGATCTACGGCGGACGGGTCACCTTCGGATCCTCGGCGGTCGCGATCGCCATCGCCACCGTGATCGGACTGGCGATCGGTCTGCTGGCCGCTTCCTCCCACGGCTCGGGGGGCAACGTGCTGATGCGCGTCACCGACATCGGGCTGGCGATCCCCGGGCTGCTCCTGGCCGCGGCGCTCACCTCGGTGCTGGGCTCGGGTGTGAAATCGTTGATCGTTGCCCTCGTCGCTGTGTTCTGGGCCCCCCTGGCGCGGGTCACCTACGGCCAAGCGGTGGTCGTGAAGGAGCGTCCGTTCGTGGAGGCGGCTCGGTCCCTCGGTGCGGGCCGGGTGCGGATCCTCGTGCGAGAGGTCACGCCCCACGTGCTGCCGATCGTACTCGCATACGCCGCGCTCTCGGTCGGCTGGGCGGCGCTGTTCGAGAGCAGCCTGGGGTTCCTGGGCCTCGGCGTGCAGGAGCCGACCTCGAGCATCGGCGGGATGCTGGGCACCGGCCTCGCCTACTACCGGCTGCATCCGGGACTGATCATCTTCCCCGCCCTGTATCTGGGGCTCTTCGTCACGGCCACGACCCTGATCGGGGAGGGCCTGCGCAAGCCACGACGCCGCGCCGCCGCGGACGCGTCGGGGATCGGCGAACTAGCGGTGAGCGGACGATGAGTCGCTACATCGTTCGACGCCTCCTGTTCGCCCTCATCACGCTGTGGGCGCTGGCGACGCTCGGGTTCCTGCTGGTCGAAGCGATCCCGGGCGACCCCGCGCGACAGCTGGCGGGACCCACGGCTTCGACGGAGACCGTGGAGGCGATCCGTCACGCTTACGGCTTCGACCAGCCTGCGTGGGACCGCTACGTCGCCACCCTCGTCCGTTACACGCATTTCGACCTCGGCTTCTCCTTCTCCCGGAGCGAAGATGTGCGCTCCGTGATCGCACGCGACGTCGGGCACACCCTCACCCTCACGGTGTTCGCGTTCGTGGGGGAGTTGCTGATCGGGATCCCGCTCGCCCTGCTGGTCACGAGCCGGACGGGCCGGGTGGCCGACGGCTCCCTGGTGGCCGCGGCAGGCGCGACGACCGCGATCCCCACCTTTCTGGTGGGTCTCCTGCTCCTCTACACGTTCTCGTTCCGTCTCGGTTGGTTCCCACTGGGCGGAACCACCGAAGGATGGCGGTCCTACGTGCTGCCGGTCCTCACGGTCGCGATCCCCTACGGCCTCGTCCTGGCGAGGATCCTTCGAACCTCGATGCTCGAGGAGCTGGAGAAGCCCTACGTGCAGTTCGCGCTCGCGCGTGGCGAACGGATGAGGCGGGTCCGATGGCGCAGCGTCCTGCCGAACTCGCTCGTGCCGCTGTTCTCCGTGCTCGCCCTCGACTTCGCCGGGCTATTCGCGACGGTCGCCGTGGTGGAGGTCGTGTTCTCGATCCCCGGCATGGGCAGCGACCTGTTCGGCGCGATCCGTCGGCTCGACACCGCCCTCATCATCGGGGTGGCGCTGGTCGCGGGACTCGTAGTGGTCACCGTGAACCTCATCGCCGACCTCGGGGTGATCGCGATCGACCCGCGGGTGCGGAAGTCCACCCTGGGCTGATTCACCCGCGCTCGATCCGGAGCGTACGGCCCATAGCACCCGACGGGACGGATACCTGCTCGCCGGGGACGGTCTCGATCGGGACACCGTCCAGGGCGACCGGCCCGGCCGCCCATGGGACGGCGATCGTGATCGGCGTCGCGGCCGCCGGGAGCGAGAGCGAGAGCGCGTCCGGCTCCGATGTCACCGATCGGAAGCGACCCGTCGAGCCATAGGCCCGGAAGACGGGTCCATCGGGACCGGCCAGCTCGACCCCATCGGCGTGGACCTGTGCCTGCAAGACTCCCATCGCCGCGAGCGGGAGCGTCGCCGACGCGACAGCCGGAGCCGGCGATCCCACGCAGATCCCGTCGAAGGGGTCCATGTCGAGGAGGTCCGCCTCCGCCAGCATGGGAAGCAGGGTGCCCCACGTGTAGAAGGGCTCGGCGTCCGGCGAGTCGCCCCCCTCCCCGGTGCGCTGGTTGAAGTTCTCGTACGAGCGACGCCCCTCTTCCCAGGAACGGCGGAACATCGCGTCGCCGGCGGCGGCGACCCACGCGGCGTCTTCGTCGAACCCGTACCGGCGGAGACCGCGGTAGACGAGGTAGTTGAGCGGCGGCCACACGCGACCTCGCCAGTACTCGTTGTCGAGCGAGGCCGGATCCTCGTGTGGCGTCCCGGCGACGGGGTAGGAGCCGCCGAAGCGCGTGGGGTCGCGGAGCCACTCAAGCACGAGTCGTTCCGCCTGCACCGGCGTGGCGACACCCGCGAACAGGGGCGCGAACGACATCGGCGAGAGGCTCCGCACGAAGTCGCCGTCCCATCGTCGGTTGACGAACGCGCCCCGCTCGTCGTCCCACAGGACGTCACGGATCCGCGCGGCGTGCGTCTGAGCACCGTCGCGGAGCTCACGCGCCTCATCGTTCCTGCCGAGGGACCCGGCGATCCGCGCGAGCATCTCGGCCTCGTGCACCAGCAAGGCGTTGAGGCCGACGTCGGCACCGTCCAACGTGTGGGCGGCAGGGACGAAGGTCAACTCGTCGTGGACGGGCGAGTTGTCGTTGAACGACTCATCCATGGCGGCCAGCCGCGTGTGGACGAAATGCCCCTCGCCGAGGGGCGACGACCCGTATTCGAGGACGCCGTCACCGTTGCCATCGCGCGCGCCCCACCACCATCGGTACGCGTCCACCAGCACCGGGTACGCGCGCTCGAGGATCGAAGGATCGTCGAAGATCTCGGCGGCGACCCAGGCTGCATGTGCTCCGAAGGGCGGGTGAGAGCGGTCGATCCAATCGCTCAGGCCGCTGCGGAGAGCCGCCAGCATCCCCGTCTCGGTGCGGCAGCCCAGGGCCGCCTCCAAGTTCGCGCGAGCGAGACCAGCATCGCCCACCCGGGAGGAGAGGAGCACGTGGAACCAGGCATCCACCTGCCAGATGATGAACCCGCCGAACCGATGAGATACCCATCCTCGTGTCGTCGCCGTGTAGGGCGCATCCCACGCGGGGTTCCAGACGGTGTTCCCGTTGAGGACGTCGCGGATCGCGGCCGGTCGCTCGGGAACGGCGTCGGATTCAGCGCGCCGCTCATCGAGGAGGGCCGGCACGTCATCGATCAGCACGCCGAGACGCTCCCGGGCTTCGGCCTCGTCCATGCCCACGCCCAGCGCCCACGGCACCTCCGGCGTGATCGCGTTGAAGCGCAGCACCGCCCATCGGCCATGCTCGCGATCTGGGGGGCGGTAGTAGTAGCCGCGCTCGACGAACTCCGCCAGCACCTCTTCGCGGTCGTCGTACAGGTGCTGGGTCACGGGCCGGATCGCCGGTGCGAAAGCAGCCACACCTCCCGGCCAGGTGGCGATCGCCACGGGCGGGTCGACGTATCGGGCCTCCCCGCCGGGGATCCGTAGGCGCAGTTCGCCGTTCCCGCCCGGGAACCCCACCTCGAGCGTGAACCAGAAACGCAGACCCCATTCCCCTCCGGGCACGACCTCGACCGCGCCGCAGACGTCCTCGCCTTCGGCGGCAGCGCGCACGCGCACGCTGGAACCATGGTGCATGAAGGTCGCCTCCAGGTAGCGGCCGTCGGGAAGCCGCGGACCGACCATCACGTCGCGGGAGAACGGCAGTGCCGACGCGTCGTTCGCCTTCGCGCTGTAGACACTCACGCGGACGGCGAGACCGCTCCGGGGGTCGCGGACCTCCGAGGGCGCCATCGCCTCCCAGGAGTTCCACCCGACGGCGGTCACCGTCGCTCCAGCTCCTGTTCGACACCGATGATCGCGATGTGGCCTTCGTAGCCACGCATCACGACGAGCGCCGCGTCATGACTCTCCGAGGTCACGCCCGCGCAGGCATCACCCACCACCCGCACTTTCACACCCGCATCGGCGCTCGCGAGCGCGGTCGAGATCACGCAGCAGTCGGTGGTCACGCCGCAGAGAACGATGGTCCGTTCGGGACCGACGAGGGCGTTCAACCTCGGGCCGTGCTTCGAGAACGTGGGCATCGCTAGCGTGGGGGCATCCCACGAGCGGAACGGTTCCACGAGGTCCGAGAGCGCGCGCGCCTGCGGCTCCAGGAAGAACGGATGGAGCGCGTAGTAGTCGGCCCAGACGCCCGGCCCGGGTGGTTGGTCGAAGGGGACGAACCGCGTGAAGACCACACGGTCACCGAACGCCTCGGCCAAGCGCTCGATCCGCGGGACGATCGACCCGAAGCCCGGCACCGCCCATGGGCTGTCCGCATCCGCGAAGACGTGCTGCATATCGACGACGACCAGGAGCGGGGCCACGGATGGATGATAGGGACCGCTAGGCTCTTCGCGCTCCCAGGAGTAAGGTGAACGTATGGGTTCCTTGGTACCGTTCGCTCGCTCGTGGGTGGGATCGGCGCCCTCGGAGTCCCTCGGTCAGAAACTGATCTCAGCCGCGGCCGGGCTCGTCTTCCTGGTCGTCGTGCTGGTGGCCTTGTCGAACCTCTAGCTCCGCCAGATCCCCTTCCCTTGCCTTCGTCGGGCTGAGCCTGCCTGCTGCTGGCCTGCCTGTTCACCCCTTCCACGATCCGCTGGGCCCGGGGCGCGCCGCGCACGCCGCGGAGGGAGCGGCCGTTGACCCCACCTCGGCCCGATCAGGGTCACGAGCTTGACATGTGACCATCTAGTCACCTATTCTCCGACCGTGACCGACGATGACCAGGTCTTCAAGGCGCTTGCCGATCCGACGCGGCGATTCCTGCTCGACCGGCTGTTCGAGCGTGACGGCCGAACGCTGACACAGTTGGAGTCCAAGCTGGAGATGACGCGCTTCGGCGTCATGAAGCACCTTCGCGTCCTCGAAGACGCCGGTCTCGTGGTCGCGCACCGATCCGGCCGGGAGAAGCTGCACTTCCTGAACCCGGTCCCGATCCGATTGATCCACGACCGGTGGATCGACAAGTACACGGAGCGCCAGGTGTCGGCGCTCGCGGAGCTCAAGCACGAGCTGGAAGGAGAGGAGTTGGCATGACGACGACCGCGGAAACCACGGTGACGACCCAGGTGTACCGGGTGTACATCAAGACGACGCCCGAAAAGGTCTGGGACGCGATCACGAACCCAGATTGGACCGAGCGCTACGGATACGGGGGCCGGTCCGAGTTCGACATGCGTCCAGGAGGCACACACCGCGCCATGTCGAGCGACGCGATGAAGAAGGCGGGCGCCGACATGGGGTTCCCGGTCCCCGACGTCATCGTCGACGGTGAGGTGATCGAAGCCGACCCGCCCCGGAAGCTGGTGCAGACGTGGCGCATGCTGATGGACGAGTCGATCGCGGCTGAGGGGTTCACGCGCCTCACCTACGACATCCAGCAGGGGAAGGGCGGCGTGACGAAGCTGACGGTGACCCACGAACTCGAGGGCGCGCCGAAGCTGGCCCTGTTGGTCTCCGGCGGCCTGGAGGACGAGGGTGCCGGCGGCGGCTGGAGCTGGATCCTCAGCGATCTGAAGTCGCTGCTCGAGACCGGCGAGTCGCTCGACCCGGGGGACAAGTTGAACCAGGGTTGAGCCAAGCTCTGCGAGGGAAGGCCGCCCGGGGGCGGAGGTCGCTATGGATGCGGGCCTCCGCCCCCGCCTCGCGTCCAGGGTCCAGTCGCGACCCATGCCTCATCCGAGTGTCCCGTGCTCCGGCGGGATCCACGGGTCATTGCGTGCCGCCAGAAGGTACCGGTCCACGAGCTCGCGACGCGTTCCGAGCACCGATCGATCGTCGAGTTCCTCACCCTCCAAGAGAGCCATCACGTTGGCGAGCTGCATCATGTAGGCCATCAGCAGGTCGCGTTCTGCGATCGTGTGCTCCTCATCCGCGTCGGTCTTCAGGTGGGCGGTGGCGAAGTAGCGGAGCCCGTTGTCGGTGACCTCACGGATGCGTTCCAGCCGCTCTTGGTCGGAAGGTCGCATACGCCAGAGGATAGGTCAGGAGGCCGGTCTGCGGGCCAGGAAGACCTCGGCGCCGACCTCGTCGTCGTACGCCGAGGGGAGCGTTTCGATCCCATCGAACCCCACCTCGGAGAGCAACTCGAGCCAGGTGGCGCGTGGGAACAGGCCGAGGCGGTGGCGATCGGCCATCGCGCGTATCGAGCCGTCGACGTCTCGCAGGAGATACGCGAAGTCGTCGAAGTACCACGTGTCGGTCGGATCGGGATCCCACCGCCACTGGAGGTAGCGCAGGGACCGACCAACGCCGGCTCCGCCGTCATGACCGCCGTGATCGGTGGAGGGAGCGAACGTTTCCCGCAGGTGATCGGGCTCGAACAACGCCGCTCCTCCCGGACGCAGATGCACCCACGCCGTCAGGAAAGCGGCACGCAGATCGTCCTCCGTGGTCAGGTAGGCGATCGCATCGTGGACGAACACGGCGTCGAAGACCCGCCCGAGCCGGAGCGTGCGCATGTCGCCCTGGATGTGCTCGCAACCGGGGTTCACCGTACGGCTCAAGGCCAGCATCTCGGCCGAGATATCGGTCAAGGTGAGCTCCGCATGCGCCTTCATGTGTGACGCATTATTGCCGCCACCGCTTCCCAGCTCCAGGATCGTTCCGGGCGGCCCGCCGATAGCTTCGGTCAGCACGCGTAGCGCATGCTCGGCGCCCAGCGCATACCCCTCCGGCGCCGTCAGCAGGTGGAACCACGGTGCGAGCTCGCCGTAGAGCGTCGGCTGCTCCTCAGTCATCCCGATCTCCGATCGACCTCGGACGGGACCTGGGGAGCCCGTCGCCGCTCCAGCCTAACCACGCCTGCGCGACCTCAGTAGTGTGACGTTCTTCGGACCAGGAGCTGTATCACGGACTGGAGCGGAAGGTCATGAAGAGAGGGATCATCCTCCCCGGAGGTACGGCCACCGAGCAGCTCGAACTGGCCGAGCTGGCCGAGGGATCGGGCTGGGACGGCGTCTTCGTCTGGGAGGCCGCGTACGGGGTGGATGCGTGGACGCTGCTCGCCGGGATCGCCGTTCGGACGTCGAGAGTGAAGCTCGGCACGCTGCTGACTCCGCTCCCCTGGCGCCGGCCATGGAAGGTGGCGAGCCAGGTCGTGACGCTCGATCAGCTGTCCGATGGGCGGGCGATCCTCACGGTCGGTCTCGGGGCGTTCGCGACCGATCTCCCCTTGACGGGTGAGGCGAACGACTTGCGGGAGCGCGCCGAGCGCATGGATGAGGGGATCGATCTGATCCGGATGCTGTGGGGCGGCGGGCGGAGCTACGAGGGGCGCTTCTACACGTATGAGAGCGAGCGCGACGACCTGATGCAAGTGGGTCGGCCCGTCCAGGAGCGCATACCGATCTGGGTGGTAGGACTCTGGCCGCGTACCAGGTCGATGCAGCGGGTGCTGCGATGCGACGGCATCGTCCCGCAGTGGGATCTGGACGGTCGCGACGCCGGTCCCGACGACGTGCGGGCGATGCGTGCGTGGCTGATGGATCGCGGTGCCCCTCCTCACCTGGATGTGATCGCGGAGGGGGAGACACCGGCCGAAGAGCCAGAGGCCGCAGCGGCCGCCGTCGATCCTTGGGCGGCCGCCGGTTGCACCTGGTGGCTGGAGACACGGTGGGAGATGCCCCACAACACCCCGGATCGCTTGCGCGAGGTCCGTGAGAGATTGATCGCGGGGCCTCCCGGGAGCGATTGAGCAAATCCGATCAAGTCACCGGCTGGGCGGTTCGTTCAGGATGAACGTATGAGCACCGCGAGCGACACCTTCACGGCCTTCGTCGGTGTTCTGGCCGAGGCGCTGGACGAGCACGAAGCCTCCGGCGACGACCTGGCCTCCCGCGTCCACATGTCACGGTTCCATTTCGATCGCGTCATCGCGGCCACCGCCGGAGAACCTCCGACCAGGTTCCGCCGTCGGATCCTGCTCGAACGAGCCGCGTACCAGCTCGTGACCACGAAGCGAAGCGTGCTCGATATCGCGATCGATGCCGGGTACGGATCACAGGAGGCCTTCACACGCGCGTTCACCCGGGCCTACGGGGCGAGCCCCGCCCGGTGGCGTCGCCGTCCGACCCGGATCCAGATAGAGGCTCCGAGCAACGTCCACTTCCATCCACCCGGCGGCCTCCGGCTGCCCGCACGAACGGAGGTAGGTCCCATGGAACTCCTGAGCAAGATGGTCGAGCACCACGTATGGCTGGTGGGGGAGATGATTTCGCGGGCGGGAACCCTGTCCGATGCGGAACTGGACGCGCCGATCGAGATCTCGGTGGAAGGTGTCGACGACGACCCGTCACTACGGTCGCTGCTGTCCCGACTGATCGGTCAGATGGCGATGTGGAACGCCGCGCTGGCGGGCGAGGCCTACGACTTCGCGATCGAACGCGACGAGAGCATCCAGGCGATGCGATCGCGGCTCGTGGACGAGGGCCCGACGTTCCTGTCCCACGTGCACGAGGTCACGGAACAGGGGCGGCTCGACGAGACGTTCGTGGACGCGATATGCGATCCGCCCGAAGTGTTCACCTACGGCGGGATGATCGCGCACGTGCTCACATTCGCCGCGCACCGCCGGACCCTGGTCGCCGGCGCTCTCCTCGATGCGGGGATCAGCGACCTTGGAGCCGGCGACCCGATGCGGTGGGTTGCCGAGCCTTCGGGCTAGCCACCAGGGATCGGATCGCCTCGGCGCACCGCCTCGACGTCCGCAGCATCGGCCGTCAGGCGCTCGACGCCGGCGCGGGCGACCTCCTCGACCAGAACCTCCGGCACGCAGACCGTCCCATCCACGTCTGCCACGATGACATCGCCCGGGCGAACCTGGATCCCGCCGCAGTTCACGGGCATCCCGGCGTCGGATGCCTCCAACCATCCCGCATGCGCCATGGAGGCCGTGCCGCGCGCCACGATCGGCACACCCGTCGCATGGATCGCAGCCGCATCACGGACGGAGCCGTCAGCTACGACACCGGCCACCCCGATCGACGCCAGCCTCGAGACCAGCATCTCTCCCAGGACCGCGACCGGGGCATCCACGCCTCCGGCGATCACCAGGACGGAGCCCGGGGCGAGCCCATCGATCGCTGTTCGCTGCGGGTAGTCGGTGGTCCGTGACCGGGCCACCTCGATCCGATCCTCCCGAGCCGGCACGAACCGGAGCGTGGCGGCAGGACCGGCGAACCGATCTCCCGGCCCTCGCCACGTGGGACCGTTGATGACGACGCTGCGCAGCCCACGTTCCAACAGGACGTCGGCGATCGCGGCGGACCCGGCATCTCGGAGTCTCTCAGCCGCTGTTCGGTTGTCGCTCATCCCCCACCCTTCCGCGAGCCGGGACTCGAAGGCTCGGTCCTGCGTATCGCCGCTTGCGCACGTCGAGTGCCGACCCTATCGTGCGCACCGTGGACGCCGACCCCCAACTACAGGCCGCCCTCAAAGAGGTGTGGGGAGACGCGGACCTGGGCATCACCCCCATCACCGCCGGGATCACGAACCGGAACTTCCTGGTGGAAGCCAGTGAAGAGGCCTTCGTCCTCCGGTTGGCAGGGCGGGATACCGAGCTGTTGGGGATCGATCGGGCCGCGGAACAGGCCGCCGGGCGTGCGGCGGCGGCGGCCGGCGTGGGTCCGGAGGTCGTCGCCTTCCTTCCCCACCACGGCGCGTTGGTCACGCGGTTCGTGCCGGGCGCCTACATCCCCGAGGACGACCTCGAACGCGATGACGTGCTGGCATCGGTAGTGGGTTCGGTCAGGGCGTTCCATGCCTGCCCGCCCATCCCGTCCTCGTTCCCCGTATTCCGGATCGTCGAGGGGTACGCGCGGCTGGCCGGCGATCGAGGGGTGAGTGTCCCCGAGGCCTATGCCGAGGCCCGTGCCCGAGCCGACGAGATCGAGGCCGCCTTCTCGCGAGCGCCGATGCCTCAGGTGCCCTGCCACAACGACCTGCTCAACGCGAACTTCCTGCTGGACGGCACCCACACCTGGATCGTGGACTACGAGTACGCCGGCATGGGCGATCCGTTCTTCGACCTGGGGAACCTGTCGATCAACAACGGGTTCTCACCGGATGGCCAGGGGGCGCTGCTGCGGCTGTACTTCGGCGAGCCACGCGAGACTCACGAGGCACGACTCGCCCTGATGCGCATCGTCTCGGACCTCCGGGAGGCGATGTGGGGCGTGGTCCAGCAGGCCCTCTCCACCCTCGACTTCGACTACGTGGACTACGCATACGGCCATTTCCGCCGGCTGTTGGAGACGGCCGAGGACCCGCGCTTCCGCGATTGGCTTGCGGCCGCCTCGGTCACGTTGTGACCCGTCAGCGCGCTTGAGCCAACCCTCCTAGACTCCGAGCGGGACGAGGAAGAGGGGGGGAACACCATGCGCAAGCTGGTGGCTGTTCTGGGCATCGTGGCGTTGATCGTCACGGCCGCAACGCTGGTCTCCGCGGCCAGCACCAAGAAGGTGTCGAAGCCGATGACCGTGAAGGTGATCGAGCATGCAGACACCGATGTGGTGATCGACACCGGGAAGAAGGGCGACACCACGGGCGACCTGCTCACCTGGCACAACAAGGTCTTCGGGCCGAAGAACCACGATCAGGTGGGTCGCGACCAAGGCGATTGCGTCCGCATCAACCCCGCCGCAGGCACGTGGGAGTGCCGGTGGATCACGTGGGTTCCGGGGGGCGCGATCACCGTGGAGGGACCGTTCTACGACAGCAAGGACAACGTCATCCCCATCACCGGGGGCAAGGGCATGTTCAAGAACGCCCGCGGGACGATGAAGCTGAAGTCACGCCACGGAGGCACCGAGTACGCGTTCATCTTCCACGTGATCCCGTAAGGGGGCGGGTGAACCCGGGGTCTGGGTCGGATGCGACTCAGACCCCGGGGACCGGGATGTCGTCGCCCACGAACACGCACCCGTTCCAATAGGCCTCGATCCGGTCGCGCCGCCGGCCCTTCATCTCCAGGTGGAGCTCCTCGGGGACCTGGAAGCTCCCCGGGTACAGCAGGACCTCGATCCCGCGATCGCGGGTCGTCTTGAACCAGGTGGCGCGCCGGGAACTCCGCATGCGGGTCTGACGGGTGGCCCCCGGCGGGGCCGTTGACGCGACGAGATACGTGTAGCCGCCACCGACGCCCTGGTGGGGATCGATCCACACCCACAGCCGTCCGCCATGCTCCCGGACGAAGTCGAGCGCCGCATCGTCGGCCACGATCTTCACGGCAGCACCATGCCCCTGGGGGCCCGAACGCGTCAACCCCTCGTGTTCAGCTAACCAGCTGACCCCTAAGACGATCCACTCCGTCGGTCGGGACGAGGCGGCGGGGTCGGCGCCGATCTGGGCGCAGGTGCACGTCTCCGACGGGCGGCCGAGCCGACCCCGATCGCACCGCCGACGACCGCGCCCACGAGCACCGCGACCGACAGACCCTTCCACGAGAACCCTCCGGACCCGTCGGCGGTGGAAGGGAACGCAGACGGGACTGGCCGAGCCGTGGGCACGGGTGGAGACGCGGCGACGGACGGGAAGACATGGGGAGACGGGGTCGATGTCGGCCCCACATCCAGGTTCCACGAGCCCCGGGCGCGGAACGTCACCAGGCGGTCGAAGGCCGGAACGACCAGGAGTGGACCTGCGGCCCCGAACCCCGTGAGCGGCTGCGAGACGTTCTGCTCGTCCGGCGGCGCGATCGTGGTGCCGACCCGGTCGTGCCAGACGACCTCCCCGGTCGTGCGATCGAAGGCGAACACCACGCCTTCTGCCGACCCGGCGATGATCCACCCACCCATCACGAGCGGCGGCGTGACGATCGGGAACCTGGTGACCGACGTCCAGGAGAACAGCCCCGTTTCCGGATCGATCGCGCTCACCTGGCCGCCAGTCGTGGTGAACATGCTCGTACCGTCGAAGGCAGGGATCAGCGTGCTCTGGAACGAACCGACCACGGCCCCGTCATCGGCCGCGAGGATCGGCGTCCCGTCATCCCGGACGAACACGCGGTTCCCGTGGATGGCCGCGGTCTTCCCACCTCCTCCCGAGAACCCCGCGTCGTAGTGCCAGAGCGGTTCCCCGTCCGGATCGAACGCGTACGTCTGGCCCGGGAAGGACACGATGACGCGCCCTGACGCGACCGACGGCGAGCTGATATCTCCGGTCGCGAGCGACGCAGTCCACCCCACGGCTCCGGTCGCCTCATCCAAGGCGTACATCGTTCCTCCCGAGCCCGATCCCAGGAGATACAGCACTCCGCCCGAGGCAGTGGGCGGCGACGAGAAGGAGTACTGACCCTCGAGGTCCACCGTCCAGACCTGCTCCCCCGAGGAGGCAACGAGTGCTGAGACCGTCCCCGAACTCGTCATCAGGAAGACCAAGCCTGCGTCGTACGTGGCGTTCGCCCAAGGGCTGATCCCCGCAGGCCGCGACCAGACGAGTTCGCCGGTGCTCGCGTCGTATGCCTGGATGACAGAATCCGTCGAGCCGGAGCCCAGGGAGGTCACGATGACGAGCCCCTCGACGATCAACGGATACGACGGACGATCGAGCCGGACCGACCACAGGCGCTCGATGGGCAGGGACACACCCGTGCTTGCCGCCAACCCGTCGTGGGCGGGACCGCCCTGGTAGGAGGTGGCAACCTGCGGTTGGTCCTCCTGGGCCGTCGCCGTCTGCACGAGTACCAGCGCGGGCATCAGGGAGACGACCGCGAGCGATGCGGCCATCCAGAGGAAGCGTTGAAGGGTCGGTCGCGCCACCCTTGACCATCGACTCGAGGCGATGGTCCCTGAAGCAACTGACGTCTACAGGGGTTCGAGGGAGAACCAGGCGGCCCTGCGGAGACGCCCCTCCCAGTGCATCAGGGCCTGACCCAGCCACAGATCCCGCTCCACCTCCACCACCTCGTCCAAGACACGCCGCACCGGGAACGGGGGATTCTCGGCAACGCTCCGATAGTCAAGGCGGAGTACCTCGAGGTCCGGCGCGGTCACGCTGGGACCGATGGAGGTCTGGAAACTGAAGGCGGTGGTTCCGAGGTGGTCGTCCTCATGGATCCCTCGATATCCAGGGAAGGCCACACGGATCGCTCGCCGACCTCCGGTGGTGAACAGGTTGACGCCGGCCTGCGCCTCCTTCGAGAACGACTTGCCCCGCCAAGGCATCCACGCGCGAGCCAACGCCTCGAATGGCGTGTCGAGGCCGTACCCCACCGTCACGGCGAGGAGGCGACCACGTCGATCGCCCACCATCCCGCGGGCAGGTGCGCCCGCAACGAAGCACCCCTCCAGCTCCTCGAGCCCCAGCGGCTTGTCCAGCCGCAGCATCGCGACGGCGTGCCAGTAGTCGGTCATCCCAGGGCGGCGAGGAACTCGTCGAGATCCGGAGCGACATGATAGGAGGGCTCCAGGAACCCCTCCAGGGCCTCGATCGTCTTGTAGCCGTTGCCGGTCACGTACACCACGGTCTCCTCGTCGGCGTGGATGATCCCCTGATCGACCATGCGCTTCAGAACGGCGATGGTGACCCCCCCGGCCGTTTCGGTGAACACGCCCTCGGTGGAGGCCAACAACCGGATCCCCTCCAGGATCTCCCGCTCGGTGCACCACCCGATGTGCCCGAGCGTGCGCCGCGCGACCTTCAGCGCGAAATAGCCGTCGGCGGGCGAACCGATCGCCAACGAACGAGCGATCGTGTCCGGCTTGACCGGTGTGACCTCCTCCGAACCTTCGAGGAAGGCACGGGCCACCGGACTGCAGCCCTCCGGCTGAGCCCCCGAGACCCGATAGGGCTTCTCCTCCACCGCCCCCACGGCGATCAGCTCGCTGAACGCCCGATGGATCTTCGTGAGCAGCGCGCCCGAGGCGATCGGCACGACGACGTGGTCGGGCAGGCGCCAGCCCAGCTGCTCGGCGGTCTCGAAACCCAAGGACTTGGATCCCTCGGCGTAATAGGGCCGCATGTTGACGTTGACGAACGCCCACGGGAGCGTGTCGGCCACCTCGCTGCACAGCCGGTTCACGTCGTCGTAGTTGCCCTTCACCGCCACGACGTGGGCCCCGTATGCCTCGGTGGCCAGGATCTTGGCGCGCTCCAGGTCATCGGGGACGAACACGTAGCAGTCGAGCCCGGCCTTGGCGGCGTGGGCGGCCGTGGCGTTCGCCAGGTTGCCCGTGGATGCACACGATACGGCCTCGTAGCCGAACGCCCGCGCCATGGTGACGGCCACCGAGACCACGCGGTCCTTGAAGGAGTTGGAGGGGTTGACGGAATCATCCTTGATCCACAACGTCCTCATACCCAACGCGTCGGCCAACCGGCCCGCGCGGCGCAAGGGCGTGAACCCCGCCCCCAGGTCCACACGGTCGATGCCCGGACCTCCCGGCAGCAACGATTCGTACCGCCAGAGGGTCTGCGGACCTTGCTCCGCCTGCTTCTTGAAGACCTCACCGTCGACCGACTGCAGGTCGTAGGCCGGTTCCAGCGGACCGAAGCACTCCTCGCAGATCGTGAGGGGTTCCACCGGGTACTGCTGGCCGCAGATACGACACTGCAGCGCGGCGGGCGTCTCGATGTGCACAGAGCCCATCAGGACGTCACCGCGCCGTGGTCGGCGCTTCCCACGAGCCGGGCGTACTTGGCCAGCGCGCCCGTCGTGTACCGGGGTTCGGGCGCGACCCACGCCCCTCGCCGCTCCGCGAGCGTCGCTTCATCCACCTCGATGTCCAGACGGCGGTTCGCAGCATCGATCACGATGGCGTCGCCCTCCTCCACCAGCGCGATGGGGCCGCCCACGAACGCCTCGGGGGCGATGTGCCCGACGCTGTATCCCTTCGTGGCGCCGCTGAACCGGCCGTCGGTGATCAGCGCGACCTCCTTACCCAGGCCGGCGCCCGCCACCGCCGCCGTGACGGCCAGCATCTCGGGCATACCGGGCGATCCCTTCGGGCCCTCGTAGCGGATCACGATCACGTCACCGGGCTCGATCCGTCCGGCTGTGAGCGCCTCGAAGGCGTCGTTCTCCGAATCGAACGGCCGGGCACGGCCGCGGAACTCCAGGCTTGCCGCTCCCGCGATCTTCATCACCGAGCCGTCGGGCGCCAACGAGCCCCGCAGGATGCCCGTCCCGCCCTCCGGGTGGATCGGATCGTCGAATGCGTGAACGACCGTCCCGTCCGGCGGGGGGATGTCCTCGTCCATCGCGGCCAGGTTCTCGGCGATCGTCTTCCCCGTCACGGTGATGCAGTCGCCGTCGAGCAACCCGGCGTCCAACAGTTCCCTCATCACCACGGGCACGCCGCCCACCCGGTCCAGGTCGCTCATGACGAACCTTCCCGCCGGCCGGACGTCCACCAGATGCGGCACCTCACGCGAGATCCGATCGAAATCGTCCAGCTGGAGGTCGACGCCGGCTTCGCGAGCGATCGCCAGCAGGTGCAACACGGCGTTCGTGGAGCCGGCCAACGCCATCGTCACGGCGATCGCGTTCTCCAGGGACGCCCGCGTGATGATGTCGCGCGGTCGGGGGCCACCCTCCGCGAGCAGACCCGCGGCCCGGATCCCGGACTCGCGTGCCAGCACCTCGCGCCGATAGTCCACCGCGGGCGGACTGGCCGCGCCCGGGAGCGACATCCCCAGCGCCTCGGCGGCGGCCGCCATCGTGTTGGCCGTGTACATCCCCGCGCACGAGCCGGTCGTCGGACAGGCGTTGCGCTCCACCTGATGGAGCTCAGCGTCGGTCATCGTGCCGTTCGCGTGCGCGCCCACGGCTTCGAAGACGTCCTGGATCGTGATGTCGCGGCCCTCGTAGGTGCCCGGCAGGATCGTCCCCCCGTACAGGTAGACGCTATGCAGGTTCAGCCGCGCCATCGCCATCAGCATCGCCGGCTCGCTCTTGTCGCAGCCCGCGATCCCGACAAGCCCGTCGAACCGCTCCGCGTGCATCACGAGCTCCACCGAGTCGGCGATCACCTCTCGACTGATCAGGCTCGCCTTCATCCCCTCGTGGCCCATGGCGATACCGTCGCTCACAGCGATCGTGCCGAACTCCACAGGGACGGCGCCGCCCTGGCGCACACCCTCCTTCGCGAGCGCGGCCAACTTCCCGAGGTGGTAGTTGCACGGCGTAACCTCGTTCCAACTCGAAGCCACAGCGACCTGCGGCTTGCCGAAGTCCTCCTCGCTGAACCCGACCGCGCGCAGCATGGCCCGAGCCGGCGCACGGTGAGGTCCGTCCGTGACCTCCCAACTCTTGGGACGATCCGTGCCCGCTGCCATGGTGGAGATCTCCTCGGACGAACGAAGGGTTGTGGCCTTCACGGTACCAATCCGTGGCCAGGAGAATCCGACGGCGGCGCCGTCCGGCGCTAGTCTGGTGCGCCGTGAGCTCCGACATCTCGATCCCACCCGACGCCGGCAGGAGCTGGTGGCTGCACGAGGCACTGGCCGCTGATCCCGGCGAGCCGTCCGCACCCCTAAGCGCCGACACCGCCGCCGATGTGGTGATCCTGGGCGGGGGCTACACGGGGATGTGGACCGCCTATCACCTGAAACGCCTGGACCCGGGTGTCGACGTGGTGGTCTTGGAGCAGGACATCTGCGGTGGGGGGCCGAGCGGGCGCAACGGCGGATTCCTCAACAGTTTCTGGAGCATCCTGGATGAGCTGGTCGAGGACTTCGGCGACCGAAAGGCCCTGGAGCTCTGCCGTGCCGGTGAGGCCAGCGTCGCCGCGATCGGAGCCTTCTGCGACGAACACGACGTGGACGCCTGGCTCCGCCAGGACGGGGACCTCAACGTGGCGGCTTCCGAAGCCCAGGTGGGGGCGTGGGCGGATCTGGTGATCGCGGCGGACCGGCTGGGGGTGGGCGAGGACTTCCAGGTGCTCACGCCGGCGGAGGTCCGCGCGCGGGTGGACTCTCCCCTATTCCGGGGCGGGGTCCTCACGCGATATGGAGCCACCGTCCAGCCTGCCCGGCTGGCGCGCAGCCTGCGCAGGGTGCTGTTGGACCAGGGCGTCCGGATCTTCGAGGGCACGCCGGTGACCCGGTTCGGGGCGGGCTCGCCGTGCATCGCGGAGACACCGGACGGACAGGTGAAGGCCGGCGCGGCCATCGTTGCGCTGAACGCCTGGGCCTCCCACTGGAAGGGGTTCCGCCGCGCCATCACTGTGCGCGGAAGCTACATCGTGATGACGGCACCAGCGCCCGAGGCATTGGCCCAGATCGGCTGGACCGACGGATTGAGCGTGTCCGACTATCGCTCGGCGTTGCACTACGTGCGCACCACGCCGGATGGCCGGATCGCGTTCGGGATCGGTGGGATGCAGCCGAACCTCGCCCGGTCGATCGGACGGCGGTTCGCCTATGACGAGGCGGCGATCAGGGTGGCCGTCGACGACTTCCATCGGATGTTCCCCTCCTTCGCCCAGGTGCCCGTCGAGGCCGGGTGGGGAGGCCCCATCGACGTGTCCGGGAACCATCTCCCGTTCTTCGGGACGGCAGAACCGGGGACGGTGCACTACGGGATGGGCTACACCGGCAACGGGGTCGGGCCAAGTCACCTGGGCGGCCTCATCCTGGCGAACCGCGCCCTCGGTAGGTACGACCCGGCCCTGGATCTGCCCATCGTGGACTCCCGTCCGATGCGGTTCCCGCCCGAGCCGATCCGCTCACCCGGAGCTCTGGTGGCGAACCACGCGATCCTGCGCAAGGACCAGTTCGAGGACCGAGGTGAAGAACCCAACCCCCTGGTCGACTTCGTCGCCAGGCTCCCCCGCCGCCTGGGCTACCGCCTAGGCCCGTAGGGCTCAGATGCCGTACGGCTGGTACCCGGGGGCCACCGCCGGCCACGGCCGCGCCGCCTCCCACGCCGCGCCCACCGCCAGCACCAGGTCGTCGGCGAAGCGCGGCCCCGCGATCTGCAGCCCGAAGGGCACCCCGTTGTCCGAGACGCCGGCGGGAACGCTCAGCGCCGGGGACCCGGTGAGGTTGAGAAGCTGGGTGTTGCAATCCTCAGACTCGGTGCCGATCTCGTCCCTGCCGACCTTCCTCCCGTCCGCGTAGAACCCCTCCACGGTCATCGTGGGAGACACCACGATGGTGTCGGTCCCCACGAGTTCGTCAACCGCACGTGTGTACTCGAACCGGCGACGTCGCGCGGCCACGTATGCGTCTACCGAGATCGTCAACGCATGGCCCAGGAGCTCCCGGGTGTTCCCTGCCAGATCGTCCATCCGCTCCCGGACCCGGTCGCGGCCGATCCACGTGAGTTCCTCGACGGCCACGATCGTGAACCAATCGTCGTCGGCCTGGGCAGGCAGGGCCCAGGGTGTGACCTCGATCGGCAACCCTGTGGCCTCCTCGAGGCCGATCAGCGCGGCATCGAACGAGCGCTGGATCCCCTCGGGCAAGGGACCGTGCTCGACGAGCCGCGGAACGGCCAGGATCCGGGCCGGCCACGCGTCGGCGCGTGGAGCCCACGCCGGGAGGGCGGTGGGATCCCCGGCCACCGGGCCGCGCATGATCTCTAACAGGAGCGCGGCGTCGGCCACGCTGGAGGCCATCGGTCCTTTCGTGGACAGGTCGATCCACGAGGGCGTGGGATCGCGCCCGATCTGGCCGTTGGTGGGCTTGAGCCCCGCCAGCCCACAGAACGCAGCCGGGATCCGGACAGAGCCCCCGCCGTCGGTCCCGGTAGCAAGCGGCGCCAGACCCATCGCCAGGGCGGCCGCGCTCCCCCCGCTCGAGCCACCCGGCGACCAGTCCATCGCCCAGGGGTTGTTCGTGTCGCCGAAGATCCGGTTCGCTGTGAATCCCTCCAGCGCGAACTCGGGGAGGTTGGTCCTGCCCACGACGATCGCTCCGGCGGCTCGCAGGCGCGCCACGGCCTCGCAGTCACGCTCGGCGGGTGGAGCGTCCGCGAACAACAGCGAACCGTAGGTGGTTCGCAGTCCGGTCACGTCCTCGTTGTCCTTGACCAGCAGGGGCAGACCGGTCAGCGGACCGGGATCCTCTCCCGCGGCGATCCGGACGTCCAGCGCGTCGGCATCCGCGAGCGCCTCGTCGTCCCGCGTGAGCACCACGGAGTTGACGGGTCCGTCGTGTCGTTCGATGCGCTCGAGCGACTCGGTGATCAGGGCGCGCGAGGACGTGCGTCCTTCCTTCACCGCCGACGCGAGTTCGGTGAGACTCAAGAGGATCCCTTCGCCTCTCCACGCATCCGATCGACGATGTCCGCGAGGCGCTCACCGAACGTGTCAAGGCGATCCTTCACCTGACGGCGCTGACGGTCCTTCAGGATCACGGTTGATGCGTTGCGTCCGGTGATGCCCATGACGCCGCCCCCGGGGTGGGTGCCGGCGCCGCAGAGGTACATGCCTTCGATCGGGGTTCGGTAGTCGCCATAGGAGGGCACCGGTCGGAAGCTGAACAGCTGGTCGGGCGTGAGCTCGCCCTGCATGATGTTCCCGCCCAGCAGGCCGAAGCGATCCTCCAGATCCTTGGGCGTGAGGATCTCGATGTGCTCGATCGCATCCGGCAGGCTCGGCGCGTACTGAGCGATGGCGTCGATCACCCGGCCCGCGTAGCGATCGCGCTCCTTGTCCCACGACCCGCGCTTCAACTCGTAGGGGCCGTACTGGGTGAACGCCATCATGATGTGCATACCCTCGGGCGCGAGGCCGCTGGGCTCGTGAGCGGTGGGGAACATCACCTCGGCGTAGGGGTGCTTCGATGCGCGACCGTACTTCGCGTCGTCGAACGCCTGCTCCAGGTATTCCATGGACGGCGAGACCGCCATCAAACCTCGGTGCACCTCGCCGTCCTGATCCCACGCCGGATAGCTGGGCAGCTCCGACAGCGCAAGGTTGATCTTCACCGAGCCGCTTCTCGTGCGGAACCGTTCGATGTCGCGAACGACCTCCTCAGGCAGGTGATCGCGTCCGATCAGATCCAGGTAGGTCGTCGTCGGGTGGGCGTCGGAGACGACCTGCTTCGCGCGGATCTGGGAACCGTCCGTGAGCTCGACGCCCACGGCGCGATCGTGGGAGTTGATCATGACGCGAGCGACGTCGCGGCCGCTGCGGATCGTGGCTCCGAACGCTTCAGCGGAGCGGGCCATGGCCGCACTCACTCCCCCCATGCCGCCCTTCACCCAACCCCAAGCACCGAAATGACCGTCGATCTCTCCGATCCAGTGGTGCATCAGGACGTATGCCGAGCCCGGCGTCATGGGCCCGCACCACGCGCCGATGATGGCCTGGGTCGCCAGAGCGCCCTTCACCCGCGGGTCCTCGAACCACTCATCCAAGAAATCCGCCGCACTCATCGTGAACAGCCGCACCAGCTCGTGGATGTCGCGACCGGTCCACCTGCGGAACCGCCCGGCGGTCCTGGCCCACGCCGGCGCGTCGGACAGCGTCATGTTGGGAGGCACCACGAACAGCAGTTCCTTCAGCATGCCGGCCACGCGCTCGAAGTAGGCGTCGAAGGCTCGATACGCCTCGGCGTCGTGCTCGCTGAGCTTGGCGATGTTCGCGCAGTCGCGATCAAGATCGCCCCACAGCGTCAGAGACGTTCCGTCCGGGAACGGCACGAAGTAGTCGGGGGTGATGATCGAGACGTCATAACCGTGGCGTTTGAGCTCGAGCTCGTCCACGATGCGATCGGGCATCAGGGACACGACGTAGGACGCGCTGGACACCCGGTAGCCGGGCCAGGTCTCCTCCGTGGCGGCGGCACCACCCAAGACGTCGCGCTTCTCCACGACCAGGACATCCACGCCGGCGCGCGCGAGGTAGGCGGCGCACGCCAACCCGTTGTGACCTCCGCCGATGATCACGACGTCGTGCTCATGCATGCCCATGGCGCCGGAGCCTACCGCAGGCGTCGACGCAGCCATCAACCGATGGCGATCAGCGCCACCCCCACCAGCGCGCCGACCACCCCTGCCACCTGCACTCGCGACAACCGTTCGCCCAGGACGCCGCGCGCCAGCAGCACCGTGGCCACGGGATAGAGCGACGCGAGGACGGCGATCAGGCTCAGCAGCCCGCGTTGCGAGGCCAGGACGAAGAGCAGGTTGGCCCCGTTGTCCAGGACGCCCACGACCGCGCAGCGTCCCGAGCTGCTCTCCGATCCATCGCGAACGAGGGCCGTCGGACGAGAACGGCGACACCCAGCAGCGCGATGGCACCGACGCGGACCATCAGCACGCCCCACGCCGGATCGTTCGACCCGGCCTCGTCCAGCAGGACCACCAAGAAGCCCAGCGTGAGCGCGGCGGCCACCGCGAGTCCGACGGCCCGGGATGAGGCGCGGGCCCCGGTCTCGTCGCGGTGGCGGGCGGCCAGGACCACGCCCGCGATCGCCAGGACCACGCCCGCGAGCTGGACCGGGGTGGGACGGTCGCCCCGGAGCAGGCCGACCGCCAGGGGAACGGTCCCGGACATCGCGGCGAGCGGCGCCACCACCCCCATCGGCCCGAGCGCGAGGCCCGAGTACAGAGCGGCGAGCCCGATGGAGCCCAGGACCCCCGCCCCCAGTCCGAAGGCGATCGTCCGAGCATCCGGGAGCCCGGGATCCAGGAGCACCAGTCCCGCGGCGAACACGAGGCCGACCGCCTGGGAGATCAGGGAGACGGTGAAGATCGATAGGCGCTTGGTGGAGAGTCCGCCCAGGAAGTCGGCCGTCCCCCACCCGGCACTGGCCGACAGGGCGAGCACGATGGCGAACATCGGTCCCGCTACCCCGGCCGAGTGAGCGGTTCCGCGGGCTCGGCGGACCGCCTGAACACGGGAGGAAGGCTCACGCCGATGGGACGACGCGTACGCCGTCCTTCCAGACCTGCTCGATCCGATCCTCGAGGTGCGCGAACTCGAGGGCATCGCCGTCCACGACCACGACGTCAGCGCGCTTGCCTCGCTCGAGCGTCCCCGATACGTCCGTGAGGCCCATCATCTCCGCCGCCGACGACGTGGCGGCCACCAGCGCCTGGGACGGACTGGATCCATGGTTCGCCATGTGCCGCAATTCGTTGAGGTTGGTCCCGTGGGGGGCCACCGGACAGTCGGTGCCCATCGCGATCCTCACACCGGCCTCGGCGGCCAGCGCGAACGCGTCGAACTCCGGTCGACCCAGGTCACGGTACTTCGCCCGCACGGCAGCGGAGATGCTGGGGTCAGCGGCGATCGCCTCGGTCGTATCACCCGCCGTGAGGGTTGGAACCAGCCACGTGCCGCGCTCCACCATCATCTCGGCTGCCTCACGATCCAGGAACGTCCCGTGTTCGATCGAGCGAACCCCGGCGCGGACCGCGCGCTTGATCCCCTCGGGCCCGTGAGCGTGTGCCATCACGGGGGTCGCCAGATCGGCAGCCGTCCGGACGATCGCATCAAGTTCCTCCTGAGAGAAGGTCGGGGCGCCCGGCTCCGCTCCGGGAGTGGTGAATCCGCCCGTCGCCGCGATCTTGATCCAATCCGCTCCCGCCCGGACCATCTCCCGGACCTTGCGGCTCGCCTCGTCCGGGCCGTCGCACACCCCCGATGGCATCCCCGGATAGACCACGTCCCAGAACGACGTCCCACCGCTCGGCAACCAAGGGTCCGCGTGCCCACCCGTCATCGAGAGCATGCCGACGCTGATCTGCATCCTCGGACCAACCAGCGTGCCCTCGTCCACCGCCACCTTGAGACCCAGATCGGCACCCGTTGCGTCCCGCACCGTGGTGATCCCCAGGCCGAGCGTGGTGCGAAGGGTCTCGACCGTGCGGAAGAACGAGAGCGAGAACGGTTCGTTCATCACCCGGGACTCATCGAAGTCCTCGTAGCGGGTCGTCAGGTGCACGTGCGTGTCGAACAGGCCCGGCAGGAGGGTCTTGCCCGACACGTCGACCGCCTCGTCGCCGTCGAGCCCGTGGCCGACGTCGATGATCCGACCGTCCTCGATCACCAGGTCGGCGGCGGCCACATCGGCCCCCGTGCCGTCGAACACCCGGCCCCCGCTGAACACCGTCCTCGCCACCGGCCGGCCCCCTCCGCACCTAGACTCCGGGCTGGACCCTATCCCAGGAGCACGGCGTGGACCTTCGACTCTCCAGCGATGATCGCGAGCTGCAGCAACGAGCTGAGGACTTCGCGGTTCAGGTGCTGATGCCACTGGAGGACGAATGCGAGGAGCACGACGGCCTCACACCGGCGAGCGCTGCCGGCGCGAAACAGGCGGTCCTGGAATGGGGATTCAATGCGATCAACCACCCGGTCTCCGAGAGTGGCCAGGGGTGCGACCTCTTCCAACAGATGCTGATCGAGGAGCGATGGGGTCAGGTGACCGGCGCGCTGTGGGACATCCCCTGGCGTCCGGCGATCCCCCTGCAGCGCGGGACGGACGCCCAGAAGGACCGGTACCTACGACCCGCGATCCGAGGCCAGCGCCGGGACGCGTACGCGATCACCGAAGGTTCGGCCGGCTCGGATCCGTCCATGGTGCAGACCACCGCGCGCCGCGACGGGAACGGGTGGGTGATCGACGGCGAGAAGTGGCACGTGACGTCCGGCGACGTCGCCGACTTCTTCGAGCTGCACGTCCTGGTCGACGGCGACCCCTCCAAGCCCACCGTCTTCCTGATCGACAAAGACACACCCGGGGTGCGATTGGTGCGCACCCCGCGATACACGCACACGTTCGTGTTCGAGCACCCGATCTTCGCCTTCGAAGGCGTGCGGGTAGGCGACGAGGCGATGTTGGGAGCCGTCGGTGAGGGCTATGACCTCACGAAGGACTGGTTCGTCGAGGAGCGGCTGATGATCGGCGCACGCACCGTGGGCGCGAGCACGCGGGCCCTCGATCTCTCGCTGGCGTTCGCCAAGGATCGCGTGCAGTTCGGCTCGCCGATCATCGACTTCCAGGCGATCGAGTTCATGCTGGCCGACATGGCCGCCGATCTGATGGCTGCGAAGTCCATGCTGTACCGCGTCTGCTGGCAGGGGGCACGGGGCGGCACGTCACGCAAGGAACTGCACGCGATGGCGAGCGCGGTCAAGCTCGTGTGCTCGGAGACGGCCGGGCGGATCATCGACAAAGCCGTGCAGATCCATGGCGGCCGCGGCTACATGCGTGAACAACCCGTGGAACGTTTGTGGCGCGAGCTCCGCGTCGATCGGATCTGGGAGGGGACGTCGGAGATCCAACGCGTCGTGATCGGCAACGAGCTGCGCAAGCGCGGGATCGGAGCGTACGCGGACTGGCCGCAGGGCTGAGGTCTAGAAGCGGAGCGTGCCGACAGGATCGACGACGCCAAGGAGCACCATCACGGGGTAGGAGATGGCGACGATCCCCAGGACGATCCCCGTACCCGCGGCGATCCCCACACGCGCCGACCCGATGCAGGCGAGCAGCGCCGCTAACAGGGCGACCGCTCCCAACCCGAGCGCGAGCTGGAACATGGTGGTCCGCAGCGGACCGCCGTGGCCCATCTCGTAGGCGTAGGGTCCCAGGAGGCTGTTCGTGGAGTTCAACTGGTAGAGCCACAGGATCGATCCGCACAGTGAGCCCGCCACACCCGCGACCGCAGCGGTGACTCCGAGTGGGTTACCCGTACTACGTCGAACGCCGTATGCCGCTTCCATCAGGCCGAATCTAAGCACCCTTCGACCTCGGATGGCAAGCCCCGAAAGGCTAGTCCTTCGCCCCCTTTGACGAAGTCGTAGCGGATGCCCGACCAGGCCCCCGGGAGGCCCGGATAACGATGGCGAGCCGGATCTCCGCTATCCCATTGGAACCCACTCCAGTCGGGCGATCGGAACCCTTCGGTGTCGTAGGGAGCCACCGCGGCCAGGCCGCGGCCGAACCGTCGCTGCTCCACCAGGAACCGACCCTGGAAGGACAGATCCCTCTCGTTGTAGAGCTTGATGTACCAGCGCTTGATGTCCTTCAGGTACCCCTGCTCGGACGGCGGCGACTCCGGCCCGACGAAGTACCGCATGTCGACGACCGCGAAGGCACCCACCGTCGGCACCGTGCGGCGGATGATGCCCAAGGGGTCGGTGTACAGCGGGGTTCCGGGCGTGGGCGTGATCCAGCCCTTCACGCAGGTATCGCTCGGGGGGCCCTTCGTCGGCGGAGGAGGGTCGGGGACCGCGGGTTGGGTGGGTGAAGCGCCCGGCCCGAGGTCCGTGGGGGTCGACGATCCCGACGGGCCGGTGGCTGGGGGGTCGTCGAGGAGGGCTCGGTGGGGCCGCTCCGGCTACAGGCAACCGCCACGAGAGCGAGCGGCAGCAACAACCGGATGAACCTACGCATCGATGGCTCCGAAGGTCTCGGGGGGCCCAAAGAGGATACCCAGCCCCCGTGACTTGGTAGAAGTAGGAGCCATGCCCGATCACGTCCACCCCCACGATGAAGAGCGCGGCCACGTCCATCCGCTCCCGCTCAGCCGCCGACGGTTCCTGACGACGTCGGCCACCGCATTGGCAGGCGGGGTGCTGTTCTCATGCACCGGAGGCAAACGTGTGCCCGCGGTCGACGATCCGACCCCCGCCATCGACACGGCCACACCCATCAAGCGGGTCGTCTATGTCATGCTCGAGAACCGCAGCTTCGATAACGTCTTCGGGACATTCGCCGGCGCGAACGGAACGCGGATCGGGAACGACTACGGCGACGAAGTCCCCCTGACCACGTGCCCCGACTGGCTCCCCGGTGACCTTCCCCACGACCGCGCCGCCTACCTGAACTGCGTCAACGGCGGGAAGATGGACGGCTTCGGCAACGGCGCCTATGGCAAGCCGTGGGCCTACACGCAGATGCGGGAGCGACAGATCCCCAACTACTGGACGTGGGCACGCGAGTACGCGTTGTCTGACAACTTCTTCGCATCTGCGGCCGGCCCCTCCTACGCCAACCACTACTACTTCATCGCCGGTCAGTCGGGCGGGGTGATCGACAATCCCGAGAACATCGAAACGCGGGTCGAGGGCGACAAGAAATACAAGAGCTGGGGATGCGACGCCATCGGCGACGATGTCTTCGTCTTCACGAAGGACCCTGCCGGCAACCTCACGAAGCACGACACCTGCTTCACCTTCCCCACGGTCGGTGAACAGCTCACCGAGAAGGGGGTCGACTGGACGTTCTACTCCGCGGTCCCCGGACAGGTGGGGTACTTCTGGAACGCCTACAACGGCATCGCGAACGTCTTCCACACCGACCTGTGGCACCAGCACACGCGGCCCGTCGATGGGGTCCTCGATGACATCGAGGCGGGCAACCTGCCGCCGGTCACGTGGATCACGCCTCGGTTCGAGCTGAGCGATCACCCGCCGTTCAGCACGGGGTTCTCCCACAACTGGGTCAGCGACATCGTGAACGGGATCATGCGCTCGGACATGTGGGAGCACACGGCGATCTTCCTGACCTGGGATGAATGGGGCGGGTTCTACGATCACGTCATCCCGCCGGCCATCGATGACATCGGACTGGGGTTCCGCGTCCCGCTGCTCACGATCAGCCCCTACACACGGCGGGGTCTGATCGACGACGAGGTCGGCGAGTTCTCGACCCCCTTGCGGTTCATCAGCGACAACTGGGGACTGGATCACCTCACCCCGCGCATCCAGAAGACGCACGACATGAGCCATATCTTCGACTTCCAGGCGAAGCCACGCCCCCCTCAACCCACCTCGACCCGCGCCCCCACCTACGGCTCGCCGTTCCAGTTCCCCACCGACTACCCGGGGTGGCCGCCCGGCACCGTTCCGGTCACCGACCCCGCCTGAGAAACCCCCGGTGTAGGGTCACAGGGAGCGACGAAGGGGGAACAACAGATGAGCTACGGACCCGGCATGGACGACATGGGAGCCGAGCGGCGACGCGAAGAGGAGGAGATGGTCGAGCGTACGGTGCAGCACAACCGCGAGATCGATGAGCTCGAAGAGGACGAAGCGCGGGATGCGAAGGAGGCCGGCGTCGCTCCCCCCAAACGGCCCTGGTGGAAGTTCTGGAGCTAGCCCGGCGATCGGGGACCCGGCGGCCGACACGATCAGAGCATCGACGGCCAGACATCCCTCCGTTGACACGATCAGTGGATTGACGTCCAGGGCTTCCAGGCGATCGCCGAGGTCGGTCGCCAACACCGAGAGCCTGACCATCGCCGCCACGAGCGACCCGACGTCGGCGAGCGGCGCGCCGCGAACACCGGACAGCAGGCGTCGGACCTTCAGCCGCTCGACCAGGTTCCTCGCGCAGGTTGCATCCAGAGGCGGGAGTGCCAACGCTCGGTCGTGCAGGACCTCGACAAGGGTCCCCCCGCTCGCCACCACCAGGAGCGAGCCGAACTGCGGATCGCGGACCACGCCCAGGGCCAACTCGATCCCGGGCGGCGCCATCGGCGCCACCACGACACGTGGTCCCAGACGCGCCGCCATTTCGTCATAGGCTCCGCGAAGGGCTGCCTCGTCCCCGAGCCCCAACCGCACGCCCCCCACGTCCGACTTGTGGGCGATGCCGGGCTCGGCGGTCTTCAGGACGACGGGCCAGCCCAGCTCGTGAGCCGCGCCCACCGCCTGGGCGACCGATCCCGCGGGACGGGTCTCCACCGCCGGGATGCCGTAGTCACGCAGGAGCTCCAGGGCCTCCGATTCGAGGAATGACCCGCCGGAGTCCAGGCGACTCCGCCAGCGCTCGCGGACCTCATCGGGGACCGGAGCCCCCGGTTCACGGGCCGGTCGCTCGCGGGCGTCCCGGTACCCGAGCAGTCGCTGCAGCGCCACGAGCCCGGAGGTGCTGCCCTCCAGAACCGGGATGCCCCGTTCCCGGAGCCAGGCGGCTTCCTCGAGCGCCACGGCGCTCGCCAGGTTCGACAGGACGCAGAACGGCTTGGTGGTCCGGTCGAAGACCTCGCGAGCGACCTGCAGGTACCCGGTGTCGTAGGGCTCACCCTGCCGGGTCAGATCCACCACGAACGCAAGCGCCGCGGTGTCGGGATCGTCGTGAAGGGCGAGCATGGCGTCCACGAAGATGCGATCGGCATCGATCCCGGTCCCCCATGCGTCCAGCGGGTTTTCCGCGGTGAGGCCGGGATCCAGCACATCTTGGATGCGCTGACGCGTGCCCTCCGTGATGGACGCGAACGGCACGCCCAGATCGTGGGCGAGGTCCACCAAGAGCGCACGCTCGCCACCGGAGTCGTGAACGCTGGCGATCCCGCGCCCATTCCCGGCCCGGCGCGGCGACGAGAACAGCTCCATCGCGTCCGCCATCTCATCGAGCGTCCGCACCTCCTGCACACCGTGGGCATCGAACAAGGCCTCATACGCACCGTGCTCCCCGGCCAGGGCACCGGAGTGGGCCGTCACCATCGCCTTCGATCCTTCGGTGCGTCCCACCTTCAGGGCGAGGACCGGGACGTCCAACGCCTGGGCCTGAGCGAGCTGACGTCGGAACCCGTCGGGGTCACGGACGGTCTCGATCAGGAGCGCCAGCACGCGTGTGGTGCCCTGCGCCAGCGCGTACTCCATGTAGTCCGCGAGCCCGGTCACGATCTCGTGCCCGCTGGACACCAACAGGTTGAACCCGATCCCCCGGTCGTTGAACGCCAGTGCCGCGAACGCCGAGCCCGAGTGCGAGATGAACGTCACCGGACCCCGCCGGATCACCTCCGGCGTGTCGAACCCGGTTGCCCGCAACGATGCGTCCAGGTTCAAGAAGCCCATGCCGTTGCCTCCGCACAGGGGGATCCCGGCGCCCCGGGCGATCCCGGCGAGTCGATCGGCAAGCGGAGGTGCGCCGGTCGGCGTCTCGTCCTCATGCAGGGAGGAGAACGTGACCGCACTGCGGGCGCCCGAAGCTACCGCCTGCGACAGCGCCTCTTCGATCCGGTGGTTGGCGACGCCTAGGATCGCCAGATCGACGGGCTCCGGCACGTCCGCGATGGAGGGATAGCACGGGAGGCCCTGCACCTCGTCGTAGCTGGGATTCACCGGGTAGACCGTGCCGTCGAAGCCACCACGCATCAGCTCCAACACCATCTGGTGGCCGAGCGACCCTGGTTTCACGCTGGCACCGACCACGGCGACGGACCGCGCCTCGAGCATCGGCTCGAGCGTGGTTCGGCGCTCCGGGTCCGAGGTGTCGGTGCCCGCCACCTACTTCTTCCCGAGCGCCTTGTCCTTCTTCGCCGCCCGGAACGCCTGCCAGCCCGGGATCCCGTTCACGCCGCCGCCCCCGTGGGTGGCGCAGGATCCGTGGTAGAGACCCCTCAGCGGCGTGCGGAAGTCCGCGTAGCCCGGCGCGGGCCGCATGTGGAACAACTGGTCCACGCTGAGCTCGCCGTGGAAGATGTTCCCGCCGATCAGGCCCAGGTCCTGCTCCATGTCGTAGGGACCGATCACCTGGTAGTCGATGATCGAGCCCTTGAAGTTCGGCGCCAACTGGTCGTAGCCGTCGAAGATCCGCTGGGCGTATGCGTCCAGCTCGTCGCGATGCGGCTCCGTGTTCCAGTCATCGGGAACCCACTGCGTGAACATCGAGAACACGTGCACACCTTCGGGGGCCAGCTTCCTGTCGAGGGTGGTGGGGATGGTCCCGTCCACGAACGGCGCGGTCGCCGGCTTCCGCTCGATGTGGGCGTCCTGGAAGGCGCGCTCCGCATACTGGGGACTGAAGCACAGCTCCACCGACCCGGTGTGGTGATCCTGCTGCTCCGTGCCCGGCATCGAGGTGAAGTCGGGCAGCTCGGAGATGGCGACGTTGATCTTCACCGTGCCCGACCGGGTCTTCCACCGTTCGATGTCCCACACGAAGTCGGCAGGTAATTCGTGGCGATCGACCAGATCCAGGAACGCGATCTTGGGATGGATCGTGGTGACGACCACCGGAGCCCGAAGCTCGTCGCCGCTCTCGAGCGCCACACCCACCGCGCGGCCGTTGCGCACCAGGATCTTCTTCACGCGCGCGTCGGTGCGGATCTCGCATCCGAACGATTCGGCGCTGCGGCGGATCGAGTCGCTCACGCCGCCCATCCCACCCTGCTGGAAGCCCCAGCTGCCCAGGTGCCCGTCACCCACGTCACCGATCGAGTGGTGCAGCATCACGTAGGCGGTACCCGGCTCGTCGGGTCCGGCCCAGGTGCCGATGACGCCGTTCACCGTGAGCATCGCCTTGATCGCGTCGGACTCGAACCAATCGTTCAGCAGGTCCGTGACGCTCATCGTGAACAGTCGCGTGACGTCGGCCACGCCGCGCTGACCCAGCTTGCGCATGCTCCACGCCGTCTGTGCCTGCGGGAGGAGATCGCCGAGCTTCGTCGACCCCACGTGCGGCGGCACCGAGAGGAGCAACGGGCCGAGGACGTCCGATACGCCCTTCATCCACGCTTCCCACTTCGGCATCGTGTCCGCATCACGCTTCGAGAACTGCGCGATCGAGTCGTAGCTCTTCTTGGCGTCGTCGGCGTAGACGGTGATGGCCCGACCGTCTGGGAAGGCCTGGAAGTAGGGACCGAACGGCGTCACGTCGTAGCCGTGACGCTTCAGGTTCAGCTCGCGGATGATCGTGGGCGGCATCAACGACATGACGTAGCGAGTACGTCGTGACGTTGATCTCCGGGTGCTCGGCGAACGGGGCGCTGGTGTCGGCGGCACCGCCTGTCTTGTTCCGGGACTCCAGCACCACGGTCCGCGCTCCCTCGCGCGCGAAGTACGCACCCGACGTGAGTCCGTTGTGCCCGCCACCGATCACGATGGCGTCATAGGTGTTCGATGCCATGGTTTCCCTTCCGGGTCGCTAGGGCGGCATCATGTCGAACTTTGAATCACCAGTCAACTTGGCTGGCCCTGACCAAGGGTTTTGACTTCCCTGCTCACACGGGTAAAGTTGGTTGAACGTTCAGACGAAAAGCGGGGCGGAACCGCCCGCAACTGTACGCCGTTCAGGAAAGGACCGGGATGGCTCGGACCCGCCAGAAGGGCTCGAAGGATCGCCACCAGGAGATCTTGGAGGCGGCGGCGCGTGTGATCACGGATCGCGGGCTCGCCGACACGCGGATCTCCGATATCGCCGACCGCTGCGGCGTATCCCCCGGTCTGATCCTCTACTACTTCGAGTCGAAGGACCGCCTGCTGGTCGAGGCGCTCACCAGCGCCAACGATCAGTTCTACCTCCGGCTCTCACGCGAGATCCGCAGACTGAACTCCGCGCGCGACCGGATGGCCCGTCTAGTCGAGCTGAGCGTGCCGGGTCTGCTGCCGGAGTACGAGCGACTCGATGAATGGGCCCTGTGGATCGAGATCTGGGTACGTGCGTTGCGCGACCCGATGCTGGCGAAGGAGCGCGAGGTCCTTGAGCGGCGGTGGCGTCAATCGATCGCCGACATCATCCGCGAAGGGCGCTCCACCGGGGAGTTCCCCGACGGCGCCGATGCCGACGAGCTCGGCCTGGAGCTGGGGGCCATGATCGACGGCCTCGCGATCCAGGTGCTCATGAACGACGGCACCTTCTCGCCCCAGCGGATGCAGCAGGTCTGCATGGACGTGGCCGCCAGACTGATCGGTTTCCAGCCCGTCCTGCCGAGCTAGACCCCGCGCGGCGCTACGGGTTCTCGTTGCAGGAAGTGGTTGGGTCGCGCGGCCACAGGCCGGACCCGGTTAGGCTTCGCCGACGATGGGGACGCTGGCGGTCATCGGTGCGATCAACGTGGATCTGGTGGTATCGGGCGCGGATCTTCCGCGCCCCGGCGAGACGGTGGTGGGGGGTGTGTTCGCCCAGCACCAGGGTGGGAAAGGTGGAAACCAAGCCGTGGCGGCTGCGCGAGCGCTCGGGCAGAACAGCCACCGGATCGCGATGATCGCCGCCGTCGGCGGCGACCCGCACGGCGTCGCAGCGACGCAGGCGCTCGGCGCCGAGGGCGTCGACACGTCCCGCATCCGCCGGGTGGATGATGATGCGGCCACCGGCGTGGCGCTGATCGTGGTGGACGGGCACGGTCAGAACCAGATTTCGGTCGCTTCAGGCGCCAACGCTCACCTCACCGGCGACGACGTGACCCGCGCGATGCGCGAGTCGGAACCCGAAGTCGTGCTGGCGAGCCTGGAGGTCCCGGCGTCCGCCGTCCAGGCCGCCGGGCTCTGGTGCCGCGACCACGGAGTCACGTTCGTGCTCAACCCCGCTCCCGCCACCGCCGATGCAGGCGCACTCCTCCCCCTCGCCACCCATATCACCCCGAACGAAGGGGAGCTCGCGGCGATCGGTCAGGTCCCCAGCGGGATCGTCGTGATCGAGACGCGCGGCGCCCGCGGGGCGCGCATCGATATCGGGGGGGAGGTCGAGGACATAGCAGCACCGGCCACGGTTGTCGAGGACACGACCGGGGCGGGGGATTGCTTCAACGGCGTGCTGGCGGCGAGCCTGCTGGAGGGTTCGGCGATGCTCGACGCGGTGCGGCGGGCGGTGGTCGCCGCCTCCCTCTCGGTCGCGACCGCCGGCGCGCGCGAAGGCATGCCCGAGCGTTCCGCCCTGGCGGCCGCCCTGAGGTGAGTTGCGCGGTCCGCGCGACGGCGGCGCCGATCATCCCATCGAGGCCGTCCGCCAAGCGGCCACCAGGGCACGGCCGTCGACGCGGTCGGGGTCCTTGTCGGGGTTGTAGCAGCCGATCGATGCTCCGATGAGAGCGGGTGAGATGACGAGCGGTCTCATGAGCTCGACCAGTTCGTCCCAGCTCAAGCCGCCGGGCATCAGGTAGTCGGTGGCCGGGAACACGGACTCGTCCAGCACGTCCACATCCAGATGGAGCCAGAACCCGCCTGTGACGGCTTCGAGCCGGTCGACGATCCTAGCCCCGAGCACTGCGGCGCCCTCGGCGGTCACCCCGGTTCGGTCCACGAGCTCGACCCCCTCGACCGACCCGTCCACGCGAAGCTGCTCCAGCAGCGGGAGCTCGGACGCATCGCGGTATCCCACGATCGCGACGTCGGCGCCCGCCACGGAGTGCCCACCCGCGGCCGCTACCCAGTCCACGGGACCGAAGCCGAGTGCGGTGGCTACCGGCATGTCGGCGGCCTCCCCCGTGGGGGACGTGACGCCGTCGTGGAGGTCGATGTGGCCGTCCAAGTAGGCGAGGCCCACCCGACCGAGCACGTCACGCGCTCCCGCCAGCGCACCCGGGAGTTCGGTGCAGCAGCCTCCCGCCAGGAACGGTCGCTCGCCATCGCGCACGGCGTTGCTGACGACGTCTCGGATCACGGTGGTGCAACGCAACACGTCCGGACTCCCCACGATCCCCGTCGTGGCGTCGCGCTCATCGCCGCGGATGCGGACGGACAGATCCCCGGCGTCGCGGCCCCCGAGCACCTGAGGCATGCCCAGGTCACGCAGGGCCGCCGGACCATGTTCCGTGCCTCCGGACCGACCCACGGAGTCGATCGGCACCCCGATGAACGTCATCGCACCCACGACCGCAAGGATGCATGCCGCATGCACCTGTGTCGAACCGCCGGCGGAGCTCCACGCCCGGCGGTGGTTGGCTAGCTGCGCAGCCGGTCGCCCTTGGGGTCGTAGAACGCGGCGGCCTGCACCCGGGCCTCCACGACCGAACCGCGGATCTCCACCCCCCAACCGTCCCCCGCGGGTTCCCCATGGATCCAAGCGAGCCCCACGGAGCCTCCCAGCGTCGGCGAGATCCCGCCCGAGGTGATGTGCCCGAGGCGTTCGTCGCCGTGCACCAGAGACTCCCCGTGCCACAGCACTGCACCCGGCACGTGCACGGCCACCAACCGCCGTTCTCGGGGCGCCTCCTTCGCAGCGTGCAACGCATCTCGACCGACGAACGAGCCGTCGAGGTCGACGGCGAATCCCAGCCCGCAGGCGTAAGGATCGTCGATCGGGCCCATGTCGTGGCCCCAGGACCGGAATCCACGCTCGGTGCGGGCCGCGTCGAAGGCGAGGGCCCCGGCGGGTCGTAGACCAAGGTCGGCGCCCGCCACCATCACCCGGTCGTACAGGTCGGTGATGAACTCGGTGGGGACGTACAGCTCCCAGCCGAGCTCGCCGGTGTACGACACGCGCAGGGCCCACGCCCGGGCCCATGCGACCTCGATCTCTCGCGCGTGCATGAAGGGGAACGCCTGGTTGTCGAGGTCGGCGTCCGTGAGCCTCCCCAGCAACTCCCGCGAGCGGGGCCCGGCCAGGTGGAGGACCGCCCACCCGCCCGTGACGTCGGTGACGGCGGCACCACTGGGCAAGCCGTTGCGGAGCAGCATCTCGGTGCGTCGCTGGGCCAGCGTCGGCGATACCACGAGGAACCGATCCTCGCTCAAGCGCGTCACCGTGGGATCCATCTCGATCCCCCCTCGCTCGTTGCACAGCAAGGTGTAGACGACCCGTCCGGGCTCCACGTCGACGTCGGAGGCGCATAGTCGTTGCAGACCCGACGCCGCGTCCGGCCCCTGGATCAGGAACTTGGAGTACGAGGTGAGGTCGTAGAGCGCCACGTCCTCGCGTGTGGCCAGCACCTCGTCGCGCAACGCCGGGAACCACGAGGGCGCCTCGAAGTCATAGCGCGGCTCCGGATCGACCACACCGGGCTCGAACCAGTTCGCCCGCTCCCACCCCGCCGCCTGCCCGAAGGCCGCGCCGGCCGTGCGGAGCCGGTCGTACAGGGGAACACGGCGCACGCCGCGCGCCGTATACGGCTGCAGGCCCGGCCAGTGCATCGCGTACAGCCCACCCAGCGACTCCACGGTCCGTTCGTTCAACCATGCGCGTTCGTTGGCCCAGCGGCCCGTCCGCGCCACGTCGACGTCGGTGAGGTCCATGGTGGGATGTCCCTCGACGATCCACTCAGCCGCCGCCATGCCCGCTCCGGGACCGTAGATGATCCCCTGCGAGTTGAACCCGGCCGCGACGAAGAGCCCCGGGATCTCCGGCACGTAGCCAAGTTGGAAGTTCGAGTCCGGGGTGAAACTCTCGGGGGCGCGCAGGAAGTGCGAGAACCCGATCGTCTCGAGCTCCGGCACCCGCTGTCGCGCGTTGGCCAGGACCGGTGCGAAGTGGTCCCAATCCGGCCCGAACTCGACGAACCCCGTCCGCTCGATCTGGTCGACGGAACGGGGACGCCCCTGCGGCTCGAAGGCGCCGATCAGGTAGCGGCCGCGATAGTGCCGGATGTAGAGGTACCCATCCAGATCACGCAGGAAGGGGGATTCCTCACGCGCCCCTTCCGCCTCCTCGGTCATGACCCAGACGTGTTCCGCGGGGTACAACGCCACGCTGGCCCCGGCGAGACGCGCGAGCTCCGACGTCCACAGACCCGCCGCCAGCACCACGGTCTCGGCCTCGATCGGCCCCCGGGATGTCTCGACCCCGGTGACGCGGCCCGCCGTCGAGCGGAACGCCGTGATCGTGGTGTCGGGGACGTATCGGACCCCCCCATCGACCGCCCCTTTGGCGAAGGCCAGCGCCGCATCGCCCGGATTCACCGTCCCGTCGGTGGGGAAGTTCACCGCTCCCACCAGGTCGTCGACGCGGGCGGCCGGCCATCGCTCCTTCACCTCCGCAGGTGTCAGGACCTCGACGTCGATCTCGAAGTCCTTGGCCATCGCCACGCCGTAGAGGCTCTCCTGCATCCGTCCCTCGGTCCGCGCCACCGTCATCGCGCCGTGCCGTCGGATCCCGGTCGGGATCCCCGTCTCCGCCGCCAGGCGTTCGTAGGTCGTCGCGTTGATCGCCGTGAGCGCCGTGAGGGCGTGGTTGCCACGCACCTGGGAGACCAACCCGGCCGCATGCCAGGTGGTGCCGTTGGTGAGACGGCCCCGCTCCACGAGCACCACATCGGTCATCCCGGAGCGTGTGAGGTGGTACGCGATCGAGGCGCCGATGATGCCGCCACCCACGATCACCACCCGCGCTCGCGCGGGCACCTGGTCGAGCGGACCGAGCACAGCTGCGGCGTCCAGGTCCCGGTTCGCGAGGTGTTCGGCGATCGTAGACATGGAAGCCGAAGGCTACCCTGCCAGGGACTCGGCGATCGCGGTGAACCCCCGGAGCTGGAGGCGCTCGAACTCCGGGTCGTCGGCCGCGGGCAGCGAGGACAGCTTCGCGATCACGACGGCGGCCGGCTCGTGGATCATGACGAACTGCCCCTCGATCCCGATGCCCGTGTACGACGGAAGGGCGGGATCCAGGATCCACCACTTGTTGCGGTAGAAGGCACGCGGATGATCGGGATCCGGCGTCTCCAACGAGGCGGCGAACACCTCCGAGCTGTCGGGGTCGCCGGTCAAGGTGTCCGTGACCCACGCCTCGGGAACGACGGAACCCGAACGCCCCCAGCCGTGGTCGAGCCAGAGCTGTCCGAAACGTGCGAGGTCCTGCAGGGTGACGCTGAGTCCACCCGCGGCCATCGGATTTCCGTAGGGATCCACGACGATCGAAGCATCCCGCTGCGCCCCCATCGGCCCCCACAGATCCCGGGACAACAGCGTGTGGAGCCGCTCGCCCCCTGCGCGTTCGCATACCCACCCGAGCATCGAGGTGACCGCGGATCGGTAGTCGAACTCCCCCCCGTGCGGACGATCGTTCGGGAGTGACGCCAGGAAGGAGTAGGTGTCCGTGGGGTGATCAGGCTCGGTGCGCGGGCCCATACCTACGGCGATGGTGTACGCGGCCATGTCGCCCTCCATGTCCTCGTAGACCTCGTTGAACCGCGTCCCGGTCCTCATGTCCAGGAGGTGCTGGACGGTGGCGTCGCCCCACGACGTACCCAGGAGTTCTGGGATGACGTCGCCCACCGCGTCCCGGGGTGACAGCTCTCCCCGACCCACCAGGATCCCCGTAAGCGTGGCCACGATCGACTTCGTCACCGAGAACAGCACGTGCGGCGCGTCCGGCGTGAGACCGTTCGCATACCGCTCGGCCACCACGGCACCCCGGTGCAGGACCAGGAACCCGTCGGTGAAGGTCGCATCCACCATCTGGTCGACCGTCCATGTCTCCCCGTCGTGATCGAACGTGAGATTCCCCAGCGCTCGCTCGGCGCGAGGAAGCCGGGGGGCATCGGGGACAGCCGGGACCGGCGCCGTCGGCATCAGCTCACGCGCGTGCTGGAGGGCCCACCGGTTGAAGGGCGGCACGAACCAGTTCTCCAACGTGACGGTCGCCTCCGGCGCCGGAGGTATCCCTTGCATGAGGCCCAGGTCCGCGGCCGTCGGCGATGCCGAACGATCGATCGCCATGGAGGATCAGCCGAGTGGTTGGCGGCCCATGGCCACCCGGTACTCCTCGTTGAACCAGTACAGGAACCGGTCCTGCCGCGGGAATACGCCGCGGGTGAAGGCGCGGGAGGAGACCCCGGTCTGGGCGCGCTCGCAGACCTCCCAGTCCTGCTTGCTGATCAGATCCCACAGCTCCACAACCGGATCCGGCTTGAAGTCGGGTCCCTCGATCGTCTCGGGCCGGAAGAGGAACTCCGACACCACCGTGGTGTGGGCGGGGCCCTTCGGGTAGCCGATGTAGTACATGACGCAGTCGGGGTGCAGGTTCAGCATCAGGTTGGGGAATTCGTAGCTCCCGTAGTACATCTGGTGGTCCTCAGGGAGCAGACCCGGGAATTTCGGCAACTCCGAGGTCCCCGTCTTCGTGAAACTGGTGGCGCCGTCCATCATCCAGTTGCCGTCGTCGCGCGTCTCCTCGTCCCAAACCTCTCCGAAACGGAACAGCGGCACGACCTGTACCAGCTCCGGGTGGATCTGCGGACAGTGGAGGCATTCGTTGTAGTTCTCCACGACGATCTTCCAGTTCGCCGCTACCTCGTAGACGAGCCGGACGCCGACGGTGAGCTCATCCATCTTGAATCGGTCGAAGGCGGTGATCGTCTCGGCGCCGTCCGTCAGCGCCTCCATCAGTGGCCGGGGCTCCTTCGCCATGTTGAGGAACAGGAACCCGGCGTAGCTATCCACCGCGATGCCGTACAGCGGGTGGTCAGCGCGGCTGAACCGCTCGTCCTCCTTTACGTTGGGACTCCCGATCAGCTCGCCGGTCAGGTTGAACGTCCACGCGTGGTAGGGACAGACGAACGCCCTCCGCACGCTGCCGGTGGTGTCGATGTCATCGAGGAACTTCGTGCCGCGGTGGCTGCAGACGTTGTAGAACGCGTGCAACTCACCCGCTTCGTTGCGAACGATGAAGACCGACTCTCCGGCGATGTCCCTCACGATGTAGTCACCGGGGGCAGCCACCTCCTGGGTCCTGCCGACGCACACCCAATCACCCCACCAGATCCGCTCCTTCTCCTCGGCCCAGACCTCCGGGCTGGCGTAGTCCGCGCTGCTGAGCGTGGGGCGCGGGCGCCAATCGGGCGAGTCGTCGCGGATGTTGACCTCGTAGGCTTGCTTCATCGTCGTCCTTCCGGTTGATGCGGATATCGTCAAGGATAGTGGGCTGCGACGGGGTCGGATAGGGATCCAGCGTGAGGGTGGATGCGGATATCGCACCGTCAAAGCTCCGTGTCTGCGAGAATCGCAATGTGATGGCGAAACCACGGTTCGACGACCTGGATCTGCAGATCATCGACGGCCTTGCGGAGGACGGGCGGCGCCCCTTCACCTCCGTGGCCGAGGAGCTGGGTGTCGCGGAGGCGACGGTGCGCGCCCGGGTCGCTCGCCTCCAGCGCATCGGCGCGATCCGTTTCGTCACCGACGTCAAGCCCCACGAGCTCGGCTTGCTGTTCGCCTACCTGGGGGTGCGGATCACGGGCCCCAACGCCCATCGAGCGATCGAAGCCCTCTGCCGCATCCCCGAAGCGGTGTACGTGATCGAGTGCACCGGTCACTACGACGTCCTCGTGGAGGTGGTAGCCCAGGATGGCGACGATCTCCTCAGGCTCATGCAGCAGGAGGTCCGGAAGGTCCCCGGCGTCGCCGAGGTCGATTCCTTCGTGGGGTTGCGGATCGCGAAGGGCACGTTCCGCTACACGGACCTGGGGCGCGCGGGAGAGGCCTCTTCCGACTCCTGATCATCTTCGTCGCGGCGCCGGAACTCCTGCATGACCTCCTTGATCGTGGCCGCCACCGGAAGTGCCAGGAGCACCCCGGCGAATCCGGCCAGCGTTGCCCCGGCCAACGAGGCCACGATGACGGCCGCGGGCGATAGGTTCACCGCCCCGCTCATCACCCGCGGGCTGATCACGTAGTCGCGGAACTGCTGCCACGCCACGAAGAACACCACGGTGGCGATCCCCAGTCCCGGCGATACCGAGAACGCCACGATGACAGCGGGGATCCCGCCCAGGTACGCCCCCACGATCGGGATGATGCTCGCCGCCCCCGCCCACAGTGCCAGCGGCACCGCGAAATCGATCCCGATCACGATCAGGAAGATCCCGGTGGCGACGGCCGAGATCGCCGACTGGATCAGCAACCCGGAGACGTAGCGGCCGATCCGATGCATCGAGCGGTTGAGCACCTGCTCCCACCGCTCGCGCTCGGAGCGGGGGAACCACCCCGCCACGTTGTGACGCATCGAAGGGAGCGAGGCCATGAAGTACACGGTGAGGATGGCGACCGTGAGGAGGCTGAAGACCGCCTCGGTGACCTTCCCAGCGGCGCCGATGAACGTGCCAAGTGAAGAGGTGAGATTGGACGGCAGGTCCGAGATGAACTTCTGCAGCTCGGCGTTCAGGTCGACGTCGCCGAACACCCGATTCACAAGGCCGCCGGACTTCGACAGATCGGCCAAGATGCGCGGCAGATCCCTTCCGAGTCCCTGGATCTCCCGGACGAGCCGGGGTCCCACCAGGATCAGGAAGCCGACGACGACGGCCACGACGGCCAGGAAGATGATGAACACACCGAACCCACGCCGGATCTTGATGCGGTCCAACGCCTCGACCCAGGGTTCGAGCCCGACCGCCAGGACCAACGACAGGAGGACCAGCACGATCACGTGCTCGAGCCGGCGCAACGCCACGAACAGCGCGATCGTCACCAGGACCGCCGCCGCGCTCCGCACCCAGTAGCTGGGGCCGGGCCACTGCACGTGGGTGATCCGGTCGGGAGGGACGTCCACGGCCGGACGGTAGCACGGGGTCGCGGGCACCCCGGGGATGCGGAAGCGGAGGCGGTTGGGTTGACGCTCAGCGTCCGGCTCGCCGAGGGTAGGGAGCCCCCGAGGAAGGATCGGCTCGATGCACGGAGGTCGGAAGTCGCCGCTGGCGCGTGCGTTCAAGGAGCACGCTCAGGCGCGACGGGCCGGTCGTCCCGACCAACCACCGATGTCGTTCGACGAGTTCCTGGCCTCGTTCCAGCAGCCTGGTGTTTCGCGCCGGGCCATGTTGAAAGCGGGCGGGGTGCTGGGCGCAGGTGCCGTACTCGGTTCGTGCACCCGACCCGGACGTGACGATGAGGCTCGACCGAGGACCTCCGGCACGTCCCCCGAGGATGCCCGGGTCGTGGTGATAGGTGCCGGACTCGCGGGCGTGACCGCGGCGTACCGACTGGCCAGGGCCGGCGTCCCCTCGCAGCTCTACGAGGCGCGCGACCGGGTGGGCGGACGCTGCTGGACCTCCCGCGGCTGGGTCGACGGGCAGATCGCCGAGCACGGCGGCGAGTTCATCGACAGTCGGCACGTCCACCTCCGCGCGCTGGTGAAGGACCTTGGCCTGCAGCTCGACGATCTCTGGTCGGGATCGGCGGCTGGAACCAACTACCCGCGGTTCGTGGACGGCAGGGAGCTCACCGTGGACGAGACGAAGCCGCAGATGGAGCGGATCGATGCCGCGGTGCACCGCATGGCCCGAGAGATCGGCGTGTTCCAGGACGGGGAGGCCTCCATGAGCGCACTGTCCTACGGGACCGCCACGCCCGCCGCGGAGGCGGTCGACCGGCTCTCCATGTCCGCCTGGCTCGAGCGCAACGTCGACGGGATCGTGGGCACGCGGGTCGGGGACTGGCTCGACGAGGTGATGTGCGGTTGGTACGGCCTGAACATGGACGACCTGTCGGCCCTCAATTGGATCGACTACTTCGTGATCCCTGCACCCGGCGCCGACGAACGATGGCACGTGCGCGGTGGGAACGACCAGGTCACCTCGCTCGCGTCCGAGGCCATGCCGGCCGACACCGTGCACCTCGGTTCGGCACTGACCTCGCTACGTCGCAGGAGCGACGGACCCTACGAGCTCCGCTTCGCTGGGAAGGCAGATCCGGTGGTGGCGGACCTGGTGATCCTCACGTTGCCGTTCACCGCGCTCCGGCGGGTGGATCTCACGCAAGCCGGATTCTCACCGCAGAAGATGTCGGCGATCGACGGTCTCTCGATGGGCTACGACGTGAAACTGCTGGTCCAGTACGACCGACGACCGAGCACGTTCGAGGATTGGAGCGGCGGGTTGGAGTACACGGACCCGGACTTCGTGACCTGGGAGAGCTCCGCTGCCCAGCCGGGCGAGGCAGGCCTGATCACGGTGTATGCGGGCGGGCGCACGGGGGCCAGCTGGACCGCCGACCGACCCCACGGCACGGCGCCCCAGGAGCTCACCAGCCAGATCCTCGACCGCATCGACCGAGCGGTCCCGGGCACCGCATCGCACTTCAATGGCATGGCGTACGCGGACCTGTGGACGCACGACCCGTGGGTGAACGGGGCGTACGCCGCGTTCGGCGTGGGTCAGTACACGAGGTTCTGGGGTGGGACGGCTCAGGCCGAAGGCAACGTGCACTTCGCGGGAGAGGCCACCTCGACCTACAGTCAGGGATACCTCAACGGCGGCGTGGAGAGCGGCGAGCGTGCCGCGATCGAGGTCATGACCGCGCTGGGCGTGCCCGTTCCGACCGCGATGGCGTCACGCCCCCATTGATGGGAGGCGTTGCTGTCAGCCCTCCAGCGACGCGGCGAAGTTCTTGAGATCGCCGATGTGGTCGCGATAGTGGTCGATGGTCTCGGCGTCGAACCACTCCGCCGCCGTTTCATCCACCTCGTCCAGCGCCTCGAACGCCGCTCGCGCCCCGGCGCGCGCGTCCGTCACCGCGTCTTCGGCCTCGCCTAGCGGCAGTCGCCGCGCCTCCACCAAGATCTCGGCGTTGCGTCGCTCCACGACCTCGTCGTCCGCGTACGCAGAGACGAACGTCCCGGCGGCGACCTGCGGCAGGATCGTGGGCAACTCCCGGGCCCAGCACGCGATGTGCCAGAGGAGGTCCTTCACTGACCACCCCTCCGGCAGACCTGGCTCCTCCCGACGATCGCGCGGCACCCGTTCGAGCTCCGCTGCGAAGGCGGCCCACACGTCCGACTCGGTCCGCAACAGGTCCTCCCGACGATCCATCATTCGCCCCCCATCCGATCGGTTGATGCGCTCCACGTCTATCGATCACCCGGCCGATGGTACCCGGAGCCGTGGGTCGGATCAGATCCCCGTCTCGGCGAACACGCGCCGGCGTTTCCATGCCTCGAGCAGCGCTTTGTAGTCCCGCTCGGACTGGTCGGCGTACGCGGCGGCGAAGTCGGCGATCGCCTCAGGCAAGGCGTCGCCGCTACCGGTGTAGCCGGCGATCGTGACCGGATCTCCGGACCGAGCATGCGCACGCGCCAACGACCACCCGCACAGTTTCGCATAAGAGATGAGGCCCGCCGGGGCCGTCCCCTCCAGATCGACGCTCCCCTTCATGTCGCGGAGCTGACGCCAGTAGTAGTCACGACCCTCGTGATGCCCCCACCCGAGGAACAGGTCGCTGGCCGCCTGCATCGCACGCTGGCCCAGCACGATGCGCTGACCCTGGTTCTTGTGGGGGGACCTCCGCAGGTACGGCTCCAGCACGGAGCGCTGGGCTTCCATGATCTGCAGGAACAAAGGATCGCGGTCGTCATCTCCTTCCAGGAAGACCACCGAGCACCTCGTCCCGACGCTCCCGACGCCCACCACCTTCTGGGCCGCGTCGACGAACCCGTAACGGGCGAGCAACTACCGCACTTCCGGGGACAACGTCCGGCGGTCCCGCATGAGCCGATGCATGACCACATCGCGCTCGCGGCCGGGGAGCTTCATGACGATCGGCGGGGCCTCCTTGATGCGCCGGCCGTCCGGCGTGAGCTGCGTGAGCCTCTGCTCGGCGTGGAGGTTGTCGTGGAGGCGAGCCGTCTCCAGGGTCCTGCGCGCGGAAAGCTGCGGCTGCCCCCGGAACAGAGCGAGCGCGGCCTCGGCATCGACCCGTGCGTACCACACGTCGAGGTGGCGGACCTGTGCGTATTCATGCATGCGCATCGCATAGGAGCGCGTGACCTCTATGACGGTTGCGCGCCGGTCCGCGACCTCGAAGCTGTTCTCTCGCCCGGCGATCTCGAAGCTGGTGGCGAGACGCTTCAGGTCCCACTCCCAGGGCCCGGCGAGCGTCTCGTCGAAGTCGTTGACGTCGAACACCACGTTGCGTTCCGGGGTGGCGTAGATCCCGAAGTTCAGCAGGTGCGCGTCGCCGCATGCCTGGGCACGGATCCCGCTGACCGGCGCGTGGCGGCCAGATCGCGAGCCATCACGGTGGCGGCGCCTCGGAAGAATGCGAAGGGCGATGCCAGCATCCGCCCGTACCGGATGGGGATCAGTTCGGGGACCCGCTCCTGGGCCTGCGCCTCCAGGAGGAAGACGGGATCGGGCCGGTCGTCCGGAGGTGACCACCCGCCGTGGAGGTGACGAGGCATCTTCCTGCGCAAGGCATGCCCCCGCTGAAGGCGCTCCGAGCGCGCCTCGTCGCGAGGTGGCGGGCCTCCGGGTTCGGTACCCATCGCCGGAGTCTGCCACACGGGCGGATCACCCGATCAAACTCCGCGCACCCCGCTTCGCCAGCTGGTCGGCGATGATATTGCGTTGCACCTCGGAGGTCCCCTCCCAGATGCGATCGACCCGCACCTCGCGGTAGAAGCGCTCGGCCACGTTCTCGCGCATATAGCCACGTCCTCCGAAGATCTGCACAGCACGGTCGGCCACGCGCCCCGCCATCTCGCTGGCGTAGAGCTTCGCCATGGAGCATTGCGCGTGCTGCAACTTCACGTCCATGCCCGCATCGATGTTCTCCGCGAGCCGATACGTCATGAGCCGCGCCGCCCACAACTCGGTGAGCGAGTCCGCCAGCATGTGCTGGATCACCTGGAACCCGAAGATCGGACGGTCGAACTGCACGCGTTCCTTGGCGAACGCGGTGGCCTCGTCGATCAGCCGCTCGGCCGCGCCGCAACAGCGCGCGGCGATCATCAGGCGCTCGTACCGGAACCACTCGTAGGTGAACGCCATCCCGTCACCTTCGTCACCCACGAGGTTCTCGACTGGGACACGGACCTCCTCGAAAGCCACCAACGGGTGATGATCCGCATAGGTGTGGGTGTAGGCGGGCGTACGGATCACGCGGACCCCTGGGGTGTCGTTGTCCACGAAGAACATCGCATGAGCGCCTTCGTTCGGACCGCCGACGATCCTCGCCTGGAAGAAGCTGTACGAGGCATGGTTGAACGACGTCACATGCATCTTGACGCCGTTCAGGACGTAGACGTCCCCGTCGCGGCGCGCGGTAGCCTGGATCGCGTCGACATCGGAGCCGGCGCCCTCCTCGGTGATGGCATAGCACTCGTGCATATCTCCCGCGATCGTGGGGCGGATCCAGGTCGCCATCTGATGCTCGGTCGCCACGCCCGGCGCCCAGGCCGGCGGCGTGTGCACGCACCACCCGAGGGCGTTCGTGACGCGTCCGATCTGCTCGGACACCAGCGTCTGCTGGAACATCGTCATCCCGGTCCCGCCCTCATCCACGGGCATGTTCATCGCGTACAGACCCAACTCGATCGCCAGCTCGTGATGGCGAGCACGCGCGTCCTGGGGGATCAGGCCCTCATGCTCCTCCGCATGCGTCTCCCACGGGATCAGCTCCTCGTCCACGAAGCGACGTGTCCGTTCCTGGATCGCGCGGTCCTCCGCGGACATCGGATAGGTGGTCATGGCGAGCGCTTCCTCCGGGGAGCCGGTGCCGGGCCGGAGCATATCGCGCGGATCGAACGAGGATTCAGCGCCGTCACGTGCGCCGACCGCAGGTTTGACGACCACCCCGGCCTGGAGCCAGCATCCCTGCCGTGAAGTGGAAGCGGAGGTCCAGCACCGCCAACGTCGAGGATCGCCGGGGTCAGCCGGGCGTGGGCGGGAGAGGAGGCATGGGGTTCCCGGGCCTCGGCGGCGGGGGGCTCAACGTGCCGATGAGCAAGGGCGGCATGGGGATCGGAGGCCTGATCCTGATCGTGATCCTGATCTTCGTCCTCCCCCGATGCCTCGGGTCGAACGGGTTCGACGTCAACTCGGGATTCGATCAGTTCCGGCCGGGACCCACCGGAGAACCGCTTCCCTCCGACGACACCCTGGCGCAGTTCTCTGCTTACGTCTTGAACGACGTCCAGAACTACTGGTCGACGGTGTTCCGAGACGCCGGACGTACGTACCACGACTCGACCCTGGTCCTGTTCACGGACTCGACCTCCTCAGGATGCGGCCGTGCCTCGGCCGCGACGGGCCCCTTCTACTGCCCCGCCGACCAGAAGGTCTACCTCGACCTGGGGTTCTTCAAAGAGCTGCAGCGGCGGTTCGGCGCTCCCGGTGACTTCGCCCAGGCCTACGTGATCGCCCACGAGATCGGCCATCACGTCCAGGACGAGCTGAACATCAGCGACCAGGTCCACCAGCAGAGCCAGGCCGATCCGAGCCAGGCGAACGAGCTGTCCGTTCGACTGGAACTCCAGGCCGACTGCCTGGCCGGGGTATGGGCGCACTCGGTCTACGAACGTGGCGATCTGGATCCCGGCGACGTCGACGAGGGATTGAACGCTGCAGCCGCCGTGGGGGACGACCGGGTGGCTCCGGGGGCAGGTAAGGACAGCTGGACCCACGGGAGCGCAGCGCAGCGCGCGACCTGGTTCCGCGCCGGGTTCCAGGGTGGCGACATCAGCGCCTGCGATACGTTCTCGGGCGAGATCTGATCCGCCCGGGTGAGCTACGCGATGAACTCCAAGCGCTTCCTGTGCGCCGCCAGTCGCTCCAAGGTGGCGGCATCGATCGCGTGGTCGCGGTCCGGTTCCTCGACCGCGGGGCGCTCACCCACGAGCTCGCCGCTCAGGTACCGCTGGCCGGTGTCGGGGATCACCGTCACGATCCGATGCAGTTCGGGGTGGGCAGCGGCGACCTTGTGCACCGCCGCCACGTTGATCCCCGAGGACGGACCGCAGAACATGCCCTCCTCGCGAGACAGGCGTTGCGCGAACGCGAGCGCGTCCGCGGTAGACACGGTCACGACGCCGTCCATGCAGGCGAGATCCAGGTTCGCGGGGATGATCCCGTCGCCGATCCCGGGGACGCCGTGGGTGCCCCAGCGCTGCGAGGAGATCAATGGGCACTCCTCAGGCTCCACCGCGAACGCACGCACGCTCGGATCGTGGGCCTTGAGGGCCCGAGCCACGCCGGTGATCCACCCTCCCGTTCCCTGGGACGCCACCACGGCCTCGATCCGGCCGCCCGCTTGTTCCCAGATCTCCTCACCCGACGCCAGTTGGGCGCCCGGGTTATCGGGGTTCTCGAATTCACCCGGGAAGAAGTAGGCAAGGGGGTCCTCCGACACGATCTCCCGCATCCTGGCCAGCGCGAGATCGATGTCGGTGCCAGCGCCGGGTGTGAGGATGAGTTCGGCGCCGTACGCCGCGATCATCGCCTTGCGCTCCGGACTCATCCCCTCCGGCATCACGATCACGCACCGGTATCCCTTGATCGCCGACACGGCGGCGCACGCGATCCCGGCGTTCCCCGTCGTGCATTCGATGATCGTCATGCCCGAGCGGAGATCTCCTCGCTCCTCGGCCTCCGACAGCATCCGGGCGTAGATCCGGTCCTTCACCGAGCCTGTGGGCCCGTACCATTCCACCTTCGCCAGGATCTCGATCCCCGCCGGGGCCACACGCTGGAGGCGTACGAGCGGAGTCAGCCCGATCGTCTGGAGGAGGGTCGGGACCTCGGTTCGATGCGCATCCCACGCCACGTTCACGTCCCCACCTCCATCTCAGCCGGCGGCCGGCCGTCTGCGCTCCACGTAGCCGAGCCGCCGGCTGATCGCCGAGGCCGCCTCCATCGTCATCCGCCCGATCCGCGGCAGGTCGATGGGGCGCATCCGGAACGCGGGCCCCGAGACGCTCAGCGCCGCGACCGTCTCGCCGTCGGCCCGGTGGATCGGGGCCGCGACGGCGTTCAATCCCTCCTCGAGCTCCTCCATCGTCTGGGCGTACCCCTTCAGGCGGATCTCGGCCAGCTGGCCTCGGAGCGTGTCCGGATCCACGATCGTTCCCGGTGTCGTGCGCTCCAGCGGCACCGACAGCATCCGATCACGTTCCGCGTCCCCCAGCGAGGCCAGCAGCACCTTGCCGTTGGATGTGCAGTGCAGCGGGGTGCGCCGGCCCACCCAGCTCACGGCCACGATCGAACGGGTTCCCGTCACCTGATCGATGTACACGACCGCATCGCCCGAGAGCACCCCCAGGTTCACCGTTTCACGGGTCCGGTCGGCGAGGTCCTCGATGATCGGGCGCGCGGTGCGGACCAGGTCCAAGCTGGCCATGGCCGCCCCGGCAAGACGGATCAGCCCGAACCCCAGGCGGTACTTCTCGGTCACCGGATCGCGCTCGACCAGCCCGCGCTCGGCGAGGGTTGCCACAAGGCGCGAGGCGGTGGCCTTATGGACGTCCAGTCGCCGCCCGAGCTCCGTGACCCCCAGCTCCCCCGCCTCCGCGATCAACTCGAGTGCGCGCAGGGCCCGGTTGACGGATTGGAGGTTCCCGCCGACGGGCGTACCGTCCGAACCGTCTCCCACTCCGCAACACCTCTCGGCATCGGCAACCGCGCCGGACGCTACGCCCGGCCCCGTGAGCTGTCAATGGCGACACCTCGCGCGGGCCCGCCGGGTTGCGGAACGCGCATCCGCCGATTGACGCTCGGACCGTGGTCTCGGAGCCTTGGGGTGTCCCGACATCGATCGCGACCGACATGCGAGGAGCTCTGAGCGTCCTGAGTACGCCCGATCCCAACCGCTATTGGCGGGCCGCCGAGCCCAAGCCCGCCTACGACGTGATCATCGTGGGAGGGGGTGGCCACGGCCTGGCCACCGCCTACTACCTCGCGAAGAACCACGGGATCACCGACGTGTGCGTCGTGGAGAAGGGCTGGCTCGGCGGAGGCAACATGGCGCGCAACACCACCATCATCCGGTCGAACTACCTGTGGGACGAGTCCGCCGCGATCTACGAGCACTCCCTGCGGTTGTGGGAGGGTCTGGAGGACGAACTCGACTTCGACGTGCAGCTCAGCCAACGCGGGGTACTGAACCTCGCGCACGACCTCGGTGATGTCCGGACCTCGCTGCGCCGCGTGAACGCGAATCGGCTGAACGGCGTCGACGCCGAATGGCTGGATGCCGAGGGCGTGAAGACGTTCTGCCCGCTGATCAACGTCTCGCCCGACGTTCGCTACCCGGTGTTGGGGGCCACGCTGCAACGGCGAGGAGGCGTCGCACGGCACGACAAGGTCGCCTGGGCCTTCGCACGCGGCGCGGACCGCCTCGGTGTGGACATCGTGGAACACGCCGAAGTGACCGGGTTCCTCCGAGATGCTTCCGGTGCGGTGACCGGCGTGGAGACGAGCCGGGGACCGATCCGCGCGAACCGGACGGCGCTGGCGGCGGCCGGGCACACGAGCGTGCTCGGGTCGATGGTTGGCCTGCGTCTCCCCGTGCAGTCCCACCCCCTCCAGGCGCTCGTGTCAGCGCTCTACGAGCCGATCCTGGACTGCGTCGTGATGTCGAACGCCGTGCACGTGTACGTCAGTCAGGCGGACAAGGGTGAGCTCGTCATGGGCGCGGGCATCGACGCCTACAACGGCTACGGACAGCGTGGAGCGTTCCATGTGATCGAGCACCAGATGGCGGCGGCGCTCGAGCTCTTCCCGATGTTCGCCCACGCGAGCGTCCTTCGGACCTGGGGAGGGATCGTCGATGTGTGCCCCGATGCATCGCCGATAGTGGGGGTCACGCCGATCCCCGGCCTGTTCGTGAACTGTGGCTGGGGGACGGGGGGATTCAAGGGGACGCCGGGCTCCGGGTGGGTGTACGCCGACCTCGTGGCCAACGGTGAGCCGGGATCGCTGGCGCGCCCGTTCGCCCTGGAGCGCTTCACGACGGGCGCACTGATCGATGAGCACGGGGCCGCGGCGGTCGCGCACTGATGGATGCGGCGGGCGGGGCGGGGCGATGAAGGCCGACGCCGTGCGACGGATCGCGCTCTCGTTGCCGGAGGCCGAGGAGCGGGAGACCTGGGGCGAGGCGACCTTCCGGATCCGGAACAAGATCTTCGTGATCATGGGGACGGACGGGAAGCGGGCGTCGATCAAGTCGATCCATGAGGAACAGCAAGCCCTGATCGAGGAGAACGCGGCGGCCTACTACCTGCCGCCGTATGTCGCGCAGCACGGGTGGGTCGGTGTCCACATCGCGCGGGCCCGGACCGATGAGGTGCGGGAGCTCATCATCGAGGCCTGGCGCATGACCGCCCCCAAGCGACTGGTGAGGACCTTCGACGAGGACACCGCCTGACATGCTCCTGATCCCCTGCCCCTGGTGCGGCCCGCGAGATGAGACCGAGTTCCATTACGGCGGCCAAGCCGGTATCGCCTACCCCGCAGACCCCGAGACGCTCTCCGACGGCGAGTGGGCCGACTTCCTGTTCATGCGGGACAACCCCAAGGGCCCGTTCCACGAACGCTGGATGCACAGCGCCGGTTGCCGGCGCTGGTTCAACGCCGTGCGCGATACCGCCACGTACCGATTCCTGGCGATCTACCGGATCGGTGAGGATCCGCCCGAGGTGGATCCCTAGATGGGCTCGCGATCGGCGCACCTCGGACACGGGATCGATCGATCCACGACGATCCCCTTCTCCTTCGGCGGCACAGATCTCCAGGGTTTCGCGGGGGATACGCTCGCCAGCGCGTTGCTGGCCGCCGATGTCGACGAGGTCTGTCACTCACCGATCCTGGGTCGGCCGCGCGGCGTGATGTCGGCCGGCGTCGAGGAGTCGGGCGCGTTCGTCGAGGTGAGCGAGCCTTGGTGCGACCCCATCGTCCCCGCCCCCGCCGTCGAGTTGGTCGAAGGGCTCGTCGCGGAAGGCAGGCCTGGGGTCGGGCGCCTCCCCGCCGGCGACCCAACGCCACGGAAGGCCGAACACCGCTCCATCCACGTCGAGACCCTGGTGGTGGGAGGCGGGATCGCCGGTCTGGGCGCGGCCCGTGACGCCGCGCGAACGGGCGATCGCGTGATGCTCGTCGACGAGCGCCACTGGGTCGGGGGCACCGTAGCCTCCACCGACTCCGTAGAGGATGAACCGGCTCCCACGTGGATCGCCGCCACCCTCGATGCGCTCCTCGCCGATCCGGAGGTGACGGTCCTGCCGAGGGCGACCGCGTCGGGGATCTACGACATGGGGTCCGTGGTCGTGCACGAGCGGTCCAGGCCGGTGGAGCGGGTGTGGCACGTGCGAGCCCGACGAGTGGTCCTCGCCACCGGCGCACACGAGCGCCCGGTGGCGTTCTCAGACGACGACCGTCCCGGCGTGATGCTCGCCTCATCGGCGGCCCTGTACGCGGATCGTTTCGGGGTCCTCCCCGGACGGCGGGCGGTCGTGTTCACCACGAACCACAATGCGTACCGGTCGGCGGAGGTGCTGGCCGACGCCGGCGTGGAGATCGTGGCGATCCTGGATGCCGGCGAGGGTGGACCGGCTGCCGATCTCGCACTTGCGAAAGGGATCGACGTGCGGACCGGTTGGGCCGTCACCGGGACGGATGGCGACCGGCGGGTCGTCGCGGTGCACGGCATCGGCCCCGGCGGCGCGCAGGAGTCCTTCGACGCGGATCTGGTCCTCGTATCCGGCGGCTGGAACCCCACGGTGCAGCTGTGGCGCTCGATCGGCGGCGGACTGCGCTACGACGAAGCTCGATCGTGTTTCGTCCCAGATGGATCCGGCCCGACGTGGCTGGAGGTAACGGGCATGGCAGCCGGGAACGTGCCTGCTGGCTCCCCGTTCTGGTTCACCCCGGCGGAGGACCTGAGCCGACACTTCGTGGATCTGCAGCGGGACGCGACGGTCGCGGATGTACTCGCCGCCCTGGGCCACGACCTCCGGTCCGTCGAGCACATCAAGCGAGCCACATACATCGGCACCGCGATCGACCAGGGCCGCACCTCCGGCGTCCTCACGGCGGAGATCGTGAACCACCTTCGCGGTGACGGCGGCGGAGCGCAGGGTCCTACCAGCGCTCGTCCGCCGTACTCGCCGATCCCCTACGCCACGCTCGCGGGCCTCGATCGGGAAGCGCTCCTCGATCCGGCGCGGACCACCCCGATCCACCCCTGGCATCTCGCCCGCGGAGCGGTGTTCGAGAACGTCGGGCAGTGGAAGCGGCCCTGGTATTTCCCGGCGAGCCCATCCGAGGATCTGGACCCCGCCGTGCAACGCGAATGCCTCGCCGTGCGGACCGGGGTTGGTGCGATGGACGCATCGACGTTGGGCAAGATCGAGGTGGTTGGCGCAGACGCCCCCGCGTTCTTGGACCGCATGTACACCAACGCGATGTCGACCGTGAAGGTGGGCGCGATCCGGTACGGGCTGATGCTCGGGCTCGACGGGATGGTCTTCGATGACGGCGTGGCGATGCGCCTCGCTGAGGACCGCTACCTGGTCACCACGACGACGGGGGGCGCCGCCAAGGTCTTGGACCGGTTCGAGGAATGGCTCCAGACGGAGTGGCCGGAGCTGCAGGTGTACTGCACCAGCGTCACGGAGCAATGGAGCACGATCGCGGTCAACGGCCCCCGTGCCCGAGAGGTCGTGGCGGCCGTGGGCACCGATATCGATCTCTCGGTCGAGGCCTTCCCGTGGATGACATGGCGCGACGGCACCGTGGCGGGCCACCAGGCGCGCGTCGCGCGCGTGAGTTTCAGCGGAGAGCTCGCCTACGAGATCAACGTCTCCGGCTCGCACGGTCTCGACGTCTGGCAGGCGGTGATGGCCGCGGGTGAGCCCTTCGGCATCACGCCCTACGGGACCGAGACGATGCACGTGCTCCGGGCCGAGAAGGGGTTCGTGATCGTGGGCCAGGATACCGACGGCACCGTAACGCCCGAGGACCTGGGCATGGGGTGGATCGTGAACCCTGGCAAGGGGGACTTCGTGGGCAAACGATCGCTGGTTCGACCGGACTCGATCCGACCCGACCGCAAACGGTTGGTCGGCCTGCTGCCCGTCGATCCAGACACCCGGATCCCGGAAGGAGCGCAGATCGTCCTGGAGGACACCGGCGAGATCCCCATGCCCATGGCGGGCCACGTGACCTCCAGCTACCGGAGCGCCGTCCTGCGGCGAACGTTCGCGCTCGCGATGATCGAACGGGGCCGAGAGCTCTACGGGACCACCGTGCACGCTCCGATGCCGGATGGGACGATCGCAGCCGAGGTCACGTCGCCGATCTTCTATGACCCGGAGGGGATGCGTCGTGACGGCTGAGGATCTTGGGCGCACGCCGTACCGCGACCGGCTCGATGATCTGGAACGCATCGCCGAGCGCTCCGGGGGAACCGTAACTGCGGCCCATGCCCTCCTCGGCCAGGTGAACCTGCGCCTCGATCCGTCGCTGCTCGACCTGGCGCCCCACCCACTCCCGCGCACGCCCAACACGACCCTGGGCGACCGGCAACGACGGGCCCTGTGGATCGGTCCGGACGAATGGCTCATCCTCGGCGGGGGCGGCTCCGGCCCGCAGATCGTCGCGGAGCTCGAGGCGGCCCTGGCCGGCGTGCATCACTCGGTCGTAGATGTCAGCGCCAACCGCGTGGCGCTCGAGCTGCGCGGTCCCGGTCGTTTCACGCTGCTGTCGAAGGGATGCTCACTCGATCTGCATCCGCGCGCGTGGCGCGATGGGATGTGCGCTCAGACGATGCTGGCCAAGGCCCAGGTGATCCTCGGGGAGGTCGACGGTCGTACCAGCATCCTGGTCCGGACCTCGTTCGCGGACTACCTCCTGGACTGGCTCTTGGAAGCGGCGAGGTTCTGACACCGCTCAGACGTATCGATCGAGCTCCTCGGTGTCCGTCATGTAGAGCGCGTCGTGAGCCCGCTCGACGTCCTCGGCCGAGCCGTGCACCACCACCAGGTAGCGACCGTCGGCCAGATCTTCCTCGTAGTCCTTCACGTTCGCAGTGGGGACGCCCACCTCTGCGAGCATCCCGAGACCGGCCCCGCTCACGGCGCCGGCCGCCAACAGACCACTGGCCAAGACCACGCCGACGCCGGGGATCGCCAGGGTGACCACAGCGCCAACGATGCCGCCGAGGAGGGCACCGCGGCCGGCTCCTTTCGCGGTCGGGCTCTCGGCTCCTGCGAAGGCATCCGTGGCACCGCTCTCCCCCGCCCCGACCACGGTGATCTGCTCGGCGGCGATCCCCGTCTCTCGCACCGACTCGTACCCCATCTGCGCCTGCTCATCCGTCTCGTACACGGCCACCACCGATCGGTCCTCCGCCATGATCCCTCCTCGGCTACGTGGTCTCCTCGTCGAGCGCGGCGAGCATGCGCTCCTGCCACGCGATCGTGGCCTCCACCTGGTTGAAGGTGAACACGTGCAGGGCCTCGAGCCGCGCGATGGGGTCGCAGAACGTCGGCGCCAGGCCCTCGAGGAGGGCGTCGGGTCCGAAACGTCCGGGTGAGAGCAGATGGCCCACCATCCTCCGGTTCTTCTTCAGGTATCGGGCTGAGTCCGCGATACCGATCCGCGCACTGATCGTCATGAGCTTCGCGAGCTCCGCCACCCCCGGGGTCCCCAGGTGCACGGGCAGGGTCACGCCCTCTGATCGCATCCGTGCGATCCAGCCGGCGATCGCATCGGGATCGAAGCACATCTGCGTGGTCACGTACGCCGCCAGGCGCTGCTTCTCCTTGAGCACCGCCACCAAGACGCCGTCCGCGATGTCGACGTGACCCTCTGGATACCCCGGGACACCGATCTCCTCGAACGGATGGCCCTCCTCCTCCATCGCGCGTAGCAACATCAGGCCGTCGTGGAACTCCCCCTTGTCGCGCGCATCGCCGCCCACCACGAACGTTCGGGACAGGCCCGACGAGCCGCACCGTTGGAGGATGTCCCGAAGGTGTGCCCGATCGCGGATCATGTGTGCCGATAGATGCGGGATGGCCGCATGACCGCGTTCGACCATCGCCTCGGCGAGGTCGAGGGTGGCCTCGATGCCATGGCTGGGCGATGCCGTCACCGTCACCGTGGCCCCGTGGGGCAGCGGCTCGGATCGCTCGATCGCATCCTTCAACGGGATCAGCTCGAACTTGGGCGCCGCGACCAACCTCCGCAGGGTGGCCCGCTGCTCCTGGTCGAGGCCCCCTGTTGGACGACGTTTCCTCACGGCCACGGACACGCCCCGATCACACGTTGGAGTCCGGGAACGACGCCTTCTGGCGTTCGATCCACTCCCGGAGCTCGAGGTCCACGGCCTCGTCGATCGGCGGCTCCTGGTACTCGGCCAGCATCGCCTTCCAAAGAGCGTTCGCGCGGGTGACGGCGTCCTTGGATCCCTCCGACTCCCACTGTTCGAAGCTGTTGTTGTCGGCGATCGTTGAGCGGAAGAACGCGGTCTCGAAGTTCGCCAGGGTGTGCGCGGTCCCCAGGAAGTGCTGTCCCGGTCCGTTCTCGATGATCGCGTCCAAGGCCTGTCCGTTCGGCGTCAGGTCCACCCCTTTGGCGAACGCGTGCATCATGCCGCACTGGTCGAGGTCCATCACGAACTTCTCATAACCCATGGTCAGCCCGCCCTCGAGCCATCCGGCCGCGTGCAGGACGAAGTTCGCCCCGCCCAAGACCGTGGGCTGCAAGGTGTTGGCCGATTCGTATGCCGCTTGGGCGTCGGGGATCTTGGACGCGCAGAGCGAACCTCCGCTGCGGAAGGGCACGCCCAAGCGGCGCGCGCAGGCAGCGAGGGTGTAGAGCACCAGCGCCGGCTCCGGCGTGCCGAACGTGGGGGCCCCCGACTGCATCGACATCGAGGACGCGAACGATCCGAACACGACCGGCGCGCCCGGGCGCACCAGTTGCACGTAGGTCATCCCCGCCATCGATTCGGCCAACGTTTGCGTCGCGGCTCCGGCCACCGTCGCTGGACTCATCGCGCCGGCCAGGATGAACGGCGTCATGATCACCCCTTGGTTCGCCTGTGCGTACGCCTTGGCCGCGCCCAACATCGTGGCATCCCACACGAGCGGAGAGTTCGCGTTGATCAGGCTGAGGATCACGCACTTGGACTCCAGCTCATCCTTGCCGAAGAGGATCCGCGCCATCTCCACGGTGTCCTCGGCACGCTGGGGATGGGTCACCGAGCCCATGAAGGGCTTGTCCGAGTACCGCATGTGGGCATAGACCATGTCGTAGTGGCGCTTGTTCACGGGCAGGTCCACGGGCTCGCAGACCGTCCCTCCCGCGTGATGGAGGAACGGGGTCTGATAGGTGAGCTTCACGAAGTTCCGGAAGTCCTCAATCGTGCCGTAACGACGGCCTCCGTCCAGATCGCGCACGAAGGGAGAGCCGTACGCCGGAGCGAAGACCGTGTTCATCCCGCCGATCTCGACGGTGTTGGCGGGGTTGCGCGCATGCTGGGTGAAGCTGCTGGGGGCGCTCGCCTGGATGATCCGACGACACATCCCCTTGGGGAAGTGCACGCGTTCTCCCTCTACGTCCGCGCCCGCCTCTTTGAAGAGCTTCACCGCGTCGGGCGCGTCGCGGAAGTCGATCCCCACCTGCTCAAGGATCGTGTCCGCGTTGTGCTCGATCAGCTCCAACCCCTCGTCGCTCAGGACCTCGAAGGGGCGAAGCGTTCGCGTGATGAAGGGGACCTTCTCGGCCACGGCGTGGGCGCGGGCCGCCTGGCGGGCAGCTCGGCCCCGACGGCCGGGGCGAGGTTCGTCGCTCATGGCGTGCTCCTCTCGGCGGGTTGGACGTCGGCGGTCCTGGGTTCCCGACCTCGGCGTCGGCGGCCACGATCGTCGCCGCCGGCCGTCCGGGGATCGGGCAGGGTCACGGCGCTCCGTAACCGTGGATTCGGATCGGTCGAGTGCGGGATACCCATCGCATCCACGAAGTGCTCCTGGAACCGTGGCTCCACGGCCGTCTCGATCTTCTGGACCCGCCGGACGACTCCCTCGATCTCGGGCCGAGCGGCGCGGTTCAACAGGGCGATGCGCGCTCCCGTGCCGGCGGCGTTCCCGGCGCTCGTGACCTTCTCGGGATCGCAATCGGGGACCAGGCCCAGGACCAGGGCATGGACCGGATCGATGTGCGCGCCGAACGCGCCGGCCAGTCGGATCCGGTCCACTCCTTCCAGGCCGGCGTGATCCATCAACAGCCGGCAGCCGGCGTATAGAGCGGCCTTCGCCAGTTGGATCTGCCGGATGTCGTTCTGGGTGATCACCAGCCGTGGTTCGCCGTCGTGCAGAACGTAGGAGAACGTGCGAGCGTCGGGGACGATCCGCGGCGAGCGCGAGGCGAGCGCGCCGTCGATCACCCCGTCGGTCGTGAGGATCCCCGCCAGGAACAGCTCGGCCACGACCTCGATGATGCCCGACCCGCACACCCCGGTCGCTGCCCCGTCGAACCCTGGCTCGTCCGACCATCGCTCATCGCCGATGACGCGGAAGCGAGGCTCCAGCGTCTCGGGATCGATCCGCACCCGCTCGATCGCACCCGGCGCTGCCCGTTGTCCGCACGAGATCTGGGCACCCTCGAATGCTGGACCCGTGGGACTGGAGGCTGCCAGCAAGCGCTCATGGTTGCCGAGCACGATCTCGGCGTTCGTGCCCACGTCGACGATCAGGTTCATCGTCGACTGCTGGTAGGGCGCCTCGGACAGGATCACTCCCGCGGTATCCGCGCCGACGTGCCCCGCGATGCACGGCAGGACGTACACGCGGGCTCCAGGATTCGCATGCAGCCCCAGCGTCGCAGCTGGGCGGCGCACGGCTCGGTCGGTAGTCAGCGCGAACGGCGCGCCGCCCAGCTCGGTGGGATCGAGACCGAGGAACAGGTGGTGCATGATCGGGTTGCCGACCACGGTGAGCTCCAGGACGTCGTCCGGCGTCACCCCCGCTTCTTGACAGAGCCCGACGATCAGCTCGTCCAGGCACTCGCGCACGACGCGGGTCAGGTCGTCCTTCGCATCCGGGTTCATCATCACGTAGGACACCCGGCTCATCAGATCCTCACCGAATCGGATCTGCGGGTTCATCGTCCCGGCGCTCGCCAACACCACGCCCGAAGCGAGGTCGCAGAGATGCCCGGCCACGGTGGTCGAGCCGACGTCGAAGGCGATACCCACCATCGTCTCGTGGAGCTCGGGCCAGATCGCGGTGATCACCGAGGCGTCGTGGACCGCCACCGTCACCGCCCAGGCACCCGCGCGGAGCGTGGACTGGAGGACGCTCAACACATGCGGATCGCAGGCGAGGCCGGTCAAGGCCCAGTCACGCTCCAGCGCCTCCATCAGCCGCTCCAGATCGCCTGAGGGATCGGCCATGTCAGGCTCGCGGACCTCCACGTAGTGGAGGCGGACCACCGGATCCACCTCGATCGTGTGCGCGTCGGCCTCCTTGCGCACCACCTGGCGGTGGAGCTGGCTCTCCGGCGGCACGTCTACGACCAGGTCGCCCAGGACGCGGGCGTGGCATCCCAACCGTCGGTCCTCGGCGAGACCGCGCAGCCGCCGGTACCGTCCCTCTGGCTCCGAGAACGCGGTGAGGTGATCCGCCGCCGAGGTGATCCCGTGCTTCGCGAACGCGCCCTCGCTCACCACGATCTGACATCGCCCGCAGATCCCGCGTCCCCCGCACACCGAGTCCAGGTCGACGCCCAGGGATCGGGCGGCGTCCAGGAGGTTCGCGCCACGGTCGAACCGACCCCGCTTGCCCGAGGGCGTGAAGACCACGAGCGCGTCCGCTGGACCGCTCACGGGTCGGGCACGATCTCCAAGGTGGGGCCAGTTTCGCCACCGGTGGCGCGCCGCCGGCCCTCTCGCCCCCCGCGCCGGCGCGCACCGTCGGGCGCGGAGCCGTCGGAGCCCTCCCGGTAGCGTGAGATCCACGCCCGGCAATCGGGATCGGTCCCCATCAGGACATCCGCTGCCATCACGGCTTGCCGAACCTGCTCGTGCATCGGGCTGGTGATGGCGCTGGTCATCCCACTGGCGATCGCCATCGCCAGGAACGCCCCGTTGATCCCGTTGCGGTTCGGGAGCCCGAAAGAGACGTTGGACGCACCACATGTGGTGTTGACGCCGAGCTCATCGTGCAGCCGGCGCACCAGCGTGAATACCTGTCGGCCCGCCGATCCCATGGCGCCGATCGGCATCACCAGCGGATCGACCACGATGTCGTGGGCCGGGATCCCATGGTCCGCGGCGGCGTGCACGATCCTCTCCGCGACCGCGAAGCGCACGTCAGGATCTTCGCTGATCCCCGTCTCATCGTTCGTGATCGCGACCACGGCCGCTCCGTGCTTCGCGACCAGCGGGAGGACGCTCTCGAGACGCTCGTCCTCGCCCGTGACCGAGTTGACCAACGGTTTGCCTTGGTACACGGCGAGACCCGCTTCGAGGGCCGCCACGATCGACGAATCGATCGACAGGGGCACATCGGTGAGCGACTGCACCAGCTGGACGGTCTCGGCGAGGATCGCGGGCTCGTCCGCGAGCGGGATGCCCGCGTTCACGTCCAGCATGTGGGCGCCGGCCCCCACCTGAGCCTGCGTGTCCGACACGACCGTGGAGAAGTCCCCCGCCTTCATCTCTTCGGCCAGCTTCTTGCGGCCCGTGGGGTTGATCCGCTCACCGATGATCACGAACGGACGTCCCGAGCCGATCACCACCTCGCGGGTGGCCGAGGACACGACCGTATCGGTCATGACTCGGCACCTCCGGAAGCGTCGGCTCTGCCACCCTGGCGCACCAGGGTCTCGAGCCAGGAATCCCCGTAGGACTGCTCGAGCCGGTGGGCCTCCCGCTCGACCTCGGCCTCGATGTCGTCCGAACAGTGACGCGTCTCCCGCCGCCACTGCGCAAGGTACTCGTCAGTGCCGATCAAGCCCACCCGGGTAGCCGCCATGTCGATCGCCTCTTGGAATCGGTTGGACAGCGGGGCCTTCGCACGGACGCGACCTTCCTTCGCCGTCACCTGGGCGGGGATGTCACGCCACCAGATCACCGTGAGCTCCGCCATCACATCGGCCCTCAAGCGCTGGCGGCCGCGGCACGCTTGGCCATCACCAGCGCCTGGGCCGTTTCGGCCGCCACGGCGGCATCGCGGCAGTAGGCGTCCGCGCCCACCGCCTTGCCGAACTCCTCGTTGAGCGGGGCGCCGCCCACCAGCACGATGTAGCGGTCGCGGAGCCCCTTGGCCACCAGTTCGTCGACCACGACCTTCATGTAGGGCATCGTGGTGGTGAGCAACGCGCTCATCCCCAGGATGTCGGGCTCGTGTTCCTCCAGCGCCGCCAGGTAGCTCTCCACGGGGTTGTTGATACCGAGGTCGATCACGTCGAAGCCGGCGCCCTCCAGCATCATCCCCACCAGGTTCTTGCCGATGTCGTGGATGTCGCCCTTGACGGTGCCGATCACCACCTTGCCCATGCGCTCGGCACCGGTCTCGGCCAGCAGCGGGCGGAGGATGGACATCCCGGCCTTCATCGCGTTGGCCGCGAGCAGGACCTCAGGCACGAACAGGATCCCGTCGCGGAAGTCGATCCCGACGATCCGCATCCCCTCGACCAGGGCTTCGTTCAACACCCGATCGGGCGACCACCCGCGGGCAAGCAGCAGGTTCGTGCCCTCCGCGATCTCCTCGGCCAGGCCGTCGTACAGATCATCGTGCATCTGGGCGACCAGTTCGGGGTCGGGCAGGGTCGACAGGTCAAGTTCCTCGTCGCTCATCCTCGTCTCCTCACACCTTCATCCGTTCGCCCTTCGGGTCGACCAAGGGGTCAGCCGCCACGGTCGCCGCAACCCGATCGCCGAAATACTCGATCTCCACCGGCGTGCCTTCGGTGGCGATCTCGACCGGCAGGTACCCGTAGGTGATGCCACGGCCAACCGAATAGCCGTAGGCGGCGGAAGTGACGTAACTCACGACGGAGCCCTTCGCCCAGATCGGCTCCTTGCCCATCACCACGGCGACCGGGTCGTCCAGGGTCATGCACGCGAGTTTGTGGGTCAGGCTCCCATCCCGTATCCGCTCGAGCGCTTCCCGGCCCTGGAAGTCCTTGTCCCACCGCACCGCGAATCCCAGCCCGGCCTCGATCGGATCGTGCTCGGTATGGATGTCCTGGCCCCACAGCCGGTAGCCCTTCTCCAAGCGGAGGGAGTCGAAGGCGCCCCCGCCGGCGGCCACGATCCCGTGCTCGCGCCCGCCCTCCCAGAGCATCGACCAGGCCCGATCCCCCATCGCGAACTGGCCGTACAGCTCCCAGCCGAGCTCGCCGGCGTAGGAGATCCTCTGCGCCCACACCGGCCCTACCTCGCCCATGTTCAGGTACTTCGCCGTCAGGTACGGGAAGGCCTCGTTCGAGACGTCCGCGTCGGTGACCGAGGCCAGCACGTCGCGCGCCCGGGGCCCCCACAGCCCGAGGCAGAAGAGCGAGCCGGTGCGCTCCGTGATCGTCACGCGTTCGCCGCCTAGGATCTGCGAACGCATCCACGCCAGATCATGTTGACCGGAGCCGCCTCCGGTCACCACTCGGAACAGGTCCTCGTCTTTGCGGGTGACCGTGAGATCGCAGCGGATCCCACCGCGGGGCGTGAGCATCGCGGTGTAGACGACGGACCCGGCCGGTCGATCGATCCGATTCGCACAGATGCGCTCGAGGTAGCTCAGCGCATCCCGGCCCGCGACGTCGAACTTCGCGAACGGTGTGATGTCGAACAGCGCGACGCGCTCGCGGGTGGCGAGATGCTCCACGCCGACCGCAGGCGACCAGAACCGGGCCGCCCATCGATCGCGCTCGACCCATCCCGCGTCAGCCGGCACCGAGCCGGCGTTGGCCTCGAACCACTGCGGACGCTCCCATCCCGCACCGCTGAAGAACTCGGCTCCCAGCTCCTGATGCCGGGCGAAGAACGGGGTGAGCTTCACCTTGCGCGGGCGCTCCATCCGTTGGAGCGGGTGGAGGATGTCGTAGACCTCCCGGTACTGCTGCTTGCCACGCTCCAGGACGTAGGGCGGCGTCGTCTGGAAGGGATAGAAGCGGTTCGCGTCCGCCTCTGCCAGATCGTAGGAGGGCTCGCCGGTGGCCATCCACTCGGCCACCTGCCGGCCCATCCCGCCGCCGTGCGTGACCCAGACCGCCTCACACACCCACAGGCCGCGCACCGACGCGCTCTCACCCACGATCGATCCGGCGTCGGGGGTGAACGAGAACATCCCGTTGAGCGATCGCGCGGGGTCGGCCGGACGCATCCGACCGCTGAGCGGGGGGAGGATCCGTCCGGCCTCCGCCTCGGCCACGGCGAAGTCGGCGGGGGTGAAGGGCATCAGCGAGGGCTGCATCGGCCCTCCGGACGCCCGGATCCCGGCTTGCGGCGTCGCGATCGGCTCGTGCCTGTAGCTCCCGACCCCGTAGTGATCTTCGCGGTGGCGGAAGTACATCGCCATGTCCTGGTGGCGCAGGATCGGGTGAACGACCTCGTGCGTCTCGTCGGTCAACTCCGGGATGGGGTCGGTCCAGACCAGCTGGTGCTGGACCGCGATCAAGGGGATGGGCACGCCGGCCATCGCCCCCACCGTCGGGCCCCAGATCCCGGCACAGATCAGCACCCGATCGCACTCGACCGCTCCACGGTCGGTGATCACGCCGTGCACGCGACCATCCCGGATGTCGAACCCCGTGACGGCGACCCCGCCCTCGAAGTCCACGCTGTGCAGCGAGGCCGCACGTGCGAGGGCCGTCACGATCCGCACGGCCTTCGCGATCCCGTCGGACGGGACGAAGTAGCCACCCAGCACGGTGGAGGGATCCAGCAGTGGGACATGCTCGACCACTTCGGCGGGGGTGATCAGCTCCGCGCCCTCGATCCCGTACGAACGGGCGAATCCGATCTTGCGACGGAGCTCACGCATGCGCTCGGGCGTCGTAGCGATCTCGATGCCGCCGACCCCGAACCATGCGGGTTCGCCGTCCAGCTCGAGGCCCGCGTACAGCGTCACCGTGTCCTGCGCGATCCGGCACATCGTGCGCGAGCCGTTCGTCTGGAACACCAGGCCGGGGGCGTGCGAGGTGGAGCCCCCGGTCTCGAATAGCGGACCCTGGTCGAGGACCAGGACATCGCGCTCGCCGAGCTCGGCCAGGTGATAGGCGGCGCTCACGCCGACGATCCCGGCGCCGATGATCACCGTCTGTGCACGCTCGCGCATCCGCCCGCTCGCTCCTCCGCCCGCGTTGCCTCGGTGATGTTCTCACTCACCGTTGCGCCGGCAAACCTCAGGTTGCGCTGCCCGCAACCGTGCACCGCACATCCGACGCGGCAACGGGGAGGCGCGGCCCGAACAGTAGGGGCGGCCGGGCCGCCCTCACTCTCCTGTCACGACGGGAGCTACGCGGTCGGTATCCACCCCTGAACGGTGTCCTTGTTGGCGTCGATCCAGTCCTGGGCGGCCTGTTCAGGATCCGTGCCGTCCTGGATCGCGAGGGCCACGCCGTTCTGGTCCTCCTCGGTCCACTGGAAGTTGGACAGGAACGCGAACGCCGCCGCGTCCTTGCCCTCGAGCTCCGAGCTGAACGCCTTGTACAGGACATCCTCGGCGTAGTCGCAGTTGTAGCCCTCGGCCACATCCGGGTCCGCCGCGGCGATCGAGGCACAGTTGTCGCCTGCGGGCAACTTCACCTCGACCAGGTCGTACTTTGCGTCTGGCCCACTGCGGGGTCCACCAGTACATCAGGATGGGGTCCTGGTTGTTGTAGGCCTTGTCCAAGGCCGCCAGCGAGGCAGCCTCCGACCCGGAGTACACGACCTGAAGATCCAATCCGAGGCTCTTGATGATGGCCTCGTCGAAGATCGAGTAGGTCGTGTCTGCGCCCAGGAACCGGCCCTTGTCGCCGGTTTCTGCCGTGGCGAACTCGTCGGCGTTGTTCTTGAACCCCTCCCACGTGGCGAACTGGGGGGTCTGATCGATCACGTACGACGGCACGAACCAGCCGATATTGCCGATGATCCCCAACTCGCCACCGTCGACCACGCCCGCGTCCTTCTCGATGTAGTCCTTGCGGTCCTTCAGGTGACCGGACGGCCAGACTTCCAGGGTGGCGTCGACGCTGCCGTCGGCCATGGCTGGGAACTGGCCCGACTCGTTGATCTCCTGCAGCTTCACCGTGCAGCCCATCTGCTCTTCCATCACGACCTTGGCGACGGTGGCGTTCGCCTCCGCGCCCACCCATGGGTTGACCGCGATCGTGATCGATCGCTCCCGCACTTAGCGACGTTCGCCGTGGACCCGCCGACGCTCCGCTCACCGCTCTCCTGGACGTCGCTGCACGCCGCCATCGCGAGCACCGCCACGGCCGACAGGGCCGCGAGCCGTACCCATCCGCGCTTCCTCATCCGATCCCCTTTCCCTCCGGTCGGCCTTGCCGAGATGAACATGCACGACACGCATCCGTGTCCGGGCGGGCAACCCGATACCGCCCGGGCCCCTCGTTCGCCGAGCCAGAACCCATCGCTTGAGTTATACGGTCAATAGAGACGGCGAGGAGCATGATGCAGACCCCTGCGACCACCCCGCGGCCGATCTGCTGCTTCCCGAGCGCGAACACTACCTCCTGCCCGAGGCCCGCTGCCCCGATCAGCCCGGCGATGATCACGACCGAGAGGACCATCATGATCGTCTGGTTCACGCCGAGCAGGATCGACGGCTTCGCCAGCGGGACCTGCACCTTGCGGAGCAGTCTGGCCGTGGTAGGGCCCGAAGGATTCGCTGGCCTCGACGATCTCCTTGGGCACCTGGCGGATCCCCAGGTTCGTGAGCCTGATCGCCATGGGGGCAAGCGTAGACGAAGGAAGCGATGATCGCAGGCACGCGGCCGGGCTCGACCAGAAACAACACCGGAACCAAGTACACGAACGCCGGCATCGTCTGCATCGCGTCCAGCACCGGCTTGGACCATCGTTCGAAGCGGTCGCTACGGGCCGACAGGATCCCGAGGGGATCGCGCACGCGATCGTGATGACGACCGCCACGAGCACCTGACTGAGCGTGCCCATCGACAGATCCCACATGCCCAGCACGCCCAGCCCAGCGATGCAGCAGAACTCGCCGATCGCCAGCCGGATCCCGGACACCCTGTATCCGATCAGCGCAAAGGCGCCGCCATCATCCACCAGGGCACACCCGTGAACAGATCCTCGATCGGATCCAGCATATATCAAGGATGAAGTCGCTCATCGCGCTCGTGAGTTCCCGAACGTCGCCTGCAGCCAATCCACGAAGGTGTCCGTGGGTCCGGCGAGCGAGAACTAGTCCCTCCGGGAACCCCTGCTGCCGCAGGACCTGCCGGCCGATCAGAACCGCGGCAACGATGGCGGCGGCGGCGATGATCGTCAGCTGCCGACGGCTCAGCTCGTAGTTCTCCGAGTGTGGTGGACGGACCCGGCGACGTTCACGCAGGCTCCAGGCCGTGGTGACCCGGTCGAGCACAACCGCCATGATGACGATGGCGACGCCCCCGTTCAGCGCCGAGCCGACGCTCAGGCGCTGCAGCCCGTCCAGCACCGTCTGGCCCAGACCGCCAGCGCCAACGAACGCGGCGATCACGACGATCCCCAGCGCCATCATGATCGTCTGGTTCACACCAAGCATGATCGACGGCTTGGCGAGGGGGACCTGCACCAGGCGCAACTTCTGGCGGTCGGTGGAACCGAACGCGTCCGCGACCTCGAGTGATGAACCGGGCACCGAACGGATCCCCAGCGCCGTCAGCCGGATCGCCGGCGGGAGGGCGAAGGCCAGCGTGGCCATCAGCGCCGGCGCGTCCCCGATCCCGAACAGAAGGACGAACGGCAAGAGGTAGGAGTAGGCGGGGATCGTCTGCATCGCGTCCAGGATCGGGCGCAGCACGCGCTCCACCCGAGGACGACGACCGGCCCAGATGCCCAACGGGATCCCGATCAGGAGGGCGAGGACCACGGCCACGAGCATCAGCGCCATGGTCTCGATGGCGGCGTCCCATACCCCGAGCAGACCGAAGCTCAGAACCCCTGCCCCGGCCAGGACCGCCATCTTCCACCCCGCCACCAGACCGGAGATCGCGGCGGCGGTCACCACCAGCCCGAGCCACGTCATGCGTTCGAGCAGCAGGATCGTGTTGGTCACCACCTGGGTCGCGAAGTCCCCGATCGGCGTAAGGAAGTAGACGAACAAAGGGCTGGTGGTGCGGTTCAGGATCGCCCAGTCGCGGAAGGCATCGAACCAACGGGTGACGTCCACGATCCACTTCTCCGGGAAGCCGGGCGTGAGCTGTAGACCGATGAACGACTACGATCACGACCACAGCGGCAACCGCCACCACCTCACCGACCTCGCGCCGCTCTCGCTCCAGCGATCCGCCGAGGCCACGGACTCCCCGACGAGGCGATCGACGGCGGAGCGGCGACCTGTTCGAATGGGGTCTGCGATCGCGGTGGCGCGACGGCCATGCTTAGTGTTCCTCCACCAACGCGGACATCACGGCATCGCGGTCGACGAGGCCCACCACGGCGTCCCCTTCCGTGACGCGGATCGTGGGATCGGCGTGAGCCACCATCGGGATGAGGTCCTGCACCACGGTGGCGACGTCGACGACAGGACCGTCCGTCGCCCCCGTTCGGCGGGCGCATGATCGCGCGGGCCGTGAGGACGTGGGCCCGGGGACCTCCTTCGTGAAGTCGGCCACGTAGTCGTCGGCAGGGTGTGCCACGACCTCCTCCGGCGTCCCCACCTGCACGAAATGCCCGTCCTTCATGATCGCGATGCGATCGCCGAGCTTCAGCGCTTCTGCGAGATCGTGGGTGATGAAGATCATCGTCTTCTTCACCTCTTTCTGGAGGCGCACCACCTCGTTCTGCATGTCACGACGGATCAACGGGTCGAGGGCGCTGAACGGCTCATCGAACAGCATGATCTCCGGATCGGTCGCCAGCGCGCGAGCTAGTCCCACGCGCTGCTGCATGCCGCCGGACAGTTCGTCCGGGAAGTGGTCCGCCCATCCGCCCAGACCCACGGTCTCCAGGACGTCCCGAGACTTGGTGGCACGGGCTTCCTTGCTCTCTCCTTGGATCTCCAGGCCGAACGCCACGTTGTCGCCGATGCGGCGATGGGGCAGCAGTCCGAAGTGCTGGAACACCATGCTGATCTTGCGGCGGCGAAGTTGGCGGAGCTGCTCGTCGTTCATGGCGAGCACATCGTCGCCGTCGATCAGGATCTCCCCCGCGGTGGGGTCGTGGATCCGGTTCAACATGCGGACCAGCGTCGATTTCCCGCTGCCCGACAGGCCCATGACCACGAAGACCTCGCCGGGAGCGACATCGAACGAGACGTCGCGGACCGCGGCGACGCAACCAGTCTTCTCCAGGAGCTCGGCCCGCGGGAGTTTGGCGTCCTCTGACCCGACGATCCGTTCAGCCTTCGGTCCGTAGACCTTCCACACGTTGCGGCAAGAAACCGTGACGTTCGACGGATCAGTCAAGGGCACCCTCCCCATAGGAACCGGTCGAGTGTCGGCCTCCGACGGCGACGGCGCAAGTCAGGGGTTGCGGTATCGGCAACGGCACGTGTGCACGCATAGGGGTACCTGGTACACACTCCCCCAGTATGGGTGGGGGGCGATACGACTTCGTAGTCGTCGGCGGGGGGTCTGCGGGAAGCGCCCTCGGCAACCGCCTGAGCGCGGATCCGTCGAACCGGGTCCTCGTCCTGGAGGCGGGCCGATCCGACTACATCTGGGACGCCTTCATCCACATGCCCGCCGCCTTGGCGTTCCCCATCGGGAACCGTCTCTACGACTGGAAGTACGAATCCGAACCCGAACCCCACATGAACGGGCGGCGCATCTACCACGCCCGCGGCAAGGTGCTGGGTGGCTCCAGCAGCATCAACGGCATGATCTTCCAGCGCGGGAACCCGCTCGATTACGAGCGGTGGGCGTCCGATCCTGGGATGCAGACGTGGGACTACGCGCACTGCCTCCCTTACTTCAAGCGCATGGAGCGGTGCCTCGCCGCGGACCGGGACGACGCGTTCCGGGGGCACGCCGGACCGCTCGTCCTCGAGCGTGGCCCCGCCACCAGCCCGCTGTTCGGCGCCTTCTTCGAAGCCGTGCAACAGGCGGGCTACCCGCTCACCGACGACGTCAACGGGTTCCGCCAGGAGGGCTTCGCGCCCTTCGACCGCAACGTCCATCGGGGTCGGAGGCTCTCGGCGGCGCGCGCCTACCTCCACCCCGTGATGTCGCGACCCAACCTCGACGTGAAGACGAGGGCGTTCGTCACGAAGATCCTGTTCGAGGGGACGCGGGCCGTCGGCGTGGAATACACGCATGGCCGGAGCGACGCCATCGTCGTGCGGGCCGGCGAGGTCGTTCTGTGCGGCGGGGCGATCAACACCCCGCAATTGCTCCAACTTTCGGGGGTGGGCAACGCCGAGGATCTCCGGCCGCTGGGGATCGACGTCGTGCACGACCTCCCCGGCGTGGGCCAGCACCTGCAAGACCACCTGGAGGTGTACATCCAATACGCGTGCAAGCAACCGGTCTCGATCGCCCCGGGGATGAAGATGTGGCGCCGGCCCTTCATCGGAGCCCAGTGGTTGTTCTTCAGGAGCGGACTGGGAGCCACCAACCACTTCGAAGCCGGCGGCTTCGTCCGGGGGGACGAAGACGTCGACTACCCGAACCTGATGTTCCACTTCCTGCCCATCGCGATCCGCTACGACGGATCCGCGCCGGCGACCGACCACGGGTACCAGGTGCACATCGGCCCCATGTACTCCGACGCCCGCGGATCCATCACGGTGAAGAGCGCCGATCCCCGGGAGCACCCGGCGATGACGTTCAACTACCTTTCGACCGAGCAGGACCGTCGCGAGTGGGTCGAGGCGATCCACGCGGCCCGCAGCATCCTGAACCAGCCCGCGTTCGACCCGTTCAACGACGGCGAGCTCTCACCCGGTCCCAGCGTGGAGACCGACGAGCAGATCCTGGAGTGGGTGGCTAGGGACGCCGAAACGGCCCTGCATCCCTCGTGCACCGCGAGGATGGGCATCGATGACCTCTCGGTCACCGACCCGGCCAGCATGCGGGTGCATGGGCTCGACGGCCTTCGGGTCGTTGATGCGTCGGTGATGCCCTACGTCACCAACGGTAACATCTACGCGCCGGTGATGATGGTGGCGGAGAAAGCCGCCGATCTGGTCCTGGGCAACACACCGCTGCCGGCGGAGCCGGTCGACTTCTATCGGCACCGCGAGAGCTGACGGGTGGCGACAGACTGGGGCTCGGAGGTCACGCACATCCTGGTGGTGCGTGATCTTGCTGAAGCGACCGCGTTCTATCGCGACGTCGTGGGCGCCGAGGTCGAGCGGTCGTACGGCGGCACATCCTGCGTCATGCGGTTGATGGGAACATGGCTCCTGCTGGTGACGGGAGGCCCGCCGACCGTCGATAAGCCGACGGTCACATTCGAGGTGCCGCCCGATCTGGATCGCGTGAGCCACTCGATGACGTTCAGGGTTCCCGACTGCCGGGCGGCGCACGCACTGCTCGAGGGCCGTGGAGCACGGTTCCTCACGCCGCCGGTCGAGTCGGACTGGGAGATCCGGGCCTTCTTCCGCGACCCCGACGGCCACCTGATGGAGATCAGCGAGACGAAATGACCACGCGGCCTCACGCGAGGCCGAGCAGGAGCAATCCCCCCACCACCAATCCGATGCCCGCATACTGGTTCGGGACCAGGCGCTCGTGCAGGTAGACGTACGACAGGATGACGGCCACCAACGGGAAAACGGCGCTCGCCGCGACGACGATGGACAGCAACCCTCGCTCGGCGCCGATCGAGTACGTCGTGACACCCAGGATGTCGGCGGCCCCCGCCGCCAGGGCCAGCCCGATCACGCCGGCGCCAGCCGTCTTGAGTCGGCCCATCTCGGTGCGGCGGATCGCGATCAGGGGGATGAAGCACGCCACCTGCGCCATCCTCGATCCCCACAGTCCCGCGACCCATCCCGCCTCCTTCGAGACGTACCCCAGGAGGAAGGCCGCCACGCCGAAACCGAGGGCCGCCACGACCGCCCATGGGAGACCTGCCGGATGGTCACGCATCCCGGCTCGCAACGCCCGGATGTCCGTGGAGACGAGCATGACGCCGATGACGGTGACCAACGCCCCCGCCAGCTGGATCGGCGCCGGTCGCTCGCCCAGGAAGATCATCGACAGCGCGATCGTCACCACGGCGAACGAGGCGCCGATCGGCGACACCACCAGCACCGGCCCCAGTTCCAGGGCCCGGTAATGCGTGGCGTAGGCGGTGGCGGTGAACACCCCGTTGAGCGCGACCAGCCCGATCACGGAGCCGAGGGTTCCGATCGAGGTGCCCGACGCGACCAAGATCGCGGTCATGAACGCTGCCGAGAGCACCTGGCCGACCACGACGGTGGCCAGGCTGCCCATCCGGCGGCCGGCCAGCGCCCCGAAGTAGTCGGCCGAGCCCCAGCCGAGCGCCGCGAACAGTCCGAGGATCACCCGGAGCGCGCTTCGGCCAACGCGTCCACCGCTACAGCCCCGCGCGAGCTCACCAACAGCGGGTTGGCCTCCAGCGACGTGAGGCGGTTCCGGAGATCGTGCGCGGCTCTCGCGATCGCGCCCACAGCTTTGGCCGTGGCGGCTAGATCGTGCAGAGCCGGATCCAGGCCGCATCGGTCGGCCTGCGAACGCACGTAGGCCTCCGCCTGCGCCGGGGTCAGCGGGCAGGCCGCGAAGACCGCCTCACCGAGTTCCGCGAGCGCGCCTCCGGGTCGGATCGTGATGCACGGGCCGAACCGTTCGTCGACCACCGCGCCGACGAGCACCTCGTGCCCGGTCGCCATCCGCTGCACAAGGACCTTCGGGGCCACGGCGCCAGCACGTGCGGCGGCCGCGAGCACCTCGGCCGCTGCGATCTCAACATCGGCGGCATCCGTGAGATCCAGCCGGACGCCGCCCAGCCGGGCCTTGTGCGGCACCTCGGGTGCCAGGGCCTTCACGGCGACCGGGAACCCGAGCGACCGCGCCGCCTCGGCGGCTTGGGCCGGTGTTCGAACCGTGGCCTCTTTCGGCCGGGCGACCCCGTACCAGGTGAGGAGCTTCGCGCCCTTCTCCTCGTCCAATGGGCCGGCGGCCCCCCGGAGCGACCGGAGAGCCTTCGCTCGGTTCGGATGCCCCGCACGCGTCGTCGCCGGCCGGGCCGGGAACCCTTGGAGGTCGATCAGCGCGCGTATCGCGCCGGTCGCCGCCCGGTGACCCTGGAGGAACGGGGAGCCTCCACCTACGCACGAACGACGCAGCCTCCGCCGCGTATGCGAGCGGGCTCATGGCGACGCTGACGAACACCACGCCGGTGGATCGACGGAGCTCCTGCACCTTCCGCAGGACCGGGCCGGCCCATGGCTCTTCGCCGGGAAGCCTGGGCGGGAAGGCGTCGAACACCACCACCCCCACGCCCGGATCGTTCGCCAACGCATCGAGCGCGTCGCAGAACATCCCCGTCTCCACCGCCGCCTGACCCGTCACGTCGAGCGGGTTGTTCTGCGAGGCGTAGTGCGGCAGCGTCCGCTTGAGCCGTCGCTTCGTCTTGGTCGAGAATTCCGGCATCGTGAGGCCCTGCCCTCCCGCAGCCTCGGCGAACAGGGTGCAGGCACCGCCCGACTGCAGAGCCGCCGCCACCCCGGGGGTCCTCACCTTCCTGGCGTGGCACAGCAGCACCGCTGCCTCGAACATCGTGACGGGATCGTCGACCAGGACGACGCCGTGGCCCTTCAGCCAGGCATCGCGCATCGCCGTGTCTCCAGCCAGGGCGCCCGTATGCGCCACGATGGACCGGCGGGCTGCCTCGCTCCGCCCCTCTGGTGCGCAGATCAGGATCGGCTTGCGAGCGTCGCGCAGCGCGTCGAGCCCGCGCCCGATCCCGTCCACGTCGCGCATCGTCTCGATGTAGCTGGTGACCACGGTGGTCTTGGCGTCGGCCGCCGCCCAGGCGAACATGTCCCCCAGCCCCACCACGGCCTCGTTGCCGACACCCAGGATGATCCGCAGGCCCACGCTTCGATCCGAGGCCATCTGGTTCATCGCCCACGCGACGGTGCCGCTCTGGCTGATCACGCTGATCGGCCCGGGCAGCGGGTTGGGCGGCGGCACCGTGCCGTAGGGCGCCACGCGATCGACGTAGTTCACGAACCCCTCGACGTTGGGACCTAAGACCGGGATCCCGGTACGGACCGCGGCCAGACGGAGCTCCTCCTGAAGCGCCCGTCCCTCGTCACCCGCCTCGGCGAAACCCGAGGAGACCACCATGATCCCGCGGACGCCCGCCGCGCCGCAATCGTCGATCATGCGCACGACCACACGAGCCGGCACGACGAAGACGACCAGATCCACCCCGCGAGGCAGCTCGCGGATGCCGCCCAGGCATGGCCGCCCCCACACCTCGTCGTACTTCGGGTTGATCGGATAAAGATCCCCGTCGAACCCCACATGGCGCAACGATCGTTCGATCTCGGGCGCCCAACTGTCGGGTGATTCAGAGGCACCCACCACGGCGATCGAGCGCGGAGCGAGCAGCGGTTGCAGGGCGGAAGGGTTCATCACCCCGCTCAGTAGCGGGCGTCGCGCCACGCGATCGCCTCCTTCAACCCGCGCTCCTGGGTGATCCTGCGGAACTCGTCGCGAGCGGGAAGGTTGGCGGTCTCGATCATCACGTCGAGCTCCACGTTGGCGGCCATGGCGGCGCGGAACCCTGCGACGTCCCACGCTCGGTTCACGGCTCGCTTCGCCGTCTGCACCACGAACGGCTCGTTCTTGGCGATCTCCGTGGCCAACTCGAGGGTGGCGTCGTCCAGCTGATCGCGCGCAACGACCCGGTTGACCAGACCCAGCCGGAGCGCCTCGTCGGCCGGGATGCGGTCCTGGCCTGTGAACAGCATCTCCTTGGCCGTCCGAGCGCCGACCACCCACGGCAAGAACATCGACACCACGCCAGACCCGAACCTGATATCGACGTAGCCGAAATAGCTGTCGTCGGCGGCCACCGCCAGATCGCAGGCCAACATCAGATCGGTCCCCCCCGCGAGGCAATAGGAATGGACCTGCGCGATGGTGGGCTTCGGGCAGTCGGTGAACTCCAGCATGCGGTCGACGCTCTCGGCCAGGGAGCGATGCCAGTGCTGGGCGTCAAGCTCGCCCTCGCGCGCGTCCTCGTTCAGGTCGTAGCCGGAGCAGAAGGCCCGTCCCGCGCCGCGAAGGATCACGACGTGCACGGATGGGTCCCCGCTCGCCTCGCCCAGAGCCTCGGACATCGCCTCCACCAGATCGTGGTTGAGCGCGTTCAACGCATCGGGGCGGTTCATCGTGAGTCGGCGGACCGGCCCGATGTCCTCGGTCAGCAAGACAGGCTCGGCGACGGTTCCCTCGGTCACGGCGCTCCCCTTCCACCTGGTTCGATCGACACTGCGTGAGGCCGGGATGCTAGCAATGGGGGGGTTGGCGGGTCAGTCCAACAACTGCAGGACCTGGGCGGCCGCGCGGATCCCACTGCGCACGGCACCCTCCATCGTGGCGTAATGATCGCCGCCCGTGTGCTCCCCCGCGAACGCCAGCCGCCCCACCGGCCGTTCGAACAGTGGTCGCCGATCCCACGATCGGTTATCCCAGGCGGAGTACGCACCCAGCGTGAACGGATCATCCGCCCAGGCGTAGAGGACGGGCTCGCCCACGAACTCCACGTCGGGGTTCATCGAGGTGAGGCGATCCAGCCAGGGACCGATCCGACCGGAGGTCACGTCCAGCGCCTCCTGGGCCTCCCGGGACCCCGCGAAGGACGCGATGCACGGCCGTGGTAAGCCGTCCTCACCGTTGGCTGCCCAACACCACATCGACAGGTCCGAACACTGCACCGCCCGGGCGGAGGGTGGCTCATCGGTTGCGACGGCGAACTTCGACGCCTCGCCCATGGGCAACTGCTCGAGCGCCTCCGCGAGCTCCTCGGGAAGCTCGGGCGCGTGATGGAGCCGCGCTGAGATGGGCGCCGGCACGGCCACCACCACCGCGTCGGCGCGCTCGGCGTCGGGACCCATGTGCACCGTGGCGCCGGCAGCGTCGCGCTCGACGGCATCCACGACCTGTCCGGTCCGGACATCGGCCAGTGACGAAGCCAGGGCTTCGGGCAGGACGCCGTTCCCGCGCCCGATCCGGTAGTACGTGCCACCGTCGGAGGCGAAGGGACGCTCGGTATCCGCCACGCGGAGCGCCACGCCCGTCAGGTCCGCGGCCGCCGTGCCCGCGAGCCGGACCTTGACCGCCGACCGGGCCGCTGCGTCTCCATCAACGTCATCGAGGAACCCACCGAGGGTCATGGCAGCTCTCTCGGAGGCGGACAATTCGGCCCAGGTAGCCTCGGCCGACCGGAGGAACGCATCCTGCACCTCCAGGGACGCCGTTCCCGGCCCCCAGGGCTCCCGACGTCTGTAGTCCGCCCCCGTCGCCACCACATCGAGCTCGAAGCGTTCAGCCAGGCCGAGCACGGCGCGGTCCGTCTCCATGATCCACTCGGCGCCGAGCTCCACGACAGCCCCGTTCGTGAGGGTCAAGGACCAGACCCGTCCACCGACCCGCTCCCTCGCCTCTAGCACGGTGACCGAGGCGCCGGCGTCCTCCAGATCCCGGGCGGCGCTCAGGCCCGCGAGGCCGCCCCCAATCACCACGATCCGCCGTGACGTATGCAAGGAAGGACACCCTTTCGGACCCACTCATCCAGATCGTTCGCGAACCCGCACTTGCCTGGTGCGGGTCGCCTATGGTACTCAGCCGCATCAGCTCGCGGTCCGGAGCCGGTCGGCCAGGGAGGCGACGAACATGGCAGGTCACCCGATGGATGGGCGCTACTCGCGGCGCCAGTTCCTGCGGCGGGCGGGTGGAGCAGCGATAGCGCTCCCCAGCATGGCCGCGATCCTGGCCGCGTGTGCACGACCCGGCCAACTCCCCGAGGGCGTGACCCTCCTTCCGCCGGCACGTCAAGACCGGCCGATCACGCTGCCCACCTACGGACGGGAGCCGATCCCCACGGACACGCCGATCGAGAAGGGCGCGACCCTGCGCCTGTATAACTGGGCCGACTACTTCTACAAGAAGACGCTGAAGGAGTTCGGGAGCGAGTTCGACGTCACCGTGGAATACACCACCTTCAACAACATGGAGGAGGGGATCCAGAAGATCAGCGCCGGGCAGATCCAGCCCGACGTCTTCGTCACCGACATCGACAAGCTGAACAAGCTCACCGAGGCGAAGCTGATGCAGCCGGTGAACCACGAGTTGATCCCCAACCTCAAGAAGAACATCTGGCCGGTCTACCAGAACCCCTTCTACGATCAGAAATGGCGCTACACCGTGCCGTACGTCACGTGGACCACCGGGATCGGGTACCGGCGCGATCACATCCAGGACGACGAGGTGGCCCAGAAGGGCTACGACATCCTGTGGGACACCAAGTACTTCGGCAAGACCGCCTTCTACGACGACTACCGGACCGCGTTGGGGATGGCATTGCTCCGCAACGGGGTGGACGACGTCAACACGGGGAGCGAGAAGGACATCAAGGAGGCATCGGACGCGCTCATCGGACTGCTCGATGCTACGAACGCCCGGATCGCCATCAACAACGCCTATGTCCTCTTGCCCGACGACGAGATCTGGGTCACGCAGGCCTGGTCGGGCGACATGGTGGGGGCCAAGTACTACCTGCCGAACGGTGTGAGTGAGGACGTCCTGGGGTTCTGGTACCCGGAGTCCCGGGACGGCACCGTGAACAACGACGTGATGGTGATCCCGAGCAACTCCCAGAACCCCGCCCTGGCGCACGCGTTCCTGAACTTCATGCTCGACGAGAAGTGGGCGTTCCAGAACTTCGCCGACTGGGTGGGCTATCAACCACCACAGAACGCCATCAAGCCCGCGACCTTGATCGATGACAAGGTGGTGCCGGCGTCGATGCCGGATGCCGTGGTGACACAAGGGGATTTCGACACCGGTCGACTGCTCCTAGAGCTCGACCGCGAGACCGACCAGCTATGGTTCGACGCGTGGGACGAGGTCACCTCAGGTGGCTGACGTCACCATCGAGGTCACGCCCGGGGGCGAACAGCAGGGACCTCCGAGCCGACGCGAGGCCCGTCGGCGAGCGCGCAAGGACGCCGGCTCGTGGTCGCCCCGCTGGTACTGGCCCTCCCTCGCGGCCCCCTCCACGATCTGGCTCCTGATCTTCTTCCTCTTGCCCCTGTATGTCGTGGTATCGGTTGCGTTCGGGACCTCGGGACCGATCTTCGGCGAGGCGCTGCCCGTGTACGAGCCGTGGTACTGGAGCGCATCGTCGTTCAAGCAGGTGATCGGACGGTTCTTCGGCGACGCAGCGTTCTGGCAGCCGTCGCTCATCCGCACCTTCCTCTACGTGGCGGTCGCCTCGCTGATCTGCGTCGTGGTCGGCTTCCTGGTCGCCTACTACGTGGCTCGGTACGGGGGCAAGCACAAGACCGTGTACCTGATCCTGCTGGTGGCACCGTTCTGGATCAGCTACCTGATGCGGATCTTCGCCTGGCAGAGCCTGCTGACGACCGAGGGATGGGTGAACGACGTGCTGATCGCCCTGCACCTCGTGGCCCAGCCTGTGGATTGGCTGTCGGGCAAACCCGTCACGGTGATCCTGTCGCTCGTGTACGGCTACATCCCGTACATGATCCTGCCCATCTACGGCGGGATCGACCGGATGAACTTGAGCTTGCTCGAGGCCAGCCGTGATCTGGGGGCCGGTCCCCTGCGTACGTTCCTACGGGTGACGATCCCCGTGTCGAAGCAGGCGATCCTGGCCGGCTTGGTGATCGTCTCGCTCCCGATGTTCGGCGACTACTACACGAACGACCTGATGGGGATCGCCACGAACCTCGATGTACGGCAACCTGATCAACAAGACGGTCACCCAGTCGAACCAGGGCCCACGCGCGGGATCGTTGGTCCTCATCTTGATCGCGATCCTGCTCGTCCCGATGGCGTACTACCTGCGGTCCACACGGCGAGCAGCGGAGGGGTTGGAGTGAGCGAGATCGCGGTGGAACCGCAGGACACGGGCGCCGCCGGACCCTCGGGGGACCGGTCCGGGAACTGGCTCACCAGTCCATGGCGGCGGCCCGTGTTCCTGATGGGCTTCACCTGGGCCTACATCGCATGGGCGCTGGTGCCGGTGCTCATCGCGATCGCGTTCTCATTCAACGCCGGCCGGTCGCGGAGCATCTGGCAGGGGTTCTCCTTCAGGTGGTGGTGGCAGGACCCCAACGACGCGCTCTTCACCGACCCAACCCTGCGACAGGCGATCGTCCAGAGCCTCAAGCTCTCCCTTCTCACGATGCTGATCGCGGTGCCCCTGGGAACGTTGTTCGCCATCGCGATCGACCGCTGGCACACGCGGCCGGCGAAGTTCGCCAACTTCGGGATGCTCTTCTCCTTCGTGGTGCCCGAGATCATCTTGGGGGTCGCCCTGTGGCTGCTGTTCACGAACCTGCTGAGATCGTTCGTCAACTTGGGGACGACCGCGCAACTCCTGGGGCTCATCACCTTCCAGCTCTCGTATCCGGTGATCATCGTGCGCGCTCGATTATTGACGATCGGCCCGTACTACGAAGAGGCGGCGATGGACCTGGGGGCCACACCGCGCAAAGCGATCACTCGCGTTCTGCTCCCGCTGTTGTATCCAGCGATCTTCGCGAGCTTCGCCATCGTGTTCGCCGACACGATCGACGACTTCGTCACGGTGTACTACCTCTCTTCCACCGTGGCGACCCAGCCTCTGTCCGTGAAGATCTATTCGGCCGCCCGCTCCTCGCCCACCCCGGCGGTGAACGCCGCCGCCACGTTCATGCTGCTCTCCACCTTCACCGCGATCGCTCTGGCGTTGATCGTCTACCGCGTCTTGAGCCGGGGGCAGCGCAAGGACGGGGCATCGAGCGTGCAGGACTTCGTCAGTTTCTGACCCCCGAACGAGGGGTTCAGTCGTCGGTCGGGGGCGGAGAGTCGTCCTCTTCGTTCAGTCCGGCGCCACCCTGTGTCAACACGCGCAGGGCATCGGGAGGGAAGTGCACCGTCACCGGCATCCCCGACTCGAAGGGCACCGTTCCCCCCTCGTTCTGGATCCAGGACTGGATGCGCTCGCCGGGCGCGAGGTTCACGATCACCTGGAGCACCGACCCCACGTAGACGACACGCTCCACCATGGCGGGGATCCGGTTCTCGCCGGTGCTCCCCTGCGCCTGCAGATCCACGCGCTCGGGACGGATCGTGATCTTCGCCGGACCGACCGTCTCGACGTCCCCCTGGCCCGCGACCAGATCGAAGTCACCGAGCTTGACGCGGCATCCACCGTCACCCGGCCCGCTGGCGGTGGAGTCCATCAGGTTCGACACACCCAGGAAATCCGCGACGTAGGCGGTTGCGGGCTCCTCGTAGATCTCCTTGGGGGGACCCACCTGTTCCACGCGCCCCTGCGACATGACCGCGATGCGGTCCGACATCGTGAGCGCTTCCTCTTGGTCGTGCGTCACGTAGATGAACGTGATGCCGACCTCCTCCTGGAGGGCCTTCAATTCGATCTGCAGGCGCTTGCGGAGCTTCGCATCGAGCGCACCGAGCGGCTCGTCCAGCAGCAGCACGGCCGGGTTGAGGATCAACGCGCGGGCGAGCGCCACCCGCTGCTGCTGACCGCCTGAGAGCTGATTGGGCCGGCGCCCGCCGAACCCCGTGAGCGCCACCAGTTCCAGAGCGCGGCCCACCCTGTCTTTGGACTCCTGCTTCGACACGTCCTTGTACTTCAACCCGAACGCCACGTTCTCCTCCACCGTGAGGTGAGGGAACAGTGCGTAGTTCTGGAAGACCGTGTTCACGTTGCGCTTGTGCGGAGGGGTCTGGGCCATATCGACGCCGTCCAGCAGGATCTGCCCTTCTGACGGTCGCTCGAACCCCGCGATCATCCGCAAGGTGGTCGTCTTCCCGCAGCCGGACGGACCCAAGAGCGAGAAGAACTCGCCCGAGGGCATCTGCAGGTTGATCCCCGCCACCGCCGTGAATTCGCCGAACCGTTTGACCAGATCGACGAGCTGGACCTGTCCGCCTGCCATCGTCCGCGGAGCATAGACCATGCCCCGTGACCTGGGTCAAGTTTGTAGCACCGTTCAACGGCCGTGGGATGATGCGGCGATGGACGAACTGGGGCCCCGTCTGAGCCCAGCCGACTCTGGCCCCACGTCCCCCTCAGGGGATCGCACAGCCATCCTCCCCCTTCTGGCCGGCTACTGGGCCTTCGGGCAGTTCTGGGGCGTCTGGGTGATCCTCGTCTTCGAGTTCCAACGGTTCCACGCGATCTCGGACAGCCGGCTCGGCCTGCTCTACACGATCCTGTCGCTTGTCGCGGTCGGGGTGATGCTGTTCGGCGCTCCCCGCCTCCAGCCGCTGGCTCTCTCGACCAACGTTCCCCTCTCCTTGGCGACGTTGGCCGTGGCATCGTTCGCCATCTCCTACCTGCCCAGCTCGGTCATCGTGATCGGTTTCATCCTGGTGGGCGCCGGCAACGGGTTGATCGACGTGTACCTCAACGTGGCAGCTCAGCGTGCCGAGGTTGCCACCCGCAAGCCCGTCCTCCAGTGGCTCCACGCCTCCTACGCTCTGGGCGGGGTGACCGGCGCCGCCGTCGCGGGCTTGCTCCGGACCGCCGACATGGACTTCCGGCTCGGTCTGGCCTTCGCGGGCACGGCGCTGTTCATCATGGCGGCGTGGAACGCTCGTACTGCGCCTCGAGACCGCTCGACAGAAGGGACCGAGACGTCGCTGTCCATCTCGCCGCTACTGCGCTCGCCCGCGCTGTGGGTCCCCGCCCTGGTGGTCCTGTTCGCCTTCCTGGTCGAGGGTTCCATGGACACCTGGTCCGGCCTCTACCTGCGGACCGAATTGAATGCATCAGCCGGAACGGCCGCCCTGGTCTTCGTGGCGTTCTCCGGAGCGATCTTCTTCGGGCGTCTGTTCGCGGGCCGCGTGTTGTTCGGTCTAGGCCCGCGGACCACGATCCTGGTCTCCGGTGTCGGGTCGGCGATCGGCGGGGTCGTGGCGGTCAGCACGGACCAAGCGTGGGTGGTCGGCGTCGCGTTCCTGCTCCTGGGTTTCATGATCAGCGCCGCGGCGCCTGCCGGGTACGGTCTGGTCGAGGGGATCGACGAGGATCCCACGAACGCCATCGCGGCTGTCACCACCGTCGGATACACGGGGTTCATCTGGAGCCCGCCCCTGCTGGGCTACATCGCGCAGACCGTGGACCTGAGGGCTGCCATGGCCGTGGTGGTGGTCGCGACGGTGGGGATCATCGTCGCGGGTCTGCTGGCGCCACGGAGGCCGAAAGGGAACTGACTCAGATCCCGGCGATCTCCCCGTCGGTCCACTCGGGATCCGACTCCATCAGCGCTCGGTACTCGCGATAGCGCTCGTCCTGAGCGGGATCATCGGCGTTCTTCATGTAGGAGTCCCGATCCTCGAACACCGCGAACATCATCACCTCGTCATCGCGGCCCTCGGGAAGCAGGACGAACCCGTGCATGAATCCGGGGATCTGCGACCCCTGGTTCTGGGCCTCCAGGACCTTGACGAGTTGATCCCGGTTCTCGGGACGGATCCTCGCGCTCGCACACGTGCCGTACATGGATCGGCTCCTTCCCGCGGGCTCGGTTCGGACAGGATGCATCGTACGTCCGTTCACGAAGGAGCGTCGGGGCCGGGAGGTGGCATCCCCAGGCCCCAGGCATCGGCACCGCCGTCGACCAGAACGGTCGATCCTGTGATGTACCCGCCTCCCGGCGACGTCAGGAACGCGATGGTGGCCGCCACCTCCTGAGCCAGGCCGGGACGACCCAACGGGACCTGCGTGGCGAACTCGTCCACCGCCGCCTGGCCCCCGTACTGCAAGACCCCTTCGGTCTGGATCAGCCCCGCCGCCACGCACACAGCGCGGATCCCGTATCTCGCCCACTCGTTCGACAGCGACGCCGCCATGTTCTCCAGGGCAGCGCGGGCGACCGAGGAGTGCGCCATCATCGGCACGCCCCGGCGCGGACTGAACCCGAGGAAGATCACCACGCCGCGGTGGTTCGGGATCATCCAGCGGGTGGCCACCTTATGGGTGACGTCCCACGGCGCGTCGACGTTCAAGCGGTGGACCGCCCGGAATCCCTTCAGTTCGATCGCTTCGGCCGGCGCCGCGAACTGCCCTCCGGCGTTGTTCACCAGGATGTTCACCGGTCCGAACCGCTCACCCACCGCGTCCAGGAATCCATCGACCTGTGCGGGTTCGCGCACGTCGCAGGGCATCGCGAAGCAGTCGCGGTCCGCGTCCTGGATCGCCCGGGCCGTTCCCTCCAGCGGCTCGGGGCGGCGACCGCAGATCGCCACATGGGCGCCGGTCCGCGACAGCTCGAGAGCGGTGGCGCGGCCGATCCCCGTTCCACCCCCCGTCACGATGGCGACGGACCCGGCGTTCGCATCCGGCGAGAGCGGGGATCGGAGATCGTCGGCCATCGTGGCAGTATGCCGGTTCGAAGCAGATCGACCCGTTCACCGATCCCGTCGTAGGCTAGAGGGACCATGTTCCTGTTCATCCTGATCCTGCTGATCCTGGCAGCCGTGTTCGGCGTCCTGGGAGCCGTGCTGAAGGCCACCGCGATCCTGATCCTCGCCTTCGCGCTCACGGTGACGCTCCTGGTGGCCCTCGCCTGGTGGGCGCTGAAGCGATCCACGCGCAAACTCTCCGAGGGATACGACCGCCAGCTCTCCCAGTCCCGCGAGACCAAGTACCGGTCGAACGAGGCAGACCCGGGCCAGCTGCCCGGCGGCCGCGACGACCGTTACTGATCTTTCGGACGACGGCCGGACATCCGTGGCGGCGCCTTCGGGCGCCCGATCCTCGAGATCCCGCTCGCGGCAGCGCGGCCCAGAAGCAGGAACAGCAGGGTGAACGCCATCCCGACGACGAGGAAGGTCACGAACCTACCTCCGGTGGGTGACCCGACCCATACCGAGCGGACGACCAACGCCACAGGAACGGCGACCAGCCAGGTGCGCAGCAACGACCCTAGGTCCCGCCGTCGGTAGGTGTGGAAGAGCGCCGCGAACACGGCCCACGCAGTCAGGAGGGGGATCGCGTTACGCGCGAACACCCACCAGAGGGCGCCCTCATGGTGGGAACGCATCCCCGCAGCGACGAACGCGAGCAGGGCCACCCCGTCACAGACCATCAGGATGGCCGGCGGGGCGTGCGGTGATGAGGCAGCTTCTCGTTCCATCTTCACATCCTGTCAGGTGGCCCGATCATGCTCGTGACAGGATGGACGGGTCCATGGCTGGCACGACCTTCCCGTTCGCCGCGCGTGCCCTGGCACTGATCGCCGGTGCCGCGCTCGTCGGTGCGTGCGGTGGCGCCACGCCGCCACCCCCGCCGCCGGTCCGGATCATGGTGAACGATGCCGCCCACGAGCTCCCACCGGGGATCACGTTCGGTGGCGCCATCGAACGACTCGGCATCCAGGCGCACACCGGTCGACTCCTCTCGGTAGGTGGCGCCGTACTGAACCGGTTCGCCGACCCCGGGCGGATCCTGCTCAACGGTTCCCGAGCGCCCAGGGCCACACGCCTGTCGACCGGTGATCAGATCGTCGTGGACGATGGGCACGATCGCACGGAAGGTACCCGGCGGCTCGTTGCCGACATCGGCAGGAGGCTCGGCAACCCCGAACGTACCCTGGCGACGTACCGGACGCGACGTACGACCATCTCCGGACGCGTGTCCGGCGAGATCGTGTCGATCACCGACGAGTCAAGAGGTCGCGCGAAGACCCCGCGGGCGGTCGCGCTGACGTTCGACGACGGCCCCTGGCCGGGCGACACCGAACGTGTGTTGGCCGTCCTGAAGCGGTATCACGTGCCGGCCACGTTCTTCATGGTGGGGAACCTGGCCGAGCGCTATCCAGACCTGGTGGCGAAGGTCGTGAAACGCGGCCACCAGATCGGCAACCACTCATTCGACCATCCGGTATCGCCCGCCCTCGCCGAGCTCACCGACGAGGACATCGTGGCCGAGATCGCGGATGCGAGCGCTGCGCTCACCAAGGCCGGGATCCGCCCGACGCTCTTCCGTCCGCCGGGAGGCAGCTTCGACGACTTCGTGGTGCAGGAGGCTCGACGCGAGGGCATGCGTGTGGTGCTGTGGAGCGTCGACCCTCGAGACTGGCGTGCCGCCAGGACGAAACGGCAGATCGTGCACTCGATCCTGCGGCATGTGAAGCCGGGGTCGATCATCCTGCTGCACGACGGTGGTGGCGATGCGGCGCACACGATCGACGCGCTCCCCAAGATCATCCGAGGGATCCGTCATCGCGGTCTGCGCTTCGTCACGATCCCACCGCAGCCCGTGTAGCTCCCCCAGCACGCCTATCCTGTCGCTGCGCCGTAGCATCCACCGATGGGCGCGAAGGCGGGTCCGTGAAGGCGACCGCGCGTGTGGTCCTCAACGAGCTACGCGGCGTAGCTGATGCATCGCGGCTCCCCGGGATGGCACGCGTGGGGATCAACACCGAGCGCGCCCTGGGGGTGAGCATCCCCCTCTGCCGCAAGATCGGGCGGCTGCATCGAGGGGATCACGCACTGGCGCTGGACCTGTGGGACACGGGGATCCACGAGGCACGGATCCTCGCCTCCATGGTGGACGACCCGTCTCAGGTCACCGACGAGCAGATGGAGACGTGGGTGGCCGGCTTCGATTCGTGGGATCTGTGCGATCAGGTGTGCGGGAACCTGTTCATCCGCACGCCCTTCGCCCGCGCGAAAGCGCGCACGTGGGTGAAACGCGAGCAGGAGTTCGAACGGCGGGCAGGATTCACGATGATCGCCGAGCTCACCGTGCACGATCGCGACCACGATGATGCCTTCTGGATGCGCTTCTTCCCCGCGATCCGCCGAGGAGCCACCGACGAGCGCAACTACGTCAAGAAGTCCGTGAACTGGGCCCTGCGCCAGATCGGCAAACGGAACCGCCACCTGAATGCCGCTGCCATCCGAGAGGCCGAGGAGCTCCTGAAGTTGGACTCGCGCTCCGCGCGGTGGATCGCCCGCGACGCGCTCCGAGAGCTCCGAAGCGACGCCGTCCAGCAGCGCCTGGCCTCCAAAGGCTGAGTTGCCACTTCAGCCGGCCATGGCTTCGAGTACTCCCTGGTCCGGAGGAGGGGGCACGGGCACCCCCTCCTCGATCGGCCAGGGACGGCGCGTCACTCCTTCTCGCCTGCCTCCACAAGCTCGGCAGGCGTGTCGGGCACCGTGACGGCGAGTTCGGGCTCGTGACCCTCCACGTTCAGTTTCGGGAGCCACTCGAGCCACTTCGGCAGGTACCAGTTGCGGTCGCCGAGCAGCCGCATCGATGCTGGCACCAGCAGCGTCCGCACGATCGTGGCGTCAAGGAAGACCGCCACCGCCAGTCCGAAGCCCATCTGCTGGAGCGGTCCCAGGCTGCCCGATGCGAACCCCGTGAACACCACCACCATGATGATCGCGGCGCCGGTGATGATCCCGGCGGTCGTGCGCAGCCCATAGGCCACGGCCTCGGTGTTGTCGTGGGTCTTGTCGTACTCCTCACGGATCCGGCTCAACAGGAACACGTGGTAGTCCATCGAGAGCCCGAACAGGATCGAGAACAGGAACAGAGGGAGCCAAGCCTCGATCGCCTCGCTCTGATGGAAGTGGAACCCGATCGAGTTGAAGAAGCCGATCCCCACACCCTTCTGGAAGACCAGCGTGACTGCCCCGTACGCGGCGGCCACGGAGAGCAGGTTCATGACGATCGCCTTGAGCGGAACGACGACCGAGCGGAACACCACCATCAGCAGGAGGAACGACAGACCCAGCACGAACGCCAGGACGACCCACTGGTACGTGTCGGTCACGTCGAGGAAGTCGGCGAAGATCGCCGTGTTCCCTCCGACGAACACCTCGACGCCGGGCACGCCGCTGAACGCCGCTGGAACCGCACCCGCTGCGCAATCCCTTGATCCCGGCGAACGCCGCGTCGTTCTGCGTCTCGCCCTTGAAGAACGCGGACACCTGGATCGCCGTCCCGTCCTCGGAAGGCGTCACGGTGGTCTGCGTCGCGAACGCCGGATCCTTCGCGATCTCGGCCTGCAGATCCTCGACGGCTGCCTGGACCTCGGGAGCCTGCACGTTGCCGGTGATCACGATCTGTGCCGGGTCGGTCAGGCCTCCTGCGAACTCCTTCTCCAGCGTGATGAAGGCCGCCTTGGACGCGATCGTGTCGGGCAACTGGCTGATCCCGGTGGAGCTGCCCTTGTTCATCTGGAAGTAGAACGAACCGAGGCCGCCCAGGATCAGCACGCTCACGGTCAGGAACACCCACGGACGCGCCATGACGGAACGAGAGATCCGATCCCAAACCCCCCCTTGCCGATCGTGGGGCGTGTCCAGCCGAGCCCGTTTGGACAGGCGGGGCCAGTTGATCCGGTCACCGAGCTTGGCCAGCATCGCGGGCAACAGCGTCATCGAAGCCGCGATGGAGACCAGGGTCACGAAGATCGCTCCTGATGCCAGCGCACGGAAGATCGTGGTGGGGATGATGAACATCCCGAGCAAGGCGAGGACCACCGTCATGCCGCTGAAGAACACCGCCCGGCTCGCCGTGGCGCCTGCCGCGCCGATCGCGTCGAGCTTCTCGAACCCCTTCTTCCGCTCTTCGCGGAAGCGGGACACGATGAACAAGGAGTAGTCGATGCCCACCGCCAGACCGATCATCGAGATGATGTTGGTGACGAAGAGGTTGAACTCCACCAACTGGCCCGACCAACGAGGTGATCCCCAGCGCGATCACGATGGCCATGATGGCGACCCCGATCGGCAGGAGCGCTGCGATGATCGCGCCGAACACCACGACGAGCACGATCAGAGCCACCACGATGCCGATCGATTCACCTTTTCGAGCGTCTTCTTCGGCGACCGTCGTGAAGTCGGCGTTCAGGGTGGCCTGGCCCGCCAACTGGGTGGTGAACGCGTCGGATGCGTTCTCATCGATCACGGTGCGGAGACCGTCGATCGTCTCCGTGTTGTCTTCGGTGATCGCCACAGGGATCAGGGTCGCGCTCTTGTCCTGGGACACGAGCCCCGCCGCCTGATCCGGAGCCTGCTTGACCACGTCGTAGTAGGTCGCGGGTGGTTCGGTTACGAGGTCGGTCCTCGCCGCCAGCGCGCCCTGTAGTTGCTTCACGTAGTTCTGGAAGTCGGCGTCGTCCACCGTCAGGTCCGAGGACTGGACGATCACGTACTCGGTGCTGGCACCGGCTTCCTTGGCCGCGAACTTCGCATCGATCACGTCCTGCGCCTTGATCGACTCGGGCTTGTTGGTGAACGAGATGTCGTTGTTCAGTACACCGCTGAGGAGGGCCCCCGTGATCCCTCCCATGACCAAGAACAACACCACCCAGCTGCCGATGACGCGCCACGGGTGTCGGCTGCTAGCCCTGGCCAGCGATTCGGGATTGATCTTCATCCCGCGTTCCCCTCCTTCAGGCGTCGGCTCCCGGCGCCATTGACGTACGGTGTATGCTTACGATGTACGCGAGGATATGCATACGTTGTAAGTGTGTCAACCCTTGCACGAAGCGAGCGAGATGAACAGATGGTGACGGAAGCCCCAGCGAAGGCGCGTGAGAGGTTGACGCGCGAACGGATCGTGCGAGCCGCCCTGGACGTGATGGACCGCGACGGCCTGGAGGCGGTGACGATGCGCCGGGTCGCGCGTGACGTGGGCGTCGAGGCGATGTCGCTGTACAACCACGTCCGGGACAAGGACGACCTGCTGGACGGGATCCGGACCCTGGTGTTCTCCGAGTTCGCGTTCCCCGAACTCGATCCTTCCGACCCCTTCGCGAACGGCCGGTCGGTGGCTCGTGCGTGGCGGAACCTGCTGCAGGCGCATCCCAACATGCTGGAGCTGTTGGCCGAGGAGCACGAACCGCCCACGTCCACCGAGGCGTTCGGGGCCATGGAGGTCGCCCTCGCCGTCCTCCGTTCGATGGGTGTTCCGAAAGACGAGGTCGTCCAGGTCTTCCACGCCTTCGGCGGCTACATCATGGGCTCCACGATGATGGAGCACCAGATGGATTTCGGGAAGCACGGGGGGAAGGCGGGGCTCGCCCAGATGCAGCATCTGATCGATGCCGCTTCGCTCCCTTGCGTGGCCGCCGCGCTTCCCTACCTGGCGGAATGCGATCTCGACGCGCAGTTCGAGCTCGGGCTCGACCTGATGCTGGAGGGGATCCGAGCCCGATACGGACGCGGCTGAGCGATCACCGCAATCCCAGCTCCCGCCCCACCCGACCGAAGACCTCGAGCGCCTCGTCCAGGTCTCGGTCCGAATGGTCGGCGGTGACGATCGTCCGCACGCGTGCCTGACCTTTTCCCACGGTCGGGAACACGATCGCCGGGCAGAACACGCCCTCATCGAAGAGCCGCTCCGCGAAGGCCTGCGTGGCAGGCGCATCCCCGGTGATCACCGGCGTGATGGGGGTCTGGGAGTTGCCGGTATCGAAGCCGAGCTCGTGCAACCCCTCCTTGAACCTCGCGGTGTTGGTCCAGAGGCGAGCCAGACGCTCCGGTTCGTCTGCGATCACATCCAAGGCCGTGATACAAGCGGCAACCACGGCGGGAGGAGCGGAGGTCGAGAAGAGGAACGGACGACCGCGGTTCTGGAGCCAGGTGATCAGCTGAGGCGGCCCCGCGATGAAACCACCGAGCACACCGATCGCTTTCGACAGCGTCCCCACCTGGACATCGACCCGGCCGTGCAGTCCGAAGTGGTCCACCGTTCCCGCGCCACCGCTGCCCAGCACGCCCGAGGCATGGGCATCGTCGACCATCATGATGGCCCCGCGGTGCTCCGCCACGGCGACCAGATCCGGAAGGGGGGCGATGTCCCCGTCCATCGAGAACACGCCGTCGGTGATCAACAACTGTCGGCGGCCAGGTGCGGCGGTCTCGGCGAGCAGTGCGTCGGCATGGTCGACGTCGCGATGCTCGAACACCTTGATCTCCGCTCGGGAGAGCCGGGCCCCATCGATGATCGACGCGTGATTCAGCCTGTCGGAGACGATCACGTCCTCCTTGGTAAGGATCGCCGCCACGGTCCCGGCGTTCGACGTGAACCCCGACTGGAACATCAGCGCATCCTCGGCATGCTTGAAGGCCGCGAATCGCTGCTCGAGCTCGCGATGCATCGACATCGTCCCCGCGATCGTCCGCACGGCCCCCGATCCCGCGCCGAACGCGAGGGCGGCCTCCGATGCGGCCCGGTTCACCCGCGGGTGGTTGGACAGGCCCAGGTAGTTGTTCGAGGCGAGGTTGATCACCTCACGACCGTCGTACACGGCACGTGCCCCCTGGGGCCCCCCTAGCGTCCGGGGGTGGAGGAGGAGGCCATCGGCCTCCAGGGAGGCCAGTTCGTCGTTCAGGTAGTCCAGAGCTCCCACGTCTACCTCACCCTTCCGGGAACATGACGACTTTCCCCGCGTCCCCCGACGCGGTGATGGCGAACGCCTCTTCGAACCGCGCCAGCGGAAGACGGTGCGTGATCACGGGCGCCACGTCGACGCGCCCCGTCGATAGGAGCGTCGTGGTCTGCTGCCACGTGCGGAACATCTCCCGCCCGGTGATGCCGTGGATCCGAGCTTCCTTGAAGATGACCTGGTCATTGAGATCGAGCGTGACCGCGCCGTCGGGCAGACCCAGCAGGGACATCCTGCCACCCCGCGCCAGCATCCGGGTTCCCTGGTCGATCGCGCGCGCGTTCCCGCTCATCTCCAGGACGACCTCCGCGCCGCTCCCATTCGTGAGATCCATGACCCTGGCTACCGGATCCACCTCCGAGGGGTCGATGACCACGTCGGCTCCCATCTCCTCGGCCTTGCCGCGCCGGTAACCGTTGGGCTCGATCGCGAACACCTTCCAGGCGCCCAGCGAGCGCGCGATCGCGACCGCGAACATCCCGATGGGACCGCACCCGATCACCGCAACCGCGTTCGTGGCGATGTCTTCGCCACCCCCCGTCCCGAAGGCAGCGTGCACCCCGTTGCCGAACGGCTCCATGATCGAGGCGACATCCGGAGCGATGCCCTCGCCGACCACCCATGCGTTGGTGGCGGGGATCACGACGTAGTCAGCGAACACCCCTTCGGTGTCGACGCCCAGGATCCGCAGGTTCTGACAGATGTGGGCCCTCCCCGTCTGGCACGTGGGGCAATGGCCGCAGGCGATGTGCGTCTCCGCCGCGACGAAGGCGCCCGGTTGGAGATGATGGACCTCGTCGCCCACCTGCTCCACCGTCCCGGCCATCTCGTGCCCGAAGGTCATCGGCACGTGGGGGATCCGCTTGTCCGCCCATTCGTTCCAGTCGTAGATGTGGAGATCGGTCCCGCAGATGGACGCGCCGTGTACGCGGATCAGCACCTCGTCCTCGTGGGGCTCCGGCACCGGTATCTCCACCAGTTCGGCACCCTGGACCCGGCCGGTCTTCCTCAGCGCCCGCATCGTCCGGCTCACCCGCGCAGGGTACCGCCCCTCGGGAACCGCGGCTCCGGGTGCGGCGTCGAACGTACGATCCCGCGACCAGGAGGACCCATGAAGCTCCGGACCCATGTGGCACTCGTCACGATCGTCGTGCTCGGCGTGTCCTGTGCCGACGCAGATCCCCAGACCTCCGGGAACCTCACACATGCGGACGGCCCTCGTGACGTGCTGTTGCGGGTCAGCCACGAAGGAGGCTTCGTGGCGCCCTCCTACACCCTGCTGGCGATCCCGGCGTTCACCCTCTACGGGGACGGCACCACCATCGCGCCCGGGCCTCAGACCGAGATCTACCCACCGCCGGCCATCCCGGCCATCACGCGTCAGACCGTCGATGAGGACGGCATCCAGGCGATCCTGCAGGCGGGGATCGATGCCGGCCTCGAAGAGACCCCCGACCTCGTCGACCTCGGGGTCACCATGATCGCCGACGCAACCACCACGGTGTTCACGTTCAACGCAGACGGTGTCCGGCGCACGGTTCGGGTCTATGCCCTCACCGAGATCACCGAACGGACCGCGGGGATGTCCCAGAAGGAGTTCGAAGCGCGTCAGAAGCTGTCCGCTCTGGTGTCGGAACTCGGCTCGCTGGCCGACTGGCTCCCGGACGGGTCCCTCGGTCCGGTGACCCCATTCAACGGATCGCAGGCGCGTTTGTACGTGAGTGACTACCGGGCCTCCCAGGATCTGCCCCAGCAACCCGTCGCCTGGCCCCTGGACGTGCCGCTGGCAGGATTCGGCCACCCCGCGACGGACGGGTCCCGCTGCGGCGTGGTGCAGGGGACCGACTGGTCTTCCGAAGTGGCCCCCGAGGCCTCCCACGCCAACCAACTGACGCCGTGGGTGAGCGACGGGCGACGCTTCGCCATCGCGTTCCGCCCCCTCCTGCCCGACGAAACCGGCTGCTGATCAGGCTCGAACCAGCGCTCCAGGACCGTTCAAGCCGTGGAACGGCCGAGCCGACACCCCTAAGAGTGACTACGCGGACGTGGGTAGGCCCTTGACCACGCACGACCTTTCGGATGGAACCGACGCGCTCATCGCCCGCGGTGGGTTCTTCGTGGAAGGCGGCGCTGGGACGCTCGACGCCCACGAGGAGCTCCAGGCCCGGTACCTCGAGCTCGAACGGCGGTATCGGGGGTTGATCGAACGGCTCCCTGCCGTGATCTATCTGGATGCGGTCGAGGACGGCGCCAACATGATCGACGTGAGCCCGGCGATCGAGTCCATGCTGGGCGTCCCGCGTGAGGAGTGGCTCTCGTCCTACCTCGGGTGGGTGGAGGTCATCCATCCCGACGATCTGGATCGCGTCGTGGCCGCAAGCGACCGCGCGGTCGCGGAGGGCAGCCGCTTCCAGGTGGAGTATCGAGCGCTCCACCGGGACGGACGCACGATCTGGATCCGCGAGGATTGCATCCTGGTCCGCGATGCCGCCGGCGAGCCCCAGTTCTGGCTCGGCCTGATGCTGGACGTGACGGAACTCTTCCAGACGCAAGTGCAGCTCCAGGAGGCGCGCTCGAAGTACGGCGCGCTGGTCGAGCAGATCCCGGCGATCGTGTATGTCGATCTGGCGGATGACCGGATGACCACGAGCTACGTCAGCCCGCAGATCGAATCGCTCCTGGGATACACCGCGCACGAGTACGTCGGGGACCCGGAGCTATGGTCGAAGATCCTTCACCCGGACGATCGTGAAGCTGCGCTGGAAGCGTACCGCCGGGGCCGTGATGGCGGCGAGCCGTTCGTCTTCGAGTATCGGTTGATAGCGCGCGACGGGAGGGTCCTATGGTTCCGGGACTCCGCCGTGGTACTGAGCGACGAGGAGGGGACCCCCCAGATGGTCCAGGGCGTCATGCTCGACATCACCGATCGGAAACAGGCCGAGGAGCAGATCGCGTTCCTGGCCTATCACGACAAGCTCACGGGGTTGCCGAACCGCGCGATGTTCGACGAGTTGATGGAACTCGCGCTCGCGCGAGGACGTCGCGGCGGCGTCAGCGTCGCGGTCATCGCGCTCGATCTCGACGAGTTCAAGCTGGTGAACGACTCCCTCGGCCACGAGGCCGGGGACGCGCTGATCTGCCAGCTTGCGGAACGACTGCAGCGGGCCACCCGGGACACGGACCTGATCGCACGACCGGGCGGCGACGAGTTCGTGGTCCTCCTGTCGGATCTGGATCGCACGCGTCACCTGAGTGGGGGCCGGGACGCCGCGTCCATCACCGCTGAGGCGGTTGCCGTGCGGATCCAGCAGACCTTGCGAGAGCCATTCGAGGTGGCCGGTACCGAGCTCTACGTCACGGCCAGCCTGGGGATCAGCCTGTTCCCCAACGACGCCGAGGACGGAGCCACCCTGCTCGCCAACGCCGACACGGCCATGTTCCGGAGCAAGAAGGCCGGCCCAGGCGGCTACACGCTCCACGTGGCGAAGGATGCCGAGGCGATGTCGCGACTGTCGCTGTCCACGCGATTGCGCAAGGCCGTCGAGCGCAGGCAATGGATGCTGCACTATCAGCCCCTGATCGACCTCCAGACCGGCAACACCTATGGGGTGGAGGCGTTGATCCGCTGGCCCGAGCCGAACGGCGGTTTGGTGCCGCCCGGGGAGTTCATCCCGCTCGCCGAGGAGATGGGTCTGATCGAGACCATCGGGGACTGGGTGGTGGAGGAGATCTGCCGTCAGGATGCGATGTGGCGAGCCGAGGGCCTCAACCTCGAGGTCGCGTTCAACCTCTCCCCCCGGCAACTGTGGCAACCCGACCTGGTGGACAAGGTCGTCTCCCCCTTGGTGATCGCGGGGATGGATCCCACACGGGTCACGATCGAGATCACCGAATCGACCGCGATGACCGACCCCGACCGCACAGTGGCGATCCTGCGGGAGATGCACGATCGCGGCCTGAAGCTGGCGATCGACGACTTCGGGACGGGGTACTCGTCGCTGGCCCGGCTCAAACACATGCCGGTAGACATCCTCAAGATCGACCGGTCGTTCATCCGCAACGTCGACAGGGACCGCGATGCCGGCAGCATGGTGTCGGCCATGATCTCGCTAGCGAACAACCTGGGGATGAGCCCGTTGGCCGAGGGGATCGAGACCGAAGCGGAATGGCGCTTCCTGGCCGACCGAGGGTGTGGGCTGGGCCAGGGCTTCCTCTTCTCGCGACCGGTGCCCGCCGCCGACATCCTGGCGCTGCACCGACGTTCGGGGCTGCGCCTGATCGAGGGGTCGAACGGTTAGCGGCGCTTCGGTTTGCGAAGCCCGCTTCGACGCCCACCCACGCTGCCACTGAACACGGTGCGTGGTGGAGCCACCTTCATGCTCCCCTCGTGCTCGAACTCCTCGTGCAGATCCAGCCGGGCCGCCATCCGACTTACGTCGCCCAGTTGCTGGGGGGTCACGAACGTCACGCTTGTGCCCGGCCGCCCCGCGCGTGCCGTCCGCCCGACGCGGTGGACATAGCCCTTGTCGTCCTGGGGCGGGTCGTAGTTCACGACGAGGGTGATGTCGTCCAGGTCCAATCCGCGGGCGGCAACGTCGGTAGCGATCAACACCCCGACGTGTTTGTCCTCGAAGCGCTGCAAGGCTCGCTCGCGCGCTTGCTGGGTCATGTCGCCGTGCATCGTCACCGCGGGCACGCCCTCGTTCCGGAGCTGACGGGCGAGGGTGTCGACGTGCCGCTTCGTGTTCACGAAGACCAGCGTCAGACCCGAGCCCTCGGCCTCTTGGTTCGCCAGCTCCACCAGTTTCTGGAGCTTCTCGTGCGGCTCCGCTGCCACGAAGCGGTGGTCGGCTTCCTCCACCGTCTTGCCTTCGAATTCGATCTCGTGACGGACCGGGTTGCGCGTGTACACCTCGGCGATCCGACCGACAGCACCGTCCAGCGTGGCTGAGAAGAACATCGTCTGCCGATCCTTGGGCAGGTATCGGACGATGCGATCCACCTGGGGCTGGAACCCCATGTCCAGCATGCGATCGGCCTCATCCAGCACGAAGATCCGCACGCCACCCAACCTCACGAGCTTGCGCTCGACCAGATCGTCAAGCCGCCCCGGCGTCGCGATCAGGATGTGCGCCTGGTCGGCACCCCTCGCCTGTTCCTTGACGTTCGTGCCGCCGTAGACGGCCTTCACGCGGAGATGCTTGGCCTTCGCGATGTCGGTGAAGTCGTCCTTGACCTGGGTGGCGAGCTCGCGGGTGGGCACCAGCACCAAGGCTTCGGGTCGGGCGGTCGCCTTCGGATCGAGCCGCTCCACGATGGGGATCGCGAACCCCAGCGTCTTGCCAGATCCGGTCTTCGACTTCGCGAGTGTGTCGCGCCCCCCGGTGGCGTCCTCGATCACCATGATCTGGATCGGGAAGGGCTCCATGATGCCTCGCGAGGCGAGGGTGTTCACCACGGCGTCGGACACGCCGAGATCTTGGAACGAGGGGAACTTCGAAACGGCCATCTCGGGAAAGGTTACAGCTCGAACGCACCGTCGAGGGCCCCCACCAGGTGCGACACGATCAGGAGCTGCGCAAGCGCCAGCGCCTCGCTGCGGTCCTCACCACGCTCCGGGTTGCGCACCACGCCGATGCGATCACGGTGGAGGCGGTCATCCGGGTGCAGGTACGACCAGATCACGTCCTCGATCTCCGCGCCCAGATCCGGTGAGCAGTCGCCATCGATCTCCAGTACCGACATCGGGCCACGGCGGTCGGTCCGGGAGGACCATCGCACCGGCTCCACGCCGCGACCCCGCAAGGACCCCACCAGCTCGCGCAGCCCCGGGTACGGCAGGGTCGGTCGCACCAGGAGCCGCGCCGACAGGTGTTCGTCATCCTGGGCACCGGACCGCCTGTGGAAGGTCACCACGATGTCGGCGAACTCGCGCTGTGGATGGATGTAGGCGATCGCGTCGGTTTCCCGACGGTTCAGCTCATCCACTACCTGCTGCGGTGAGTAACCGCGCTCGAACACGTCCCGCTCCAACTTCCAGCGACGCCGGAGGATCTCCTCAGGTTCCAGGAAGACCGCGACGTCGATCGCATCGCGCGTGCCGCGGTCCGCCAACGGCAACAGGCCCTCGACGATGACGATCTCTCCTGCCTCGATCGTCTCCTCAGGTCCGAACGTGCCCGTGTGATGGTCGTAGGTCGGCTTCGTCACGGACCCGCCGGACGCGAGGAGCCTGAGGTGTTCGGCCATCAGATCCATGCGGTTGGCCTCGGGGCTGAGGGGAGTCACGCCCAGCTCGGCCCGCGCGTCACGATCGTATCGGTGATAATCGTCCGTACAGACCCGTCCGACGCGCTCGACCCCCAGGATGTATTCGATCCCACGCGACAGGGTGCTCTTGCCGGAGGCGCTGTCGCCGGCCAGGCCGAGGAAGACGGGACGATGCCCGCGGGAGTCCGCCACGCGCAGGTCGATCGGGCTCATCTGGGATGCCGACGGTACCGCACGCCGCGCTCATAGCGGTACGCCGGGTCCACGCGCGGGCTCCCTGGCTGGCGGTACCCTTCCAGCCTCACGACACCCGAGGGGAGCCGATGGACGACCGCATCCAACTCTGGAACGACCTGGCTGCGCAGATCGCGGTGGACAGCATCCGCTGCACGACCGCCGCCGGATCCGGCCATCCCACCTCCTCCATGTCGTGTGCCCACCTGCTGGCCGTGCTCTACGCCGATCATCTCCGCACTGACGTGGGTGACCCGAAGTACCTGGGGAACGATCGGTTCGTGATGTCGAAGGGGCACGCGGCCCCCGCGTTGTACGCCGTGCTGAAGGCGGTCGGCGCGATCGACGACGAACAGCTCCTGAGCCTTCGCAGGTTCGGCTCGCCGATCCAAGGCCATCCCGCGCCGGTGCCGGAGCTCCCCTGGATCGACGTGGCGACGGGTTCGCTCGGCCAGGGTCTCGCCGTGGGGCTGGGGATGGCCCTCGCGATGCGCCTGGACGGAGCCCCGGGACGGACCTGGGTGCTGATGGGTGACTCCGAGACCGCCGAGGGTTCGGTCTGGGAAGCGGTTGAGGCGGCAGCGTTCCACGAGGTCGACAACCTGGTCGCGATCTTGGATCTGAACCGTCTGGGCCAGCGCGGGCCGACGATGCACGAGTGGCATGCGGACACCTTCGCCCAACGGGCTCAGGCCTATGGGTGGCAAACCCTGGAGATCGACGGGCACGACGTGGTGGCCATCGATCGTGCCTATACCGAAGCGGCCGCTGCGGACGCTCCCACGATGATCATCGCGCGGACCGAGAAGGGTCACGGGGTCTCGTTCGTGGCGAACAAGGAAGGCTGGCATGGCAAGGCGATCCCGGCCGACCAGGAGGGTCAGGCGATCGAGGAACTCGGAGGGATCCGGAACCTGCGGATCACGCCGCCACCACCCCCGGACTTCAAGCCGGTCCCACTGGGCGAGCTGCAGGTGACGGCGGCGCCCACGTACCCCGATGGCATCCCGACCCGCAAGGCGTTCGGCGAAACCTTGGCCTGGCTCGCGGGGCATCGTCCGGACCTCGTCGTGCTAGATGGCGAGGTGGGCAACTCCACGCACACCGAGGACTTCCAGGCCGTGGAGCCCGAACGCTTCATCCAGCTCTACATCGCTGAACAGTCGATGATGGGGGTGGAGGTCGGCATGCAGGCCTTGGGTAAGACCGCCTTCTGTGCCACCTTCGGCGCCTTCGTGACCCGCGCCGCCGACTTCGTGCGCATGGGGGCCATCGGTCGCGCGAACATGCGGATCTGTGGGTCCCACGCCGGCGTGTCGATCGGTGAGGACGGGCCTTCGCAGATGGCGGTCGAGGACCTGGCCATGTTCCGAGCCCTGGACTCCTCGACCGTGCTCTATCCGGCTGATGGCAACGCCACCGTCCACCTGGTCACCGCCATGTGCGATCTCCCCGGCATCTCCTACATCCGCACGACGCGCGAGGCCACCCCTGGGATCTATCCGCCCGAGGAGACCTTCCCGATCGGCGGATCCAAGACACTGCGCTCGGGCGTGGCCGATGTTGCCACGCTGGTGGGCGCCGGGGTCACGCTGGTGGAGTGTCTGAAGGCTGCCGATCTCCTGGAGGCGGAAGGGATCGCCGTCCGCGTGATCGACGCCTACTCCGTGAAACCCATCGATGCCGCAACGCTCCGCGCAGCCTTCGACCAGACCCACCTGATTCTCGTGGCTGAGGACCACCGGATCGAAGGTGGGCTCGGGGACGCGGTGCTGGGCACGCTCGCGGAAACGGGGCCGCTCGACGGATCGGTGATCAAGCTGGCGGTGACGCAGATGCCCGGTTCTGGCACGGCTGCGCAGATGCGAGCTTGGGCCGGCATCGATGCCCCGACGATCGCCGCCCGGGTCAAGGCCGAGCGCGCGACCCGGTGATTCACGCGTGGGTTCGGATGGAAGCCGGCATGGGCACACCGCCGAACGCGAACGCGATGATCTCCTCCGGGGGAACGGGCTTCGCGAAGAGGTATCCCTGCCCGAGCAAGCACCCACGCTGACGGAGGAAGGCGAACTCGGCCTCGCGCTCGATGCCCTCGGCGAGGGTATCCATCCCCAAGCCTCGGGACAGCTCGAGGAAGGCGCTCACGATGCTGGCCGCCTGCGGGTCCTGATCGGCACCGCTCACGAACGACCGATCGATCTTCAGGACATCCACGGGCATGTCGCGGAGCCGCGAGAGTGACGAGTACCCAGTGCCGAAGTCATCGAGTGCGATCCGCAGACCCCCGTCGTGGAGCTCCCATAGGATCTCCTGGGCCCGGTCGGGGTCCAGCATGGCCGAAGACTCGGTGATCTCGACCACGACCTGAGACGGTGGGACACCGCCGGCCGAGATCCGCGAAAGGATCCGCTCGGCCAGATCCGGTTGCCAGAACTGACGGGGGGAGAGGTTGAACCCGATCTCCAGCTCCATGTCCAGCTCGCTCCACGCCTGGGCTTGGTAGACGAGCTCGCGGACCACCCAATCGCCGATCGCCTCGATCAGACCCAGCTCTTCGGCGAGCGGGATGAACTCGCTGGGGGGGATCATCGTGCCGTCGGGCTCGATCCAGCGGATCAAGGCCTCCACGCCGCGCATCGCCCCCGTCTCGAGTTCCACCACAGGCTGGTAGAACAGCGTCCAGCGCTGGCTATCGACCGCCTTGCGAAGCCGCGTCACGAATTGCAGCTTCGCCGATGAGTCGAACGTTCCATGCGAGGAGATCACGTAACCGCCCGAGCCGGTCTTCTTACTTTCATACATCGCCGCCTCAGCGTTGCGCTGCAGGCTGCCGGCGTCATCAGCGTCCTGGGGATACAGGCTGATCCCCAGGCTCACCGACACGTAGAGCTCGGTTCCATCCACCTCGAAGGGCCCGGCCATGGCTTGATGCACCCGCTGGGCCGCAGCCTCCGCCCGAACGATCGCCGCATCCATGTCACCCGCCGACTCTCGCTCCAAGTCGGAGAGCAGCATCAGGAACTGGTCACCACCTCGTCTGGCGACCAGGTCGGTCTCTCGCGTGGCTTCCCGTAGGCGATCCGACACCATCTTCAGCAGTTGGTCGCCCTGCTGATGTCCGAGCGAGTCGTTCACGAGGCGGAAGTCGTCGATGTCCACGCAGAGCACGGCCACGGAACCGTCGTGGCGCTCGGCCCGGGTGATGGAGAGTTCCAGGAGCTCCTCGAACATCGAGCGGCTCGGCAGGCCGGTGAGCCGGTCGTGGTAGGTCTGGAAGGCCAAGTCTTCCTCGGCATGCTTGCGCTCGGAGATGTCCATCATCACGCCGTGGGAGTACCTGGGTGTGCCGCGTTCGTCGCGCACCATCGTGGCCTCGTCGTGCACCCAGACCACCCGGCCGTCCTTGTGGAACATCCTGTACTCCACGCGGAACGGCTCGCACGTCTCGTTGTGACGGGCGTTCTCCGCCAGCGCCTTCGTGCGATCGTCGGGATGCAGGATCCGCACCCACAGCTCGGGATCGTCGTACCACTCCTGGGCGGTGTATCCGAGCAGCTGCTCGACCTGCGGGCTCACGTAGATCGCCGAGGCCGTGTCGTCGGGGACGTCGATGTAGCTCACCGCGGGTCCGTACTCCACCATGGAGCGGAAACGATCCTCGGCGAACTTCCGTGTGTCTTCGGCGATCTCACCACCCACTGCCACGCTCAACGCGGACGCCGCCTCGCGTAGCGCGTCGATCGCCGCGGGGAGCCACACCCTAGGCGCGAGACAGTCGTCGAACTGCAGGAACCCCCACCATTCCGATCCCACGAATACCGGCACCGCCAGGAACGAGACCACCCCCTCGGCGCCGAGAACCTTGCTTTCCGGACCTGGGGTCTCAGCAACGAACCCTTGCACCGACTCGCCGCTGCTCAACGATTCGATCCAGCGTGCGAAGTCGGGAGCGTAGGGATGGATGTGATTGGCCGGGTCGTCGAAGATGGGACGCACGCCTTCGGCATCCCATTCGGCGATCAGGTCCATCCACAATCGCCCGTTCGGATCGCGGATGTTACGGAAGGCCAGCGCGCGGTGCGGAGCCACGGCGGCGCCGAGGTGCGCCAGCACCTCACCAAGCCGATCCGCCCAGTTCCCGTCGCCGAGGAAGAGCTCCGCAGCGGTGGCTGGGGTCGTCGGATCCCGCTCAGGAGCCCGATCTTCCATCCAGGGGGCTTATCGGCGCGTCGATCCGACCGGTAAAGGCAGCCATCCCCCAACGGACCGACACGGTTCGCGGAGCGTGGGACGGCGCCGTGCCGGGCTCCTGCTACGCTCTTGCGACCATGGCTGACTACAAGGAAGTCCTGCACGAGCGGATGTACGTGCGGGTTCCCGGCACCGACAAGCTGCGGAAGACGGCGGCGAACCGCCTGAAGCACCTGCTGGCCAACGGCTGGCGGGAGACCGATCGCCAGCAGTATCCCGATCACATCATGTTGCGGTTCGAACGCACGGGCCACGCGCCCATGAAGGCGCGGGTGCCCAAGGCCGCTCCGGAGATCCGGATCGAGCGTCGCCCCCGGCGGGACAACAACCAAGGTGGGCGCGGCCGGGGTCGTCGCTGACGTCTGGCCGGATATCCTTCGGTTGACCGCTGGTTCTTCCGGACACAGTTCGGTATGATTAGCTGTTCCAGTTGAACGTCCATCCTTCGCGCCATCGCTCCGACCGGCGCGCTTCGTCGACCGGGGGTGTCCAGATGAGCATGGGATCGCAAGCGCAGGGCACCGGCATCCGCCCGGGCCATCGTGACCCACACGCCCACGCGACCGAGGACCAGCCGTTCCACTATCCGCTGAAGCGGGAATACGTGGAGCCCGATTGGACACGCCTGCCGGGCTACCGCGACGTCACGAAGGAGCAGTGGGAGTCGGCCCAGTGGCAGCGGGCCCATACCGCGAAGAACCTCAAGGAGTTCAAGTCAGCGCTGGGCGACTTCCTCGACGACGAACTCCTGACCGACATCGAGCGGGACCAGCAGGAACGCGCCACGATGTCCATGCTCTTGCCTCCGCAGATGATCAACACGATGGAGGAGCACGACCTTCGCGCCGACCGCGTACGCCGCTACATGGCGCCGGCGCTGAGCGACCGGGAGGTGGAATGGGCGAGTCATCCGATGGCTTCGCGTGACTCGCTCCACGAGGCAGATATGTGGGCGGTCGAGGGTCTCACCCATCGCTACCCCACGAAGGTCCTGGCGGAACTGATCCCGACGTGCCCGCAGTACTGCGGGCACTGCACCCGGATGGACCTGGTGGGCAACGACACGATGCAGGTCCTGAAGTACAAGTTCGAGATCAAGCAGAACGAACGTTGGGATCTGATGCTCGACTACCTGAGGAAGACCCCGCAGGTGCGCGACGTCGTCGTCTCGGGTGGCGACATGGCGAACGTCCCGATCAAGCGACTCGAGGGCTTCGTGATGCAGCTGCTGGAGATCGAGAACATCCGAGACATCCGGATAGCCACCAAGGGCCTCATGGGCTTGCCTCAGCACTTCCTCCAGGACGACGTGAGAGCCTCGTTCGCCCGCATGGGTCAGACGGCGTTCGACCGCGGTGTGGATATCGCGGTACACACCCACGTGAACTGCGCACAACAGATCACCCCGCTCGTGGGTGACGCCGCGAGGATGGTCCTGGAATCGGGTTTCCGCGATGTGCGCAACCAGGGGGTCCTGCTCCGAGGCGTCAACACCGGCCCGAACGATCTGCTCGAGCTGTGCTTCATGTTGATGGATCACGCGAAGATCGCGCCGTATTACTTCTACGTCTGCGACATGATCCCCAATGCAGAACACTGGAGGACGTCGATCGCCGAGGCGCAGGACCTCCAGTACGCCCTGCTGGGGTACATGCCCGGCTTCGCCACCCCGCGCGTGGTCTGCGACGTTCCGTTCGTGGGCAAGCGCTGGGTCAACATGCTGAAGCGGTACGACCGCGAGAAGGGCATCTCCTACTGGACGAAGAACTACCGCACCGGCATCGAAGATCACGATCCGGAGGCCCTCTCCCGGGAGTACGTGTACTACGACCCCATCTACACGTTGCCGGAGGACGGTCAGCAGTGGTGGAGGGAGCAGATCGCCAACGGGATGCCGGAGGTCCTGGCGCTCCAGCCAGCGGTCTAGGTCCGACGCGATGCTAGGGTGCGGCGCATGAGCCGCATCCTGACGGTGGTGGCAGCCCAGGTCCGCCCGGTCCCGTTCGATCCGGCAGCCACGCTCCAGAAGTTCGACGACGAGGTGGGCAGGATCCGCCGCAGCTTCCCTCGAGCGGATATGTACATCTTCCCCGAGCTCTATCTCACCGGGGAGCATCCGTTCGGCCCCGCGACACCGGCGGAGTTCCAGGAGTCCCTTCCGCAGCCGATCCCGGGGCCGCTCACGCGGGCGGTCGGACGGATCGCGAAACGGGCCAAGCGTTGGATCGTGGCGGGAACGATGGTCGAACGCGATGGCGATCGCACCTACAACACGGCGATCGCCTTCTCACCCACCGGAAGGTTGGTCGCACGGTATCGGAAGGTCTTCACGTGGCGGCCGTTCGAGCTGTTCGATCGCGGGACCGAGCCACCGCCGGTCTTCCGCATCCCGAACGTCGGCGCTGTGGGCATGATGATCTGTTACGACGGCTGGTTCCCGGAGATGGCTCGCTCGCTCGCCCTCCGCGGCGCCGAGCTGATCGCCCATCCCACCCTCACCAGCACCCCCGATCGCGAGGAGGAGCTGGTGATGGCGCGCGCCAACGCGATCGCGAACCAGTGTTACGTGATCAACCCCAACGGTGCCCTCACGATCGGGGGCGGCCGAAGCATCGGCGTCGACCCGGAGGGCCGCGTCCTGTTCGAAGCGGGCGGAGGTGAGGAACTCATCCCCGAAGTCATCGACCTGGATCGTGTGACCACGGTGCGCGCTCGTGGGACCCGGGGCCTCAACCGCCTCCTCGCACACGTGCGCGACTCGACGCCTGCCCCGTTCGAGGTCTACCGCGATCTCGGCAGATGATCGCAGACGATCATCTGCCGGACCGTCTCCGGATGAACCACACGATCATCGCGGTGGCGATCGCCGCCGCGATCACGAGCGCCAAGAACGGAGCCACGGGGGATGCGCTCGGGGAGGGATCCGAGACGCCTGCAGAGGTGACGGGTGGAAGGGTCGCTTCCCCATCATCCGCTCCAGCCACGACACGGAAGCTCGCGCGACCGTTCCCCAGGCGATCGCACCGGTGTCCGTCGCGGACGATAGCTCCCCACCGGAGACGCTCGAGCCTCGGCCCCTGCATGTCCATGTCGCGCGTGATCAGACGGCCCGGTACGCGCAGCGTCAGGGTCGCGCCATCGACCGCGACGCCGTAGAACACGTTCTCGCCTCGCTCCGGCAACAGGTAGATCTTGATCTGAGGGTCCCGGACCGCGTCGTACCGAAGGATCCGGTTGATGTCACGGTAGTAGCCGAACGACATCGTCGGGACGCTCGGGTCGTTGAGGACCACGTCGACGCGGAAGGGCCGTCCCGACGTATCGGGAACCCTGAGGGGCTCCGCGAAGGTGAGACGTACCAAGAACCCGCTCCCACCCTCATCCGTCCGGGCCTGAGCATCGATCAGATCAGGAGGATCACCGACCTGAGCCGTGCCCCCTTCACACGCGACCAAGTCGTGGACGGGATCGGAGGCGGCAGCCACGAGGAGCGGCAGCCAGGCGGCCATGAGCACGACGACCAACGGCCTGGAGGCGGCTCGGTGAGACATCTAAGGACAGGTGAGCTCGGGCAGGACCAGCGGCTTCATGCGCGGCGGGTTCGTGAAGTCGAACGCACCGGAGAGCGGGTCGGCCTGCGCATCGCGGTCGGTGAGCGGCTTCAGCTCGTGCAGCTTCTCGATGAAGGCGAGGACGGATGAGAACTCATACGTGGTGTGGTCGATCGCGCCCCCATCGGGGTTGTCCCCACGCCGTGTGTACGGCGAGATGATCAATGCCGGCGTCCGTGGACCCAGACCCATGATGTCGTAGTGCGGAGGCTTGACGTGGTCGTAGAACCCGCCGAAGTCGTCCCAGACCAGCACGATCGCGGTCGAGTTCCAGGCATCGCTCTTCATGACGGCGTTGATCTGCTCCGTGGTCCAGTTCTGACCGGCGCACACGCTGACGCCTTCGCCCGGGTGCTCGTTGAGGCCCTCCGGTGGGATCAGCCAGGACACCGCCGGGAGGTTCCCCGCGCGGACGTCGGGGATGAACGTGTCCGGTGACACCACGTTGCTCCACTCCGGACCGAAGCGCACATGTTGGATCGCTTGGAGGCCGTTCATCCAGACGTCAGGGTTCGCGTAGTACTTCCAGCCGATCCCCGCCTGGGTCAGCTCGTCGGGGAGCACCTTGATGTTGAAGCAGGTCCGCGTCGTCTCCCAGAAGTTCGCGATGCGGATCAGTTGATCCGGGATCTCATCGGTCACATGCTCCTCGAGGCGCATGATCTGTTTGATGTCGTCGTCGGTGAGATCGTCACGGAACTTCTTCGTGTACTCGTTGGGATCGTCGCAGTAGTTACCGGTCGTGTCGGCGTTCGTCTTGTTGTCCACGACCCCGTTGGACTGCGCCGCCACCGTGTAGAGGTGCTCCGGGAACGTGGGGCCGTACATCGACGTGAAGAACCGGTCGGCCAGGACGAACCGGTCGGCGTAGGCCCAGTAGTTGCCCAGATCGTCCCGGGAGTGCTGGACGTAGCCGATCAGGTCCTCCCCTTCGCCGATGATGTTGAAGCCGTTCATCTTCCCGCCGTTGATGGAGTACAGCCCCGACGCGAACCCGTGGGTGATGTCATGAGGCTCCACGTCCGGCGCGGGCTTCAGCGGCACCATCGTGCCGTCGACGCACCCGCTGGCATCGCATTCCAGGGTGCCTCCCTCGGTCGCCCCGTCTGCTCCCGGGTACCGGCCGAAGTAATGATCGAAGGTCCGGTTCTCCTTCACGATGAAGATCACATGCTTGATGGGATTCTCTCCGGGGACGACGACCCCGGCGTCCGACGGGATGCTCGTGTGCTGCCCCGGCCCCTTCTGGCCGCCGTGCTTCTTCCCCCCGCTTGCTCCGTGGCGCCGAAGGGCCGCCACACGAACCACACGACGGCGATCAAGGCGACGACCACGACAGCCACGAGCGCGCGGCGCCGAGCGATCTGTTGGCGGGTGGGGCGGCGGTGGCGCGACGCTGGCCGGATGATGGGGCCACGGGGCTGCTGCACGATGGAGCAGTCTACCCTGGCGACCCTCGCTGGGCGGTCAGCTCGCGAAGCCGGGCGGCGAGTTGTGAACGCACCTCCGCGTACCGCGGATCCGTCGCCACGTTGACCAATTCATGGGGGTCCGCCCGGCCGATCGATCCCGTGAGGTCATAGAGCTCGACGGTCCCATCATCGTCCTCGATGTAGCTCATATCGGATGTGCGCAGACCCCACCAGGAAGGGACCTCGCGGTCTCCGGCCCACTCGATCAGCACCGCGTCGCGCTCGGGAGGATCCGAGGATCCCGGTCGAAGGAACCCAGCCAAGCTGTACCCGTCCTGCGGAAGCCCTGGAGCGATCCCTACCAGCTCGGACACCGTGGACGCCAGATCCACGTTCGATACCAGATCGGACACGACGCCCTCGGGCTCCCACGGCGTCCTGATCGCCAAAGGAGTGCGGATGCACTCGTCGTACGGACACCTCTTGCCCACCCACCGGTGCTCCCCCAAGGCGTAGCCGTTGTCGGTGAGGAAGACGAACACGGTCCGATCGAGCTCCCCGCGGGCCGCCACTTCGTCGACCAGCGCATGGATCCATTCATCCACCGCCAGGAGCGTCTCGCGCTCCTTCCGACGATCACGTTGGTACCGCACAGCCACCTCGGGGGTCACCGGGGGGAGCGCTCGGACCCACCCTGGCTTGCCCGCGACGTCGTTCAGCACCCTCGGAGAGGGTCGCGGGATGTGCACACCCGCGAAGGCGTCCTCGTATCTGGGCGCGGGGATCCACGGTGAGTGCGGCGCGCTGGGCGTGAACATCAAGAAGTAGGGGCGATCGGCGGAGGCCCCCTTCAGGAAGTCCAGCGCGAGGTTGCCGAGGTAGTCGGTGGCGTAGCCCACGGTGGTGCCTCCCACGAACAAGGGCACCCCTTGATCGATCAACTGATAGTTGTCGTAGGTGGTGCCTCGCTCGGTGTTGCGTTTGCCCACCCATCGGTCCCATCCCGCGGGGACGTACGGCCCTCGATCCCACGGATAGTTGTTGAGGTACTTGCCGATGAGCGCCGTCGTGTACCCGTCGTCGTGGAGCCAGGTGGCCAGCGTGTTGGACTCATCCAGCTCGGAGCCGTCATGGTTCCCCTGGACCCCGGTGTGATGCGAGTACTGCCCCGTGAGCATCGTGGCCCTGGACGGACAACACAGCGGCGTGTTGAAGAACGCGTTCGGGAACCACTGCCAATGGTGATCGCCGGGTCCGAAGATCTGGTTCTGGAGCCACGGCATCGCGGGAGGATCGGCCGGGAGCGTGTCCAGGGTCTGATCGTCGGTCACGATGAGGATGACGTTGGGTTGGAGCGACGATGGATCCACGGCTCGAGCGGCGGGGATCAGCGCCGCCACAGCCACGGCGACCACCGACACCGCCAAAGCGCGCCTCCGGCGGCGTCGATGCGTCCTCATCAGCCGGCGGACGGGTCCGTCCGAACATCGGTGCCGGTCCCGATCACCGGTCGAGCCACCCGCCGTCACGGCCATGCGCGTCCGCCACGATGCCGGCGGCGATCGAGAGCGCGATCTCCTCCGGCCGCTGACCACCAAGGTCGAGGCCGAGCGGTGATCGGATCCGCGCCAGATCGCCGTCCTCGAACCCCAGCTCGCGCAGCTCGCCAACGTAGTGGGCCACGTGACGACGGCTCCCCATCACCCCGATGAAGCGCGCCGGCGACCGGAGCAGGAGTGCGAGCGACGTCGTGACCCCGGGGGCATCGTGGTCGGTGAGCACGACCGTCGTCGTGTCGTCCAGCTCCATCCCCTCGATCGAGGGCAGCGCTGCGCCATCGTCGGGCACCAAACGATCGTTCCGGGGTTCCACCAGTTCCGTGCGGTAACCCAGCCGCTGTAGCAGGGCACGAAGGGCGCGCGCAACATCCGTCGCCGAAACGACGATCACCATCGGGGCGGGGCGATGAGGCTCGAGGTACACCTCGATCGTGCCGAGCTCATGTTCGAACGTCTGGGTCCGCGGCTCGCCGGCCGCGAAGACCGCCCTGGCAGCCTCAACGGCAGCGGCATCGAACTCGGCACACCCGAGCGTCCCGTGCACCTCACCGTCGGGCACGATGGTCATCCGGTTCCCGACCCGGCACGGCGGGGTTCCCTGCACCCTGACGGCCGTGGCCTCCACCCTGGCCCCCACCTCCGGCTCCGGGACGGCCGCCTCCATCCGATGGCCGGTGGGATGTTCTCCGGTCGCTCCGCCGAGCAATCCGATCGCGTGAGGAAGCAGAGCCACGATCGCCCCCAGCCCCTCACGCACCCCCGCCGGGCTCCCCGGCAGGTTCACGATGAGGCAGGAACCTCGGCTGCCGACCACCGCCCGCGACAGGGCCGCCATGGGGGTGTGGCGCAGGCCCTCCGCCCGCATCACCTCCGCCAGTCCGGGGGCCTCACGCTCGATCACGGCTCGGGTTGCCTCCGGGGTCACGTCCCGAGGGCCGAACCCCGTGCCGCCTGTGGTGACGACCAGAGGATGGCTTCCTGTCAGCTCCCGGAGCGTGGCTTCGATCGTCGGGGCGTCGTCGGGGACGACCCGGCGGACGGCGACCTCGAACCCGGCGTCGGTCAGTCGGCTGGCCGCAGCCTCACCCGACCTGTCCTCCCGGGTGCCTGCAGCTACGCCGTCGGACACGGTCAGGACCGCCGCGCTGATCGGAGCTGCCGTCATGCCGCCTATCGTGCCAGATGCGCGCGAGGTCACGTACTACCGTGGTGGAACCCCGACGTAGGAGGCCCAGATGCCTGGATGGATCGATGAGTTCGCAGGAGCCATGCACCAGGTGCCGCTGGACCCAAGCGAGACGGAGGAGCTCCTGACGACGGCTCGAGACGTGGCCCATCGCGTCGAGCGGCGCGTCACGCCCCTGGCCACGTTCCTGCTGGGGATGGAGGTCGGGACCCAGATGGCCGCGGGCCGGCCTCGCGATGTTGCGATCGCCGGATCGATCGCCGAGCTCAGGCGACGCCTCCCCGACGACCCTGTCCCACCCGGTAGCCCCTCAACGGGGTGACGGGGTACCCTGGATGCCATGGAGGATCGTTCCCCCGCAGTGATGCCGCTCGACGGCCCATTGGTCGACACGTTCGGACGCGTGGCCGACGATCTCCGGATCTCGGTGACGGATCGGTGCAACTTCCGGTGCACCTACTGCATGCCCGCCGAGGGTCTGACCTGGCTGCCGAAGGACGAGATCCTCACGTTCGAGGAACTGACCCGCCTGCTGGGCCTGTTCGTCGAGCTGGGGGTGGGTTCGCTCAAGGTGACCGGAGGCGAGCCCACGGTGCGGGCCGACCTGCCCCACCTGGTCGAGATGTTCCGAGGCGTGGGACCGGAGCTAGACATCTCCATCACCACGAACGGCCTGCTGCTGGATCGGCTCGCGGAACCGTTGGCGGAGGCGGGGGTCGACCGAGCCACGGTCTCGTGCGACTCGTTGATGCGTCATCGCTTCGCCGAGATGACCCGCCGGGATGCCCTCGATCGCGTGCTGGCGGGGCTCAAGGCAGCAGAGCGCGCGAACCTCACGCCCATCAAGGTGAACACCGTGGTGATCGGCGGCACGAACGACGACGAGGTCGTCACGTTCGCAGGGTGGGCGCGCGAAACCGGCTACGAGGTTCGTTTCATCGAGTACATGCCGCTGGACGCCGAACACAAGTGGGAGCGGGAGAAGGTGGTCCCGGCCGCCCGGATCCTCGATGCGATCGACGCGGTCTTCCCGTTGGTCGCGGCGAGTCACGGCGCTGAGCCCGCCGCCCTCTTCCGGTTCGCCGACGGTGCGCCGGGTGGGATCGGGGTGATCGCCAGCGTCACGCAGCCGTTCTGCGATACGTGCAACCGGCTGCGGCTGACGGCCGAGGGACAGGTCCGTTCCTGCCTCTTCGCCCTGGAAGAGGACGACCTCCGCGCCCCGATGCGTGGGGGTGCCTCCGACGATGAGCTCATCGAGCTGATCCGGCGGAACGTGTGGGCCAAGTGGTCAGGGCATCGGATCAACCACCCTGATTTCGTACAGCCGGCGCGCAGCATGTCCATGATCGGCGGCTGACCGCGCCAAGGTTCCCGTTGGGGCCGCCAGACCGTTACCCCGCGTTCACCCGGCACTGAGAGCGTGACGCTCGAGAGAGGACGCGCCCCCTCTCCACCACGGGGGGCCGGGGAGCCCGGCCCCCCGTGACCCCTTCCTTCACTCCGGCAGATGGTGGATCGCCAGTCGAGGGATGCCACCGGCCGGGTCGAAGCCCAGGATCTGGGCGTAGAACGACAACTCGGCCTCGGCCGCGACGCGGATCGTCTCCGCGTTTCGGAACCCGTGCTGCTCCCCCTCGAACAGGAGGTAAGCGTAGGGCAGCCGCTTCGCTTCCAGGGCGTCCACCATGATCTCGGCCTGAGCCGGGGGCACGACCTCGTCATCGGCGCCCTGCAACACCAACATGGGCGTCGTGATCAGGTCCGCGAAGTGGATCGGTGAGCGAGCCCGATAGAGCTCCGCCATCTCCGGATACGGTCCGATCAGGGTGTGCTCGTACCGGGATTCGAACTTGTGGGTCCCACCCGGCTTGGCGAAGGGCTCCAGGTCGGAGATCCCGTAGTAAGAGGCGCCAGCAGCGAAATCGTGGTGGAACGTCAGGGCACACAAGGTCGTGTAGCCGCCCGCGCTCCCTCCGCGGATCAGGAGTCGCTCACCATCCACCTGGTCGGTCGCGATCAGATGCCGTGCCGCATTGATGCAATCCACGGTATCCGTGACCCCCCACGTCCCGTTCAGCCGTTCCCGGTACGCGCGCCCATAGCCCGTGCTGCCCCCGTAGTTCACATCGACCACGGCGAACCCGCGGCTGGTCCAGAACTGGGTCTTTATGTCGAACGCGGGGGTCGACTGCGCCGTAGGACCCCCGTGGCTCATCACGACCAGCGGCGGACGCTCCGAATCCGGTCCCGTGACCGCCGGGTTCGAGGGGAGGTACACGTAGGCGTGGGCCGTGCGACCGTCCTCGGTGGGGAACTCGAGCGTCGAGGGCACCGCGATGTACTCGGGGTCGATCTCGACCCGGTCCGACTCCCGAAGGACGTCCACCGCTCGGCTCGTGAAGTCCACCGAGATCACCTGTTCCGGGATCGTCGGGGAGGCCGCCAAGAGCACGATCCGATCCCCTTCGGCGCGGACGTAGGGGTAGTCCACCACCGTGTGCGGCAGATCCAGGTCGATCAGCTCCGCGGTCTCGGGGTCCAAGACGGCGATGTGCTGGACACCATCCTGTCCGTAGATGCAGACGGCGTTGCCATCGGACAGGAACGCGAACGATGCACCGGCGAACTCCCAGTGGGGCCAACCGAACTCTGCCTCCATCGGACGGATCGCCTGGACCACACCGTCACGCTCCCGGTACAGGTTCCACCATCCCGTCCGATCGCTCACGAACCAGAGCTCCCCCGACGGGCTCCAGTCGGGTTGCCAGATCGATTCCGCTCCGTCGGCACCCGCCACCGCACGCTCGTGGGCGATCGAGCCGTCGGCGCTCAGATCGGCCACCGACAGGACACAGCCATCCCACGGCATCCACGGAAGGTCCCAACTGAGCCACGCCAGGCAGGTGCCGTCAGGGGAGATCCGGGGGTTCGAGTAGAAGTCGCGCCCGGCCGCCACCACGAGGGCGTCGCCCTCTCCGTCCTCCGGCAGGATGACCAGTTCGTTGATCACCGAGTCACCCTCATGACGCTCGCGGACGCAGATGAGGTGAGACCCGTCGTGGGTCAGCACGGCATCGGCGTACCGATGGGTACCCTCGGTCTCGGGCGTGATGGGCTCCGGAGCACCGCCTCCGTCCACCCGATAGAGGCGTTGGTCGCTGAAGTTGGAGAAGTACAACGTTGCACCGTCGACGGCATAGGATCCGCCCCCGTATTCGTGCACGCGCGTTCGCGCGTTGAAACCTTGAGGGATCGCATCCACCGGATCCGAGCCCGGATCCGCTCGAACGATGACCGTGCGACCCCCTTCCGTGGGGCGCCCCTCGAGCCAGTACACGGAGCCTCCATCGAGCCTGGGCTCGCCCAGTCGGATCGCCGAAGTAGCGAGCATGTCGGCGCTGACGGGCGATGGCCAGGTGCCGTACGGCATGACGTCCATCACGTGGGTCTCCGCCCCACGACCACGCGGGTCACCTTGAGCTCTCCGCCTTTCGTGCTCTTCACATCGCGCAACCCTCCCCGGGTCATGACCTTCCTTACGTCGCGCGCCGCATCGGGATCGACTTCGATCAAGATCCAGCCGTCCGGCGACAACCACCGCGGCCCTTCGGCGACCGTGCGCTGTACCAGCCCGAGTCCGTCGGGGCTGCCGTCCGTGAGCGTGTGTTCCGGCTCCCACGCCCTGACCTCGTCGGGGAGCTCCTCGACCTCGGCGGCCGGTACGTAGGGTGGATGCAGGGTGATGACATCGACCCCCCCTCGGATCTTCGATGGCAACCCCCCGAAGAGATCGCCCTTGGCGAAGGTCGCCTTCAACCCGAGTCGCTCCGCGTTGCGCCGCGCGAGCCTGACCGCGTCGCCAGCCACATCCGTGCCGTAGACCTTCACCCGCTTCACGCGGTCGGCCACCGCGAGCGCGACCGTCCCCGCGCCCGTGGCCAGATCGATCATGACCGGCCGCTTGCGACCCTTGAGTCGTCGGATCGCCTGGGTGGCCAGGAACTCCGAGGAATGGCGCGGGACGAACACCCCCGGCTCCGCCAGGAGGTCGAGACCCAGGAACTCGGTGGAGCCGGTGATGTACGGGATCGGCTCCCCCGAGGCACGCCTCGCGATCAAGCCGTCGAACGCCTTGCGCTGCGATCCGCGGATCTCATCATCTGGATCGGGCTCGTCGCCCAGGACGAACGCCAGGAGCTCCTCCGCTTCGATCCGTTCCCGGCCGGCTTGCCAGTGATCGATCGCCGGCGACGCCCGCAGCTCCGCCTCGGCCCCGCGGATCAGCTTCATGGCTCTCACGGCCCGCATGCTACCCGGATGCGCTCGCTACACTTCGGTCATGCCCGCCACCACCGACGACGGTCCCGCGAAACGAAGCGCCAAGCCCCGCAAGCCCAGGGCCAAGCGTGCGCGATCGACCCAAGGTGCCGTGCGACTCACGGGGGACCGTCTGGTCGTGCGTTCGCCCGAGAACGGCGAGCGCACGTCGTCCGGGGGCCTGCTGATCCCCGCCACCGCCATGCCGGCGCCCAAGCGCTTGTCCTGGGGGGACGTCACGCTGGTGGGACCCGACGTCCGGGTGGCGAAGACTGGCGATCGGGTGTTGTTCCTGCCCTCGTCGGGGCTGGAGGTCGAGCTCGAGGGCGAGGATCTGGTGCTCCTGCGAGAGCGGGACATCCAGGCCGTTTCGACCCCGGATGAGGCGAAGGCCGACCGGGTGCCGGGCCAGTACCTGTAGCGCTACCCCGGCACGAACGAGAGGCGCACGGTTCGCCGATCGTTCTCATGGTTGGGGTCCACGACCACCACCGACTGCCAGGTCCCGAGCGCCGTTCGTCCCCCGATCACCGGGATCGTGAGCGACGGAGATACGAACGCCGGGAGCACGTGGTCGCCGCCGTGACCGACGGACCCATGTCGATGCGCGTACCGATCATCCCGGGGCACCAGTCGCTCGATCGTCTCCTGCAGATCCTGCTCGGTACCCGAGCCGGTCTCGATCAACGCCACCCCCGCCGTGGCATGTGGGATGAAGACCTGGACGAGGCCGTCGGCGTCTCCCTCCGCGGCGAACGCCTGCACGTCCGATGTGATGTCGACGGTCCGCCTCCCCGCGGTGTCGATGACGAGTTCGCGGGTCCGCATCGCTCCTCAGGAGGTGGGTAGGTCGCCTTCAGCGGAGGTCGGTGGCTCGGGGGCCGGCGGCTCTTCCGGTGTTGGAGACGCCGCCGGGGAGGGGACGTCGACCGGGGGAGCGGGAGCGTCGGCCGGCGGAACGGGTGCCGACGGTGAGGGTGACTCGACCGTTCCAGCTGCACCGGCCGGGGGAGCCATCGTCGGGGACGGGTCGAAGCCCGTCATCGGCGGACCGGCCGACACCTCGCCGGCCTCGATCGTGGGCGTACCGGCAGATCGATCAGCTCCGAGGAGCAAGACGCCCCCGAGCAGTGCCACGACACCGCCGGCCGCGCTGAAGAAGAGACCGATCCCAGCTTTGATGCTGATCGCGCCCTGATCGATGAACCGCTCGATCAAGGTGCGGGCTTGGTCGATGACAGCCTGCTCGGTTCCGGCGGGAGCCTGTTTCAGGATCTCGTCGACGACCTGCGACTTCATCGTGACGATGTTGTAGAGCGCGGCACCGACAACGATCACTCCCACGATGATCGCCACAACCCCGACCCATCTCTCAGCCCCGCGAACGAGACAGAGGATGCCGAGGGCAACGGCAACGATGGCGCACACCGCGACCAACTTCCCGGCGTTGGCATCGAGCCCTGTTGCCGAATCAGACAGAGACAGGCTGCTGTCGGCCAAGCCGCCAGAGACCGTCACCCAAGGCAGGAACACCCCCAGGGCGGCCAACGCCCCGCCGACCACCAGGAGCATCGGGCCGATACCGCCGTTACCCTCCGTCCGTTCCTGCATCACGGATTCCTCTCAAGATTTTGGAGCCTCAGTGTTCCATCCCAGGGGAGAGCACGCTAATGCATCGGTGGTTTCAGGCGACGGATCCCTCGGCGAGGACCTCGGTGTGTTCGGTCTCCGGGAACGCCTCGAAGCTCAATCGCCAAGCGTGGGCGGGCCAGCGAAGGTCGAGGGTCCCTTCGGTGGCTCGGTAGGCGGCCGTGTACAGCGTTCCGAATCCGCTGGCGTACGCCGTGCTGAACAGCGGGGCCCGCAGGAACGCATCCACGAACCCGTCCGCATCCAGATCGGCGTCACCCAGCAGGTTCACGATGCGACGCTCGCGCTCGATCGTGCGCGTGGCTCGGGCCTGCTCAGGCCACTCAACGATGCCCTGGTGGTTCGTGGCGGCTGGGAACTCGCGGAAGATGGGCTCGCGGTCCGGCGACAGGTAGGCGGTGAGGACCCGCCCGTATCGGTCCAGGAGCGTGAGGTTGTGCGACAGGCTGTACGGGAGGCGCGCGAGCGTCTCTCGGGCCGTCGCCACGTCGTCGCAGGTCTCCAACAGGTAGCGGACCACGATCGGGATGCCGAACCCGTCGCCGAGCGCCTGACGGCCGCCGAACGTCAGCGACACCGCGAGTCCCGCGTCGTTCATGCCATCCAGGAGTCCCCATAGGCAATCGCTCATACCGATCACGCGTCGCTCCACGAGTCGGGTCGACCAGACGACGCCTTCCATCCGCGAGGGCGCGTAGTCGTAGTTGCGAACCAGCATCGGCGTGCCGTCGCGGGTCCAGGCGCCCTGCGAACACGCAGCCAGGTACGGCGGAGGCCGGTACAGCGACAGCATCCGGGCGGCCAGATCGCCGCCACCGGAAAGCTCGACGACCCGCTCGTAGGCGGGCATCAGCTCGGGCATGTGGGCGCGGAACATCCGGGCGCTCGTGGCGTAGGAGGGCCGGGCCGCCTCCCCTTCGCGCAGGAACCAAGCCCGGTAGTGGGGCCATTTCTCCTCGAACACGCTCGCCCACTTGGGCCCGAGCTCGAGCTCTTCCAGCGAGCGGAACGTGAACGGCAGCATCTGCATCGGCTCGCTCAGAGCATCTTGAAGCCGAACGGCTCGGGTTGGACCTCGGGTCGTTGTGGCGGAGGCACGCTGCGGAACTCTCCCTTGATCCCAGCGATCCAGTCGCGGGCGCGGTCCATCAGCTCATGATCTTCATCCATGAACCTGCCCCGCGTGACGAGGATACCCAGGTCCGCTCCTGGATACCGGTAGCCGCCGGCCTCGGCGATCCGCAGGTAGAACGCCTCGCTCTCGTCGGCCACCGTGTGCCAGTCCGTGTCACGACGCGCGTACCGGATCTGCCGTTCCGGACCCATCCGCCAGATGCCCGAGGACGGAGCTTCCGTGATCAGCTCCACGGCCTCGTCGGTCTGCTTCAAGATGAACTGCGTCCAATCGTCGATGTTGCTTTGTTGGGCCCAGCGCTGATTCAGCTCGTCCACGTCGATCTCGTAGTTGACATCCATGAACTCCAGCAGGTGGAACAAGAACAGCGGCATATCCCCATACGCCACCGCCGTGACGTTCGTGATGCTGCTGGCTCCCGTGACGCGGGGGTTCAGCTCACCCAGGTACATCTCGCCGCTCGACGCGTCGGCCAGGAAATCCAGCTCGAAGTAACCTCGGTACCCCTCCTGCCTGAGCCGCTCCCCCATCGCGAACGTCCTCTCGCGAGCCAATACCCGTTGACGCTCCGTGAGGACGTTGGGGAAGACGTCGTTCCCGCACCAGCCGCCGTCGTACGGCGTGAGTTCAGGGAACCCTGTGAGCTCGGTCATCAACGGCCCGACCAGCGTGCCGTGACGGGTGATCACGCCCTCGATCGCGCACTCGCGCGGATCGATGCGCTTCATCACCTTGATCTCCTGACCGATGATCTCCTCGTCGTGCGCGTCCCAGTCCTCCTGATCGGCCACGAAGAACGTGGTCTGGCCGGAGTCTCCGTACGGCGTCTGGATGACGAGGTCCGTTCCCAGGTCCGCGTCCGTCGCGAGCCGCACCACCTCTTGGTAGGTATCGGCGCGGCCCATCGTGTTGGGCGCGCTCGGCACCCCGGCCTGGTTCCCGAGCTCCGTCGTCACGATCTTGGAGTCCATGCGGTGACGGAGGGCGGCGGGGGGGAAGGCGACCTCCAAGCCCAACTCGGTGGCAAGCTCCTCCGTCTCTCCGTCGAACATCAAGAAGGCGATCTTGCCGCCGGGACCCCGTGCGTTCACGTAGTCGACGACCTCCTTGTGACCGAGGAGGTAGTTGCAGATCTCCTCGATCGAAGAGAACTCGCGCGGTGTCTGTTCCTTGGGCACGAAGACGTTGGGGTGCCAGCCGTCGAACGAGTCGTAGTAGTTCACGAACTTGAAGTTGCGCACCCAGCGATCGATCCCGAGGAGGTTGAACGCGGTTGCCGATACGAAGTACACGGGCGTCTCGTTCGTCCGGAAGTAGTTCCGGATGGCCGGGATGCCGCGCAGCATCGGCGCGGTTCCGACCAGCGGTGCCGGCGTCGGATGCGTTCCTTCGACCGCTTGATCCACGGGTTCTGCAGCCGCGTCGCCGACGGGCTCAGAGGTCGCGGTGGGGAACTCGGACACATCGGTGTCCCGGCGGCGTATGACTTGCACCCCCCAACGCGCCAGGATCACGAGCAGGACGACCCCCGCGATCCACCACCAGGTCACGACGACCCGCACCAGTCCTTGATGAACAGGCCCATCACCTGCGCCGTCTGCACCACGGACGGAAGGTACACCCGTTCCCCGACGCCGTGCGCCGACTCCGCGTAAGGTCCGAAGCACACGGCTGGGATCCCGGCCACGTTGCCGAAGATCCCCGCATCCGTGGTACCCGTCGTGGACACCAGGGCCGGCGGGACCCCCGCTTGCTTCCCGAACGATCCGACGAGCGTGGTGATCAAGGGATGATCGTCGGGGATGTCGTACCCCTCGCATGCGAAGCCCCCGTACAGGACCTCGGCGGAGCCCGGTTGTTCCGCCGTGGCGTTCGCCACCACCTGTTCGATCCGGGAACGAAGCTCGCTCACCGGGGTGCCCGGATACATCGCGATGCGGTAGTGGGTCACGCAGACGCCCGGCACCGTCGACGCCCAGTCACCGCCGCTGATCGCCCCGACGTTCAGGTTGATGGGATGGGCGAACAGATCGAAGGGAGAGGGAGGTGTCACGTTCATCTCTGCCTCGAGCTCGCGGAGGGCCTGGATCACGGCGAGGCTCTTCTCGATCGCGTTCGTGGCGTTGCGACCTTCGGCCGCATGTCCCGGGACCCCCGTGATCCGCACCTTGAACCACAGGACCCCCACCTGGGCGGTGGTGATCGCGGCGCCGAACGGCTCGGCCACCACGGCGGCATCCGCCGTGTACCCCGCCAGCAGGGTCTGCAAGGTGCCGTTGCCGCTGCACTCTTCCTCGACGACCGACTCGATGTGGATCGGCGCGTGCGGCGATCGCCCGAGCCGACGCAAGGCACGGACGGCACCGAAGATCGCGGCCAAGCCGCATTTCATGTCCGCCGCACCGCGACCGTGCAGCCACCCGTCCTCCCGCTCAGCGCCGAACGGGTCGCGCTCACCCCACTGGGAAAGGGGCTCGGGACTCACCACGTCGATGTGCCCGTTGAGGATCAGCGACCGTCCTCCGTCGACCGGACCCGGCGACCAGGTGCCCACGACGTTCTTCTTCCCGTCCACCTCCCAATCGAACGGGGAAGCCAGCGGGTGCGCTCGAATGGCGTCCTCGTCCATCGGGACATCGACGGGCTCCAGCCCCAGCTCGCGCAAGGCATCCCGAACGACGACCTGCCCGACCTCCTCGTTCCCGATCACGGTGGGGGCCTGGACGAGCCGGGCCAGGAGGTCGGCCATCCACTCGGACTCGGCCGCCACCGCCTCGAGGATCTCGGCGTCTTCTGAAGCAACCTCGCCCATCTCGGTGGGGCTCGAGGCGATCTGACCCCTTCCGTCGAACGCCATGACGTCGGGAGATGCCACGTCCGAGGTCAACCGGCTCCCGCCGTAGGCCCCGGGGATCGGGTCGGGATGCATGGTGGGAGAGCGTACCCAACGCTGAGACATGATCGGACCACCTCTTGACGTTGGTGTGTAATGGTGTAATCCTCATTTCATGCCTACCTCGAAGGACACCTCACAGATCGACCATCTCCAGGGATGGTTCGCGGGACGGTTGCCGGCTGATTGGTTCGCGGGAGCGCCGGAGGTTTCGGCTGATCGCGAGGAGATCGTGGTCGTCGGGACCTTGGCCGAGCCCGAGCTGCCCTCCGACGCCACCACGGAGGCCCGTGCCGCCGCGCTGGCGTCGCGTATCGCCGGGTTCCGCGAGGACACCCGTGGTCGGCGCATGCAGATCGCGGACGAAGCCCAGCACCGCTTCGGCCGCAAGGTGTCCTGGGGGGCTCAGTGCGGCGACCAGCGACACCTATTCACGATCCTGAGCGTGCCCGCCATGACGCGGTTGCGCATGCCCGAGCGGAAGGTGCTGGATACCCTGGTCGAAGCCGGGGTCGCCCGGAGCCGGAGCCACGCCTTGGCCTGGTGCGTGCGCCTGGTGTCCGAGCGCCAGGAGGACTGGCTCGCCGATCTCCGTCAGGCGCTGGAACAGGTGGAGCAGGTCCGGGCGGAGGGTCCGAAGGACTAGCTTGCGGTCGGTCGGCGGATCGCGACCACCATGTTGACCACGCGGGAAACGAGGACCTCTTCGCCCGGGCTCAGATCCAAGGGCACGCTCTCACGGCCCAGCCGGGCGGTCTCCACGCTTCGGTCCCGATAGGCGACGGTCACGTCCACGTAGCCGACGCCGTGGACATCCAGCGAGGCGGCCTCCACCACCAATGCCTCCCGCTCGCCCTGCATCGCGCCGAGCCTACCGTAGGCGGCGTAGGCTCCGCCCCCCTGCACGGATGCGGGAGCCGTCGCTAGGGTCAGGTCGATGCGGCCCCACCGCAGCACCTCAAGTTCGCTGGCCACAGGACCGAACCTCCGTACATGATCCGAGGGGGATCGCGTCGCTCCCGTCGTCTGGCCACGCTCGTTGCGATCGCAGCGACCGGGTGCGCGCTGCTTGCCTCTGGCCCGGCCGCCGACGCCCTCCCGTCGCACCCCGACACGCCGCGGCGCGTCACCTTCGGCGAAGACGGATCGGGTCCCCCTCCGTTCCCGATCCACGTCCCCACCGTGCTCGCACGCGGCGCGAAGATCTCGTGGAGGGATATGGGACCGCCCTATGTCTGGGCCAGGGATGCCGTGAACTACGTGGCCGGTGCCCGAGACTGGATGCGCGATTTCCCGGCCGCGCCCGACGGCACCTATCCCTTCAGACCGGGGATGCCCGAGACCAGGAAGTACTTCGCGCGGGCCGTGGTCAAGGCGTTCGCACCCGCGAAGCGCGTGGACGCCTCGATCGCGTTCTCCGACCTGCAGCCCACGCAGACCTTCTATCGGTGGGCCAACGTCGCTGTGAAGCTGGGCTGGATGCGGCGCTCGGACACGGGCGGGTTCAGGCCCGATGAGCCCGTCACGATGACCACCGTGCATAGGGCGCTGGTGGTTGCCCTGGGTATGAAGAGCACCGCGAAGCAGCTGGATCGACTGCACAGTCGTGACGGCTCCACCTTCTCGACCCCGGCAAACTTCGGCACGACCCTGTTGGGGATGCGCCTCGGGCTTCGCGACAACTCGGATGCCGAAGACGACCAGGACGTGAACCCATCCTCACCGATGCCGCGCGCGCAGGTCGCGTTTTCCCTGTATCGAGCGGCGAACCTGGAGAGCTGGGTCGTCCCCTATCTGGCCGAACAGTACGACGGCATCGTCCTCCCGAACATGGGCGCCGCTCGCCACGCCATCGTCGAGTGGGGTGTTCGCTACGTGGGATACCCGTACATCTGGGCAGGCGAATGGGGCTTCAAGGCGCCCGAGCCCGGCGCTCTGGGCGGTCAGCCCGTGCCGGGCTTCGACTGCTCTGGCTTCGCGTGGTGGCTGCTACGTGCGGACGATGGCGCGACATGGAACATCTCCCCGCCACGCCCCTACGACGGGTGGTCCTTGCCGCAGCGCGGCTCGGCGAGCATGGCCACCGTCGGCACTCTCAGATACGACAGGTTGCTGCCCGGCGACCTGATGTTCTACGACGGGGACGGTGACGGGATCGTGGACCACGTGGACGTCTACATCGGGAACGGCTACGCCCTGGACTCGTCGCACTCGCCTGCGGGCACCACGATCATGTGGGTGGGCGACGGGTGGTACCGAGATCATTTCGTCCATGGTCGCCGGCTCCTGCCGGCACCCTAGGGCCGGCTTCCGCCCTCGACGGCGCGTCCCAGGACCGCGACCTCGTCGTCCGTGAGGGGCCGTGAGCGCCCCGAGCCGGCGTCCCGGGGAACGATTACGGACTCGGCTTCCGCGGCAACGGTTCCGTCCGACTTCACGATCGACTCCCTCGTCCTGATGCTGGATGTGCCGAAGCTGTCCACCCAGCAGCTCACCGTGATATCCCCGTCGGATTGCACCAGCTCGCTCCGGTAGTCGATGCCGACGTGGGCCAGGACGAAGTCCCAGGCGTGCCCGCCGAAGAGCTCCTCGGTCAAGCGGTCGCGACACTCTTCCAGGTAGTTGAGGTAGACGGCGTTGTTCACATGTCCGTAGGCGTCCATGTCACGCCACCGGATGCGGATCGTGACCTCTGCCATGGCGGACATCCTCGCACCCCGGCCCCCACATAGGAGAAGGACCCGGGTGGGGGACCCGGATCCTTCAACTGGAGAGAGGGGCTCCAACCCGTAGTTCGGTGCATCCGACTGAGCGGTTCGTCCGGAGTTGTTGCGGTTCTGTGACGGTGGCGAGCGCTCAGCGGGTGTCCCGGGGATGCTCCTGGAGCCGCCGGTCGACCTCGCGATCGGCGGCCTCCGTGCTGGGCCGCGACCCCGTGACGGCGGCCAGGAACTCCTCACGCTCAAGCGTCAGCAGCCTCAGGTCATCGATCGCCGTCACGGTGGCGGTCCGGGGCACGTTGCGGAGCAGGGCGATCTCGCCGAAGTAGCTCCCCGGCCCCAACTCCGCCACCGGCTGGCCCCCCACGGATACATGGGCGCGACCCTCGACCAGGATGTAGAAACGATCGCCCCGTTCGCCTTCGTGGATCACCACGGATCCAGCGCCCGCCTCCGCCGGCTCGAGGTTCCAGGACAGGCGTTCGATGACCGGCTGCTCCAGCGGTTGGAAGAGCCCGATGGACCGCAACAGGGCCATCTCCGCCCCGGGCACCTTCGCACGAGCATCCAGTTTCCGCAGCCGTCCCCACGTGGCAAGCCCCACCAGCGGAAGGACGGCCCCGGCCACGACGAACGCACCCCGTCCACCGAACGCCGCCACCAGGATCGGTGCGAGTGCCGCGCCGATCGCGAGGCCCGCCATCATCATCGCCTCCTGCAGGCCGAACACCCTGGCGAGGACCTCATCGTCGACGGTCCTCTGCAGCAGGGTGCGGCTGGCTACCGTGAAGAACGCCTGCCCACCGCCGGACACCACCAACAGGAGCAGGGCCAAGACCACCCCGGGCGCGGCGCCCACCAGGGCCAGCGGGATCCCGGTGATCGCGATCCCAACGACCACGGCCGGCGCCAACCGCCGACGCCCAACCAGCACGACGGTGGCGGCCGCACCGATCAGTCCACCGATGCCTGCCGCCGAGGTGACCACGCCGGGCCCGGCAGCGCCCAAGCCGAAGACCTCGAGCGCCAGGACCACGGCGAGCACGTCCAGCATGCCCCACACGACCTGCTGCGCGCCCACCATCCCGCTCAAGAGCGCCGCTCCCGGCTCACGTCGAAGGGCCCGCAGCCCTTCGACGGCATCGGCCATGAGCGCCGCCTTGGGCTCATCCTCCTCTGGGATCCGGTGGCGCGGCAGATGGATCGTCAGGATGCCGGCGAGCGCCTGCGTGAGAGCGAACACGGCGAACACGGCTCCGGTGCCGCTCTCGCTCATCAGGATCCCGGCAGCGAGCGGGCCCGCGAACACCGACAGGCCTTCCAAGGTTCCCGACGCCGAATTCGACGCGGTGAGCTCTTCCGGCGTCTCCGCCAACTCGGGCAGGATCGCGTTGTGCACGGGACGGGTGAGGGTGACGGCGCTGGCCGAGGCGGCCGCCAACGCGTAGATCACGCCCACCGGCGCGCCCACCATGAGCGCCAGCGAGGTGCCACCCATCGCGATCGACTGGGCCAGGTAGCCCGATCCAAGGGCGCGGTCACGTGGCATCCGGTCGCCCATGATCGAACCCAAAGGGGCCACGATCGTGGCGGGGATCAGCTGGATGATCGCCACCAGGCCTGCGGCCGTCGCCCCCCCACGGTCGAAGGCGTAGACGAGCATCGCCACCCACGTCGCCCATTCGGCCGCGTTGAAGAAGAAGAACGACACGAGCACCCGCCGGAGTGCCCGATTCCGGATGACCGCGTGGAAGACCTGCGAGGTCTCGGCGAAGCTGGCCATCGCCTGACCCTAGTCGAAGTGTTCCCTACCAACGCGAACGGGGACCCCGGAGGGTCCCCGTGGCGTTGCTGCCGGAGCTTCGAGACGTCAGAAGTCCATGTCACCGCCGGGCATGCCGCCTGCGGGCATGGCTGGAGCCTTCTCGGGCTTCTCGGCGACGACGGCCTCCGTCGTCAGGAACAGCGCGGCGATCGACGCCGCGTTCTGCAACGCGGAACGCGTCACCTTCGTCGGATCGATCACGCCGAACTTCAGCATGTCGCCGTACTCGCCGGTGGCGGCGTTCAGACCCTGACCCGCATCGAGCGCACGCACCTTCTCGATGATGACGCCTCCCTCGAGGCCGGCGTTCTGGGCGATCTGCTTGAGGGGCTCTTCGAGCGCGCGCCGGACGATGGCGGCGCCGGTGAGCTCGTCGCCCTCCAGATCCACCTTGTCGAGTGCGGTCTGTGCGTTCAGGAGAGCGACGCCTCCACCGGGGACGATGCCCTCTTCGACGGCCGCCTTCGTGGACTGCACGGCGTCTTCGATGCGGTGCTTCTTCTCCTTCAGCTCGACCTCGGTGGCCGCACCGACCTTGATGACCGCCACGCCGCCGGAGAGCTTCGCCAGCCGCTCCTGCAGCTTCTCGCGGTCGTAGTCGGAGTCGGTCTTCTCGATCTCACCCTTGATCTGGTTGATCCGACCGGTGATCTGGTCGGCGGTGCCGGCGCCCTCGACGATCGTGGTCTCGTCCTTCGTGACCACGACCTTGTGGGCGGTGCCGAGCAGATCCATGGTGGCGTTCTCGAGCTTGAGTCCGACCTCTTCGGAGACGACCGTGGCGCCCGTGAGGATGGCGATGTCCTGCAGCATGGCCTTGCGGCGGTCACCGAAGCCCGGAGCCTTCACAGCGGCGCTTCGGAAGGTGCCTCGGATCTTGTTGACCACCAGCGTCGCGAGGGCCTCGCCTTCGACGTCCTCGGCCAAGACCAGGACCGGCTTGCCGGCCTGCATGACCTTCTCCAATACCGGGAGCAGGTCCTTCACCGCACTGATCTTGCTGTTCGCGATCAGGATGTAGGGGTCCTCAAGGACCGCCTCCATGCGCTCGGCGTCGGTGATGAAGTACGGCGAGATGTAACCCTTGTCGAACCGCATGCCCTCGACGAAGTCGAGCTCCATGCCGAACGTGTTGGACTCCTCCACCGTGATGACGCCGTCCTTACCGACCTTGTCCACGGCCTCGGCGATCGTCTCGCCGATCTCGGCGTCGGCAGCGGAGATGGCGCCCACCTGGGCGATCTCGTCCTTGCCCTCGACCTCCTTGGACTGGTTCTTGATGGCCTCGACGGCGAGCTCGGTGGCACGCTCGATACCGCGCTTCAGGGACATCGGGTTGGCGCCCGCCGCTACGTTACGCAGGCCCTCCTTGATGATGGATTGGGCCAAGACGGTGGCGGTCGTCGTGCCATCACCGGCGACGTCGTCGGTCTTCTTGGCGACCTCCTTGACCAGCTCCGCCCCGATCTTCTCCTGGGGGTCGTCCAGCTCGATCTCTTTGGCGATCGAGACACCGTCGTTCGTGATGGTGGGGGCTCCCCACTTCTTCTCGAGGACCACGTTGCGGCCCTTCGGACCGAGCGTGATCTTCACGGCGTTGGCGAGCTGGTCCATGCCGCGCTCCAATGCGCGCCGGGCCTCCTCGTCGAAGGTGATGATCTTCGAAGCCATCCCTTCCCCTTTCTTTCGTCGTGTGTCGATTCTCAGCCTGGGTATCCGACTGCTAGCACTCGTGTATGTCGAGTGCTAAGGATTGTAGCCGCAAACAGGGGTGGGGTGACAAGCCCGATGACCGCCGGTCCGCAGGATCGCGGGCCCGGCGGAGGTAGGCTCGCCCCGATGGCAGGTGCCGACTGGAAGCTGCGGTTCACCGCTCCGGAGATCTCCTTCCCGGCGTGGTCCGCCGCCGACCCGAGCCTCCTGGCGTACGTGGGTACCGAGAGCGGCGCGTGGCAGGTGTGGACCCTGGACCTCACCTCCGGTGAACGTCGCCAGGTCACCGATCACCCCGTCGGCGTGGAGCAGGTCCTGATGAGCCCCGACGGTCGCGTGATCTGGTGGATCGATGATTCGGGGGACGAACGGGGCCGGTGGATGACGGTGGGGTTCGAAGGCGGCGAGCCCGGCCCGCTGTTCCCGACGGCTCCGCACGGATGGGCGACAGGGATCTCTTTCGCGGATGGCGTCATGGCGTTCGGGATCGCCACCGACGACGACTACCGGGCCTACGTCGCCGAGGGCGACGAGCCGGCGCATCTGCTGCACACGAGCGAGCGCTACCTCGGCATCGGGCGGCTCGACCCGCCGGGAACCGGGGGCCTTTCGACCGACGGCCGATACGTGTGCCTGCGCCACTCCGATCACGGCGACATCCTCCACGAAGCGCTCCGGGTCCACGACCACTCGGGCACGGTCGTGGCCGAGCTCGAAGACGTCGGATCGAACCTGGACCCGGTCCTGTGGAGCACCACGCAGGAGGGTGCACAGCTGGTGTTCACCTCCGAACTCGGACCCTACGAACGGCCCGGGCTTTGGGATCCGGCCGCGGGCACTCGGGTCGACCTGGAGATCGACCTGCCCGGCGCCACGATCCCCCTCGATCGGTGGCCCGATGCCTCGGCGCTGTTGGTCCGTCACGAGTTCGAAGGAACCGACACGCTCTACCGGGTCGACGTGCGATCGGGGGCGGCCGAGCTCGTGAGCGATCCAGGTGGGGAGATCGCACAAGCGGCCGTGCGTCCCGACGGCGAGGTCTGGCTGTTGACCAGCAACGCGGAAGATCCGCCCGGCGTGGTGACGTCCGAGGGACGGCGCGTGCTGGCACCGCAAGGTTCCCCCCCGCCGGCGGGGGTGCGGCCCCGATCCTTCTGGTTCGAGAACCCGAAGGGTGAGCGGATCCAGGCGTTCGTGACGCTTCCGCCGGGCGATGCTCCCTTCCCGACCGTGATGAGCGTCCACGGAGGCCCGGAATGGTACGAGCGTGACCGGTACGAGGCCGAAACCCAGGCGTTCGTCGACGCCGGATACGCGGTCGCCCAGCCCAATTACCGGGGTTCCACGGGCTACGGGATCGCATTCCGGCGAGCGCTGATCGGGGATCCGTGGCTCCCCGAGAGCCAGGACGTGATCGCGTGCCTGGACTCCCTGGTCGCCGAGGGGATCGCGGATCCCGACCGGGTGGCGTTCTCGGGGTGGTCCTGGGGCGGCTGCCTCGCGTGCCTCAACGCGGGGCTGCACCCCGATCGATGGCGCGCGGTGGTGGCGGGCATCCCCTCGGGCGACTTCGTGGCCGCGCACCGGGCGTGCATGCCGGAGCTCCAAGCGTATGACGTGGCGCTTTACGGAGGCACACCCGACGAGCTGCCCGAGATGTGGGCCGAACGCAATCCCATGACGTACGCCGACCGGGTGCGGGCCCCCACCCTGATCATCGCCGGCGAACAGGACCCGCGTTGCCCGGTGGAGGGGATCACCCCGTGGGTGGAGGCGGTCCGCGCACGGGATGTGGCCGTTGACGTACATCTGTATCCATCCGGCCACCACGCCAACACCACGGAGGAACAGGTGCGTCACATGCAGCTCGTACTGGACTTCCTGGAGGCGAACCTGCGGCCCTCTACAGCCCCCAGCTGACCACGCGGTCGACCCGGACCTCCACGATCACGGCCGAGCCCTCCTCGACGGGTGCTTCCGTGGGGTATTGCGGGAACCGCTCGTAGAGCAGGGTCCGGTCGCGCTCGAATTCGGGTCCGCTGTCGATGAAGTAGGCCTCGCCGTGCGCGATCAGCTGCTTCAGCTGGCTCCAGTCCTCGCTGTATTCGTCGAACCCGATCGCCACGTGAGGATCGCCCTCGAGGTTCCGTACCTTCTGGGTGTCACGCTCGGTCGCGAACACCAAACGGTTCATGTCCAGCACCGGCGAGATCGGCACGACGTGCGGACGTCCGTCGGCGTAGACGGTGGCGAGGTAGGCCACCCGCTGGCGATCGATGAACTCGACCTGGGACCCGGTGAGCGCTTCTTGGTCGATCGTCACTCGTCACCCGCGCCGGTGGTCGCCATGTCGCGGATCTGATCGACGATCTCCGCGTTGGCAAGCGTGGTGACGTCTCCCAGGGGTCGACCCCTCGCGACGTCGCGGAGGAGCCGGCGCATGATCTTGCCGGAGCGTGTCTTCGGCAGGTCATCGGTGAAGATGATCCCGTGGGGCCGTGCGATCTTGCCGATCATCTCGGCCACGTGCTCCCGAAGCTCTCCCGCCATCGCCTCGTCGCCGACGTTGCCCGACTTCAGCGTGACGAACGCCACGATCGCCTCCCCCACCAGATCGTCGGGCTTGGAGACCACGGCGGCCTCGGCCACCTTCGGATCGTCGACCAGGGCGCTTTCTATCTCGTACGTCGAAAGCCGGTGCCCTGCAACATTCATCACGTCGTCGATACGGCCCAGGAGCCAGAAGTAGCCGTCCTCGTCGCGCCGACACCCGTCCCCCGCCACGTAGACGTCAGGCCCGAACTTCCCGAAGTATGTCTCCACATACCGGGCGTCATCACCCCAGATCGTGCGAGAGATCGAGGGCCATGGGTGCCGCAGGACGAGGTATCCACCGCCTCCGGGTGGTACCGACACCCCCTGCTCGTCCACGACGTCGGCCTGGATCCCGGGGAACGGGTTCGTCGCGGAACCGGGCTTGAGCGGGGTGATCCCCGGCAAGGGCGTGATCAGGATGGCACCGGTCTCGGTCTGCCACCACGTGTCGACGACGGGGCAGCGTTCACCGCCGATGAAGGTCCAGTACCAGATCCACGCCTCGGGGTTGATGGGCTCGCCCACCGAGCCCAGGAGCCTGAGCGAGGAGAGATCGTGCGACTTCGGATACTGCGTGCCCCAGCGCATGAACGCGCGGATCGCGGTGGGTGCGGTGTAGAGGATCGTCGCTCGGTAGCGCTCGAGGATGTCCCACAGCCGATCCTTCTCCGGCCAATCGGGAGCGCCCTCGTAGATGATGCCAGTGGTGTGGTTCGCGAGCGGCCCGTAGACGATGTAGGAGTGCCCGGTCACCCACCCGATGTCGGCCGCGCACCAGAACACATCGTCCTCGTGGATGTCGAAGATCATACGGTGGGTCGCGGCCACCTGCGTGAGGTACCCGCCGGTGGTGTGGGCGATGCCTTTGGGCTTGCCCGTCGTCCCGCTGGTGTACAGCAGGTAGAGCAGGTCCTCGGCATCCATCTCCTCGCAGGGGCACTCGGCCGGCTGCTCGGCGATGACGTCGTGGTACCAGAGATCCCTGCCCTCGACGAAACCGTGCTCTCCGCCCGTCCGTCTGACGGTCACTACGTGCTCGATCGAGGGTGTGTCGGCCACGGCCTCATCGGCGTTCTGCTTGAGCGGGACCACCTGTCCCCGGCGGTACCCGCCGTCGGCGGTGATCAAGACCTTCGCCTGGGCATCGTTGATCCGATCCTTCAGGGCTTCAGCGCTGAAGCCCCCGAACACCACCGAATGCGCCGCGCCGATCCTCGCGCACGCCAACATCGCCACCGGGAGTTCCGGCACCATGCCGAGGTAGATCGCCACGCGATCGCCCTTGCGGACCCCCAGCGACTTCAGGGCGTTGGCGAACCGGCACGTCTCCTCGTAGAGATCGCGATAGGTGATGGTTCGCCTCTCACCGGGCTCTCCCTCCCAGTGGTAAGCCACCTTGTCGCCGCCACCCGCCTCCACATGGCGATCGAGGCAGTTGTAGGCCACGTTCAGCTTCCCGCCGACGAACCACTGCACCCAGGGTGGGTCCCACTCCATCACGGTGTCCCACGTGTGGAACCACGTGAGACGCTCGGCCTGTTCCGCCCAGAACCCTTCGGGATCGCGCGCCGCTCGTTCGTAGACGTCGGGATCGGACACGATGGCTCGATCCGTGAACGCCTCGGGGGGAGCGAACACGCGCTCTTCCGACAGCAAGGCTTCGATGTTCCGTTCGGTGTCGCTCACGTCGTGGTCCTCCATCGCGGGGCGAGAGGCCAGCATCGTACGCAGGATGTCGGGAGGGTGCGAACGGCGCTCAGGTGGCCGATGTGCTTGCAACGGGCGGTGCCCCGGGCCACCATCGTGCGTGAGGCCGCCCATCTGAGGCGGCCTCGAACCTCGGAGGGAGGCGTGCGGTGGCGCAGTACGAGGCGTATTGCATGAAATGCCGGCAGAAGCGGATGTTCGAGGGAACGATCGTGGAGCTGAAGAACGGCCGGCCGGCCGCCCAAGGCCCGTGCCCCGTGTGCGGCACGAAGATGACCCGGATCCTCAGCAAGGCCGAAGCCGGGAAGTAACGAAGGCTCGAGCCGGGGACGCGGTCAGCTGAGCCTGGAGAGCAAGCTCTCCGGGGAGATCAGGGCCGCCCCCGGCGTCATCCCCTCATGGCGGGCCGCCAGGTCCGCCACCGTGGTGGTGCGGAAGACCTCCTGTACGGCTCGCGCCACGTCGGCCCAGAACCCCTGCAGCCCACACCGCGAGTCCTGGAAACACGTGTGGTCAGACGGCTCCAGGCAGAACATCGGGAAGATCTGACCTTCGATAGCGTCGGCGATCTCAGCGACCGTGATCCCTTCAGGGTCGCGAGCGATCCGACATCCGCCGCCCGCTCCGCGGAAGCTCTCGACCAATCCGGCCTTCGACAGCGCACCGAGCTGCTGTTCCAGGAACCTCAAGGGGATCTGCTGCCGCTCGGCGATCTCGCGGGCCGGCTCCAGGTGCCCCTCCTCGCGGGGCTGCGCAAGCTCGATCATGGCACGCATCGCGTATTCGAGCTTCTGGGACACCTTCAACATCGGTAGAGCCTCCTGCATCGAGGGTAGGTGGGGTGAAACCCCACGTCAACGAGGGGATCGGCGACGGACGGCCTGCAGATGCAGCCTCAGGACGTCGCTGAGAAGTTGTCGTAGCGGCTGCCGCCGTCGTCCTCGTCGAAGTGGACCTTCGAACGCATCCCGACCCGGGTGCCCGACCCGAACGAGGAGAGCTCGCTCGATGTCAGGGTGTAGGTCACCTGCTGCTGAGCCGAGAGGTTCCCTCCGGAGACCGTGCAGCGCATGGCGTTCCCGGAACGGCTGAGGCTGAGACGATAGACCGCGCCGTTGAGGAGTCGCCAGCCTCCCGCGGATCCCCTCACCTTCGAAAGCAGCGACGTCGTAACTCCGCGTTGCCGTTTGCCGATCGTGAGGAGGCCGTTGGGATTCCCATCGGTGACCTCGATCTTGCAGAAGATGTGGTTGTCGTGGTTCACGAACAGCGCGGTGAGACCGGCGTTCGCCCGATGGAAGGTCGGACTCAGCGTGATGCTCGCGGCAACCGCGAACACCGACGAGGTGCCGATATCCAGCGTGGCCTCAGAGATCGTGTCGATCTGCGGCGGCACGCCTTGCCCGGATGAGATCGTCCAATGCCCGCCGACCTCCGACCAGTCCGGACCCAACGATCCGTTCGTCCGATCGAAGGCGTCGGCGTATGGCAGCGATGCGCCGGAAGCGCTGCCCATCATGGTCATGCTGAGGAGGGCGGTCACCAGCAGCAACGCTGCGCTCTTCGTCACCGATCGTCCTCCCCTGTCGTCTTCCCCGAGTGCCTCACCCTACTCGACGCGACTCCTCCGACAGGTCGCCGCGCGGGTCGCCCGCCTCCCACGTCTGGGGTCGGACCCGTGGTTGACTCGCTCGGTCCGATCCCCCACGAAGGAGGTAGCCCCAACGTGCGTACCCGCATCGTGATCGGCGTTGCTGCGACGAGCGTAGCCCTGGTGGCGCTGGCGTTCAGCGCGGTTGCCGCGCATCGACGAGCTCCCATCCGCTCGCCCGAGACCCTGCGATTCGCCCAACAGACCACGGCGGTCTTCCAGAACGATGTTGGCCCGCCCGGCACCAGCATCGGCGACCAGGTGACCTCGTACAGCAACGTGCGCAAACACGGCACGGTCGTGGGCCACACCGGGGGCACCTGCACGCTCACCGGTCGGCAGGCCATCTGCACCGGCGTCATACGGCTGGACGGCGGCCAGATCGCGGTCGTCGGGCAGTTGCCGGCCGGATTCCTGTCGGGAACGGGCACGGCCCGCCTGGCGGTGACGGGCGGAACCGGCGCCTATCAACAGGTGAGCGGCTTCGCCACGATCGAGCAGTCCGGCGCGCCAACACAGGAGCTGACCCTGTACCTCCAACCGTAGGTCCCGGGCGGCCCGACAAGACCTCGCCTTGCGGAACTCCCGCGTTCCGGGTATCAACGGGGCGCACCCCCCGCCGATGCTCTGCGTAGGGGGAACGGGGTCCCCCAAGAGGAGGACACGGGGAAGATGGCTCGGGTGTTGGTGATCGACGACGAACCCGACGTCTTGATGCTGTGCCGGGTCAACCTCGAGCATGCGGGCCACGAGATGGAGGAGGCGCCGGACGGAGAGAGCGGCCTGGCGATGGCCAAGCGGACCCCGCCCGACATCATCGTGCTCGACCTGATGCTCCCTGCCATGGACGGCTACGACGTCCTGGAGGCCCTCATGGAGGACGAGGCGACGCGCGATGTCCCCGTGCTCGTCCTGACCGCCAAGGCCCAGATCGAAGATCGCGCCCGCAGCTGGCGGGGAGGTGCGGCCGAGTTCATCACCAAACCGTTCTCACCCGACCTGTTGTTGGACGCCCTGGAGCGGCTCGCTCGCGAGACGGTCGACCAACGTGAACGGCATCGCGAGAAGGTGATCCGGGAGCTCGATCAACCGCAGGGCTGAGGCTCAGGCCTGTTGTTTCGCGTAGTCGTCCCCGAGCACCACCACGACCTGGACGTCGGGATCGACCAGGCTCTCGAGGTCACCCCCGAGTTGCGCGACCTTCGCCTCGCCGAAGTAGGTATCGGCGATCGCGGTGGCGTCCGATTGGTTCTGCGCCTCGTCGGGGCCAGGACGGAAGTAGACCGTGGTCTTCGCCATCGGCACCGGCGAGTTGTCGGGCTCCTGACCCTTCTTGTACCCCGCTTCGTCGAGGATGTCCTGACCCTGCGCGGCCAGACCGAGCACGTTCGTGCCGTTGAAGACGGCGACGACGACCTTCTTCGGAGGCAGGGGAGTGGGGGTGGCCGTGGGCGTCACGGTCTGCGTGGGGCCCGTGGTCGCAGTGGTCGTCGCCGTGGGCGACGAGGAGCCGCCTGGGGTGGCAGCCGACGTCCCGCCATCGCCGAAGCCGTTCGCGAGCAGCACGACGCCGCCCAGCACCAACGCGATGATGACGATGATCCGCCCCGTCCCCAGGTTCACGCGCTCATCCTACCCCAGGGCCCGGAGGCCGCCCGGGCTACAGGCGGACGCCGAGGCGGTCCGCCACGCGCTTGCGGCGGCGTGCCTCACGCACCCGCTGGAGCCGGCGCACGAGCATGGGGTCGTAGGCCACCGCGGCGTCCGTGTCGATCGCCCGGTTCAGGAGCTGATGGTAGCGGGCGGGGGAGAACCCGAAGCGCTCTCGGATCGCGCGCTCCTTGGGCACGGTCAGCTTCCAGCTTTCGCGTTCGAAGTCGATGACCTGCCGAGCCCGATCATCCAGCTCGACACCGCCCATCGCCTTCTCCTCGGGGGACATGGCGCTCACGGGAGCGAGGCTCGCATCCCGCTCGGGGTGGTTCAAGCACCCCGGCCGAAGACCCGACACCCTTCGTAGGGAGTCCGGCGGGCTTCCGGTGAGATGATGCCTACGGTCGGTGGAAGGCGCGCGGGTTGGTGGACGTGATCGGTGACGAGCGAGGGGCCGACCGGATCCGGTCGGTGGCCCAGCTCAACATGCTCCACAGCCTCGCCGCGAAGCTCAACGCGCTCGGTGACGTGGGGGAGATCGGTGCCGCCATCACCGGTGAGCTCCGCACGATCATCGACTACCACAACTGTCGCGTGTACCTCCTGATGCCGGATGAGCGGACCCTTATGCCGATCGCCTTTCGCGGCGAGATCTGGGAGGAGTACGAGGAGGAGACGATCGAGGAACTCATCACCTTGGTCGGCGAGGGCCTCACCGGTCATGTGGCGGCCACCGGTGAGTCGCTGCTCACGCCGAACGCGCAGGAGGTGGAGTTCGCGGTCCAGATCCCGGGAACGGCAGACGTCGTCGAGTCGATGCTCTTGGTACCGATGAAGACGGGCGAACGCGTGCTGGGCGTGATCGTGCTGTCGAGCCTGGGCTACGCGAAGTTCGACGAGGAGGACCGGAGACTCCTGGAGGTCCTCGCGTCGCACGCAGCCGTGGCGTTCGACAACGCCACGCTCTTCCAGGCGGAGCGGGAAGCCGCGGAGACCTCGGGCGCCCTACTCAGGCTCTCCAAGACCCTGACCAGCAAACGCTCGATCGGCGACATCCTCCAGGAGGCGATCGAGACGGTTCCATCGCTGGTGACCTGCAGCGCGCTCGGTGCCTACGTGCGCGACCCGGAGACCCACGGGTTCCGTCTCGCGCGGGCCCTGGAGGTCCAGGAGGGGGTCATGCGCCAGCGAGCCGCGATCGCGGATGTTCCCCCCGATGTGGCCACCGCCTTCCTGTTCTCCGAAACCGAGCCGTTCAGGATCCCCGTCGAGACCGTGCGCGAGGTGCCCCCCGATCTATGGATCACCCGTGAGGCAGGCGAGGTGCTGGTCGCTCCCTTGCGATGGGAACCCGATGGGTTCGGCGCTCTGGTCATGGTCGCTCCCACACCCGACGGTGCCTTCGACGACGATCACCTGCGGTTGGCTCAGGGGATCGCCGACCTCGCGTCGCTGGCGCTGGGGAACGCTCGGCGCCTCTCCGAACTGGAACGGTTCCACGACCTGGTCGAGAGCCTGGACGCGGTCTTCTGGGAGGCCGACGCCGCGACCCTGGGCTTCTCGTTCGTGGGTGGCCGCGCCGACCACCTGCTGGGTCCCGACGTTGAGGCATGGCCCGGGCAGGGGCGGAACTGGGGCGACCACATCCGGGAGCAGGATCGCGCGGATGCGGTGGCGCAGAACCGCGACGCCACGCGCGGGGGGAAGGACCACGTCCTCGAATACCGGATCACCACACCGGAGGGCCGCACCGTGTGGATCCGCGACCTGGTGCACGTGGTGGGCGGCGCCCAGGGGCCTCGTCAGCTCCGCGGGCTGATGGTCGACATCACCGAGCGCAAGCGTGCCGAGCAAGCCCTGCGCAAGAGCGAGCAGAAGTACTCCGAGGCGTTCCGACGTGAGCGGGAGGCGTCCCAGCGACTGCGGGCGCTCGATGAGATGAAGAACACCTTCCTCGAGGCCGTGTCGCACGACCTGCGGACCCCGCTCACGTCGATCCTCGGATCTGCGCTGACGTTGGAGTCCAAGCAGTTCGACCTGCCGCGGGACGACGCCCTCGACCTGGTGGGGCGGATCGCGACGAACGCCAGGAAGCTCGAGCGGCTGCTCTCGGATCTGCTCGACCTGGACCGGCTCCAGCGAGGCATCGTCTCGCCTCAGCGCCGACCCACCGATCTGGAGGCCCTGGTACGTCGGTGCGTCGAGGAGACGGAGAACCCCACGGGTCATCGGATCGAGGTCGAGGTCGAGCCGATCACCGTTTCGGTGGACGCGGCCAAGGTCGAACGGATCCTCGAGAACCTGCTCTCGAACGCCATCCGCCACACTCCCCCCGAGGCGCAGATCTGGATGCGCGCCGAAGGGCGAGACGGCGGGACGTTGGTCACGGTGGAAGACGAAGGGCCTGGGGTCCCGGCCGAACTGCATGAGGCAGTCTTCGAACCGTTCCGTCAGGCCCCGGGATCGTCTTCGGAGCACTCGCCGGGGGTCGGGGTCGGACTCTCCCTCGTCCTTCGCTTCGCTGAGCTCCACGGCGGGCGAGCATGGGTGGAGGACCGTCCCGGAGGCGGCGCATCCTTCAAGGTCTTCCTGCCCGGAGGGTGAGGCCCCGCTAGGATGCGGGACCGTGCTCGACCTGGTCATCACCGACGCCCTGGTGGTGGATGGGACCGGCGCTCCGGGGTTCCCCGGCTCGGTCGGCATCCAAGGCGACACCCTGATGTGGGTCGGGCATGCCGGCACAGCAGCCCCGGAGGCCCGGGAGCGGTTACATGCCACCGGTCGCGTCCTCGCCCCCGGATTCGTGGATGTCCACAACCACTCCGATCTCGGACCTCTGGTGGATCCCGCCATGCCTTCCACCATCCGCCAAGGGGTCACGACCGTGGTGGTCGGCAACTGCGGGTCGTCGCCGTGGCCCCCCGACGGCGCGCCCGAGTGCGCACGCATGGTTGGCGGCGATCCCGACACCATGGACGTCCGGTTCGCCTCGTTCGCCGACTACCTAGAACGGATCGAGGCTTCGCGTCCAGCGGTGAACATCGCAGCACTCGTAGGACACGGAGCGATCCGGGCAACGACGATGGGGTTGGAAGGCCGCCCACCGACCAGCCGGGAGCTCGGCTCGATGCGCTCGGCCGTAGCCGAGGCGATGCAGGCGGGCGCCGTGGGGCTATCCACGGGGCTGATCTACGCGCCGGGTATCCACGCCCAGACCGATGAGGTGGTTGCCCTAGCGAGGGAGTCCGCCGTCGCTGGAGGGATCTACGCGAGCCACATCCGCGGAGAGGGAGCGCACCTGTTCCGGGCGATCGACGAGGCGAACGACGTCGGCGAACGGGCCGAGGTCCCGGTGCACATCAGTCACCTCAAGTGCGAAACGTCGCCGATGTGGGGAAGGGCCGGTGAGGTACTGAGACGGATCGACGGAGCACGAGACATCACGGCCGACCAGTATCCCTACACCGCCTGGGGGTCCGACCTCTCCTCCCTGCTCCCCGGATGGGCACCCGTTGGGGAGCTCTCCGCACTCATCGCGGATCCATCGACCCATGGCCGCCTGGTCCGAGCTGTGGAGGACGGGGAGGCGGACTTCCAGTCCTCAGTCCTGGGCGTCGGGTGGAGCCAGATCGTGATCGAGGGCTCGGGCGACGGCAGCCGGAACGGATGGAGCATCGAGGCGATCGCGCGGGACCGAGGGGTGGCGGCGGCGGATGCCTGTTTCGCGCTCCTGATGGAGGACCCCGATACCTCCTGCATCGGCCACGCGATGGACGAGGGTGACGTGCGGACGATCCTCGGTCATCCCGACGTGATGGTGGCCTCCGATGCGAGCTCCATGTCACCCGATGGCCCCTTGGGTGACCGGCCGGTCCATCCACGCAACTACGGCACGTTCCCGCGGGTCATCGGCCCCTACGTTCGCGACGGCGTGCTCACGCTCGAAGCGGCGGTCCGCAAGATGACTTCACTCCCCGCGGATCGGTTCGGCCTCACCCGGCGCGGACTCGTGGTGGAGGGAGCAGCGGCCGACCTCGTGCTGTTCGATCTCGCCACGGTGACCGACGCGTCGGACTTCGGCCATCCGCACACGTTCCCGGACGGCATCGATCTGGTGCTCGTGAACGGTCGTCGGGCGTGGGACGGCGCACCAGGGGTGCGGGCAGGACGTGTCCTCCGCAGGGCGGCGAGCTAGGGTCGGACCATGGATGACGCGATCGAGGTCAACCGCCGTTTCTGGGACGAGCGGGCTCGCATCCATGGACAGGACGCCTACTACGACGTCGAAAGCTTCCTGGGCGGGGCCAGCTCCCTCAGCGATCGTGAGCTCGCCGAGATGAAGCGCGCGGTGGGAGACGTCGACGGCCTGGACCTCCTGCATGTCCAGTGCCACTTCGGTTTGGACACGCTCTCGTGGGCGCGGCGCGGAGCCCGCGTGACGGGCGTGGATTTCTCACCCGTGGCGATCGCGCGCGCGAGGGAGCTCGCCGCCACCTCCGGTCTGGAGGCAAGCTTCATCCAAGGCGACACGCAGGTGTCCGATCCGGAGTTGGCGGAGAGGTTCGACGTGGCGTTCGCGTCGTACGGGGTCCTGTGCTGGATCGCGGACATCGACGCATGGATGCGGTTCGCCGCGGGTGCGCTGCGGAGCGGAGGGGCGCTGGTGCTGATCGACCTCCATCCGCTCTTCCTGACCTTCGAAAGCGTGGACCCACCCGTGCTCGACATGCCCTATCTGGGAGCGGAGCCGATCAGGTTCGATGCGCCGGGGTCATATGCCGATCCGGCGGCGAAGACGTCCGCCGACGCCACCGTGAGCTTCGCCCACGGGCTGGGAGAGATCGTGACGGCGGCCGTCGACGCCGGGCTCCTCGTGGATGCGTTCACCGAGTGGCTCGATGACGACGTCGATCCCAGAGGCGACGTCCTGACGCCGGATGCGGATGGCCGCTATCGGTTACGGGTGGGTGGTCAGGACCTGCCCGTACTCTTCGGCCTCCGCGCGACCAAGGCCTAGATGATCCGGTTCCGGCCGAAACGACGTCGCCGACCCATCATCCGCGGACCGTAGGATCCGCGGATGATGTTGGCCGGCCCTAGAGGTCGTCGATGAGCCGAGCGCTACCCACGCTTGCCGCGGCGATCTGACGGAACACCGGCTCCAGGTCCGCGGAGGCGGGGGTGCAGAAGTAGTTGTCGCCGTCCTTGTTCTCCGTGGCGGCACAACCGCCGGGGTGGTCATCGGTCGAGTTCGTGGCCGCGTCGGCCAGGTTCGTGGTGGCGTACGCGTTGTGGTACCTGCCCGAGGTGTCCCGGCTGCACTGCTTGGTACCGAGGCCGTACCCGAGCGTGAAGATCGTCTGGTCGGCAGCCTTGGCGATGTTCGCCTTGTTGTTCAGGTAGGCGCACGGCTGCAGGCCGTCGGGCTGGTTCGCCTCACCGTCGGTCTCGAAGATGATCACATCGGGGACGTTGCTGCGGCCCTGGTTCTGGAGCATCTCGCGGGCGGCGTCCAGGGGATCACCGAGGTTCGTGTGTCCGGCGTTCGTCTTCACGACGCCGTTCACCCTGACAACGACCGTGGGGCTCCGCTGGAGGCAGTTGATGTTCTGAACGAGCTGGCTGGATGTGTTGAGCGTGCCGTCCGCACGATCGTAGTCCGAGCTGATGGGCGTCACCTGCCAGAAGCTCGCGGCCGACTGCGGATACAGCTGTGGATCGTTCACCACGCACTTGTTCGAGGGCCTCCCATAGGGAAGGGCGACCATGCCCACGTGCTGCTGCGAGGAATCGTAGAAGTCGAGGACCGACAGCGCACCGTTCTTCGCGTTGGCGACGTCCGCGACGGACATCGATCCCGTGCGGTCGAACACGATCACCACGTCCAAGGGGGAGCTGGCGGCCCCGCAGGCGCCCTTGCAGGACGCCGCACTCACCGAGCCGGTGTTGCCCTGCTTGAACCCGATGATGGGCGCGAAGATGTACGGGACATCCCGAGCGCTTCGCACCGAGATCGTGTTGCACTTGTCTCCGGCGTAAGGGTCGCAGTCATGCACCGCCTTGGTGCCCTTCAGGCGCCAGGTTCCGGCGCTCCACGATCCGGTCGCGGCGGGTCCGCAGACGAACGGGACGTCCTCGGGGTCGGGCGTGCCGTTCTGATCCCGGTCACCGACGACGCACTTGAAGGTGATGTTGACCTGGCTCGAATTGAGACGCAGGTTGTTGTCCAGGGTGACCCGCATGGCCTCGTCGTAGGCCACCTGTGCCTGGGCGGAGCCCTGCACCGGCAGCTCCATGCCACCCGCCAGCGCGCCGAAGTCCACCGCGTTCTGGAGCACCTGGCGTTCGTGGAAGAGTCGGGACAGGTCGACGGCGAACGCCACGGCGGCGAACAGCACGATCAAGATGAACGCGAAGAGCACGGCGATCGCGCCGCGCTCCTCGTTGAGACGCTTCGGCAACCGCTGACGCCACATCATCATGGTCTAGAGCCCTTCGAATCGGGTTTCGGATTCCGAGTGCAGTTGCATGTCACTGCCCAGACCGACCATCGAGCCGAGCGGGGTGATGAAGTTGTAGTCGTAGTCGACGGCGACCTTGACCAGATCCCCTTCGAGCCAGCTGCTCGAGGCTGGGCAGGTGCCGAACGCGCCGCCGCGGCTGCATGTCACGGTGACGGTCAAGCGGGACTGATCGAGATAGGCCGAGGACGATCGGACGCGCGCGATGATGTCGTTCACGTCCGCGGACACGGCGGCGCGGCGCGCGCCCTCGCGGGCGGAGTTCGCGGTCCCGTTCCACGTGTGGAACCCGAACCCGAAGTCGATGATCCCGAAGACCAGCAGGAAGAACAGCGAAGCAACGATCGCGAACTCGACCGCGGCCGCGCCTTCCTCGCCCCGGCCTCGAGGGCGGGCGGGAACGTCGGAGCCCCGGTTAAGCCGACCCTTCGGTGAGCGCATCGGGCGCATGTCGTTCGATCCCCTTCTCTTGGTCGACCGGGGGTGGCCCCGGGGGCACGGATCGGTGCCTCGACCTTCCCGAGCAAGGTTTCGACCGCTCGGGGCGAACGCTTGAGTCCGCACGAACCAAGGTAGGCGCAGGCCACAGCCTGCGGAACTCCACGTTTCACGGAAGATGCGTACGCTGAGTTACGTACCGTGTTCCGGGGAGGCCCACCGGCGGATGGGCCGATCGAGCCGGCGGTCGGATTCGAACCGACGACCTAGCGATTACAAATCGCTTGCGCTACCGGGCTGCGCCACGCCGGCGTCGAGCGCGAGTCTACCCCGGCTCCGTCCTGCGGAACCGAGGGGAGTGGGCGGCCAGGGCGTAGATCAAGAGGCCGGCCATCCCCAATCCCAGCAACCCCGCCCCCGGCGTCCTGCCGAAACGCAAGAGACCGTTGACGATCATGATCGCCGCGGACACGAAGCCCAGGATCTGGCCTGCGGGCCGCAGCCTCAGGATGAGAACCCCTGTTGTTACGTACAGAACCCCGATCGCCAACGGGACGAGGCCGACCGTTGAGCGAGCCTGGTCGCGAACAACGCCCGCCCCGCCCCCACCCGTCAGCAGCCACACCGCGGCGATCAGGCCGATCGCTCCGAACACGAACAGGATGACGGCCGCGCCGGTGAGCAGCGCGGGCCGGTGCGGCGGAGCGACCGCCGGTGTGGGCACCTCGAACCCCAGGGGATCGGGCGCCGATGGCGTGGGATCGGTGTCCATGCTTCATGCATCGGCGGGAGGTTCGCCGAACCGTAGCCTCGAGGAGCGGATCAGGATCGCGTGGGAAGCACGAAGGCGTACAGCACGGCCGCCAGCGAGGCCGCGGCGTTCAGCGAGCCGACCCGACCCCGCATGGGCAACGACACCAATTCGTCGCAGCGCTCCTTGGTGAGCCTCGCCATGCCCGCGCCCTCGCCCCCCACCACCACCGCCACCCTGCCACCCGGGCAGGGTCGATCGAAGATCGACGTGGAGGTCGCCTCATCAAGGCCCACCACCCAGAAACCGGCTCCCTGCAAGCGCTCGATCGCTCGGGGGATGTTCGCGACCCGGGCATGGGGTAGGTGCATGAGAGCACCCGCGGAGGCGCGGATCGCCGCTGCCGTCACGTCAGCAGCTCGTCGAGTGCGGGTGACCAGGAGTTGGGTCCCCGCCGCTTCGGCCGATCGAGCGGCGGCGCCGAGATTCTGGGGATCCATGATCCCGTCGAGGACCACCACCAGCGCATCGTCGGTGAACGGGAACGTCGCCAGATCACGCTCGGTGAGCTCGCGCATCTGCGCCGGCTCCTTCGGGCTCCGGACGCGGGCCACCACCCCTTGATGGTTGGGCGCCATGGCATCGAGCCTCGCTCGGTCCGTCGTGTGGATGGGGACCTGCGCATCCCGAGCCGCTGCCAGCAGCGCCGTCATGCCCTGGGTCGCCTTCGGGGAAGACACGACCAAGATCTCCAGGGCGACACCCGCACGGATCGCTTCGGTGACGGCACGGCGACCGCCGACGACCGAGTCCGTTGACCTCACGTGGGTGCGCCGGCGCCTCTGTCGATCCCGTTCCCGGCTCACGAGACCAGGGCCACGGCGAGACATCCCACGCCGTCACCCGAGAGGCCCAGCCCTTCGGGACGCGTCGCTTTGACAGAGACCCGGTCCCTCGGGAGGTCCAGCACCTCTGCGAGTCGATCGCGGATCTCGTCGCGGCGTGGGGCGATGGCCGGACGATCGCACAGCACCGTGAGATCGCAGGACAGGGGAGTCAGGCCCGCAGCGTGCATGATCGAAACGGTGCGAGCCAGGAGATCGAGCCCAGCCATCCCCGCGAAACGCGGGTCACCATCGGGGAAATGTACGCCAACATCCCCGAGCGACCCCGCCCCCAACAGAGCATCGGCGATCGCGTGGCAGACGGCGTCGCCGTCAGAATGACCGGCGAGGCCGGCCTCCCCCTCCCAGTGCAGCCCACCCAGCCACAGGTCCCGCCCCGTGTCGCGCGGATGCACGTCGAACCCCAACCCCACCCGCGTCGAGGATCCCTCAGCCACCGGAACCCCCGATCCGTGCCTCGGCCTGGGCTAGATCCAGGAGGGTGGTGATCTTGAAGTTCATCGGATCTCCGATCACCGCCCTCACCACACCTCCGGCGAGCTCCAGCAGGGCGGCGTCGTCCGTGACCGTCAGGCCCGAGGCGTCGGCGCGGGCGTGCGCCTCGCGCAGGGCCACGAGCCGGAAGGCCTGTGGCGTCTGCGCCAGCATCAGCTCGTCACGATCGAGGGTGCTCACCACGAGCCCGTCATGGACGCGCTTCACGGTGTCGGCCACCGGGATCACGGGGATCGCGCCCTCGGCCCCCGCCGCAACGGCGGCGATGACCTCGGTGAACAGATCCGGCGGGGCGAAGGGCCGAGCGGCATCGTGGATGGCCACGACCTCCGTGTCGGCGGGAACCGATTCCAGCGCCACCCGGACCGAGTCCTGGCGTGTGGGTCCCCCGGTTACCACCAGAACGGGCTTACCCAGGAACTCCACGCACCCTCCCGCCCGGTGCTCCGACCCGGGGGGGGCCGTCACCACCAGGGCGTGCACGGCGTCGGAGGCGGCCGCGGCGGCGGCGGCCACGGCCAGCACCGGTCGGTCCCCGATCGTCACGAAGGCCTTGGGATCGGCCGCCCCCAAGCGTCGACCCGCGCCGGCCGCCAGCACGATGGCCGCCGTCCGCGGTCGCTCGGGTTCCATGCCGCAAGCATGCCAGAGACGCTGAAGGGACGCGCTCGACTACGCGTCGACGCCCGCCTCGGCCGCCAGCGCGGCGAACACCATCCGGCCGGTCGTCGTCTGGATCACGTTCGTGACCTTGACCTCGACGGTGGTCCCGATGTGCTCGTCCGCGCGTTCGACCACCACCATCGTTCCGTCGTCAAGGTATCCCACTCCCTGGCCGTGCTCGCGACCCTCTTTGACCAGGCGGACCGAGATCTCATCTCCCGCGGTGTACGGAACGCGGAACTTCGACGCCAGGGCGTTGATCTGCGCCACGGGTACGCGCAGCGCTTCCGCCACCTTGGCCAGGTTGTGATCCACCGTGATCAGGGACGCGCCACGTTCGCGCGCCAGGCGGACCAGGGCCGCGTCGACGTCCATCACCCCGAGTTCCTCGACCAACTGGAACTGGATCGTGGGTGCCTTCTGAAGCTCCACCAGGACGTCGAGACCGCGCCGGCCGCGGGTGCGGCGTCGGGGGTCTGAGGAGTCGCTGATCGCCTGGAGTTCCCGAAGCACGCCGTCGTGCAGCAGGATCGTGCCGGACACGAAGCCGGTGGCCACGAGGTCGGCGACCCGGCCGTCGATCAACGCGCTGGTGTCGATGACGTGGAGGTCGCCGTGGGCTGCGGCCGATGCCCGCGGCTTCATCCCGACCAGGCCGAAGAGGTCCTCGTATTTCGCCTCGCCCAAGCGGAAGCCGAGGGATCCAAGGACCAGGTAGAGGAAGACGATCGCGGGCCATGCGGCCGACGGGGGGACGAACATCAGCGGGATCATCATCAGGGCGGCCACCACCAGCCCGATGACCAGCCCGACAACCCCGCCCGCCAGTTCGGGCGCGGGTTTGTGCCGAAGCTCGCGCTCCATGCCGCTCACGGCTCGCAGGGTGAGCCGGCCGGCCACGCCACCGATCACGAATCCGATGGCGGCACCGAGGAAGATGTACAGGAGCGCGCGGCTCGCGCTCTCGTCGGCGTTGGCGGCACCGATCTGGAACCCCGCGGTCCCCAGGATGGCGATGAAGATCAGTCGGACGCCTTCGACCAGGCGCCCGCGGACGGCGCTCGTGCGAGGCTCGCTGTCGCTCATCTCCCGCCAGCCCTTCCCGATCGCGGGACGCCGCGCCCGGAACGGCCCGACGCACCCTTCTAGCGGGTCATCGGCGCTGGGAGGCGACAGCCTGAGCTACGTACGTAGATACGTCACGGCAGGTAGGTGCGTGTCCTACGCTTCGGCGGCCAGCTTCACGCCGTGGGCCTCGTCGAGGACCTCGTCGATCATGATCTCAGCATCCTCTTCGGACTTGCCGGTGGCGTGCGAGAGCTCGGAGATCAAGATCTGCCGGGCCTTCTGGATCATGCGCTTCTCCCCGGCCGAGAGGCCCTTCTCGCGGTCCCGGATCGAGAGGTTCCGAAGGACCTCGGCGACTTGGTAGGGGTCGCCTGAGTGCAACTTCTCCATGTTGTTCTTGAAGCGACGGCTCCAGTTGGCGGCCATGGAGGACTCGTCCTCGGTCAGGACCTTCAGGACCTTCTTCACCTCGGCCTTGCTGACCACCTGGCGCAGGCCCACCTGCTCCGTGGAATCGGTGGGGATCATCAGCGTGAGGTCGCCGTAGGCGACCCGCAGTACCAGGTAGGTCCTCGTCTCCCCCAGGAATTCCTTCTCCCGCAACTCCTCGATGACTGCGGCGCCATGTTCCGGATGCACAACGGTATCGCCCTTACGGAACACGGAACCTCCCTGGAGACCTGCGGGGACGGGTTGACTAGTTAGCAGGGTAGCACGGACCCGGCTTGCGACGCAAGCCAAAACCGCAGGTCAGAGGGCCTATGGTGGGCTCCCCGTGGTCCGCAGGACCTAAGGCAAAGGACGGACCTCAGACGCCCCCGGGAACCGTTGCAGCAGGTGAGAGGGCCCAACCGATGGCTTCCCCAAGATCGCCGACCGGGATCGTACGCACCCCCTCGAGCGTCGGGATGGATCCCGTTCGAGGGACGTAGGCAGACGTACAACCCGCGGCTCGGGCTGCGGCGAGCCGCTGCTCCATCGCCGGCGCCGGGCGGACCAGGCCCGTGAGGGCCACCTCCCCGATGAATCCGGTGGCCTGCGGTGTGAGCGTTCCCGTGGCGGCCGACGCGAGCGACGCAGCCACGGCCAGGTCGCAGGCTGGATCGTCGACCCTCACCCCCCCTGAAGAAGCGCCGTACAACTCACATCGGCCGATGGCCAGGCCAGCGACTCGGTCCACCACCGCAGCCACCAGCTGGAACCGACGGGCATCCAGTCCGGTCGTCTGCCGTCGAGCCGGGCCCTCACAGGAACCGACCAGCGCCTGGATCTCCACCGCGAGGGCCCTGCGTCCGGACCGCGGGAGCGAGACGGCCGCCCCGGCGACCCGGGCACCGGAGAGCAGCAGCTGTGTGGGATCGATCTCGCTGAGCCCGCTGCCGCCCATCTCGAACCAGGCGGTCTCCCCCTCGGCGCCGTAGCGGTTCTTGCCGCCCACCAGCACCCGTAGACCCGACCGCGCATCGCCGTCGAACGTGAGCACCACATCGACGGCGTGCTCCAGCGCTCGTGGGCCCGCCAGGTCGCCCTCCTTCGTCACGTGGCCCGTCAGCACGACGGCGATGCCCTGGGACTTGGCGAGCCCCATCAGCGCATCCGTGCACGTCCTGACCTGGGCGACGCCCCCAGGCATCTGGCCGCCCGTGGTGTCGCGGACCGTCTGGATCGAGTCGACGGCGAGCAGGAACGGCGCCTGGTCGCGGGCGACGCTGATGACCTGCTCGAGATCCCGTCCTGAAGCGAAGGTCACGGCGCCCGCGTCAACACCCAACCGCCGGGCACGGGCCGCGATCTGCCCCTGGGACTCCTCGCCCGACACCAGCAGGCATGACCTCCCGGCCGCTGCGAGCGAGGCCAGCAGCTGCAACAGCAACGTGGACTTGCCGATCCCAGGCTCCCCGGCCAGCAGGATCACCGAGCCGGGGACGAGGCCTCCGCCCAGGACCCGGTCGAGCCCTTCGAGCCCGGTGGGAACGCGCTGGTCGGCCTGGGGGGCAGCGCCCTGGCCGACCAGCGGAACGGGGGCGATGACGCCGGTAACACCGCGACCCGCACCCCCGCTGACCTCCTGGATCGTGCCCCAGGCGCCGCAGCCGGGACAGCGCCCGACCCACTGCGCCACCTGCTGCCGGCACTCCGTACACGCCAGGAGCGTCCTCGCCTTCGCCACGGTCGAGAACCTAGCGACCCCCTCTGACACGGCTCACACTGGCCACGTCCCGTCGCTCGCCCTATACTCGCCCAGGCGCAACTCCGCGCCGACGACCGGAAGGAGGGATGAGCATGGCCGCGATCTCGGTCCTCGACATCGCGCGCTCGTCGCGTCCCTCCCGGTCCGCCGCGTAGCCGCCTCCTTCCAGGCCGGCTCACGCATGCGCTCCCGAGCAGGGTCGCGGCATCCGTATGCCACGACGACCCCGAAGGGAGCCCCACCTTGCACGATGCAGCGTTCGAGCACTTCTTCGACGAAGGGCTCATCGAACAGATCATCCGACCGATCAAGAGCGGAAAGGAAGCCTCCGTCCACCTCTGTCGAGCCAACCCCAGGACCACGGGCGAGACGATCGCCGCGTTGAAACTGTTCCACGCGCTCGATCGACGTGACTTCCGCGACGACGGCCTCTACCACGACGGTGAATTCATCAAGGAGCGCAGGGTGCGAACGGCACTGCAGAAGAAGACGAAGTTCGGCCGTGAGGTGCAGGGTGGCATCTGGGTGGACCGTGAGTGGGAGACACTGAAGGCGCTCTCCGCCGCCGGGGCACCCGTTCCGCGACCCATCGAGTGCACGGGCGACGCGATCCTGATGACCTATGTCGGCGACATGGACTTCGCCGCGCCGCAGCTGCGCTTCTACCAGCCCGACGATACGGCCGAAGCCCAGGAGCTCTTCGACCAGACGATGCACGCGGTGGAGGTGATGCTGTACCACAACATCGTGCACGGGGACCTCTCTCCGTACAACCTACTGGTCTGGGATGGACTAGTAACGGTGATCGACTTCCCTCAGGCGGTGGACCCACGGAAGAACCGCCATGCGGAGGCGTTCCTGCAGAGGGACGTCGAGCGGGTGGCCACGCATTTCAGGCGCTTCGCCGTCGATGCGCCAGCCGCTCGGATCGCTGCCGACATGTGGACCGGGTGGACGTTCGCCGACCTGGTTCCCGAAGAGCTGCGGGGCCTATCGATCTAGTCCAGTTCGGAGATGACCCGAGAGTGTTCGGGAGGCCCAACTTCGATCGCGAGGCCGAACACGAGCGCCATCACACCGAGCGCGGCCGCACCGACCAGCCAGATCCGCAGGGTGGGAAGCGCGGCGTTCCATCCCGCCAGGAGCGACGACGAGGTGTCCCCGCCCACCGCACCCGGGGCCACCACTCGCAGGTACAGGGCACCACAGGCGAGGAGCACGACCCCGCCGATCCCCGCTATCCGCAGCCCCCGCCGGCCAGGGATCATCATCAGGGCCACGGTGGCCGCGAGGCCCAGCAGGACCAAGAGGATGCCGTAGTGATCGGCCGCGTGTTTCCGGGCCCGGATCGTTCGCAGATCGTGGGTTGCGACCAGGTCGCGAGGCCCGCCGCCGGTTCGATGCGTGGCGGTCCCGCCGGTCCGTGGGCGTTCGACCTCGTGCCCCAGCAGCCTCACCGCGCTCGGGGCCTCGCGTTCGGAGACCCCGGTGGTGATCCCCATCCCCAGCGCCCCCAGCGCGAGCGCCGTCCCCGCCAGGACGATCAAGATCGACGCGACCACGAGACCCAGGGCATCCGTAGCTCGTTGCATCGTTGGGGTATCGGCGCGTTCGGTACCGAACCCAAACGGGCTTGGGCCGCCCCCCTATACCCAAGGTACCGTTTGACGGCGAAGGCGATGACGGACTAAGCGGGAACGCCTGTGGCGGCATCCATGACGTGATGCAGGCAGAGGGTGAAGTGGTGAGGCTCCCCCAGCAGGCTATCGGCCCGCCGGATTTCGTCACACTCTTCGCCGACGAGCACGCGCGTCTCTTCAAGGCCCTGTACTTCGTGACGGGGAACCGGGAGGACGCTCGCGAGCTCATGCAGGACGCGTTCCTGAAGCTCTGGGAGCGCTGGGACCGGATCGGACAGATCGAGGACCCGACCGCCTACCTGTTCCGGGTGGCGCTGAACGGATCCCGGATGCGGGCTCGAGCCGCACGCCGGGCCGCGAAGCGTTTGGTGGCGGCGGATACCACCACCGACCCGTTCGACGAGATCGACCTGCGGGAAGACGTACGCCGCATGCTGCACCGGCTGGCGCCGCGGCAACGTGCCGCCCTCGTCCTGCTCGACCTGTACGGCTACGGCTCGGAGGAGGCCGCCCACATCATGGGCATCCGCCCCTCCACCGTGCGAGCGCTCGCTACCCAAGGCCGTGCTGTGCTGAGGACCACCGGAGGGCCACATGGCTGATCTCAGAGAGGTGTTCGAGATGACGACCAAACAGATGGAACCCGACCAGGATTCGTGGAGGCAACAGGAAGACCGGCAACGCAAAGCTGGACGCAACAAGAGGGTCGGCGCTTTCGTGGTGGCCGCGACGGTCGTGATCGCGGCTGCTGGGCTCGTGCTGACGCAGGTGGGAAGCGAGGGCGGGGCACCGGCCGATCCCACGGTGTCGTTCCCACCCACCGGGCATCCTCGTGCGGTGATGCGCCCTGCCATCGTGGGACTGGATGGCACGGTGATCCAACACGCGAACCTCGCACCGGACGCCTGGGAACCCAACCTCTCACCCGACGGCCAGCGGATCGTCTACGTAACCCGCAGCACGAGCGTTGGCTTCTGCGGCGGGTGCGGCGACCGCAACCGGCTGACGATGGCCAGGGTCGACGGCAAGCACTCGGGCTTCCTCTACTACGAGGGAGGGGGCCCCCAGGGAGGCATCCACCGTCTCCACGACGTATCGCAGCCGATCTGGTCTCCGGACGGGACCGAGATCGCGTTCGTCGCGGGAGATCCCAACGGTCTCCGAAGCCAGATCGTCGTGCTTCACGTGGCGGCCGCGATCGCCCACCCGAGCGAGATGTACTCGATCCGTGCGACCACGCTGACGAGCGGACCGACGCAGAAGTCGTGGCCATCGTGGTCACCCGACGGCACGAGCATCATCTACAGCGACGCCGGCTCCACCCCTCTGGACGACAACGGATTCTCGCCCACCCAAGAGATCTACCGCGTCGCGGCGAGCGGCGGCGGCGCACCCGTGCGGATCACCACGAACGAGGTCGACGATTCGCAGGCCGTCTACTCACCCGACGGTAGCTCGATCGCTCTGTTCCACGGTGGCGGCCTGGCCACCATGGAGCCAGATGGCTCGCACGTCCAGGCGATCCTGTCGCAGAGAGGGTTCTCGCCCCGCTGGTCTCCCGATGGGTCGAAGATCGCCTTCCTCACCTACAACGATGTCCAGCGTTATCAGCTACCCGACCCGAGCACCGGGACCCTCGCAAGCTGGCCGCGCCTCGACGTGAAGGTGTTCGACATCGCAACCGGCACCGTCTCCGACCTGGGGATGAGTGTCGCGAGCGACGAGAACGCGGTTTCGTGGACGCCGAAAGGGAACGGGCTCCTGGTGAACAGGGCCTACGATCCGAGGAACTGATACCGAGCGCTACCCGATGGAGCCGGCGAGCCAGATCATCCGACCCATCCAGAGCGGAAAGGAAGCCTCCATCCGCGTACCCGAGGAGCTGAGGGCCGGACGATCTAGCCCTCGTCGCCGGGGACCGTCGACCGCTGCGGGCGGCTCGCCTCGATCGCCAGTCCGAACACCAGTGCGAACAACCCCACGACGGCGGCTCCGCCCAACCACAGACGCATCGTAGAGATCCCGGCGTTCCAGGCGGCGTGAGCAAGGGCAGCGCTCGGGAGCGGGAGTCGCTCCACAAGGCCGTATCGGGGCAAGCCCATGCCGAAGTAGAGGAGGCCCGAGGCGGCCATGAGGATCAGCCCGAGAGCGGCCAACCGCAGACCGGGCCGACCGGGAACCAGCATCGCGGCGACGGCCGCCACCGCGCCGAGCGCGAGGAGCAAGATCGCGTACCGATCGGCCAACTCCCGGGCGGTGTGCGCCGTGCGAACATCCTGTGTCGGCAGGATCACCACCCCTTGATCACCGAGGCCCCCTTTGGGGATCGGCACCTCCGCCAGGATCGCGACGAGGTCGTCGGGGGCCAGCACGATCGATCCGTCGGCGCCCGACGCCGTCCGTCGGTAGGCCTGATCGATGGCCTCGGTGACGAGGCTGCGGTAGTCCTGGGTCTGCCCGAGGCGCGAAACGGCGGCTACCACCCCCGCCCTTCGGCCGCGCAGCTCCGCGACGTTATGGAGAGCGGCGTCGGCCGTTTCCCCCGCCACGTAGCTCTGGAACCTTCGGCTCTGCGACAGCGCCCGGGCCATCTCCGATACGTTCGCCCGATCGAAGACCCCGGTCCGGATGCCCATGCCGAAGGCTCCCAGCGCCAGCGCGAGCGCCGCCACGACCACGAGGATCGCTGCGACCACCCTGCTGAAGATCTTCATGAGACGCTCCACCCGGTGGATCCGACGTGCCGGCACATCGATGGGATATCGGCTCAGGTGAGCCCGAACCGAACCTCGAGGCCCGAGACCTCGGGACTCCAGGCGATGGTATCCGTCGGCCGCGCACGACCAGACCCAGCCATCCTTAAGCCTTCGCTAAACGTGGGTGCCGGTTGCAGCATCCAGGGCCTATGGCGAAGCTGTGGCATGCGCCGTGGACCCTTTGACAGGGGGCACGCTCAGAGGCAGGGTGATGGTCAGCAACAGCCGACCAGACGAACTGGAGGCCGCGGCGCTTCGCGCCGCGGCCTTCTTCCGTTCCCGAGGAAGGAGAACCGGACGATGTATCAGGGGTTCGCGATCTACCTCGCGATGCGCCAACATGACTGGGGCCCCGGCCATACTCCCCAGCCTCCGGCGCGCCGCCGGCCCACGCCCAGCCGTCCCCGGCTCCCATCCAGGTGGATCCGGAAACTCAGGGTCCAGATCCCCGCTGCGTTCGCGTTCCTTCGCGGCACCCTCAGGTTGCCGCTGACATCGCAGCGACCATCCACGGGGAGCCGAGTGGTGTCGGTGAACGGTGAACCGTTGGGCACCGTCCTTCGCGTCGTCGTCGCCCTGGACACACGCCGCCCCCTCTACGCGATCGCACCCGGTGACGAGCAGGGGCCTCCTCCCACCGTCGTGGTGCTGGTGACGGACGACCAACTTCGCGACCACGCCGATCGAGACACCTACGTCTTGGAGGAACCGCAGGACCAGATGTGGCTCCCGCTGGCGGGATGAAGAGCGGTTCTACTCGGTGGAGCCGGCGAGCTCGACGGGCGGGACATCGGGCGGCATGGCGTCCGCCGCCTCGAACGTGATCTCGCCGTCTTTGGCATCCACGATGATGGTCTGCCCCGCGCGGAACTCCTTCCACAGGAGCTTCTCGGCGAGCGGGTCCTCGACCAGGCGCTGGATCGTGCGACGCAGCGGCCTGGCACCCAGGGATTGATCGAACCCCTCGTTCGCCAGGAGGGTCTTCGCCTCGTCCGTCAGCTCGATCTCCACGTCCTTCGTCTTCAGCTGTTCACGCAGGCGCTTCATCATCAGGTCGACGATGTTCTTGACGTCGGCCTGCGTGAGCGAGCGGAAGACGATGACCTCGTCGATCCGGTTGATGAACTCCGGGCGGAATGACCGTTTGAGCTCCTCGGTCACTCGCTCCTTCATCTTCTCGTAGGTCATCTGCTCATTCGCGTTGGCGGCGAAGCCGATCCCGGGCCCTTTCTGGATGTCCCGGGTGCCCAGGTTCGAAGTCATGATGATGATGGTGTTCTTGAAGTCGACCTTGTGGCCCTGGGAGTCGGTGAGGTGCCCGTCCTCCAGGATCTGCAGCAGCGTGTTGAACACATCGGGGTGAGCCTTCTCGATCTCGTCGAACAGCACCACGCTGAACGGCTTGCGGCGCACGGCTTCCGTGAGCTGCCCGCCCTCTTCGTATCCCACATATCCGGGAGGCGAGCCGATCAAGCGGCTGACCGTGTGCTTCTCCATGTATTCGGACATGTCCAGCTGGATCAGGGAGTCCTCATCGCCGAACAGGAACTCGGCCAGCGCCTTCGAGAGCTCGGTCTTGCCGACGCCGCTCGGCCCCAAGAAGATGAAGGAACCCGCCGGGCGCCGAGGATCCTTCAGCCCTGAGCGCGTGCGCCGCATGGCCCGCGACACCGCCGAGATGGCCTCGTTCTGCGTGACGATCCGCTTGTGGAGCTCGTCCTCCATGCGGAGCAGCTTCTCGGTCTCCTCCTCGGTGAGCTTGAAGACGGGGATGCCGGTCCACACCGACAGGACCTCGGCGATCTCCTCCTCGTCCACCTCGGACAGGATGTCCATCTCGCCGGATTTCCACTCCTGCTCGCGTCGGGTGCGCTCGTCCTGCAGTTGACGCTCCTCGTCGCGGAGCGAGGCCGCCTTCTCGAAGTCCTGCCCATCGATTGCGGACTCCTTCTTCAGACGCACCTCAGCGATCTTCTCGTCGACCTCTCGCACGTCGGGCGGCGCCGTCATGCGATGGATACGCATGCGCGCGCCCGCTTCGTCGATCAGGTCGATGGCCTTGTCCGGCAGGAACCGGTCCGAGATGTAGCGCTCGGCGAGGTTGGCCGCCGCCACCAGAGCGTCATCGGTGAAGTTCACGCGGTGGTGGGCCTCGTAGCGGTCGCGCAGGCCCTTCAGGATCTCGATGGTGTGCGCCACCGTGGGCTCCTCGACGACGATAGGTTGGAAGCGGCGCTCCAGCGCGGCGTCCTTCTCCAGGTGCTTGCGGTACTCGTCGCGCGTGGTGGCCCCGATGGTCTGCAACTCACCGCGCGCCAGCATCGGTTTCAGGATGGAGGCGGCGTCGATGGCGCCCTCCGCGGCGCCGGCGCCCACCAGCGTGTGCAGCTCGTCGATGAACAGGATGATGTCGCCGCGGGTCTTGATCTCCTTCAGCACCTTCTTCAGGCGCTCCTCGAAGTCACCGCGGTAACGGGATCCGGCAACCAACGCGCCCAGGTCCAGCGAGTAGATCTGCTTGCCCTTCAGCGTCTCGGGCACCTCGCCGCGAACGATGTCCTGGCTGAGTCCCTCGACGACGGCGGTCTTGCCCACGCCGGGCTCACCGATCAGAACGGGGTTGTTCTTCGTGCGGCGCGAGAGCACCTGCATGACCCGCTCGATCTCTTTCTGCCGCCCGATCACGGGGTCGAGCTTCCCGTCGCGCGCGAGTTGCGTGAAGTTGCGCCCGAACTGATCGAGGACCATCGAGCCCTGTGGGCCTTCGCCTTGTGCGCCGCCGGGCGTGGTCTCGCCCTTGCCGCCCGTGTAGCCCGACAACAGCTGGATCACGGTCTGACGCACACGGTTCAGATCGGCACCCAGCTTCTGCAGGACCTGGGCGGCAACACCCTCACCCTCCCTGATCAACCCCAACAGGATGTGCTCCGTACCGATGTAGTTGTGGCCGAGCTGCAACGCTTCGCGGAGGGAGAGCTCCAGGACCTTCTTCGCCCGGGGTGTGAACGGGATGTGGCCGGTGGGGGCGGCTTGCCCCTGGCCGATGATCTCCTCTACCTGCTGGCGGACGGCCTCGAGGGAGATGTTCAGGGATTCCAGGGCCTTGGCGGCAACGCCCTCGCCCTCGTGGATCAAGCCGAGCAAGATGTGCTCGGTGCCGATGTAGTTGTGGTTGAGCATCCTGGCCTCTTCTTGCGCCAGAACGACAACCCGTCGAGCTCGATCCGTGAACCGTTCGAACATGTCAGCGTCCTCCGGACCGTGGCCCGCATGTCCGGCCTGCGGGATCAACGGACCCCGTCCTACCCCGCAGGCGCCGTGGGCGCCGTATCCGAGATCCGGTTACAGCGCCCGCTGGGGCTAAGTATACCTGTGGCCCCCGATATCCCCTGAACGGACCCCGCATCTTCCGCCTCTTTAGACCGGCCGGCCTCTACTTGGTTATTCGGACGTTTCGGACCCCGGGATGAGTCGCCCGGGCAGTTCTTCCGGATCGGGATCACGGGTCGATCAGCTGGGACCGAACGGCGGGGGTGCCTCCCCCAGACGGACTAAGCAAAGTCCCCCGGATGGCAGATTGCGCCCGACCGACATCTGTCGGCACAATCTGCGGACCCGCCATCCCCGCATCGGACGGGTGCGAAGGAGACGTAGACGTGCGCGTTCTGGTCGTGGATGACCATCCTGCCTTCCGACGAGCCCTGACCTCGGCGCTCCGATTGGTGGGCGATGTCGAGGTGGCCGGCGAGGCTGGCGGCGGGGTCGCCGCATGCGAAGAAGCCGAGGAGCTGCAGCCCGACGTGATCCTGATGGATCTGTCGATGCCCGACCTGTCGGGCATCGACGCCATGAAGAAGATCCACGAGACCCAGCCCGACATGCCCGTGGTGATCCTCACCGCCCATGCTGATGAAGGGGTGGAGCGCGCGGCGCGAGAGGCTGGAGCCTCGGGGTTCCTAGCGAAGGGGATCGGCCTTCAGGACCTTGTCGTGGTACTGCAGGAAGCCGCGGAACAGCCTGACCCTGCGGCCGACTCGGCCTAGCCCCGCGGTCCCTCGATCGCCCGGAGGCGGGCGCAGAGCTCGACCATCAGCGCGCGCATCATCTCGGGGTGCTCGTCAAGGATGTGGTTGAAGGTCCACGAAGGGATCACCAGGGTTCGCAGCTCACCCTTCGCCGTGACCGTAGCCGATCGCGGTTTGCCGTCGATCAACGACATCTCCCCGAAGTAATCGCCGGGGCCCATCGCGGTCTTCGTCTCTCCCCCCACGGCCGCCTCGGCGCTCCCGTCGAGGATCAAGTGGAACCCGATGGCAGTGTGGTCCTCCTCGACCACGGCCTGCCCATCGTCGTGGCGGACCTCTTTCGCGATATCGAGGAGGCGACGTAGGTCCTTGTCGCTCATCGCACTGAACAGCGGCACGCTCCTGAGCGCCTGGAAGTCGTCAACCATGCATCCTCCTTCACCGCGCGACGTCGCCCGACGACGCCCCGCCGAAGCATAGTCCGGGCCTCGACACCGCTGCCACGAGCCTGATCCGGCAGCCGGGCTATCCGGGCCTGTGGGCGGGGAACATGATCAAGTCGCGCAGGCTCGGCGCGTCCGTCAGCAACATGAGGAGGCGATCGATGCCCATGCCCATCCCGCCGCAGGGTGGCATCCCGTGTTCCAGGGCCCGCAAGAACTCCTCGTCCAGAGGGTGCGCCTCGTCCCCGAGGATGTCCCGCATCTCTTGCTGGAGCTCGAACTTCGCCCGTTGTTCGATGGGATCGGTCAGCTCGGAGAACGCGGTCACCAGTTCCAGCCCACCCGCGACCAGATCGAAATGCTCGGTGAGGGCTGGGTCGTCGCGGTGGGGGCGCGCCAGCGGCGAGATCTCACGGGGGAAGTCGCAGACGAACGTGGGCCTCTCGATCGTGCTCTCGACGAGCTTGTCGAACAGTTCCTGGACGATCTTCCCTGGACCCCAGGCTTCATCGACCGAGACATCGTGCGAGGACGCCAGTTCCCCGAGGTCGGGCCTGTCCAGCGTCACCGGCTCGCCGACGGCCTCCGACACGGCTCCCAGGATCGTGACGCGGGCGAAGGGCGGAGTGAGATCGATCTCGCCGCCGCGATACGGGATACGCAGGATGGTCGGGTCACGGTCGAGGATCGGGTTCACGGCCGCGACGCACGCCACGATGAGCGTCTCGGTGAGCTCCATCATCGTGTGGTAGTCGCCGTAGGCGCGATAGGCCTCGAGCATCGTGAACTCCGGGTTGTGGTCCCGATCGATCCCCTCGTTGCGGAAGTTGCGGCCCACCTCGTAGACGCGCTCGAGGCCCCCCACCAGCATCCGTTTCAGGTACAGCTCGAGGGAGATCCGAAGCTTCATCGGGATATCGAGCGCCTGGTGGTGGGTGGCGAACGGCCGAGCGTTCGCACCGCCGGCGACCGTCTGGAGCATGGGCCCCTCGACCTCGACGTAACCCTGGTCGTCCAGGATGTGTCGGATCGTCCGCAGGACCGCGGCGCGAGCGGTCACGTATCGCCGCGGAGTGGCGTCAGCGATGAGATGCAGGTACCGGCGGCGCTGCTGCAGATCCGGGTCCTTCAGACCGTGCCACTTCTCCGGAAGGGGGCGGAGGGCCTTGGTCAGCATGGTGAGGCCATCGATCTTGAGGCTCAGTTCCCCGCGCTTGGTCCGGACCACGCGCCCGGTGGCACCGACGATGTCCCCCAGATCGACCTCATCCATCAGGGCGTACGCATCGCCGAGCGTCGCCTGTTCACAGAAGAGCTGGAGATCGCCGGTGCGATCCCGGATGACCAGGAAGGTGAGCTTGCCATGGCGCCGCGCCAACACCACGCGACCGGCGACGGCGGCCCTGCGCTCGGACTCCTCACCCGGGGCCAGGACGCCGTCGGGGAATCCCTCATGAAGCTGCTCTGCCCAGGTGTCCTGCGCGAACACGAGGGCGAACGGCTCGACGCCCCCCTCGCGCAGCCGCTCCATGCTGTCGCGGCGAGCGGCCAGCACCTCTGCCTCGCGGGGGCCGTCCTCGTCCTCCTCGCGCTCCGGGATCTGCGGCTCGTCAGTCATCCGCGGTCACCGCGTTCTTCTCGAAGACCAGGCGGAGGCCCTCCAACGTGAGCCAGGGCTCGTGATGGTCGATCGAGCTGCAGTGTGGGATCACCACGGGCGCCAACCCCCCGGTGGCCACCACCGTGGATGGGCCTAGTTCCGCCTGGATCCGATGCACGATCGCATCGACCTCGCCGGCGGTACCGAAGATGAGCCCGGACTGGATCGCCTCCACGGTGCTCTTGCCGACGACGTTGGGAGGCGGAGCCAGCTCCACGCGGGTGAGCCGTGCCGTTCTGCTGAAGAGACTGGCGGCGCTCGCCTGCATCCCCGGCGCGATCACCCCACCCACGAACTCCCCCTTCCCGCTTACGATGTCGAAGTTCGTGGCGGTCCCGAAGTCGACCACGATCGAGGGACCGCCGAACTTCGAGAAGGCCGCCAGGGTGTTGACGACCCGGTCAGCGCCCACCTCTCGTGGGTTGTCGGTGAGGATCGGGACCCCGGTCTTCGTTCCCGGCCCGACCAGCACCGGCGGGAACGGGAAGTAGCGGGCGGCCATCTCGCGGAAGGCGGCCGTCACATCGGGCACGACACTGGCGATCACGACCCCCGTCACCTGGGACCCGAACGACATGCCCTCCTGGCCGAGGAACCCGGACAGGGCGAGCGCCAGTTCATCGGAGGTGCGTTCGGGACGCGTGGACAGTCGCCACGTGTGCTCGAGCCGAGGTCCCTGGAAGACCCCGAGCATGATCTCGGTGTTGCCGACGTCGGCGGCGAGCAACACGGCTAGAACCTCAGCTCCCTCATGACGCGCTCGATGGATCGCATGACCCATCGTGTCCCACGGGCCCGCCCGCGACAACCGAGCACGCGTCCCCGATCACGCGGGCGACGCATCCGGCAGCCGGAGGTTGTCGACCAGTCGGACGTTCGGGAAGCGAGCAGCCACCAGGGCGAGCGCGGATCGTCCGCCCTCGATGGAGGTTGCCGGTTCGAACGAGTCCTCGTCCACGACCGCTGCGTAGTCGAGCCGTGCGAGCGGCGTGGCGCCCACCTCCCGGGCGACCACCGCCGCCAGCGCGTTGGCGTCGCGCTCACCCGAACGCGCCAGTGAAGCGGCCTCGGACAGTCCCAGGAACAAACATCCGGCCTGATGTCGCTCCTCCGAGGTGAGGTAGACGTTGCGAGAGGACAGGGCCAGGCCATCGGGTTCACGCACCGTCGGGCAGGCCACGATCGCGATGGGCAACCCATCACGCTGGGTCATCCGCCGAACCAGGAACAGCTGCTGCGCGTCCTTCTCGCCGAAGTAGGCACTGCATGGACCGGTCGCGTCGAAGATCCGCCGCACGACCTTCAGCACGCCGGCGAAGTGCCCCGCGCGCGAGGCACCGTCGAACTGCGCTCCTACTGGGCCCGGATCCGGGGCGGGCAGATCGACTCCTGGCGGATACATCTGGTCCCCCGACGGCGCCCAGACGATGTCGACCTCCAGGCGCTCGCAGATCGCCAGATCGGCGGCCTCATCGCGCGGATACCGCTCGTAGTCCTCCCCGGCCGCGAACTGCAACGGATTCACGAAGATCGACACCACCACCAGTGTCTGCTCCTGCCGGGCCCGCTGGATCAGCGATCGATGGCCGGCATGCAGGGCGCCCATGGTCGGGACCAAGCCCACCGTGTCGCCCCCTTCGCGACCGGCATCGGTGGCCGCACGCAGCGCGACCGGGTCGCGGATCAGCTCCATCGCGCCAGGACATCCTGAACGGAACCACGCTGCGCATCCGATAGCCGCCCACTCCGGACGGCTAGCTCCAGCGTGGCCTCGGCCATCGCCAGGTAGGCAGGCACCACGTGCGGCGCATGCTCGCGCAGGGCGTCCAGGTTGCGTTCGACCGTGCCGGCATCACCACGCACCACAGGCCCCGTCAGCGCCTGCTCGGGCCCGATCGAGCTGAGGTTGTCGAGCGTCGCGCGCTGCAGGGGATGCATCGCCTCCATCGGATCGGGCACCCCCGACGCCCTGAAGAGATCGGCGGCCACGCTCGACGTGGTCACGAGGTAGTTCGATGCGAACACCGCGGCGGCGTGGTAGAGGGGACGCAGGTCGTCCGGCAGACGGAAGGGCTCCCCCAGCAGGTAGGTGGCGAGCCGTTCGGCCACGACGTAGCCCGCCTCATCGTCCGCCGTGACCGCGATCGTGGAGCCGGGGATGTGGTCGATCGCGTGGCCGACGTCGGGGAACGTCTGGAGTGGGTGGACACTCAACCGCTGCGCACCCAGATCCCGCGCCGCGTCCAACGCCTCCAGGCCCGTGGCGCCCGAGACGTGACCCACCCATTGCCCGGGGCGGAACGCCTCGTCCGCAGCCATCGCATCGACGACCAGGGCGATCACGTCGTCGGGCACGGCGACGAGCACCAGCTCCGCGCGACGCGCCGCTTCCGCGGAGTCCAGCACCGGCACATCGGGCAGGAATCTGGCGGCGCGGTCGCGTGTGGGGCCACGGCCGGAAACCCCCACGATCGGATAGCCGCCCGCGCGCTGGAGCAACACAGCCATCGCCGTGCCCACGCGGCCCGCGCCCACCACCGCAACCTTCATGTCGGCGAGTATGCCAACTCAGCGGATCCACACGAGCGGTCCGTCGGGGACGGGCGCGCCCTCCGGTGCCCTCAGCGGCTCGAGCCCGCCTGCGGCGAGGAGATGGAGTCCGCGATCCGTGAGGACGAACGCCGTCCCGTCATCGGCGAAGGTCGCCTCCAGCCGACCGGTCACGGGCGCCACGAACGTCGGCGAACGTCGTCCGTCGCCAGGGCCGGTGTCCAACATGAACAGCCCCGTCCGGCCGGCTTCGACCCCGGTCACCAAAGCCCGCAAGGAGTCGTTCGACCAGGCCAGGACGCGATCGATCCTGAGCGCTTCAGCGTGGTCGACGTACAGGATCGGTCTCGGGAGGTCGCTGAAGTACAACGACGCTCCACCGCCAGCGGCGTCGGTGGTCACCAGCAGGTCGTTCACCTGCGACACGCTGATCATCGTGTAGTCGTCGAGGACAGGATGGAACTGCTTGTAACCGGCGTACATGACCCCGATCCGATCTCCCCGACGCAACGTGAAGAAGGTCGTGCCGATCCCGCGTCCCACGGAGGTGACGTCGCCGCAGACGGATCTATCGACCTCGTGCTCGCGGATCGAGAGCGGGATCAGCTTCTGCAGCAGGATCGTGACGTGCGTCCGGCAGCCGTGCATCGGTACGGTGCGCATGGCGGTGATGGCGTTGCCTCGTTCACCCCACGTCACGACGTCGCCCTTAGCGAGGGTCGTAGCTCGGTCGGCGGGGGCCAAGGATCGCAGGATGGAAGCCGAGAGGCGCCCTGCAGGGTTCCGTGACGTGACCCCCACCCAGCCCGGTTGGGCACCATCCGCGTCTACCAGCTCCACGGGATCCTGTACACGCGGGCCCCGTTGGACGACGTTCGAGGCCAGATCCCACCTCCACAGGTCGGCCTGACCGTCTCCGACGTCCACGGCGTAGATCAGTGTGCCCGTCAACCCGGTGCCGGGCCCGTGCGGGGCCGGCGTGTGCTCCTGGACCCACGAGAAGGTGACGGCCGCGAGGACGAACGCCACCACGATGACCGCCGCGGCTCGGACGGGGGTCGGCCGGTCCGTCCCGGGCTCCGCCGGGTCGTCCATCGGGGGAGGCGCTGTTGCGACCGTTTCCTTCCGCGCAGGGACCGGCGGTCGTGTCGCCTGTGCCCCATAGAGCGGCACCCCACACCTCGGGCACGTGCGATCGGTCGATGGCCCCTGCCAGTCACAGCGCAGGCACATCCGGATGCTCATGCCGATACCTGCAGGGGAGGCGCGAACGGTGCAACATCCCCGGTCATCACGGCCACATCGGCAACGCGGGACCCGTCTGGCAAGGTGACCTCTGGATCGAGCTCCAGCAGCGGCAACACGACGAACGACCGTTCGATGAGCCGAGGGTGAGGGACCGTGAGATCGGCGTCGTCCAGCGTGAGCGCGTCGATCAGGAGGATGTCGACGTCCAGCGTGCGGGGACCCCACCGGACCTCACGGGTGCGACCCAGATCGGTCTCCACGTCATGACAGACCGCGAGCAGCGCGCCGGGCTCCACGTCCGTCTCGATCCGAAGGACAGCGTTCAGGTAGTCAGGCTGAGGAGGCCCACCCACAGGGGCGGTCTCCCACACCCGCGAGGATGCGATCACGCGGACACCGGGTTGGGCCTCGAGCCGCTGCTCGGCCCGCTGCAGGTTCGCGAGGCGATCGCCCAGGTTCGACCCGAGTCCCAGGTACGCCGTGGATCCCATCGGCGTCAGCCGCTCGGGCTGGACGCGGCCGCGGCCACGCCGTCGATGCCCAGTCGACGAGCGGCGTTGGGCTTGTGGACGACCGCGCGGACCCTGACGACGTGCGGCATGACGGCCACCGTGTCCGCGATCGTCTGCGCCATCGCCTCGATCAGATCGAAGGAGCGCTCTTCGATCACGGAACGAACCGCCTCGGTGATGCCGCGATAGTCGGCCGTCGCCTCGATCCCGTCGCTCTCGACGTCGACCTCGAGATCGAGATCCACGACGAGCTCCTGCGGCTGGTCCTTCTCACCGGGACGCGCGCCGTGGTGACCGCTGGCCCGGATCCCGGTGAGGAAGAGTTGGGAGGCGGTCACGCGTGGCCGTCCCCGGCAGGCGTGTCGTCGACATCGAACCAATCGTCCCGCTCATCGTCTTCCAGGTCCAACCAGGGCGGGCGACGCTCCAGCTGCAACATGACCACCCCGTCCTTGCTCGCGTCGTGACCGTGCGACTCGTGCAGGTACATCGCGCGCAGGTACTCCATGATCATGGGATCGATCGTGGCCGGCGCCTCCCGGGTGAGGACGTGTGCGCAGCCGGGGAGCACGCCGAGGGTGGAGGAGGGAATGGCCTCGTTGAGAGCTTCGGCCTCGATCACGGGCGCGAGGGGGTCATCCTCCCCCCACAACAGCAGGACCGGGAATCCGAGCCCGCCCAGTTCCGTCCGTCGGTCCGCCAGCGCGTCGCCGGCCAGCGCCTCCAGGAGTCGGTCCGGCGCTTGGCGATCGCCCACCTCCGCATCATCGGGGACCTCCGCGCCCGCGGGCCACCCGCCGAGGGCATCGAGGAGCACCATCGCGTCTACGTCGTTCCCGTCGAGGGCCAAGAGTTGCGCGATCCCGGCACCGGTGCCATGTCCCACCACGGCGAACCGCTCGACGCCTGCCGCGAGCAACAGCTCGCGCACGTACCCGGCCTGCGCCGAGAGGTCCAGTCGAACCCCCGGGAGGGCCACCGAGATCCCGGCAGCGGGCAGGTCCGGCGCGATCACACGGAATCGGGCAGCAAGCAGGGGCATCAGATGGCGCCACTGGGACGAGGAGAACGGGAACCCGTGGAGCAAGAGCACGGTCGGTCCCTCCCCGATGTCCAGGTACGCGAGCTCGCCGCCGGACGTCGCCACGCGCCGGTACTCGTTCGTCACGGCTCCCTGTCCTTCACGATGGCGTCCACCACCCGGACCACGCTTGCCATGGCCTTGACATCGTGGACGCGGACGATGTCCACGCCCTGGGACGCACACCACGCCACCGCGCCCGCGGTCCCCTCCACCCGCTCAGCAGGGTCCTGTTCGCCGGTGAGGGTTCCGATGAACCGCTTGCGCGAGACCCCGACCATCACCGGGACCCTGAGTTCGTGGAAGGCGGCGATCTCGTGCAGCAGCGCCAGGTTGTGATCGAGATCCTTGCCGAAGCCGATGCCCGGGTCCACGCACAGACGATCGCGAGCGATCCCGGCCGCCACCGCGGAGCCGATGCGGGAAGCGAGGAAGTCGCGCACCTCTCCCACCACGTCGGTGTAGGACGGGTGTTCCTGCATCGTCTTGGGCTCGCCCTTCATGTGCATCAAGATCAGGCCCGCCTGCGCCGCCCTCACGACGCGGAAGGTCTCGGCGTCCCCGGCAGCCGTGATGTCGTTCACGATCACGGCCCCCACGTCCAACGCCGCGCGGGCGACCACCGACCGCCGGGTGTCGACGCTGATCGCGACCTGGGGCACTTCCTCGTGGAGCCCCCGGATCACCGGGAGCACGCGTCCCATCTCCTCGTCGACGCTGACGGGATCCGAACCCGGGCGCGTCGATTCACCGCCCACGTCCAGGATGTCTGCCCCATCGGCCACCATCTGCGCTCCGTGCTTCACCGCGTCGTCGGCGTCGGAGAACATGCCGCCGTCGCTGAAGGAATCGGGGGTGACGTTGACGATGCCCATCAGCAGGGTGCGGGCGCCCAGCGCGAAGGTGTGATCACCGCATCGCCAGACCCGTTCGTCCGTCATGAGGTCATGGTAGTCGTGGCACGGCGCCGGGACCCCGGACGCGGTGGCATGGCAGGATACGGGCGTGAGCCCTGGCGGAACCCCGGCCCCCGGACCTGCAGAGCCGGAAAGGCACGTGCGTCGGTCGGAGTGGCGCTACAACCGCGGCGAGGGCTTGGAGTTCGATCGGGTCATCTTCTTCACCGACGCGCTGTTCGCCATCGCGATGACCATCCTCATCGTCTCGCTCGAGTTACCCGCGGCGGAAGGCCCGGACCCCAATGCGCCTCACGCACTCCTTGGATCGATCGGAGACGTAGGCCCGCAGATCTTCAGCTTCTTCTTGGCGTTCCTACTGATCGCCCGCTACTGGATGGCTCACCACGAGTTCTTCGCGTCGGTGAAGTCGGTCGATCGAGGCTTGATCGCGATCAACCTCGTGTACCTGTCGTTCATCGCCTTCCTGCCGTTCCCAACCCGCCTGGTGGGTCAGTACGAGGCGAACCCGATCTCGGTCGTGCTGTTCGCCATGTGCCTGGGCATCATCAGCACGTTGGAGGCCGTGATGTTCCGCCACGCCGTCAAGCATGACTTCATGCGCCGTCCCATGTCTGCGGAGCTGTATCGATACGGGATGACCCAATCGCTGATCCCGGTGGGGTTGTTCGTGGTGTCGATCCCGATCGCCTTCCTGAGCCCCACGCTGGCGTTGCTCTCCTGGCTCCTCACCATCCCCATCGGCATCTGGGTCGATCGCCGCGCCCCGAGCGACGCCAAGGAGCTGTTGCGCCCGCTCGATGAGGATCCCTAGCGGCTCTCAGCGCATCCCGATGTGGTTCATGGCCTCTTGACGGGTGCGGGCATCCGTCCGGAAAAGGCCACGGACGGCGGAGGTCACGGTGACGGAGCCTGGCTTCTTGATCCCACGCATCGTCATGCAGAGATGCTCCGCCTCGATCACCACGAACACACCGCGTGGCTCCAGCGCACGTTCGATCGTATCCGCGATCTCGGTGGTGAGACGTTCCTGAACCTGCGGCTTCTTCGCGAGGACGTCCACGACGCGCGCGATCTTCGATAGTCCGGTGATCTGCCCGGACTTGTTGGGGACGTAGGCGACGTGCGCGCGCCCGTTGAAGGGGATCAGGTGATGCTCGCAGATCGATGAGAGCGGGATATCGCGCACCATGATCATCTCGTCGAAGTCCGCGCCGTCGACCACGGTGACGGCGCCGGCCGGATCCTCACCGATCCCCGCACAGATCTCTCGGTACATCCGGGCCACCCGTTCCGGCGTGTCCTTGAGCCCGCCGCGGTCCGGATCCTCGCCCATCCCCTCCAGGATGAGACGCACGCCCTGCGCGATCTTCTGATCGTCGAACCTGTCGCTCACCATCGGCGGCATCCTAGGAGATTCGCGCGGTTCACGACGAGAACGGGTCAAGCACGCGGCAGTCCACCCACCCGTCCGGGGTCTTGCAGAAGGGTGCGGGCCCCGTGTCCATCGAGCGGCGGCTGTCCGCGGTCAGCATGATCACCAGCACGAGGGCGATCGCCGCCACGGTCCCCGCGATGACGACCCATCTGAGGACGCGTCCGAGCGTCCGCCACTCGTCGGCGGCCGAGGTCGTGGGTGGCGCGGGCGGAGCCTGAGCGACCATCCGCACGACGGTGGGCCGAGACGGTGGGACGATGCCCGTGGGTCCGGGCGCTCGCCTCGTGGCCACGGGACCGAGCGGCGTCGCGGCAGGCGCCGGCCTCACACGATCTCGGTCGTACGCTCGTCGTCGTCGCTGATCACCGAGCACCTCGTAGGCCGCCGCCAGTCGTTTGAATCCCTGATCGAACGTGGCGCCCGTGTCCGGATGGACCTGACGCGCGAGACGGTGATAGGCATGTCTGATCGTCTCGTCGGAGGCATCCGGTTCCACGCCAAGGACGGTGTACAGATCCTCGGTGGCGGGCCCTGCCGCATCCATGCGCGGCAGTCTAGGGCGATGCGACCAGGGACGGGAGCGGCGACCGATCTCAGGCCGGCGACAGACCGGGCCCGCCCAAGGTTCCGGGCGTCGATTGCCGCTTCCCTTTCGTGGTCATCTCCTGGCGACTGACGGCCAGCTCCCGGCCGCGCACGTCGGAGGGCCTCGGCTCGCGCTTGGGGATGTCAGAGAAGAACTTCACGACCTCCTCGCGATCCAGCGTCTCCTCGTCGACCAGCCGCTGGGCGAGGGCATCGAGCTTCTCACGATGCTCCGTGAGGATCTCGAGCGCCACGTCATGGGCCTCGTCGATCAGCTGCCGTACCTCGGTATCGATCTCCAGGGCCACCGCGTCTGAGTAGTCGGGAGTGGAGCCCCAGTCGCGGCCGAGGAAGACCTCACCCTGCTTCACGCCTAAGGTGCGCGGTCCGATCACGTCTGACATCCCGTACTCGGTCACCATCTGGCGCGCCACCTTCGTGGCGCGCTCGATGTCGTTCCCGGCGCCGGTAGTGACGTCGCCGGCCACGATCTCCTCGGCGACGCGCCCTCCCATCAGCATGGCCAGCTCGTCACGGAGCTGCTCGCGGGTCATCAGGAACTTGTCCTGTTCCGGAAGCGTGAGCGTGTAGCCCAGCGCGCGCCCGCGCGGGATCACGGTGATCTTATGCACCTCATCGGTGTTCGGCAGGATGTGGGCCACCATGGCGTGACCGCCCTCGTGGTAGGCGATCAGACGCCGTTCTTCTTCGTCCATCACGCGGGTCTTCCGCTCGGGTCCGGCCATCACCCGATCCACTGCCTCCTCGATCTCCTTCATCGAGATGGCGCGCTTGCTCCGCCGCGCGGCCAGCAGGGCCGCCTCGTTGATCACGTTCGCCAGGTCGGCGCCGGTGAACCCGGGCGTCCGCCGCGCCAGGATCTCCAGGTCCACCGATCGGTCGAACGGCTTGCCTCGCGCGTGCACCTTCAGGATCGCCTTGCGACCCTCCAAGTCGGGGCGGTCGATCACCACCTGGCGGTCGAACCGTCCGGGTCTAAGCAGCGCAGGGTCGAGGATGTCGGGGCGGTTCGTGGCCGCCATCAGGATCACGGTCGTCCGCTGATCGAACCCGTCCATCTCGACCAACAGCTGGTTCAGGGTCTGCTCGCGCTCGTCGTGCCCACCGCCGAGGCCCGCTCCCCGCTGCCGTCCCACCGCGTCGATCTCGTCGATGAACACGATGGCCGGCGCGCCAGCCTTCGCTTGCTCGAACAGATCGCGGACCCTGGCCGCGCCGACGCCCACGAACATCTCCACGAAGTCCGAACCGCTGATCGAGAAGAACGGCACGCCGGCCTCGCCCGCGACGGCCCGAGCCAACAGCGTCTTACCGGTTCCGGGGGGGCCGAACAGGAGGACACCGCGCGGGATCTTCGCCCCCATCGCCTGGAACTTCCCCGGGCTCTGGAGGTAGTCCTTCACCTCTTCGAGCTCCTCGATCGCCTCATCGACACCGGCCACGTCGGCGAAGGTCGTCTTCGGCTGATCCTTGTTGACCACCTTGTGCTTGCTTCGACCGAACTGCATCACGCGACCGCCACCACCTTGGGACCGGTTCATGACGAACAGCAGGATCCCGCCGATCAGCAGGACGGGAAGGATCACCGTGAGGAAGGTGCTGAAGAGCGCGTTCGGCTTCTGAGCATCCACGTCGTACGGAACACCGGCTCGCTGGAGTTGCGCCATGAGCTCGTCTCCCGCGTCGGTGGCGTACGTGGTTCGGTACGGGATGCCATCCGTGAGATCACCGGTGACGGATTGATCACCGTCGAGGATGTGGGCGGTCTCCACCTGACCGGCGGTGAGCCTCTGCTCGAACTCCGAGTACTTCAGATCCTGGGCTCGGCGCCCGTTGCCCATGAACGACAGGATCCCCAGGAAGAGCAGGGATCCCAGGACGATCCACAGGGCCGGCGTACGGCCGTATCGCTTGAGGGGCGACTCGGGTGGCTGACTGCTCAGCGTGAGCTCCTGTAGGTACTCGGGGGATGACGAGGGGCCCCGACGCGACCAGCGCACCTGAGCCCGTCGCCGATGGTAGCACCGGCCGCCGTTGAACCATAGGGCCGAAGGTCTCAGCAGGTGCTTTGGCGGATGCCAGAGTCGACGCTCAGATCGACCGCGGTGAAGGCGCCGACCTCAACATCAACCTGCGCAGGTTCGGCGCTAGGCGGTCCACCGCCCTCGATCACCGGCGCCACGACGTACGTGCCAGGAGCGAGGTTCAGCTGGAAGGAGCCGTCGTCCTCGGTCGTCACTTCTGCAGCGCCCGAGCCGTCGAGCGTGGAGGCCTTGACGGTCCCTGTCCAGGGGACATCGGGGCACGGCGACTCGGCCGTCACCACCGGACAGGCGGGGCCGATCGTCACGGTGCCTCGAATCCCTGAGTCGGAGGGATCCTCCGAGTGTCCACCGGACGCACAGGCTCCCAGCATAAGCACCGCGGCCAAGATCGCCAGGAAGCGTCGCACGATGATGGGACGCCCGGGTCTCACGCAGCGGTTCCCGGGGCTGTCGCCGCTGTGGATCTCAGGCCCGGTATGCCTCAGGACGCAGGGTCGCCACGAACGGCAGGTTGCGGTAGCGCTCGGCGAAGTCGAGACCGTAGCCCACCACGAACTCGTTCGGGATCTCGAAGCCGATGTAGCGGAGATCGAGAGGTACCTTCTGGATCCCTTCCTTGCGCAAGAGAGCGGCCACCTCCAGCGAGGCCGGCTTGCGCGCCGCCAGGTTCTTCAGGAGGTACTTCAGCGTGAGCCCGGAGTCCACGATGTCCTCCACGAGCAGAACGTCGAGCCCCTCCAGGTCGTGGTCGAGGTCCTTCAGGATCCGCACCACGCCCGAGGTCTTCGTGGCGGCACCGTAGGAGGACACGGCCATGAAGTCGAACTCCAACGGCAGGCGGATGTAGCGAGCCAGATCGGCCATCACCACGAATGCGCCTTTCAGCACCCCCACCAACAGCAGCGAGCGGCCGTCGTAGTCCTGGGTGATCCGCCCCCCCAGCTCCGCGAGCTTGGCCTGGATCTCATCGCTGGAGATCAGGATCTTCTCGATGTCGGGTGCGTAGGCCTCCACTGGAGGGATGAGTGTAACGAGCGATTCATGCTCGGTGACGGTCACAGCTGCTTCCCCTTTCCCGGTCCGGGCACCGGACGTCTCGATCGCTCGGGGGAAGCCTCGAGGAAGAGGTGAACATACTCCCGACCTCGTCGTGCCTTCAAACCGGAGGAGAGATCCCGACGGCGCCCGGAGCGGCCCGAGGCGAGGTCGAGCACCGCCTGGACGTCGGCTCGGGCGCAGACGGCTCCACAGTCATAGACGGCTCGAGACACGACCCGCCCGCCGATGGCGCGCGGCAGATCCAGGAGAGCAACGGCGTTGAGATCGGCGCCATCGGGCGTCGGCGTGACGATCTCGTCGGTGACCTCACGCGCCTGACGATCCAGTTCATCGGCATCCTCGCGGAGCCCTTCGGCCGTCCGAGCGAGCGGCTCCGACAGACCACGCCCGACCTCCCGCTCCAGGCGTGGGAGGACGCGCACGCGGACCGCGTTGCGCAGGAAACGGGTGTCCTGGTTGGACACGTCCTGCCGTGGACGGAGCCCGAGCGACCGGCAGAAGGCTTCGACCTCCGCCCGCGTGACATCCAACAACGGGTTGACGAACGGGCCGGCGACGGGCGAGATCCCAGCCAGTCCCCGCAAGCCAGATCCGGTGATGAGGTTCATCAGCACCGTCTCGGCTTGGTCGTCGAGCGTGTGGCCGATCGCGATCCGCCCCGCGTCGATGTCACTGGCCACCTCGGCCGAGGCGACGGTCCGCTGGTCCCTCGCCCACGCCTCCACGGAAGCGCCTCTGGGCGGCGCGGATCGGGCGATGCGCAGATGGAAAGGCAGGTCGAGGCGGGCGGCCAGTCGACGCACGTATCCGGCATCGGCATCGGAGCCGGCCCGGAGCGCGTGGTCGAAGTGGAAGATCTCCAGCCGGTATCGGAACAACCGTCGCAGCCGAACCAGCGACTCCACCAAGCAGACCGAATCCGGACCGCCCGAGACGGACACCAGCACCGTTCGGCTGGGACGGAACATCTCGTGCTCACGAGCGGTCGCGGTGAGCCGTTCCAACACGCGGGCGACCGCGGGCGGACGCCTGGGCACGCTACCCCTCGATGCGTGCGACCCAGCGCTCCGGCGCGGAGATCTCTTCCAGCGTCGGGAGGTGGTCGGCGCTCAGCCAGACCTTGTTGAACGTCTCCATCCCCGTCCTGGCCACCACGTCACGGACGAACCGCTCGCCGGTGTCGTACTGCTTGATCTTCTGGTCGAACCCGATGGCCTTCTGGAAGGTCCGCTCCACGTTCGAGGACCGCCGCCGAACGGCCAACGCCTTGCGCATGCGGTCGACATCGCGGACGTGGTCACGCGCCACCTCGTTCATCACGAACGAGGCATGGCCCTCGAGCAGCGACATCATGCCCTGCATCTGCACGAACAACGCTCGCTGTTCGGCACTCAGCAGGAGGTAGATCGCCCCCATCCCCCGCAGGTCGGCACCGGAGCGCGCCTCCTCCGCCGCGCGCATCAGTTGATTCATCAGCTCACGAGAGTCGAGCGAGATGGAGGCCAGATAGGTGTCGACCAGCCCACCCAGGTGCCCCTTGAGCCACGGAGCGGTACCGAACTGCACACGGTGGGTCACCTCGTGGATCGCCACCCACAGCCGGAAGTCACGCGAGGGGAGACGGTACTTCTGTTCCACCTCCGCGACGTTGGGACCTACGAAGTAGAGCAGACCGTCGTCGTCCGGCGGCAGGAACACGTCGTACTGGCCCAGCACACGGCGGGCCACGTACCCCAGCAGGGCACCGGCCTGGGCCCCCATGGCCTTGCGCTTGATCTCCGCCCGGTTCTGCCGTTCGGCCAGGACGCGCTCCGCCAGCGGCTCCAAGATGCGCTGCAGCCCGTTGAGGTTGGCACGGATCCACTCGCTGCGTGCCATCACCCAGGCCCGCGAGCGGAACCCGGAGACCTCGAGCCCGCAGTAGGCCTTGATCAGATCCTCAGCGAGCGGCACGAGCTCGGCGAAATCCTCGCGCATCCGTGCTCGCTCGACCGCAGGAACACCAGGACCAGGTCCGGCGATCTTCCTGCCGACCTGGAGGGCGGTCTCCCAATCGGCGAGCCGAGCCGACGCCGAACCCATGGACCAATCGACCTGGGTGGCGTCCATCGGCCCGGGCACGAGGGCTCAGCCCTCGCCCGCTGCCTTCTTCGCAGCGATCATGGCGGCGCGGCGCGCTTTGCCTTCGGCGATCCGGCGATCCGTGCCGGCGTCCAAGAGCTCGGCCAGGGTGGCGTCGAAGACCGCCTGATCCATCGTGACTTCCTTGCGCTCCGCCGGAGCGGGGGCCGGCGCGGGAACCGCCGGTGCCGCCGCTGGGGTCGGGGGAGGAGGGGAGGCCGCCTGGGGGGCGGCTGGGGCAACCGGAGCGGCCTCGGGTGCGGGCGCAGGAGCCGCGGTGGCCGGGGCCGCGACGGCTGGTGGGGCTGCTGCCGGGGCGCCGGCGCCGAGCGCGGCCGGGACCGCGGGCGGCGCCACGAGGACCGGCGCGGCCTGAGAGAGATCGACGTTGCGCCGGGGCAGCTCCTGGCCGATCACCACGCGGTCGGCGCGCACCACCTTGAGCGACTCCTCATCCTTGGCGAAGCGCGGGGCATACCGCATGTACAGGAGCACGAGGATGATCGCGATCACCAGCGCACCGATCGCCATCAGGCCGGCGATGCTGATGGGGATCCCAAGCGGATGGATCGGACCCAGCGGGCTGTCGTTCTGCGCGGGGGTGGCGGAGGGGTCGATCTGGATCTGCGCCGATGCGGGGGCCGTAAGGATCATCTGCATCAGCGCGGCGCCTGTCGCGACGACGAGGGACTTCCGCAGGCGTGCCATCGCGCGGATTCTACCCAAGAGCGGTGGCCGCGGCAGCGAGGCGCCTCCAGAGCCGGAGGTGGGATTTGAACCCACGACCTACCACTTACGAAGCGGTTGCTCTGCCACTGAGCTACTCCGGCGAGGGCTGTGCAGTCTATCAAGGGGTGCTGGCACCACCGAGCAGGTTCGCCTCCGTCCGATCGCACGAGGGGGGACTACCCTTCCGTCCGGCGCCGCCGTCGAGGATGATGCCCCCATGAGTCGAACCACCGAGGAGCCGCTGAACGGTCCCATCGATCGCGTGATGGTCGGCACCGACCGATCCGAAACCGCTGAGCGCGCGGTCCAATGGGCAGCCGCGTTCGCGGAGAACTTCGGCGCGGAGCTGCACGTCGTGCAGGTCGTCATCCCGGGTCACCCCGGATCGACCCAGTACGGGGCCGCCGAGGGAACCCGCGCCGCCGGGGCCGCTGATGAGCTCCAGAAGTACGCGAACCAGATCGCCGGTGAACGCGGTCGGGCCCACGTCGTGATCGACGACGACCCGGCGATGGCGATCGTTCACGCGGCTGAGGATGCGGAGATCGACGTCCTGGTCGTCGGCAACGCCGGGATGGCGGGGCGCAAGGAGTTCTTGCTCGGCAACGTGCCCAACCGCATCAGCCACAACGCCCGCTGCACCGTGATCATCGTGAACACCGCGCCGAACGGGAAGGCGGCACCCGCCGTCACCCGCTCTGCCCCCACGGTGATCCGCGGGAGCCGGGACCAGGACGAGGCCGAGACCGAGGTCCGCCTCACGGCGCGCGGTGGACACATCGCCGCCGTCTTCGCCAAGCACGGAGCGAAGGAGCTCTTCGGTCGGACCGACGATGAGGGGGCGGTGGGACGACGCCGCCAAGCGAAGCGCCTTCGGGCGGCGCTGGAGGAGCTCGGACCGACCTTCGCGAAGCTGGGCCAGGTGCTATCGACGCGACCCGATCTGCTCCCACCGGAATTCATCGATGAGCTTGCCACGCTGCAGGATCACGTCACGCCGCTGTCTGAGGAGCAGGTGGTCGGCGTGATGGAGCAGGAGCTGGGTGTTCCCTGGGAGGACGTGTTCGAGACGATCGATCCGGAACCGCTGGCGGCAGGGACGATCGCGGAGGTCCATCGGGCAACCCTGGCCAATCACGACCGCGTGGTGGTGAAGGTGCAGCGGCCCAACGCCCGCGAGGAGATCGAGCAGGACCTGGCGTTGCTCGAGCTGTTCGCGGAGAAGGTGAGGGAGCGCCCGGGGCTGAACCAAGTTATCGACATGGCTGCCGTCTTCGAGCATCTGTCCTCGTCCCTGCACCGCGAGCTGGACTTCCGGCAGGAGGCGGCGAACATCGCCCGGATGCGCACGGTGATCGAGCAGTTCGACCGACTGGCTGTTCCCGAGGTGTACGCGGACATCTCCACATCGCGGTTCTTGGTGATGCAGGAGGTCCAGGGGATCCCGATCTCGTCCGCGCCTGAGGGTCAGGTCCGCAAGGAAGCCGCGCGCCAGCTGCTGGAGAGCTACTACAAGCAGATCCTGGTCGACGGCTTCTTCCACGCCGATCCGCACCCGGGGAACCTGATGTGGTGGAACGACCGGATCTACTTCCTGGACTTCGGGATGGTGGGCGAGGTCGGCCCCGAGATGCGCGAATCCCTGATGCTCCTACTGATGGCCTTCTGGCAGGAGGACGTCGGGTTCCTCACCGACGTATCGCTGATGATGGCGGGGGCCATCGACCGCAACGACCTGAACGTGGACGCCTTCCGCGCCGAGATCGGCCAGTTGATGGGCGAGTACCGGACCGCGAACCTCGCCGATATCCAGCTGGGACCCGTCCTGCAGCACATGACCGAGATCTCGCTGCGCCACGGTGTACCGCTCCCGGCCTCCCTGACCCTGACGGGAAAGGCCCTCGCGCAGATGCAACTCGCGACCGCCCAGCTCGACCCCGAGCTTGACCCATTCGATGTCGCAGGGAAGTTCCTGATGCGCAGCGTCTTCAAAGAGATGGGCGGGAAGATGGATCCGAAGGCGCTCTTCTACCAAACGCAGAAGATGAAGGTGCGTTTCCTGCGGGTGGTCGAGGCGATCGAGCGGCTGATCGGGGCACGGCCGGGTCAGAAGCTGGAAGTCAACTTCCGGGCCGCGGAGTTGGAGAAGACGATCCGGCGGGCAGGCCGACGGCTGGCGCTGGGCCTGACGGCCGGTGCCGCCGTGTTGGCGAGCGGGCTCACCGCCACCAGCACTCGGGTGGCGCCGTGGATCCCCATCACCTTCGGCATCGTGGGCGCCGGCCTCACGCTAGCCATGGTGATCGACATCGCCCGGAAACGGTAGTCTGGCTCAGCCTAGAACCAAGCCCGGCAGGAACCCGGTTACCGTTCGGGGTCGAATTCGATGGCTCCGCCTTTCGTGGTGAACGAGGTTCCCTCCCCAAGCGGGGACTCAGGCCGGCTCCCGCTTCGTTTCACCGATCGCATCACCATCTTCTCCAGGACGAACGCCATCACCGTCATGACGAAGCCCACGAACCAGCGCTCGAGGCGGCGGAACAGGGTCTTGGGCTTGGCTGAGATGTGGGCCGGCATCAGACGGAAGCCTCCACGGGCACGGGGATGCGCCCCGTGACGCTCGTGCCGGCTCCCGGCGCCGATGTCACCTGGAGAGCGCCGTCGGACGCGGCGAGGCGATCGGTCATGCCCTGCAGACCCGTCCCTCCCGTTGCCGCGGCCGGGTCGAAGCCCCGGCCGTCATCACTCACGGTGAACACCAACACGTCGCCCTCCTGGGCGAGCCGGATCCGCGCGCATGAGGCCCCAGCGTACTTCGCGATGTTCTGGAGCCCCTCCAGGACGCAGAAGTAGGCGGCCGCCTCCACCTCCTGCGGATACCGTGTCACACCGGGCTCCACCTGGACCTCGACGGGGAGGGCCGCCTTGCGGGCCTGCGCCTCCAACGCTGCGGGCAACCCCTTGTCGGCCAGGAGCGGCGGGTAGATGCCGCGCGCCAGATCCCGCAGATCCTCCAGGGCCGACTGGGTCTCGGACTCGATCTGCGCCAACATCTGCACGGCAGCGGCCGGGTCACGCTCCGCCACGGTCCGGGCCAGGCGGGCCTTGACGGCCAGGGCCACGAGTTGCTGCTGAGCCCCGTCATGGATGTTGCGTTCCAGTTGACGGCGCTCGTGATCCTGGGCGCTCACGATGCGGCGCTGTGCCGCCCGGAGCTCGTCCACCTTTCCCTGGAGCTGGGTGGTCAAGCCCACGTTCCGCAAGACCAATCCGGCCTGCGACGACAGGTCGGCGACCAGCTTGTCGTCGGCGGGCGACAGCGGATCGTTCGCGGGCTTGCGGACCGACAGCGCACCCAGCACCTGGCCCAGATGCTCCACCGGATAGGTCGCGTCCGCCCCATCGATCGACAGGGCGCTGGGATCGAAAGGCACCGAGGGGGCACCGCCGTTGACCGTTGCCGGCCACGCGGCGGCCATGCGCAACCGATCGCCCACGCGCAGCCACACGTCCACCTCATCCGCGCCGATCCCTTCCCCCACGACGGTCGCCATCCGCTGCAGGATGTCGTCTTCCGCATAGGTCTCCCCCACGCGATCGGAGAACTCGCTCAGGACCTCATACGGCGTTGCGCGCCGTCCATAAACGAGACGGTCCGCGAGGCGGCGGGCGCGTTCCCGCAGTGGTTGGAACAGCAACACCAGGAGGATCGTGGCCCCGAAGGTGAGCAGGTTGCCGCCGCCGGACCCTCCCACTCCCTGCAACATGATGGGGATGCCGACGACGACCAGGAGGTAGAGACCCGTGATCGCCGCGGCGAGCGCCGCGTACACCACGGTCTTGCGCACCACCACGTCCAGGTCGTAGAGGTGGAATCGGAGGATCGCCACCCCCACCGATACCGGGAACGCCAGGAAGCCGGCTCCCGTCACGATCGCGTTGAGAGTCGGATCGTTGATGAGGCCGCCGAACCCGATGGCCAGGAACGCGACACCTAGGCCGAAGGCGACCCACTTGATCTGCTGCCGCTCGATCCCATCGGAGCGGCGGAACCGGAAGACGAGCGAGACGATCCCACCCGCGAAGATCACGAGGTACAAGGTGAAGAATAGCCCGTCGGAGATCGCCACGCGGTGGACGGCCTCGACGTAGAGTGGGTTGGGAACGCTGAGGGCATCGTTCGACCCGGTCAGGTTGCGCTCACCCAAGCCGACCCTGGTCGCGATCGCCAACAACGTCAACACGATCAACCACAGGAACGGACGCCATCGCGGCGATGCGAGGTGGCCGTCGGGGAACAGCAGTGGAAGCAGGAACACCACGGGCAGGATCCCGGCGATCCACCCCAGGTAGTTCGCGATCGCGGACATCTGGACGGCAGGCCCGACATGGCCGTGGACGATGAGCCAGGTCGCGAGCTCCCCTCCGAGGAATCCGACAGCGGTCATGAAGGAGGCGAGCAACATGAGCAATCCGATCCGGTTGCCGCTGTCGCGACTCACCACGATCGCGCCCACCACCCCGAACATCGTGAACGCGATGAAGTAGGGCACCTGTTCGACGATGGACTCACCGTTCGAGACCACGAGGACCATCGCCCCCCCGGCGATCACGACGAAAGACCCAAGGACGAACCACGGCCAGCGCGAGGGGCGCCGCACGTGATCGGCCGTCGACGATCGACTCATCGCACCGATCCCCCAACCTCCATCCGATCGCGGGAGGGCCCGCTGGATGGGTTCGCGGGAACGAGGGGCGGTTCCGCGGCCGGGAGACGACCTCGAAGCACGGTCCCGGCCCCGGGCGCGCTGTCCACGTGGAGTTCGCCGTCGAGCGCTCCGAGCCGATCGGCGATCCCCTGGAGCCCGGTCCCGTAGCCGGTGACGCCTGGATCGAACCCGTGACCGTCGTCCTTCACCTCGAAGAGCAGATGGTCCTCCGAGTGGTCGAGCGTGACCGTGACGGTGGACGCATCCGCGTACTTGGAGACGTTCTGCATAGCCTCCAACACGCTGAAGTAGGCGGCGGCCTCGACTTCGGGCTCGAAGCGACCGAACGCCGTCGCGTGCACGTTCACGGGGACGGGTGACTTCCTGGCTTGTGCCTCGATCGCGGCGACGAGCCCACGGTCGGCGAGCAGCGGAGGGTAGATACCACGAGCCAGGGCACGCAGGTCCTCCAGCGCCGACTGCGTCTCACCCTCGATCTGTTCGAGCATCGACGCCGCCTTCGCGGGATCTCGTTCCGTGAATTGGCGTGCGAGCCGGGCCTTCACCGCGAGCGCCACCAATTGCTGCTGGGCACCGTCGTGGATGTTGCGCTCCAACCTGCGGCGCTCCTGATCTTGTGCCGCGACCAGGCGACGGCGCGACGAGCGCAGCTCCTCCACCAACCGGACGTTGCGCAGCAGCAGTCCGGCCTGCGCGGCGAGGTCGCTCACCACCTTCTCTTTCGCGGGGTCCATCGGGTCGTTGGCCGGCATCGCGACCGACAGTGCGCCGAGTACCTCCCCCTGATGCCGCACCTCGACGCGGTATTCGTCAGAACCATCGGGATCCACACCCTCGCGTGTCCACGTCGCCACGGGGACCATCTGGCCTCGCTCGCTCAGCCAGACGCGGGCGCGATCGGCACCGACGCCCTGACCGAGGACCCGCGCGGTCCGGGGAAGGACGTCATCGGCCGCGTACGTGCCGCCCAGACGATCGCCGAACTCCGAGAGAACCTCGTAAGGGGTGGCGCGTCCGCCGTATACGACGCGGTCGGCGATCCGCGTCGCCACCCGGCGGAGCGGCCAGAACAACACACCGACCGCCACTCCCGCGAGCAGATCGAGCCTCCCCCCCTGCACGCTCGACGCGAATAGTCCGCTCGTCACCCAGACCAGGACGAACGCCGTGGCGAAGATCAATGCCGCCAGCACCACGTACAGCACCGTCTTGCGGATCACGACGTCGATGTCGTACAGGCGGTACCTCAGGACCGCGATGCCGATCGTGATGGGGATGAGCATGAACGTCATCACGGCGATGTTGCCCAGCCAGTCCGACCAGACCTGGGAGTTCGATGGGAACCCGAACAGCTGCGGGAAGAACGCGAGGACGTAGGTAGCGGCGATCACGCCCGCGGCCCAGGCGAGCCATCGGAGCTGCTGGCGCTGGACCGGATCTGTCGTCCGGCGGAGCCGCGCGATGATGCCCACCGCCCCACCCGCAACCGTCAGGGGTGCGAACAGGGCGAGGAAGAGGAACGGGGTGATCAGCGGCTCCAGCGCCTGGATCCCCAGTGGATTCCGGAGCTGTGGGAGACCGCTTTCGCCGCCGTTGCCCGGCGCGAACCAGAACACCAGGACGATCGCGATCAGCCCCGCGGCGCAGACGCGGGCGAACCACCGCCAGCGGGTCGACGGCAGGTGACCGTCGGGGAACAGCAGCAACATGAAACCGGAGAGCCCGATGAACGGAACCCAAGTCGGCGCTCCCAGGAACAACACCAGCGCGGCACCGGGCAGATCTCCGTGTCGCGTGATCGTGGCGTAGTGCGCGTACGACTCGGTGGGGAACGCGAACCCCGCAGCCGCGCCGAGCATGAGCCAACCCAGCGCGTTATGCGGACGTCGAGTCGCCAGCATGACCCCGACGACCGGATATGCGAGGAAGGCGATGGCCCAGGGATCCTGTAACCCCCGGCCGTTCGCCACGTCCAGGAGGATCCCGGCGCCCGCCCCGAGCATGATGAACCCGAAGGCCGCCCAGGCGAGGAAACGCAGGTGCCGATCGGATGAGGGCTCCGGATCGGGCAGGCGCATCGCCTCAGCCGACGAGGACACGGAACACCTCCACGGCCTCCTCTCGGCCCTTCACCTGACGGACGCCGACGGGCTCACAGGCCACGCCCGGTGCGGAGGCCACCGTGCTGGCGGCTGCCACGATCTCCCCGCCCTCGGCCTCGGACTGCAGCCTGGAAGCAACGTTCACGGCATCCCCGACCACCGTGTACTCGAGGCGACCGCCGCCGCCGATCGTGCCGGCGATGACCAGACCGGTGTTGACGCCGATCCCCACGCCCAAGGTCGGCAGGTCTTCCACCTCCCAACCGGCGGCGTTCAACTCCGCCTGACGCGTCTGCATCGCGATCGCGCAGCGCAGCGCCAGCTCGGCGTGGTCGGGCTGCGGGTTCGGTGCACCGAAGATGGCCATCACAGCGTCGCCCTGGAACTTGTCGATCGTGCCGCCGTGCGCCGCGACGACCTCGGCCATCGCCGACAGGTGTTTGCCCACCACCGCGGCGACGTCGCGGGCGGGCAGACGCTCGGCGATCGTCGAGAATCCACGGATGTCGGAGAAGAGGACGGTGACCTCGCACTCCTGCGGCTCGATGGGCTCGTCGGGTTGTGCGGCGAGGCGGTCGGCGAGCTGGCTCGGTACGAAGGAGGCAAGGGTCTTGCGCGACGCCGCCTGTTCCACCACGGCCGAGTGCAGCCGTTTGAACTCATCGACCAGTCCGGCGGCGCCATCGCCACCGGCCATCCGGCTGAATAGCTCCGTCACCTGACGATCCACGGCCTCCTGGGTGGTGTCGAGCGAGGCGGCCATCTCCTTGTACCCCAGACCTTTCGCCATCATGTCCAGGAGCGCGCGGTCGGTGTCCGCGGTGTCGTCGCGGCCCGACAGTCGCTCCGCGATCAAGGGGTCGACGGTGGAACCACCCGCGTGCACCTCACGGATGGCGCGCACCAGTTCGTCTCCTTGCGCGATGCGATCCTTCAAGAGGTAGGCGAGGCCGCTGCGGCCCTTGCCCAGCAGTGCGAGCGCGTACTCCTCGTCGTCATGGGCGGAGAGCACCACGACACCGGTGTCGGGATGATGGTCGCGGATCTCGTGCGCACAGTCGATGCCCTCCAGCTGGAACGAGGGCGGCATCTTGATGTCGGTCACGACCACGTCCGGCACGTGTTCGGCCGCCGTGGCAAGCAAGGAGGGAGCGTCTTCGGCCACGCCCACGACCTCGATGTCGTCGTAGGAGTCCAGGAGCGCTCGCACCCCTTCGCGGACGAGCACGTTGTCCTCGCCCAGGACGACCCGGATGCTCACGCCGTCTCCTCCGTCCGCATCGTGCCTCCGTGTACCATCCGCGCATGATCCGAGTCGTGTTCGCGGAGGATAACTACCTGGTCCGAGAAGGGACAGCGATGCTGCTCGCGAACTGCGACGAGATCGAGGTCGTGGCCATGGCCACGGACCGCGACGAGCTGCTCGCCGCCGTCGAGGCGAACGCTCCGGATGCGGTGCTCACGGACATCCGGATGCCTCCCACCGGCACGAACGAGGGCATCGAGGCGGCGAAGGTGATCAGGGCCAAGCACCCCGATGTGGGCGTCGTGGTGCTCTCGCAGTTCGCGGAGGAGGACTACGCGTACGACCTCCTGAAGGACGGCGCGGCCGGCCTGGGCTACCTGTTGAAGGAGCGCGTGGCCGACGTGGACGAACTGGTGCGGGCGCTGGAGGAGGTCAGCCGCGGTGGGAGCGTTCTGGACCCGAAGGTCGTGGAAGAGCTGGTGGCCGCGAAGGACCGGATGGCGCACTCGCCGCTGGGGACCCTCACCGAACGTGAGCGGGAGGTCCTGTCCCACATGGCTCAAGGGGAGAACAACGCCGCCATCGCCGCCTCGCTGTTCCTCACGGAGCGGGCCGTGGAGAAGCACATCAACTCGCTGTTCCACAAGCTCGACCTCACGGAGGAGCCGGACGTGCATCGCCGGGTGATGGCGGTGCTGGCGTTCCTCCGTGAGACCGACGCCCGCTAGCGTCACTGCGCCTTCCTCGTGTCCACGATGAAGACGCTGCACGGTGCGTGCCTCAGCACGATGTTCGGGACGCTGTCGCGAACGCGCCAGCGGCTGCCATGCACCCCGCGGTTGCCCACCACGATGGTGTCGGCTCCCTCTTCCGCGGCCACATCGCAGATCCGTGCGGCGGGATCGCCAGCCTCGGTGCGCGTACGGGCTTCCACGCCCGGGAACCGCTGCGGGATGGCCGCGAGGTACGCCTCAGGGTTCGCGACCTTCGAGGGATCGACGACCGCCCTGAGATCGCCGTCGGGCCTGACGTAGAGGACCAACAGCTCGGCTCCTCGCAGACGCGCCAACTCGGCGGCGTCGCGGACGGCGAGGTCGGCTGAAGCCGTGGTGTCCGTTCCGACCAGGATGGTGTTCATCTCGTTGCCTCCTCTTGGTTCCGTGCTCAAACCGTAGGCCCGCGGAGCTGTGCAGACGACCCGGCCGCCACCACATGATGCAGGGGGTGCCTGCACCCCTCAAGGTGTGGCGCTCCCCACCCTGGTGTCGGGGCACGCCGGATGCGAGCATCCGGGGCGATGGAGAAGGGATCGCGCACGTCGTCGAGGTTGGCCTTCGGCCTGTGGGTCTTCGGACTCCTGGCCCTGGCGGGAGCGGTTATCGCGCCATGACACGCTCATCCCGCCTGGCCTGGTTCGTGTGGGGTCTCACGTTCGCCGGGATCGTCGGCTACGCGGTCTTCGGGCTCCTGGCGCACCGGGCAAGCATCTCCGAAGTGCTGCTCCAGGGGATCCCCGCGATGGCGTTCGCGACGGTAGGACTCTTGATCGTGACCCGGACCGGGGGGAACGCGATCGGTTGGGTGCTCATGTGGTTCGCCGTCTCGGGCGCGGTGGGCGCGGCTGCAGGAGCATACGCAGCTTACGGACTCGACGTGTCGCCCGTTCCCGGAGCCCTGGCCGCCGCTTGGCTGGCGCGCGTCGCGTTCGTGGCCGAGTTCGTCCCGCTGCCGCTGCTGTTCCTGCTCTTCCCGGACGGGAGGGTTCCCTCGCCCAAGTGGCGGCCGGTGCTATGGCTGGTCGTCGTGGCTGGACTCATCGCGCTCCTCGGGTGGACCGCTACGCCCGGTCCCCTGAGCGGAGGGTTCGCGGAGTTCAACCACCGCCCCGACAACCCGCTGGCTCTTCCAGCGTCATGGGGAGGGGTCGTCGACGCGATCACGCAAGTGGCGGGTCTCATGTTCGTGGTCGGCTTCCTCCTATCCATCCTGTCTCTGGTGATGAGGTTCCGGCGCTCGACCGGGGACGAGCGCCAGCAGATCCGGTGGGTCGCGTATGCCTCCGCTCTGTTTCTGGCGTTCGCGCTCGCCTCGATCCTCGTGGGCACGGTCGCGCCGATCTTCGGAGCCGACCCCGAAAACTTCTGGCTCACGAACATGCTGTTCTTCGGAGCGCTCTTCTCCCTGCTCTTCGCTATCCCCATCGCCTGCGCGCTCGCGATCCTGCGCTACCGCCTTTATGACCTCGACTTGGTGATCAAGAAGGCGGCACTGGCACTGGTGCTCACCCTCATGATCGGCATCCCGGCGATCGCCACCCTCGCCGTCGCATCACAGGTCCTGCTGTACCGCGGCACGGGGAAACTCGTCACGCTCGCCGGCGGTGTCCTGCTCGGCATCTTCATCCTTCCGCTGATCCGCGTGGCACGCCGCGTGGCCGACCGCCTCGTCTACGGACGACGGGCTTCCTCCTACGAGGTGTTGACTTCGTTTTCCGGACGGATGGGCGAAACGTACGCCACCGACGACGTGCTGCCACGGATGGCCCAGATCCTCTCGGAGGGTCTGGGCGCGGACTCGGCCCGCGTATGGCTCCTGGTGGACCGGACGCTCCGGCCGGCCGCGTCCTGGCCATCTGATGTCGCCACCCCTGCTCCGATCCCGATGGACCGCGCCGAGCTTCCCTCGATCCCCGGCGAAAACGCGGTGCCCGTGCGCCATCAGGGCGACATCCTCGGCGCCCTCAGCGTGAGTATGCCCGCGAGCGACCCGATGACGCCCGCGAGGGAACGGCTGGTCGCCGACCTCGCGGATCAGGCGGGCCTGGTGCTCCAGAACGTACGGCTGATCGAAGAGTTGAAGGCTTCGCGGCAGCGCCTGGTGGGAGCCCAGGATGAGGAGCGGCGGAGGCTGGAGCGCAACATCCATGACGGCGCGCAGCAGCAGCTCGTGGCGTTGTCCGTGAAATTGAACCTGGCCCAGGGCCTCGTGGACCGCGATCCCCACAAGGCACATGAGCTCTTGGAGCAGCTGCAGATCGAAACGCACACGGCACTCGAGGATCTTCGCGACCTGGCGCGTGGGATCTACCCGCCGTTGCTCGCCGACAAAGGATTGGCCGCAGCCCTGAAGGGTCAGGCGCGCAAGTCCAGCGTCCCCGTGACGGTCGAGGCGGAAGGGGTTGGCCGCGCCCCGCAGGAGGTTGAGGCCGCCGTGTATTTCTCTGTGTTGGAGGCGCTACAGAACGTGACCAAGTACGCGGGTGCCTCCCAGGCGCGTGTGGAACTCACGAACGGAGCCGGTTCGATCACGTTCCGTGTGACCGACGACGGACGCGGGTTCGACCCCTCGAGCACGGATCGCGGCACCGGACTGCAGGGGATCGCGGACCGCCTGGCCGCGCTCGGCGGCGATGTGGAGGTCCGTTCGCGTCCTGGGTCCGGCACCACGGTCGAGGGCCGGATCCCGATGATCTCCAACTAGTCTGGCCCAGACTACCCGCTCACGTAGCCGCGGCTTCCTCCCACGCGGACTCCAACCGGTCTGGTCCGAACACCGCCTTCGGGATGTACGCCGCCGCTCCGCACTCGGCCGCCCTCGGCGCGTACTCCTCCTCTTCGTAGGTGGACAGCAGGAGCACGACCACGGGGGCGTCCGCCTCGGCACCGGCAAGGATCTGCCGGGTGGCGTCCAGACCGTTGATGCCCGGGAGATTCACATCCATCAACACCAGGTCCGGCGACAACTCAGCCGCCATGGTCACCGACTCCTCCCCGGTCTCGGCCTCCCCCACCACATCGAACCCCTCGGTGGCCTCGACGACCATCCGGGCCGCCATCCGGAACGGTGTCTGGTCATCGACGATCAACACGCGAACAGCCATATCGATACGTAGCGTCCCACCCGGAACGGCAGATGCCAGTAGTGCCAGCACCACTTCTGGGGGGCTCAGGCCGCGATGCCGGCCAACCCCAGGAAGGCTCTCTCCAGCACCAGACGCGTGTTCAGGTTCAGATCCTCAGCCAGCTCGGCGCGCGCCTCCTCGACCGCCGCCAGGCCGCGCGCCGAGCGCACGACCCCGAGCTGATCTCCGGGAACCAGATCCGGATTCAGCAGCACATCGCCGCCACAGCCCACCCCCGTCGCGATCCCGTCACGCAGGAGCGCAGACACGGCCAGCAGAACCCAGTCGACGTAGTCACGCTCTGCACGGCGCTCCTTGCGCTGGGATCGGGTCTCGATCCGACGGATCGCGCCGCGGTAGGCGTCTTCGGGCCGGCCCTTCTCGTCTCTGAACGGTGCCAGGTCCGCTTCGAGCTCGGCCTTCAGGCCCTTCTTGTAGTCGGCGGCCGCAGCCACGACCAGCTCGGCCGCGTCGAGGGCGCCGCCTGGTCCCCGCGCGGTCTGCTCCAGGGCCTCGAGCGCCGCGTCGCGGAACCGGAGCCCGTCTTCGGAGACCGCGAGCCGCCGCGCACGACCCAGGTTGCCGCCCGCCAGCCGTGCCGCCAGCTCCGCTCTGGTGAGGGGGACACCCTCCCCGGTCAAGACCTCCACGACGAACGCTTCCGACAAAGCCGTGAAGTGAACGACGTGACAACGACTGGCGATGGTTTCGGGCAGCTCGTGGGCACGTGCCGACATGAGCAGGAAGACAGCGTCCGCGGGAGGTTCCTCGATCACCTTCAACAGGGTGTCCGCCGCGGCCGGCGAGAGACGATCCGCCTCGCGGATCACGAAGACCTTCCGACCGGGTTCAGGCGCGGTCCGCGACGCGGGCGTCAGGACCTCATCACGGACCGTGTCCACGTGGATGTCGCGACCCTCGGGCTCGACCAGGAACACGTTGGGGTGGTGGCCCTCCATCGTCAGTCGGCAGGACCGGCAGACACCGCAGCCTCCGTCGGGACACAGCAGGGCGGCCGTGAAGGCCACCGCGGCGAGCGACTTCCCCGAGCCCTCAGGCCCGGCGAAGATGTAAGCGTGATGCGGACGTTCGATCGCGCCCCGCAGGAACTTCATGGCCCCCGACTGCCCGGGGACGCGATCCAAGACCTCGCTCACGCCTCTGATGCTAACGCCGGGGGCCGACCGTGCCGTCAGAGCGCAGGTTCCCGGTCCGACATGATGCGGTCCAAGGCTTCCTTCACGCGATCGAACACGTTCTCCGGTGTGTCATCCCCGTCGACGACGACGAATCGCTCCGGGTGCTCCTCGGCGATCTTCAGGTAGGCGTCGGCCACCTTCGCATGGAAGTCCTCGCCCTCCATCTCCATGCGATCGGGGGCCTCGGTCGAGCGCAGCAGGCCACGTTCCGGTTCCAGATGCAACAGGATCACCAGGTCGGGGAACAGTCCCTGGGTCGCCCACACGTTCAAGGTCAGGACATCCTGTTCGCCGAGGCCGCGCGCCCATCCCTGGTAGGCCAACGAGGAGTCCACGTATCGGTCGCAGATCACCACCTTGCCGTCGGACAGAGCCGGTCGGATGATCGACGACACCGTCTGCGCTCGTGCGGCGGCGAACATCAGCGCCTCGCTCCGCGCATCCAACTTGCCCATGTGTGGATCCAGGACGATGTCACGGATCCTTTCCCCCAAGCCGGTGCCGCCCGGCTCGCGGGTGACCAGGACCTGATGGCCCTGGGATCGCAGGTACTCCTCGGCCAGGCGGATCTGCGTCCCTTTCCCGGCGCCCTCCACCCCTTCGAAGGCGATGAACACCCCCGTAGCGGGAGGGCGCTTCAGCTTCGGCACGAGGGTGAGGGGTTGCGGCCGGGAGAGACGATGACGTTTGAGCAGACGCCGCGTGTTGAACCCTGCCACCAGGCCGAGAGCCCCGGCGGTCCACAGCGCCAGCCGCGGCCCGGAGAGTTCGACCTCCTGCCCAGCGATGGTGAACGCGTGGTCGCCATAGACGCTGGACAGGATAGGGAACAGCAGCATCGACAGGAAGAGGCCCAGTCGCGACAGGGTCGTCAACGACGCGAACGTCCTACCCCGGTACTCATCGTCCACGTTCTCCTGCAGGAGGGTGTAGCCGCTCACCCACGCCATCCCGCAGAACGCGCCGAGCCACACCGCAACCGACGCCGCGAGCACGAGGTTCGGCATCGAAGCCAGGACGAACAACGCGACGGCGGAAGCCACCAACCCCCAGACGAACGTGACATCGCGCTCGAACACCTTCGCGACCTGGTTCGCGGCCACCATGCCCAATCCCATGCCGATGCCGAACGCGGTGACGATCACGCCCCATGCCGCGGACTGGGCGTCGAGGCTCCGCACGAACACCGGTCCGAGCGCCAGGACGGCACCCACCGCCGCGAACGCCACGACGATCCCACCGGTCATCGCCGAGGCGATCGAATCCTCCAGCAGGAAGTGCAGCCCATCGCGGATATCCCGCCAGACCCGGCTCAGATCGAAACGCCCGCCCAGCGTCCGACGAGACCCCCGCCCGGACAGGTCGATGCCGCTCACCATGAAGGCCGAGAACGCGAAGGTAGCGGCGTCGAGCAGCAATGCCAGCGTCTCGGGATGGTCGTTGAGGTAGGGAACACCCTCGCTGATCCCCGCCAGGACCGCGAAGATCGCTCCGCCCAACGGCAAGGTCGCGTACGTGCTGATCAGGCCGATCGAGTTCGCGTTCGCGAGTTGGCGGCGGGGCACGAGGTTGGGCAGCGACGCATCCCGGGCCGGCGTCCACAGGAGCGACAGGCACTCGATCGCGAACGACAAGACGAAGATCGCCCACAGGCGCGCTCCGAGGAAGGCCATGGAGGCGTACATCGCACCCCGGCCCAGATCGGCGATCACCATCGCCTGCTTACGATCCACTCGATCCACCAGGGCGCCGGCGATCGGACCGAACAACACGGCGGGCAGCATCCGGGCCGCGATCACGCCGCCCACCGCCAGACCGGCCAGCCGCGGGTTGGTGGTGATGCTCGCGACCAGAGACGTCACGGCCACGAACCCCACCCAGTCTCCCAGCGACGACATCGTCATGGCCGCCAACAGGCGGGAGAACGCGGGGTGGGTCAGGAGGTCCTTCAGGGTGGCCGGCTTGGTCCCGCGGAGTGCAGCGACCTCGTCGGCGATCGAGGACATCCGGGCGCTAGCCCTCCGCCGGTGCCTTCGGGGCCCGTGCGCGAGCCGCGGTCTTCTTCCGTGTCGCGGTCTTCTTCTTGGCCGTCGCCGCCTTCGCGGGGGTCTTCTTCTTGCTCTTGGAGGCCGCGCGGGCCGCTCGAGCGGCCGCCTTCGCTGCCCGGGCGGCGGCCTCCGCCTCCACGTCACCGGGCTTGGTGAGGTGCATGTCCAGATCGAACTCGGCGCCGCAGTTCCAACACTTCACGCTCTTGGGCCGCTGGAGGAGCAGGGAACCGCACTCGGGACACGGGGCGTCCTTGATCGGAGGATTGCTGAGGGCCAGGGTGCAATCCGGGTAGCGGCTGCAGCTGTAGAACGTCTGGCCGAAACGGTTCTTCCGTTCCAGGAGTTCCCCCTGGGTGCACTCGGGACAGGTCACACCCGTCGAGGGCGGTGGCTCCTTCTTGATGTACTTGCAGTCCGGGTATCCACTGCAGCCGATGAACGGTCCGTATCGGCCTACCCGCTCCTGCAATTGGTGCGTGTGGCACTCCGGGCAGATCTCATCCAGCATCTTCGGCTCAGGTCGAACCGAGCCATCCATGTTGCGGATGTACCGACACTCCGGGTAGTTCGTGCAGCCGATGAACTTGCCGAAACGACCCAACTTCACCTGGAGCTTCCCGGGCTCACGACCCTCCGCGGGACACAGGGGACACGTCTCGTCCAGGTCCTCTTCGTAGCGCTCGAACGAATCCTCGGCCTTCTCCAGCGCGCGTTCGAACGGCCCGTTGAACTCTTCCAGCATCTGCGCCTTGTGGAGGTCGCCCTCGGCGATATCGTCGAGCTCCTTCTCCATGTAAGCCGTGAAGTTCACGTCCACCACGTCGGGGAAATGCTCGATCAATTTGTCGGTGACGACCTCACCCACGTCCTCCGGGTAGAACCGTTTGTCCTCGAGTCGAACGTAGCCCCGATCCTGCACCGTGGAGATGATCGAGGCGTAGGTGGAGGGACGCCCGATCCCCAGCTCCTCCAAGGTCTTCACCAGCGAGGCCTCGGTGAAGCGCGGAGGCGGTTGCGTGAAGTGCTGCTCGGGGAGCACCTCCAGCATCCGCAGCAGCTGTTCGGCGGTAAGTGTGGGCAGCATCGACTCGGCGTCCTCGTCCGGCCCCTCATCGCGCCCTTCGAGATAGACGCGGCGGAACCCGTCGAAGATCAACGTCTGGCCCGTGGCCCGCAGGCCGTAGACGATATCGGCGTCGGTGGCCTCGATGTCCACGCCCACCTGGTTGAACCGTGCCTCGGCCATCTGGGTCGCCATCGTTCGCTGCCAGATCATCGTGTACAGACGCAGCTGATCGCGGTCCAAGGCCGACGCCACGCGTGCGGGGGTGCGCATCACGCTGGTGGGGCGAACGGCCTCGTGCGCCTCCTGCGCGTTGCGGGAGCGCGTCTTGTACCGGCGGGGCTCCTTCAGCGTGTACGTCTCGCCATACTCCGACCTGACGAGCTCTGAGATCTCGCGCAGCGCCGTGTCGGCGATGTTCACGGAGTCGGTCCTCATGTAAGTGATGAGACCCACGGTTCCCTCGCCCGGAAGGTCGATGCCCTCGTAGAGACGCTGGGCGAGCGTCATCGTCTTCCGCGCGGTGAACCCCAGTTTGCGAGCCGCCTCCTGTTGGAGGGTGGAGGTGGTGAACGGAGGCGCCGGGGATCGCTTGCGCTCCTTCGTCTCGACCTTCACGACCCGGTAGGTGGCCCTTCGGAGCCGATCCACGTGGACGGCGGCCTGGGCCTCGGCACCCAGGACGATCCCCTTCTTGTCCGGCGATGTCGCGAGACGACCGTCCGGGATCTGGACCAGGCGAGCCAGGAAGGGGGCCTCCTGACCATCGGGTGTGAGCCGCACGTCGACGCTCCAGTACTCCACCGGGACGAAGGCACGGATCGCCCGCTCGCGCTCCACGATCAGGCGAACGGCCACCGACTGGACGCGACCCGCGGACAGGCCGGGGCGTACCCGCTTCCACAGGAGCGGTGAGATCCGGTACCCCACCAGCCGGTCCAGGATCCTCCTGGCCTCCTGCGCATCGAACAACTTCAAATCGATCGCGCGGGGATGCTGGAAGGAGTCAAGGATCGCGTCGCGGGTGATCTCGGTGAACGTCACCCGCTTCGCCGTGGCGGGATCCTGCTCGAGCAGCTCCGCCACGTGGAAGGCGATCGCCTCGCCCTCTCGGTCGTAGTCCGTCGCCAGGATGAGGTCGTCGGCACCCTTGAGCGCCCTCTTCAGCTCGGTGACGTGGCGCTCGGAGTCCGGTGGCACCACGTACGTGACGGAGAACGCGTGCTCGGGATCGACGCCGAGTTCGCTCTTGGGGAGGTCCCGGATGTGCCCATAGGAGGCCCTGACGGTGTAGTCACCGCCCAGGTACTTCTCGATGGTCTTCGCCTTGGCCGGCGATTCGACCACCACGAGGGTCTTCGGCATGCTCGGGAGCCTCTTATCCGCGTATCGACGGGGGTCTCTGGGCGGGGACGGTACCACCGACCACCGCCACGACCGGGTACGTGAGCCGCCATAGGAAGCGCACAGGAGCCCCAGAACGCGCTGGTACCGTTCTCGTATTCCCCCGTAGCCACTAGGAGCTGTCACCGTTGCTCGCCCTACTCGACTCCGCGATCACCACCGCGCTGTCCGACTACGGCTACGCAGCGATCTTCGTCCTGATGGCCCTGGAATCGATGTGCATCCCCATCCCCAGCGAGGTGACGATGCTCTTCGGCGGAGCGCTCACGACGGCTGCCGTGGTGGGAACGGGGAACGAGCTGAGCCTGTTCTGGGTGGGCTTCGTCGGGGTAGCGGGGAACCTCGTGGGATCCTGGGCCGCATACGGGGTGGGCGCGTCGGGCGGCCGGCCCATGGTCGACCGATACGGCCGGTACCTGTTGATCCGCCCCCACGAGGTGGATCGCGCGCACGTGTGGTTCGAGGAGCGCGGTGAGGTCGCGGTGTTCGTATCCCGGCTCCTCCCGGTGGTCCGCACCTTCATCAGCCTGCCTGCCGGCGTCGCTCGCATGCCGTTCGGCACCTTCACGCTGTACACGTGCCTGGGATGCATCCCCTTCGTCTATGCCCTGGCCATCGCCGGGCACATCGCGGGCAACAACTGGGAGCACGTCCAGAAGCTCCTGGCGCCGATCTCATGGCTGATCGCGGGAGTCGTCGTGGTGGCAGGGGCGATGTATGTGGCACGACGATGGAGATCGGTCCGGGCCGAATATGCAGCCCTGGATGCCCAACGTGCCTCCGTCGAGGAGCGGGACTGACTAGAGGTTCGCCAGCATCGTCCAGCTGTCGCCCTGCTCGCCGACCTTCTCGAAGCCCACCCGCTGGTACATCATCCGTGACCGGTTGTGCACGGCGACGGACAGCGACAACGCTTGGAACCCCTCTTCCCGCGCCTCGACCATGGCGGCGCGCAAGAGGGTGCCCCCGATCCCTTTCCGGCGATGCAGCGGTCCCACCGCGATCGACACCTCCGGTGTCCTCTCGTCCACGAACCCGTAGCCGGGTGCCTCCTTCGTGAACAGGCGGTACCACGCGGCCCCTATCGGCTCGCCGTCGAGCTCCGCCACCATGCCGCCGTCACCCTGGCGCCCCCAGCCCTCGTAGTAGCGGCGCAGCATCGGGTCGTCCAGCACTTCGTCGATGGGCTCGCGGGGCCAGTCCGGGTTCCACCGGGCGGCCTCGTACAGCATCTTGTACAGGAACGCGTCGTCGTCCTTCGTGGCCGGTCGGATGTTCATGACGGTCTCTCCCGCTGTGCGAAGCTTCCAGGCGCATGGGAACCCTAGCGCAGCGGTGGGTGGGACGGCTCCGCAACACCGCGCAGACCTGGCTCGCTCGAGGCGTGCAGCTGCTGAGCTCGTTCCTCGGGCGGTTCACGCCGAGCGCCCAGACACGGATCGTGCGGTGGGTGCAGCTGGCCGTCGAGGTGCACTGGAAGAGCGGGATCGACGACGTCAGCACGCAGGCGGCCGCCATGACGTATGCGGCGGTGCTGTCGCTCCTGCCGCTGCTGCTGCTGGGTCTGGCGGTGACGGGAGCTCTCGTTCGATACGGGGTGAGCGACGATTGGTTCACATCGGTGGTCGCCGCGATCCCCGGGCTGGACGACGTCGTGGCATCCATCGGACCCACCCTCGCCAGCAACGCGACCAACCTCGGGGTGATCGGGCTGGTCGCCGTGCTGTGGACGGGTTCCGTCCTTACCAGCCGGGCGCAGGCCGCGCTCGCCGTGGTGTTCGCTCAGCAACGACGGGTCATCGTCAACCGTGCACGGGCGTTGGGGATCACGATCGCCCTCGGCATCTGCCTGATCGGCTCCGTGGCCTTCACGGGGGTGATCATGGGACTGCGCGTGGGTGGGTACCTCACGGTGCCTACCCGCATCCTCGCCGGAGCCCTCCTGTTCCTGTTGGAGCTCGCCTACTTCACCGTGACGTACTGGCTGTTGACGCCCGATCGGCCGGCCTCGCTGCGCGAGCACCTGGTGGGCGGGATCTTCATGGCCATCGGATGGACCGGGCTCAAGTACATCGGCAACCTGTTCGTGGACCACACGATCGCGCACGCATCGGCGCTCTACGGAACGATCGGCGCCGTGTTCGGCGTCATGCTGGGCATGCGCGTAGCGTCCTGGCTCTACCTGTACGGAGCGGAGATCACCTCGATCCGGCTGCGCGAGCGTGCGGGGACGGAAGGGATCGAGACGGCGATCTCAGCGTGATCCAGCCGTCTCCGGCATCGCACCACCCGCCGGCTCCAGCACGAACGGAACGCTCGTCAGCACGCAGTTGGGTTCGAACAGGAAGAGACGCTTGATGAACAGCGCGTTCTGGTTGTGCAGCACCAGATGACGCCACTTGCGGACGATGAACTCAGGCATGATGACGTTGACGACGGTGTCGCCCCGAGCCGTGTACCGCCGGACCTCCTCCAGCATGGGGCCCGTGAGGTCCCGGAACTGCGCCTCCACGATGTCCAACGGGATCCCCAATCGGGAGTCGAACCACTCCGCCTCCATCTGGTGTGCGGCCTCCGGATCCAGATCGAAGTAGATCGCTCGCGTCTCCGAGGCGCCCAGCGATAGGGCATAGTTCGCTGCCCGGATCGTGACGTCGTTCACCGAGGAGATGAACAGGAGGGTGACGGTTCGGGGTGGGATCAACGCCTTCGGCTCCGTATATGCCTCCGCGGGCGGAGACGGCACGTCGGTCACGACCACATTGGGCTCACGGAGCATGCCCGCCTTCAGCCGGATCAGATCGCGGCGGCGGAGCAGGTAGGAGAACAGGCCCGCTCTCACCTCTTCGGGCACCACCACCGTGAGGAAGTCTTCCGGTTGTCGCTCGATCCCTCGAAGGAACGTGCGCATGGATCCCAGCAGGTCACCCTCACGCGGCAGGGGTTCGAGGACCGGCAGCTCGCCCGGGAACGCCCGCCACCGCTCGGGAAGGTCGACCGGGATCCCCGGGCGTCCGGCCGGATACACCGCCCGCAGCTCGCTCGGTCGGAACGACCGGATGTAGCCCAGCGCCTCGGAGGCGGCGGCATCGATGTCGCGCACCAACAGGACCACGTGGTTCGCGCCGACCTCCCCGGCACGCGTCACGCCGCGCCTCAGCTGCTCGTGCGTGGCCGCGTAGTGCTTGTGGACCGACATCAGGGTCGGGACGATCAGGATCATGACCAGGATCGACAGCCACGCCCCACCGCCGAACTTCGTGTAGGTCACCACCACGAGGACGACGCCGGTCGTGACGGCGCCGATCAGGTTGATCGCGATCGAGGTCTGCCAGCCTCGTTGGGCGTCCGGGCCTTTGTGCCGCTCGGCGAGCCAGTGACGGACCATGCCGGTCTGGGACAGCGTGAACGAGGTGAAGACCCCCACTACGTACATCTGGATCAGCTTGTTGAGGTTCGCATCGAAGAGCACGATCACGAAGATCGAGCACAGCGCCAGGCCGATCACCCCGTTGGAGAAGACCAATCGGTCGCCGCGGTTCATGAATTGCCGGGGCATGAACCGATCCCGCGCCAGGATCGAGGAGAGGCGCGGGAAGTCCTGATACGCGGTGTTAGCGGCCAGGATCAAGATGGCCGCGGTGAACCCCTGGACGATGTAGAACATCACGGATCCTTCGCCGAAGACCGCGGAACCGATCTGGGCCACCACCGAACGATCCGGGCTGATCGTGATCCCGGGGATGTGGCTCGTCAGCCACGAGATCCCGATGAACATCGTGACGGCGATGGCGCCCATGATGGCGAGGGTTTCCGCGGCGTTCCTGGCCTGCGGACGCCGGAACGCGGGGACACCGTTCGAGATCGCCTCGACCCCGGTCAACGCGGTCGCTCCGGACGAGAAGGCCTTCAGGATCGCGAAGATCCCGATCGCTTGGACCGTGGTGGCGAGCCCTTCCTCCGGCGGGATCCCCGGGGGCAGGACGGAGACGGGGCACCCCCCGATGCACTTCATGAGACCGACACTCACCAAGGCGAAGATGCAGAGGACGAACCCGTACGTGGGGACCGCGAAGATCGTCCCGGCCTCCTTCACGCCGCGGAGATTGGCGAGCGTGATCAGGACCACGAACATCACCGAGAGCTCGACACGGTACGGGGAGAGCGACGGGATCGCCGAGATCAGCGCCACGACACCTGCCACCGTGGAGACGACCACGGTCATCATGTAGTCCACCAGAAGCGCGGCCGCGGCCACCAGCCCCGCCATGGTGCCCAGGTTGTCCTTGCTCACGATGTAGGCGCCGCCCCCGCTGGGGTAGGCCTTGACGGTCTGGCGGTACGACATGACCACGATGATCATCAGCAGCGCGATCGCCCCGGCGATCGGCATCACCAGAGCGGCGCCGGCTGCGCTGGCGATCAGCAGGACCCGCAGGATCTCCTCGCTCGCATACGCCACCGAAGACAGGGCGTCGGACGAGAACACCGGGAGCGCCAGGACCTTCGGCAGCAGGGTGTGCTCCAACCGGTTGCTGGAGACGGCCCGCCCGACCAGGATGCGTTTGGTCAGGCCTCCAGAGGAGCGCTTCGAAGTGGTGGGGACGGCCATGTGCGGCCCCGATGGTACGGCTTCCCTTTGAGGCTCGCTGGGATGGCGATCGGAACCTCAGGCGGTCGGCTCGCCGACCCACCGATAGCCCACACCCGGTTCCGTGACGATCAAGGCGGGGGCTTGGGCGTCATCGCCGAGCTTCTTCCGCAGCGCCCGCACATAGGTTCGCAGGTAGGTGGTCTCGGTGCCGTACCCCTGTCCCCAGACCTTGCGGAGGAGCCACTGGTGGGTGAGCAGCTTGCCGGGGTTGGTGACCAGGGACTCAAGAAGGGCGTACTCCGTGGGGGTGAGGTGGATCGATTCGCCGTCGCGGGTCACCAGGCGCCGGGCCAGATCGACATCGAGTCCATCGAACGTCACGGTGGGGGGAGCGGGCTCCTCGGCCTGGACCCGGCGCACCGTCGCCCGTGCGCGAGCCAACAGCTCCTCCATCCCGAAGGGCTTGGTGACGTAGTCGTCTGCCCCCGCGTCCAGCGCGGAGACCTTGTCCATCTGCCCCTCGCGTACCGAAAGCACGATCACGGGAACATCACTGAAGGTACGGATCCGACGGATCACGTCGGATCCGTCCATGTCGGGAAGCCCCAGGTCCAACAGCACGAGGTCAGGTCCCTGCTCGGCCGCACCCACGACGCCTTCCTCGCCCGTGCCCACGGTCGCCACGTCCCAGCCGTGGGCCTCGAGGCTCGTGCGCAGCGCCCGTCGGATCTGGGGTTCGTCGTCCACGACCAAGACCAGGCTCACAGCTTCACCTCCTCCTCCTCCAGATCGATCTCGAACACCACCGCGGCTCCGCCACCCGGGACGTCCTCGATCCAGATCCGGCCGCCGTGTGCGACCACCACGGCCTTGCTGATGGCGAGCCCGAGCCCCGATCCGGGTGTCTCTGGACTGGTGTGACCACGATAGAACGGCTCGAAGACCCGCTCGCGATCCTCCTCAGGGATCCCCGGGCCGTGGTCGGAGACACGGACCCGCACGACTCCCGGCGGTGCGATCACCGATACATGGATCTCCCCCGCCGGTGGCGAGTAGCGCGCCGCGTTCTCCAGCAGGTTGGTCAGCACCTGGTCCATCTGCATCGGGTCGACCCGTACATCGGGAAGATCCTCGTGGATCGAGGTCCTGAGGGTGACGGCATCCAACCGCGGGCGCATCCGGGCCAGCACCGCCTCCGCGATCTCATCCATCGCGGCGACCTCGCGGGCGGGCGTGAGGGCGCCCGCTCGGATCTTCGTGAGGTCGAGGATGTTGCCGACGAGACGGTTCAGACGGTCGGTCTCCTCCAGGATCGTCGTGAGCAGCTCACGCTCCTGGGCTTCCCCGTAGTGGACGCTGGGATCCAGCAGGCTCGTGACGCCGGCCTTGATCGAGGTGAGCGGCGTGCGTAGATCGTGGGTGACGGAGGAGAACATCGCCGCACGCAGCTGGTTGGTCTCGGCATCCAGCTGAGCCGTTCGCGCACGAGCGTCCAACCGAGCGCGGTCCAACGCCGCGGCGGCCTGCTTGGCGGCGGCCTCCAGCAGCACGTGCTCATCCTTGGTCAAGGGACGCCATCCTTCCGGCCGCTCAACCTCGAGCGTGCCGAACGCCACGGGTCCGACGACCAAGGGCACCATCGAGCGGGGCCCACCGGGCGACACACCCGGCTGCGTCGCGCGAGCGTGCAAGCGCGCGCCGTCGAGCTCCACCGTGATCTCACACGTCGCCAGGCCGAAGGGCTCGAGCAGCACGCTCGCGAAGTCGTCCAGCACCCGGTCGGGGACATCTCCGCCCAGGAGCTTGGACGAGAGGTAGCCGAGCAACCGCGCTTCTCGCTCACGGCTGGCCGCACGCGCCCGCTCCTCGCTGGCTCCGCCGACGAGCAAGCCCACGACCACGGCCACGGCGAGGAACACCACGGCGGTCACCACGTCCTCTGTCCCGTTGAGCTGGAGCGAGGATCGCGGCGTGCTGAACAGCATCGGGATCGCGAGCGACGACAACACGGCGGCGATCGTGCCGCTCCACAAGCCCCCCGACACGGCCGCGATCACGATGGCCAGGAGGAACAGCGCGATGGCGCTGGCCGGTCCCTCGGCGCTCAGCGGGATCGATGCCACGGCCGCCGCCGCTGGGGCGACGATGGCCACGAACCATCCCCGGGCCGTGATCGGCGGCCTGTGGAGGTCGGCCTCCCTCCGCTGTTCCACGATCGCCCCCGCGGCTGCGTCGTAGCCTTTCACGGGATCTTCACGCCTCTCATCCGATCCTTCACGCCTCCCTCACGGCTGCCCGCCGAAGGTTGGATACGAGGTTCCACCAGACAAGGTTCCTTCTCCAGTTGTGATCCAAGCCCGGAGGAACGGCGACTTCCCTCAGCCGCCGATCCTCCGGGCCCCGTCCTTTCCGGCACCGATCCACCCTCTAATGGTCGGCAGGTGCCCGTCGTTCCTTCACGATGGCCTTCCTGGCGGGCCTTACAGGCGTCAAGTAGGCTCTCCGCCGATGCGCGTCATCATCATGGGTTGTGGCCGTGTGGGAGCGGAATTGACCCTCGCCCTGGGTGAGGCCGACCACGACGTCACCATCATCGACAAGCGGCCGGCGGCGTTCGACCGCCTCCCCCCGAGCTTCAAGGGCCGGACGCAGGTCGGGCTAGGCTTCGACCGTGATGTGTTGGAGGAAGCCGGGATCAAGGACGCCGACGCCTTCGTCGCGGTGTCCAGCGGAGACAACTCCAACATCGTGTCGGCGCGGGTGGCGCTGGAGCACTACCACGTGCCGAAGGTGATCGCGCGGATCTTCGATCCGCGCCGTGCCGAGATCTACGAGAAGCTGAACATCCCCACGGTTTCCACGGTGAAGTGGGGTGTGAAGCAGATCCAGCTGATGCTCTTCCACGACCGCAGCGAGCTCCGCGAATCGATCGGCGGTGGGGACCTCCTGCGGATGCGCGTGCCGGTTCCCGCGCACCTGGTCGGCAAGGCGGCCACCACCATCGACGTTCCGGGCAAGATCATGGTGGTGGGGGTGTCACGAGGAGGCGGCGGGTTCCTGCCCAGGTCCGACAGCACGCTCCAGAACGGCGACTACCTCGCCGTGATGCTCACCAAGGACGGGATGGACCTGCTCGACCAGCAGCTCGAGGCACTCGGGGGTCACCACTGATGCGGGTCGTCGTCAGCGGCGCGGGGGCTGTGGGTCGTCACCTATCGGCGGACCTTGCTGCGCGTGGCCATTCCGTGACCTTGATCGAGCAGACGGTCGGCGTCGTCGAGAAGCTGCAGGAGATCATGCCGGAGGTCAACATCGTCCTGGGAGACGCGTGCGAACCTTGGGTCCTGGAGGCCGCAGAGCTGTCCAAGGCTGAGGTCGTGGTGGCAGCGACGGGGGACGACGAGGATAACCTGGTGACGTCGCTGCTGGCGAAGCAGGAGTTCGCGGTCCCCCGCGTCCTAGCTCGGGTCAACAACCCGAAGAACGGGTGGCTCTTCACCGACCAATGGGGGGTCGACTCAGCGGTCTCGCCGCCTCATATCCTCACCGCTATGGTGGAGGAGGCCGTCACCGTGGGCGACCTGGTCCGCCTGATCAGGCTGGAGGGTGGCCGCGTCTCGATCGTGGAGATGACCCTTCCAGCCAGCTCACCCTCCGTCGGCAATCCCATCTATTCGCTCCGCCTGCCCACGGACACCGCTGTGGTCGCCATCCTCCGGGAGGGCCATGTCGTGATCCCTCAGCCGGAGACGGTGCTGGCGGCCGGAGACGAGGTCGTCGCCCTGGCGAACGCCGCCTCGGAGAGGGGATTGCGCGACGCCATCGTAGGCCCCGATCAGCCGGGCGGCCGGCCCAGCGATGCGATGGACGGCATGGCCGGCGTCGACAGCTGAACAGCACCGGCGCGCATCAGGATCCGTAGATCCAGCGGTAGCCCATCCCACGTTCGGTGGCTACATATCGGGGAGCAGCCACGTCGTCTCCGAGCTTCTTGCGCAACTGGCGGACATAGATCCGCAGGTAGTGACTTTGATCCAAGGTGTAGCCCGGCCCCCATACCTGTCGGAGGAGCCACTCGTGCGTGAGCAGCTTCCCGGGGTCGGTCACCAACACTTTCAGTAAGGCCCACTCCGTTGGCGTGAGGCGGAGTGGACGGCCACCCAGCCGAGCCCGGGTACGCTCCAAGTCCACCTCGAGCTCGCCGAAACGCAGAACGGGGGGCGCCGGCGCCGTGGGTTGGGTCCGCCTGACCGCCGCCCGCATGCGGGCCAGCAACTCGTCCATGGCGAACGGCTTGTTCACGTAGTCGTCGGCGCCCGCATCCAATGCGCGGATCTCTTCCGCTCGAGCGTCGCGCGCCGTGAGGACGATGACGGGCACCTGCGACCATCCACGGAGACGCCGGATCACCTCGATGCCATCCAGGTCCGGGAGCCCCAGATCCAGGATCACGAGCTGCGGCTCCCACGTGGCGACGACGTCCAGAGCCTCGCTACCCGCGGCCGCGCTCTCCACCTCATATCCGTTCGCGCGAAGGCTGGTGCGCAGCGCGCGCACGATCTGCGGCTCGTCGTCAACGACAAGGACCTTCGTCACGCTCAACCAACCACGTCCGTCGATACGCGGGCGGGAGGCTCGGACGGGCCACCTTGGGGAAGCTCGATCAGGACCATGGCGCCGCCGCTCGGCGAGCGCTCGATCCTGATCCTCCCCCCATGCGCCAATACCACGGCGCGAGCGATGGCGAGTCCCAAACCGCTGCCCGGACGGCCCGAGGCCGCCACACCGCGGAAGAACGGCTCGAAGACCCGCTCCCGCTCCTCCTCAGAGATCCCCGGCCCGGCGTCGGTGATGCTCACCTGGATCCCCTCTCTCAAGCGGGATGCCGCGACCCGTATCTCGCCTCCGGGAGGCGAATAGCGCACCGCGTTCTCGATCACGTTCGTGATCGCCTGGTCCATCTGGACGGGATCGATCCAGATCCCCGGCAGGTCGTCGCGGATCAACGTCTGGACCCGGAACGGCTCCAGCGTTCGACGGAGCCGCGCCAGCACCGTCTCGAGGACGTCCTCGATGGGCATGAGCTCCTTCTCCGTGGTGATGTCGCCTGCTCGTGCCCTGGCCAGATTGAGGAGGTTATCGACGAGACGGTTCATGCGTTCGGTTTCCTCGAGGACGGTGGCCGACAGCTCCCATCGCTCTGCGGGTGCGTAGTCGACCGTCTCGTCCATCAGGCTCGTGATACCCGCCTTGATCGACGCCAGGGGGGTCCGGAGGTCGTGCGTGATCGAGGAGAACAGCGCCGCACGGATCTCGCTGATCTCGGCCCCCGTGCGCGCCGACCGTGCCTCCTCGTCAAGGCGCCGCCGCTCGATCGCCAGCCCCAGAAGTCCCGCGAGGGCCTGGAGCAGGGCACGCTCACCGACGGTGAACACGGGATCACCCACGGTCCGCTCGACGTGGATGGTTCCCAGCATGGAGGCGTCCGTAGCGATCGGCACGTCGAGGACTGGCCCACCCACGACCGGACGACCGGTTCCCCCCGACAACGAGGGAGAGCCGCTGACCTCGACCGCGCACGAGGAGAGCTGAAGGCGTTCGGCAAGGCTTGCGGTCAGGCCTGAGACCGTGCGTGCCGAGAGGTCGGTCGACAGGAGTCCGGTGGCGACGCGATTGACCAGCCGGAGTTCCTCCTCTTGCCGCTCAGCCCGCTGACGCTCCGCCACGGCTCGCGCGAGAAGCGTTCCCACAACCACGGCGGTGGCCAGGAACACCAAGAGCGCCACCACGTCGGTCTCTTTATCGACCCGGAGGGTGTGGTGAGGCGCCGTGAAGTAGTAGTTCAGTCCCAGGAAGGACAGCGCCGAGGCGACGATCCCGCTCCGAGCCCCTCCCACCGCGGCGGCGCCCACGACGGCAAGGAGGTAGAGGGACGGCGGTCCGAACGGACCCAGGTCTACAGCGGATGCCACGATCGTGGCAGCCACCGGGAACAAGAGGGCCGCCGCCACCGCTGCCGCCACCCTCGCTCGGGATCCCGTCGTCCATCCCATGCCCTCAGCTTGCCCGACGTGAACGCGTCCGTCGACGGCCGAACCTGACCCATCGCGATATTTACGGAGGCGAGCCGACCTTTACGGAACGCATACGCATCGCTGCCGATGCTGGGTGGGTGAGCGATCCGCGACCGACGACAACCATCGAACGGCCGGAACCCAGCGACCGCTTCGCGCGCGCCAAGGCCCGGTTGATCGGAGAACCACTCGCCACCGAACGCTTGATCCACGAGCGACTCGGCAAGCCCACGGCGCTCGCCGTCTTCGCGAGCGACAACCTCTCCTCGTCTGCGTACGCCACCGAAGAGATACTCCGCGTCCTGCTTTACGCGGGCGTCGGCACCATCGCCTTCGCGCGAGTCGTTCCCATCACGGTGGCACTTCTGGCCGTCCTGGGTGTGCTCCTCTTCTCATATCGGCAGACGATCAAGGCTTACCCGCAGGCCGGTGGCGCCTACCTGGTGACACGTGACAACTTCGGTTTGCTCCCCGCGCAGGTAGCGGGGGTCGCGCTGCTTACCGATTACATCCTCACGGTTTCGGTGTCGGTGTCGGCCGGGACCGCGGCTCTCACGTCCGTGTTCGGGTCGCTCTATCCATGGCGGGTGGCGATCTCCGTGGGCTTCGTCGTGATCATCGCGGCTGGGAACCTCCGAGGCGTGCGCGAGTCGGGCAAGATCTTCCGGGTCCCGACGTACTTCTTCATCGCGATGATGGGGATCCTCATCCTCGTCTCGTTCGTGAGGATGTTCACCGGGCATCTGCCACAGAACGCCTCCGAGTTCCCGGTGCCGGATGTTCAGACGTACAGCGTCATGGCCCTCGTCTACCTCACCCTGAAGGCGTTCGCGTCCGGCGGCGCCGCGGTCACGGGGGTGGAGGCCATCTCCAACGGCGTCCCAGCCTTCAAACCCCCTGAATGGAAGAACGCGATCATCACGCTGATGTGGATGGGAACCTTGCTGGGCGCGATGTTCTTCGGGTTGTCGGTTCTGGCGGCTCACATGCATATCGTCCCGGACCCCGACGAGAAGGTGACCGTGCTCGCGCAGGTCGGGAAGGTGGCATTCGGACCGTCGGGTCTGGGCACCGTGATGTTCGTGATGCTGCAGGCGGCCACGATGTTCATCCTGGTGCTCGCCGCCAACACGAGCTACGCTGACTTCCCACGGCTCGCCAGCTTCCACGCGGGCGACAGCTTCCTCCCGCATCAACTCACGCGCTACGGCGACCGCTTGGTCTTCTCCAACGGGATCCTGGTGTTGTCGGGCTTCGCGATCCTCCTGATCGTCATGTTCAAAGCGAGCGTGACGCGCCTGATCCCCCTGTACGCGATCGGCGTGTTCGCGTCGTTCACGTTCTCGCAGCTGGGTATGGCGAAGCGGCACCTCACCCTGCGCGAACCGAAATGGAGGGTGGGTCTGTTCTTCAACGGCCTCGGCGGGATCGTGAGCGGCGTCATGACCGTGATCATCGCGTCGACGAAGTTCTCACAGGGCGCCTGGATCATCCTGATCGCGATCCCCGTGATGCTCACCGGACTGTTGCGCGTGCACAAGCACTACCAGAACGCCACCCGCTCGCTGTCCGATCCCGCCCGCAAGGGGCCCGTGCAGGACCTGCCGCGACAGACCGTCGTGATCCCCGTTGGCGATCCGGGGCCCAACGACACGTACGCGGCCGCATACGCCGAGCGCGTGTTCCCGCGCGACGTGCGACTCGTTCACTTCGCACACTCCGGCACCGGGGTCGAGGAACTCTTGAAAGGCTGGGCTCACCTAGGCCAACGGATCGACATGCTAGTGCAGCATCGCGACGTGGCGACGGAGATCCGGGACTACGTGAGGCGATTGCGCTTAGAGTTGGGGGCCGAGACCCTGGTGAACGTCATCATCCCCGAGACGGTCCGCGAACGGGGCATCCGCCACGTGCTCCACTCGTTCCATATCCAACGGATCAAGTCTCGTCTGGCGTCCGAGGACGACCTGGTGGTGACGAACGTGGCGCACCATCCGAACTACGCCGTCCTGGAGCCCGTGACGCACGCCGAAGACCCCAGGCGGGTGATGGAGGGCTGGCGCCATGTCGCCGTGGTCCTGGTTGCCGGAGTCAACAACGCCACCGCGAGGAGCCTCCGCTACGCGTCGTCGCTGCGGCCCGATGATCTCCGCGTCGTCCACGTTGAGGTCGACGCGCACGAGTCTGAGACCGTCCGCCGCGATTGGCACGACGACGAGCTCGGCGCCCATCTGGAAGTGCTGCCGTCCCCGTTCCGCCAGATCTCCCAGCCGATCCACGGGTACGTCAGAGCCATCCTGGACGAGCAGCCCCGCACGTTCGTCACGCTCGTGATCCCGGAGCTGGTGGTTCGGAAGCGCTGGCACCGGTTGTTGCACAACCAGACGGCGCTCACTCTCAAAGGTACGTTCCTGTTCGAACCCTCCGTGGTGGTCTCGTCCGTTCCGTATCGCCTGTAGGTGGGTGGACGGGATCCGGTGGGATGATGGCTCGCGAGATGGACGAGACCCTCACTGATGGAACAGCAGAGGACCGGACGGCGACCGCCGACTCGGTCGAATCCCTTACCGGTCGGCCGGCCTTCGAGCCCGTCGCCACCTCCTGGACCCATGCCGAGGCCGAAGCGCAGAAACGTGCCCCGTTGCGCATCTACCTGGGCGCGGCACCTGGCGTGGGCAAGACCTTCGCGATGTTGTCCGAGGGACGGCGCCGCCACGATCGGGGGAGCGACGTCCTCGTGGGCGTCGTCGAGACCTACAACAGGCCCAAGACCGAGGAGATGCTCGCCGGGCTCGAGATCATGCCAAGCCTAACCATCGAGTATCGCGGGGTCGAGTTCCAGGAGATGGATGTGGACGCGGTGCTGGAGCGCCACCCCGAGGTCGCACTCGTGGACGAACTCGCACACACCAACGTGCCTGGCGTTCGCCACGCCAAGCGATGGGAGGATGTGCTCGATCTCCTGGCCGACGGGATCGACGTCATCACCACGCTCAACGTCCAGCACATCGAGAGCCTGAACGACGTCGTTGAGCGTGCGACCGGCATCAAGCAACGGGAGACCGTACCCGACTGGATCGTCGACCTGGCGGATCAGGTCGAGCTCATCGACATGTCACCGCACGCCCTGCGCCGCCGCATGATGCACGGCAACGTCTACACCGATCCACGCAAGGCAGAGCTGGCGCTCCGGAGGTTCTTCACTGAGGAGAACCTGGCCGCGCTCCGCGACCTGGCACTGATGCGGATGGCCAACCAGGTCGACGACGAGCTGCTGGCGAGGTGGAGCAAGGAGGCCGTACCCGACACCCGAGAGCGTGTCCTGGTTTGCGTCTCCCGGCCAGAGCTCGGAGAGGAGCTCGTGCGACGCGGGGCGCGGGTGGCACAACGCGCCCGCGGCGACTTCTTGGTCGTCCATGTGACGACCCCCGACGAGAAGGCCGAGCCCACCTGGCTGAGCGGGATCCGCGATCTTACGCAGAAGCTCGACGGCGGATTCGAAGTGGTGCGGGCGGAGTCCGCGATCGACGGCGTCCTGGGCTACGCCTACCGTCAGCACGTAACGCAGATCGTGGTGGGAGAGCCCCTCAAGTCACGATGGCAGGAGATCGTGAAGGGGTCCTTCGTCAACCGGCTGCATCCGCAAGGCCGACGAGATCGACATCCACGTCATCGCTCGGCGAAAGGAATGAGCGGCGGCCGGGTACTCGGATGCCGGAGGAGACGCACACCCACGTTCAGGAGGTCTGGTGGGCAAGCGCCGAGCCGATCCGGCGTTCCTCGCGCCCGGCCGCCACGATCGTGACTTCATCCTCCGACCGCACCTGGGTGGGAAGACCGGACAGATCGGCGACCATCTCGGCATCGAGGTGCACGCGGAGCTCAAGCGCGCGGTCGACGGCTTGCGCGACGAACCGCTGTTGGCTCGCCGTTGTCGGGTGACCCATCGCCACGACCAAGATCGGCATCCTCCGATCTGCCGCCTTCATCACGCACCACGCTGGATCCACGTCCAGACGGCCCCGGCCGAGGACGACGACCATCCGGGTTCCCACCGACACGTCGATCACTAGGCCCCCATCTGCTCGAGGGCCACGTTGAGCACAAGGACATTGACCCGTGCCTGCCCCAGGAATCCCAACTGTCGGCCATCGACGTGGTCCTCGACGAGTTGTCGAACATCCGACTCCGCAAGACCTCGGACCGATGCGATCCGGGGGACCTGCAACAGCGCGGCCGCCTCGCTTATGTCGGGGTCGAGGCCGCTAGCCGATGCGTTCAGCAAGTCGGGGGGGATCGTCGCCACGGTCAGGTCCGAGTTGTAGGGGCCCTCGAGCCTGAGGATCGCGGCAGCACGCTTCACGATCTCCGACTTGAGATCCGCCGAGTTGGGCCCGAGGTTCGTGCCGGACGACGTCGTCGCGTCGTAGTCGATCGCGGAGGGCCGACCGTAGAACCACTGATCGCCCTTCCATTGCTGCCCGATCAGGGAGCTTCCGACAACCTTGCCATTGTCCTCAACCAACGACCCATTCGCCTTGTCCGAGAGCACGAGCTGCGCGATACCGGTGATCGCGAGCGGGTACAACACGGCGGTCAAGACCAGCAGCACCAGGGTTGCGAGCGCGGCTCGGAGCGCGATCTTCATCATGGGAAATGCACCGCCGTCAGGAGCATGTCGATCAGCTTGATCCCGATGAAGGGGGCGATGATGCCACCCAGCCCGTAGATCAAGAGGTTGCGTCGAAGCAGGCCAGCAGCGCCCACGGCACGGTACTTCACGCCTCGAAGGGCCAGCGGCACGAGCAAGACGATGATCAGAGCATTGAAGATGACCGCCGAAAGGATCGCGGACTCCGGCGTTGACAGGTTCATGACGTTCAGTTTGTCCAGGACAGGGAACGTCGTGACGAACATCGCCGGGATGATCGCGAAGTACTTCGCGACGTCGTTGGCGATCGAGAAGGTCGTGAGGGAGCCTCGAGTGATCAGGAGCTGCTTGCCGATCTCGACGATCTCCATCAACTTCGTGGGGTTGGAATCCAGGTCCACCATGTTGCCGGCCTCCTTCGCCGCGGTGGTCCCCGTGTTCATAGCGACGCCGACGTCGGCCTGCGCTAACGCGGGGGCGTCGTTCGTCCCATCGCCGGTCATCGCCACGAGCACGCCGCCTCCCTGCTCGCGCTTTATGAGGGCCATCTTCGTCTCGGGGGTCGCCTCCGCCAGGAAATCGTCGACACCCGACTCCTGGGCGATGGCGGCGGCCGTAAGCGGGTTGTCGCCCGTGATCATCACGGTACGGATCCCCATCTTCCGCAACTGGGCGAACCGCTCCACCAGACCTTCCTTGATGATGTCCTTCAGCTCGATGACGCCGAGCAGCTGCCGATCCTTGGCCACGGCCAGCGGCGTCCCACCGGCACGAGAGATCCGCTCCACGTCCTCGCCCATCTCAGGCGCCATGTCGTGCCCCGCCCATCCGACGACCGACTCGACCGCGCCCTTGCGGATCTCGGTCCCGTCCAGGTCGACGCCGCTCATGCGTGTCTGGGCTGTGAAGGGGACGAACTCCGCGTGCACCTCGGCCAGTTCCCGCTCTCGGATGCCGTAGCGTTCCTTCGCGAGTACGACGATGGACCGACCTTCGGGAGTCTCGTCGGCCAGGGATGCGAACTGAGCGACCTCCGCCAACTCCTTCTCGTCGATCCCCGGGGCGGGGTGGAAAGCGACGGCCTGGCGGTTCCCGAGTGTGATCGTGCCGGTCTTGTCGAGCAACAGGGTCGAGACGTCTCCGGCTGCCTCGACGGCGCGGCCACTCATCGCGAGCACGTTGTGCTGAACGAGGCGATCCATCCCGGCGATGCCGATCGCCGACAGCAACCCCCCGATGGTTGTGGGGATCAGACAGACGAAGAGCGCGATCAGAACCGCGTCCGCCACCCGGCTCCCCGAATAGATCGCGAACGGCTGCAGCGCAACGCAGACGATCAGGAAGATGATGGTGAACTTCGCGAGCAGGATCGACAACGCGATCTCGTTCGGCGTCTTCTGCCGTTCGGCGCCTTCGACCAGGAAGATCATCCGATCGAGGAAGGATTCGCCCGGTCCTGCCGTGATACGAACCTTGATCCAGTCCGACAGCACCTTCGTGCCGGCGGTGACTGCCGAACGATCACCGCCGGACTCACGGATGACCGGGGCGGACTCACCGGTGATAGCCGATTCATCGACGGACGCGATCCCTTCGATGATGTCCCCATCACCGGGGATCAACTCCCCGGCCTGTACCATCACCGTGTCACCCGCCTTGAGTTGCGTTGCGGGGACGGTCTCCTCCGAACCGTCAGCTATCAGTCGCCGCGCGACCAGGTCAGCTCGCGTCTTCCTGAGAGCATCGGCCTGCGCCTTCCCACGGCCTTCTGCCATCGCCTCGGCGAAGTTCGCGAACAGCACCGTGAACCACAGGCCCAGGGCGATCGCCGAGTCGAAGGCGACAGGTCCGTTGCTCGAGATGTCGGCGAAGATCCGGATGGTGACCATCACGGACACGACCTCGACCACGAAGATAACGGGGTTCTTCATGAGGGTGCGCGGGTTCAGCTTGAGGAGGCTGTCCACCAGCGCCCGCTTCACGATCGGCGGGTCGAATAGCGGGCGGGCACGCACGGCGCCGTGTGGTTCGCCTTCAGGTCCCAGCATGTCCGGAGCCTTCGTCTGCATACTCATCCCGTCACCACAACCTCTTGGAGAGACCTTCAACGATCGCGCCAAGTGCCAGCGCGGGGAAGAAGGTCAGCGCTCCGATGACCACGATGACGCCATCCAGGAGACCGACGAAGAGAGGCTTGTCGGTCGGCAAGGTTCCCTTCGAAACGGGCACCGTCCCTTCCTTCGCCAGCGACCCCGCCAGTGCCAGCGCGGCGAGGAGCGGAACGAACCGCACCACGAGCATCAGGAGTCCGCCGGCGATGGTGTAGAAGGGACCACTGACGGTGATACCGGCGAACGCCGAGCCATTGTTGTTCCCCTGCGAGAGGAATGCGTACAGGATCTCGCTGAACCCATGAGGGCCCAGGTTCAACCGCGGATCGGTCCCCGCAGGAGTGACGACGGCGACCGCGGTGAGGGCGAGCGCTCCGAGGAACGGCACGAGGACGGCGATCGCTGAAAGCTTCACCTCCCGAGCACCGATCTTCTTCCTGAGGTATTCGGGCGTGCGCCCGACCATGAGTCCACCGATGAAGACCGCGATGATGACGTAGAAGATCATCCCGTAGAGGCCGCTTCCCACGCCGCCGAAGATGACCTCGCCGACCGCGATGTTGAACATCGGCGCCACCATCCCCAACGGACGGTAAGAGTCGTGCATCGAGTTGACGCTGCCGTTGGACGCGTCGGTCGTGGCAACGGCCCACAGTGCGGACTGATCGGGTCCATAGCGAAGCTCCTTGCCCTCCATGTTCGGCGCCGATGCAGCCACCCCGGCGTCCCGCATGGATTGAGAGGCCGAGTGCTCCTGCGGAACCGTGAGCCACAAACCTGCCAGGAAGAGCACCAGCATGGCGGCGTAGAGCGCCCAACCCTCCCGGACCTTCCCGACCATCTTCCCGAACGTGTAGCAGAGGGCACCGGGGATCATGAGGATCGCGAGCAGCTCGAGGAAGTTCCCGAAGGGGCTCGCGCCCTCGAAGGGATGGGCCGAGTTCACGTTGAAGAACCCGCCGCCGTTCGTCCCCAGCTGCTTGATCGCGATCTGGGAAGCGACGGGGCCACGTGCGATCGTCTGGTCGAACCCCTGGATCCCATGCACCACGGCGGAGTTCGAGAGGGTCTGCACCACGCCCTGGGTGATCAGGATCAGGGCGAAGATCGCCGCGAAGGGAAGGAGGATGTACACGACTCCGCGGACCATGTCCTGCCAGAAGTTGCCGAGCTCCTGCGTGCGGGAACGGATGAACCCGCGGATCATCGCGATCAGGACCGCCATCCCCACGGCGGCCGAGACGAAGTTCTGGAACGTCAACGCGAGCATCTGCGTGAGATAGCTCATGGTCGTCTCGCCGCCGTAGGACTGCCAGTTGGTGTTGGTGACGAAGCTCGTAGCCGTGTTGAACGACACGTACTGGTCCACGCCCGGGAGTCCCACGGGGTCCAGAGGGAGGTGCCCCTGGACCCGCATCAACACGTAGGCGAGCACCGTGCCGATCGCGCTGAACCACAGCACGCATGCGGCGTAGCGCCGCCACGTCTGCTCGACCGTCGGATCGACCCCGATCGCTCGGTAGATCAGCCCCTCGATCCGGCCCGTTCGCTCCCTCGTGTAGACGCGATACATGTACGCCCCGACCGGGGGCGACGAGCAGCGTCAGGACGACGACATAGGCGATGAGCGTTGCCACGTCAGAACCACTCCGGGCGGACCAATGCGATCGTCAGGTACACGAGCAGAGCGACCGAGACGATCAGCTCGAGGATGTCGGCGAAGGTCATAGCCTGTCCAGCCAGACGACGAAGGCCGCGGCCAGTCCGAAGAAGCCAACCATCAAGATCACCATCACGAGATCGAGACCCATACCCGAAGCATAGGCCCGGTCCATGAGGGCCCCATAAGGACTGAGGGGCCCCACCTATGGGAGTCGTAAGGCACTGCGTCTGAAGGCAGCTCAGAGGATGTGGAAGGGAGGCGGAAGCGTATCCTCGAGATGATGGACGAACACACCAACCCGCGGAGATCCGACACGCGCGGTCACGGCATCCCCATCCTGGCGCGACTCACGAAGACGAGCCCGAACCTGCGGATCATCGGCTACGTCATCGCGGTGGCCGGCACCGCGATCGTCACGATCGTCTTCCTTCCGATCCGCGACGACATCACACCCCTCAGCAAGGGGTTCGCGTACCTCGCGGTCGTGGTCGCCGCCGCAGCGGCCGGCAGCCTTGGTCCCGGCATCGCAGCTTCCGTCCTGGGCTTCCTCTGTTTCAACTACTTCTTCCTGCCTCCGTACAACGAGTGGGTGGTCGCTCGGGCGGAGTACGTGGTGGTCTTGTTCTCGTTCCTGGCCCTTTCGGTCATCATCTCCGAGCTGCTGGCGCGTGCGGCTGAGCGGGCACGAACCGCCGAAGCGCGCGAAGCAGAACTCCGCACGATCCAGGAGTTGAGCCGCGAGCTCACCACACACGTTCCGGGCGCCGAAACGTACGAGACTGGGCTCACGACGGTCAAGGACGCCTTCGGGTACACGGCCGTGGCGCTTTACGTTGAACAGACGGAGGAGACCCGGGGCTCGTTGAACACGTGACCGTCGGGATGCCGGCTGGGTCGGTTCTAGCGACCTGGGATCCCCGTTCCCCGATCCCGCACCCGAACGACTCCCGCTTTCGGTGGGCGGCAGGATGTTAGGTCTGATCGTGCTGAAAGGGGACCGCCCTCCCCTCTCCGCTGCTGAGAGCCGAGTGCTGCGGGCGTTCTGCGACCAGCTCGCGCTGGTTCTGGAACGCGATCGACTCCTTCGCGCCGCGACCCAGGCCGAGGTCTATCGCCAGACGGAAAGCGTGCGACGATCCCTGCTGGCGGCCGTCTCACACGACCTGAGGAGCCCGCTCTCCGCGATCAAGGCATCGGTCACCGATCTGCTGGACGAGGCGCCGGGGACCAGCGATGACGACCGGCGTGAGGCCCTGAGGGCGATCGACTCGGAGACGGATCGGCTGAACGCGTTGATCGGCAACCTCCTCGACATGTCGAGGATCGAATCCGGAGTGCTCCAGTCACGTCCTCGCACCGTCGATCTGTCCGAGGTCATCGAAGGCACCGTGGATCGGAGTCGACGGCAGCGACCCGACGTGGACGTGTCCGTCCGGCTCTCCCCCGACGCCGGGATGGGTACGAGCGGATCCGGTATTCCTGGATCGCGTGTTGAGCAACCTCCTGGAGAACGCGGCCAAGGCGTCGACGGATGAAGAGGCGGCCGTGGAGGTCGACGTGCGCCGGATGGATGGCGAGGTCGTGGTGCGGGTGATCGACCACGGCGCCGGGGTCCCGGCGACAGCGCGCGAGCAGATCTTCTACCCCTTCTACCGGATGGACGATCGGAACCCGCGCTTGGGACCGGGCCTCGGCCTGGCGATCTGCAAGGGGTTCGTCAACCTCATGGACGGAGAGATCTGGATCGAGGACACCCCGGGCGGCGGCGCTACGCTATCCTTCACGCTTCCCCTGGCCGATCGAGGTGCGAGCAGCTGAAGAAGGAACGGATCCTCGTCGTCGACGACGAGGCCCAGATCCGCAAGGCGCTGTTCCGGGCCCTCGTCGCGCGGGGATACGACGTCGAGGTCGCTGTTGATGGCGAAGAAGGCCTCGCCATCGCGTCGGCGTTCCAACCGGACGTGGTGGTACTGGATCTGAACCTTCCCGGGATCGACGGCTTCGAGGTGTGCCGGCGCCTCCGGACATGGACCTCAGCGCCGATCATCGTGCTGTCCGTGCGCGAGGATGAGGTGGACAAGGTCGAGGCACTGGACCTGGGCGCGGACGACTACCTCACCAAGCCGTTCGGCATCGACGAGCTCCTCGCCAGGGTGCGTGCGCTCCTCCGTCGATCCGAGGACCCTGCGAGTCGAGGCGCATCCCGGTTCTCCGCCGAGGGCCTGGAGATCGATCTGTCGCAACAACGGGTCGCGCGAGACGGGGAGGACGTACGCCTCACGAGAACGGAGTGGGCGCTGCTGGAGGCGTTCGCACGACACCCCGGCAAGCTCCTCACGCACAGCTGGCTGCTCCAACACGTGTGGGGTGAAGGCTACGTTGATGACGTGGACGTACTTCGCGTGTTCGTGAGTCAGCTGCGCAAGAAGATCGAGGAGGACCCCGCCCGTCCAGCCATCATCGTGACCGAGCCGGGCGTCGGATACCGATGGGTGTTGCGCCCAGACGCGGCTCGACAGGAACCAGACGTCACGACGTGAACTCGAACCGCGGGTTCACCATCCTTCGGGCGCCATGTGTCTCGCCCAAGACACCCTCCACGATGAGTCGCGTGCCCAACGTGAGCCCGGGGATGCCTCGACGACCCATGAACACCACCAGGATCTCCCCCGTCCCGTCGAACAGCTGCGCCTCCAGCGATTCCTGACCCTCGACCGGAAACACCGTCAGCCGTCGGATCACCCCGGCAAGACGAACCTGCTGGCGAACCGGAGCTTGTTCGATGGAAACCCGGCCCGGGACCTTGTCAGCCCATCCCCGGATGTCCGAAGCCAGGCGTGCTTCGTCGCTCTCGGTGAAACGCTCCAGCCAGCGACGGATCACGCCCATGGCGTCTGCCGGCCAGGTTACGCGGAGGTCCCGGCCTCGGCGGCCCGGATCTCCTCGCCCAGCTCGGACTTGCGGGACTTCGAGACATAGATCGAGACCCCCAAGATCACGGCCGTCACGATCACGATCGACATGCGCAGCGCCGTGTCGTCGGCGTGGGTGACCACCAGCGGCGCGATCAACAGCGCCACCAGGTTCATCACCTTGATCAACGGGTTCAGGGCCGGTCCGGCGGTGTCCTTGAACGGGTCACCCACCGTGTCACCGATCACGGCAGCCTTGTGGCTCTCGCTGTTCTTACCGCCGTAGTGCCCCTCCTCGATGTACTTCTTGGCGTTGTCCCACGCACCGCCGGAGTTCGAGAACATCACCGCCAGTAGCTGACCCGTCAGGATGGCGCCGGCCAGGAATCCGCCCAACGCCTCACCCTTCAGGAAGAACCCGGCGAAGATCGGCGAGAGCACCGCCAGCAGGCCGGGGGTGGTGAGCTCCCGGAGGGAGGTCTTCGTGCAGATGTCGACCACCCGGCTGTAGTCGGGCTTCTCGCTGTAGTCCATGATCCCCGGGTGCAGGCGGAACTGGTTCCGCACCTCCACCACCACCTGCGCGGCGGCGCGGCCGACGGCCCGCACGGCCAGTGAGGAGAACAGGAACGGCACCGCACCGCCGATGAGCAGCCCCACCAACACGTCGGGCTCGTCGATCCGGATGCCTTCGAAGATGAAGCCCGCGCCGCGGAGCGCTTCCTCGAACGAACCGAAGAGCGACGTCGCCGCCAGCACCGCCGTGGCGATGGCCATGCCCTTCGTGATGGCCTTGGTGGAGTTGCCCACGGCGTCCAGCCCGCCCAGGATCTCGGCGGGACGCCCCTCGAACTCGCCCGACATCTCGGCGATGCCCTGGGCGTTGTCCGAGATCGGCCCGTACGTGTCCATAGAAACCACCACACCGACGGTCGTCAGCATCCCCATGCCGGCAAGCGCGATGAAGTACAGGCGCTCGGCAGTGGAGCCGCCCAGGTAGAACGCTGAAACGATCGCCGCTGCCAGGATCAGCGCGGAGTAGACGGTGGACTCGAGGCCGATCGAGATGCCGGAAAGGATCGTGGTGGCGGGGCCCGTCACCGTGGACTCCGCGATCTCCTGGACGGGCTTGTACTTCGTGTCGGTGAAGTACTGCGTCAGGACCTGGATCACGGCGGCGAGGACCAGCCCGATCGAGACCGCGATGGCCGGCTTCAGGCTGTCCATGTACAGCTGGGCGATCACGAACGCCGCGGCGGCAGAGATGAACGCCGAGACGAAGAAGCCCCGGTTGATGGCCCGCATACCCGACTCCGTCTCGGAGCGCGGCGTGACGGTCATGATCCCGATGATCGAGGTGATCACCCCGACCGCGCGGATGAACAACGGGAACATCACACCGATGATCGCGCCCTTCGGCGAGCCGGCGTACGCGGCCGCACCTAGGATCAACGACGCGATCAACGTCACCTCCGACGACTCGAACAGATCGGCCGCCATCCCGGCGCAGTCGCCGACGTTGTCGCCGACGTTGTCCGCGATCGTGGCGGCGTTCCGTGGATCGTCTTCGGGGATCCCCTGCTCGATCTTGCCCACCAGGTCGGCCCCCACGTCTGCCGCCTTGGTGAAGATGCCGCCGCCAACCCGCATGAACATCGCGAGCAGAGCCCCGCCGAACCCGAACCCCACCAATACGCTGGTGGCGTCCTGTTTGTAGATCACCAGGATCGCGGTGGCGCCGAACAGACCCAGCCCCACCGTGAACATCCCCGCGACGCCGCCGGCTCGGAACGCCAGCTTCACGGCTTGGCGCAGCCCAGACTCGCGTGCCGCGTTCGCCGTGCGGACGTTCGCGCGCACCGCGAGCCACATCCCCACGTATCCCGTGATCGCCGAGAACCCCGCCCCCAGGATGAAGGCCATCGAGCGCCCGAACCGGATCGAGAACGCCGAATGGACCGCATCCTTCGGGACCGGGAGCACGAAGAAGAGCGCGACGCCGATCAACCCCACGAACACAGACAGCGTGCGGAACTGGCGGGAGAGGTACGCCGAGGCCCCCTCCTGGATCGCCTTGGCGATCTCCTTCATCTTGTCGGTGCCTTCTGGCGCGGCCAGGACCTCACGCACCAGGTAGTAGGCGAACACCAGCGCCACCAGGGAGATGGCGAGGATCACCCAGAGCCAGGTGGTGTCTGAGGACGTGAAGACGACCTGGAGCGGTCCGCCCTCCTGGGCAAGCACGCCGAACATCGAACCTCCTACGTGGGTTGGGGGCCACTCTCCTGGTCCCGGCCGGGCCGAGAACGCGTGAAGTATAGGGAATGCGCAGGCCAGCGACCTCATGACGGTCACGCGTTCGAGCGGCCATATCGCCGCATCGGTATGGTCCGTCGATGGATGAGACCCGGCGGCGCTACCTGACCCATGCTATCCAGCTGTCGGTGGCCACGATCGTGTGGAACATGATGACCGCCGTGGCCGCCTTGGCCAGCGCCATCGCGCTGGGCAGCCTGTCCCTGGCCGGTCTGGGGTTCAACGCGATCCTGGATTCCATGGCGTCGGCGGCGTTGGTCTGGCGGTTCGGGACAGAGAGTCGGGACCCGGCCCGCGCTGAACACATCGAGAGGATCGCCCTCACGATCGTGGGATGGACCCTGGTGGCCATCGCGCTCTTCCTGGCGGTGGAGGCCGTCCACTCGCTCGTCGTGGGGAGGGAGCCGGAGGACTCGGTGGTCGGCATCGCGGTGGCCGCTGCCGCGGTCGTCGTCCTCGTTCCACTCGCCTACGCGAAGCGCCAGGTGTCACACCGACTGGTCAGTCGGGCGCTCAAAGCCGACAGCACCCTGAGCGCGATGGGCGCGGCGCTCGGCGCCGTCGCATTGCTCGGGACGGCCCTGTTCCACGTGTTCGGATGGGGATGGTGCGACGCCGTCGCCGGGCTCATCATCGCAGCGCTCCTGATGCGCGAGGGGTTCGTCTCCCTCCACGCCGAGGACTGAGGCGAGGCCAGACCCCATCCGGCTTTCACGGAACCAACACGGCGATGTCGTTGGCGCCGCCCCCGACCCCCGGTACGCTCGACGCGCTTTGTCAGAAGGTCGTCACGCCTCCGGCTCCGTCTCCCGTAACCCCGCGATCCTCATCGGCGGGGTCCTCGCTGCGCTCGCTGTGCTCGTCGTGGTGTTGGTGCTGTTGACGGGAGGCTCGGACAGTCCGCTGATCGGAGGTGCGACCACGCCGCCCACACCCCCGTTCACGTTCGAGATGGTGAAGACCGTGGCCGTCACGACCGACCCGGACGCGAACTCCGCAACCCAGAAGAAGGCGGACGCGGTCGCGAAGCCGATCGCGGCGGCCACCGGACACCAGCTCCACGACTTCTACTCCGAAGCGTTCCTGGTACCCGGTAACTGGATGAGCGGCGGATGGGACGACGAGGTCTTCGCGATGTTCAGCAACGGCGCGCGCGACGAGGCCACCGCACAGACGGACGTGCTCACCGCAGGACCCGAGGCCGGCGCAGCGTTCAGCACCATCACGCCGCAAGCCAGCACGCTGAAGACCAAAGTGCTGATGGATCCGAAGGGGAAGCCGACATCGGTGGTGGGGATCGTCTACTTCACGGCCAAGGGGGCCGAGAAAGATGGACAGGGCGCCGTGGCCATCGTCAGCAAAGGTCAATACATCTTCCAGAAGGTCGATGGCGAATGGAAGGTCGTGTCCTTCTCCGTCTCGCGCCACGACAAGCTGAAGAAAGGAACGCCGGCATCGGGCTCGGTCGGTTCCACCGCTCCCTCGGCGGAGGCCTCGTGAGACGCCGAGCCCTGGTCGTGGTGTTCTCGCTCATCGCCTGGGTGGCCGGCTCGGCCTTGGGAGCCATCGGGCCGACCGTGATCGCGCACGCGGGAGCCGGCGTGGTGCTGGGGAAGGCACACGCCGGGTACACGCCCTCGCTCACGGGGAAGAAGCCGTTGGTGATCCTGGCGGTCGGGAGCGGCGCGCGTCCCGGAGATGACGTGATGCATTCATTGGCGGACTCACTGCACCTGATCTTCCTCAACCCGGCGAAGCACCACGCCGTGATCGTGGGGATCCCCCGAGACTCCTACGTCGATATCCCCGGACACGGCACGAATAAGATCAACTCGTCGCTCTTCTACGGGGGCCCCGATCTCCTGGTCCAGACGATCGAATCGATCTCCGGCGTCACGATCGACTACTGGGCCCTGACCACCTTCTGGGGGTTCACCGACATGATCGACGGGATCGGTGGTCTCACCGTCGACGTCCCGTTCCCGATGTACGACTCCTACTCGCGGGCGGATTTCCAACCCGGGGTGCAAGAGCTGAGCGGCGAACAAGCCCTGGCGTTCTCCCGCGATCGCCACGATCTAGCACAGGGCGACTTCGCGCGGTCGGAGAACGGAGGAAGGCTGTTCCTGGCGGCACTGGCCCAGTTCCAGAAGGAGTACAAGTCCGATCCCAGCCGCATGTTCACGTGGATCGGATCGGGGATGTCGAACATGGACACCACGCTGGATCTGCCCGAGATCATGCAGTTGGCCTTCACGGTCACGAAGGTCCCCCTGAAGAAGGTGCAGAACGTCGTCCTTCCGGGCAACGCCCAGATGGTGGGCTCGCTCTCGGTGGTCCTGCTGGATCCGACGTGGAAGCAGCGGATCTTCTCCGACGCGAAGCCCGACGCGATCCTCAGCAAGAAGAACGTGCCACCCAGCCCCACGGCTTCCGAGACCTAGCTCAGATCCGGGTCAGGACGTAGGCCACGTAGCCCACGTAGAAGATCCCCTGGATCAGCAACAACGGGGCTGAGAGACGACCCCGGATCCGGAGCGTCAGCCACAGCACGCTGCCCGCCACCAGCGCGGTGAGGGCCGCCACCAGCGCCGTGCCCTCCAACACCCACGGCGTCAGCAGCAGACCGACGGTCACGGGGAACGACGACTGGAAGACCATCGCGCCGCTCATGTTGCCCATCGCCAGGGTGTCCTTGCGCCGGCGGATCCAGATCACGGAATTGAACTTCTCAGGTAGCTCGGTGGCCAACGGGGCCACGAGCAGCGTGAAAGCCAGGGGTGAGACGCCGAGTTGGGCGCCGACATGCTCGACCCCGATGATGAACAGGCGGGCGCCACCCACGATCAAACCGAGCGCGATGCCCACCTGCACGAACGGCAGCACCGAGCTCCGGTCGCCCGTCCACGCCTCAAGCCCGGACCGCATCCGACCCCACCAGGACCAGAGGTAGAGATCCTTGATCTCGCCTCCGGCCTCGTGTTCCAGATCCTTCTCTCCGGGGGCTTGGAAGTGACGCCGGACGTAGTAGCCGTACCCCACGATCAGCACGATGGCCAGGACGACGTGGAGGCTCTTGACGTGCACCAGGCCCGCCAGCATCGCGAGGAAGTACATCACCAGGAAATAGCCCAGGTCCTGTCGGATCACCCCTCGGTCGATCTGTAGATCGAGTGAGCGCCGGGCGCCTCGAGCCGTGATGAGCACGGTGACGGCGATCACGACCATGGCCAACGTCGTGAGCATGAAGGGGGCCCCGAGGATGGCGCCGATCCCGATCTCGTCCCCCGACTCCCTGCCCGACAGGATCGCCACCAGGGGAAGCAGGGTCTCCGGCAGCGCTGTGCCCACGGCGGCGAGGACGCTCCCCACGGCACCCTCCGACAGACCGAATCCCTCGCCCACCCATTCGACGCCGTTCGTGAAGAGCTCGGCCCCGGCGAGGATCACAAGGAGGGATGACGCGAGCAGGAACCAGTGCATGTCGGGCATCGTTGCAGGCGCGTGTGGAGCCGTCATGCGCTCCCCGATCCGGCCCGTGGCTGCTAGGCTCGATGGACGTTCGGAGGGGAGTAGTCCAACCACCGGGTGTCGTCATCACGGCCGCGCCGCGCGGCCCGGTGCCCACCGCTTCGCGGGGACGAGACCTCCGGCCTTGCACACACGGGCTGGAGGATCTATGGGAATGGCAAGACACCGCTCGGACCGGCGTGCCAAGACCTCGGTGGTGTTGGCCATCTCCCTCACCCTCCCGGCCCTGGCGATCCGCGTGCTCCATCCCAGCCCTCCACCCCATCCAATCGAGGCCCTGCTGTTCGGACTGGCCATCGTCGGTGCGGCCTTCATCCTGTCTTGGGCCGCCGAAGTGGCGCAGTTGGATATCTCGGCGGGACTGGCCCTCGCGATCCTTGCCCTGATCGCGGTGCTTCCCGAGTACGCGGTCGACTTCGTGTTCGCATCGAAGGGTGGCGAGTCCTTCGCGGCGACGGGGCCCGCGTGCCTGCCCATGGGTGGCGGCACGGAGTCCCCGTGCTCACTGGCGCTCGCCAACATGACGGGGGCGAACCGGCTGTTGATCGGGATCGGGTGGACCATGGTGGTCTTCATCGCCTTCTACCGCCTCCGTTCCTCGGGCGCCCTCCCGGCCGGTCGGGCATGGGAGGGCGTGCGGTTGGGTCGGCAGCGCTCGGTCGAGATCGGGTTCCTGGCGCTGGCAACCGTCTACTCGTTGACCCTGCCGCTGAAGCACTCGGTCACGTTGATCGACTCCGTGATCCTGATCGTGATCTTCGTGGCGTACTCGGCGCGCCTCTCGCGTGCTCCCGCCGAAGAACCGCACCTGGTGGGCCCGGCCGCTTACGTGGGGACCTTCCGTGTGGCCACACGACGCGCCGTTGTGATCGGCGGCGCGGCGTTCGCGGCTGCGGTGATCCTCCTGTGCGCCGAGCACTTCGCTGAGGCGTTGGTTGCGAGCGGTGAGGCGCTGGGAGTGAGTGAGTTCCTGCTGGTGCAGTGGGTGGCGCCCCTGGCGTCTGAGGCGCCGGAGCTCCTGGTTGCGGGCCTCTACGCCTGGCGGCTCAACACCGATGCGGGACTGGGCACGTTGGTGTCGTCCAAGGTCAACCAATGGACGCTCCTGGTGGGCACGTTGCCGATCGTCTTCGCCGTTGCGGCCGGGGGCATCCACGGGTTGCCGCTGGACGAGGTGCAGCGGCAGGAGCTGTTCCTGACAGCAGCGCAATCGTTCTTCGCCGTTGCGGTGCTGTCCAGCCTGACCATGTCGCTGCGTGAGGCATGGCTCCTGTTCGGCCTGTTCTGGGGGCAGTTCATCCTGGGAGGCCTGGTCCCGGAGCCGTTGCATGGGATCGAGCGGATCGGGATCGGACTCGTCTACCTGGTGCTCGGGGCCCGGGTCCTGATCAGGGGCCGCAGCGGCTTGGCGTCGCTCCTGCGGGACGGGTTCCGGACCCCCTACAGCGAGATGAGCGATGGCGTGGGGAGCTCGGTCGCCGGCAACGACTAGCCTGGCCGGGTGGACCCCCGCGCCTTCCTGAAGGAACTCACCGACGACCCCGATGTGGCGCCCTCGCTCGTCAGTGTCCGCGAGTTCCCCGAGCAACGACCGGCCCTCCAACCGTTCCCGTCAGACATGCCCGAGCTCCTCACCGACCGCCTCCGACTCCAAGGGATCACGGGTCTGTACCCGCACCAGCTCGAGGCGTTGTCGGCCGTGCGCGGCGGACGCGACGTGATGCTCGCCACCGGCACGGCGTCGGGGAAGACGCTCGTCTACAACGCGGTGTTCGCGGAAGCGGCGATCACGCGTCCGAAGGCGACAGCCCTGTACCTGTTCCCCACGAAGGCCCTGGCGCGCGATCAGGTCCGTGCCGTTCGGGCGTTCAAGATCCCGTCGATCAAGGCTGCCGTCTACGACGGTGATACCCCGCGGGCCGAACGGCCGCTGATCCGGCAGAACGCCAACCTGGTGATGACGAACCCCGACATGCTCCACGCGTCGCTGCTCGCGGACCACGCCCGGTGGGCCGACTTCTTCTTCCGGCTCGCGCTGATCGTGGTGGACGAGGCCCACGTCTGTCGTGGGGTGTTCGGTTCACAGGTCTCGATGATCCTCCGCCGCCTCCGACGGCTGGTCACGCACTACGGGGGAGAGCCGCGCTGGTGCCTCGCCTCGGCCACGATCGGTAACCCCGCCGAGCTGGCCAACCGGCTCACCGGGCTGAGCTTCGAGGAGATCACGAACGGCGTCTCGCCATCGGGGGAGAAGCTGTTCGCGCTATGGGATCCGCCGATCTTGGATGAGGACACCGGCCAGCGACGTAGCGCCCTCACCGAGGCTGCATGGATCGTGTCGAGGCTGGTCCGCGCCGACGTGCGCACGATCGCGTTCACGCGCTCGCGACGAGCAGCGGAACTCCTGGCTGAGTTCGCACGCAGAGACATCGGCGACGCCCAGCGTCGTTCGCGTATCGCCTCGTACCGTGCGGGCTATCTGGCCGAAGACCGGCGGAAGATCGAACGCGAGCTCGCCGACGGTGAGCTCCTGGCGGTGGCGTCGACCAACGCGCTCGAGCTGGGGATCGACATCGGCTCGCTCGACGCTTCCGTCCTGGCGGGATACCCGGGCACGCGTGCGTCGATGTGGCAACAGTCGGGCCGCTCCGGGCGGCGGGGTGCCGACGCACTCGCGATGCTGATCGCACAAGACGATCCCCTGGACCAGTACCTGGTCCATCATCCGGAGGATCTCTTCGATCGCCCTGCGGAAGCCGCCGTCATCGACCCTTCGAACCCGTACGTCATGGAGCCGCACCTTCGATGCGCCGCCCGCGAGCGGCCGCTGCATGATGAGGAGCTAGGCTTCTTCGGATCACCGACCGACGTGGCCGACGCACTCCAGCGCATGACCGAACGAGGCGAGCTCACCCGACGCAAGGACGCATGGCACGATCGGGGGAAGGACTCACCCCATCGCGCGGTCGACGTACGCGCGGGCGGTGGACACGTCTACCCCATCGTGATCGAGGGCACCGGGGAGCTGCTGGGCACGGCCGATGAGGGACGCGCCTACAAGACCCTCCACCTGGGTGCCGTGTACCTCCACCTGGGCAAGGAGTACCTGGTGCGTGAACTCGATCTGGTGGAGCGGGTGGCTGTCGTGACCGAGGCGGACCCCGACTTCTACACGCAAGCTCGGGACACGACGGACATCGCCGTTGGGCCGATCGTGGAGCGCGCGACCACGGGGTCGGTGGATTCGTTCTTCGGAACGGTGCGCGTCACGAACCAGGTCACGTCGTACGTGAAGAAACTGGTGGCAACCAACGAGGTGATCGATGAGATCCCCCTGCCGCTGCCACCGCAACACCTGGAGACGAAGGCGGTCTGGTGGACGATCCCGGCCTCGGTCGTGAGCGCGGCGGCGATCGACGCCCGGTCCCTCCCAGGGGCGATCCATGCAGCCGAGCACGCCGCGATCGGACTCCTCCCCTTGGTGGCGACGTGCGACCGCTGGGACATCGGAGGGGTCTCGACGCCGTGGCACGAGGACACGGACATGACCACCATCTTCATCTACGACGCCTACCCGGGCGGAGCCGGCATCGCCGAACGTGGGTTCCGCACGAGCGAGCGGTGGCTGACGGCCACCTGGGAGACGATCCGACAGTGCCCCTGCACCCATGGGTGTCCGAGTTGCGTGCAGTCGCCGAAGTGCGGCAACGGCAACGAGCCGCTGGACAAGCCAGGCGCCGTCGCATTGTTGGCTGCGATACTCGGACGACCATGGGGATGAAGCCACCGTCCGCCGCTTACGTGGCGGTCATCGGCGCGGGCGAGGCTTCGGATCCGGAGATCGCCGCCGCGGAGACGGTCGGCCGATCGCTGGCCGAGGCCGGGATCGTCGTGGTGTGCGGCGGCCTCGGCGGCGTGATGGACGCGGTGGCCCGGGGGTGCGCGGCCGGCGGGGGGACGTCCATCGGCATCCTGCCGGGGGATGATCGCGGCCCGGCGAGCCCCCATCTAACCCTGGCCATCGCCACCGGGCTGGGGGAGGCGCGCAACGCCCTCGTGGTGCGGGCCGCGGACGCGGTGATCGCCATCGGCGGCGAGTGGGGCACTCTGTCCGAGATCGCCCTGGCGCGGACCATGAGCAAGCCCGTGGTCGGTCTGGATACGTGGCACCTGGACCGCGTCGACCCAGGCATGATGGAGGCGGCCGATCCTGCAGACGCGGTACGTAAGGTGCGGGACTGCCTGCACCCCAATCCTTCCTCTGGATAGCCATTCGGCCCAGGAACTTCGTCCTTCAGCGAACACCGTATTGCCGCCCCCGGTCCGGGTGGGCCAACCTTCGGGATTCAAGAGGCAGTCAGGCTCCTTCCCAGAAGGGAACCGCAACGTCCAGATGGTAGGTGTCGTGCTCGCCACCGCCACAACCGGTTGGTTCGCTCTCGGTGTGGTGGCCGTGGTGGCGATCGCCTGGTTGATCGCTCGTACCCGCGCCCGCGGCCATCGGCTGGAACGTCGCATGGTCCGCGAACTGGGTTATCGATGGGAACCGACGATCCCCGCCTCGCCCGATCCCGAACTGCAGATCACCCTGGAGGAGCTCCTGGAGCAACGAAACGAGTTGCTCGAACAGTTCCAAGAGGTGCAGGAGGAGATCCGAAAGCTCCGTGCGGCGGAGGCACGGAGGCGCCAGGTGACGACGGTAGACGAGATGGCCAACGTCGTCATGCTGCGGGGGGACGCCGGGTCGGAGCGCAACGCCCGACGCGGGAACTGACGTAGCGTCGGGATCAGGACGGGCTGGCCGTGGGCGGCGTAGCGGCTCCGGCCCGGCCCGAGAGCCTGCGCACCAGCCGCAACACGCTCGCCCGCTCACCTTCCGTGAGGCCGAACGCCACCAGCGCCAGGTAGTAGGCGGCGCCCCCGATCGCTCCGGTGGCAACCAGGGTGACGGCCCATCTCGGTCCGTCGGTGATCGCGTGGACCACCAGCATCACGATGGCGCCGATGGCCGTCGGGATCAACAGGCGAGCGTAGTTCCGGTCGTACGGCTGGATCTTCACGGCACGCCACACCAGGTACAGGCGCAGCGTGTTCGAGAACACCAAGGCCGTGGTCTGCGCGATCGCCGCCCCCATCGGTCCCATCGACGGGACCAGCGCGACGGCCACCACCAGATCCAGGAGGAAGGAGGCCGCGTACACCGCAAGATCCCAGCCGGTCCGGCCCACCATGATGAGGATGAAGCCAGCGGCGCCGACACCGACGTTCACCGCCTGGCCGATCAGCAAGACGCGTAGCCAGCCGGTCCCCGCGTCGTACGAGCTCCCGAACACCGCCAGCACGGCCGCGGGGGCGATCATGAACAGCAATAACAGTGGGATCGTCCCGCTCATCGTCCAGCGCGTGATCCGCTTGAACAGATCGTTCAGCCGGTCGCGTTCTCCCCGTTCGTAGAGGTCCGCGACGAACGGGCTGAACATGTACGACACCGCGGTGAGGAACAGGACCAGGGCCTGTGCCACGCGGATCGCGGCCGCGTACACGCCAACCTGTGGGCTGCCTTGGAAGTAGTGCGACAGCACCGCGAGGTCCGTATAGAAGAGCGCCTGACTCAGCAATGCTGCGGGGGCGCGAGGCGCACCGTAGGAGATCAGGGCTCGGGCCTCCCCAGCCTCGGCCGGCAGGTGGGGGAGCGACCGGGTCGCATGGCGCCAGGACCACCACGCCACGCCCATGGCCATCACCCACGAGAGGGCATAGGACCAGGCGGTCACCGCCACGGTCTTGTCGAACACCGACCAGAGCACCACCGTGATCGCGATCCAGCCGATCGACTGGCCGATCCAATAGGCGTACAAGGTGTGCCGCATGATCTTCAAACCACGCGACCCGCCCAGGTACACCTGGGCGAGCGCCACGAAGATCAACGCCACGGCGGCGGCTTGCACCGAGGCCCCGGGCACGTTGATCAGGCTCCCGATCCAGCTCGATAACCCGAACACCATCAGTGCCACGAACACGCTCACCGCGGCCGCCACGCCGATCGCGATCCGGACGATCGCCCGGGCCCGGCCCGGTTCGCCCCTCCCGGCCTCGATCGCCACGCGCCGGACCGACGCCATGTCCATCCCGAGCCGCGTGGCCGCTCCCACCACGAAAGCCAGCTGCGTGACCAGAGTGATCTGGCCGAACGGCGCTGAGTCAGCGCCGAACGCCCGGGCAATCAGGACGTTCATGCCGAAACTCGCGGCGACGAATACCGCGAGACCCACGATGTTCTGGCCCGTCCCGGCCAGGATCGTCAGCCGATCCCGCACCTCTTCAAAGTGGTGGGGGATCGCGGCCTCTTCGGCCTGTGCCGCGCGGAGAGCTTCCTCAGGGGTTCCCAATACGGTCCCAGCATCCCGGACGCGGAGCCGAGACAGGCGGAGGGACACGAACCTTCATCGAAAAGGGATGCCGGAAACGTTCGGGCATACCCGGTCGACGACCGCACCTCGCGCTGTGGATCCGGCTGATGCGCGCGTTAGACACACCCATGTTCAACGTCTGAGTCGTCCGCAAACGAGCGCTATCGGGCGAAGCGGACCGACGCGAGGGCCTCGCGCGCCTGCACGAGGTGGAAGCGGTCATGTCCGGCGATCATGCGGAACGCGAGGTCGAAGCTCTCGGGACCCCGCTCGGCGTGGATGCCCACCCGACGTCGCACGTCCGGCGCCGTGCGTCGCCACAGGGCGACGTTGGCGATGCGTAGCGGCTCGAAGACCGCCATCAGCTCCTCGACCGGGGTGCCATCGGCGTGGAGCCGGTCCACCCACAGATCCTGGTCGTAACCCTGGAGCGGAGGCTCGTCGTGCGCCAGCACGAAGCGGTACCGACCGCTCATCACGACCTCGGCGTCCAGCAGGTGCGCGACGCAGCCGTAGACCGACCACTCGCGGCACTCGGGCCGCGTCGCAAGATCGTCACCAGCCTCATCGACGAGAGCGCGAACGGCGGAGGGCGTGGCCGACTGGACCTCGGCGGGATCGTCGTCGCCGAGCAGGCCCAGGAGATGCTGCTGGTAGGCCTGCGGCTCCGCAACCGGATCGGGTGATGCCATGGGGTGACCCACTCTACCGACGGGGAGGATCCTCCGGCGCGGTCACCACAGCGATGGCCTCGATCTCCACGAGCTGATCTCGGTAGCCGAGGAGCGTCACCCCGATCAGCGTCGACGGAGCGGCAGCGATGGGCGACCGCTGGATCGTCTCCCAGACCTCGTCCTGGATATCGTGCGAGCTCCCGACGACGTACACCGTGGTCTTCACCACGTCGCTCGCGCGCGCTCCACCGGTCTCCAACTGAGAGAGCAGGTTGGCGATGACCTGTTCGGTCTGCAGCACCGCATCGTCTCGACCCACGAGGTCGCCGTCGACATCCAGTGGCACCGCCCCCGCGGTGAAGACCAGACGGCCGCCGCCGGCCACGGCCACGTGGGCATAGCCCGGAGGCGAAGCCAGCTGGTGATCGGTGCGGTAGTCGGCCGGCACGCCGGCACTCTAGACGTTGATGGCTCCCGGACCCTGTCGAGATGGCCGGTTCCCGTTCGTCGTTGGGTTGGAGCGCGGCACAGGAACGCCGCGTCAGGACGAGAGGAGGGAACATGAGCGACTTCGTGTTGCTCTACCAGGGTGGTTCCATGCCCGAGACCGAGGAGGCCCAGAAGCAGGTCATGGACGCATGGACCTCGTGGTTCACGACGTTGGGGGCCGCGGTGAAGGATCCCGGCAACCCGTTCTCGGGAGCCGCGAAGTCGATCGCGGCGGACGGTGCGGTGTCGGACGGTGGAGGCGGGTCTGCCTCCGGCTACACGATCCTTTCCGCGGACTCGCTCGATGCGGCGGTCACCCTGTCTAAGGGCTGTCCGGTCCTGCAGTCCGGTGCCAGCCTCACCGTGTACGAGACGCTCGAGGTGATGTGACCGGTCCGGAGCACGAAGGAGGCCCGGGCGGCAGCCCGGGCCTCCTTCGTGTCGGCATGCGGACGATCTACTCGATGTAGCCCAAGCCGCGCAGGTGCTCCTCCATCTCGTCGGCCTCGGTGTCGGTGACCTGCGCCTCGTTGCCCATCCCGGGGATCGCGCTACCTGCGGTCGAGGCGTCGGTGGCCTTGCGCTCCTTCAGCTCGGCGCCGGAGCCCACGATCTCGTGTAGCACGCGACCGGTGGGCTTCACCGCCGTGGGAGCATCGAGAGCCGCTACCAGCGTGGGAGCCATATCGATCAGCGCCGGCGTTCGTTCGAAGGGGCGAACGTTGGGACCGACCGCCACGATCGTCCCCTCCATCCTGTGGTCGCCGCTCACCCAGTCGGCATCCTCGATGGCCGCCTTCGCGTGGGTCAGCGAGTAGCCCTCCTCGGGCACCATCATGATGTCGGGCGCCTCGTCGGCGTACGTGCCCTTGAAGACCTCCTCGCGCTTCGCGATCCGCTTCACGGGCTTCTTGCCGGTCTTGGGGTCGACGTAACCGGCGAGCCGGTCCATGACCTCGCCTCGCACCTTCTCGTAGTCGCCCGGATCGACGATGCCGTCGATCTCGCGACCCGCGAGGTTGATCGAGACCCCTTCGCCGGTGGAGCGGATCGTGGTGAAGGCCCTCGTCTTGGACCAGTTGACCGACTGCGGTAGCGATACCTTCCCGTGCAAGCCGAGCGTGTCGTACACCTTGCGCGCGACCTTGCGCACAGGCCCCCACTGCATCGGGCCGAACACCGCGTTCGATGCAGAGAACTCCAGGAAGCCCATCTCGTGGAGCATCCGATCCATGTTCAGGGCGCGCGTGCACGACTGGAACCCGTGGTCGCTGATGAACAGGATGATGTCGTCCTCGCGCGCGCGGGACACGAACGCCCCGATCGCATCGTCGGTCTGGCGGAAGATATCGGCCACCTTCTTGCCGATGCGCGTGTCCTTGTTGGCCGAGTAGTCGGGGTGATCGGGAGCGACGTAGTTGGAGAGGCAGTGCTGGGTGCGGTCGATGCTCACCCACACGCTCGCCATCAGGTCCCACGCGGTGTTGTCCATCAGCCATTCGCTGGCGGCGATGCGCTTGCCGGTGACCTCGAACGCCTCATCGAGGTACGCGTCGGGCTTGTTGTGGTAGGTGGTCCAGCTCATGCCGTTGATCGGCCACTCGCGACCCGCCTTCTGCAGCGTCTCCTGTAGATCGGTGGGCTGGCTCACCGCCCGGCCCTTGGGCAACACGCCGCCCGCGATCAGGCTGCCCGCCAGGGCCGGCGGCGGGAACGTGAGCGGCACGTCCAGGAGCAGCTGCTGTTTGCCGGCAGCCGTCAGGTCGTCCAGGAACGTCCGGGCCTTGATCGACTTGTATGTGACCGGGTAAGCCTTGTGCGTGCCCGGCACCGTCTCCAGGATGTCGTAGACCCCGTGGTCCACGGGATCTACGCCGGTCAGGAAGCTCGGCCAGGCTGCCCAGCTGTGGGTGGGCACGGTCGAGCGGAGGACGTCCCGGTGTCCCCGGTCGATGAGCGCCTGCAGGTTCGGCAGAGCGCCCTGCTCGAGCAGGGGGTCGAGGATGCGCCAGTCGGCGCCGTCCCAGGCGATCAAGATCACACGCGCCATCGGTCAAGGTCTCCACAGGTCGTGAGCGAGTCCCGAGTGTATCGGAGGGCCCGCAGCGGCCCGGATCCCTCGAACTTGACATCGGATCATCCTATCTATAACCTTCTCCTTCTATAAGGACCCGGTTATGGAGACCGAGATGGCAATGGCGACCGATCAACTCGATGCGGTGTTCGGAGCGCTCGCGGATCCCACGCGGCGCTCGATCCTGGCTCGCCTAACGCAGGGTGAGGCAAGCGTGGCGGATCTCGCAGCACCCTTCAGCGTGTCGCAGCCTGCGATCTCACGACACCTCAAGGTGCTCGAGCGCGCGGGTTTGATCTCCCGCACCCGTCGCGCGACCGCCCGCCTCAGCCACCTCCAGGCGGAGCCCCTCCGCCAGGCGACGGTGTGGCTCGCTGGATATCGGGACTTCTGGGAACAGAGCTACGAGCGACTAGAGGAGCTGCTGGTGGCGCTCCAGGCACAGGACATCGACCGATCGCGATCGATCGACCCGACAGGAAGGAGCACGTCATGACCGAGATGCAGGTCACCGCCGAACCCGGGGTGCCGCAGATCCTGACCGCCCGTGAGCTCGATGCCCCCCGCGAGCTCGTGTACCGGGCCTTCACGGAGCCCGAGCTATTGGTGCAGTGGCTGGGACCGCGGAAGTACACGATGACGATCGAACGCTACGACCTCCGCGACGGCGGCATGTGGCGATACACCCACGCCGACGACGACGGCAACGCGTACGCCTTCCACGGCGTCTTCCACGGCACACCGACGATCGACGGCATCGTGCAGACCTTCGAGTTCGAAGGCGCACCCGGCCATGTGTCGATGGACACGGTCGTGTTCGAGGAGGCGGGTGGGAAGACCGTGGTCCGCACCAATTCGGTGTTCCAGTCGGTCGAGGCCCGCGACGCGATGTATCAGTCGGGTATGGCGGACGGGATGAACGAAGGCTACGAACGCCTCGACGAGGTGCTGGCGAAGCTCGTCGCCAACAGCTGACCCCTACGGAAACGAAAGAGGGAGGACCGACATGCAGAAGATCACCCCGTTCCTGTGGTTCGACGGCCAGGCCGAGGAGGCCGCGAACTTCTACGTCTCACTGTTCGCTGACGCGGAGATCAAGGACATCTCGCGGTATCCGGAGGGCATCCCGGGTTCCGCCGGCAAGGTGATGACCGTGACCTTCACGCTCGCGGGCCAGGAGTTCACGGCCCTGAACGGCGGGCCGGAGTTCCCGTTCACCGAAGGGGTCTCGTTCTACGTCCACTGCGCGGATCAGGACGAGGTCGACCGGTTCTGGTCGCGGCTGACCGACGGCGGCGAGGAAGGACAGTGCGGCTGGCTCAAGGACCGGTTCGGATTGAGCTGGCAGATCGTCCCCGACCGCCTGGGCGAGTTGCTGAGCGACCCGGATCCGGCGCGCTCGCAGGCAGCCATGCAGGCGATGCTGCAGATGCGCAAGATCGAGATCAAGGCGATGGAGGACGCCGCGGACGCGGCGTAGGTCTACCGGCTAGGCGGTCTCCCACAGACCCATCACGTTTCCCTCCGAGTCCTTGAAGTAGGCGAACGCGCCCATGTCCGGGATCGGGGTCCTGGGCTGCACGACGCTCCCTCCCGCGGCCTCGATCTTCTTGAGCGCGTCGTCGATGCCATCGACGGCGATCGTGATGACCGGCGTGGGTGTGTCCGCGGAGCGTTGCATCATGCCGCCGTTGATGGCGCCGGGCTCCGTGGGCATCCGCGTCTGCTCGTCGATGGGGGTCGTCGTCACGGTGGTGTAGTCCGACTCCCCCATCGACATGGTCTGGAGCTCCCACCCGAAGGTCGATCCGTAGAACGCCTTGGCCCTGCCCAGATCGTCGGCCGGGATCTCGAAGTGCACGACCTGGCCCATCTCCGACTCCTTCCGCTCGCTAGATCTCCAGCCTAGTCCTCCGCCATGACACGATCTGGTTATACTCAACTCATCGGTTGAACAACCAGTGAGGTGAATAGGGATGGCGGTCGATCAGCTCACCCCCACGTTCGCGGCGCTGGCCGACCCAACGCGCCGTGCGATCCTGTCGCGCCTCGCCGACGGCGAGGCGACCGTCAACGAGCTGGCCGAGCCGTTCCCGTTGAGCGTGCAGGCGGTGTCCAAGCATCTCAAGGTCCTGGAACGTGCCGGGCTCATCACCCGGACGCGGTCCGCCCAGCGACGTCCCTGCCGGCTGCGCGCCGAGCCGTTGGGTGACGTGACAGCGTGGCTCGAACACTACCGACGCTTCTGGGCGAGCAGCTTCGATCGCCTCGATGACCATCTCCGATCGATCCAGGAAGGAGCCGACGATGTCTGATCCGAGCCCCGCCGAGGGTGTGATCTCGGCCGCCAGCGACGCAGACGGGATCGTGATCGTGCGCGTCTTCGACGCACCCCGCGAGCTGGTGTTCAAGGCGTGGACCGAGCCCGACAGGTTCGTCACGTGGTTCGGCGAGCACGGCTCATCGATCCCGTTGGACAAGATCTCGATGGATCCCCGGCCCGGAGGAGCCTGGAGCGCCGTGATGATTCACGGTCCCGAGCGGATCGAGATCCCGTTCTCGGGCGAGTTCCGCGAGGTCGTGGATCCCGAACGCGTGGTGCTGACGCTCGCGAACCCGGCTGAGCCCGGGAGCACGAACGTCGAGGTACTCACCGCGGAGTTCAGGGATCTGGGGGACGGCCGGACCGAGATGACGTTCACCCAGCGCGGCGGCAACCTTCCGCCCGACGAGTACTCGCGCGCGATGCGCGGCTCCCTGATCTTCTTCGATCGTCTCGCCGACCACCTCAAGACCCGGCACGACTCCGAGTGAGGAAGGGTCGAACGCCCCGCCGAAGCCTCAACCCAACGCCCGGATCCCCGCATCCCACGCGGCGTCCAGGTCGGCTCCGGGCGGGAAACGACCGTCCAGTTCGAGGATCGTCATACCGTGCGCGAACGCCCACGCGGCGCGGGCGCGATCCTGGTCGCCGGCGGCGCGCACGATCGGCTCGGCCGTCCATGCTTCGAGACCCTCAGGCAACAGATCCCGCGGCAGCTCGCCCTGCGTGGCCATGCGGTAGAGGTGGGGATGGGCGAGCGCCCACGCTCGATAGGCCCGGGCGAGCGCGTCGATCGACCGGCGGCGAGACGGGCGCGGTCCCAGCGGGGCGACCGCCGCGTGGAGCACCTCGCCCATCCCACGCAGGGCCTCCGTGATCAGGAGCGCCTCGAGCTCGTCCTTGTCGGTCACATGCTTGTAGAGGGACGGCGCCTGGATCCGCAGGCGAGCGGCGACCGCCCGCATCGTGAGCCCGTCGGGCCCCTCGGTCTCGATGATCGAGCGGGCGGCGGCCACGATCTGGGACAGCCGCGCAGTCGAGGACGGCTCGCTCACGCGCCGGTCCGCGCTTCGGCCACACGCCGGGCGAGGGCGTCGTTCACCTTCACGAACGTGGCCGCCGTGTCCGTCTCGATCATCTTCCGCAGGAACGGCACCAGGAGTCCGCGGAACCGTTCTCCCTGGACGAACCGCACATGTCCCGGTCGCTCCTCGTGGATCTCGAAACGGTGCTCGCCGTCGAACACCCCAGGGACGAGCAGGCGGCCCAGCCACCGGAACTCGTGACCCGGGTCGGCGACCAGTACGGTCGGGTGCATCGTCATCGTCCGCCCACCGTTCAAGGCGAACCGGATGTCGAGTTTCGTCCCGACCTCGGCACGGCCCTCGATCGCCGAGAACCCCGGGTTCCAGTCCGCGTACGATGCGAAGTCGGTGAGGACCGCCCACACCTCGTCGGCGGTTCCCTCGATCGTCACCTCGCTGCGGATCTCGTTCTTGAAGCCCATGTCCAACTCCTCTCCCTGCTCTGGCTAACGTCGTTAGCCCACCGTAAGCTAACAACGTTAGCCTGTCAAACCCTCGAAACCTCCGCCCACGATTCACGAGCCCTTCACATCTGGGCGGCAGCCTGGAGTCAGACGCGAGACGAGGAGGTCGACATGCGTCGTGGGATAGCGATCGTGATGATGGTGGTGGTGACCCTCGGAGGGATCGGCATCGGGATCGGCGCGTACCGAGCGGGCGAGCGCAACGGCATCGCCGAAGGGATCGAACAGGTTCAGGTGGCTCAGGACAACGGTCAGGATGTGCAGGTCGTTCACGTGGTTGGCGACGGACGGGCGGGCTTCTTCTACCCAGGCTTCCTCCTGTTCCCGCTGTTCGCGATCGGAGCGTTCTTCGTGATCGGCGGGATCTTCCGTGGGGCAGGGCGCTGGGGCCGATCCGGCCCTCATGGTTACGATGCCGGACCCTGGAACGAGGAGGGTCGGAAGCGGTTCGAGGAACGAGCCCGCGAGTGGCACCGGCACGAGCACGGCGAGGACTCCCCCGCGGAGACGGCACCGACCGGTTGACGATCCGACGGGTGAGGGCGGAGGCGTGGTTGCCTCCGCCCCGTCGTCGCGAGAGGCTCGCCCGATGCAGCGGATCCTGATCGTCGAAGATGAGATGCAGATCGCGCGCACCCTGCGTGACTATCTCGAGGCCGCCGGGTTCGAGGTGACCGCGATAGGGGACGGCGCGGCGGCGCTCGCCAGCGTTCGCGGTGACCGGCCCGACCTGATGGTGCTCGACCTCGGGCTGCCCGGCCTGGATGGGCTCGACGTGGCGCGCGAACTGCGGCGAAGCTCCACCATGCCCATCCTGATGCTCACCGCCCGCGGCGAGGAGACGGATCGGATCGTCGGTCTGGAGCTGGGAGCCGACGACTACCTCGTCAAGCCGTTCAGCCCCAAGGAGTTGGTGGCGCGGGTCCGAGCGGTGTTGCGACGTACGAACGGATCCATGGCCGGGGCCGAGGTGCTCCGAGCCGTTGACGTCGAGGTCGACCTGCCGAAGATGCGGGCGCGCGTGGACGGCCGTCCCGTCGACCTCACCCCCACCGAGTTCCAGCTATTGGCGACGTTCGTGCGTGAACCCGGCAGGGTGTTCACACGGGGACAGCTGCTGGATGCCCTGCACGGCGTGGCCGATCGACTCCTACGAGCGCGCGATCGACGCGCATGTGAAGAACCTCCGCCGCAAGATCGAACCCGAGGTCGGGCGCCCGCGATACGTGCTCACCGTCCATGGCGTCGGATACCGGTTCGCCGATGACTGAGCCGCACGGGGATCGCCGACCTTCTTGGACCGGCCCGCGGCCCGGGTGGGCAGGCCCACCCCCGTGGGCCGATCGAGGAGGTCCGGGTTCGTACGCGGGCCGGCGGGCGGGTCGACGATTCCGCCTCGTCGGTCTCGTCATCCTGGCGCTCATGGTGGTGTTGGTGGCGGTCCTCGCGATGGTGATGGCGCCGTTGCTCGGTGGCACGGCCATGCGGGCGCCGTGGTTCACCTTGTCGGTGGCGGCGATCGTCGTGGTCGGGCTCGTGCTCAGCGCTCGCTGGCTCTGGCGCAATGCCCGAACGGTCGGCCACCTGATGGACGCGGCGGACCATGTCGCCGGCGGCGACTATGCCGCCCGAGTGGACGACTCGGGGTCGCGCCAACTCAGCCGGCTGACCCAAGCGTTCAACCAGATGGCGGGGCGCCTCCAGACGAACGAGGACCGTCGTCGCGAATTGCTCGCTGATGTGGCGCACGAGCTGCGGACCCCCCTGCAGGTGATCCGGGGTTCCATCGAGGGGATGATCGACGGCCTGTACCCGGCCGACCCTGAGCGGCTACGTCCGCTCTTGGACGAGACGATCGTGATGGCCCGGTTGCTCGACGATCTCCGCACCCTGTCCATGGCCGAGGGCGGGGTCCTGCCGCTCCACCCCGAGACCGTGGATCCCCGCTCGCTCGCCGACGACGTCGTCCAGACCTTCCGGTCGATCGCCGATGAGGCAGGTGTGACGATCGCGTCGACGCACACGGGCGACGTACCCACGCACGTGGAAGCCGACCCCGTCCGGCTCGCGGAGATCCTGGCGAACCTCGTGGCGAACGCCCTGCGCCACACCCATGCAGGCAGCGTCACGGTCGGCGTGTCGCGGGCGGGCCGGGGAGTGGCGTTCGAGGTCGCGGATACCGGCCCAGGCATCCCCGCGGAACAACTTCCGTTCGTGTTCGACAGGTTCGTCACCTCGGCTGATGCCGGCGGTACCGGTCTCGGCCTCGCGATCGCCAAGCGGCTCGTTGAGGCCCACGGGGGCACGATCGTCGCGGCCGCTCCCCCCGGTGGCGGCACCACGATCCGGTTCGTGATCCCGCCGGCCTAAACGGCCCTACACTTCGAGACGATGGCGCTTTCGGATCGGGACGCCGCGTGGTTGCACGACCATCACACCGCAGCGATGGTCACACTCGGAGCTGACGGACTGGCGAAGGTCGCTCGCGTGGGCGTCGCGCTGATCGATGACGAACCGTGGAGCAGTGGTACTCAGGATCGGATCCGGACCCGCCGGCTGCGCCACGACCCTCGTTGCACGCTGTTCGTCTACGACAGCGGGTACTCCTGGATGGCCCTGGAGACGACGGTCACCATCGCGGACGGGCCGGACGCGCCGGCCCTGAACCTCCGGCTGTTCCGGGAGATGCAGGCGAGACCCACCGGGCCGTTGGCCTGGTTCGGCAAGGACCTCCCCGAGCCGGACTTCCTTCGGACGATGGTCGAAGAGCAGCGCCTGATCTACCGGTTCGAGGTCCTCCGGACCTACGGCCTGCACTGACCTTCTTGAAGTTGGCGACCCGCTGGCCACCGGTGCGTCGCCGAATCGACGACCGCGTGGATCTACCCCACGGGTTGCGCGACCCGATCCACCGCGGTACGAAGGAGACGACGAGCAGGAGGAGACGGTTGGAAGGCGTCGGACGATGGGGGTGGGTCCAGGTCGACTGCGCGGACCCCGAGCTCTTGGCGAGCTTCTGGAGTGCGGTGCTCGGCTCAGCGATCGAAGAGCCTCTGGGCGATCCGCCTGTCTATCTGGGACTCCACCCGACCGTTCCCGGAGGGCCGGTCCTGTCGTTCCAGCGTGTCCCGGAGCCCAAGGCCGTGAAGGACCGGCTCCATCTCGACGTGGCGGTCGATGACGTCGATCGAGCCACCGCGCGCGTTGAGGAGCTGGGAGGGAAGCGCCTCCCCGGCGAGGACTTCGGCGAGTTCGGGTTCCGATGGCGCGTGACGGCCGATCCCGAGGGCAACGAGTTCTGTCTGGTCTTCAGCTGAGAGCGAAGCTCGCTCTCGACACCCGAGCGATCTCGGCGTTCAGGGGGCCCTTCGGCACGTCGTCCCACAGCCGGGCGTCTATCGTGCCGGAATCGGTTCCGGGCTCCCACACGCCCGCTACACGGCCCCGATACAGGACCACCTTGCTGATCCAGCCGGCGGCCCGTGAGACATCGGCCTTGTGGGCTGCAGGGATGAACGCCGCGGACCCGGACGCCGGCCCCAAGACGTATTGATCGAAGTTCCCGAGCAGGCGGACCGCATCGCTCGCGCCCGCCCGCTCGAGGGATCGCACATCCTTCGTCAGCGTCCACAGCCGCAGCCCCTCGACATCGACGACCGACAGCTCCTCGCTCAGCCGTTGGAACCACGGGCGAACCTTCCCGGGCTGCTGCCTCGCCCACCAACCCGCCAGGTGCTCAGGAGCCGCCGGGCCGAAGGCACCGAGGTAGGTCCGCACGACGGCGACACCGGCGTCGTCGGGATCGGGCCACCGCCAGCCCGGTACCCACGCATCGGGTCGCACGAACGTGACCTCCGCCTCTCGAGGCGGTCCCTGCAACAGCACACCGGCCCACGCCGCCGGCTTCAGCAGCTCTCCCCATCCCGAACCGAGCTTCTCCTGGACCGCCTTCGACCGGACCACGGCCGAAACCGCGGACGCGAGCTCCTCCCGCGTCATCGGCTCGTCGCCGAGGACCTCGCCGATCGCGTCGATGACCTGCTCGACCTGTGAGGCCGGCACGCCGTGGTAGCGCTCCCAGGCCTTCGATCGCCACGGTTGGATCCGCGAGAGGGACGCGAGGTAGTGGGGAGCGTCGTCCGCCGGCAGCAGGTGGAGCGTCCCGCGCATCGCCCAGGTCTTCACGAGGCTGCGATCGCGGATCGCGGCGTCGACCTCACCCGCTCTGGGTGCGCGACGGCGGGTCCCGATCGCGAACGCCGCTGCCGACCTGACCTGGGCCTGCACACCGCACAGCCGCCGCGTCACCTCGGCGGCGTTGCGGGTCGTTCGTGGATCCAGCATCTGACGACGCATCCGGAACGCGAAGACCTGATCCCACGTGAGGTGGGCAACGGGCTCCGGCATCGCGGTCCGCGGCACCCCGTGAGGCTAGCGTCCTCCTCAATCCCTGCCAGAACCACCGTCGTCGACCGGAGGTGAACGTCGCAGCATCTCCTGGAGCGCCACGATCAGCTCCTGTCGCTCTCGTTCTGACAGGCGGGCCGCGGGATGGGCCAGCGTGTAGCTCCAGGGCGGCATCCCGCCGTCCTGCACCACCTCGACCAGGTCGCTCGCCCCATCCTGCGGTCGATCCCACTCGGAGAAGTTCACGACCGACCGACCCTCCTCCACGTCGTGCTGGATCAACCACGAGAAGGGAGCCACGCTCGTGTACCACGGCCAGGCTGTCTGGTTGCTGTGGCAGTCGAAACACGCGCCGCGGACGATCTCCACCCCGGCTCCCTGTCCGAACGCCGCCGCCTGGGTCACCGGCGGGTTCGTGTGTCCGCGGCCGTACGGAACGAATTGGATGGCGGCGAACAACCCCAGGGCCGTCCACAGGGTGATCCGGATGGACCTCGGGAGCTTCCGACGTCGGGGCTCGCTCCGACCGCCCGGCGTTCCTTCGCTCAGGAGGTCACCGCGCCCGCATCCGGTTGTTGCGCGGGTTGTGCTCGAGCTCGGCGAGCCCCAGCACCTCCATCAGTGGTGGCACGTAGTTCGCGAACCGGCCGCGCAGTCCCTTCTTCAGGCCGTACCAGCCGCCGACCGGATTCTCTGCCGAGCGCGCCCAGGCCTCGACCGTTCCCTCCTTGGCCGGCTTCTGCTCGTCGGCGCTTCCCAGGGGCATCCAGTCGCCGTAGGACTCGAGCATCGCGTGGAGGTCGTCCAGGCACCGGAGCTGGTAGCTGAGCGTCGTGGAACCCACCCGGCAGATCAAGGCCGGCGGGTCGGCCGACTCGTCCTTCCACATCTGGTACTCCGAGGTCCCCGGCGGTGTCGCCAGGACCCACGGATCCTCGGCTGTTCCCGATCCTTTGGCAGCGCTCATGCATCCCTCCCGTCGCCCGCGTCGGATCGATGATGCCACGTACCCTGTCGGGATGATCGAGCCCGATGCGGTGAGGGAGCTCGCGCTCTGCCAAGCCGAACCCGAGACGTTCGGGGCCCAGCCGTGGGGGACCTCGTCCTGGGTGAGCGTCCGGCTCGACCGGGTGGACCCCCAGGAGTTCCGGGAGCTCGTGACCGACGCCTGGCGAGGTGTTGCCCCCAGACGCACGGTCGCCGCGTTCGACGCCGGCGATCCGTAACGTTCCACCCGTCATCGGCGACGATAGGGAGCAAGCCGACGGAAGGATCCCAAACATGTCGAAGGCCGAGGAACGACCCATCCCCACCACCGAGGACGAGTGGCGGCGGGTGTTGACGCCCGAGCAGTACGAGATCCTGCGGAACAAGGGCACCGAGCGTGCCTTCACCGGGGAGTACGCGGTCACGAAGGACGGTGGCGTCTACCGATGTGCAGGCTGCGGCGCGGAGCTCTTCTCATCGGACACGAAGTTCGACTCCGGGACGGGCTGGCCCAGTTTCTGGGAGCCCATCGCGTCGGGCGCCGTCGAACTCCACGAGGATCGGACCTTGTGGATGCGCCGCACCGAGGTGACATGCGCCCGGTGCGGCGGCCATCTGGGCCACGTGTTCGACGACGGGCCGCGACCCACCGGGGAGCGCTACTGCATGAACTCCGCCGCGCTCCAGCTGGATCCGGATCCGGATTGACGCCCGCCTCAGTCGCCCTCCGACACCTCACCCTTGCTGCGGCCCTCGATGAACGACACGGCCTCCAGCGTGGCTTGATACACGAAGCGTTCGCGCTTGGGTGAGGCCAGGAAGCGGGCCGCCGCCGTCAACGGAGCCCGACCGTCCGTTCCCCCATCCAGGGCTCGGCTCTCCGTGATCGCGGCCTGCGCCGTCTTCACCGTGTGCGCCACCATGATCGGCGCGACGCTGTGGTCCTCGGCGGCCGCGCGACCCAGGGCGGCTTCGAGCGGCTCGGGCGGGCCCTCGTAGCCCTGCACGAGCGCCACGGCCGCGTCGGGATCGCGCCCCACGATCGCCTGCAACACGTCGTCCGCGTCCTCGGTGGTCCGGGGAGCGAGGACCTCGACCCCATCCGGCGCGTCCAGTCGTCCGGTCCACTGGACGAACCACGCGGCATGGAACAGTCCCCGCAGGACCTGCGGCGAGGGATCCACGGACCACGCCCACCGCAGGGCATCCGTGTAGGTCAGGGTGTGGGTCACGTCCAGCCAACCCCACTCGTTCGTGTCGTCGAGGTCCAGATCGATGTCGAACCGGCCGAACCGCGCGGCGGCGGCACGCGACGTCTCGTCGATCAGTCGGCGAACCGGAACCCCGGCCTCCAGGGCCGATCGCACGGCCTCGAACGCCTCCTCGGGTCCCTCATCCAGCAAGGCCCGACGAAAGCCCTCGCCGTCGAACGCCGAGCCGTTCCCCCTCCCGACCAGCGCATCGAGGTCCAGCTGCGCGGCATCCCAGGCACGGAGGAACCGCCTCATGTAGGGCAGACGGTCGTACCGGGTTCCCCACGTGATCTCGGGCACCAGCGGCGACAGGACGGTGTCGGCCTCCTGCCACCCGATCTCGTCCAGGAGCTCGAAGGCCTTCTGACAGAAGATCATCGGGTGGCCGTAGGACAGGAAGTGATCCGTCACCGCCGAGAGCAGGGCGTGACGGAGCTGAGCCGGTGAGGCGCCGGCCACGAGGAGCCCCCGGAACAACCCCTCGGCGTCGTCCACCTGTTCATCGTCGACGAGGGCCGGGAAGGCCCGGAGTCCGTCCTCCAACGAGCCGAAGGCGACCGAAGGATCGACCGGCTCGGGCTGAGGACGGAGCGGTCGGCGGACCTGGTCCTCGCTGGCTACCGACAACCCCTGGACCACCGGCAGGGACTTCAGCGGTCCCTCGAGCATCGCGGCGAGCCGGAGGCAGTCCGCCAAGGTCGCCAACGAGTGATCCCAGCCGTACTCCGCGCGCGGGGCCGCATACCGCACCCCTGCCCGCACGATCTCGGGCAGCGGAGTGCCGATCCGCTGCAATCGCATGGAATCGCGGGCGATCCGGCCCACGTCCATCTCGCCCATCGCCTCCAGCAGGCTCTCGAACAGCTGGGGTCGCACGATCTCCGCGGGAGCGTCGCGAACATCCACGAACACCATGCCGTCGCGGATCCGCACCGGGTAGGTGCGCACGGCCTCCCCACCGAACAGGCATGCGCCATCATCCAGACGGAACTTCCAGTTGTGCCAGGCGCACGTGAGGGTCTCCTCCTTCACGTCGCCGCGCACCAGGGCGTAGCCCTCGTGCGGGCAGCGGTTGTCGGTGGCGAACACGCCGCCCCCGGGCCCCCGGAACAGGGCGATCCGCTTGTCGAAGTAGGTGAACAGCTTGCCGCCGACGTCCGGCAGATCGTCCACCGCGGCGGCCCGCACCCATCCCGTCATGACGTCATCTCCCCAGTCAGGTGCGGGGCACGCTACAACTTCAAGTTCACTTGAAGTCAAGGCGGTAGCATGCCGCTATGGCCGGATCGAAGGATCTGATCACGATCGGCGAGCTGAGCACGCGCAGCGGGGTCGCTCCCTCCGCGCTCCGCTTCTACGAATCGCTGGGCTTGCTCCGGTCACAGCGGAGCGCGGGCGGGCACCGCCAGTACCCGCGGCACGTCCTCCGACGGGTGGCGTTCATCCGCATGGCACAGAACATCGGGCTCACGTTGGAGGAGATCGGCTCGGCGCTGGCGGCGGTTCCGGAGGACCGTGCACCGACCCAGGCGCAGTGGGCACGGGTCTCCCGGAACTGGCGGCATCGCCTGGACGACCAGATCCAGGCGTTGGAAGGGCTCCGCGATGAACTCACCGGATGCATCGGGTGTGGGTGCCTCTCGCTCCGCCGCTGCCGCCTCTCCAACCCCGACGATGCAGCTGCGGCGCTCGGCGAGGGTCCCCGGTACCTCCTTGGCGATGAGCCCGACGACGCGATCGATCACCAGCGATGGCGACACGAAAGGGGAAGCCGATGATCGCCAGGATCTGGAAGGGCGCGGTCCGTGCCACCGACGCCGACACGTATGCCGAGTACATGTGGGAGACGGGGGTGAAGGAGTACTTGGAGACGCCGGGCAACCTGGGCGTGCACATGCTCCGGCGTACCGATGGAGACCGGACCGCCTTCCTCATGCTCTCGTTCTGGGAGTCCCTGGACGCCGTGCGGGGGTTCGCCGGCGAGGACGTCGAGACGGCCGTGTTCTACCCCGAGGACGACCGCTTCCTGATAGAGCGCGACACCACATCGTCGCACTGGGAGGTGCTGGAGCCCGCAACTACCCCACGTCGCGACGACGTGTGACCGCGATCCCGGCTGCCATCGCCAGAACGATGTAGCCCGCCAGGAGTAGACCGCCGGTGCCAGGGGCGAACAGCCCGGGCGTCTGTTGCGAGAGCGAGGCCTGAGCGCCGGAGAACGGCAGCCAGGGAAGGAGGTCGGGGACGAGGCCTCCCGCCAGCGGTTCGACGACCAACATCCAGCCCAACACGACGAGGATGGCCACCAGCTGACTGCGGAGCGCCGACCCCACCCCCGCGCCGATCGCTCCGCTGGAACCCCCGACCAGACCTACGACCGCGACGGCGAGACCGACGGACCCACCGAACCGCGTGCCGTACCCCTTCAGGACCAGGTAGACCTCCGCGCTCACCACCGGGATCAGTGCGCAGACCACGCCGAAGACGAACCCGGTGATCGCCGATGCGAGCACCTTGGCCGTGATGACGGGCCAGCGGAGCGGGGTCGCGAGGAACGTGCCGGCGATCGTGCCCGAGCGGTACTCCGTGGTGATCACGGTGGCCCCCAGCACGACGGCGAAGATCCCGGCGGTGTTGGCCGTGTAGACGAGATCGCGGACATCGGCCAGGGTCCGCACCGGGGTGATCCCCGCTTGGGCTCCTTGGGCGGTTCCACCCAGTGACAGCGTGGCTATCGCGCCGAGCGCCGTCAGCAAGGCACCACCGATCAGCAACCCCAACCAGAGTCGCGTCGTGCGGATCTTGAGGAGCTCGGCTCGGACCAGACGGATCATCCGGACCCACCGTCATGTGCCTCGGCCTCTCCCTCGGTGAGGCGGAGGAAGGCGTCCTCCAGGCTCGCCTCCCGGCTGCGCAACTCGTGGAGCACGATGCCCTCCGCGGCGGCTACCTCGCCGACGCGCTCCACCGCGAGTCCTTCGACGGTGAACCCATCCCCCTCCACCGCCGAGATCGAGGCACCTGCGGCCGTGAGCGCATCGCGCAGTCGAGCGGCGTCGGGTGAGCGCACCACCACGGCGTGCCCGACCGACCCCACGATCCGGCCGACCGGTCCCTCCACGAGCAGGCGACCGTGATCGATCACGACGACCTGGTCCGCGATCTGCCCGATCTCGCTCAGCAGGTGACTGGAGACGAAGACCGTCCGCCCGGCATCGGCGTACGAACGGAGAAACACGCGCAGCCAGGCCACCCCCGCCGGATCCAGACCGTTGGCTGGCTCGTCGAGGACCAGGACCTCCGGGTCGCCCAACAGGGCGGTGGCCAGGCCCAGCCGCTGACGCATCCCCAGGGAATAGCCTCCCACCCGGCGCGCGCCGGCCTCCGTCATGCCCACCGCCGCCAGGACGGCCTCGACCCGCTCCAGGGGCACCCCGGCCTGCGTCGCCATCACCTTGAGGTGGTTGCGGCCCGAGCGGCCGGGGTGGAACCCGGTGATCTCCAGCACGGCGCCGACGCTTCGGAGCGGATCGGGGAGACGTTCGTAGGGTTGGCCCAGGACCCGGGTGGATCCCCCGGGTGGGTGTGGCCAGGCCCAGCACCAGGCGCATCGTGGTCGTCTTCCCGGCGCCGTTGGGCCCCAGGAACCCGGTGACCGCGCCACGGGCGACCGCGAACGACAGGTCGTCCACCGCCGTGACGGAGCTCCCGTAGCGCTTCGTGAGCCCGGATACCTCGAGCGCGGGAGTGCTCACGCCGGCGAGAAGGTGAGCTGTAGCTCGATCGTGCCGCTGTCCTCGACGGTCACGAACCCTCCGAAGTTCGGCGGCTCGATCTGGTAGTCGGCGAACGTGATCGGGATCGAACCCACGACCTCGATCGTGTCCCCGTTCCAGCGAGCCTGGAGTGGGATCGTGACCTGGTTCGTCACCCCATGGAGGGTGAGGTCGCCCGTGGCTTCGGCTTGGACCTCCTCACCTTCGGGGGGCGACGAGTCGAACACGATGGGTTCCGTGAGCTCGAAGGTGGCCTCCGGGAAGGTATCGGTCTGGGGTCCCAGGCTGTGGATGCGCTCATCGCGGATGTCCTCGTCGCTCTTCAGCTGCGTCAGATCGGCGGTGATCGTCGCCGTGGTGATCTTCGTGCCTTGGATCGTGAGCGACCCCCTGACCGCCGTGGTGCGACCCACGGCCTCGCTGGGAGCGGGCAGCGAGGCAAGCTTCTCGCGGACGCGGTACCCCACGAACGACCCCTGAGCCATCGTCCATCCGCCGTCGGGGCTCCCGCCCGTCGAGCTCCCGCCCTCCGTCGAGGGCCCACTGCTGGACAGGGCGACCGGTGGCGCGCCGCCGCCGCTGATCAGCGCGAACACGCCATACCCGCCCAGCGCCACGATCAGGACGCCCGCCACCACGATCACGATCCATCGCCGGTTCATCCATGCGAATGTCTCACGGATAGCTGGGAACGGCTGTGAGGGAACCGGGTGCTCGTTTAGAGCCGGCGCATGCTGGCACGCCACGCATGGATCGTTCGATCCGCCATGTTCGTCTCGAATTCCGTGGCCTCGATCTCGACGATCTCCCAGCCCTCGGAGAAGGAGCTCCGGATCTCATCCTGCGTCACGCGGCGAGGCCCGGCGCCCGCAGGCACCCGGTCGCTGAAGCACAGCAGGTGGAGGGACCCCCCCGGATCGAGGACGGAGCGAAGACTCTCCACGTACACCGGGCGCTCGTTGTCGTCGAAGACGTGGAACAGCCCGCAGTCGAGGATCGATGCGAACCGTCTCCCCAGCGCATCCAGGGCGAACGCATCGGCCACCAGGAACTCCGCTTCCACGCCCCGCTCGCGCGCCTTCGTCTTCGCCTTCGCGATGGCGCGCGGTGAGGCGTCGATCCCCAACACCTCGAGACCGCGGGCGGCCAGCACCAACGAGTTCTCGCCCGTCCCGCACCCCACGTCCAGGACCGGCGCTTCGAACGCGCCCGCATCCGCCAGCCGCACGACCTCGGCCTGGGGCCGCCCGATGTCCCAGGGTGGGACGCCGTCGTAGGCGTCGTCGAAACCTCGGTGGTCCGGGGTCTGTACCATCGGTGGCAACCCTACCCCCGCCGGCTGAACGGTCCGTGCCACTATCCTGGGTCGATGGCCCTGTACCGGATCAGCGGCGACCTCGAGACGCTGGCGCAACCCGTGATGGTGGCCGCGTTCGACGGATGGATCGACGCGGCCGGCGCCGCGAGCAACGCTGCGAACCATCTCGCGGCGGACGCCACGACCGTGGCCACCTTCGATCCGGACGTGCTCTACGACTTCCGGTCGCGACGGCCGGTCCTGGATGTGATCGACGGCACGCTCCGCCACCTGTCGTGGCCCGAGCTGGCGATCCGCCGTCTGCAGGTCGGCGGGCGGGACCTGTTGATCCTCCACGGGCCCGAACCCGACTTCCGTTGGCAGGAGCTCGCCGGCGACATCCTGAGCTTCGCGATGACCTACGGGGTGGTCGAATGGATCACGCTGGGCGCGATCCCCGCTGCGGTCCCGCACACGCGACCGACGCCGGTGTTCGCCACGGCGTCCCGCGACGGGCTCCTGCGGCCCGGTCAGCAGCAGGGTCCCCAGGGCCTGCTCCGGGTCCCCGCGGCCGGCATCAGCGTGGTGGAACTGAAGATCACCGAGAGCGGGATCCCGGCCGTGGGCTTCTACGCCCAGGTGCCCCCGTACGTGGGCGGCCCCTACGCGACCGCCACGATCGGCCTGCTCGAGGCGATGGGCGACCACCTCGGGATCACGGTCCCCCTGGGCCAGTTGGCGGACGAGGCCCGCACCCAGCGGGCGGGCCTCGACGCGGCCGTGGCCGCGCAGGACGAGACGCGTCAGATCGTGGAGCAGCTCGAGGCCCAGCTCCCCGACGACGACCAACCGATCCCCTCCGGCGACGAGCTGGCCTCCGAGATCGAGCGATACCTGCGCGGTGAGGCTGGCGGCGGGGATCCGTCCGAGCCCCGCTAGGCTTCCCCTGCGCGGTCCTAGGTGCGGGTGGCCTCCCACTCCGGGCGCAGGATCCCCATCAGGATCCAGTCCACGTACTTCCCGTCGCTCCACGCCTGATCGCGGAACGTCCCCTCCTCGACGAAGCCGCAGGCGAGGTAGGCGCGGCGCGCCCGCTCGTTGTCGGCGTTGGCCGTGAGCCAGATCCGATGGAGGTTGTGATGGAGGAACCCGTACTCCACCAACAGCGATACCGCCTCGCGGCCGTAGCCCTTCCCCCAGTATCCGCGGTCGCCGATACCGATGCCCAACTCGCACACGCGGGCGACATGGTCGAAGTTCCCCAACCCGCATTCGCCGATCACGGCACCGTCCGCCTCGATCGCGTACCGGGTCGGCTCACGTCCACCCTTCGCCCATTCCGCCTCGGCCTCGGCGGTGAACCGCTCCAACGACTGGGGCAACGGGGGGTCTCCGCCACCCAGCACCTCGATCTCGACGTCGTTGTTGAAGGCGTTCAGCCGCTCCAGATCGCCACGACGGATGGCCCGCAGGATGACCTTCTCTCCCCTCAGCATGGGCAGACTCTATCGAGGGAACGCGAGCGGACGATGCTAGTCTGAGACAGACTAGCTGACCGGAGTGAGCCGGACGCCGCGGATCGCGTAGGTCTCTTCGGGACGCTCGCACCCGTCCTGCGACAGCCCTCGACTGCTCACCGTTCCCGACAGGCGCGTCACGACCCACAGGTTGCCCGAGGGAGCCATCTGGACGGGGTCCACCGTGTATTCCGCCACCGATTGCAGGAAGGTGCGTGTGGCGGCGCCGTCGGGCTGACACCAGTAATAGATGCTCGACGACGTGGTCCACCGATAGGAACCATCGACGAAGAGGGCGCGGACGCGATAGGGCTCGCCCCCCACCGAGCCTGCACCGATCGAGTTCACGATCGCATCGCAGAACCCGTCGATGCAGCGCGGGTGCACGCGCCAACGGGTCCGCAAGACACGTTCGGTTCCCGCGACGTTGGTCTGGATCTGGAAGGTCGTGACCTGGTAGCGCCCCGTGAACCGAGCGTCCGTGACGTCGGCCGGACGTGGGGGCTGCGAAGCGCCCGAGACACTGTCTGAGGGCGAGACCGGACCACCCGAGGTGCAGGCGACCCCCGTGACGAACAGCACCGCGCATGCGGCGGCCAGCCGTCCCCGGAACAACCTGCCAGTCATCGGACATGCATCGAACACCGAGGGATCCTCACGCCGCAACCGTCGAAAGGCTCGAGATGCGGCCGGGGGCATCCCCGTGCTAGCGTGCGGAACAAGCAAGAGCGCCGCGGAGGCGAAGCCGGTCGGATTCCGGCGCTGTCCCGCAACTGTAGGTCCGCCCGAGGTGGTGGACGAGCCAGGCCGACCTGCGCGACGCACGGGCTGAACGATCCCTCGAGGAGAGGGGATGTCGGCCGCCCGGGCGCTCCGTCGGCCCCGCGCCTTCAGACCTCCGTCACGCAGGGTCGTTCTGTATCGGGCGCGAGGACGCCCAGGAAGGAGTGCCCCATGGGCCGAACCCTCCGCAGGGTCGCAGCGACCCTGCTCAGCACCGCCCTGATCCTGTCCCTCCCCACAGCCGCATCCGCCGTGTCCGATCCGAAGCGCGCCGAGAACGCCGTGGCGTACTTGGCGACCCAGCAGAAGCCGAACGGATCGATCCCGGCCTTCTCGCCGATCGGCTCCACCTCCGACGCGGTCGTGGCATTCGTCGCGGCGGGCGTGGGCCGCGGTGCCATGAATCGCGCGATCGGGTTCCTGCGGCGACAGACCGAGGCCGGCAACGTCGACGCGATCGGGCTGCGCGCCAAGGTCATCCTGGCGCTCAATGCTGCGGGTGCAGACCCGCGCGACTTCGGCGGTCACAACCTCCTCAAGGAGGTGCGAACGACGATCGGAGACAACGGACATTTCGGCGACTCGGCCGTGTTCGACGATGCGCTGGCGTTGCTCGCGATGCTGTCGGCCGATGTGCGGCCCGGGATCGCCACCGCGACCTGGCTGATCGACGCCCAGTGTCCCGACGGCGGGTGGGCCTACGACCTGCCCTACGACCCGGTGACCGACGACGAACACTGCCATTCCGGCGACACCGACGTCTTCGACGCTGACTCGAACACCACCAGCTACGTCGTCCAGGCCCTGGCCGCGCGCAGAGCGAAGGACTGGACCGCGGATCCGTTCGCATACCTCGATACGGTGCGGGATCCGGACAAGGGTGGCTGGAGCTACTCGGCCGCCTTCATCGCCACCGACGCGAACTCCACGGCCCTGGTGATCCAGGCCTACGCCGCGGACACCCGCGCGCTGCCGGGGGGTGGACTGAAGGCGCTGCGCCAGCTCCAGTACCCCAACTGCGGGGCGTGGGCGTACGCCTACAACGGCGACGTCAGGGGCGATCCAGACGTGGGCGCGACCATCGGCGCCGTCCCCGGCCTGCTCCAGGAGGCGCTGCCCATCACCGGACCGGTGGCCAAGGGGCTCCCGACCGTGCCGGTGTGCGCCTGAGGGTCTAAGGTATGCGAGGAAGGTTCCGGGCGTTCGCGTTCGGCGTGGCGCTGGTCGTGCCCGTGCTGGCGCCGGCCTTGGTGAACGCCGGAACCGTCTGTGCATCTGCCTCGGGACGCGCTCACGCGGCCCTGGTGGTGGACACGGGCGCGCGCGCGACCACCTACTGCGTCGCGCTCGACGCCGACAGCGTCAGCGGCATCCATCTGATCCAGCTGGCGGGAGCACAGTACGGGCTGGCATACCGGCTGGGATTCGGGGGACAGGCGGTCTGCGAACTGAACGGCGTGGGAGCCGCCGGCAGCGACTGCTTCGGAGACTACCCCGACTTCTGGGGGTACTGGCACGGGACGGGGTCCGGAGGCTGGAGCTGGGCAGGCTCCGGAGCCGGCTCGGCCTTGATCTCCGACGGAGAGATGGACGGATGGGTGTGGGGCCAGGGTGATTCGGGCGCCACGCACGACGCGCCGCCGTCGCTCGCGCTCGAGGACGTCTGCGGCGTCGCCCCACCGTCCCGGTCACCCGACCCGACCCCGCCACCCCCGCCGACCGGGGGTGGCGGCGGGACCGGCGGCGAAGGCTCCCATGGTCCGGAGGCACCGACAGAGGGAGGGGGCTCGTCCCCCTCACCCACCGGTGATGCGGGTTCGCGCACGCAGACCCCGCACGAGCATCGGGCGAGCCGACCGGCGACACCGACGCCGACACAGCGCTCGAGCTCGATGTCGGCGGCCGCCTCCTCTAGCGAGATCGTGCGAGCGGCCGCCGCCGCGGGATCGGATCCGTCGCCAGGACCTCCGTTCGGGGCGTTCGCCGCGATCGGGGCCGTGGCGTTCCTCGGGATCGGAGGCGCCTTCCTGATGCGACGACGCCGGAGCGGGGACGCGTCGCCATGAGGATGCACCCCGCTGCGTGGATCCTGTGGGCCACGTGTGCGGGCATCGTGGCCTTCACCACGACCAACCCGTTCTACCTCGCGGTGCTGGTGACCGTGGCATGGTTCGTGTACGCGGCGTGCCGGGTGCCCGGGCCTACCGCGCGCTCGTTCCGCACGTTCGCGCTGGCCGGCGCGATCGCGATGACGATCCGCACCGCGTTGGTGCTGCTGGGCACGGTTGACGCCGGCAGCGTGGCGTTCGCCCTGCTGGAGGGCGCACGGATCGCGGCCCTGCTGATCGTCTTCGGCACGTTCAACGCGGTGACCGATCCGTTCGGGGTCGTGCGGCTGGCGCCACGCCGCTTCCATGAACCGGCCCTCGCGGCAGCGCTGGCGCTCTCGATCGCGCCGCGCACGATCATGTCGGCGGGACGGGTCCGCGAGGCGCAGCGGCTGCGGGGGATCCCCACCGCCCGGTGGCGTTCGTTGCCCTCGCTGGCGGTGCCGGTCCTGGAGACCGGCATGGAGGAAGCCGTCACGCTCGCCGAGTCCATGGATGCGCGCGGGCACGGACGGGGCCGGCGCTCCCGGTACCGTCCCGAGCGATGGACGAGCTCGGCCGTGATCGCGGCGTGCGCCGCGGTGCTGGCGGCCGGCGCGTTCCTGTTCGCGTCGTGGTCCGGCCGCGGCGGGCTCCACCCGTCCACCTTCCCTGTGGTGTGGCCCCAGGCCGAGCCGTGGCTCCTGGCCGCCGTGTGCCTGCTGGCCGTCCCGGGGCTGTTCCCCCGCGATCAGGAGCCAACGTGACCGAGGCACTGCGCTACGACGGCGTGTCCTTCCGCTATCCCGACGTCGGGCACGATGCGCTGCGGGACGCGACCTTGACGATCGAGGAGGGATCCTTCGCCCTGGCGGTCGGGCCAACCGGCGCGGGGAAGTCGACGTTCCTGCGGGCCGCGAACGGCCTGGTGCCGCATTTCACGGGCGGCACCTTCGGGGGCCGCGTCCATGCGGGCGGCCGTGACACCCTCGAGTACCCGCCCCGACGCCTCGCCGACCTGGTGGCCTTCGTGCCGCAGGACCCGGCTGCGTCGTTCGTCCTGGACCGGGTCGAGGACGAACTGGCCTACGGGATGGAGAACCTGGGCGTGGACCCCGTGCACATGCGTCGGCGCGTCGAGGAGATGCTGGACCTGCTCGACATCGAACCGCTGCGCGGGCGAAGCGTCCGCTCGATCTCGGGCGGTGAACGCCAGCGGGTGGCGATCGCGGCGGCCATGGCGGCGGGGCCACGCATCCTGGTGCTGGACGAGCCCACGAGTCAGCTGGATCCGCAGGCCGCCGAGCACGTGATGGCCGCCCTCCAGCGGCTGGTGCACGATCAGGGGATGACCGTGGTGCTCGCCGAGCACCGGCTCGAGCGCGTCGCTGGCGCAGCGGATGTGGTGCTCGGGTTCGACGACGGGCACGTCCGGATCGGCGACCCCGCGCGGCTGATCCGCGAGCTCGCGATGGGACCGCCGGTGGCGCGGCTGGGTCGGCTCGTGGGGTGGGACCCGGTGCCCCTCACGGTCCGGGACGCGCGGCGGATGGGAGCGAGGTTGCCCACGCTCGAGCGTGGGCAACTCGGATCGGCGGGTGAACTGGTCGTGGACGTGCGCGGCCTCACGGCCGCGCACGGCGAGGTGAAGGCGCTGCGCGATGTGGACCTCCAGGTGCGCGAGGGCGAGATCCTCGCCGTGATGGGTCGCAACGGTGCCGGCAAGACGACCCTGCTCCGAGCGATCGCGGGGGTGCACCGACCGACCGACGGCTCCGTGATGGTCGGTGGTCACCTCCCCCGGCCGGGCGTCGACGTGGCGCTGTGTCCCCAGGAGCCCGAGTCCGTGCTGTTCGCAGACACGGTCGCGGGCGAGGTCAAGGTGACCTTGCACGCCCGGGGGTTGGACCCATCCGGCGTCGCTCCGATCCTGGAGGATCTGGGGATCGGGGAGCTCGCGTCCACGCATCCCCGGGATCTCTCGGCAGGTCAGCGCCTGCTGGTGGCGACCGCCGCGACCGCGGCCGGTGGCGCCCACGTGTTGATCCTGGACGAGCCCACGCGCGGGCTGGATCCGGACGCGAAGGAGCGGCTGGGACGGTACCTCCGCGGCCACGCCGCCTCCGGCGGCGTCGCCTTGTTCGCCACGCACGACGTGGAGCTGGTGGCCGCGGTCGCCACCCGCGTGGTGATGCTGGCGGGTGGCGATGTGATCGCCGAAGGTGACCCGGGCGTGGTGCTCGGCGACTCGCACGTGTTCGCCCCCCAGATGACACGGGCGTTCGGGCCCGGGTGGCTGACGCCCGAACAGGTCGCGGCGGCGATCGGATGAGCACCACGGTGGTCACCTCGGACCCGCGGGCCGCAACGACGGCCGAGCGAGTCGCGCCCAGGGTGGCTAGGTCGCGCGCCCGCATCGCGGTCCTGGTCGGCGTCAACCTCCTTGGTGTGCTGGCGTTCCTCTGGCCCTTCGTGCTGCCGCTGGCGCCGGGTGTGAACGAGAACCATCGGAACGACGGCCCCTTGATCCTGGTCACCTTGCTGATCTGCCTGGGGTCGGTCCTGTTCGTCGAACTGGGGCGTGGCGGGCTGGGACCGAAGGCCGTGGCCTTGTTGGGCGTGCTCGGCGCCGCCATGGTGGCGTTGCGCCTGCCCGGATTCGTGGCCGGCTTCAGCGCGATGTTCATCGTGGTCCTGGTGGCCGGGAACGCCTTCGGCCCCGGGTTCGGGTTCCTGCTGGGGGCCGTCGGGACGTTCGCGAGCGGGCTGTTCATCGGCGGGCTGGGACCGTGGCTCCCGTTCCAGATGGTGGCAGTCGGATGGGTGGGCATGGGTGCCGGGTTGCTGCCCAAAGGTTCCTGGCCGGTGCGGATCGGCGCGCTGGCCGCATACGGGTTCGTCGTGGGGTACGTGTTCGGCGCGGTGATGAACCTGTGGTCGTGGCCCTTCCTCACCTCGGGATCGGCCGTCGCCTGGGATCCGGGCGCCGGAGCGACCACCAACCTGCACCATTACGCCACCTTCTACCTGGCCACCTCCTTGGCGTGGGACACCTTCCGTGCGGTAGGTAACGCTGCGCTGGTGCTGACCCTCGGGCGGCCGCTCCTGGGGGCGCTGGACCGAGCGGCACGTCGGATGCGCCTCGACCTGATATGAAGGAACGAACCCGAGCCGGAAGGAGACCATCCATGTCGACGATCCCGCCAGGCATGTGGGAGCGTCCGGAGGACTACCAGGACGAGGTCGCGGTCGAGATCGAGGAGGACGAGAGGAAGCACAGGCACGGACCCGGCTGTGGCCACGAGGCCGTGGAGCACGGCGACCACATGGACTACATGCACGAAGGTCATCGCCACTGGTGGAACCGCGACCACTGGGAGAAGCACTGAGCCCTGCCATGCGTCGCTAGCATGGCCGGATGACGAAGGCCCCTACCGGACGCACACGCGTCCGCCGTCATCCCGAACGAGGTTCCTACGACCGCGCCACCCTCGACGCGATCCTGGATGAGGCGCTGATCTGTCACCTCGCGTGGGTGACGGATGAGGGGCAGCCACGCGTGATCCCCACGATCCACGTCCGGGACGGAAACACCCTCTACGTGCACGGGTCGCAGGCGAGCCGAACCCTCCGGGGTCTACGGACCGGACGGGAGGTGTGCGTCGAGACCACCCTCCTCGACGGGCTCGTGCTGGCCCGATCCACTCCGCTGCATTCGATGAACTACCGATCGGTGGTGATCTACGGGGCGGCGCGTGAGGTCACGGATCCCGAGGAGATGGACCGGGCGCAGCTGGCCCTGGTCGAGCACGTGATCCCGGGACGCACCGCCGACGTGCGCATGCCCAGCGACAAGGAGCTGAAGGAGACCGCGATCTTCGCCCTGTCCTTGGATGAGGCGTCGGCGAAGGTGCGAACCGGTGGGCCGATCGATCCCGCAGACGACGTCGATGCCTCGACGGCATGGGCCGGGGTGCTGCCGCTGCGCACGGCGCCCGGCGAGCCCGAGGCATCGCCCGACCTGCGACCCGGCATCGATCCGCCCGGCTACGTGACCCGCTACCGCCGCTCCGGCGGATCCGGCGTCACCACGTGACCCGGAGGGGGCCGACGCTCCGCCAGAACCTGCGCGGGTTCCCGCGCGAGGTCTGGGTGCTGTTCTTCGGCGCGTTCGTGAACCGGTTCGGGACGTTCGTCCTGCCGTTCATCACGCTGTACCTGGTGAGCCGCGGCTATTCGGTCCCGCAGGCCGGTCTGGGGCTCGCCGCCTACGGGGTGGGCGCTATCGGCGCCCAGGGGGTGGGCGGGTTGCTGGCCGACCGGCTCGGGCGACGGACGACGATCGCGATCTCGATGTCGGGGGGCGCGGTGCTGACCCTCTCCCTGATCTGGGTCCGGGGACTCTGGGACATCGTGGGTGTCGTGCTGTTGCTCGGCTTCATGGCCGAGCTGTACCGTCCCGCATCGAGCGCGCTGGTCGCCGACCTGGTCCGCCCAGAGGCGCGCGTCGCCGCCTTCAGCACGTACCGGCTGATGCTGAACATCGGGTGGGCGTGCGGCCTGGCACTGGGTGGCCTCCTCGCCGACCGCTCCTACGATCTGCTGTTCATCGGCGACGCCATCACCTCGGGGACCTTCGCCGTGATCGCGCTCGTGGCGCTCCCGCACGGGACGCGGACGACCAAACGACAGGAACGCGAGCGGGGGGCGGACCGGACCGGACGCTCCATGGCGGCCGATCGTGGGTTCCTCCTCTTCCTGGCCGCGGTCTTCCTCACGGCCATCATCTACATGCAGAACGCCAGCACGTTCGCGATCCACGTCACGGACCTGGGCTACTCCCCGAAGGTCTACGGGTTGCTCCAGGCGGCCAACGGCGTGCTGGTGGTGCTCTTCGAGCTCCCGATCACCTCATGGACGCAACATCGGAGCCGCACCCGGATGCTGGCCCTGGGCTCGATCCTCGTGGGAGCGGGGTTCGCCGTCTTGGCCGTCGCCGATGCCGTCCCCGGCCTGCTGCTGATGGTCGTGATCTGGACGGCCGGCGAGATCGTGGAGTCGCCGGCAGCCGCGGCCTTCGTGGCGGATCGCGCGCCGCCGCACGCTCGTGGCCGGTACCAGGGGGCGCTGGGGTCGATGTTCGCGGGGGCCGCGGTCGTGGGACCCCTGGTGGGGACCTCCGCCTACCACGTCAGCCCGCAAGCACTGTGGCTGGGGTGCGGGCTGATCGGGGTCGCAGCCGCCGCCTTGGCGCTGGAGGCCGGACGGCGGCCGGCTCCGACGGTAGCGACGATCGTGCCCTAGGGAACCAGGACGTCGTCCAGCGACAGTCGGACGCTGGCTGCCTCGAACGCGGCGGCGATCGCGAGCAACGGCATCCCCCCCGCCTCCGCCGAACGAGTGAGCTCGATCAGGTCGCGATCGTCGGCCCTGAGGTCGAGCCCGTTCAGGTTCAGGAACACGATCGCCGACAGCAGGGCGATACGCGCGTTACCGCACATGAAGGGCCGACGAGCCAGCAGCTCGTCGAACAGCACCGCGGCCTTCAGGTGGATCCCGGGGTACACATCCCGTGCATCCTCGACCTCGGAGGGGAGCTCTGCGATCGCGTCCAGCACGTCTTGATCGACCAGCGCACTGGCGTCGACCTCGGCGTCGGCGATAGCGATCAGATCTCGGGGGGAGAGGTAGTCGACGGGCGGGCTCAGGGATCCGCCAGTTCGTCGAGCACGGAACGCAAGCGGGTTCGGGCCCGCTCCCCGAAGCCCGCCACCGCCAGGCGATGGCCTTGGTCGGGCAGGTAGTCGGCGAGCGCCCGTCGCAGATGTTCGTCGACCTCGATGTCGGTGGCCACGGACAACGCCCTCAGCGATTCGAAGACGTCCGTGGGCACGTGCACCGCGCGCTCCCCGATCCCCAGCATCTCCAACCCCATCTTGCCTGCCGTGCGCCTCGGTGACCACCACCGCGCGTGGTTGACGTCGGCCTCGACCTCAGGTAGATATATCTAAGCGATATATGCGGACGATATATCGAACCGCGACATCCTCCGCCTCGAAAGGCACATGCAGCCCATGCTAGAACTCGCGATCCTCGGCCTCCTGAAGGACCAGCCCATGCACGGATACCAGCTCTCGAGGGAGCTCGGCGACCAGCTGGGCGGTTTCTGGCGCGTGAGCTACGGCTCGCTCTACCCCACGCTTCGACGACTGGAGCGCCAGGGTGAGGTCGAGGCCGTTCCCAGTCCAGAGGCTTCCGTGGGGCGTCGCAAGAACGTCTACCGCATCACCGCGCAGGGCGAGGAGGCGTTCCTGCACCTGCTGCAGGAGACGCCGCACGACAACCAGACCGAGGATCAGCGCTTCCGGGTGCGGCTGGCCTTCTTCCGCTACCTGCCGCCCGAAACGCGGATCAGGATGCTGGAGCGGCGCAGAGCCTTCTTGGAGGAACGGCTGAACACCATCAGCGACTCGCTGCGCCACACACGGGCGCGCGTCGACGACTACACGCTCGCGCTCATGGAGCACGGCCGCAGCGCCACCGAGTCGGACATCGCTTGGGTGGACGGTCTGATCGCCGCGGAGCGCGGGAAGAAGAGCAAGGGAACACCCCGGAGTGGGTCGGAGCGTCGTGCAACCTCGCTCCGCGGAAAGGAGCGCACCTCATGAGCAAAGTTCGACTCGCGATCGTGGGCGTGGGCAACTGCGCGTCCTCGCTCGTCCAGGGACTGGAGTACTACAAGGACGCCGATCCGACCGAGGCCGTGCCCGGACTGATGCATGTGGATCTGGGTGGGTACGACATCGGCGACGTCGAGATCGTGGCCGCGTTCGACGTGGATGCGGACAAGGTGGGCAAGGACGTGGCCGAGGCCATCTTCACCGAACCCAACAACACGATCCGGTTCTCCGAGGTGCCCCGCACGGGCGTGATCGTGCAGCGTGGCCGCACGCTGGACGGCCTGGGCACGTACTACCGGGAGGTCATCACCGAATCCGATCGGCCCGAGGCCGACGTGACCCAGGTGCTGCGCGATACGCGTGCCGACGTGGTGGTCTGCTACCTGCCCGTCGGCTCCGAGCAGGCCGCGCGCTACTACGCGCAGTGCGCGATCGATGCCCACGTGGCGTTCGTGAACTGTCTGCCCGTGTTCATCGCCTCGGACGTGGGATGGGCCAAGAAGTTCGCCGACGCCGGCGTGCCCATCATCGGCGACGACATCAAGAGTCAGGTGGGGGCCACCATCACCCACCGGGTGTTGGCGAAGCTGTTCGAGGACCGCGGCGTGAAGATCGACCGGACCTACCAGCTGAACTTCGGCGGCAACATGGACTTCATGAACATGCTGGAGAGGAACCGCCTGATGTCGAAGAAGATCTCGAAGACGCAGTCGGTGCAATCCCAGCTGGACGTGCCGTTGGAACGGGACGACATCCACATCGGACCCTCGGATCACGTGCCGTGGCTTGAGGATCGCAAGTGGGCGCAGATCCGGATCGAGGGAACCTCCTTCGGCGATGTGCCCCTGAACCTGGAGATGAAGCTCGAGGTGTGGGACTCACCCAACTCAGCAGGCATCGTGATCGACGCGATCCGGTGCGCCAAGCTGGCCCTGGACCGCGGGATCGGCGGACCGCTGATCGCGCCGTCGAGCTACTTCATGAAGTCACCCCCGGTGCAGTTCACCGACGAGCAGGCGCGCGAGAACACCGAGGCGTTCATCGTGGGTGCTCCGGAGGATCACATCGAGTGGACGATCGTGCTGGAGCGCGACACCGCGCGGTCAGCCACGCAAGAGACGCCGGCGCGGCGTTAGTGGACGCTGATCGCGAAGGGCTCGGACCAGCCTGAGGCTTCCCCGGTGCCAACCGCTCGCATGCGGGCCCGGAACCGGTAGGTGCCCTCCTTCGTGGGCCGGTAGCCGTCCTGCCGGGTCGTCACGCCGTCCTTCCACAGGGTCCATCCTTGACCCTTGCGCTGAATCTGGACGTTGAAGGCGAACCCAGGTGCCGCGGCCTCGCTCGACCAGGTCACTTTGAACGATCGGGCGTGCGGACCGGACGTCGGCGCCACGCGAACCGGCACCTCAACCCTTCCGTACATGCCCACGTCCGAATGCAGCGTGCAGATCACGCGGTAGGTCCCGGCCGCCACGAACGTATAGCTGAAGCTGGGGGCCCCGGGGACGACGACACCCGAGTCGTACAGATCCATGCCGGTGTAGTCCGTGGCCGTGTGGTTGTGGGCGCCGGTCCAGTCCCAGACCACCGCCCCGCCGCGCTGCACCTCGACCGTGCTGGGGGCGTAGTAGTCCTCCACCGCCTGGACGTGTACGTCGGGCGGGGTCGGGGCCGGCGCGACCGGGACCACGGCTCGCGCCGCTCCACCCGTGGCCACCAACACGAACGTGGCGAACGCGGCGGGCAGCGCGATCAAGGCACGGGTACGCACCCACCCCCTATCGGCATGGCCCCGTCGAGAACTTGACCGGCCATGGCTACGATGCATCCGTGAGCGTCCCTTCCGCGGCCCGGATCGGTCGAGCGCGTGACGCCTGGCGCCACGCGGACTTCCGGCGGCTGATGGTGATGCGCCTCGTCAGCCAGACGGCGGACGGGTTCCTCCAGGCGGCGCTGGTGGCCTCGCTCGCCTTCTCGCCCGAGCGGCAGGCCACCGCCGCGGGGTTCGCGACCGCCTCCGCGATCGTGATCATCCCGTTCTCGGTGATCGGGCCGTTCACGGGTGTGTTCATCGACCGGTGGTCGCGTCGCCGCATCATGGTCATCGCGCCGCTGCTGCGCGCCGCACCCGTGTTCCTGGTCCTGCTGTCCCCCGACCGTGATGCCGTCCTGTTCTACGCCGGGGCCCTTTGGGTGACGTCGGTGAACCGCTTCTTCCTGTCGACGGCGCAGGCCGTGGTGCCTCGCATGGTGCCCACCGAGGATCTGCTCACGGCGAACTCGATCGCCACGGTCGGCGGCACCGTGGCCCTGCTGGTCGGCGCATTCACGGGCGGGCTCGTGTCGGACGCACTGGGCAACACGGCGATCGTGACCGCGGCGGCCTGCGCATGGCTGATCACCTCCCTCATCGCGTCGCGGATCCGGAGCGACCTGCGGCCCCATAAGCTCCCCGAGCCCGGCGAGCTGCTGCGGCACCAGCTACGACGGGTGGGGTTCGAGTTCGTCGACGGGCTGCGCGCGATCGCGCACACCCCGCGCGCGGTGGGACCGATCACCACGATCTCGGTGGACCAGCTCGGCCAGGGCCTGGTGCTGGTGTTGGCGCTCGTCGTCTTCCGCGAACGGTTCCAGGAAGGTGTCGGGTCGTTCTCCTGGTTGATCGGGGCGGGAGGCGTCGGCGTGTTCCTAGGGCTCGTCACGGTGAGCCGGCTGGACGCGCGGTTCCCGCGGGAGAGGATCATCGCCGGCGCGTTCGTGCTGGGTGGGGTGGCCCTGTTGTTCGTCGCGATCTTCCTCAACCGATGGACCGTCCTGCTGGCGAGTTTCACGGTGGGCCTGTCGTTCGCGTGGAAGAAGGTCCCCGTGGACACGATGGTGCAGGAGGCGGTTCCCGACGGCCTACGCGGCCGGGTGTTCGCCGTCTACGACGTCGCGTACAACCTGTCGCGGCTGCTGGCGGCCATGATCGCCGTCGTGCTCCTCCCGCCGCTGGGCGAGGCGGGGTGCGCGGCGCTGATCGGCGTCGTCTTCCTGCTGTGGTCCCCCGTGCTGCCCCGGTGGATCCGCCGCGAGCCCGAGATCCGGCTGCGATTCGCCGCCGGCGCCACCGCCGAGGATCGGCCCGTCGCGATCCGCTGGGGCGGGGTCGAGGAGCCCGTCGAGGTCGTGCGAAGCGCGGTCGTGGAGCGGGACGGGGTGCGCCTGCGCACCCACCGCCTCGCGCTGGCCGACGGGACGGTCCTTGACGTGAGCCGGCCGGAACCCGACGGCGCGTGGCGCATCGATCACGAACGTGGGGACGCCGTTGCGGTGCAAGATCACGTAGGGCGGGATACGTAGTCCGACTTACCTAGTGAACGGTAGGCAGGATTGGCGTCCAGCGGGTATCGACGCGGACGCCGCGGGGCCCCACCCTGTGCAGGTCACGAGCTGTCGACATGGAGGTGGGAACGATGGCTGGAGGGATGAGGGAAACGCTCGACTCGATGATCAGTACGGACTCGAAGTGAGGCCGTAGTCAGCGTCGGGAAGGCCGGATCCGGAAGAGCGGGCACTCTCCGGACCCGGCCGTCCCCGGCGGCGCCGGGCGCGAGCCGGCGTTGGTACGACAACCGCATAGCTCCGATGGCCCCGGGAGCGGTGGCGACACGCACCTTCCCCCTCCCCGTGCAGTGACGGCCCCCCTCGGTCACCGTCACCGCCACCGTGGGAGCCATCGGGATCGACGCCCGGCCGAAAGGCCGGGCGTCTTCATGCTCAGGCCGGGACCGGCGACACCGAGGCGATGCGGTGGCGCTGCCACAGCATCGCCGCCCCCACCCCCAGAGCGACCAGGCCGCCGCCGACCAGGCCGGCGCCGGCCGACCAGTGCTCCCCCACCCACCCGGCGATCGGTGAACCGATCGGGGTGGAGCCCAGGAAGACGACGCCGTACAACGCCATCACGCGTCCTCGGGCCTGTGGGATCGCATTCAACTGCAGCATCGTGTTGCCGGTGATCATGAAGGCCATGATCGTGAAGCCCAGCGGCACCATCGAGAGCATCGCCAGCGGCAACGAGGGGGCCACGCCGGCCGCCACCTGCGAGATGCCCGAGGCCACGGCGAAGATCGCCAAGCGATGCATAGACGGACGGCGGTCGCGGTTCGCCATCGCGATAGCGCCCAGGAACGAGCCGAGTCCCGCCAGCGCCGAGAGCGTCCCGAACGTACCGGCGTCCCCATCGAACGTATCCTTCGCGAGCAGTGGCAACAGCACCGCGAAGTTGAACGACAGGGTGAACACGATCGCCATGGCGATCAGCGGACGCCGAAGCTCGTCGGTCCGCCAGACGTACTTCAGGCCGGCCACCAGATGTCCGCGCTCGCGGGTGGTCCGTTCCTGCACGTGGAACTCGGTGGGCCGCATCATCAGCAACGCGGCGATCACCGCCACGAACGAGATGCCGTCCACCAGGAACGGGATCGCGATGCCCGTGGTGGCGATCAGGGCTCCGGCCAACGCGGGCCCCAGGATCCGGGAACCGGTGAACGCCGCGCTGTTCAGGCTGACCGCGTTGGTCACCGCCTCCTCACCCACCATCTCGATGTAGAAGCTCTGGCGCGTGGGGTTGTCCAGGGCCGTCACCATCCCGGCGGCGAACGACAGCGCGAACACCATCCACAGCTGCTCCACACCCGTGGCGACGATGAGGAACATCGAGAAGGCGGTGGCGGCGTACGCGGTCTGGGTCCAGATCAGGATCCGGCGCTTGTCGAATCGGTCGGCCAGCACCCCGCCCCACGCCCCCAGGATCAGGATCGGTAGGAATAGCAGGGCGACGTTCACGCCCAGGGCGACGCCGCTGTGGGTGAGCTGGAGCACCAGCCAGGCTCCGGCCGTCGCGTTCATCCACGTGCCGGTGGCCGAGACGATCTGCCCGAAGAAGTACAGGCGGAAGTTCCGCGACGAGTTCAGCGACCGGAACGTGCGGCGCATCGACGTGCCGGCGCGGCTCACGACTCCCCCTCGGTGAGACGGTCCAAGATCTCCGACGCGCGTTCCAGCGTCTCGACCTCCCGGGGGGTGAGGCGCTTGATGCGCTTCGCGAGGTAGGCGTCATGCCGTTTGCGCACGCGCTGCAGGACGCGACGGCCTTCGGGGGTCACCTGCACCCACGACACGCGCCCGTCGAGGGGGTCGGGGGTGCGTTCGATCAAGCCCAGCTCGAGGAGCGAGGCGATCACGCGGGTGCAGGTGGGCTTACGGATCTGCTCGTGGGCGGCCAGCGATCCCGCGGTCATCGGACCGTGGCGTTCGACCGTCGACAACGCCGCCAACAGGGTAGGACTCACACCCGCGTTGGCCTCACGCCGGAGCTTGCGGGCCAGGCGGAACACCGAGAGCCGCAGTTGCGACGAGAGTCCGGCGAGATCGATCATGGCGGGCGCGGAAGGCATGTCCTTCATGATAGTACGCAAAGCTAACTAGCGTCACGAACCATCCCGGACCTCCCCTGGGGCCACGGGGCGGCGACTATCGTGGCCGGATGGCACACGGAGGCCGACATCGGCCCGCGGACACCGGCGCGCGACGCCGGATGCTGATCGCGGCGGCCGTCGTGCTGGTCGTGATCGTGGCTGTGGGCGGCGCCCTCCTGGCTCGGGATAGAGCCGATAACGATGCCCAGGCGTCGCCCTCGGTGTCGAACAGGCCCACCGTCAGCGTGACCCCGTCGACCTCCCCGGCGCATACCGCCAGCTCGAGCCCCGCCGTGACCGCCACCCCCTCCCCGAGCGGTCCGCTCCCGGACGGCCGGAGCTTCGTGGTCTTGGTGGGGACAGCCGACGAAGCGCTCAAGGTTGACCTCGCGTATTTCTACACGGACCAGGAGGCCATCGACCAGGCGGCCGCCCACGGAGACCCTCCTCCCGAGAACGGCTACTACATCGTGAACGAGAACCCCAGGATCCGGACCGTCCCCGTGTCCGGATCGGCTACCGTCCGCTACATCCCCACCGACCCCTGCTGCGACCTGAAGCGCGGGACCGTGGACGGGTTGATGGCCGCAGTGGCCGGCACCGCGCCCACCGACTACCCGGACATGCGCTACACCCCGTGGTGGGTGACGGTGGAGGACGGCGAGATCGTGGCGATCCAACAGCAGTTCCTGCCGTGACGCGCGAGTGGGACGCCGACGCCTACGACAGGCTGCCCATCCCCATGACCGCATGGGGGGAGACGGTCCTCGGCTGGCTCGACCTGCGGGGGGATGAACGGGTCCTGGACGCCGGCTGCGGGACGGGGAAGGTGACCGCCGCCCTGCTGGCACGGCTGCCACGGGGGAACGTGGTGGCGCTCGACGGATCCGCAAGGATGATCGCTCGGGCGCGGGAACGCCTGGGCGAGGACCGCGCCGAGTACCTGGTGGCAGACCTATCGCGGCCGCTGCCGCTGCATGATCCGGTCGACGCGATCCTGTCCACGGCCACGTTCCATTGGATCCTCGACCACGACGCGCTCTTCCGCCACCTGGCTGCCGTACTGGTGTCCGGCGGTCAGCTGGCCGCCCAGTGTGGCGGTGCGGGGAACATCGCGCAGATCGAAGCGGCGTTGGGCGAGATGGGTGGGGACCTCCAAGGACGCAAGCTGTACGCGACGCCCGAAGCCACGGCGGCGCGACTTGTCGACGCGGGGTTCGTCGACATCGAGTGCTGGCTCCATGACGAACCGGTGCCACTTCCCACGGATGACCTGGAGCCGTACCTGGAGGCGATCTGCCTAGGCGATCACGTGGAGGACATGGAGCCCGCCGAGCGCGCGGCCTTCGTTCACGAGGTGGCCCGGCGCATGCCGGAGCCCGTGATCGACTACGTGCGATTGAATATCCGGGCGCGTCTTAGATGAACAGGGATACGGCGGCGTTACGCATCTCGGCGATGGCCGTGGCCGCGCCGATCGGCTCCTCGAGCCCGTCGAGCAGGTCCTCGGCCTTCAGCCCCAACAGGTCCATCGTCATCTGGCAGGGGATCAACCGGACCCCCAGTTCCTGAGCCGTCTGGATCAGCTCCTCGGGCTTCGCCACCTGGTGATCGTTCGCCAGCTTCTTGAACATCGTGGGCCCCGCTCCGGCGAAGTGATACCGGGAGAGCTTCGCCTTCTGGGCCGAGCCCGGGTTCATGGCGCTCATCATCTTCTGCATCCAGTTGTCGCCCGTGATGCGCACCCCGGGCTTCACGATCGCGAACAGCCCCCAGAACGTGAAGAACACGCTGGCCTCCATGCCGCTGGCCGCGGCCGTGGTCGCCAGGATCGTGGTGGGCCAGATCCGATCCAGGTCGCCGCCCCAGGCGATGATCGTGAGCTTGTTCTCCTTCTTCACGGCGCCGTGCTGGGCGGCCTCGAGGGCCTCGATCCGCCCGAGCAGCTCCGCGTAGGCCCCCGCCTCGACGCCGATCCTTTCTTCGGTGACGGCCACGGTACTCACGCCTTCCTGATGACGTAGCGGAAGGACCCCTCGGGACCCTCGCCGGTCTCGAGAAGCTCGTTGCCGCTGATGTCGGCCCAGCTTGGGACGTCGGACTTCGATCCCGGGTCGGTGGCCAGCAGCTCCAGGAGATCTCCGGACGCGGCGTCCTTCAGGGCTTTGGCGAGTGACACCAACGGCCCGGGGCAGGACTGACCGCGGGCGTCGACGGTGGTGGTGACGGCAGTGGACACGGGTGCACCTCCGGTGCGGGTGAGGAGGATGGAGCTCGAACGATGCGGAGCGAAGGGTCCTCTGTGGTCAGGACGAACAGCAGAGGCGGTCGGGGATCATGGCCCCCACGATGCCGGCTTCGCGTGTGCAGATCATTCGCAGATGCAAAACCCTAGCTCAGACGCGGTGTTTCGGACAACCTCGTGCGATATCCTCATCGGACGATGAGGCGCTGACCTGTAGACAAGCATCCCCTCGCGTGCCGCTCGGCGCGCCGTCTCCAGGAGCCCTTAGCGGTGACCTCATCGGTCCCATCCCAGCTCGCCGCCCGTTCCCTGTCGTTCAGTCACGGCGCGGTCGAGGTGCTGCGTGATGTCTCGCTTCGGGTGACACCCCGATCTCGGATCGGCCTGCTGGGCCCCAACGGCGTGGGCAAATCCACGCTGCTGCAGATCTTGGCGGGGCTCGTGAGCCCGGGCCGGGGTGCAGTCGAGCGGTCGCCCGCCTCCATGATGGTGGGGTACCTGTCGCAGGAGCCCGGCGGCGACACCGCGGACTCCTTGGGGGCCTACCTCGCCCGCCGGACCGGGGTGGCCTCGGCCGTCGCCGATCTGGACGCCGCCTCGCGGGCGATGACCGACGACCTCGTGACGATCCAGCGGTACAGCGACGCCCTGGACCGGTTGGACCGGCTCGGAGGCTATGACTTCGAGTCCCGCGCAGCGGCCGTGGCGACCGAGCTGGGCTTCCGGACCCTGGAGGTCCGGATGGAGCGTCTGTCGGGAGGTCAACGCACCCGGGCCGCGCTGGCGGCCATCGAGCTGGCGCGGTTCGACGTCCTGCTGCTGGATGAGCCCACGAACAATCTGGACCTTGGGGCGTTGGAACGGCTGGAGGCGCTCGTTCGCGGCTCCCAGAGCGGCATCGTCGTCGTCTCACACGACCGGGCGTTCCTGGACGCCACCGTCTCTCGGTTCGTTGAGCTGGATCCGTTCACCCGTACCGCGACGGAGTTCGCCGGCACGTGGAGCGACTACGTCCGTACCCGCGAGCTCTCTCACCGCAGAGCGATGCAGGCACATCAGCGTGCGGTCGATGAGCGGCGGCGGCTCCAGCGCCGGGCTCATGCCATCCGGCGCGAGGCGGAGGCGGGAGCGAACAGGGCGAAACGCTCGCCCTCCGATGGTGACAAGGCCATCCTGTTCGCCAAGGTGGGCCGTGCACAGGGCCACGCTGTGAAGGCCGCACAGGTCGAGCGCCGGATCGACCGGATCCGGATCCCCGACAAGCCTCGAGAGCGGTGGGAGCTCCACCTGGACCTCACCCCCGCGACCCACGGGAGCGACATCGTGGTGCGCCTGACCCATGCCGTGGTCCGTCGCGGCGCCTTCACCCTCGGACCTCTGGATCTGGACGTGGCACGGGGTGATCGCATCGCGCTGGTGGGCCCCAACGGCTCGGGCAAGTCCACGCTGCTGAACGTCATGCTCGGCGACCTATCGCTCGACGGCGGCGGGCGGAGCGTCGGCCCTGGGACGATCCTGGGCGTGCTGGACCAGGACCGGGACGCCTTCCGTTCGTGTGAGGACCTCACCTCGATGTTCACGCGCGAGACCGGGGTGCGCGGCGCGGAGGCGCGCTCGCTCCTGGCGAAGTTCGAGCTGGGCGCCGAGGACGTCCTGCGAGCGGGCGAGGAGCTATCGCCGGGCGAGCGCACGCGGGCGGCGCTGGCCGTGCTGTCGGCACGGCGCACGAACTGCCTGCTGCTGGATGAGCCGACGAACCACCTGGACCTGGCCGCCATCGAAGGGTTGGAGCACGCGCTATCGACCTACCGCGGGACGCTCGTGATCGCCACCCACGACCGGCGGCTGCTGGAGACGATCGGCGTCACCCGCACGATCGACCTGGGCTAGCCGGACGGCGGGGAAGGCGTGGCGAGGCAGCCCTGCGAGGCGCCTAGCAGTCGAAGGCCCTCCAGGTCGCCCGCGCCGAAGTCGGTGACCCCGCCTCCCGAGGGCTCCATCAACTCGCCCCACTGCTTCACGTGACCCAGGCCCAGGATGTGCGACAGCTCGTGCTGCACCACGGGTCCCTGCTCGCCGTAGCTGGAGAACCCAGGTCCGTTGTTGTCGTTCGCGTTGATCACGACCCACCCGCTCACGTAGACGGTGCCGCTGGCGTTGGCCACCTCGGGGGAGGCCACGCCGGCCGCGGTGTGGCCGTCCTTCTGGAACGCGATATCGGTCTGGGTGGGGGTGATCCAAGCGATCACGACGGGCGCCCACCCCCCGCCGTAGCGATCGGGCTGGAACGCCGATCGTTCGCGCGTGGGGATCTCGTCGGTCGCCCCGTCATAGACGAACGGGATCCCGGTGGCTGCCGACACGCGTCGCACGGCCTCCTGGACATCCTGCATCGACCCCGAGGGGGCAGTGCCCAGGTTCACCACGTAGTGGATGGGCTCACACGGGTTCCAGCGGTACGCCCGGCCGAGCGCGTCGGTGATCAGGAACTTGTAGTCGTCGTGGACGGGCTCCTGCGCCCAGTGAGCCAGCCCGGGAGCGAGCGCCGCCGCCAACAGCACCAACGAGGTCATCAGGGCGATCACGCCGATCAACGCCCGGCGCCCCCTGCCCCTGGGCGCCGTCGGCGGCAAGGTGTGTTCGTAGGGCCCGCCGGGCGGGGGCGGCAGCGTGGATCCGGGTGCCGGGGGCAGGTCACTGCCGCCGCCCGGTTCGGTCGGCCACGGGGCGCGAGGCGGTGCTTCAGCCGTGATGATCGCTCCTGTTCTCAAGACACAGGTGAGCGCGGATGCGCTCGATGCAATGGTAGGCGGGTGTTGCCGAAAGCGGAACCGCCCACGGGTTGCCCAGGTTGTCGGCCCGCTCGCGGCCGGACCTGAGGGCCGAGGCCGCTCACCGAAGGCGCGAGCGCCGGTCTTTGGGCCAGTAGATCAGGGCCACCTTGGCTTTGAGCTCCTCGGCGCTCACGGGGCCGAAGTGCCGCGAGTCGGTGGACGACGTGGCGTGGTCACCCTCGACCCACCACTCGTCGTGGCCCAGCACCCGACCGCCGACCGTGTCGCCAGGGACCGCCGTCAGTCGCTTCACCATCTCGTAGCCCGGCCGACCCGGGTGCTCCACCACGACCACGTCGCCGCGCGACCACGTCCGCGGCGTCACCACCAGCGTCCAGTCGTCGGGAAGCAACGTCGGGGCCATCGAGGCGCCGTCGATCCGCACCCGACCCGGGCGGTACCGCAGGCACGCCCACGCGACCCCAGCGGCGACCACCGCTCCCGCCGCGATCCCGGCGAACGGTTTCCGACCGCGGTGGTAGGTTTCGCCAGAGAGCTCGTCAGAAGGAGGGGAACCCATGCTGGAAGCATTCCTCAAGCCCCGCCGCACCGTCCACGCCCACTGCGATCTGCCCTGCGGCGTGTACGACCCGGCGCAGGCCCGTATCGAGGCGGAGTCCGTGAAGGCGTGTCAGGAGAAGTTCCAGGGGTCGGACGACCCGGTGTTCCGTGAGCGCGCCATCGCGATCAAGGAAGAGCGGGCGAACATGGTCAAGGAGCACCTGTGGGTGCTCTGGACGGACTACTTCAAGCCCGAGCACCTGGAGGCGCACCCCGAGCTGCACGACACGTTCTGGAAGGCCACCAAGGTCGCCGGCGAGTCCAAGAAGTCCGAGGACCCGGCGCAGGGGCAGGCCCTCCTGGACGCCGTCGACGAGATCGCGAAGATCTTCTGGGAGACGAAGTCCTAGGCGACTGACGCGAGCATCGACGAGGCCCGGGATCGTGCATCCCGGGCCTCCGTCGTCCCCAGACCGAACCAGCCCCTCCAGACCCTCCAGACCGGCCCCGTAGGAGAGGCCGGGTGGAACGGGGCCGTCGGAACCCCGTCCCACCCGGACGATGCGCCCCCCGGCGCAACGCTCGATAGAGGACCGGAGGGGTGGGGTGGGTCTGGCGGCACCCCACCCCGCCCGGTCTCGATTGCGCTATCGGCAATCCGACCGTTCGCGGCGCAGGGACCGAAGGGCTGCTTCTGTGGGCCGAACGACTGATGCGGACATCGGGCGTCGGTCGGTAGCGGAGCTCCGGACGGGGTCCGGCGTCCGGTAGCCTCGGGCCCCATGAAGGACATCGGGCTCGCCGGCGTGCCGTTCAGTGGGAGAACGACGCTGTTCACGGCGCTGACGCGATCGGGATCGCACGGCGGTCATGCGAACGTGGCGGTGGTCCCCGTGCCCGACCCACGACTCGCCGTGCTGACCCAGATGGAGTCCTCCGCCAAGACCGTGGCCGCGCAGGTCCGGTTCGTGGACGTCCCCGGGGGAACGTCCTCCGCCCAGGGCATCGCGAAGCTGCGCGAGTCCGACGCTTTGGCCCTGGTGGTCCGCTGCTTCGGCCCGGATGCCGCGCCCGAGGGGGAACTGGCGTCGGTGCGGGCGGACCTGCTGTTGGCCGACCTGGGCGTGATCGAGTCGGCACTGACCAAAGCCGAGAAGCGCGCGAAAGGCCGGGACAACGAAGAGGTCGTGGCGCTGAGGCGCGTGAAGGATGTGCTGGACGCCGAGACGCCGCTGCGCGACGCCGGGCTGGAGCCGCAGGAGGTGGAGGTGCTCCGCGGGATCGCTCCGCTGACCCTCAAGCCCGAGGTCGTGGTGGCGAACCTGGAAGAAGGGCTCGAGGTCCCGCCCGCGTTGGGAACCGAGGACGCCGTCGGCGTCTACGCATCGATCGAAGCAGAGACCGCGGAGATGGACCCCGCCGAGGCGCGCGCGCTCCTGGAGGAGTTCGGCGTGTCGGAGCCGGGATTGGGATCGGTGATCGCCGGCGGTTACCGGGCGCTCGATCTGATCACCTTCCTCACGACGGGGGAGGACGAGACGCGCGCGTGGGAGGTGCGTCGTGGAGCGCACGTGCCCGAGGCCGCCGGCGTGATCCACACGGATCTGCAGCGCGGGTTCATCCGCGCCGAGGTGATCAACTACGACGACCTGGTGGCCGCCGGGTCGATGGAGCAGGCGAAGTCCGCCGGGAAGGTCCGCCAAGAGGGGAAGGACTACGTGGTGGCCGAGGGGGACATCCTCAACATCCGTTTCAACGTCTGAGGTCAGTCACGTCGCTTCGAACGTGAGCGATCCTCCCGGGGAGGTAAGCGTGAGCCGCTCATCGGTCCTCTCGAACGAGGTCGCCTTCTTCAGTCCTTCGTACAGAGCGTGGGCCCGCTCCATGGTTTCGCCGCCGCTGCACAACATCGCCGTGCTGGCGATCTGGCCCACGTCGATCGAGGATCCGTCCACGCTGTAGGGACCCCCGTAGCTGTTGCATCCATCGTTCCCGCCCAACCGGTCGGCGGTGAACGCCAGGGTGACGGGATCGGCTCCGGCTGGAACAGCGATCCCGTCGATCGCGACCAGATGCCAGCTGGACCCGGGAAGCTCGGTGACCGGGACGGGGGAGACACTTGGCGTGGGGAGCGACGTCGCCTCGACGCCGAAGAAGAACGTGGCGCTTCCATGCCCCTCGGTCGATCCGTGGAATCCCACGTGGAGCTCCGCCAGGTAACGCCCCGGTACCTCCGGCACGGATCCGGGAACCTTGAACTCGATGTCCGACACGTTCTCCCCGTCGAGCGTGCGGATCACGCCCTTCAGCTCGGTAGCGTCCCCCTCGAGCGAGAACGGCGTGCCCGCCGGAATCGGGAGATACCCGACCTCCGACGGCCCATCTCCCCCCCTGTCCGTCACGCCGTCCACGCACCCGCCTGAGCCGTCGCACCACGTGTACTCCCCGAGAGCGGCCTGCTGCGTCCCCTTCCAGGTGAGGGTCGCCTCCGGCGGGTCGTTCCCGGTGAACGAGAGCAACGCGTTCGCGGAGGCCGGCGGCGGCTCCGCTCCCACGAGCTCGATGGGGAAGTAGTAGTTGACCGTCCCTTCCTCCCACACCGGTGTGAGGTGCAGGATGTACTTCCCCGGCGTCTGGTTCAGCGGCACGGGATCGGTGACCGGGCCGTAGGGCTCGACCTTCTTGAAGGGGTAGGTCCCCTGCTCGTGCAACGTAAGCTCGACCTCCGAGCCATCCGTCTCCACCGCCAGGAGCGAACCGACCGGGACGGGAACGAAGTCCTCATCCGTGAACTCCGGGGTCACGGTATCCACGTACCCGATCGAGCTCCCCGTCTCCCAGGAGAACGACGTCGGGGTGCCGTCGATCGTCCCGTCGGGCGTGGTTAGGGTCGCCGAGGGACCGGACCCGCCGTGAGTGGTCTCCTCGACGTAGAACCTCGCCACGATCGTGCCGGCCGGAGGCTTCGGGTCCATCGGGGCAACGATCTCCACGCCGAACTGGAACTCCCCCTCGATCCACCCACCGTCGGCGGACGACCAGTGCGCATCGACGTACAGACGGTACCGACCGGGATCCACCCGCGCGAACGGCGCATCTCCCAGCGGGTCGATCGCCGTCACCAGCCGCTGCGACGCGTCCCACAGCTCCACGGTGAGCGGATCGGCGCCCGCGTCCGCCACCCTCACCGCGGTGTCCGCCGGCACGGCCACGTAGTCCTCGGGCGCCACGTCCCACTCCTGTCCCGGTGTCCCCAAACCCACGTCACCCCCGCCGCTCACGGTGAACGCGGACAGCATGGGGACCTCGACGTCCCCCAGGTGCAGCGAGGCGACGGCCTGGGGTTCGACCCCCGGCTCGGGATCGCCCTCGGCCGGCGCCGCCCTCAGCACCAGGGGACCGGGGTTCGTTCCGCCGACCTGTGAGCTGGTCGGCTGCAGCATCCGCCACGCGAACGCTCCGGCCGCGATGAACACGGCGAACGCCACGACGCCGGCCACCACCCGTTGACGGGGCGAACGCATCGGTCCGGGTCCGTCGCCCGACGGCTCCCGGCGAGCGCGTTCGCGGATGCGGTCGGCGGGGACCTCGACGTCGTCCAGAGCGCGGAGTGCCCGCTCCCACCGCTTCGTCATCCGTCCACCTCGTCGTCGCCCAGGAGCTCACCGAGACGCTTGCGAGCGCGCACCAGGTGCACGCGGACCGTGGGCTGGGCGATCCCCATCCGCTTCGCGACCAGGGCCACGGGAAGGTCCACCACGTGGAACAGCACGATCGCCGCGCGCTGGCGCGGTGGCAGCTGTCGGAGGGCCTCCATGAGGCCGGCGACCTCGGGCGGCTGTGAGGCAGGCGGCACGACCGTGTCTCGCTGCCTCCGCTCGCGCCGGAGCTCGTCGGTCGCCACGTTGAACGCGACGCGGTAGAGCCAGGCCACCGGATCGCGGAGGGGTTCGGACCGCGCTGCTGCACGAGCGAACGCCTCGGCCACGGCGTCCTCCGCCACGTCGCCACGGCCCCCGGTGAACGCCAGGATCGTGCGGTACAACCCGGGCGCATCCGCGTCGAACACGGCGCCCAGGTCAAGGGGTGCACCCGTCACCGTCGGTTCGTCGACGCGCTCCGCGTCTTCGCTCAGCCCGGCCTCCATCGCTACGGCTTCCATCTCCGACGATAGACGCGTGGGAACCGCGGAACGCTTACCCGCGGGCTATCCTGCGGAGGCCATGGCGGAGACCTACCGGATCGGCGAGGCCGCGAAGCTGCTGGGCGTGCGGGTGGAGACGCTGAGACGATGGGAGCAGCAGGGGAAGCTGACCGTCGAACGGACCGAGGGTGGCCAGCGCGTCGTCCCGGCCGCCGAGGTCGCCCGGATGCTGTCCCGCCGCGAGGAGCGGCGACCGATCGCCGCCGGGAGCGCCCGCAACCGCTTCCCGGGGGTGATCACGGAGATCAAGCGCGACGCGCTCTCGGCCACCGTGGAGATCCAGGCGGGCCCCCACCGCGTGTTGGCGTTCATCACGCGCGAGGCCGTGGATCAGCTCGGCCTCGAGGTGGGGATGGAGGCCGTGGCCACGGTCAAGGCCACGAGCGTGATGGTGAACCTGCACGAAGCGTGATCGGCTAACCAACGCCGATCATCACGTCGGTCGCCTTGATGATGGCGGTGACCGCCTTGCCGGATTCCAGGCCCAGCCGTTCCGCCGAGTCCTTCGTGATCGCCGCCACCACTTGGGCCCCGTTCATGTCCACCACGACCTCGGCCATCACGGCGCCGATGCTCACCGAGGTGACCGTTCCGCTCAGCTGGTTCCGTGCGCTCGTCTCCATAGACAACCTCCTTTGTAACTAGAGTTACCTTGCTATCTACGAGTGCGAACCTATATCATCTGGCGTCTGACCGCCACCGAGGAGGGATCCGCGTGAAGAAGCTGCTCGTGCCGATCGTCGCGTTCGCGTTCATCGTGGCCGCGTGTTCATCCGACTCCGGCTCGAGCGCATCCGCGACCACCGGCAGCGAAGCGCCTGCGACCGAGCTGACCGTCTTCGCCGCGTCGTCGCTGACCGCGGCATTCGGCCAGATCGGAGACGACTTCGAGGCGGCGAACGCGGGCACGACGGTGACGTTCAACTTCGCGGCGTCGGACGAGCTGGCCGCGCAGATCGAATCCGAGGGAACCGCCGACGTCTTCGCGTCGGCCAGTCCCACCTGGATGGACGACGTGTCCAAGAAGACCGGTGTGACCGGTCGCGTCGATTTCGCTCAGAACCTGCTGGTGGTGATCACGCCGTCGGACAACGCGGCGGGAATCAAGGTGTACGCCGACCTGGCCAACCCGGGGGTGCAGGTGGTCCTGGCTGCCGAAGGCGTTCCGGTGGGCGACTACGCGCGGGAGAGCCTGAAGTCGGCCGGACTCCTGAAGAGCGTCACCCCCAACATCGTCTCCAACGAGGAAGACGAGGCCTCGGTGGTCGCCAAGATCACGAGCGGAGAGGCCGACGCCGGTATCGTGTATCAGTCCTCGGTGACCCCGGAGCTGAACGCGGTGGAGATCCCGGATGATGTCAACGTGATCGCCACGTATCCCATCGCCGTGGTCGACGGCGCCCCCAACGCGGAGATGGCGCAGACGTTCGTGGACTACGTCACCGGAGCCGAGGGTCAAGCCACCCTGAAGTCCTTCGGATTCCTGCCGCCACCAACGGCATGAGCCAAGAGCTGTCGCGTCGGCGCATCCATCCGGCCGTCGCGGCGCTCGCGGCCCTGGGCGTCGCGCTGATCGTGGTGCCCCTCATCGCGCTCGTCATCCGAGCGCCCTGGGGGGACGCGTTCGGCACCCTCTCGAACAACGGCGCGTGGACGGCGCTGCGGCTGTCCCTGGTGGTATCCCTGACCGCGACCGTGATCTCTGTGGTACTCGGACTCCCGTTGGCCTGGGTGCTCTCGCGTGGGCGCGTGCCCGGTCGGTCGTTCATCCGCGCCCTGGTCGTGCTCCCGATCGTGATGCCTCCGGTGGTTGGGGGGATCGCCCTGCTGTCATCCTTGGGCCGCAGCGGGATCGTGGGGCGCTGGCTCTATCAGTCGATCGGCCTGCAACTTCCCTTCACCACGTGGGGCGCGATCGTGGCCACCACGTTCGTGTCGATGCCGCTGTTCATCGTCGCGGCCGAGAGCGGGCTGCATTCGCTCGACCCCGGGCTGGAGGATGCCGCCGCCGCCACGGGAGCTTCACGAAGCTACGTGTTCCGCCGCATCACGCTCCCCCTCCTGGCGCCACAGCTGATCGCGGGCGCGGTCCTGGCCTGGGCCCGTGCGTTGGGAGAGTTCGGCGCCACGATCACCTTCGCCGGGAACCTGGCCGGGCGGACGCAAACCCTGCCGCTGGCCGTCTATCAGGCGCGCCAGACCGATCCCGGCGCGGCCATCCTCCTCTCCTTGCTCCTGGTGGCCCTCTCCCTGGCCGTGTTGGTGCTGCTGAGGGACCGGCTCTTCGCCTCATGAAGCTCGAGGTCGACATCCGGGTCCGCCGTGGCGAGTTCGGATTGACCGCGGCGTTCGACGCGTCCGCCGGGACCACGGTCGCCCTGCTGGGACCCAACGGTGCGGGCAAGTCCAGCGTGGTGCGCGCCCTGGCGGGACTCGCCGAGCAGGTCGAGGGCACGATCGTGCTCGACGGTGAGGACCTCGTCCCCCTGCCCCCCGAGCGCCGGCCCGTGGGCGTGGTGTTCCAGGGCCTCCGGCTGTTCCCCCACCTGTCCGCGATCGAGAACGTCGCGTTCCCGCTGCGGGCCGCCGGCACGACGAAGGAGGAAGCCCGATCGCGTTCGATCGCGCTGTTGGATCGGCTGGGGTTCCCGGCCAACCGCCGTGCCGCGAAGCCACCGGCCCTATCGGGAGGCGAGGCGCAGCGCGTGGCGCTGGCGCGCGCCCTGATCGCCGAGCCTGCGCTCCTGCTGTTGGACGAACCGACGTCGGCGCTGGACGTGCGGGCGCGCGCTCAGCTCCGACCGTTGATCAGGGAGACCCTCGACGCCTTCCCCGGCGTCCGGATCCTGGTGACGCACGACCCCGTCGAGGCCATGACCATGGCCGACCGCCTCGTCGTGCTGGATGCGGGCACGGTCACCCAAGTCGGGACGCCGTCGGAGCTTCGCGACGCTCCCCGCTCGCCGTACGTCGCCGATCTGGTGGGGCTGAACCTGTTCGCCGGGCGGCTGGAACCGCTGGAGGCGGGCGCCGGCCGGCTGGTCACCTCCGATGGCGACTTGATCGTGGCCTGGCCGGCGAGCGCACCTTCGACGACGCTCGACGGCGTGATCGCGACGCTGCGCCCCTCCGACGTCGTGCTGCACACCTCGGCCCCGGACGCTGGATCGGCGCGCAACGTGCTGCACGGACGGATCGCCTCGGTGGCGATCGAGGGCGAGCGCGCCCGCGTGCGAATCGCGAGCTCGCCGCCGGTATCGGCGGAGATCACCCTGGGGTCGGTCGAGCGGCTGGGCCTGCATGAAGGTGCGGAGGCGTGGGCTTCGTGCAAGGCCGTGGAGTTCCAGATCCGCGTGCCGGACGAAACGCCAACGAGGTCACGCCCGGGTAACCTTGCGGGGTGAAGACTACGCCCGAGCGCGAGTCGCTCGAAGCACCCGAACCGAGCGCCGCGGCGGCGAAGCAGCGCAACCCCGTCTTCCGCTTCATGGGGGAGCTGCCAGGCCTGATCCTGATGGCCTTCATCCTGGCCCTGCTGATCAAGAGCTTCCTGGTGCAGGCCTTCTTCATCCCGTCGGGGTCGATGGAGCCCACGCTGATGAAGGGCGACCGCGTGCTGGTGTTGAAGGTCCCCTACTACTTCCATGATCCGCGGCGCGGCGACATCATCGTGTTCGAAGATCCCGACCCGAAACCCCAGTCGGACCGCGGCATCGTGGGCGGGTTCTTCCACTGGATGTTCCAGGGGCTGGGCGTGCAGCATCCCGACCAGGAGGACTTCATCAAGCGGGTGATCGGCCTGCCTGGCGACACCGTCTGGGCGCAGAGCGGCACGGTCTACGTGAACGACCAACCTCTCGAGGAGCCCTACCTCACCCAGAAGACCGAGGACTTCCCCAAGACCCATGTGCCCGAGGGTTCACTGTTCGTGATGGGTGACAACCGCGGGAACTCGCTGGACTCGCGCTACGGGCTGGGGTTCATCCCGATCGACAAGGTGATCGGGAAGGCCGAAGTGGTCATCTGGCCAGTGTCGCGCCTCGGTCTGCTCCACTAGCTTCCGTCCGCTCCGCTAGTCTGAGTCAGACTAGTGTTGGGCTCGCGGTCCAACCGGTTGCTCGCCCGGCACGAACAGACGCGCGAACGACCACACGATGGCCGCGATCCCCAGTCCCGCCAACCACACGATCAACGGAGGCGGGTCGAGCGCGAAGAACCGCTTCAGGGCCGGGACGTTCAGCGTCAGCAGGAACAGCCCGGCCATGCTCCAGATCAGCGCCAGCCGCTCCTTCGTGAGGGGCGCGGCCAGGATCGAGAGCACCAGCAGCCCGATGAACGTCAGGACCATGACGGCCGTGGTCTGCGCCTGGGCCTGCGACACGCCGGGCTCGTTCAAGGCGAGGCTGTACGCGAGCAGGGTGGCGATCGCGGCCAGCGAGCCGGTGGGGATCGCGAAGCGCAGTACCCGTCCAACGAACCCAGGGCGGAACCGATCCTTGTTCGGCGCCAGCGCCAGGAAGAACGACGGGATCCCGATCGTCAGCGCACCGATCAGCGTGAGGTGCCGAGGCAGGAACGGGAACACGAAGGCCGCCACGCCGGTCGCGAGCGAGATCAGCATGGCGTAGACGGTCTTGTTCAGGTACAGGCCTGCGGTCCGCTCGATGTTGCCTAGCACCCGCCGACCCTCGGCCACCACCGGCGGAAGCGCGTCGAAGTTCGAATCCAACAGGACCACCTGCGCGACCGCTCGCGTGGCATCCGATCCCGAGCCCATCGCTACACCGATGTCCGCGTCCTTCAATGCGAGGGCGTCGTTGACGCCGTCGCCGGTCATCGCGACCGTGTGGCCCCTCGCCTGGAGCGCCTGCACCATCGCGCGCTTCTGCTGGGGGGTGACGCGACCGAAGACGCTGCCATGCTCGAGCGCCTCGCCCAGGGCTGCCGGATCGTCCTCGGAGAGGCTCTTCGCGTCCACCGACTCCTCGGCGCCCGGCAGCCCCAGGGTCCGCGCGATCGCGCCAACGGTGCGTGGGTCGTCGCCCGAGATCACCTTCACCGCGACGTCCTGATCGCGGAAGTACTCGAGCGTGACGGCGGCGTCAGGGCGAGGACGGTCGCCGAGCACCAGGAGCGCCGCCGGTACCAGGCCCGGCGGCAACAGGGTCTCGTCGGGACTGAAGGCCGGAGCGTGGGACAGCAGCACCACACGGTGTCCTTGTTCGGACTCGTCGTCCACCCGCTTCAGCACGGCGGCATGATCACCGCCGGTGGCCGCCAACACGATGTCGGGAGCCCCCAGGATCCAGGCACCGCGCTCCCCGAATGCGGCACCGCTCCATTTCCGGGCCGAAGAGAAGGGCACGGCCAGGGTGAGCGCCCAACCCGTCGGCGCGTCGGGATACTGCTGGGCGATGGCGCGCATCGTGGCGTTGGGAGCCGCATCGTTCGCCGCCATGGCCGCCAGCGCGTCGTCGGCCGGCAGCGCCTGATCGAAGACCTCCACGCCCTCCACCGCCAGCTTGCCCTCGGTGAGGGTTCCGGTCTTGTCGATGCACAGCACGTCGACGCGCGCCAGCCCCTCGACCGCTGGCAGCTCCTGCACCAACACACGTTGCTTGGCGAGACGTCGCACCGCAACGGCGAACGCCAGGCTGGTCAACAGCACGAGCCCTTCCGGAACCATCGCGACCGTGCCCGCCACCGCGCCGGACACGCCGTCGCGCCACGAGTCCGTGGCTCGGAACTGGCTGATGAAGAGCAAGATGGCGGTCGGGATGATCGCGTAGGTGACGTAGGTCAGGATCCGATCGATGCCGCTGCGCAGCTCCGACTTCGTGAGCGTGAAGCGGCGCGCGTCCTCGGCCAGACGGGCAGCGTAGGCCTCGTGCCCGACGCGCGTGGCGCGATACCGGCCGGAACCGGCGGCGACGAACGACCCAGAGAGGACCTCGTCGCCGACGGCCTTGGCCACGGGATCGGCCTCTCCCGTGAGGAGCGACTCGTCCACCTCCAGGCCGACGTCGGCCACCACCTCGCCGTCCACCACGATCTGCGAGCCGGCCTCGATGTCTATCACGTCGTCCTGCACCACCTCGCCCACCTGCACCTCTCGCAACCGTCCGTCGCGCAGCACGCGGGCACGGGGCGCGGTCAACAGGGTGAGCTGATCCAACGTTCGCTTCGCGCGGAGCTCCTGCACGATGCCGATCGCGGCGTTGGCCACCAGGACGAAGCCGAACAGCGCGTCCTGCACCGGACCGACGATCAGGATCACCGCCTCCATCGCACCCAAGATCGCGTTGAACCGCGTGAAGATGTTGGCGCGGACGATCTGGGCGACCGTGCGGGTGGGGGCCGCGGGCACGTCGTTCGCTCGGCCCTCCCGTACCCGTTCCTGGACCTCGGCCTCGGTCAGCCCCTCGGTCACGTCGATCATCCGGCTGAGCCTACCGTCGGGGCCAAGACGACGATCTGGTCCGGACCGCTTGACCCTCCCCCGGGGGAGGGCCGTAGCGTGCATGTGGATGGACGACGAGCGACTCACGATCGGACGCCTGGCCCGCCTCTCGGGTCTGACGGTAAAGGCGCTGCGCCACTACGACCGCGTGGGACTGCTCTCGCCGGCATCGGTGGACCGGGAGACCGGGTACCGGCGATACGGTCCCGAACAGCTCGCGCGGGCGCGGGAGATCCGCCGCCTCCGCGATCTGGACGTGCCGCTCGCCGACATCCGCCGCGTGCTGGACGACGAGGCTGAGCTGCACGAGGTCCTGGCCAGGCAGAGTGCGGCCGTCGAAGCCGAGACGTTCCGGCTGCAACGGATGGGCCATCGGTTGCGGATGTCCCTACGAGATGAGGAGGAGACCGTCATGACCTCAGCGATCGACAGCGACGACGCGCTCACGCCCCAGGAACACCGGGCCGTGGCGGTTCAGCTCTTCAACCAGGTCTGGACGATGCTGGAGGACAAGGACCGGTCGGTGGAGGCCGACGATCGGATGCTCCATGCGGCGCACGCATCCCGCTACCACTGGGGTCAGGTGGGCACCGCCGAGCAGCTCGCCGTCGGCGAATGGCAGTGCTCCCGGGTGTACGCGGTGCTGGGACGGGGGGAACCCTCGCTCTACCACGCGCAGCGCGCCCTCGCGATCGCCGAGGGACCGGAGTTGCCCGACTGGCTGCGTGCTTCCGCGATGGAAGGTCTGGCGCGGGCATCCGCGGTGGCGGGAGACGAGACCGAGGCACGCAGGTGGGCGACGGCCGCGCGAAGCGCGGCCGACGCGATCGAGGACCCAGAAGACCGCGAGGTCGTCATGGGCGACCTCGCGACCCTGCCCGTGGGCGCGCCGTAAGCCCGATCAGACCCCGCGTTCCTTCGCCCAGGCGTCCAGCAAGGCGAAGGCCGCGGTCTCGTCGACAGGACCGCGTTCCATCCGAACGTCCATCAGGTAGGCGAGGGCCTCACCCACGACCGGGCCTGGCGGGATGCCCAGATGCTCCATCACCTGCTGACCATCGAGGGGCGGGCGCATCGCCTCCAGGTTCTCCTGCTCGGCCAGCCGCGCGATCCGCTCCTCGAGATCATCCTGCAGCGCGGCGAACTGCGCCGCCTTCTTCGGGTTCCGCGTGGTGCAGTCGGCGCGGGTGAGTTGGTTCAGCTTGTCGAGCAACGGACCGGCATCGCGCACATAGCGGCGCACGGCGCTGTCGCTCCAGCCGTCGCCGTACCCATGGAAGCGGAGGTGCAGCTCCACCAGGGTCACCACGTCGTCGACCACGGCGTTGGGATAGCGAAGCTCCCGAAGCCGCGTGTCGGCCATCCGGGCCCCCACGACCTCGTGATGATGGAACTGGACCCCCTCGGGGGTGATCTGCCGGGTCTTCGGCTTGCCGACGTCGTGGAGCAGGGCCGCGAGCCGCAGCGTGGCGTCGGGCTCGCAGCGCTCGACGACGGCGAACGTGTGGCGCAGCACGTCCTTGTGCCGGTGAACAGGGTCCTGCTCCAGGCTGAGCGCCGACAGCTCGGGGAGGAACTCATCCGCGAGACCGGTGGCGACGAGGAGTTCCAGACCCGGGACGGAGCGGGCGCCACCAACAGCTTGTTCAGCTCGTCCGCGATCCGCTCCGCCGAGACGATGCGCAGCCGCTCCCCCATCTCCTCGATTGCCTCGACGACACGCTCGGTGGGCACGACTTCCAGCTGCGCCACGAACCGGGCCGCGCGCAGCATCCGCAGCGGGTCATCCCCGAACGAGACCTCCGGCTCCAGCGGCGTGTCCAGGACCTTGCTCGCCAGGTGCCGGACACCGCCGAACGGATCCACGAACTCGCCGGCGGGCACCCGCACCGCCATCGCGTTGATCGTGAAATCGCGCCGGGACAGATCCGTCTCGATGTCCTTCGCGAACGTCACGGCCGGCTTGCGGTTCTCGGGCACGTAGACGTCCTCGCGGAAGGTGGTGACCTCCAGCCGACGGTCGCCCTTCAGCGCCCCCACCGTGCCGAACCTGACCCCCACCAGGTACTGACGCTCGGCCCACCCGCGCAGGATCCGGGTGGTGTCGGCGGGGGCTGCGTCGGTGCAGAAGTCGATGTCGGCATCGGGACGCGGCCTGCCCAGGATCAGATCGCGGACGGAGCCGCCCACCACGTAGAGCTGATGGCCCGCCGCGTCGAACCGCTCGCCCAGCTCCTTCGCGAGGGGATCGACCTCGATGACGGCGCCCGAGGTCGGCTGCATCGGCTCGGTCATGACGGCCCGAGGATACCCCGCGGGTCCCACGGCTCTTCGGGACGAAACAGGTAACTCTTTGACAAGGGCGGCAAGCCTCTTCGGCGGAACCCGTCAAGATGTTCACGGTTGCGACCTAGGACGCAGTCGTGGAGGTCTTGACGTCTCGGCCCGGGACGAGGTCGAGGAGAAGACAACCGTTGGACGAAAGCTCCCCTCGAGGCGCACCGGCTCCACACTCCCTCCTCCGCGCGGTAGCGTCGGACGCATGCCCACGTGGCTCGGGTTCATCTGGACCTCGCCGAACACCCTCATCGGGCTCGTCGTCGGCCTGCTGACGTTCCAGGCTCCACGCCTGGCCGACGGCGCGCTCATCTTCGATCGCCGGCCTCGAGGTCTCACCGCGTTGATGCCCAGGGCCGATCGCGCGGCCATGACCATCGGGTTCGTCATCGTCTCGGCCCAGCCGGTGTCCGGCACCCTGCTCGTGCACGAGAAGGAGCACATCCGTCAGTACTGCGTATGGGGACCGCTGTTCATCCCGGTCTACTTCCTGCTGGCGATCCCCTACGGCTACCGCCGCCACCCCATGGAGATCCGCGCGCAGATCGCCGCCGGGGAGCGTCCGGCCAACACGGCCGAGAACTAGAACTTGACGGCGTCGATCTCAGCGTAAGCCGCGTGGCGGTCCAGCACACCCCGCAGCTGCAGGTCGAAGTCGTGCGGGTTCGTGGCGGTCCGGCGGGCGTCGTCCTCGGTGACCAACCCTTCCTTGGTGAGCTGCACCAGGGCCTGGTCGAAGGTCTGCATCCCGTAGAACCCTCCGTCCTGGATCACCTCGATGATCCCGTCGGTCTGGTCCGGATCCACGATCCGATCGAAGACGCGCCCGGTGTTCACGAGCACCTCCACAGCCGGCACGCGGCCCTTCCCGTCAGCCTTCGGCGCCAGGCGCTGGGACACGATCCCGCGGAGCGAGCCCGCGAACGAGGTCCGCACCTCCTTCTGCTGCTGCGGCGGGAACAGGTCCAGCACCCGGTTGATCGTCTCCATGCAGTCGATCGTGTGCAGGGTCGAGATCACCAGGTGGCCGGTCTCCGCCGCCTGGATCGCCGACAGGGCCGAATCGCCGTCGCGGATCTCACCGACGAAGATCACATCGGGATCCTGCCGGATCACGTGACGAAGGGCGTTCGCGTAGCTGTCCGTGTCGATCCCGATCTCCCGTTGCTGGACGATCGAACGCACGTCGTCGTGCACGACCTCGATCGGATCCTCGATCGTGATGATGTGGGCACGTCGGGTGCGGTTGATGTGCCCGATCATGGACGCGATCGTCGTGGTCTTCCCGGTGCCCGTCGGTCCCGTGATCAGGACCAGTCCGCGCGGCGAGTCGGCCAACGTCTCCATCACCTTGGGGAGCCGCAGCTCCTCGAACGTGGGCACCTCGCTGCGCACCCTTCGGATCGCCAGGCCTACCAGGCTCCGCTGCCGGAACACGTTCACCCGGAATCGCCCGACGCCCTCGAGCGTGTACCCCATGTCCGCCTCGGAGGTCGCCTCGAACTCCCGCTTCTTGTGCTCGGACATCAATACGGCCGCGAAGATCTCCGTGTCCGAGGGGGTGAGCGATGTCGAAGGACGTGGGCTCAAGGCCTCCGTCCACGCGGATGAACGGCACGTTCCCGACCTTGAGATGCAGGTCGCTGGCGCCGCGCTCCACCGCGTACCGCAGCAGTTCATTGATATCCATCCTCAAGGGTGCATCGGCCGGTCCCCAGGTCCACCTGAGCGCGGCCTAGAATCCCGCACATGACCGGAGAACCGGACGGCGGCCCTGAGCGGCCAAAGCCGGGCCCGAAACGCCGTCGGAGGCGCCGCTCACGATCGTCCAAGACCTCCACTGCCGCCCGCCAGCCCAAGAAGCGGAAGGCCGCGGCGCGCACGCCCGGCAAGGGGCCCGTCCAGAAGGAGATCTCGGCCGGCGGCGTGGTCTACCGGCGGGACGCCGATCAGATCGAGGTGGTCCTGGCCTCCCGTCGCACGCGACGGGGCGATCTGGCGTGGGGCCTGGCGAAGGGTGGGATCGAGGAAGGCGAGGCCATGGAGGACGCCGCGATCCGCGAGGTCCGGGAAGAAACGGGCTACACCGCCGAGATCGAGGCGTCGCTCGGGGACACGAAGTACTTCTACGTCTGGGAGGACACCCGGATCCGCAAGACGGTCCACTTCTTCCTGATGCGATGCACCGGGGGTGATCCCTCCGAGCGTGACGACGAGATGGAGGAGATCCGCTGGTTCCCGCTGGAGCGGGCCTTGAAACGCGCCGCGTACCGGGGTGAGCGCGACGTGCTGGCACGCGCTGCCGACCATCTCCGATGACCCCGCTGGACTGGATCGTGGCGATCGGGATCGGGCTGGTGTCCGGCGTGCTCTCCGGGTTGTTCGGTGTGGGAGGTGGGATCGTGATGACCCCGGGCGTCCAGATGCTGGTGGGAACGGCCCCGATCGTCGCCCTGGCCACCCCCTTGCCGGTGATCTTCCCCACAGCGCTGACCGGCGCCTACACGTACGGTCGCGCACACGAGCTGGATACACGGGCGGCGGCCTGGATCGCGGGACCGGGCATCGTGGGAGCGATCGTGGGCGCCGCGCTCACGGACGTGGTGGACACCGACCTCCTGCTGGTGATCACCGCCGTCCTCCTGGCGTGGCAGGCGATCGGGATCCTTCGCGGAGGGCGCCGCGCGGCTGAGGGCGCGCAAGCGCCGGCCAGCGACGCCCTGGATCTACGGAGGGATCGGGTTGCTGGCGGGGTTCGTGAGCGGCCTGCTGGGGATCGGCGGGGGGCTCGTGATCGTTCCGCTCCTGGCGGGGGTGGTGGGCATGCCGCTGAAGCGAGCGCTGGGGACCTCGTTGCTGGCGATCGTCGTCCTGGTGGTCCCCGGGACCGTGGTCCACGCGGCGCTCGGGCACATCGACTGGTGGCTGGTGGTGGGCCTCACGCTGGGCGCGGTCCCGGGAGCTCGGATCGGGGCCACGATCGCGTTGGGAACACGCGAGCGAACCCTGCGGCTCCTGGTGGGCTCGTTCCTCCTGCTCGTGGCCCTGATCTATGGCGTGCGCGAACTCGCCGAGCTCCTCCGCCGCTGAGGATCCGCGGCTACGATGGGGCCGCCGGCATGACTATCCACCAACGCGCGGCGCGCGCCCTCCTCTCGTTCGCGGTCGTCGTCCTGACCGTGCTGCCGGTCATGTCGGCCCGCGCCCAGGAACCGTCGGACGTAAGGCTCCAGCTCCTGACGCAGACGCCGTTCACGACCATCAAGGAGTCCACGCTGGAGATCACGATCCTGGCGACCAACGACGGCGATACGGCGATCGGGGACCTCTCGGTGGGGCTCACGATCGGCCAGGCCATCCGCTCCCGCACCGATTACCTGACGTCGCTGTCCGAAGGACCGCTCGCGCTCAGCTCCGTGCCCGCCTTCGCGAACTCGTTCCCGAAGAAGGACACGCTGGAGCCCGGTAAGGAACGCTTCTTCACGATCGACATGGACATGGCGGCCGTTGGCGACATCAGCACGATCGATTCCCTGGTCTACCCAGCTCAGGTCGACCTGAGGAGCGAGGGAACCCAGGTCGGGGTCCTGAACACCCCCGTCGTGCACATCGTGCGCCCCCCCGAAGCGCCGGTCCGGCTGGCCTGGTGGGCCGAGCTCACCGCGCCGGTGGCCTTCAACCCGCAAGGGCAGCTCGCCGACCCGGCGTTCGAGGCGTCGGTCGCCCCCGATCGCTCGTTGGGCGCGGAGGTCGAGGCGCTCCGCCGGTTGGCCGAAGATCCCGAGCGCGACACCGCGATCGACGTCGTGATCGAGCCGGCGTTGATCGATCAGCTGGTTCGGATGGCGGACGGCTACGAGCGCGCCGACGGCACCACGGTGGCCAAGGGCGAGGGCGGAGCGCTGAACGCCGCCACGCTCCTGGCCTCCCTCCGCTCGATCACCGCATCGATCAAGGTGCAGGTATCGGCGCTGCCGTTCTCGGCTCCGCTGATCCCCGCCCTGCTCTCGAGCGGTCTGGCGAGCGACCTCGATCGGCAGCGGGCCGTGGGCGAGGAGATCCTGCGCGACGTGTTGGACGTCACCCCAGTGGCCGAGGTGGCCCGACCGCCGTCGGGAGCGCTGGACGAGCCCGCGGTCGAGGCGCTGGCCCTCCGCGGCGTCAGCACGATCCTGGCGGATCCGGACACGGTGGTGAGGACCCCCCAACCCAACTCCTTCGCACCCCTGCCGACGGCGACCTTGGCCCATCTCACCCTCGACCCGACCCAGCTGATCCTCCCCGACCCCGACGCCAGCGCGATGCTCGCCGATCCAACGATGCTCGCCGACCCCGTCCGGACCGCCCAGTCCGTGTTCGGGGAGCTCGCCACGATCTGGCGCGAGCAGCCTGTGCCCGGTCCGCAACCGGACGGCTCCGAAACGGTGCGCGGCGTCGCCGTCGCGCTCCCCTCCGGTTTGCCGGCCGGCCTCTGGGGTCCACTGATCCGCAGACTGGCGGACGCCCCGTTCCTGCGCGCGATGCGCGCGCAGGAACTCGCAACCTCGGTCAACCCCCCGGGACAGCCAGCGTCGCTGGCTGTCCCCTCCCAGGCCCGATTCTCCACGCTCTACGCCGAGGGGATCCGGGCGGAGCGGCGCAACGTCTCCGCGTACCGCTCCATGGAGGTGGACGACGCGACCGGTGCCGACCAGCTGGATCGGTCGCTGCTCTACGCCGAGGCCGGGCAGTACGCCGACGCGGGGCAGCTAGCTGGCCGTGTCTGGATCGACCACGTGAACGATGTCACCGAAGAGCGCTTCGGGCAGGTCCAACCGAGGGGTCCTCAGGTCTTCACCCTCACCTCAGAGCAGGGGACGATCCCGTTGCGGATGGGCGACCCCGGGCCCACACCGGTCCGGGTGCAGATCCAGTTGACCTCGGCCTGGTTCTCGTTCCCCGACGGCGACACCCAGCTGGTGACGCTGGACCGACCCGACCAGATCGTGAACTTCCGCGTGCAAGCGTCGGCCGGGGGTCAGGCACACTCGATCCAGATGAAGGTCCGCTCCCCCTCGGGCCACGTCCTGAACGATCCACAGACCCTGATCGTTCGCTCCGCCACCGTGAACCGGATCGCCTTGATCATCACGATCGCGGCCGCGCTGGTGTTGGTGGGCATGTGGTCGAGGAGGCTCTTCCGACGACCGAGCTCATGAACGTCGACCCCGAGCTGCCGCCGGAGGACTCGGCGGCGGCCTACGCGCGCAACACCGCCGTCATGTCGGTCGGCACGGCCCTCTCCCGGTTCACGGGGTTCCTCCGGATCGCGGCGCAGGCGGCGGCCCTGGGCGTCACCGTCAGCGCGCTCGACGACACCTACAACCGCGCCAACACCACCCCGAACATCGTCTACGAGCTGGTCCTGGGCGGGATCCTCACCTCCGTCTTCGTGCCGCTGTTCGTGGAGTGGCTCCAGGATCACGGGAGGGACGAGAGCTGGGCGGTGGCGGACCGGATCCTCACGCTGACGCTGGTGGTCCTGTCGGTCGTGGCCCTGATCGGGATCGTGGCGGCCCCGTGGATCATCCAGCTCTACAGCGCGCGCTCCAGCGTCGCCGACCGCCAACAGCAGATCGAGCTGGGGACCTTCTTCCTGCGGTGGTTCATGCCGCAGATCGTGTTCTACGGGATCGGCGCGGTGGCCGGCGGATTGCTCAACGCCAACCGTCGGTTCGCGGCCCCGATGTTCGCGCCCATCCTGAACAACCTGGTGGTGATCGTCACGTTCGGGGCGTACTTCTGGCTCCTGCACGGCGGCGATCCCAGCGTCGTGGGCATCGGGGATGCCGAGCGCTACGTCCTGGCCATCGGCACGACGCTCGGGGTGGCGGCCATGACGGTTGCGCTGTGGCCGTCGCTGCGTGCCACCGGGTACCGATGGCACCTCCGGTTCGACTGGAACCATCCGGCGCTGCGGCGGCTGAGTCGGCTGGCGGGCTGGGTCGTGGTGTACGTGGGCGCGAACCAGCTCGCCTACTTCCTCATCATCATCCTGGCGACCCCCACCACGGGAGGGGTCACGGCCTACGCCTTCGCGTTCATCGTGTTCTCGCTCCCCCACGCCATCTTCGTCGTATCGATCTTCACCGCGCTCCTCCCCGGGATGGCAGCGCAGTGGAGCGCGGGGAACGCCGGGGGGGTGCGCACCCTGTTCTCGAGAGGCATCCGCGACACATCGGTGATCATCATCCCGTCCGCGCTGGGGCTCATCGCGCTCGCACCCGCGATCTGTGCGCTGATCTTCGAGCACGTCAACGCAAGCGGGCCCGGCGGTGGCGTGACCCTGATCTCCGACACCCTGCGGGCGTTCGCCGTGGGGCTCCCGTTCTTCTCCGTGTTCCAGTTGCTCACCCGCACGTTCTACGCGATGCAGGACACCCGTACCCCGGCGCTCGTGAACGTGGCGGCCGCCGTCGTGAACATCGGCGCGGACCTGCTGTTCCTGCTCGTCCTCCATCGGGGGATCCCGGGCCTTGCCCTGGGTCATGCCACGTCGTACCTGTTCGGCACGATCGTGTGCCTGGTGATCCTGCATAAACGCTTAGGCTCGATCGACGGAACACGCGTCTTGACCACGCTGTCCAAGGTCGTCCCAGCCTCGATCCTGGCCGCCCTCGCCGCGTACGCAAGCACGATCCCGTTCGACGGACGGGCCTTAGGCATCGTCGGCCAGGTGGCCGAGGTCGCCCTGGGCGTGACCGTGGGCGTGCTTGTGTTCGGCGCCTGCGCGCTTATCTTCAAGATCGCGGAGGTCGATGAGGTGAGGAGCGCGGTGCTGAGGAGGTTCCGCGCCTGAACGAGGAGCACCCCACATGCGGGTCCATCGAGACGAGCGAGGGATGGTCGGGAAGCTGGCAGCCGTCTGGCTGATCCTGGTCGCACTCGTCCTGGTGGCGCTGGTCGACGGAGCCTCCATCGCCATCACGCATTTCCACCTGTCATCGATCGCCACCAATGCGGCCAGCGACGCCGCAGCGGCGTTCCGCCTGGACGGCAGCGCCAGGAACGCCTGCGAGGTCGCGGCCACGACCGTCCAGACGGCCGACCCCGATGCCCGATTCACCCGGAAGGGCTGCTCGGTGAACACCGACACGGGGGCGGTGACGATCATCCTGCGCAAGGAGGCGAAGACCTTGCTGGCGGGACGGATCGGATACACGAAGCACTACGCCGTCGTGACCGACACGGAGACGAACGGTCCGCCCGACGTCTAGCGTGGGCCCGTGACCCAGCCCGACCTCGAGCGCGACGAAACCCTGGTCAGGCGATACCTCGACGGGGACCCCGCGGCCTTCGGCGTCCTGGTCGAGCGACATCAGACCCGCGTCTACAACCTGTGCCTGCGGATCGTGGGCAACCCTGAGGACGCTCGGGACGCGGCGCAGGATACGTTCGTCGCCGCGTTACGCAAACTCGGTCAGTTCCGGGGCGAGGCCGCATTCACCACTTGGTTGCATCGTGTCGCCGTCAACACCTGTTACGACGGTCTCCGCAAACAGCGGCGTCGGCCGATGCTGCACGTGGTGCCGGGTGGTGACGACGACCGGATCCCCGAGCCCGGGCCGCCGATCCCCGATCACGCCGACCGCATCGCTGGGACCCTGGACGTGGCGCAGGCGCTGACACAGGTACCGGAGGAGTTCCGTATCGCCCTCGTGTTGGCCGACGTGCAGGATCTCCCGTACGAGGAGATCGCGCGGATCCTCGAGGTGCCCGTGGGGACGGTGAAATCCCGCGTGCACCGTGGGCGCGTGGCTCTCGCCCGCGCGATGGGCATCGGTCGGGAACCGCGGACGCCGGCCGGAACGTCGGAGGAGGGGTCATGACGCACCCCGAACACCTCCTGGCCGGCTACGTGGACGGGTCGATCTCCCCCCGAGACCGGGCCGCCGTCGACGCTCACCTTCATGCCTGCGCGCGCTGCGCCCGCGAGGTGCGGGCCGCGGCGGAGGCGCGAGCGGCGCTGGCGGCTTTGCCCACCGTCACCGCTCCAGCCGGCGTCGCCGACGCGGCGCTGGCCGAGGCGGGGATCTCCACTCGCCACAGGACGTCCGGGCCGCCGGCCTGGTACCGGTGGGGAGGGATCGCGGCAGCAGCTGCGGCGGGCCTCCTGGTCCTGGCCCTGGCGCTGCCCAAGCTCGGGACGAACGCCAACGACGCTGCTTCCGAGCCCTCGAGAGCCGAGGCCGCCGCGCCGGGCACCACCTCCGCCGGGGTCAGCGTCGTGCTCGAGACGAGCGATGTCGACTACACGCCGGATTCGCTGGAGGCGCTCGCTACCGACTTCGCGGCCGCCCCGGATGAGGGACAGGGTCGTCCGGTGGCTGAGCCGGGCGGCACCGGACGAGCTGCGCGGGCCACCGCCTGCCTGGCGGAGGCCGTCCGACCCACTCCCGGCGATCCCGTCCGCTTGATCGAGGCATCCTTCCAGGGGACGCCCGCGTACCTGGGGTTCTACGAACGCGGCTCCGGCGGCACCTCGATCCTGGTGGTGGCGGCCGACGCCACCACCTGCACGCCGCTGTCGGCCTCCCAAGTCAACCGGTAGCCACAGCCCCGGGAATACCGGCGCGTTGTGCTGTATGGGAGGATTCTCGGTCATGAGTGACGACGTGCGGAAAGTGATCATCATCGGATCCGGGCCCGCCGGGTTCACGGCCGCCCTGTACGCCGCACGCGCCAACCTGGAGCCCTTGGTCCTGAAAGGGCTGGAGGCCGGGGGGCAGCTGATGCTCACCACCGACGTCGAGAACTATCCGGGCTTCGGCGACGGCATCCTGGGACCGGAGCTGATGGAGCAGATGGAGAAGCAGGCCTCCCGGTTCGGAGCCGAAATCCTGCCGGTGCACGTCACGCGTGTCGACCTGTCGCAGCGGCCGTTCGGCGTGTGGGCCGGCGACCAGGAGTGGCGAGCGCGAGCCTTGATCGTGGCCACCGGCGCCACCGCGAAATGGCTCGACGTGCCGGGCGAGGAGAAGCTCCGCGGCCGGGGCGTGTCCGCATGCGCCACCTGTGACGGCTTCTTCTTCAAGGACCGCGAACTGGTGGTGGTGGGCGGCGGCGACACCGCCATGGAGGAAGCGACCTTCCTGACGAAGTTCGCTTCGAAGGTGACGATCGTCCACCGGCGTGACGAGTTCCGCGCCTCGCCGATCATGGCCCAGCGGGCACTCGCCAACCCGAAGATCGAGGTGATCTGGGACACCGTCGTTGAGGAGATCCTGGGGGAGGATGCCGTGACGGGGATCCGGGCGAAGGACGTGAAGACCGGTGCGGTCCGCGACCTGCCCACCGACGGCGTGTTCATGGGCATCGGACACACCCCCAACACCGCGTTGTTCGATGGGCAGCTGGAGCTCGAGGACGGCTATGTTGTCGTGGACGAGCCGCGGACCCGGACGAGTGTCGAGGGTGTGTTCGCGGCCGGCGACGTGACCGATACCATCTACCGACAGGCGGTGACCGCCGCAGGACAGGGATGCAAGGCGGCGATCGACGCCGAACGTCTGTTGGAACACGAGGCGCACCAGACCGGAGCCTGAGGGGCGGGAATCCCCTCCGGCCGCCGGGCGTTCTTGGCAATGAGCTCCGACTACGGGGCTGATGACATCGAGGAGAGCGAGACATGAGCAACATGGGCGATGTGACCGACGGCGACTTCCAAACCAAGGTCCTGGATTCCGAGACGCCGGTCCTGGTGGACTTCTGGGCCGATTGGTGCGTGCCGTGCAAGATGGTGACGCCGGTGCTCGAAGAGATCGGGCAGGAGAAGGGCGACAGCCTGAGCGTCGTGAAGATGAACACCGACGAGAACCTGCAGACCACACGGACCTATGGCGTCATGAGCATCCCTTCGCTGATCCTGTTCAAGGGGGGTCAGGAGGTCGCCCGCGTCATCGGTGCCCGCCCCAAGGACGCGATCCTGCGCGACCTGGAACCGCACCTCAGCTGAGGTCCGGCGCCACGCCGGTTGCCGACGTCGGTCGGAGCGGCGGAGTATGCAGGGGTGCGCATCTACCGCCTGGGTGACCAGGGCCCCGAGATCCACGACATCCAGCAGCGCCTGCTCGGCCTGGGCGAGACGATCGACCCGGCCGAGACGAGCGGTCGGTTCGGACCCGCCACCGAACAGGCCGTCCGCGCGTTCCAGGACCGGCGGCACCTGCGGGTCGACGGTCTGGTCGGACCCGACACATGGGGCCAGCTCGTCGAAGCGGGATACCGCCTCGGCGACCGCACCCTCTATCTCCACGTCCCCCTCTACGGGGGCGATGACGTGCGTGCGCTCCAGCGCAAACTGAACGCTCTGGGGTTCGATGCCGGGCGCGAGGACGGACTGTTCGGCCCCAACACTGACCGAGCGGTGCGTGAGTTCCAACGCAACGTGGGCGAGGAGCCCGACGGCATCGTGGGGCTGCACGCGATCACGATCCTCGAGCGCATGCGGCCGCCGGAGTCCGGGCCCAGTCGTGCGCTGGTGCGCGAAGAGGAGGAGCTGCGACACGCGCGGCGTTCGATCGAGGGGCGGCTCGTGGCCATCGACCCCGCGCACGGAGGCGGTGCCGCCGGGTCACCGTACGCGATGGCCGCCGCCTTACGCGATGAACTCGCCAAGCTCGGCGCGAAGCCTGCCGTGCTCCGCGGTGCGGACGAAGACCCCTCTCCATCAGAACGCGCGCGACTCGCCAACGATCTGGAGGCCGCCGCCTGCATCTCGCTCCACCTGAATTCGGGCCTGCCCGAAGCCTCCGGGCCGACCTGCTCCTATTTCGGCAGCGTGAACACCCATTCCCCGGCGGGGATGCTGATGGCCCAGCTCATCCTGGAGGCCCTCGAGCACGAGTTCGCGTGCCGAGGCCGGCTCCAGAGGCTGAGCGGCGCGATGCTGCGCGAGACACAGATGCCTGCGGTACAGATCGAGCCGGTGTTCGCCACGAACGAACGCGAGGCCGAACTGCTGGCCGATCCCGACTTCGCCGCCCGGGTCGGTCGCGCGGTGGCGACCGGGATGCGACGCTTCTTCAACGGCTAACGTTGCCGTCGGTCCGACAGGGCCGCAACCGCGCGCAGGAACACTCCGAGGACCAGACCCAGGGCGATGGCGTGCTGGGCGCGTTGCGCTTCCGTGGGGAACCACCTGGGCTCAGAGAGGTCCGCTCGCATGGTCCGACTATGCTACGCGCCGATGCGGTTCTGCTTGATGCTCGAAGGCCAAGAGGGCGTGAGCTGGGACGAATGGCTCGCGGCGGCGCGCACCGCAGAGCGCTTGGGCTTCGAGGCGCTCTTCACCTCCGACCATTACTTCAGCGTGATGCGGGACCGGGACCGGGGATCCTCCGACGCCTGGACGAACCTGGCGGGACTGGCCGCCTCCACCTCCACGATCCGCCTGGGCACGCTCGTGTCGCCCATCACCTTCCGGGAGCCCGCGGTGCTCGCGAAGGCCGCGGTGACGGTGGACCGCATCAGCGGCGGCCGGGTGGAGATCGGGATGGGGGCGGGATGGTGGGAGGAGGAGCACCGCACGCACGGGTTCGCCTTCCCGCCGGTTGCCGAGCGGTTCGCGCGTCTGGAGGAGCAACTGGAGATCGTCCACCGTCTGTTGACCGAGGAGACGTTCACGTTCGCCGGGAAGTACTACCGGCTCGAAGATGTCCCCTTCGCACCCAAGGGGATCCAGGAACCGCATCCGCCGATCATCGTCGGCGGTGACGGCGGTCCGCGTCTGGCCCGGCTCGTCTCGAGGTGGGCCGACGAGTTCAACACCGTCGGCGGTTCGCCGGGCCAGGTCGCCGAGCGCTACCGGCGCGTGCGGGATCGGTTGGACGCGGACGGGAGGGATCAGGCCACGCTGACGACGTCGATGATGACCTGGTGCTACGTGGGCGCCACCGAAGCCGACGCCCTGGACCGCGTCCGCCGGGCGAGCGACGAGCAGATGCGCGCGGATCGCTTCGAGGACCGCCTCGAGGAGCTGCGCGCGGAGTGCATCGTGGGCTCGGCCGAGCAGGCCGCGGAACGGCTGAGCGAATACGCGAAGGCGGGCGTCCAGCGGGTGATGCTCAACCACGAGCTCTTCGACGACCTAGAGATGCTGGAGATCCTTGCAGAGCAGGTGTTCCCGCAGGTGCGAGGGTAACCGTGAGCCGCGTCGTGATGGTGACGGGCGGAGCCGGCGGGATGGGTCGCGCGATCGCAGCGCGAGCCGCGGCCGGCGGCGACACCGTCGTCCTGGTAGATCGCTCCGAGGACGGACTCGCGGCCGCGACCCAAGCGATCCCAGGGGCCGAGGCGGTCGGTGCGGACCTGTCGTCGGTCGATGCGTGTGAGCGCGCCGTGGGCGAGGTGATCGATCGTCATGGTCGGTTGGATGTGCTCGTCAACGGGGCCGGCGTGTGGGTCGAGGGGGACTCCTGGGAGATGACCGAAGCCCAGTGGGACCAGACGATCGATGTCAATCTCAAAGGCGCGTTCTTCATGTGCCGGTACACGATCCCGTGGTTGATCGAGTCTTCCGGTTGCATCGTCAACCTTTCCAGCGACTCGGGCCTGGGCGGCAACCCCGGCTGCGCGATCTACAACGCATCGAAGTTCGGGGTGAACGGCATCACGAAGTCGCTGGCGCTGGAGCTCGCTCCTCACGGCGTCCGCGTGAACGCGGTGTGCCCCGCCGATGTGGACACGCCGATGCTGGCCGGGCAGGCACGAGACTTCGGGGGTGGGGACGAACAGGGGTACCTGGACACCCTCCTTGCCAGGATGCCCCAGGGACCGCGGGCGCGGTTCATCCGGCCCGAGGAGGTCGCCTCGCTCGTCTGGTTCCTGATCTCTCTGGAGGCCGAGCCCATCACCGGAGCCTGCGTCCCGATCGAGTGGGGCGTCACCGCCGGGTACTGACCGGCCGTTGACCTCCGGGTACGGGCGTGTGACCCTCGGACGATGGAGTGGCTGTTCGGATCCCTGTTCGGCGTGTTCGTCATCCTGTGGGCCGTCTCACTGGTCGTATGGATCTGGGCCCTGGTGGATGCGATCCGGGTCCCCGACGACTCGTTGTATCGCTCGGGCGACAAGCTCGTCTGGGTCCTGGTGATCGTACTGCTGCAGATCGTGGGAGCCATCATCTACCTCGCCGTGGGGCGTCCCAGGAAGGAGCCCGCACCGCCGGGGCTCGCCGGGCGCGACCCGACGTCCATGCCACCTCCCCCCACCCCGGGAACCTGACTCCAGGCGGCCCTGACCAGGGTCGATGCTAGGCTGAGGGTCTTCCCATGGCCGAGTTCTCCATCGATCGCTTCGTCGACCTCTACGCGAGCCGCACCGCCGGCATGTCCGCGTCAGAGGTCCGGGCCCTGTTCGCCGTGGCAGCCCGCCCCGAGGTCGTGTCGCTCGCCGGAGGGATGCCGTTCGTGGAAGGGCTCCCGATCGACGACCTGGAGCAGGTCATGCGCGAAGTCCTTGAGCAGCACGGGGCAAACGCCCTGCAGTACGTTGGCGGACAAGGGCATCTGGCGCTGCGCGAGCGACTGGTCACCCTGATGCACGAGGAGGACATCGCCGCCGACCCCGACGACATGGTGATCACCACGGGCGCCCAGCAGGCTCTCGACCTGGTGGGCAAGATCTTCGTCGACCCAGGGGATCTGATCGCGGTCGAGGCTCCGGCGTACGTGGGAGCCCTCACCGCGTTCGGCGCCTACGAGCCCGCGTACCTCCAGTTGGACATCGACGCCGACGGCATGATCGTCGATCAGTTGGAAGACGCGTTGGTGCGCGGCGAGCGCCCGAAGTTCGTGTACACCTGCCCGAACTTCGGCAACCCGTCTGGTGTGACGTTATCATACGCCCGTCGGCAACGGCTGGTGGAACTGTGCCGTGAGGCTTCGGTACCCATCATCGAGGACAACCCCTACGGGCTGCTCCGCTTCGAGGGAGATCCCATCCCCTCGCTGCGAACGCTCGATCCCGACAACGTGCTCTATCTCGGCACCGTGTCGAAGGTGTTCTCCCCCGGTGTCAGGGTGGGGTGGGCGCTCGGGGAGCCGTCCGTGGTGCAGCGGCTGATCCTGGCGAAGGAGGCCGCCGACCTGTGCGGCTCGTCGCTCACCATGCTGGTGACTGAGCGGTACTTCAGCACCGATCGGTGGAGGCGCAACCTGTCGGGTCTGGTGGAGACCTACCGCATCCGTCGTGACGCGATGCTCGACGCCATCGCCGAGCACTTCCCCGACAGCGCCACCTGGACCCGGCCCCTGGGTGGGTTCTACGTCTGGGTCAGCCTCCCCGAGGGGATCGACACGCGGGCGATGCTGGCCGCAGCCGTCGAGCGACGCGTCGCCTACGTCCCGGGAACCGCCTTCTATCCCGATGGGCGAGGCCGGAACCAGATGCGACTGGCGTTCTGCCATCCCACGCCCGAACGGATCCGCGAGGGCGTGGCGCGGCTCGGCTCCCTCCTGGCGGACGAGTCACGACTCTATAGAAGCCTGCATCCGTGAGGATCGCGGTGCTCGCCGGTGGCTGGACGCCCGAACGCGACGTCTCGCTGCGCAGCGGCCATCGGATCGCCGGCGCGCTCCACGATCTGGGCCACCAGGCCACCTTGCTCGATCCCGCCGACGTCGAGCTCACGCAGGCGTTGGTCGAGTCCGCGCCCGAGCTGTGCTACCTGGCGCTGCACGGGAAGGAAGGTGAGGACGGCACGGTCCAACGCCTCCTGTACCTCCTGGACATCCCCTACACGGGAACGGCGCCGTTCGACTGTGAGGTGGCGTTCGACAAGGTCTTGGCCAAAGAGGCACTGCGTCGCGCCGGCGTCCGCACGCCCGCGTGGCTGGTGGTCGAGGCCTCGGCCCTCCGCGACCTGGGCGCCGGAGCCGCCCTTCGGACCGTGGGGGAGCGACTGGGGCTGCCGTGTGTGGTGAAGCCCTCCCGGAGTGGGTCGGCCCTGGGGGTGAGCTTCGTCGAGCGAGAGGCCGACCTGCCAGCGGCGGTCATGTCCGCCCTCTCGTTCAGTGAAGCGGCGGTCGTGGAGACCCGGGTCGAGGGTTCGGAGATCGCTGCCGGACTGGTCGGGGCACCGTTCGAGGGCCTGCCCCTCGTGGAGATCGTTCCTAAAGGGGGCGTCTACGACTACGCCGCCCGGTACACCGCCGGGGCGACCGAGTACTTCTCACCCGCGCGACTGCCCGAGGAGGTGGTCGGTTTCTGCATCGAGGAGGCCCGGCGAGCGGCGGAGGCCCTGCATCTGCGCGACGTCACGCGGGTCGACTTGATGATCGACCCGTCAGGGCTCCCTTGGGTCTTGGAGGTCAACGTCTCACCGGGGATGACCGAAACCTCGCTGTTGCCGATGGCCGCCCAGGCGGCCGGCATGGGCCTGTCGGAACTGTGTGACGCCGTCATTCACTCGGCCCTCACCCGAACGGGGACGGCCGGCTAGTCGGGCGCCAGCCCCGGACCGGATCCCACGATCTCAGAGACGATGCGCTCGAGATCGTCGGGAGAGCCGAAGTCGATCACGACGCGACCGCGAGACTTGGTCATCTGGATCTGGACGCGCGTCGCCAGTTGCTCGGACAGGATCTCCTCGATCTCCGCCATCTGCGAGTCACCGGGGGTCTTCGACGTTTCCTTGGGTTTGGTTTCGGAGGCCATGGGGGGACCCTCCACGTACCGCCGGACCAATTCCTCGGTCTCTCGGACGGAGAGGTCCTCCGCGGCCACCCGAAGGGCGAGGGCGTTCTGGGCCTCTGCATCGCCGAGCGACAACAAGGCCCGCGCGTGGCCCGCCTGGATCTTGCCGTCGGTGAGCAGTTGCTGGGTGTCCAGGGGCAGCTGCAGCAAACGGATCGTGTTGGCGATGTGTGACCGCGACACACCCACGCGGTCGGCGAGCTCTTCCTGCTTCAGCCCCAGTTCCTCGAGGAGCTGGCGGAAGGCCTCGGCCAGCTCGATCGGACCCAGATCCTCCCGGTGGATGTTCTCGATCAACGCCTCGCGGAGCAGGTCGGCGTCGTCCGTTTCCCGAAGGACCACGGGGACGGTGGCGAGCCCGGCCACCTTGGCGGCTCGCAGCCGGCGCTCCCCCGCCACCAGCTCGTAGCCGGACGTGGCCTTGCGAACGACGATCGGCTGCAGGATGCCGACCTCGCGGATCGAGGCGGCAAGCGAGGCGATCTCGGCCTCGTCCCAGTGGGTACGCGGCTGCTTCGGGTTGGGGGAGATCGCGTTCACGGGCGCCTCCAGCAGACCCTGAGCGATCCCTTCCCCGGCCTCCGGCGCGCCCGGGATCAACGCTGATAACCCTCTTCCCAGGCCCCCTCGCTTCGACATCATTCGCCTCCCTTGCGGAACAGTCGCCATCGGCGTTTGGGTTGTTCGTCCTGATCACCCAGGGTCGATCCGATGTTTCCCATCGCGGCATGAGCCGCTGGATCGCTCGGAGAGGGCTCTGCGCCGGTCGGGCCACCTGGCGGGTTGGGATCCAGGTCGCCGTCCTCGTCGATGACCACCACCCGTCGTTCGGGAAGGTGCCCGGGTGGGGCGGGGGAGCGAGGTGGCGCGACGCGGCTCTTCGCGAGCTCGGTGAGGGCGTCGACCTCCTCCCAGACATCATCTTCCTGCAGGTCGTCCTTCGCTTCCTCGGGGGTCGGGGCCGCCTGTGGCTCGGGAGCCACGGCGGCGACGGGCTCTGGGGGTGCTTCGGACGTCACGCCCGCACGGCCGGGCGCCGGAGGCGTTTCTGGTTCAGGCTCAGGCTCGGGTTCGGGTTCGGGCTCGGGAGCTGACTCCACCTCGAGCGCGTCGGAGGGCTCCGCGAGCTCGGTCGCGGTGGGTCCGGTTCCCTCTATCGGTTCGGTCGCCGCCGATTCCACGACGGCGGGCACGACGACGGTGGGCAGGTCGTCGAAGACCGGCATGGGCTCGTCGGGCGGCGGCCTCAGGGCGACCTCGCGGGCCAGCTCCCGGTAGCTCTCGGCGCCCTTGGACTTGGGGTCGTACACCGTGATGGGCTGTCCGAAACCGGGGGCCTCCGACAACCGGACGGTCCGCGGGATGATCACGTCATACACGGTCTCACCGAAGTAGTTCCTCACCTCGGCAACCACTTGCTCGGACAACTTCGTCCGGGGGTCGAACATCGTCATCACGATCCCGGTCAGTCGAAGGCCCGGGTTGATGTTCTGCTGGACCAGGGACACGTTACGGAGCAGCTGCCCGAGCCCCTCGAGGGCGTAGTACTCGCACTGGATCGGCACGATGAGCTCCTCGGCCGCCGTCAAGGCGTTCACGGTCAGCAGACCGAGAGACGGTGGGCAATCGAGCAGGATGAAGTCATACGATCCCTCACGGATCGGTTCCAGGGCCTTCTTGAGACGGGCCTCCCTGGAGAACTGGCTGACCAGCTCGATCTCTGCCCCGGCCAGGTCGATCGTCGAGGGCATGGCATGGAGCCGGGCCACCGGCGTCTGGATCACGGCGTCGACCGCAGGGGCCTCTGAGACCACCACGTCGTACACGGTCACCTCGCGTGCCTCGTGGCGGATCCCCATCCCGGTCGAGGCGTTGCCCTGCGGATCGAGGTCGACGACCAAGACGTGGTAGCCGATATCCGCCAAGGCGGCTCCGAGGCTCACGGCCGTGGTGCTCTTGCCCACCCCACCCTTCTGGTTGGCGATCGCGATGATCCGCGCGATGCCGGGGGTTTCAGGCGGTTGGGGCATGATCCGACGGGTAGCCCGTTTGGCAGTCGCGCGCGAACCTCCGTTGGAAGCGGGGCGTGTCGGCGTGGATCGCGAGGCGGCGCTGGCGCCGGATGAGGCCGTCGTCACTGCCGGCTCATCATAGCGAGCGCCCCCGACCTTGCAAGCGCCGGGGTCCGGAAAAGGGTGGTCTGGACCCCCGAAGGGACATCTCGTGACGGGTCGAACCGCTCCCCGGCCCAGTACACGAGCCTGCCGCCCGGAACCAGGAGCGGTTCGGCCGCCTCCCAAGCCCGGTTCGGCGGGGCGAAAGCCCTTGCGAAGACCAGGTCGACGCGATCGCGGAGGGTCTGCGACCGACGCGGGTAGATGCGAGCGTTCGCGAGCCCGAGCTCCGTGACCATGATGTCGAGGAGCGCCGCTCGATTCCGACGCACCTCGACCAGGGTCACGCCCAGGTTCGGACACGCGATGGCCAGCACCACGCCTGGGAGCCCGCCCCCGCTGCCAAGATCGTACGAGGAGCCGTCCGCCTCCTCCACGAGCGCTGCCGCCCGGAGGCTGTCGAGGATATGGCGCTCACGGACTCGGTCCACGTCTCCCGGCGCGATCACGCCCATGGGCGCCCCACGGGCGATCAGGAGCTCTTCGAAGGCCCCCAGCCTGCTGTCGGCGCCCGGTGGCAGGGCGACGCCGATCCTCTCCGCGGCCTGGTTCCAACCCTCATGTTTCACGTGAAACATGCTCCATCCGGACGGAGCCCGCCTGGCTGAGGTCAGGAGCGCCGGATCACCACGTAGCGGTTCGGGTCTTCGCCCCTGGACGTGGATTCCACACCCTCAACGCCGGCCACCGCATCGTGAACGAGCTTCCGCTCGTAGGCGTTCATCGCCTCCAGCTCCTCCTCCGAACCGGTCTCCAGGACGCGGTCGGCTGTCTCGCGAGCGCGTTCCACGAGCTTGTCCTCCCGGCGCTTGCGATAGTCCTCGACATCCACGATCACCCGCACGCGCTGATCAAGGCGGCGACCCACCACCATGCGCATCAGCTCCTGGATCGCCTCGAGCGTCTGCCCGTGGCGCCCGATCAGCAGGGCCATGTCGTCTTCGGGACCATCCACGATGTCCACGTACATGTGCCCCGCGTGCTCGTTCGGTTCGGCGATCGCGTCGATCTCCATCTTGACCAACAGCTCGTCGATGAAGTCGGCTGCGGCGTCCGCCTGCTCCTCCAGCTCGTCCGTCGTGGCGCCTTGGGCCCCACCTTCCGTCGGTTGAGCTGACTCCTCAGCTGGGCGATCCACCGTTGCCTCCAGATCCGGGCCGTTTCTTCGGCCCCGTATTGGGTTTGCGTCTGGGCCCCGATTTCCGCGGCGGCGGGGGCTGTCCCACCTTGCCCTGCGAACCGGCGCCTCCCTTGGGCTTGGACGAGCCCGAGCCCTTCGACGGCCCAGACTTCCCCTTGCCGTCGGCCGGCTTCTTGCCAGATCCCTCGCGCGCCGCCTGCTGCTGCTCCATCATCCGCGCCATGAACCCCTTCTTCTCGGGTTCCTTGGGCTGGGCGGCCAACTGCGCCCGGCGCTCGGCCATGCGCTTCTCCATGGCCTCTGGACCGATATGGCCCGCTCGCAGCAGGAGCGCCTGCTGGCCGATCTGGAACAGGTTGGAGGTGGTCCAATACAGGACGAGGCCGGCCGGAAACTGGAACCCGAAGATGCCGAACATGATCGGCATGAACTTCAGGATCGCCTGCTGGCTCCCGGTGGAAGCCCCGGGGGGCGTGGCCTTCGTCATCTGGCGCTGCTGGAAGAACGTGGTCCCCACCATGAACAGGAGCAGCACGAAATAGGGGATCTTCGACGCCCCGCCGGTGCCGCAATCCATGGTGGCGCGGGACAGGATGGGCTCCCCCGCGTCGTTCAACAGGGGCTTGTCATCAGTCCCGTTGATGAGCGGCTTCCCGGGGATCACAGGTTCGCGGGCGGTGTCGTTGATGACCGCCTGGGTCCCCGATTGCGCCGCTGAGCACTGCATGTTCACGATCAGCAGCGACGTGTGCTGGTGGGTGATGACGTCTTGGAACAGCTCACTATCGACGGGCAGGTGGTTGTTCATCACCAGGTACGACACCGGCTTATCCGGCCCGACCGGGGTGGCCTCGAGCAGGGGCGCCCGCAGGACCGCGTACATGGAGATCAGGATGGGGAACTGCGCCAGCATCGGCAGACAACTCCCCAGCGGGTTCACACCCGCTTCCTTGTAGAGCTTCATCGTCTCGGCCTGGGCGCGCTGCTTGTCGTTCTTGTACTTCTTCTGGAGCTCCTTGACCCTAGGCCCGATCGCCTGCATCGCCTGCATCGACTTGATCTGCTTCACCCCTAGCGGGAAGAGGATGAAACGGATCAGCAGCGTGAGGATGATGATCGACACGCCGTAGTTGGGGATGAAGTGATAGATCTCAGCCAGGACCCAGCCGATGGTGTTCAGCAGGAACTGGAAGACGGGAGAGATGATCGGGATCTCGGCGAGCATCAGCGATCCGCCTCGGCGCGCCGCGCGCTCTGTATGGTAGCATCATACTCATACGTCGGGCCTCCCGGGACGGGATCGTGCCCCCAGTGGCGAGCGTATGGGTTGCAGCGCAATATCCTCCAGCACGCCAGCGCCGAGCCGTGCATGGCGCCGTGCACGACGATCGCGTCCTCGGCGTACTGGGAGCACGTCGGGAAGAACCGACACTGGCCCCCCAGCCACCCCGAAAGGGTCGCCCGATACAGGTGGATGGCGCCGACGAGGGCGGCCCTGGCGGGGGCGCCCGCTCGCCGGAGATGGGATCGGCGGGCGGTCACGGACGCGCCAACTCCCCCCGGCGGAGCATCTCGGTCATGTCGGCCACCAGATCCTGCGTCATGGCGCCCCGGATGGCTTCACGGGCCACCAGGACGGTGTCATATCCGTTTCCGACCTGCGGCGACACCTGTCGCCAGGCCTCCCGCAGGATGCGACGAGCCCGATTCCGCATCACGGCGCCGCCGATGCGGCGCGCTGCGATGACGGCGAGACCTCCCTGGCCGGGCGCGAGCAACACTACCACCCGTCTCCCTCGGACCTGCCGCCCTTCGCCCAGGACGCGCCGGACCTCCCGCGACCGCACGGGGGCAGCTCAGACGCTCAGGCGTGCGCGGCCCTTGCGGCGACGAGACGACAGGATCGCCCGCCCCGCGCGGGTGCGCATGCGCAGGCGGAAACCGTGACGACGATGGCGTCGGCGGTTGTTGGGTTGGTACGTGCGCTTACCTTTGGCCATGTGTGGGTTCCCTCATCCGAAACGAAGGCCGGCTGAACGCCGGCAGAGCCGGAAGTATACGGGTGAGCATCGTCGCAGGACAAAGGGGTTGACATCAGAAAGAGTGCCAAGACCCCCCCGTGCGGCGGTCATGTGGAAAACGCCCGTGCTACCGTACGGCCGCTTTCCCCCCCGGCGATTCGGGCCTAACGACCGGCGCGGCGCCTCCGAAGGCCTCCCCGTGGGTTTTCCACCGTTGTGGAAAGGTGCTGTGGATACGAATGACGCTAGCGTTCTCCGAGCAAGCCGCGCGTGAGACCTGGGCCCATGTCCTGGATCGAGCCAAGGGAGAGCTCGCCGAGACCACCGTCGTGATGTGGTTCGCTGATGTGAGACCGGTCGCCCTGACCGATCACGCGCTGGAACTCTCGGTTCCGAGCCCGCTCGTGATGGAACGGCTGCAGCACAACCATCTTCACCTCATCGAGGACGCAGCGGGAGAGGCCGCCGGGCATCCACTGAAGATCGAGCTGGAGGTCGACGAGGACCTCCGTGACGAGATCGAGGATGCCGACGACGAGGATGAGGGCGACCCGCCCGCATCCTTCGCGGCGATCGGCGCGCCGAACGAGCTGGTGCCGCCCGCCGCGCAGCTGGGCGCCCCTGGCCTGCCGTTCCCGAACTACACCTTCGACGCCTTCGTGCCGGGTCCCTCGAACCGCTTCGCACATGCGGCGGCCATGGCTGTCGCCGAAGCGCCGCCGTCCACGGCCTACAACCCCCTGTTCATCTACGGCGGGGTGGGCCTGGGCAAGACCCACCTGTTGATCGCCGTCGGACACCACATGCATCGGCTGGCCCCCGGCGTTCGCGTCAAGTACGTCACGTCCGAACAGTTCGTGACCGAGTTCATCAAAGCGGTCCGCGAACGCAAGGGCGACGCCTTCCGGCAGCGGTACCGGGAGGTCGACATCCTGCTGGTGGATGACATCCAGTTCCTCGCCAAGCGGGAGGAGACCCAGACGGAGTTCTTCCACACCTTCAACCACCTCCACGGGTCCGGCAAGCAGATCGTGATCGCGTCGGACCGGCCGCCACACGAACTCGCCGGGCTCGAGGAGCGCCTCGTGAGCCGGTTCCGGTGGGGTCTGTGCGTGGACGTGCAGCCGCCCGATCTGGAAACGCGCATCGCCATCCTGCAGCTCAAGGCCGAGCGCGACCAGATCGCCGTGCCACCCGATGTCGTGGAGTTCGTCGCCTCCAAGTTCGACCAGAGCGTGCGCGAATTGGAGGGAGCCCTGGTCCGCGTTGTGGCATGGTCGGAGCTCACCTCCCAGTCGATCGATGTGACGCTGTCCGAACGCGCGTTGCAGGACCTGATCCCGCAAACCGAGAACGAGATCCCGCCGCCACTCATCATGGAAGAGACGGCGAACTACTTCTCGCTATCGGCGGCCGATCTGATGTCCAAGTCGCGGTCCCGGCCGCTCACCCAGGCACGCCACATCGCGATGTACCTGATGCGCGAGAATACGGGCCTATCCCTGGTCAAGATCGGTGAGATCTTCGGCGGCCGCGACCACACGACGGCCCTGCACGGGATCAAGAAGGTCGAGGCGGACATGCGGGCCCGCGACACGACGTTCCGGCAGGTCCAGGACCTTACCCGGAACATCCGCAGCCGGGTGCGGGGGGCGGCATGACCTGTGGATAACCCTGGCGGCAACGGTGTGCATCTCGTGTCACTCTCGGCCGGCGGTGCGGGGTGCTGCGTTTTCCCCACCGGTTTCCCACATGTCGGAGGACCCCACTACGCTGCAGGAACAGCCCATCCATCCACGTTTCCACAGCCCCTACTACCGAAGTACTTATCCCGATGAAGAACCGTAGAAGCAGGAGGTGGCCACGGTGAAGTTCCGATGTGACCGCGACGCGCTCTCCGAGGCGCTGCAAACCGTTCAACGCGGCGTCTCGTCCCGCCCGGGGATCCCGGCGCTCACCGGAGTGCTCATCGATGCCGCGGAGGCCGGGCAGCTCACGCTCACGACCACGGATCTTGAGGTCTCCGCGCGTTTGGCGATCGAGGTGGCGGTGAGCGAACCGGGGACGGCGCTGGTGCCGGCCCGGCTGCTCGCTGACACGGTGAAGTCGTTGTCCGACGCTCCCGTGGAGTTCGACACCGATCAGTCGCAGGCGCACCTTCGCTGCGCGGCCTACGAAGGCACGCTGCGGCTATTGCCCGCAGAGGACTTCCCGGGCTTACAGGAACCGGGGGGCACCACGATCACGGCGGAGGCAGGCGCCTTCGCCGAAGCGGTGAATCAGGTGGCCCGCGCTGCCTCGCGTGACGAGGCGCGTCCGGTCCTGACGGGCGTGCTGATCGAGGTGAGCCGTGAAGGCGTGGTCATGGTGACCACGGACTCCTATCGGCTGGCGGTGCGGGATCTGGTGGCCACGGCGGACGGCGAGGGCAAGGCCATCGTCCCCGAGCGTGCGTTGTCCGAGGCTGGCAGGGCGGCCGCGGCGGATGAGAAGGGCTCGATCCGGATCTCGCTGGACGAGGCCCAGGTGGCGTTCCGGATCGGCACCCTCACCCTCACCTCCCGGCTGATCGAGGGCGAGTTCCCGAACTACCGGCAGCTGCTGCCCGAGGAGCATGAGAGCCGGCTGATCGTGTCGCGTCAGCAACTGCTCGATGCGGTTCGTCGCGTTGGGCTGTTGGCACGTGACACCACCCCGGTGCGCATGGAGTTCAACGCGCTTGGGGTGAAGCTCAGCAGTTCCAGCCCGGATCTGGGACAGGCCGTCGAGACCGTGGAGGCCCGATACGAAGGCGAGGATCTCACTGCCGCCTTCAATCCCCAGTACCTGGCGGACGGACTGACGGGTTGCACAGGCGAGTCGATCCGCCTCGACGTGCGGGATGGGCTGAAGCCGGGGGTGGTGCGCGGGGACGGGGACGAGTTCACCTACCTGGTGATGCCGGTGCGACTGCCGGCCGTGGTGGGGTAGTCCGCCCATCCCGTCTGCGGCGTAAGGCTTCCTCGGGATGCGCCTGGCGTGGGTCGAGCTGCGCGATTTCCGGAACCATGCCCTCACGCGTTTGGATCCCGTGCCCGACGGTCTGATCGTCGCGGTGGGACCCAACGGCGAAGGGAAGACGAACCTCCTCGAGGCCATGGACTTCCTCTACGCGCTCGGCTCACCGCGCACCTCGACGGGCGGCAACCTGGTGCGGCACGGCGCGGAGGCCGGCTACGTCCGCGGGGAGTTCGAGACCCTCGATGGACGGGTGTTGGTCGAGGTGGAGATCCCCACCCAGGGAGCGACCCGGGTCCAGGTGAACGGGACCCGCGTTCGCCGCAAACGCGATCTGCGCCGCCAGGTGCGCGCGGTGCTGTTCGGGCCGTTCGACCTGCCGATCGTGATCGGCGATCCGTCGAAGCGCAGGACCTTCATGGACGAGGTCGTGATGGCGCTGTGGCCGCTCAAGGAGTCCCTGTTCGCCGCGTACGACCGCGCCCTCCGCCAGCGCAACCGTCTGTTCAAGGAGTGGGACCGTCCAGGGATGCCCGACGGGCTCGAGGTATGGGACGGCGAGCTCGTGTCGGCGGGGTGCGCCCTGATCGAGGCCCGCTCGGCGGCCGTCGAGCGGATCTCCCCGCTGGCGAGCGAGGAGTTCCTGGCGCTGGCGGGTTACGACCTGGCCTGCGTGTACCGTCCGAACGTGTGGGACCCCCAGGACCTGGCGGAGGCGTTCGGCCGACGTCTTCAGGAACGGCGGGAGGACGAGCGCCAGAGGAGGACCTCGCTGGTGGGGCCCCACCGCGACGATCTGGAGCTGGCGGTGCGGGACTTGGGTGCTCGGGCCTTCGGTTCCCATGGCGAGACCTGGGCGGGCGCGCTGTGCCTCCGCCTGGGCACGGCTTCGGCGGTCACGCACGAGCTGGGCGAGCCACCTCTGCTGCTGGTCGACGACCCGTTCAGCGCCCTCGACCCGCGACGCCGCGATCAGCTCAGCGAACGCCTCGCCGCCCGTGCGGGGCAGGTCGTGATCTCGGTGGCCGACGAGGCCGATATCCCGAGCGTCGCCACCTCCGTGTGGGACGTGCGTGCCGGGACCGTCACCCCCAGGAGTGCATAGCGATGCCGCATTCGAAGGGCTTCGATCGGAGGAAGGATCCGCGCACCGGCGATCCCGTGTCGATCGGCGACGTCGTGGACGGCTTGATGGCTGAGGAAGTGTTCTCCCGAGGGATGCCGATCGCCGAGCTCACCTCTCACTGGCCGCAGATCGTGGGGGAGCGACTGGCCAAGGAGACGTCGCCCGTCGCCTTCGATGGCGGGGTGCTCACGGTGGGTGCAACCAACGGGCCGTGGGGTGCCCAGGCCCGGTTCCTGAACGAAGAGATCCGCCGCCGAGCGGATGAGGTGCTGACCAGCGGGGACGTCCGCGAGGTCAGGATCGTGGTGCGCTGAGGAACCTGCATAACCGCAGCTAGAAGGGCATATCTTGCGTGCCGAAAGCGGGTCGGACGTCGGTCCCGTTCGGTAGAATGACGTCGTTACGTGCGACTGTCCCCGCGCACGCCTCCCGCACGCCGCAGGGGGTTCCGCGCGGTCTCGATCGGAGGCTCGTTGGCGACCAAGAAGGCCCGAACCAGCAAGACGAACGAGTACGACTCAAGCAACATCCAGGTCCTCGAGGGACTCGAGCCGGTCCGCAAGCGGCCCGGCATGTACATCGGCACCACCAGCGCGCGCGGCCTCCACCACCTGGTGTACGAGGTGGTGGATAACGCGGTGGATGAGGCCATGGCCGGCCACGCGGACCGGATCGTCGTGACCATCTGCGCGGACGGCTCCGTCAGCGTGTTTGACAACGGCCGCGGCATCCCCGTCAAGCCGATCCCCGGTGCGAAGGATCGCCGCCCCGCGGTCGAGGTCGTCCTCACGGTGCTCCACGCCGGCGGCAAGTTCGGCGGCGGCGGCTACCAGATCTCCGGAGGCCTCCATGGGGTCGGCGTCTCGGTGGTCAACGCCCTCTCGGAGAAACTCACGGTCGACGTCCAGCGCGACGGCTTCCACTGGACGCAGGCCTACGAGCGCGGCAAGTCACAGGGCAAGCTCGCGAAGGGTCGGGCGACCACGAAGACGGCGACCCACGTGCAGTTCTGGCCCGATCCCCAGATCTTCACCGAGACGCTGGACTTCCGCTTCGAGACGCTCGCCGAACGTCTGCACGAGCTGGCGTTCTTGAACAAAGGCACGGAGATCAAGCTCATCGACGAGCGGATCGCGCCCCCCCGTCAAGAGGTCTTCAAGGCCAATGGCGGGCTCGTCGACTTCGTGAAGTACCTGGCGACGGGCAAGGACACCGTCAACAAGATCATCTCCATCGAGACCAAGGCCGACGACGGCGAGGTCGAGCTCGCCATGCAGTGGAACCAGGGCTACACCGAGTCGCTCTACTCGTTCGCCAACACGATCAACACGCACGAGGGCGGCATGCACGAAGAGGGGTTGAAGAAGTCGCTCACGAACGTGCTGAATCGCTGGGCACGGAACAAGGGCCTGTTGAAGGAGAAGGACGACAACCTGATCGGCGAGGACGTCCGCGAGGGGCTGATCGCCATCATCTCGGTGAAGCTGCACGACCCTCAATTCGAGGGGCAGACGAAGACGAAGCTGGGCAACGCCTCCATGCGTTCGCTGGTGGAGACCACGGTGAACAGCGCGTTCACGACGTGGCTCGAGGAGCATCCCGGAGACGCGAAGCGCATCTTCACGAAGGCCTCCGGGGCGGCGAAGGCGCGCCTCGCCGCACGGCAGGCACGCGACCTGACCCGCCGCAAGTCGTTCCTGGAGAGCGGCTCCCTCCCGGGCAAGCTCGCGGACTGCCAGCTCTCGGACCCCGCGTTGTGCGAGATCTACATCGTGGAAGGAAACTCGGCCGGTGGATCGGCCAAGAGCGCCCGCGACCGGGCCAGCCAGGCCATCCTGCCGATCCGCGGCAAGATCCTGAACGTCGAGAAGGCGCGCCTGCACAAGATCTTGGAGAACGTCGAGATCCAGGCGTTGATCACGGCCATCGGCACCGGTGTGGGTGAAGAGTTCGACCTGGAGAAGACGCGGTATCACCGCATCGTGCTCATGGCCGACGCCGACGTGGATGGTGCGCACATCCGCACGCTGTTGCTCACCTTCTTCTTCCGCAACATGCCGCAGCTCATCGACGCGGGCTACGTGTACCTGGCCCAGCCGCCGCTGTACCTGATCAAAGAGGGCAAGCAGGAACGCTACTTCTACACCGAGCGCCAGTGGGACGAGTTCCGCAAGAACGCCAACGGCAAGAAGATCCCCGACCCGCAACGGTTCAAGGGCCTGGGTGAGATGGATGCCTCGCAGCTGTGGCGCACCACCATGGATCCCGAGACCCGCACGCTGCTGCAGGTGAACCTGGAGGACGCGGTGACGGCGGACCGGCTCTTCACGGTGTTGATGGGCGACGACGTTCCCTCACGCAAGGCGTTCATCGAGTCCAACGCGAAGTACGTTCAGAACCTGGACGTCTAGGGGAGCTGATCCGTGCCGCAGGAAGACCTGTTCGTGGGCAACGTCGAGCCGATCCAGCTGGAAGACGAGATCCAGCGCTCGTACCTGGATTACGCCATGTCGGTCATCGTCGGACGCGCCCTGCCGGACGTGCGCGACGGGCTGAAGCCGGTCCACAAGCGGATCCTCTGGGCGATGTTGGAGGCGGGCTACCGGCCGGACCGCCCGCATCGCAAGTGCGCGGCCGTGATCGGCGACGTGCTGAAGAAGTATCACCCCCACGGTGACCAGTCGGTCTACGACGCCCTGGTGCGCATGGCCCAGGACTGGTCCCTGCGCTACCCACTGGTCGACGGCCACGGCAACTTCGGCTCCGTCGACGGCGACCCACCAGCCGCATACCGCTACACGGAAGCGCGGTTGGCGCCGATGGCGATGGAGCTCCTTCGCGACATCGAGTCCGAGACCGTGGAGTTCGTGCCAAACTTCGACGGGTACGAGCAACAGCCCACAGTCCTGCCGTCGCGGTTCCCGAACCTATTGGTGAACGGCGCCGGTGGGATCGCGGTCGGTATGGCCACCAACATCCCGCCGCACAACCTGGGCGAGGTGATCGACGCCGTCACGCACTACCTGGACAACCCCGAGTCCACGCCCGCCGAGCTGATGAAGTTCATTAAGGGCCCCGACTTCCCGACCGGTTCCACGATCATGGGGCGGCAGGGGATCAAGGATGCCTACGAGACCGGCCGTGGCTCGATCAAGGTCCGCGCCGTTACCGGCATCGAGGAGAGCACCGGCGGCAAGTCGAAGATCGTGGTGACCGAGCTGCCGTACCAGGTCAACAAGGCGCGGCTCGCCGAGAAGATCGCGGACCTGGTGAAGCTGCAGAAGCTCAAGGACATCTCCGACCTGAAGGACGAGTCAAACCGCGAGGGCATGCGCCTGGTGATCGAGACCAAGCGCGGCGCGAACCCCCACGTGGTCCTGAACCAGCTGTACAAGCACACCCAGCTGCAGGAGAGCTTCGGCGTGATCATGCTGGCGCTCGTCGATGGTGTGCCACGCACCCTCACGCTGTCGGAGATGGTGGGCTACTACGTCGACCATCAGATCGACGTCGTGACCCGGCGGACGCGCTACGACCTGCGGAAGGCCGAGGAGCGCGATCACATCATCCTCGGGCTGCTGATCGCCCTCGATCATCTCGACGAGGTCATCAAGATCATCCGAGGGTCGCAGGACGCGGATGCTGCGCGCACGGCGCTCATGAAGCGCTTCAAGCTGACCGAGATCCAGGCGAACCACATCCTGGACATGCCCCTGCGCCGCCTCACCCGGCTCGCACGGACCGAGCTCGAGAAGGAGCATGAGGAGCTCGGGAAGACCATCGAGTACCTCAACTCGCTGCTGGACGACCCCGTGAAGCTGCGCGGCGTCATCAAGGATGAGCTCGCGGAGATCCGCAAGAAGCACGCAGATGGTCGGCGGACCTCGATCAAGGCCGACGAGGGCGATCTGGATGTCGAGGATCTGATCGCCGAGGAGGACGTGGTCATCACGGTCTCGCGCGCGGGCTACGTGAAGCGCCTCCCCATGGACTCGTTCAAGCGGCAGGGCCGGGGTGGCAAGGGCGTTCGAGGCCAGAACCTGAAGGAGGAGGACGTCGTGAAGCACGTGTTCACGACGACCACCCATCACTGGATGCTCTTCTTCACCACCAAGGGCCGCGTCTACCGCGTGAAGGCGCACGAGATCCCCGAGTCAGGCCGGACCGCTCGCGGTCTGTACGCCGCCAACCTTCCCAACGTGTCACTCGATGGCGACGAGAAGATCAGCGCCGTGATCGACCTCAAGGAGTACGACGACGGTCGGTATCTGCTGTTCGCCACGAAGAAGGGGATCGTGAAGAAGACCGCGTTGCCTGAATACGACTCACCCCGCACCGGCCTGATCGCGATCAACCTGCGCGAGGGCGACGAGCTGATCGACGTGAAGTTCACCGATGGCACGGACGAGGTGATCATGGTCTCGCGCAAGGGCCAGGCGATCCGGTTCAAGGAGTCGCTCGCTCGGGCGATGGGCCGCGCCACCGGTGGCGTGATCGGTATGCGCCTCGCCGAGGATGACCGGGTCCTGTCGGTCGGGTTGGTGTCGGAGGGTGAGGAGCTCATCAGCGTCACCGAACAGGGCTACGGCAAACGCTCGAAGCTGGCGGACTACCCGCTGAAGGGTCGTGGCGGCAAGGGCGTGATCGGCCACCAACTCACGAAGAAGACCGGCTCGCTGGCCGGCGCCTACATCGGGACGAAAGACCTGGACATGTTCGTGATCTCCTCCAGCGGCCAGGTCGTTCGGGTCCCGGCACAGCAGATCCGCCGCGTCGGGCGAGCCAGCCAGGGCGTCCGCACGATGCGGGTGGAGGAGGGGGCCACGGTGGTGGCGCTGGCGCCGGTGATCACGCAGATGGACGAGGACGACGAGTAGATCTGGGGAACCTCCCGCGGACGAGCTCCCCACCTGGGAGGCGCTCCGCGCCCTGATGGCTTCCCCCAAGCCGCCGCTCACCTGTACGGTCTACGGCCTGGGCAAGGGCGGTCCGGTGCGTGTGGTCCACGACGGCGACAAGGGCTGGTACCTGGCCCAGGATGACGGTCGTGCCGAGCTCCGGATCGGGGACGAGCGAACGGTCCTGGTCGACGACGACGGCATCGAGAGGACCGACGGCGCCGTCTACTCGTTCGGCTGGGTGAAGTCCATGATCCACCCCACGCTGCTGGCGTACCTGGACGTCGCAGACGGGGAGGTGGAGGCGTCCGAGCGGATCGGAGATCGCGACACGCTCGTGGCTCGGGTGAGCGGCCTCCGACACGAGGGCGGCCCCCCCATGCGCCTGTGGGTCGACCGTGGGACCGGGGTGATCCTGCGGATCGAACGGGTCGACGATCCCGCCCCGCTGATGGTCATCGAGGAGCTCCGGATCGGGACCGTGACCACCTTCCCATGAGACGCGAACGCCCTCCGCGTCGACGCGGAGGGCGTTCGGACGAGCCGAGTGTTCGCTCAGCAGACCACGGACAGGAACGGGTTCGGGTCCACGGCGGGTCCATCCCCCGGGTGCCACTCGAAGTGGTCGTGCGGCCCCGTGGCGTCCCCCGTGCTCCCCACGTACCCGATGATCGTCCCGGCGGAGACCTCGCCCAGGGTCCCGTAGGCGGACAGGTGTGCGTTGTACACGTGCCCCAGATCTCCGTAAACGTCGACGGACATCCCACCGAGGTCGCTGGAGCCCGCCACGGCGGTCCCGTCGAAGGGGGCGACGATGGGCGTGCCGGTCGCCGCCGTCATGTCGTTGCCCTGATGCACGTGCGGGGGAACCCCCGGCAGGTTCACCATGACGCCGAAGTTATCCGCCACCGATACGGGCCCATCAACGGGGCAGTAGCGGAAGATCCCGTAAGTGTCGATCCAGTCCAGCAGGTTGGTCCGGCGGGCGCGCAGGGCCGCCACCTTCACCCGGGCGGCCTTCACCACGGCCCGCTCCTGGCGCCGAAGGGTGCGGATCTGCTTCAGCTGCTGGTGCCGATAGCGTCGGTACATCCCGTTGCGATCGCGCCCGGCCTGTGTGGGGCCGACCCGGTCCCGCAGGTGCTTGAAGACGTGACGCAGTTGCTGGTGGATCGCCACACGCTGCTCCTGGCGTCGTTCGTGGATCCGCTCGATCTGCTCCCGCAGGTCCCGACGCACCTTGTACGCTCCGTCCACCGACGATAGCGCACCGGCGTTCGCCACGATGACGCCTACGAACAACCCACCAGCGATCGTCAGCGCCACGATCGCCCGGACCCGCTTGCTTCTCATCGCTTCGCTCCACCCCTCGGTCTCGACACGTGGTTCTCTATCGGCGAAACGGGGGTTCGAGCTTGAGCGGCGTGGGGGATGTCCGCGTGGCCCGTCCGGGCCGGTCAGCGGCCGCGCGTCGATGGGATGATGCTCGGCATGCACCTGGATGCGACAGCGATCGCCGTGATGGTCGTGGGGATGGGGGTTGTCGTGGCCGCCGTCCTGCGTCGGGATCGGTTGCACCCACGCGTCCGCGACGGCTTGTACGTCTTCGGCGGGGGAGCGCTGGGCCTGGGCGCCCTGGTGGTGCAGTCCGACGTGAGTACCGCCGAATGGGTGCTGACCCCACTGGTGATGGGCTCCCTGGCCCTGCTGCACCTGCGCGCGCTGTTCGCCGGCAGCGGACCGTTCCGTACCTGAATCCGTCGAGCCTCGCGGTGCTTGCCTCTTGAGGGGCGTACCCTTACAACTCAACCCGAGGGGATGGCACACACCATAGAGAACCCGATGCAGCGATCCGCGAACGACCCACCGCGCCCGCCGCGGCCCGAGCCGACGCCGGCCGGTGACGTCGCGCCGGAGCCTGCGCGCGCCACAACGAGTGCCCCACCCTCCGACGTGCCCACGACTTCACGCCGCACGGGCTCATCTCCCTGGTCCGCCACCCAGCTGCGTGAGCGGATGACCCGCGTTCCGCGCAAGGCCTCGCGCCGCACGCGCGTGGTGGTCCGTCACGTGGGGCCATGGTCCGTGCTGAAGTTCTCGTTGATCTTCTCGTTCTGCGCGATGCTGATCGTGTACTTCGCGTTGCTGATCATCTACCTGATCCTGAGCGCCGCGGGTGCCATCGAGTCGCTCGGGACGATCCTGGGGTACGTCTTCGGGAGCGGTACCAGCACGGAGGGCCCGACCCCCATCGTGATCAACGGCGGGCAGGTCTTCACGTGGCTCTTCCTGGCCGGCTGTGTGTTCTCGGTCGTGTGGTCGGTGATCAACGTGTTCATCGCGTTCTTGTACAACCTGATCAGCGACATCATCGGCGGTATCGAGGTCACCCTCGCCGAGCCCCCGCCCCGCTGAGCTACCTCCGATTGACACCCGTTTCAGGGGGTGGCTACGCTGCGCGAAGGGCTTCGAGCCCGCGCGGAGGGCCTGTAGCTCAGCTCGGTTAGAGCGCTTCCCTGATAAGGAAGAGGTCGATGGTTCAAATCCATCCAGGCCCACTCCCGGAACCCGCTGGTCACAGCTGGTTCTCTCGTCTGTCGAGATGCGTCGTTCGCCTGAGTTCGCGACCCTGGGTCAACGCTAGTCAACGGTGACCCGCCCGATCGACAGTTACTCGGTCCGTTGAGACCCCGCGCGCGGCAAGACAATGCCGCGCCGTCCAGATGCCCGCCGCCAGCCCCCCCGGGAGTAATGGATGGCTGGTCCCAGAACTTCCTAGGTAGGGAGCCGCTCGTTGCGTTGACGCAGGTCAGCGAGTGCTCCGTAGGACTGGTCAACACGGGGTACACGGATTCCCAGACGACCTGCACGATGGCCAGCGACTAGGAATCGACATTTGATCAATTACTTGGCACGACCACCAAACGCGCCAGTCCGATGCCCGCTTGCCGTATGAGGTCACGACTCGGATCCCGAGTGTGGAAGAACACCTGAACGATCACAGGGCGCCCGTTGACCACGCCCCGTAGGTAGATCTGGGACACATCCGTCGCGGCCATCCCTTCCCACCCACCCTGGATCAGGCGTCCCTTCGACAGATCTTCGGGCAGGGTCAAGGATTGATCGTCTGTCGCGCCTAGTGACGGAACGTCCTGTTCTACCGACACGATGACGCCTGCCGGCGACAGCTGCGCGATATCTGCGTTCGACGGCCCCGCCGGTAGGTACTGCGCCGAATACGGCGCGAGGGGCTCGTTCGAGGTCCAAGCGGCGGGAAGATCGAACTCGGGCTGGCCGCTCGCCGGCGTGGCCGCCTCGTCGTACCAGCCGTTGGTGGGCTCGAAGGCGATGGCGTTGCCGAGCGAAGCCGGTTCGCTCACCTGCAGGAGGTCGAGCCCGGCCTGAGCGGTGTGCATCAGGGCGGGTCCTGGGGACTCGGTCCCCATGAACACATAGACGATGACTTCGCGATCGTTCGCCGTGAACCAGACGTGGCACTCCGTTGTACCGGGCGGCTGCCCCTCGAAGACGCGTGCCCCGCAGGATGATGGATCGAGCGTGGGCGGTAGCTCGCTCGCGGGGAGCCCCGGGCTCGGCGTCGCCCACGCGTACCGACTGAACGAGTTGACATTGATCAAGACACCATCCGAAGGGAGGGCAGCCGCCGTTGCCCGACAGCCGAGTAGGTCATTGGGACCCAGGCTGTCGCTCTGCGCGATGTCCTCGGGTGCGAAGGATGCAGTCGTCGCACATGCCGAGAGTGCCCCACCCTGCAGGATGCCCCAGCCGGGCACCTCGCGAAACGAAACGGTTCCATCGGCGAACACAGGAGAAGGTGATCCACCCGCAACGGCGGGGCTCTGAGAAGCTGGCTGTCGGCGGAAACCGTTCCACAGGAAGATCGCGGCGACGGCGAACACCGCCAGGGCAACGACCCCAGCCAGGATCCGCTGGCGAGGCCCCTGCTTCGCGGGTATCCCCAGTTGATCGAGACGGCCCTCGATCCGGGACCACGCCTCATCGTCCACCTGGATCCTGCGGCTCTGATCGGACAGTGTCTGGCGGACTCGCTCCTCGATGCTCATCGTTTGATCACCTCTCGGAGTTTGGTGAGCGCTCTGCTCGTCTGACTCTTGACGGTGCCCACACCGATACCGAGCACGGATGCCGTCTCGGCTTCGGTGAGGTCCTCGTAGTAGCGGAGCACGAGGCAAGCACGCTGCTTCGGTGGCAGCTGGAGGATCGCTGCCCACAGATCCACATGCTGATCGCTCGCGCCTTCGGGCTGGGGATCTACCGAAGTCGCGCCGATCCGAAACCGGGCTCGCAGGTCGGTGGCCTGGCGACGTCGCCGGTTCTTCCATTCGTTCGTGACGGCCGCCCGCAGGTAGGCACGTTGCTCACGCTCGGAGAGCGAGGAGATCCGTCTGGCCGCACGAACGAACACGTCTTGAACGATGTCTTCCGCGATGGCGCGATCACCGGCCAGGAGGGCGCCCAGCCGAACGAGCGAGGCGTAGTGCCTCCCATATGCTTCATGAAGCGATTCCCGCGCCCGACGGCGTTCGTCGATATCCACTTCACCAAGAGAACACGCCTGAAGCCCGAAAGGTTGCTCGCCTCAACGGTTCCTCTGGCCGGGATCCGATCCAGCAATCAAGGCGAACCTTGCCGAGCCCAATCTAGGGCCTCGGAAGGACATTCACGACGACGCCATCGTCGTAGAAACTCACCCAGGCGCCTCCCGCCCCGACCGCGAGGGTCGCGGGCGAGAAGTGCTCCAGCTCCACCGGATCTCCGACGGGTTCTCCGGTCTGAGGGTCGAGCTGGGTCACCGTGGCTGGTTTGGTCGGATCCGGGACATAGATGTTCGGGTTCTTTGAACCGGTGGCGCTCATCACCCACAGCTGAGTACCGTCACTTGCCACGGCGCCGAGGCGCGGGAAGCCATGGACCGACACGATGTCGCCGGTCACGAGATCAACCTGGTACAGCGCGTCACTCTGGACCCAGAGGTATCCACCTGCCGCAGCCATGGAACCCACCGAGGCGATCCCGTGGATCGTCTTGACGTCGGAGAAGTCGGCGGGAACGCGGGTGAGCGCGTAGGGTCCATAGTCGCTCTGGCCCACCCAGAACGCACCACCGGCGGACACGATCGTCGAGGGCGACCCGAAACCGCCTGTTCCCACCGAGCCGTGAAAACGTTCCGCGTCGGGATCGAACCGCACGATCATCGCGTTGCCTTCTCCCGTCTGGCCGTAGATGAGATCCCCATCCGAGTACGCGATCGCTAAGAGGTCGCTCGAAAGGACCACGCGGTCGGCCACTACGCCGGTGCTCGCATCGATGCGGACGACGTCGGGGTTCGGTCCGGCGGTAGCGGGATCGTGAGCCGTCACCCAGACGGCTCCCCCGCCCACGGTGAACGATGAGAACTCCGACACACCCTGGATGTCGACATGGTGGAGAACCTCCGCCGTGGTGGGGTCGATTCCTACGACCGCGTTGGGCTCGGCCACCCACACCACCCCCTCACCCACCACGATGTCTGCAGATCCCGGGGCGAGCCGGGTCTCCCTCGTCGAGTAGCTTGAAGGGGGCAGTGGAGTCTCCCGCGCGGGACCTGGACCCTCACCCGTCCGGAACGCGACGACGAGCACCGCCACAACCACCACCGCGATCGCCAGCGCGACGACGCCAGCGACGACCCTTCGCCGGGTGCTGGGCGAAGCTCCGGGCTCCTCGGGTGTCTCAGTGGGCTGGCGCGAGACGATCTCGTGCCATTGGTCGGGCGTGGCGATCTCATCGAGTCCGTCAAGCGGCGTCCTAGTCATGGTCTTCCTCCAGGATCATCCGGAGACGTCGTCGGCCCCGGCTCAGATGGACGTAGACGGTCCCCTGGCCGATCCCCAAGACGTTCGCGACCTCGGCCACGGGTCTGTCGGCGTAGTCGTGCAGCACGATCGCGACACGCTGGTTCTCGGGCAGCAGCTGCAGGGCGGCAACCAGGTGGTCAGCGGGAGGTGGCAGCTCGTAGGTCCCTTCGACACGACCGGGGAGCGAGCGCCCACGTCGGGCGAGCTCACCCGAGGCGATCTTGAAGGTAGCTCGCCACAACCAAGGTGCGGGGTCATGGATCGCGCCATCGCGGGCCAGGGCCTGTGCGAAGGCTTCGGCCACGGCATCCGAGGCGATCTCGGGATCCGCACTGAACGCCAGTACGGAGCGCCACAGCCTCGGGCTGAGGTCGCGGTAGATGGCTTCGAGTCGTTCTCGACCGGTCAGCATCGTTTCCTGCACACCCTTTTCCAGCACACCCCTATAGGGGCAGGAACGGCAGGGAATCCATACTTCGCCGCTGATGCGAGTTCGAGAAGTCGAGCAAGCCCTACACGATTCGGTCTCTTCGACCACCCTAGGAAGACATGGAACAGGATGGCGCCGTGGGGATCGAGCCGCGGGATGGGGTGGCACGGGTCTACGAGGAGCAGGGTGCGCGGCTCTGGCGCGCTCTCTACGCCTACACACGCGGCCGGGAGATCGCGAGCGACGCGCTCGCCGAGGCGATCGCTCAGGCGCTGGCCCATCGCTCAGGTCCTGATGACCCCGCTCGATGGATCTGGGCTGTCGCGTTCCGGGTGGCCTCGGGTGAACTGAAGCGCGGAGGTCGAGAGCGGCCGCTTACGGATGCTCCCTACACGATGGTCGAGCCGGCGATCGATCTGCTTCGTGCGTTGGAGACGCTCAGTCCCAAGCAGCGGGCAGTCGTGATCCTGAGCGCCTACGGCGGCTATCCGACCCGAGACATCGCCCGGATCCTGGGATCGAGTCCCGCCACGGTCCGGGTCCACCTCAGCCAAGGCAGGAGACGACTGCGCGCCGAACTGGAGGGCGACGATGGATGATCTGCGACAGCGGTTCACTGAACTGGACCGGATCGAGGCTCCCGATGTATGGGGTGATGGATCGACCCGCACTCCGCGGCCCGAGGAGACGCCGACCGCCACCGACCGACGACCCCGCCAGCGGCTCATTGCGGCCGTGGTCGCTTTCGGGGTGTTCATCGCGGCGGGGGTCTTCGCCTACCGCGCCTTCGAAACGAGTCCTCCAGGTGGAACCGCGAGCCCGACGGCCAGCACCGATCCTGCGGTTTCGATCGACGTTGGGTGGACGCGGCTGCCGTCGCCTCCCGCGACATTGCCGGGCGCGACCACCGCGTGGGCCGGTGGGGAGCTGCTCTCCTGGGGCGGGGCGGCTCCGAAGAGTGAAGACTATGCACCCTCGGCTACCGGCTACGCGTTCGACCCGGCAGCCGGCTCCTGGACGGCGATGCCCCCAGCGCCGATCCCCGGGAAATACGCAGAGGCGGTCTGGACGGGGACCGAGGTACTCCTCCTCGGAGTCGGTACCGACCTCTCGCGGTGGCAGGGCGAGGCGTTCGATCCGGCAACCGACACGTGGCGCGTGATCGCGGCTCCGCCATTCGATGCCGCTCCCGCGGTGCTGGTGTGGACCGGCCGCGATCTGATCGGTTGGGGAGGCGGAAGCAGAGGAGAACCCTCGAACGTGCGAGGCGCGGCCTACGATCCGGTAGCGGACTCTTGGCATCGGATCGCCGATGCCCCGATCGGCCTGAACGCCGCGGATGGCGTCTGGACGGGCGAGCTGATGCTCGTGTTCGGCTCCCTCCTCGATGGTGGCAACCATGCTGCGACGGCCCACGCGGTCGGTGAGACCTACGATCCTGTGGCTGATTCCTGGCACGAGATCGCTCCGTCGGATCTGTCTCCTCAGGCGTCGGCGGCCGTCTGGGTCGATGATCGGATGGTCGCCTACGACTACGGCTGGAAGGCCGCCAGATACGACGCGGGGGCCGACTCCTGGGAGCCGCTTGACGGGCTTCCCTTTAGCAGCGGGGAATGCTATCCCGACGGGGCCGTCGTCGCAGGGGAGGTGTTCGCCTTCGGCTGCGGGGAGGCCGCGACATTGAGCTCGGGAGGTCGGGCCTGGAATCCGGTCCATGGGGGCATGGTCGATGCCACGGTCCAGGCCAACGATCAGAGCTACCAACTCTGGCGGTTCGCGACCCTGATCCCCGCAGGACCCGTCCTGTTCCTAGCAGCCGAGGGTGTGACCGTTTCGGAGGAGGGAGTGCCCTGCTATGGGTGCTCCGGCTCACAGGTTTCGTTCTGGGCCTATAGGCCAGCCTGAGCGCTCTTCCTACGACTGGCGCCAACTCAGCGGGGATGCTGGGCGCCGACAGTTCCCGACGCACCGGCTGGCAGATGCGAAAACGACTCCGCTTCTGGATCCGAACCCCGGACGCCGCTACGAACTGCTACGCGCTCCTGCGCGACAGGACGAATTCCGTATCGAGCCACGTGGATGAATCGCCCATGACGCAGCGCCTTGGCCCAGATCAGGTCTCCTCGACCGCGACATGCCGGTGCTCCGCGTGAGGCCGGAGCGACCTGTTCAGCGAGCGCTCTCAACCTCGCCTACTTCGGTAGTCAACAGGAGGTCAAGGAGCCGACGGCACTCCAACGTACTCCGCTGACGACGGAGACGGGCACGTGAGCGGTCCGACCTGGGAAGATGCAGGTCACACTCAAAGGGCTAGCATCTCTGATAAGGAAGAGGTCGATGGTTCAAATCCATCCAGGCCCACTCCCGGAAGGAGGGCATCTCCATGGCAGATGACACCACCGAGGTCACCGAAGAGAAGAAGAAGGGTGGATTCCTGAAGAAGCTGATGAAGATCGCCGTGATCGGCGCCATCGTGGCGGCCGTGGTCCAGATCATCCGTCGCCGCAAGGGCCAGGATCTGGACGACGTCGAGTGGCAGGAGCTCCCGCCGCCCGCCGGTGGCTGAGCCCTTCCGCTTCGTCTGATCATCGGAGGCCCGCGGCTTCGCCGCGGGCCTCCACCATCCGGAGTGGGCCCACGACGTCCGGGGCTACACTCCCGCGCCATGGGCACGTCGCCGTGGAAGCGTGCGGAAGAGGCCGCGGACGCGGCTCACGTCACGATGCGACCCCTCACGACGCTCTCGGACGCCGACGCGATCCTGGACGTGATGATCGCCACCTGGGGGAACCATCAGCTCCTGCCCCGGGAGATGATCCACGCGCTCGCGGATTGCGGGAACGTGCCCTACGGCGCGTTCGACGAGGACGCCCGGCTGGTGGGATACGTGCTCGGGTGGGCGGCGATCGAGCCGATCGGTGGCCTCCATGTGCACTCGCACATGCTCGCCACCCTGCCTGAGCGCCGGCATGCTGGCGTGGGCTTCGCGTTGAAGCTCGCCCAACGCGCCCAGTGCCTCGACCTCGGGATCCATCGGGTGCGCTGGACCTTCGACCCCATGGTCGCCCGCAACGCGTGGTTCAACCTGGGCAAGCTGGGTGCCATGGCCGACCGGTTCCATCGCGACTTCTACGGTGCTATGGCCGACAGCCTGAACGCGGGCGAGCGGAGCGACCGGCTGGTCGTGCGGTGGGACCTGGATCCCGATCCGGGATCGCGGAACGCCCCCCCGGACGCCGAGCGCTTGCCGATCCCCGCCGACTACGCGGCGGTTCGGGAGACCGACCCGATCGAGGCACGTGCGAGTCGGGATCGCGTCGCCGACGCACTGGAGGCGGCGCTGGATCGCGGCTGGATGGTGTGGTCGTTCGAGCGGGAGGGCTCCGCCTACGTCCTGTCGTCCGTGGGCGGGACGCAGCCGTGAGCCGGATCCGGGCGGTGGAGCTTCGGCTGGTGGCGCTGCCTCTCCTCCGCCCCTTCCGCACGAGCTTCGGGACGTCCACAGAGAAGGTCTGCATCCTGGCGCGTGTGGCCACCGACGCCGCCGAAGGCTGGGGCGAATGCGTCGCCGACATCGAGCCCGGCTTCAGCGAGGAGTTCAACGAGGGGGCCTGGCTGGTCCTGCGCGACCACCTGGCGCCCCGGCTGTTGGCTGCAGCCGTCGTGGCGCCCGGCGACCTCGACGCGCTGTTCGAGCCCGTTCGGGGGCATCCCATGGCGAAGGCGACGCTCGTGAACGCGGTCGTGGACGCCGAGCTCCGCGAGCAGGATCAGCCCCTCGCATCCTTCGTGGGCGGGGTACGGGACCGGGTCGAGTGCGGGGTCTCGGTGGGGATCACACCGAGCACCGAGGAGCTCCTTGCCCAAGTGGATGGCTACCTCGCCGAGGGCTATCGACGGATCAAGCTGAAGATCGAGCCCGGGCTCGACGTGGAGCGGGTGACCGCCGTGCGGAAGGCCCACCCCGACGTCCCGCTCACGGTCGACGCGAACGCGGCCTACGGCCTGGAGGATCTGGAAGTGTTCCGCCGTCTCGACGACCTCGACCTGCTGATGATCGAGCAGCCGCTGCGCTACGACGATCTGGTGAACCACGCCGCGTTGCAGACCCAAGTACGGACCTCCCTGTGTCTCGACGAGTCGATCCGCTCCGCGGCCCACGCGGCCGCCGCGATCCAGCTGGGCGCGTGCCGGATCATCAACATCAAGCAGGGCCGTGTGGGCGGCGTCGTGGAGGCGATGCGGGTGCACGACGTGGCCGCTCAGGCGGGGATCCCCGTGTGGTGCGGTGGGATGTTGGAGACGGGGGTCGGACGCGGCCTCAATCTGGCGCTGGCGTCGATGCCCGCGTTCAGTCTGCCCGGTGACACGTCGGCCTCCGCGCGATACTTCCCCCAGGACCTGACCGAGCCCTTCGTCATGACCCCGGACGGGACGATGGGGGTCCCGACGGGGCCGGGGATCGGTGTTACCCCGCTCGCGGACCGCCTGGCCGCGTGCACGCTGCGGGTGGAGACGCTACGCGTGTAGGTGCTTGGTGGGAGGCACCACCGCGGATACGCTCGCGGCGTGGAGCCCGGACCGACCGACCCCGCAGTCCCCGCCCCGCCTCCCGGCGCCGTCCCGACGCCCGTCACCCCGACGGCCCGCCGCCGTTGGCCCCTGGTGGCGGCAGTGGTGGCCGTGGGGGTCGTCATCGGTGGCGTGGCCGGTGCGTTCTTCCTGCTCCGGGGCTCAGGAGAGCAACTCCTCGGGGCGCTCCCCGCACGGACCGACGTGGTCGCAACCGTCTACCTCGATCCTGCGGCCGATCAGAAGATCAACCTGTTACGCCTTGCCGAACGGTTCCCGGCCCTGGGATCCGAACAGGAGCTGACGGGTCGGGTCGGCGACTTCCTGGATCGATCGCTGCAAGGGGTGGGGCTGAAGCGTGAGGATCTGGGGTGGATCGGCTCCCAGCTGGCCATCGCCGTCGACCTGCCGCAGCAGGGCTCGGGGATCCCGACGATCGGGCTCGTGGCGGCAACCGACGACCCGGAGGCCGCCACGTCGGCCTTGGCGAAGCTCCGCACGTCCTCCGCGACCCAGGCGCTTCGATGGACCTCCGAACAGCACGACGGGGTCGAGGTCTGGGTGGGAGCGGGCGACGTCGAAGGCGGGGGATTGGCCTACGCCGTGGTGGACGACACCGTGGTGGTGTCCAACGGCATCGCCCTGATCGAGGGCGTGATCGCCACGGCCCACGGCGGCCCCAGCCTCCAAGACGATCCCATCTTCACCTCGGCGGTCGACACTCTCCCCACAGACCGTCTGGCCCTGCTCTACGTCAAAGGCAGCAGCTTGGCGGAAGCGTTGCCCTCTGGCTCAGCAGCCGACCCAGCTGCGGCCGGAACCGGTCTGCTCGGGGTCGATGCCTCGAAGGCCATGGCCATGACGATCGCGGCCGAGCCGGATGGGCTCGCGATCGAGGCCGAGACCATCGTGGATCCCGCCGCTCTTTCCGCGGAGGAACGCTCGATGTTGGCGGCCGGCGACCGCGACAACCCACTCATGACGATGGTCCCCGCCGAGACCCTCGCCTTGCTGGCGCAGCAGAACTTGGGATCGGCCGTGGACGCGTATCTGACCGGGCTGAAGGCCACCTCGCCGGAGGCGGCGAAGCAGCTCGAGAAGGCGGGGTTCGCGGGTCCGGACGGCGTGTTGTCGACGCTCTCGGGTGATCTCGTGGTGATGATCGACCCAGACCCTTCAGGCGGTTCGCCGAACGGAGCGCTGTTGCTGGGCGGCACCGACGACGCGAAGATGCTGCACGGGTTACAGGTGGTGGCGGCCTTCCTGGATCCGGCGCACCAGGTCCGCTGGTCCCACGAGACCTACGGCGATGTCGCGATCACCTACATGACGGACCCGACCGGGGGCGGGCTGGGGTTCGCACCCGCCTACGCCGTGGTCGACGGCGCTGGTGTGATCGCGACGAGCCGAGGAGAGCTTCGCAGGGTCGTGGACACCGCCAACGGCGGACCCGATATCACCTCCGAGCCACGATTCACCAAGGCCCTCGAGGGGATGTCGACATCCGACGGGATGGCCTACGTCGACCTGGCCGGTCTGATCCAGGCGGTGCGCGACTCGATGGCTCCGGCGGAACGCGCCGACTTCGACACCACCACCTTCCCCAACCTCGAGCCGTTGGACGCCTTCGTGATGGGCATGGACAGCGATGAGAGCCATCAGCACCTGCGCATGTTCCTGCAGGTTCGATGAGGCGGTCCGAGGAAGAGTGACAGGACGCGTGCAAGCGGCTTGACCGGTCGACGGTCCCTGGCCTAGCGTGCGCCCTGAGAAGCCGCTGGAGCCCTCGGGTTCCGGCGGTTTCTCACATCCTGGGCGGGGTTTCCTTCGCCCGTCGCTTGAGCCGGGCGCCTCCAGGGGTGACGATACGCGCACGCCCGACCGACGGGCAGGACCGGGGAGCCATGAAGAAGCGCGTCGTGCGCGCCGAGGAGTTCGAGGTCGTCGACGAGCGGGGCAACGTGCGCTTGCGCATCGGGATGTCGAACGACGACTCTCCTTTCTTCTCCTTGCTGGCACCCGACGGACAGGTCCGTGCGCGGTTCGGTCTGGGGGGTGACGGCAGCGCCGGACTGGCCATCGGGGATGACAACGGCAAGGTACGGGCGACGCTGGGCCTGTCCTCGGACGGCAGCGCGTCGCTCGCGTTCGGCGACAAGAACGGACGGATCCGGGCCAAGTTCGGCCTGGCGCCGGAGGCCTCGCCCACGATGGGCATGCAGGTGAAGGAGGGCGAGCTGTCTCAGGTGTTCAGCCTGGCCGAGCAGGGCTCGCCAACGCTCGGGCTGTACGACAAGGACGGGAAGGTGCGCGTCCGGCTGGGACTGGCGGCTCAAGGGTCGCCCGTCCTGCGCTTGCTGGATCCCGATGGGGAGATGCGCGCGGTGGTTGGTCTTGCCTCCGACGGGTCGCCGTTCGTGCAGTTCCTTGATCCGCAGAAGCAGCCCACCTGGACGATGCGCTAGGAGTCCCCTGCCGATGGGTCCTCGGATCCGCAGGAGCGCTCAGCCGCGCCCCGAGCAGTGCTTGCAGGTCTTCAGGGACGGGTAACGGTTCCCCAGGTTCCGGTGAGACGGCCTGGCTAGCGAGGGCCCGGGCGATCTCCAGTGCGAAGAAGGCGTTTCCCTGGGTAACCCCGTACAGCCGAGACAGGACAGGGTGCGCCAGATCTTCCCCGACGTGATCTCTGAGAAGTCGAAACCATGACCTCCTCGGACAGGGGACCCACGGTGAGCAGGTGCAGGCCCGATCAGGCCATCTGGCCGAGGTCTAAAGGATCTCAGGAGCGCTGCGTCGAGCCCGCGTTGCTGTGGGGCGGGAAGCTCCGGAAGGTCAACCTCGAGGAGATCGCCGAGGGCCGCGTAAGAGAGTCGAGCCTCTGCTTCCGCAGCCCGACATGAAAGGACCTGATGTCCCCGCTCCCGAGCGAGGGGTACGCCTGCCTTCCAGAGTGTGGTCTTGCCGATCCCGGCGACGCCCTCCAGGATCAGGGCCGAGGGACCCTCAGGGGCGGCCTCGATGAAGTGTGTGATCTGGGCGACCTCGGCATCACGACCGAGGACCCTCGGAACCGACCCGCTCATCCGACCGTTCTCCATCAACCGGACCCAATGATTCACCACTTGCATGGCTAAGTGGAGCCCTCCATCCATCCGGATGTGCACGGCCTGGAACGGGGTTGACCGGGAGCCCGATACACTCGCTCGGCGGGGACGTAGCTCAGTTGGTAGAGCGCCGGCTTTGCAAGCCGGAGGTCGCCGGTTCGATCCCGGTCGTCTCCACCTCACGACGTTGCCCGGATACGATGCCCTCCAAATCTGAAAGGCGCGTGCATGTCCAAGCAGATGCTCAACGAGAAGACGTTCTCCGACGTCGATCAGTACCAACCGGTGACCATCCCCGGGCGTCCCGACGTTGCGGAGCGCACCGGGGTCATGACGCTCAACGGCACGATCGGGCGCGCCGCGTTCCTGTTGATCCTCGCGGTGGCAGCCGGCGCGTACGGGTGGTCTTACGGCGACCAGATGAACAGCACCGTCGTGACCGTGCTGCTGCTCGGCCTCATCGGGCTGTTCGCCCTGTCGATCCTGACGGCGTTCAAGCCTCGGCTCGCGCCGTTCACGGGACCCGTGTACGCGCTCGTGATGGGGTTCTGGGCGGGTCTTATCTCGTTCGGCTACAACGCCGAGTTCCCGGGCATCGTGCTGCAGGCGATGTTCGCCACCTTCTCGATCTTCGGCGTCTGCCTGTTCCTCTACGCCACGAGGATCGTGAAGGTGACGCAGCGGTTCCTCCGGGCGGTGATCTTCTCGACGCTCGCGATCGGCGTGATGTACCTGGTGGCGATCGTGATGTCGCTCTTCGGGGTCGACGTGACGTTCCTGAACTCGCCGTCGATCTGGGGGATCGGGATCAGCGTGGTGATCTGCATCGTGGCCTCGCTGAACCTGTTCGTGGACTTCCACTTCATCGAGCAGGGGACCGCGGCCGGCGCACCGACCTACTTGTCGTGGTACTGCGCCTTCGCCCTGATGGCCACGCTGATCTGGATCTACCTGGAGATCCTGCGCCTTCTGTCGAAGCTCAGGAGCTGACCGGGGATGCGTCGCGCCTCGGTCCTGCTCCTCGTGGTCGGGATCTCCCTGACGACCGAGGCCACCGCCCACGCGCGACCCGACTTCTCGTCCACGGTGAAGACCTTGCCGCGCCCCACCCGCCAGCTCATGACCGGATCGTCGTGGCGGCCCGGTTGTCCGGTCGGACTGGGTGATCTCCGGCTGATCCACATGACGTATTGGGGCTTCGACGATCGTTGGCACATGGGGGAGATGGTCGTGCACCGCTGGTACGCGGATGAGGTGGTGCGCGCGTTCCATCGCCTCTACGACGCCCGGTTCCCGATCCGACGCATGCGCCTGGTCGACCGTTACGGCGCGGACGACAAGGCGTCCATGGCCGCCGACAACACGTCCGCGTTCAACTGTCGCTGGCGGTCGGGGATCTGTTGCCGATGGTCCCAGCACGCCTACGGTCGCGCGATCGACATCGATCCCGTGGAGAACCCGTTCGTGTGGAGCGGGGGCGTCTCGCCGCCCGCCGGCGCTGACTACCTCGATCGTTCGAAACACCGACCGGGGATGGTGCATCTGCACGACCGGGTCTGGTGGGCCTTCCACGCGATCGGCTGGGGATGGGGCGGCACATGGACCACCGAGAAGGACTATCAACACTTCTCGGCGAACGGGTCCTAGGGGGTTCCCTCAGATCGCCAGGAGATCCACGGCGTAGCGGCCCCGGAGCTCCTGTTCCACGGTACCCGCCGGCAGGACCCGTCTCGGTGCCATGCCGTTGCTTCGGGCCGTCGCGAGGTGTTTCGTGCAGAGCGGCACCAGATGATCCAGCGGGTACCAACCGACGACGTCGGGCTCAGAGCCCCTCGGTCCCCACTGCCAGAAGCAGAACTGGCAGATGAGGCGGAGCCGCTGCGGATAGGCGAACCGCGCCCGATAGCCCACCTCGTGCTCGATCACCCGGCCCCACAGCGCGACCCGGCCCAGGACCGCGGGGCACCGTGTGCGCCGGAGGATGGCCAGGGTCTGCGAGGCATGAAGCCCGCAGGTGCAGTCGAGGGACGGAGCGTCGTGCCGTCGGTTGAGCCGGCACCGAGCCTCCACGACCGTTCGTGGCCGCCACGACCGAGACCGGGCGGCCACGGGTCGAAGCAGCGGGTGGGACCCGTCCGGTCGCCCCGTAAGGGACCATGAACGCCACGCCACCACCGGCTCGGCGGTCCGGATCGTGTCGAGGTCGCGCTCGCCCGCGACCCGCGTCGCGCTCACCGGGGCTCCGCGGGCTCCGGGGTGTGCGCGGGCTCGGTGGCGGGCACTGGCTCCACCTGCGGAACGCCTGGCTCCGGGATCGGCAGGGAGGTGGGCTCGACCTCGATGATCCGCTTCGGCTTCCCGATATCCATACGGCGGTTCTCCTAGGTGCTGCGGCGGCTCGAGGCTCGCGCCACCTTCTCCGAGGGTACCCCCGGAGCTCGGATGGCGCGAGCCCCACGCATGGGCCGTCTAGGTGGTCAGGCGATAGATCCCCACAGGATCGCTGAAGTAGACCCAGCCGTTCGGGCCGGTCTCCATCGAGAAGATCACGCCGTTGGGAGCGTCGAGGACGTCGACCGCGCCTCCGCTGACGTCGTCACGGGCCATGTTCAGCGAGACGGAACGCAGCTTCCCGGTGTTCACATCGCCGAAGAACATGGATCCCTCGTGCGTCGGCCCCAGGCCGCATCCCTCGCAGAACGCGTTGCCCGTGATCCCGATCGTGCTGACGAACCACGCCTTGGGGAGCCGCTGGGGCATCGGCCCGTCCTGGTTCGTGTTCCCCGGGCTCATCCCGCTGCAGGTCTCGCCCGGTCCCCAGGCGAAGTTGCCGCCACCCACGATCAGGTTGATCTCGTCGTTACATTCGGGCCCGTTCTCTGTCTCCCAGAGGCGATCGGTCTGCGGATCCCACGTGAACCCGTACGAGTTGCGGATCCCGAAGGCCCAGATGCGCGTGTGCCCGATCGGGTTGTCCTTGGGGACCCCGCCGTCGGCGTTCATCCGCAGGATCTTGCCGCGGAGGTTCTTGGTCGTGTCCTGTGCGTTCGCGCTGTTGTGTCCGTCACCGATGATCGCGTACAGCTTGCCATCGGGTCCGAACGCGATCCGGCCCCCGTTGTGATACGGGCTGGACGATGCCGGCGTCGACAGCAGGACCTTGAAGCCCTGGCCCTTGCCATCGGCGGCCCTGATGCGCAGGATCTGGTTGCGCAGTTGGCCGCCCGCGTTCCGCGTGGCGTACACGTACACGTACGGTGTCTTCGGGTAGTTGGGGTGCAGGGCCACGCCGAGCGCCCCCCGCTCGCCGTCGCCGTTGACCCCAGGCACCTTGAAGAAGAGGCGGTCGTTATCGGTGGTGGGGTTCAGGATCCGCACCTGACCGGTCCCCCGCTCCAGGTAGAAGATCTTGCCCTTCGCCGTGAACGTGAAGGCCGCGGGGTCGTCGAGTCCGGCCTTCACGGTCAGCACGCTGACTGCGGCGGCGCCGGCGCCCGCGGGTTGGGCCCCGGTCGCGCTCACCAGGGCGGTGATCGCCAGCGCCGCCGCCGCGAGCTTCGCGGCGAGGTGTCGTGATCGCATGTGATGGTTCTCCCCTCGTTCGGGGCACCCGCTCAGGCGGGCGCCAGTCGGTAGATGCCCTTGGCATCGCTGAAGTAGAGGTGGCCGTCGGGGGCCACCTCCATGGAGTAGACAGGTCCCGTGTGATCGGTCTGGACGATCGGTCGCGCGCCGCCCACCAGCTGTGTCCGGGCCGCGTTCAGGTCGACGTGAGCGAGTGGGCCGACATCGGCCTTGCACGTGCCGTTGGCGCATCCCAGGATCAGATCGCCCGCGAACATCGCGCCCAACCCGCAGCGCTCGCAGAACGCGGCGCCGGTGATCGCGATCGTGTCGGTGAACCACAGCTGCGGCAGCTGACGCGGCGTCGGACCGTCCTGGTTGGTGTCCGCCGGGGTGGCGAGGCTCCCACAGGCCTGCGACGGCCCCCAGGCGAAGTTGCCGCCCTTCACGATCCGGTTCACCTCGTCGTTGCAGTCGGGTCCGTTCTCGGTCTCCCACAACCGCCCGGTCTGCGGATCGAACGCGAAGCCGATCGAGTTGCGATGGCCGAAGGACCACACGGGGCTCCCGGGGAAGGGATTCGTGGGTGGGATCGAGCCGCCGGGGTTCAGCCGCAGGATCTTCCCTCGCGGCTCGCTCGTGAGGTCCTGGGCCGTGGAGGGGTCCTCACCGCCGTCGCCGATCACCACGTAGAGCTTGCCGTCGGGCCCGAACGCGATCCGGCCGCCGTTGTGGTTCGCGCGCGCCCCGATCGGCGATCGCAGCAGGACCGTGAGGTCGGCGCCGCGACCGCGCACGTCGCGCAGGCGGAGCAGCTGGTTCTGCAGCGGGACGCGGCCCGGCCCTCGCGTGACGTAGACGTAGACGAAGGGTCGGCGTGGCCAGTCGGGGTGCAGCGCCACCCCCAGCGCGCCTCGTTCGCCCTGGGCGTCGACACCTCCGATCCGGAAGAAGACCCGGTCTCGACCCGTGGCGGGGTTCAGGAACCGCACCTTGCCCGTGTCGCGTTCCAGGTACACGATCCGGCCGTTCGGTGTGAACGTGAAGCCGACGGGCTGGCGAAGGTCGGCCACCTTGATCACGCGGATCTGCGGTCCGCCGGCGTCGGCGGGCGTCGCGGGGTTCGAGGCGAGCGCCGCGAGCGCGGCCACCCCGACGATCACGATCCTCCGCAACCCGCTTCCCCTCTCCCGCCGGCCGTAGCATGGCCCCGTGACCATCGTGCCTCCCTCGATGTTCGGCGTTCCGGCACTCCGAACTGAAGACCCGAGGTTCCTTCAGGGCCGGGGGCGCTATCTGGAGAACATCGCCATCGAAGGCGCGATGCGAGCCGTCTTCGTTCGGTCCATGATGCCTCACGCCCACCTGCATGGGGTGGATGTCACTGCAGCATGGGCGATGCCTGGCGTGCACGCCGTCTTCGTGGCCGACGATCTGGCGCTGGCCCCGCTCCCTCCTAGCGGCAATGTCGAAAGCACCGTGCACGGCACGATCGACGACCTGTTCCGACGCGAGGTGCTGGCCCGTGACGTGGTGCGGTACGTGGGCGAGCCGCTCGCGCTGGTGGTGGCCGATACGCTCGCGCTGGCCCAGGATGCGGCCGAAGAGGTCCGGCCCGACTACGACCCGATGCCGGCGGTGGTGGACCCGGAGGCCGCCGTGGCCGCCGACGCGCCGCTCCTGTGGCCCGAGTACGGCACGAACGTCGCGCACAGCTTCGAGGCGCATTGGGATGCCGATCCGCTGGCCGGCGCCGAGGTGATCGTGAAGGGCCGCTTCGTGAACCAGCGGCTGGCGCCGGTGCCGATGGAAACGAACGGGATCGCGGTGGTTCCCCATCCCGACGGCGCGTTCACGGTGTGGGTGTCCACGCAGGTTCCGTTCGACGTGCGCGATGACTTGGCCGAGCGGCTCGGCGTGGCGAAGGACCGAGTGCGCACGATCGCGCCCGACGTGGGCGGGGGGTTCGGCGCGAAGCTCCAGATCTATCCCGAGTTCCTGGCGGTCGCGAAGGCCGCGCAGATCCTTGGGGTTCCGGTCCGGTGGTTCGAGACCCGGAGCGAGAGCATGCTGAACCTGACGCACGGACGGGCCCAGGTCCAGCAGGTTCAACTCGGTGCCAAACGCGACGGGACGGTGGTCGGGATGCGCGTGCAACTCCTGGCGGACATGGGTGCATATCCGATCGCGGCGTTCCTGCCCGTCACCACCCAGGAGATGCTCTCGGGCGTCTACGCCTTCCCGGTGATCGCCTCGCGCGGACACAGCGTGGTGACCAACACCACCCCCGTCGCCCCCTACCGCGGCGCCGGGCGTCCCGAGGCCACGGCACTGGTGGAACGAGGGATGGACCTGCTCGCCGCCGAGCTGCAGATGGACCCGGCCGAACTCCGCCGCCGAAACCTGATCCCCGCCGATGCCTTCCCCTTCATCACGGCCGCGGGCACCACCTACGACGTGGGTGCGTACGAGCAGGCCCTGGACGAGGCCTTGCGGATCGTGGGCTACGACGAGCTCCGGGCAGAACAGGCAGAGCGGCGGTCACGAGCCGACCACCTGGCGCTCGGGATCGGTGTGTGCACGTACGTGGAGATCACCTCGTTCTCCAGCAAGGAGTTCGGCTCGGTGACGGTCGACGGCGACGGCACCGCGACCGTGCTGACGGGCACCTCGCCCCACGGACAGGGGCATGAAACGGCGTTCGCCCAGATCGTCTCCGCCGTGCTCGGCATGCCGATCGACGACGTGAGCGTGGTGCACTCCGACACCGGGCGGATCCCACGAGGGGCGGGCACGTGGGGTTCCAGATCCCTCCAAGCGGGGGGGTCGGCGGTGCTGGAGCAGGCGACGGCCGTGGCGGATGCTGCGCGGACCCTGGCCGCTGCGCTGCTGGAGGCGGATCCCGACGACCTGGCCTTCGAGCCGGGCGGCATCGCGGTGGCGGGAGCGCCCGACCGACGGGTGTCCTGGGGGGAGGTGTCGCGGGCGGCGACGGTGCACCGCGACCCCATCGAGCTCACATCGGCAGGCGTCTTCAGGGAGCGTGGTTCCACCTTCCCGTTCGGAGCCCACATCGCGGTCGTGGAGGTGGACACGCTCACCGGCGACGTCCGCCTGGTGCGCCACGTCTCCGTCGACGACTGCGGTCGGATCCTCAACCCCCTGCTGGTCGAGGGACAGGTCCACGGCGGCCTCGCCCAGGGCATCGCGCAGGCTCTGTACGAGGAGGTCCGCTACGACGAGCTGGGGAACCCCATGACCGGCAACCTCACCACCTACCTGGTGCCCTCGGCGGCCGAGCTCCCATGGTTCGAGACCGCCCACACCGAGACCTCCACGCCGCTCAACCCCCTGGGGGCCAAGGGGATCGGCGAGTCGGCGTGCATCGGCTCGACGCCCGCCGTCCAGAACGCCGCCGTGGACGCCTTGGCACCCTTCGGCGTGCGCCATCTGGACCTCCCCTTGTCGCCCCAACGCATCTTCGACGCGATCCGGGATGCGGGGTAGGGTTCTCGGTCATGAGCGATCACACGATGCCTACCTGGGAACGCCGGTTCCGTGCCCCGATGATCTCGATGCCCGATTGGTCACCCCATGGGCCCGATCGCATCGTCTACGAGAGCACCGAGAGCGGGGTGTGGCAGGTGCACGCCTGGGACCGCGGCTCCGGAACGCGCCGTCTGGTCACCGACCATCCCGTCGGGGTCGTGACGGGGTCGGTGTCTCTCGACGGCGAGCGGGTCCTGTACTGGCAGGACGAGACGGGCGACGAGTCCGGCCGCTGGTACGCCCAGCCGTTCGCCGGGGGTGAGGCGGAACCCTTCCTGGAGGGTGTCGTGCAGGGCTGGAACGAAGGTCTGGCGCAGGCGCCCGGGATCGTGGCCGCTGGGATCAGCGACCGCGACGGGTTCGCGGTGTACGTGTCGGTGGATGGCGGCCCCGCGAAGGAGCTGACCCGCAGCACGGAGTTCATCGGTGTCGCCGGAGAGGGCGGTTTCGACCGGGGCGGCCTGTCGACCGACGGCTCGTTGCTGGCGCTCCATCACAGCGAGCACGGCGATCTGATGCACCCGGCGCTCCGTGTGGTCGACCCCCGCACCGGCGGGACGGTGGCCGAGCAGCTGGACGAGGGCAAGAGCCTGTTCGCCGCGGTCTGGTCACCGCTCGCGGGGGACCAGCGGCTCGCCGTGATCCACGAGCGCGCGGGCGAGCTCGCTCCCGCCATCTGGGATCTGGCCGATGGATCGTGGACGGATCTGACGACCGGACTCGAGGGCCCGATCGGGGTCATGGACTGGTGGCCGGACGCCACAGCCGTGTTGTTGAGCCACCTGCACGAGGGACGCCACCAGCTCTACCGGTTCGACCTGGACGGCGGCGGGCTGACTCCCATCACGCACCCGCAGGGGCAGATCTCCGATGCACGGGTGCGCCCCGACGGGAGGGTGTGGTTCCGTCACACCAGCGGCGACAGCGCTGCCCGGATCCTGGACGAGAGCGGCGACGAGGTCCTTCGTCCCGAAGGCGATCGCGCACCGGAGGGTCGTCCCTACGTGTCTTGGCGTTTCAACAACGAGCACGGTCAGAGCGTGCACGGGTTCTACGTGACGCCCGAGGGCGACGGTCCGTTCCCCATCCTGATGCATCCGCATGGTGGCCCCACCTGGCTGGATGAGGATCGGTTCTCGCCCGAGGTGCAGGCATACGTGGACGCGGGCTGGGCCGTGGCGATGGTGAACTACCGCGGCTCCACGGGTTACGGCGCCGAGTGGCGCGACACGCTGATCGGCGACATCGGCGGCCCGGAGCTGGAGGATCTGAACGCGGCGCTCGATGACCTGGTCGCCAAGGGGATCGTCGATCCCGACCGCGCGGTGGTGGGCGGCTGGTCCTGGGGCGGGTATCTGACCCTGATGGAGGTGGGCAAGCACCCCGAGCTGTGGAAGGCGGGGATCGCGGGCGTACCCGTGGGCGACTACGTGATGTCCTACGACGACATGTCGCCGCTGCTGCAGGCCTATGACCGGGCGCTGCTGGGCGGCGAGCCAAAGGACGTCCCGGAGCTGATGGCCGACCGTAACCCGATCAACTTCGCGGACAACGTGACGGCCCCGGTGCTGTTCATCATCGGCGAGAACGACAGCCGTTGCCCCTACCGGCAGGCGATGGCCTACGTGGAGCGCTTGGCAGCACGGGACCATCCCCATCAGGTGTACCTGTTCGGGACCGGCCACGGTTCGTTCGATATCGACGAGGACGTGCGACAGCAACGAGCGATCCTGGACTTCCTGGAAGCTTCCGTTCCCGCGCCCTGACCTCCGCTTGCCTTTCGCCCCAGCGTGTCCGGGCATACACTGCTTTGCGGTGCGGACGGCAGGGGGCGCGAGGTGATCGACGACGTCGGTCGGCTGATGGCCGATGTGGCAGCCAAGAACCCCGGTGAGCCGGAGTTCATCCAAGCGGTCCAGGAGGTCGCCGAGTCGCTGGCCCTGGTCCTGGAGCGGCATCCTGAGTACCGGGACGCGAAGATCCTGGAACGCATCGTGGAGCCCGAGCGCGTGATCATGTTCCGCGTCCCGTGGGTAGACGACGCCGGCGAGGTGCACATCAACCGCGGGTTCCGCGTGGAGATGAACAGCGCGATCGGCCCCTACAAGGGCGGCCTGCGTTTCCACCCCAGCGTGTACCTGGGGATGTTGAAGTTCCTGGCGTTCGAACAGGTCTTCAAGAACGCGCTCACCACGCTCCCACTGGGCGCGGGCAAGGGCGGCGCCGACTTCGACCCGAAGGGGCGCAGTGACAACGAGGTGATGCGCTTCTGCCAGTCGTTCATGACCGAGTTGGCTCGCCACATCGGCCCCGACACCGACGTGCCGGCCGGCGACATCGGCGTGGGCACGAGAGAGATCGGCTTCCTGTTCGGTCAGTACAAGCGGATCACGAACGAGTTCGCCGGCGTGATGACGGGCAAGGGCCTGGCGTGGGGCGGATCGCTGATCCGGCCCGAGGCGACCGGGTACGGCACGGTCTACTTCGCGCGCGAGATGCTTGCCGAGCGCGACGACACGCTGGAGGGCAAACGGTGCCTGATCTCCGGCTCCGGGAACGTCGCCCAGTACACGGCCGAGAAGCTGCTGGACCTGGGGGCCATCCCGCTCACGTTCTCGGACAGCGGCGGATGCATCCTCGATCCCGACGGGATCGACCGGGAGAGGCTCCGATGGGTGATGGACCTCAAGAACGTGCGCCGCGGGCGCATCATGGAGTACGCGGGGGCGTTCCCACGCGCGCGGTTCGTTCCCGCCGATCCCCAGGCCGACCACAACCCGGTCTGGGATATCCCCGCTGACTGCGCCTTCCCCAGTGCCACTCAGAACGAGATCAACGCCAAGGACGCCGCGAACCTGCTGAACAACGGCGTCCACCTGGTGAGCGAAGGGGCGAACATGCCCACCGTGCCGGAGGGGGTGGAGGCGTTCCTGGCCGCCGGGATCTCCTACGGTCCCGGGAAGGCGGCGAACGCGGGCGGCGTCGCGGTGAGCGGGCTGGAGATGTCGCAGAACAGCCTGCGCTTGGCGTGGACCCGCGACGAGATGGACCAGCGGCTCCAGACGATCATGCGCAGCATCCACCAGGAATGCCGCGACACCGCGGAGGCCTACGGCGAAGCGGGCAACTACGTGCACGGGGCGAACATCGCCGGGTTCCTCAAGGTGGCCGATGCCATGCTCGCCCAGGGCGTGATCTGAGGGATCGAGCGGCTACGCTGGCTCCATGCCCACCTGGCTCCTGGTGCTCACGGCCATCCTCATCGGGTACCTGATCTGGCGGATCGGCATGGCCTCGATCCGGTCGTTCTCACCCTCACCTGGAGCCGATGAGATCCCCGACGAGCCCGAAGATGTCGATGCCCTCGATGTCTTCCTGGTCTGTGGGGAGTGCGGCACCGAGTTCAAGGTGTCGCGCCTGGGGGAGCTCCAGATCCCGCGGCATTGCGGCGAACGGATGCAGGTGGTGAGGCGCTCGGCGGGTGCGTGAGCCGGTCTGTCCACCGGTTATCCACCGATCTCGCCCAGCGGTTTCCACCGATGGGGAAAACGGTGTGGAAGATCACATGCGTGTGATTCAGCGCCAGAACGTCGTTCCGACGAACCCCAGACCGATCAACCCCAGGCCGGCCCACAACCAGGCGTTCGTGGCCCCGTTGTCGGTCCCCGGAAGCAGCTGCACGTAGTTGCCCACGATGATCAGCACCCCCAGGGCCATGATCCCCAGTATCAGCGGTCCGTACCAGCGCGGGCTGGCCTTGGTGCGCTTCTTCCGCGCGGGAGCGATCTGGTAGGCGCGCGCGCCCTTCTTCGGCTTCTGACGTCCTCGGGACTTCGGCATGGCTAGCGATGGTACCCGGGGACGAGGGTCAAGCGTGAGACGGTGGCGCGATCGACCGCCTCGGCGCTGAAGGGGAGCGGATGGGTCTCGCCGCGCAGCCACAGGGGGTGCTGATCGTTCCAGTGAGCACTTGCGGGGTTACCGCTGTTGCCGGCGGGCAGCACCCCAACGCTGGCGTCGAGGTCCGCGAGGTCGTAGACGGCCCGCCACGACGGGATCACGGCCGCTTGGTACCCGTCCCGGCCGTCGAACCCCGACTGCAGCACCGTCTGCTCATCGCCGCCGAGCTCGCTGTCTGCGGCCAGGAAGAGGGCGTCGAGACCGGGGATCGACGCCAGCGGATGCGCGAGCCGAACGTGGTGCAGGGCTCCCCATCGCCAAGCCGCCGGTTCCTCGCCCAGGGTCTCCTCCAGCTCCGCGAGCGCTTCGGTGAGCGTCTCCCGCAGGAGATCGTCGTTCACCCACCCGGGGGGATCACCGCGTAGCAGCGCCGGCAGGACGGAGCATTGAAACGTTTCCCGCCAGGCGTGGTAACGGCGGAAGAGGTCCTCGCCGAGCATCGGCTCGAGCAGCGCACGCGCGATCTGTCGCGACCAGACGTTGTAGATGGCCGCTCCCGACGACCCGGCGCCCATGTCGCCGTCCCAGTCCCGCAGGATCGCGAGGGCACGCTGTTGATCCTCCTGGGCCGGCTCGACCCGAAGGAGGAGGGGTAGCGTCTCGCGAGCGGGCAGGGAGACGGTGTCGGTCTGGAGGGCGGCCATCGCGGCCACGTCGTGGCGGTCCGAGGCCATCAGGACCTCCACGATCCTGCGCGCGCGGTACGGCGGGTGGAAATCGCGTCCGATCAGATGCGGGTAGTCGTCGGCGTGCACACGGTTGTTGGCCGTGACGAGGAACCCGCGTGCGGGGTCAGCGGCCCACGGCAGTTCGTCTGTCGGGATGGTCCCTATCCACTCGTGGGTGCCGGTGTCGCCGGGGACGGGGACGGTGCCATCGCCTCGTTCGCGGATCGGGAACCGTCCCGAGCTCGCGTACCCGATGGTGCCGTCGACGTCGGCGTAGACGAAGTTCTGTCCGGGACATGCCAGATCCTGGATGGCGTCGCGGAACGCATCGAACGAGGATGCGCGCGCGGCGTCGAGCACGAGCGACGGGCGGATCCCATGTCCGTCCGAACCGATCCAGCGGAGCGCGTAGACGGGCTCGGACGGTAAGTCCACGAAATCGACGTCGGTGAGTCCGCTCGTGAACACCTCCAGCAAAGGCCCGTGTCGCGACTCGCGTACCTCAAGGACCTGCGGCTCCGAACCTCGCACGTCGATCGTTTCGCGATGAACGGTCAGTGGCTCCCAGGCCCCCTGGAAGCGGGAAGCGGTCCGGTCGGGATCGAGGGTCTCGACGTAGAGGTCCTGGGTGTCGCCGCTCACGTTCGTGACTCCCCATGCGTGGTGCGCCGTGGTCCCGAGCAGGATGCCGGGGGAGAAGGTGAGGGCCACGCCGCGGGCCCGGTACCCGGGCGCCTCCAGGTGGAGTTCGAGCCACGCTCCCGGCTGCGTCGCCAGCAGGTGCGGATCGTTGGCCAGCAGGGGCTTCCCCGACGCCGTGCGGGAGCCCGCGACGACCCAGTCGTTGGAGCCCTGGCCCGGGATGCGCGGGATGGTGTCGAACACGGAGCCGCGGAGCGCCCCGGCGTGCACCACCGGTGGATCGTTGGTAAGGGGCGGGAAGAGGACGGTAGCCGCCTCGTCTCCCGCCCGCTCACGGATCCAGGTGCGGAGGAGTTCGGCGTCCCAGTTCCCGGATAGCGCCCACGCCAGGAAGGAGAACGCTGCGGCCCAAGACGCGTCGTCGGTCGGCAGATCCGGTTGGAGGTCGAGCAGGGTGTACTCGACCGGCGCGGCCGGCATCGCCTGGATCCAGGCGGCGACCCCGGCGCGGAACCGCTCATGCATGTGGCGGTCGGCGTCGTCCCACGTGCCGAGCATCTTCTGGCCGGCACGGCGGAACCCGATCGTGCGCGCGAACCGGTCGTCGTCCAGGGTGCGATCCGCGAAGACCTCCGACAGCCGGCCGTTCGCGGCACGCAGGATGAGGTCGAGCTGGAAGCACCGCTCACCGGCGGTGACGACCCCTTGCGCGAACCACAGGTCGTCGAGGGAGTCGGCGCGGAGGTAGGCGACCCCCCAAGTGTCGCGCCGAACGTCCACGGAGGCTTCGAGTCCCTCCAGCTGGACGGTCCCCTCCGTCGGGAAGAGCGAGGCGGCGGCCGTGACACGCAGGCCGTCGATGACGTCGCTCACGGCGGGAGCCTACACGTCAACCTCTTGTCAGCCGACCCCGATCCGCCCGGCACGGCATGTCAAGACTTACACGACATCAACCTATGTCGCGGTCGTGAAGCTCTTGACGTGCCGCCCCGGGAACGGCGCGGGGGTGTTCAAGTGGTTGACGACTCCGCGAGGCAACGCTGCCTCGCTCGGCTCCGGCTTACCTCGACGCCGGCTCCTCCGCCAGCCCGGCCTGCGTGTTACCTAGCCAGCTCTCGTACAGGGAGGCGTACCGTCCGCCCATCGACACCAGGGCGTCATGATCGCCCTGCTCCTCCAGACGCCCTGCGTGGAAGACGAACACGTGATCCGCCTGCTCCGCCGTCGACAAGCGGTGCGCGATCGTGACCACCGTGCGACCGTGGGAGAGGCGCCGCAGCGCCTCGGTGATGCGCTGCTCGGTCCCCGGGTCCACCGCGCTCGTTGCCTCGTCCAGGATCAACAGACCCGGCGACGCGATCTGCGCACGTGCGAGCGCGACCAGCTGGCGCTCCCCGACGCTCATCGCCTCGCCCCGCTCGCCGGCGATCGTGTCCAATCCCTCCGGCAGGGACGTCACCCAGCCGCCGAGCCCCAGTTCCTCGAACGCCGTGTCCACATCGCGGTCCGTGGCGCCGTCCCTGCCGTACCGCACGTTCTCGCGCAACGAGACGTCGAAGAGGAATCCGTCCTGCGGAACCATCCGGATCGCGAGCCGCCTGGTATCGGCGGCGATCTCACGCAGGTCAACGCCGTCCACCAGGATCCGCCCCGACGCCGGATCCGCCAGTCGTGTGAGCAGCTTCGCGAACGTGGTCTTGCCGCACCCCGTCTCCCCCACGATCGCCACATGTGATCCGGGGCGGATGTGCATCGAGATCCCGTGCAGGACGCGCTCCCCCTCCGGGTAGGCGTACGTCACGTCCTCGGCCCGCACCTCGAGGGCTCCGCCGCCCAGTTCCACACCTGGATCGGGCTCGTGGATCTCCACAGGCAGGTCGATCACGGCCAGGATCTTCCGCCATCCGGCGATCGCGGTCTGCGTCTCGCTGTAGATCTCCGGCAGATCGGTGAACGGGTCCAAGAAGAGCTGCGCCAGGAACAGGAAGGCGGTCACCTTGCCGATCGTGAGTCCCCATCCGGGACCGTAGGTCGCGCCGAGCACGACCGTGATGGCGATGGCGATGGCGCCGAACATCACCGCGATGGGGAACAGGGTCGACGCACGCCGGTGGGCCACCATCTGCGCCGAGTATCGGGCACCCACGGCTCGGGTCACCCGACCGTGCACGGTGTCGTCCAACCCGTAGGCGCGCACCACGGCCGCCCCCATGACCGACTCGCTCACTTCGCTCAGCATCTCGCCCACCCGTGTGCGGACCAGGTTGTAGGCGCTCGAGAACCCGGCCTGCATCTTGCCGACCACCACGAGCAGGGGGATCACCAGCAGCGCGATCGGGATCGTCAGCTGCCACGAGTACCAGAGCATCAACGCCAGCGTTCCGAGGATCTGCGCCCCCGACAGGATCCAGGCGATGCCCCCCCACTCCGTGAAGTGGGCCAACGAATCCACGTCGGCGGTCACCCGAGCGACGAAGATGCCGCGCTTCTCCCGTGTCTGTTCGGCGATCGACAGCTCGTGGATGTGCGCGAACGTCCGGACGCGGAGGTTCGCGAGCGCCTGTTCCGACGCCGTGGTCAGGCGCTTGCCGGCGACGCGGGCCGCGACGTAGGCGACCACCACCAGGACGAAGGCGGCGGTGCAGATCCCGTAGACGTAGGTCGGCCGGAAGCCACCCTCGAATCCCTTGTCGAAGATCTTCTGGATCAGGATCGGGCTCACCAGATTCGCGGCCACCACCGTGAGCGACAACACCAAGGTGAATCGCAGCCCGGTGCGCAGCTCTGGAGACTCCCTCAGTCCGCGGCGAAGGACCGCCCCCAGGCCCTCGAGTTCGGGCGAGACCGGGATCGCGTCGTCGTCGAGGTTGAAGCTCGGGGTCGCCATCAGGCCTCCCCGCGTTCGTAGGCCTGCACGATGGCCGCGTAGCGGGGTTCGGAAGCCAGGAGCTGATCGTGGCGACCGGTCGCCACGATCCTCCCCTCATCCAGGACCAGGACGCGGTCCGCCAGGCCGATCGTGGAGAGGCGGTAGGCGACCACGATGAGCGTGGTGTCGAGCTCGTCACGGAGCCCGCCCAGGATCTCGGCCTCGATGGTGGGGTCCACCGCGCTGGTGGCGTCGTCCAGGATCAGGATCCGGGGACGACGAACGAGCGCACGTGCCAGGGCCACGCGCTGCCGTTGGCCACCCGACAGCGTGACACCGCGCTCACCCACCACGGTGTCGTACCCGCGGCGCATGGCGCGGATGAAGCCGTCGGCGCGCGCGAGCCGCGCCGCGCGGACGATCTCGTCCTCCGTGGCTCCGGAGTCCAATGCGATGTTCTCCCGCAGGCTGGCGGCGAACAGGAAGCTCTCCTGGAACACCAGGGTGGCGGCCGCGCGCAACTCGAGCGGATCCACGTGACGGACGTTCACCCCGCCGATCAGGACCTCGCCCTCGACGGGGTCGTCCAGCCGCACCAGCAGCTGCGCCAGGACGCTCTTGCCCGAGCCGGTCGGGCCGACGATGGCGACCGATTCGTGAGGTCGAACCGACAGGTCCGCTCCGTTCAGCACCGGGACGCCCTCGAGGACGTAGGTGACGGACTCCGCCTGGACACCCAGGGGCCCCGACGGCAGCGAGACGGGCCGCCGAGGGGGGGCGACGGTGACGGGCTCGGCGAGCACGGCGTCGATCCGATCCTTGCCCACGACGGCGCGCGGGAGTTCGCCCAGGATCCACCCGATGAACCGCATCGGCCAGGCCAGCAGGTAGAACAAGGACACGAACTGGACCAGCGTGCCCAAGGTCACGTCTCCGCGCGAGACACGCCATGAGCCCACCGCCAGCAGCAAGATGATGCCGATCTGGGGGAGGGCTTCGAGCGCAGGCTCGAAGCCCGCTCGGATGAACCCCGCGGCGACGCGCTCCTTTCGGAGCGCGTCGGCGCTCACCCTCAGCCGCTGGGTCTCGGCTTCCTCACGCCCCAGGGTCTTCACGATCAACGCTCCGTCGATGGACTCGTGGACCACCGATGAGACGTCCGCGATCCGCTCTTGCGCGCGTTGGACCGGACCCTCCATGCGTCGCCCGTAGGAGCGGTTCATCAGGGCCAGCGTGGGGATCACCAGCAGGCCGATCACGGCGAGGTAGGGGTCGGTGAGGATCAGCGAGACCAACGCGAACAGCACCAGGAACGCGACGCCGGTCGCGAAGGGCACCGGGAACAGGACATCCACCGCGGCCTCCACGTCGGCCTCCATGTGGGCCATCAGCTCGCCGGTCGGGGTCTCGCGGTGATAGGCGACAGGAAGCTCCTTGTACTGTTCCGCCACCTGCAGCCGCATCGTCTGCATGACCCGCTCGCCCGACATGCCGCTGAAGTACCGGCGCAGCCCGATCCCGAATCCACGGACGGCGGCCACGCCCAGGATCGCGGCCGCCCCCAGCCAGATCTTCTCCTCCGAGACCCCGCCCTGGAACGCCGGGACGAGCACCGAATTGGTGACCCGGCCCAGCACGGCCGTCGATCCGATCGAGCCCACGGCGTACAGGAACGCACCGAGCACGGACACGGCGAACGGACCCGGATGCATCCGGATGTACATGCCGATCAACCGGATGCCGCGAGAGAAGATCCCCCGGTCCGTGATGCTCGCTTGGGTCGATACCCCCGTGGTGTCCTCCTTGAGGTTCTTTGGCTCGACGTATCGGGGCGGGCCCGTGCTCATGCGACTTGAGGGTGTTCCGCCCCCTTGACATGATGCGGCGCATGACCGACGAACGACCCTGGTTGCGTTCCTACCCGCCGGATGTGCCCGCTTCCCTGGAGCCCTACCCGCGGGAGTCCGTATTCGCGCTGCTCCAGGCCGCGGCCGCCGGCTTCCCCGATCGCCCGGCGCTGGCGTTCTTCGGCCGCCACCTATCCTACGGGCAGCTCCTGGGTGAGGTCGAGCGTTTCTCGGCGGTTCTGGCGGGCCTCGGCGTGGCGCGCGGCGATCGCGTGGGGCTCCTGCTACCGAACTGCCCCGAGTACGTGATCGCCTGGTACGCCTGTCAGCGCCTCGGAGTGGTGGCGGTGGGGAATAACCCGCTCTACACCGAGCGGGAGCTGGAGCACCAGATCAAGGATTCGGGCGCCAGGGTGATGGTCGTCCTGGATCAGGTCTATCAGCGGTTCGGTGAGATCCGCGACGCGGCCGGCGTGCAGGAGGTCGTTGCCGTCAAGCTCAACCGGTACATGCCGGCTCCCATCCGGTGGCTGGCGCCGCTGAAGTTCCGCAGGGACGCGAAGAAGCACGGCACCCCGCTTCCGTTCATCCCCACGGATCACCGGGTGCGCTGGTGGAAGGACCTGATGCGGAACACCGGCCCGATCCCCCCGGCCGCGGAGATCGCCGCACCGAGCGAGGAGGTCGCCGCTCTGGTGTACACGGGCGGGACCACCGGCCTGTCGAAGGGAGCCATGCTCAGCCATCTGAACCTGGTGGCCAACGCCCGGCAGGCCGCCGCCTGGTTCGCCGTGGTCCGCCAGGGCGAGGACGGCATCCTGGCGGCGCTGCCCTTCTTCCATTCGTTCGGGACCCTGGCGATGAACTTCTGCATCACGAAGGCAGCCAAGCTGGTCCTGGTGCCTCGGTTCGAGATGGATCTGGTCCTCAAGGCGATGGCGAAGGAGAAGCCGTCGCTGTTCCCGGGTGTCCCGCGCATGTACATCGCCCTGAACGAGAACCCCGAGACGCCGAAGTACGACCTGAAGTCGTTGAAGGCGTGCGTCACGGGCGCGGCTCCGCTGCCCATGGCCGTGGCGCAACGTTTCGAGCAGATCACCGGTGGCGCGAAGGTGGTCGAGGGCTACGGCCTCACCGAGTGCTCCCCGGTCACGCATGCGAACCCGCTGGAAGGTGTCCGCAAGGAAGGGTTCATCGGCATGCCGCTGCCCGATACCGACGCTCGGCTGAGCGATCTGGACGAGCCCGACCGCATCGTGCCCCAGGGGGAGCGGGGCGAGCTGTGCATAAAGGGTCCCCAGGTGATGCTCGGGTACTGGAACCGACCCGAGGAGACGGCCTTGGTGATCCGCAACGGGTGGCTGCACACGGGTGATGTCGCCGTCATGGACGAGGACGGCTACTTCAAGATCGTCGATCGCCTGAAGGACATGATCATCGTCTCCGGCTTCAACGTGTATCCCACGGAGGTCGAACAGGTGCTGTACCAGCACCCCAAGATCCTCAAGTGCGCGGTCGCCGGCGTGCCGGACGAGACCACGGGGGAACGCGTGAAGGCCTACATCGTGCTGAAGCCCGGCGAGCATGCCACCGCCCAGGAGATCACCCATTGGTGCCGCGACCCCGCTCAGGGCCTCACGGGGTATCGCGTTCCCAAGGACATCGAGTTCCGAGACTCCCTGCCCGAGACGTTGATCGGCAAGGTGCTGCGCCGTGCCCTCCAGGACGAGGAGCGCAAGCGCGCCTCGACCGGGTCGTGAGATCGATCGACTGGGACCTGGGCGACGGCGCTCGGATCCGCAACTGGAGCGCTGAGGACGCCGCGGAGATCTACGCCCTCGTCGATCGCAACCGGGACCATCTAGATCCATGGTTCCCGTGGGTGGGATCGAGCAAGGGACCCGAGTCCCACCTGGCGTTCATCCGTTCCGTGCAGGCCGACGAGGCGTCCGCGGACGGCAACGGCCTCTACGTGGACGGTGCCCTGGTGGGTGGCATCGGCCTGTCGGTCCATACGCTCGCGAACGGCGGCGAGATCGGATACTGGTTGGACGCGCTGTACCAGGGCCGCGGGCTCGTCACCCGCGGCTGCCGGGCCTTCCTGGACTTCGGGTTCGGGGACCTGGGTCTGCACCGCATCCAGATCACGGCGGCCGTGCACAACGACCGCAGCCGAGCGGTGGCCGAACGCCTGGGACTGCGCGAGGAGGGCGTGCTCCGCGGTGCCGGTCGAGCGGGCGGCGGCGTCTACCAGGACCTGGTGATGTATGGCATCCTCGAAGACGAGTGGGTGGGATCTGCGGGTGCCTAGTCTGTCTCAGACTAGTGGACGCGGATCGCCTTTCGAAGCGGTGATCTTCGATCTGTTCGGAACCCTCGTCCCCGAGTTCTCCCGGTCCGATTTCGATGACTCGGTTCGGGGGATGGCGCGGATCCTCCAGGTCGACCCCGATGCCTTCCAGGAGGGCTGGTACGCGACCGCCATCCCTCGGCAGACGGGGGGTTTCGAGGACATGGCGGAGAACGTGCGTCACATCTGCACCACGCTGGGCATCGCACCCGACCAAGAGGCGCTCGATGATGCGCTCGATCTGCGGATGGGCCTGTATCGGAAGTGGTTCTATCCTCGGGCGGGTGCGCTTGAGACCCTGCGTGTCCTGAAGGAGCGCGGGTATCCCGTGGCGCTGATCAGCATGTGCGCGCCCGACACCCCCGACCTATGGCGTGCTTCGCCGCTGGCGCCCTACGTCGACGTGGAGGTGTTCTCCAGCGGATCGGGGTTGCGCAAGCCCGATGCGGCGATCTACCTGCTGGCGTGCGAGAGGCTCGGGGTGATCCCCGAGCGATGCCTGTACTGCGGTGACGGCGCGTACGCGGAACTCACCGGAGTCGCGGCGGTGGGCATGACCGCGTACTGGATCCGCGACCCCGATCTCGATCCGTCGGAATCGCTGCGGCCCGAGGGTGAGGATTGGACGGGACCGGCGGTGGACGACCTGCGGGAGCTGCTGCAGCTGCTTCCCGCTCTGGGGTGAAGATCAGGCCTGGACGGGCTCCCTTCCCGCGTAGCGCCGTCGATGCAGAGCCGCCGCCACGCCGCCGGCCGGGAGCGGCAACCAGTAGGACACCAGACGGTAGGCCAGCGTGGCCAATGCGGCCTGGCTCCCGCTCACCCCGGCGAGCGCGAGCAGACCCGTGAGGCCGGCCTCCACGAACCCGAGGCCGCCCGGCGTGATGGGGATCATGGCGAGCACCATGGACGCGGAGTACGCGACCAGCACCAGGCTGGGTCGCGGGTAGGAGCCCACCGCGGCGAGCGCCGCCAGCAGCGCCAGGTAGTCGAACAGCCAGTTGCCCAGGGCGAAGAGCAGGGCCTTCCACCACTGCGTGCCCAGCGTCTCCCGGATCTGGTTCCGCTCGCGGACCAAGGTGTCGGGCAGATCGGTGAGCGGTGCTCGCTTGCGGAAGAGGTGGTTGCGCGCCCACTGGATCGCGCGCGCCGCCGCACGCAGGGTCCGATCGCTTCGGAGCAGCAACCATCCGGCGGCGAAGCCCACCACGAACATCGCGGCCCCCAGCCACGCCGCCTGGGCGAGCCCGGACGGCATCGGACGACCGAGCAGCGCAGCCGGCACCGACAGGAGCGGCAGGGCGAAGAGCGTCCCCGTGCTGATGAGCGAGGCCGCCGTGAGGCCCGTCCCGATCTGGGCGCCGGGGATCCCGACGTCCGCGAGCATCTTGTACTGGACCGCGGCACCCGCAGCGGCTCCGCCGGGCACCACGCGGCTCACGGCGTTGCCTGCCATCTGCGCCGTCCCGACCGCGAACCACCGCCGGGTCCGCAGCGAGACCCGCTGCAGGCCCCAGATGCACACGAAGCTCGCTCCCTCCAGCACCAGCATCACCGGGTACCAGACCGGGTTGATCGTTAGGAGCTCCGGCCACGACCGGAACACGGTCATCAGGCTCGGCCACAGGATGTATAGCGTGATCCCCATGACCGCCAGCAGCACCAACCTTGGCGCGATCGCTTTCCACAGGGCCTTACGCTCCTGGGGCGCGTTACCTGGGAGGTTGGGGATCTCGCCAGGCGAGGCTTTCAGGTGTGGCGCCTCGTCGGGCCCGCCGGGGTCGACCGGTGGGGTCAGATCGTGATCCACGAACGCCACCCTACCCGCACCAGCCATATGGGTATGGAGGCAAGGCCCGAGCGCGGGACGTCCTTGCCGCATCTGGTGGTTCAGGTACACGCTTGGGGGGGTTCCACCCCCTAGTCAGATGGGATGCATCCCACGTCACGAACCGCTGAAAGCGCCGAGCACGACCTGGGGCAGGTCTACCTCGACGAGGGGCAACGCCTCTGGAGGGCCGTCTTCGCGTTCGCCCGAGATCGCGAGATCGCGAGCGACGCGGTGGCCGAGGCGTTCGCGCAATGCCTTCGGCGTGGCGATGCGGTGCGCGACCCGCGGGCATGGGTGTGGCGGGTGGCATTCCGGATCGCCGCGGGGGAGTTGAAGGAGCGCGGCCGTCGCGGGTCGGCTCCCGCTGACCCGGCGTACGAGCTGCCCGAGGAGGTGGGTCCCCTGATGACGGCGATCGGGACGTTGCCGCCCCAACAGCGGGCGGCGTTGGTGCTCCGGCACTACGCGGGTTACGAGACGCGGGAGGTGGCGCGGATCATCGGCACGAGCCAGGCGACCGTGCGTGTGCATCTCAGCCGCGGTCGCAAGCGGCTCCGCGAGCTCTTGGAGGACGATGATGAAGACTGACCTTGACCAGGAGTTCCGGAGGTTGGATCTGGTGGACGGACCCGATCTCACCGAAGAGATCGCGCGGCGCGCTTCCCTTCCATCTGCGGTTCCTCCTCGTGCAGCACGTTCGGGTCGCAGGCGCGTGACCGCGGTCGCGGTAGCGATGGCCGTGTTCGTCGCCGCAGCAGGGTTCGCGTGGCGCGTGTGGGACCGAACCGCACCGCCGCCTGCCACCGAGCCGCATCCCACCGTCGATCCGTGGTCGTGGGCTCCCGAAGGGTGGACGGAGCTCCCTCTGCCGCCTCAGGTACGGAGCGGGAGCGTCATGGTCTGGGCTGGCGATCGCTTGGTCGTGTGGGGCGGCTGGCCCACTGGAGCTGACACCTCGAAGGTCGACCCGGATGCGGGTGGGTACGCCTTCGACCCGACGCGCCGGCGGTGGGAGGCGATCCCGGACGCTCCGGTCGGGGCCGGGGGAGGGCAGGCGATCTGGACCGGCTCCGAGATCCTGTTCTGGGGGGTAGAAACCGCGCACGGGACCGCGAGCCTGGCGTTCGATCCCGCTTCGGGAACATGGCGCACGATCGCCGATCCTCCGCACGATCCTGACTGGGGGGGTGTCTCGGTCTGGACGGGGTCGGAGTTGATCCTGTGGGGAGGCGGCGACCGGGGGAGCGCCACCATGACCGAGGGCGCTGCGTACGACCCGGCGACCGACGTATGGTCGTCCATCGCCGATGCACCCGTGGGCCTCAACCTCGCCAGCGCGACCTGGGACGGAACCGAGATGGTCGTGGTGGGGTCGGACATCGATCATGGGAACCATGCCACCGCCTGGACGGCCCTGGCGGAGGCCTACGACCCGGCTGCCGACAGCTGGCGCGAACTCCCCGCCCCACCCGTGTCCTCCCAGACATCAGCCGTTGCGTCCGCTGCCGGCCGCATCGTCGCGTGGGAGCCGTACGGACCCGGCAGCGCCGAGTACGTCCGTGCCCAAGATCGGTGGCGCTCGATCGGCACCGGCGACCTTCCCGCGACGGAGTGCTATGCGGATGGAACGGTGATCGGCGATGTCGTGTTCGCCTGGAACTGCGGCACGCCCACCGTGCTGTACCCGGGTTCATCGACCTGGGCCGCGGTCGGTGGCGGTGGTCCGCTGGCCGGTCCGCCCGGGTACCGTGACGTCGCTGCCGGCCCGTCGAACGTGGGAACCGGGGTGATCCTGGAAGAGCGCGAGACGGTGATGCGGGACGGAACACCCACCTACGGATCGCCGGACGCGCCGCTCCATCTCTGGCTGTGGAAGCCGCTGCCGGTGGCACCGTTGCCGGGTCCTCCTACCGCGGACCAGGCCGACCGCCTGTTCTCTGACTTCATCGGCGCCCTGCAGTACGGGCGACTGGCCCCCTACCTCGACGGCTCTGGGACCCAGGACGTACTGGATCGGCTCCGTGGAGCGTCAGGCGCGTTGGGGGATGTCGCCGCCGGTCACTTCACCGGTTGGCGCCTCACGCACCATCCCTACGTCCAGACCCTCGCGGACGGACGGTTCCTCGTCGATGTGGATCTGCACATGGACGATGGCTCGGACATGCCGTTGGAAGTGGAGTTGGGCCCTGGTGTCACCGCTGACGGGCGTCGATCGCTGCTGGTGGTGACGGACGTCCGACCACCTGAAGGGTGGCGGTGAGCTCCGCTCCGAGCGCAGCGACCGCTCCGACCACCAACGTGGCGGGTGGGCCGACGTTGGCGGCGGATGCCAGCGCGGGGAGGTCCTCGAGCGTGCCGGTCACCATTCGTTGGTCGGCCGTCCAGGCCCACTGCACGACGGCGGCCGGCTCGGACGCCGGCCGACCAGCGGACACGAGCGTGGCGCACGTCTCCGCGAGCTTCCCCGCCGCCATCAGCACGACGAGGGTATCGGTGGCGGTCGCCATCCGCCGCAGGTCGACGGTGTCCTCGGCGTGCGCGGTTGAGCCGGTCACCACCGCGAACGATCGCGCCACGCCCCGGTGGGTCAGCGGGATCCCGGCGGCGGCGGGCGCGGCCACGGCGCTGGTGACGCCGGGGACCACCTCGACGGCGATGCCCGCCCGCACGCACGCTTGGACTTCCTCGCCGCCCCGGCCGAACACGAAGGGATCCCCACCCTTCAGCCGCACGACCACACGGCCCGATCGAGCCCGGCGCACCAAGAGGGCGTCGATCGCTCCCTGGGACATCGGTGCCCGGCCCGGCTCCTTGCCCACGTACCGGAGCTCCGCCCCGGATGGCGCCAGTTCCAAGAGCGCGGGGGCCACGAGGCGGTCGTAGACCACGACGTCGGCTTCGCCCAACGCCTCGGCTCCACGCAGCGTGATCAGTTTCGGGTCTCCCGGTCCCGCCCCGACCAGGATCACGCGCCCGCTCACGCTTGTACCTCTTCGCCCAGCAGACGGGAGGTCAGCCGGTCGCGGAGCTCATCGGCGCGACCGGCGCGGACCAAGGCCGCCGCCTCCTCCAGGTCCAATGCCTCGTCCCATCGGCGAGCTCGCTCGGCCAGATCGGGGAGCGACGCGATCGTCCGTGCGCGGACCTCGCCCAGCACGACCAGCACCTCGGACCACTCCTCGCCGAACCGGGCGGAGAGCTCTATGCGGAGGGCTTTCGCGAGCGACGGCGAGGCGCCACCGGTGGCCACGGCGATGATCAACGCGCCGCGACGCACCACCGAGGGTGCCGACCAGTCGCAGTTGGGGATGTCGTCCATCACGTTCACCAGTACGTCTCGGCACCGAGCCTCCACGGCGATCGCGTCGCGAACGCCCTGATCTTCCGACGATGCCACGCAGAGGAAGGCGCCGTTGAGGTCCCGCGTCTCCCACGGACGGCGTTCGACCTGCACGCCCTCGAGCCGCTCCAGCGCGTCCAGCCTTTCGGTAGGGTGCGTGGCCACTACCCGCACGTCGGACGCCCCGGCGGCGAGCAGCCCTTCGACCTTGCCCTCGCGCACCGCCGTAGCGCCGATCACCACGCAGCGACGTGCCGACAGTTCCAGCATCACCGGGTAGCCGAACGGCATCAGCGGCCCTCCTCGGCCTTCTCTCGATCCGACTTCGTGCCCAGGAGCTGGACGCTGCAGTGGATCCCGCATTCCTTATCCGTTTCGGACTCCCACCACCACCGGCCGGCGCGCTCGCTTTCGCTCCGTTCGACGGGCCGCGTGCAGGGGGCGCATCCGATCGACGCGTAGCCGTGGTCGAAGAGCTCGTGGTACGGCACCTCGTTCGCGCGGACGTAGTCCCAGACCTCATCGGCCTTCCAGTCCGCCAGCGGGTTCAGCTTCACGATGCCCCCGTGATCGCGGTCCACCTCCACCTTCGCGATGTTCTTGCGTGTCTTCCACTGCTCACGTCGGAGTCCCGCCACCCAGGCGTCCAACGTCGCCAGCTTCCGCTTCAACGGCTCCACCTTGCGGATCTCGCAGCACGCCACCCGCAGATCGACGCTGCGATACATCAGGTTGGGGCCGTGCTGGGTCATCAGCCCTTCCACGGCGATCCGATCCGGGAACTCGAACTCGACGTCGATCCCGTAGCGCTCGCGGACCTCCTCGAACAGCGTGTAGGTCTCGGGTGGGAGGCGGCCCGTGTCCAGGGTGAAGACCCGGACCTCGGGGTTGATGCGCCATGCCATGTCGATGATGGCCATCCCGTCGACACCCCCGGCCGCGCTGATCGCGAGACGAGGGTGGAACTGCTCCAGCGCCCATGCCAACAGCTCGTTGGCGGAGGCGTGCTCGAACCGATCCGCGGCCTCGTGGACCCATGCCGCCTCGTCGTCGAAGAGCGGGAGGGTGGGCTCGTGGATCGGTTCACGCTCTGCCATCACGGCGATCCACCTCCCACCGACACCTCCGTCAGCTGGAACACCCGGTCGCATGAGTCGCATCGCCATCCCGATGGCTCGGTGGGACGGAGGTCCGTCTCCCCGCAGAACGGGCAGTAGAAGGGCACCGGTTTCATCGCACGCCCTCCACCGCCGGCGGTGCCGCGAACCGCACGAGGGCCTCGGCGTCAAGCCCGTTCACGAACGACGAGAACGTGTCGCCCGACGCTTTCGCTCGCTGGTACCGGCGTAGCAGCAACTCCAGATAGTCGGCGGCGTCCTCGGCGTAGATCTTCACGCCCTTGACCTTGCGCCCGAACGCAGCGTCGTCGCCCATCGTGCCCCCCAGGTGCACGAGGAACGCGTCGGATCGGGTGCCGTCGGGGCGAGGTCGCAGTGCCGACATCAGGCCGATGTCCGCCACCTGGAACCGGGCGCACGAATTCGGACAGCCGTTCACGTGGATCCTGATGTCGTCGTCGAATTCTGGGAGCCGTGCCTCGAGCTCCGTGTACAGCCACTGCGCGCGGCCCTTCGTCTCGCCGATCGCCAACTTGCAGAACTCGATGCCCGTGCAGGCCATCGTTCCTTTCCGGAAGGCATGCGGTCGAGCTCGCAGGTCCAGCTGGTCGAGGTCCCGCACCAGATCGTCGGCCCGTGCGGGATCCACGTCCACGATCACGAGCTTCTGCTGCGCGGTGGCCCGGACGCTTCCCGAGCCGTACCGGTCGGCGAGCTCGGCGACCAGGCGCAGCTGGTGGCCTGCGATCCGGCCCGCCTTCGGCGCGAACCCCACGTACACCCGTCCGTCCCGCTGAGGCAACACCCCTACGTGGTCGCGTGCGCTCATGCGCGCGGGGCCGGGCTCGGAGCCATCGCCAAGCGGCTCGTTCAGGAACTCACGCTCCAGGACCTCCCGGACCTTCTCCGCCCCCCAGTCCTTCACCAGGAACTTGAACCGCGCATGGTTGCGGGATCGGCGATAGCCGTACTCGCGGAAGAGCGAGGTGACGCCCACCCAGACCTCGGGCATCCGCTCGCGCGGGACGAACGCCCCCAGCCGCTGGGCGAACATGGGGTTGGTCGAGAGGCCACCGCCCACCCAAAGGTCGTATCCGGGGTCACCCGCAGGTCCCGTGACGCCCACGAACGACACGTCGTTGATCTCGGGGTTCGTGCATCCGGCCGCACAGCCGCTGATCGACGTCTTGTACTTGCGCGGCAGGTTCGAGAAGGCGGGATCCCCGAGCATCCGTGTCGCCACCGCGCGGATGTCGGGCGTCGCATCGAACAGCTCTCCTGCGGTGACGCCCGCCAGAGGGCATCCCAGGATCACCCGGGGGGTGTCCCCGCAGGCCTCCTGCGTCGTGAGTCCCGTCGACTCGATCCGCTCCCAGATCGCGGGGACGTCCTCGATCCGGATCCAGTGCAGCTGGACGTTCTGCCGGTCGGTGATGTCGGCCACGTCGCGCCCGTACCGTTCGCTGGCCCACGCGATCGCGCGGACCTGCTCGGAGGTCATGTGCCCGGAGTCGATCCGGATCCGCATCATGAAGAACTCGTCCTCCAGCTCTTCAGGCTCCGCGCTGCCCGTGCGCTCGCCGGGGACCCCTTGGACGCGCTGCGTGTACAGGCCCCACCACCGCATCCGGCTACGCAGATCCTGCTTGCCGATCGAGCGGAACCCTCCGGGGGCGAAGATGCGCTCGATCCGATCGCGTACGTTCAGCCCGTCGTCCTCTTTCTTGATCTGCTCGGCGGTGTTGAGGGGTTCGTGGTAGCCCAGGCCCCATTGCCCCTCGCCACGTCGGCGAGGCGTGGCCCGTGGCATCGGTTGTTCGGTCATGCGCTACCCCCGGAACGTCGAAACGCCGCCTCTCGGCGGCGTGGGGAGGGGTGGAACGGTGGGGAGGGCTACCGCCGCGCGAGGCGTCCGGCGCCCGTGTCGAGACGGGCGCCGACGATGGACCGCGCACACAGACGTGAGGGGATCATGGCTCCCACCAAGCCGATCGTGCGCGTGCGGATCATCGCGAATCCCACTCTCTGGGTCGGAATTGCAGGTGCAAACCGTATCGGCCGCTCGCTGGCGATGTCAAGGCGAGCCGGTGCGAGCGCCCCCGTCCTGGGGGTCGACCTCTTCGGCGACGGTCAGCACCGTTCGGCGTTCGGCCTCGGTGAGGCCCCGCAGCGGCGGTCTGACGTCGTCGTGAGGCAGGATGCCACGGCTCGCCAGGGTTGACTTCAGCGCGGCGTGGAACGGCAGGCCCGCTAGGCGGTCGCGCAGGAGCAGCACGGCACCGTGCGCGGTTTCATCGCGGTCGTGCACGAGCGCGGCCACGATCTGCGGGAACGCCGTGGCCAGACCGCTGACGCTCCCGACGGCCCCGCGTTCCATGCCTTCGAGCACCAGTGGTTCCAACCCCACGAACACGTCGAGTCCGAGGTCGAGGTAGGGCTCCACGGCCTCCAGTGGGCCGTCGGAGACCTTGAGACCCGTCAGGTTGGGCGCTGCCTCCGCCACGCGCGCGATCACCGCCGGCGGGATGGCATACCCGCTGCGTGCGGCGAACTCGTAGACGTAGAACGGCACCGGGGCGCACGCCTCGGCGGCGCTCAGGAGATGACGGAAGAGTTCCTCCCCGTCGAGCGGGAAGTACGGCGGGGCGATCACCGCTACCGCGTCGGCCCCCACCTGCTGGGCGTGAGCCGCCAGCACCACCGTGTCGGCGGTGGTCTGCGCTCCCGCGTGCACCGCCAGCTGGAAGCCGGGCGGCCGGACATCCGAGAACCGCTGCGCCACGTCGCGGCGCTCCGGCACGCTCAGCAGGATGCCCTCGCCCGTGGTCCCGCAGGCCAGGATGCCGTCGATGCCACCGCCGGCGAGGAACGCGATCAGGCCCTCGATCGCATCCAGGTCCACCGCGCGTCCACCCTCCCGCAGGGGTGTGACCGAGGCGGCGATCGCGCCGTGCAGACGTTCGTTCACCCGACGAGTGTACGGAGCGGCGCTTCAGGCAGGGTGGCGTGCCGCCAGGTTACGGGCCGCGAACCAGATGTTGGCGGGGCGCTCGGCCATGCGGCGCATGAACCAGGGATACCAGTGCGTGCCATAGGCGATCAGCACGCGGACGCGGTGGTCGTCGGCGGCCAGCCGGTACTGGTCCGCCACCCGGATCCCGTACAGCATCGCGATCTCGTAGTCCGAGCGGGCGAACCCTTCCCGGGAGGCATCGGTCGCGATCCGGGCGAGCAGATCCACATCGTGGGTGCCCAGGACCATCCGCTGGTCCGGGCTCGTCTTCTTGCGGAACATCTCCAACGCGAGTCGTCGGTACGACTCGTCGATCGCGGCGCGGGATCGCAGCGCGAGGTCGCGCGGCTCCTGGTACGCGCCCTTCACCAGTCGGATCGAGGCGTGGTCGGCCAGCAGGTCCGCCAGGTCTTGGGGGGTCCGGCGGAGGTAGGCCTGGAGGCAGAGGCCCATGGTGGGGAAGCGGGCCAGTCCGCGCCGGTACAACTGGATCGTGCCAGCCACGTAGGCGGTGGACTCCATGTCGATCCACACGCGGTTGCCGAGGCGTTGGGCCGTCTCCGCCAGCGCCTCCAGGCGACCGAACGTCTCTTCGCGATCGACGTCGTAGCCCAGATGGGTGAGCTTCACCGAGATCTCGATGTCGAGCTCACGTTCGGCGATCATCGCTATCACGGCCAGGTAGCCATGGGCCACACGCTCGGCCTGCGCACGATCCTCCACGTTCTCTCCCAGGTGCGTGAACGTGGTGAGGACCCCTCGGGCGGCCAACCCTTCGGCCGCCTCGAGCGCTGCCCCGGCTTCCTCGCCGGGCATGAATCGTCGCACCGTAGCCCGAACGGCCGCCGATCGCGGAAGGTGTTCGGCGAGGAGAGGATTCGACGAAGCCCACAACAGGACCTGCTTCGCCGGATCCGTCACCGATCGCGGTCCTCGATCGCGGCCACGAGCTCGCGGCAGAAGTCGGGGATATCGTCCACGACGCGACCCCACACGATGTTCCCGTCGCGGAACGCGGGCTCGTCCACCCATGTGGCCCCCGCGTTGACGAGGTCGTCCTTGATCCCCAGGCTCCCCGTGGCCCGACCCCCCGCCACGATCCCCGCCGAGATGCCGACCGATCCGGCGTGACAGATCATGCCCACCACCTTGCCGCGCTGATGGGCCGAGCGCACCAGGTCCTTGACCGCGTCGTATCGCCGGAGTTTGTCAGGAGCGCTACCGCCCGGCACGACCACGGCATCCACGTCGTCCACCATGACCTCGGTGACCGCGATGTCGGCTTCGGCGAACAGTCCGTTCTTGCCGCGCACCGGGACCTTCGGCTCCATACCGGCGATCGTGACCTGCGCGCCTTCCTCCCGCAGTCGCATCACCGTGACCCAGTACTCGAGATCCTCGAAGCCTTCCGCCAGCAGGACGACGACCCGACGGCCGTCCAGACGCCCCGGCATGTCCATCACCTCCTCCGCGCTGGAACCGACCAACATGCTATCGGCGCCGGCCGGATGGCGGGCTCACGGCTCCTGGAACTGCGCCTCCTCGGTGCTCCCCTTCAGTGCGAGCGTCGAAGCCGCGCCGCCGCTGATCACGTCCGAGACCTTGTCGAAGTACCCCGTGCCCACCTCTGCCTGATGGCGCGTGGCCGTGTACCCGTCCTCCTCCATCCCGAACTCCTGCTCCTGGAGCCGGACGTAGGCGGTCATGCCCTCCTGGGCGAATCCGCGAGCCAGATCGAACATCGAGGCATTCAGGGCGTGGAACCCAGCCAGGGTGATGAACTGGAAGCGATAGCCCATGGCGGCCAGCTCCTTCTGGAACCGGGCGATCGTGGCGTCGTCCAGGTGCGACTTCCAGTTGAACGAGGGTGAGCAGTTGTACGCGAGCAGCTTGCCCGGGTACATCGCATGGATCCCCTCCGCGAAGATCCTCGCTTCCTCGAGGTCGGGCGTGGCCGTCTCGCACCAGAGCATGTCCGCGTACGGCGCGTACGCCTGCCCGCGAGCCAGCGCGGCCTCGATGCCGTTGTCGACGCGGTAGAACCCTTCGTGCGTGCGGTCTCCCCGCACGAAGCGCTGATCGCGCGGATCGATGTCGGAGGTGAGCAGGGTGGCCGCCAGCGCATCGGTCCGGGCGACCAACACGGTGGGCACGCCCGCCACGTCGGCGGCCAAGCGTGCCGCCACCAACGTCCGGATGAACTGGTCGGTGGGAACAAGCACCTTGCCGCCCAGATGTCCGCACTTCTTCTCGCTGGCGAGTTGGTCCTCGTAGTGCACGCCTGCGGCTCCGGCCTCGATCATCGCCTTCATGAGCTCGAAGGCGTTCAGGGCGCCCCCGAAGCCGGCCTCGGCGTCGGCCAGGATCGGCGCCATGAATGCCCGGGTCGGCCGTGCCACGCACGATGTTGGTCGCGATGTCCGCGTCGGTGATCGAGATAGCCCTCACGGTGTGTGTCATGCCAAGTTCGCCGGCGGTCACGGTGACGGCCAACCCGGCTGAAGGCCGGGGAACCAGCCGCCTTCGAAGAAGCCCTCGGCATCCGTGGCAATGGTCAACTCGATGTCGGGATTCGTCACCGTTGTGGGATCGTCGGCGGTGACCTGGAGGTCGATCTCAGCAGGCCAGCCCGAACCATTCAGGCGATACCAGTCCCCTGAAGACAAGGAAGGACGGCGGCTGACCAACGATCATTGTCGTGTCACCATCCTCATCAGCCTGAACGGCGGTGCTCCACATCCCCGGCAAGATGTCGAAGTCGGGCGAGAAGTTTGCCACCCACGCCCCGGTGTCGTCCGATATCACGCTGAGTTGGGCAACCTGCAGCTGGTCGTGCCACACGACGACGTCCGTATCGGTCGCCGGGACCCCGAAGCCCAAGACGGTGTCCGCCAGCATGTCCACCAGGTTCACCCTGAGGTCGATGACAGTGTTGCGCGAGACTTGACTGTCGCCCCTTGGGAGACCGTGATGAGCTGCCCCGCCATGATGTCGAACGGGATCTCCAGGTTGAAGCTCCCGCCCATGTCGGTCCCGGCCGGCGTGGTGAAGTCGACCCCCTCGCCGTTGGTGGGGTCGTCGATCTCGATCACGACCTCCGCGCCTGGCGCCCACTCTTCGCCCCACATATGGTCGGGCGGGTCGGTAGGGCTCACCGAAACCGGGCGCGAAATCGGCGAGCGCCACTCGAGGCAGCGCCATACCGGTCAGCACCAGCGCGCCAGCGGCAACCGACCCAAGGAACCGACCGACCATGTGTCTCCGGGAACACCTCCCCGACGTTGACCCCGCCGTAGGGCTTGCTCGACAACGTCATCCCGGCGTGCGTCGTAGCAGGCATGGCAGCCTCCTTCTCGCGTACCTCGATCATGCACCGCGTCCGATGACTGTTGTAGAGGCCGACGTCCTACTTCAGCGCTCGGCAGTGTCATCTTTCTGATGGCCGTTCGATGCCAACGATCGCGACGTTTGATTCGTGGTGGTCACACGCTGCGGGCGGCATTCCGGTCGCGCTCGATGGCGTCTCCGCGATAGTGCCTGGATGGACGATGGCACACTTGTAGAGCTCGCCGCTGCGGGGGACGAGAACCTCGCCAACACCTGGTCCTTGATGGCGGCCTCGGCCGGATGCGACCGCGAGGATGACGGAGTGGCGGTCAGGATCGCGACCGGACTGCCGATCGCCTTCTTCAACAGCGCGTTCTGCCGGCGCCCGGTCGCGCCCTCGCGATGCCGATGCCGTCGTCCGTGCTGCGATCGATTTCTTCCGACCACGCTCGGTCCCTTGGCTGTTGTGGACTCGGGCCGGCGCCGATGTCGCGCTGTCCGCGGCGTGTGCCCGCGCCGGCCTGCGCGAGGTCGGTGGCCCACCGGCGATGGTGCTGCCCGCCATCCCACCGGAGGCGACCTGCGCTCACCGGCCGTGCCGGTCGCCCGAGCGTCGGTCTGCGACCTAGAGGAACGTTCAGCAGCCTCGCCGATCGATTCGGGCTGCCGATCGAGGTCGCGCAGAGGTTCATATCCGGGCCGCTCTTTGACGCCGATGGCACGGCGGTCGTGGTCGGGCTTCTGGATGGTCGGCCAATAGCGACTGCACTCGTCCACGTGTCAGGACGCACGGCCGGCATCCACAACGTGGCGACACTGCCTGATGCTCGCGGTCGGCGGCATCGGTGCAGCTGCGACGTGGGCAGCCGTGATGGCGGGCCGTGGGATGGGTGCCGAGCACGCCACCCTGCAGTCGTCCTCGTCCGGGTACCCCGTCTCTACACGCGGATGGGGTTCGTCGACATCGGTCGATACGAACAGTGGGAAGGTCCGCCCGCCACCTGACCGCGGGTGCTAGATCCCTCGCCCAAGATCCCGCCATGGCCGGTGATCTGGCGCCAGGATGTTGTCACACACTGCGGGCGGCGTTGCCGAACTTGGTGTACTGGCCGCGGAACACCAGGCGCACCGTGCCCGTGGGCCCGGAACGGTGCTTGGCGATGATCACCTCGGCCATGGCCTTGTCGGCCGACTCCTTGTTGTAGACCTCGTCGCGGTACAGGAACATGACGACGTCGGCGTCTTGCTCGAGGCTGCCGCTTTCGCGGAGGTCGGAGAGCATCGGGCGCTTGTCGCCGCGGGTCTCGAGGTTTCGGCTCAGCTGGCTGAGGGCGATGATCGGCACCTCCAGCTCGCGGGCCAGGATCTTCAGGCCGCGGCTGATCTCGCTGACTTCGAGCTGGCGGTTCTCGACGTTGATGCCGCCGCTCATCAGCTGCAGGTAGTCGATCACGATCAACGCCAGACCCGGACCGAGCCTTCATCCGCCGGGCCTTGGCACGGATCTCCATCACCGTGACGCGCGGGTTGTCGTCGAGGTACATCGGCACATCGAGACGGTTGATCGCCCGGCCGATCTTGGTCCAGTCGGCCTCGACCAGACGGCCGGTGCGCAGCTTCTGGGAATCGACCTCGGCCTCGCTGCTGACAGGATGCGCTGGGTCAGTTCGGCGTGGCCCATCTCCAGCGAGAAGATCAGCACCGGCCGTCTGCGCCGTCTGCGCCACGTAGGCGGCGATGCCCAGACCGAGGCTGGTCTTGCCCATTGCCGGCCGCGCCCCGATGATGTTGAGCGTCGAGGGCTGCAGGCCGGAGAGGATCTCGTCGAGATCGTTGAACCCGGTGGCCGTGCCGGTGATGATGTCGCCGCGCTCGAAGGTCTCTTGCAGCTTGTCCATCGCCAGCGGCAGCAGGTCGCTGAGCGAGCGGATCGTGGTGAGGTTGACGCGTTCCTCGGCGACCTCGAAGACCTTGGTCTCGGCTTCGTCGAGCGCCTTGGTGACGTCGTCGGGCTCGAGGTAGGCGATCTCGGCGATCTCGCTGGCGACGCCGATCAGCTTGCGCAGCATCGCCGTGTCCTGCACGATCTTGGCGTAGCGCGAGGCGTTGGAGATCGCCGGCGTCGCGTTCTGCAGTTCGAGCAGTGTCTGTGGCCCGCCGATCTCGTCGAGCAGACCGTTGCGGCGCAACTCGTCGGCGACCGTGACCGCGTCGACCGGCTGACCGGTGGCGATCAGGCCGCGGATGGCCGCGTAGATGTGTTGGTGGCTCGGCTTGTAGAAGTGCTCGACATCGACACCGAGCTCGCCGACGAGGTCGACGACATCGCGCGACAGCAGCAAGGCACCGAGCAGACTCTCTTCGGCATTGAGGTTGTGAGGTGGAACGCGACCATCGGAACGGCGCGTTGTGCGGTCACGACCGGAGTCGCGGGAGAAATCAGTCATGGCTGACCTACCTTGCCTGATCGAGCCTGTGGAACGTAAGGGACAACAACTTGTGACTTGGCCTGTGAGGCCCATGTGGACAAGTTGCTCGGCGGACGAACGCCGCAGCCCCGGGCACAGCCCTCATGAAGGCGCGCCGGGGCTGTGGACAACCCTGTGGAGAGAGATTGGCGGGGAGTTACTTGCTGACGACTTCGACCGTGATCGGGAATTCGACGTCGTTGTGCAGCTTGGCGGTCACGGTGTGTGTGCCCAGCGCCTTGATCGGATCCATGTGCAGCTGTTTGCGGTCGATGGCGACCTTGGTCTGCTCTTCGACGGCGTGGGCGACATCGGCCAACGTGACCGAACCGTAGAGCTTGCCCTCGGGGCCCGACTTGGCGGAGATGGTGATGACCTTGGAGACCAGCGTCGAGGCGACGGTCTGGGCGCTCTCCCGATCCTGCGCGTCGCGCAGGTCGCGAGAGCGTCGCATCGACGCGGCCTGCGTGACGGCGCCGTCGGTGGCGATCAGCGCATGACCATGCGGCAGCAGGAAGTTGCGGGCGTGACCGTCGGACACCTCGACGATGTCGCCGCGCTTGCCGAGACCCTTGCGGTCGGAGCGGAGGATGAGTTTCATGCTCAGGCCTCGACCGTCTCGTCGTCGTCGACGATCGACGACGATGTCGTCGAGCTGCGCCTCGACCTCGGGACCACGACGTCGGCCTTGAACGAGTCACGGCGACCGCCACTGTCTTCACCACGACGACCGCCACCGTCTTCGTCACGGTCGCGCGGCGGGCGGCCGGCACGGGTCTGCGAGACGCGCTTGGTGTAGGGCAGAAGCGCCATCTCGCGGCGCGTTCTTGACGGCGTTGGCGATGTCACGCTGCTGCTGCACCGTGTTGCCCGTGACCCGCCTGTTGCGGATCTTGGAACGATCGCTGACGAAGCGGTTCAACAAGTTGACGTCTTTGTAGTCGACGAAATCGACCTTGTCGGTGACGAGAACGCTCGTCTTCTTCTTGAACTTCTTGTTGAGTCTCTTTGGGCGCTCTGGCCCGGTTCTTCTTGCTGGTCATCGTGGAGTCTTTCTTCGGAACAATCGTTGCGGGGGTTAGAACGGCTCTTCGTCGCCGTAGACGGGATCGCTGGGACGGGCCGCCACCACTGGGCGCAGCGCGGGCCTGGCGTTGCCGGCAGGCGTGCCGTCGGGGCCGGTGCGCTGGGTGCGCTCGACCTCGGCGCGTGCCCAACGCAGGCTCGGCCCGATCTCGTCGGCGACGATCTCGACCACGTTGCGCTTCTCGCCGGCGCTCGTCTCGTACTCGCGCTGCTCGAGCCGGCCGGTGACGATGATTCGCGGCACCCTTGGTGAGCGAGGCGGCGGCGTTCTCGCCGAGTTGGTCCCACGCGGTGACGTTGAAGAACGACGTCTTCTCTTGCCACTCGCCGTTGACCTGGTAGCGACGGTTGACGGCGAACCCGAAGTTGGCGATGCCCTTGCCGCCTGCGGTGAAACGCAGCTCGGGGTCACGGGTGAGGTTTCCGACGACGGTGACGGTGTTATCGGCCATGATGGCTCCTACTCTCTGTTTGGCTTCGCGACGAGCGGCCGTCAGGCCGCGGCTCCGACAAACCGCGGCGTTCCGCCTCGGAATCGGGAAGACGAATGAGCTTGTGGCGGACGATGTCGTCAGCGATGCGGAACGACCGCTCGAGCTCGTCGAGAGCCCCACCCGGGGCAAGAAGCTGAACACGACGTAGTAGCCGTATTCCTTCTTGTTGATCGGGTAGGCGTACTGCCGGCGGCCCCACCAGTCGGGCTTGCCGTGCACCGTGCCGCCGGCGCTGGTGATCGAGTCGGTGATCGACTTCACCCGCGCTGGGCGGCGGTGTCTTCGAGATCACCATCGAGGATGACCATGAGTTCGTAAGCACGCATCATGCGTGTGCAACCTCCCTTCGGACCCGGGGCATACCCGGGGCCCCGCTGGGGGCAGGGTCAATATGACCTGGCGAGTGTAGCGGTGATTGACGACGTCCACGCTTGGCATGATGACATGCGGGTGTCACACGGTGGCCGGCGACCTCGCCCACCAGCTCGGGACGGGTGAACTGGTGGGCGTGGCGCCACACTGGCCGGCACCGAAGTGCCGGCCGGTGGTTGTGTACACGGCAGACTTGTCGTCGTTGTGGCCGCCGTGAAATTTCCTCCACCGCGCCCGCATGGGCCCGGCGGACATACTTTAGGACTACGTTCACGCTGTGGACGTGCATACTTGGATTGGCGAAGACCTCGACAGCGTACGCACCAAACTTACCGCTTCGGTACTGAGCGTGGTACCGGTGCAACGCTGGGTCGAACAGGTCGACAGCGGAGGGTCGTCACTCGCCCACCTGGTGCTACATGTAGCCCGGCACCACGACTTGGCGATCACCACGGCGATCCGCAATCGGCCACCACTGTTCCAAGCCCACTGCGAGGCGCTCGGCCTGGGTGACGCCCCTCCTTCGGTCGGCCTCGCCGAGCGGGAGAACCCAGCGGTGAGCGCAGTCCTGCCCGCCGATTCGCTGGTCGAGTACTTCGACGCGGTGTTCGACGCCACGAAGCGCTGGCTCGCGGACGTCGGCACGCTGATGCTCGACACCATCCCGCAAACCAGCCGGCGGCTGACTCACCAGGCGCTGCTCAGCGTCGACGATGTCGACTGGCTCTATCGCCTGTGGTCTGACAAGCCGGCCTGGTGGCTGGTGCAGTGGCCCGTGATCGGTCACGGCCATGCTCACGTCGGCGAAGCGATCTCGGTTCGCAACCGCATGGGGCTCAGCCCGTTCTAGCGACGCCGCCGCCGATGGGCAACACAC